>NZ_JBFAHG010000012.1:0-208062 GCF_040654065.1 Nocardia sp. NPDC050793
GGCATCTCCACCCGAAGCGGCCCACCGCGTTCGCGGCCCGGGGGCCCGCGAGACACCAGGGGCCGCGAACCCGCGCGCCCCGGCGCGCCGAAAACACAGGAGATTCGATGAAAACGTTCGGTGCGCGGCTGCGGCACGCGATGCACCACTTCGGCCCGCTGTGCGTCGGCATCGATCCGCACCCGCAGCTCCTGTCGGCCTGGGGCCTGCCCGAGAGCGCCGACGGCATGGAGAAGTTCGCCGAGATCTGCGTCGAGGCGTTCGACGGCACCGTCGCGCTCGTCAAACCGCAGGTGGCGTTCTTCGAGGCCTACGGTTCGGCCGGGATCGCGGTGCTGGAACGGACCGTCGAGGTGCTGCGCGCCTCGGGCACCCTGGTGCTCGCCGACGCCAAACGCGGTGACATCGGCTCCACCATGGACGCCTACGCCCGCACCTGGCTCGGCGACGGGCCGCTCGGTTCGGACGCGGTGACGGTCTCGCCGTACCTCGGTTTCGGTTCGCTCGCGCCCGCGCTGGAACTGGCCGCGGCCAACCATCGCGGCCTCTTCGTGCTCGCCGCCACCTCGAATCCCGAAGGGGCGCAGGTGCAGACGGCGCGCGCGGGGGACGGGCGCAGCATCGCCCAGACCATGGTGGACGAGGCCGCCGCGTGCAACGCGGGCCATGATTTCGGGTCGGTCGGCGTCGTCGTCGGCGCCACCCTCGCCGAGGCTCCCGACCTGTCCGCGCTGAACGGCCCGATCCTGATGCCGGGCGTCGGCGCCCAGGGCGGCGGACCCGAGTCGGTGCGCGGGCTGGTGCCCGAGTCGATGCTCGATGCGGTGGTGCCGAACGTGTCGCGCGAGGTGCTGCGCGAAGGGCCCTCGGTCTCGGCACTGCGTGCCAGGGTCGCCGCACTCCAGGAGGATTTCGCCTTCCTGCGGCGCTGAATCCCGGAACGCCGGATTCTTCGATCATTGGCATTCGCGGCCCGCGGGCTCGGTACCGACCGAACCCGCGGGCCGCTTTGCGGTGTCTGGCCGCCATTCTGCGGGGTTTAACGCCGTTGCGCGCGGGGAAACCTGGGTGACGTGTGGTGAATCGCGCAGGCGGCGATTCAGCGGCACGCCGTGCCCGGCAACTCCATCGCCTGCCCCGGACGCAGTGCGCTGAGGCTTTTCGTCGTCCGCGGGGGCGACCGATCCCATCCGATGAGACACATGTTCGATTCGACACGCGGACGAATTGCGCGACACGCGGGAAATTTCCAGAAACTTCCTGGTCGGAAGCCTGCCCGATTGCTGACACGTCTCGACGCGTCACCGCAACTGCTCCGCTAACTCTGGAATGCTTCGAAAAAACGCTGGTAGCAGGGCGTTTCCGGGATTCGGCGGTACGATCACCGCAGCGCCCGGAGCGCGACGCGCATCCGGTCCGGCTCGCCCCTAGGGCATGCAGAATCATGCGCTGACCTGGGGGGTGGGTTCGCAATCGGCGGACGTCGTGGGTACGGTCGCTGAGACCGCGCGGGTTACCGGCGGTAGATCAAGCAATGAACGATGAGACGGAGGAACCGTGGCCCTTCCCCAGCTGACTGACGAGCAGCGCGCCGCTGCTTTGGAGAAGGCGGCTGCCGCTCGCCGCGCTCGGGCGGAGCTCAAGGAGCGCTTGAAGCGTGGCGGCACCGACCTGAAGAGCGTCCTCAAGGATGCCGAGACCGATGAGATCCTCGGCAAGATGAAGGTGTCGGCGCTGCTGGAGGCCCTGCCCAAGGTCGGCAAGGTCAAGGCGGCCGAGATCATGACCGAGCTGGAGATCGCCCCCACCCGCCGTCTGCGCGGACTCGGTGATCGGCAGCGCAAGGCGCTGCTCGCCCGCTTCGACTTCGACGCCTGACGACGAGGGTGGTCGAACACACGCGGAAGGGTCGGCTGGTAGTACTGGTCGGCCCCTCGGCCGTTGGCAAGTCCACGGTCGTGCGGTGCGTGCGGGAACGCCTGCCCGAACTGGTCTTCAGTGTGTCGGCGACGACCCGGGCCCCGCGGCCCGGGGAGGTCGACGGACTCGACTACCAGTTCGTCTCCCGTGAGCGGTTCGACGCCATGATCGAGGCGGGCGAACTCCTGGAATGGGCGGACATCCACGGCGGCCTGCAGCGGTCGGGCACCCCGGCCGGGCCGGTGCGCGAGGCGCTCGACGCGGGCATGCCCGTGCTCGTCGAGGTGGATCTCGAAGGCGCGCGCTCGGTGCGCCGGGCGATGCCGGACGCTCTTCTGGTCTTTCTGGCCCCGCCGAGCTGGGACGAACTGGTCTCCCGGCTCACCTCGCGCGGCACCGAATCGCCGGAAGTGATCGAGCGCAGGCTGCAGACAGCGAGGACCGAACTCGCGGCCTGTGACGAGTTCGACATCGTCATCGTGAACGACGAGGTGACCAGCGCCTGTGAGCAGTTGGTATCGTTGTTCGTTAGCACAAATTCGAGGTAGTTGCCGAACACCCGCGTCCCGGTCTCGGCCGGGGCAAGGGCGCTGACGTGGCACGCTCGATCGACCGCTGATTTTTCCCACGACAACCCGCAGGAGCCTCACCAGTGAGCGACACCAAGACCGCGCCCGCGTACGACACCCCGGTCGGCCTGACCAACCCGCCGATCGACGAGCTGCTCGAGCGCACGTCGTCCAAGTACGCGCTGGTCATCTACGCCGCCAAGCGGGCCCGCCAGATCAACGACTACTACAACCAGCTCGGCGACGGCATCCTCGAGTACGTCGGCCCGCTGGTCGAGCCGGGCCTGCAGGAGAAGCCGCTGTCGGTGGCCATGCGCGAGATCCACTCCGACCTGCTCGAGCACTCCGAGGGCGAGTAACCCCTCCCGCGTCCGCGCGTGATGCCGTATCGAACCCCCCGCGTGGCCGGGGAAGAGCCCACGGAGGCGTAGTGACCACACGCATCGTCGTCGGTGTCAGCGGAGGGATCGCCGCCTACAAGGCCTGCGCGCTCGTCCGGCGTTTCACCGAGACCGGGCACGAGGTCAGGGTGATCCCCACCGAGTCGGCGCTGCAGTTCGTCGGCAAGGCGACCTTCGAAGCGCTGTCCGGGAACCCGGTGCACACCGACGTGTTCACGGACGTGCCCGAGGTCCCGCACGTTCGGCTGGGGCAGGAGGCCGACCTCGTGGTCATCGCCCCCGCCACCGCCGACCTGATCGCGCGCGCCGCGCACGGTCGCGCCGACGACCTGCTCACCGCGACGCTGCTGACGGCACGATGTCCCGTGCTCTTCGCGCCCGCGATGCACACCGAGATGTGGGAGCACCCGGCGACGGTGGCCAACGTCGAGACGCTACGCAGGCACGGCGCGACGGTCATGGAACCCGCCTCTGGGCGCCTCACCGGCACCGACACCGGTCCCGGCAGGCTGCCCGAGCCCGAGGAGATCTTCGGGCTGGCTTCGCTGCTCCTGGAGCGCGCCGACGCCATCCCGCGCGATCTGGTCGGCCGCCGCGTGGTGATCACCGCTGGCGGCACCAGGGAACCGCTGGACCCGGTGCGCTTCCTCGGCAACCGCAGCTCGGGCAAGCAGGGCTACGCGCTGGCCAGGGTCGCCGCGCAGCGCGGCGCGCACGTCACGCTCATCGCGGGCAACACGATCGAGATGGCCGCGCCCGCGGCCGTCGACCTGGTGCACATCACCACCGCCGAACAGCTCAAGACCGCCGTGGAGAAGCACGCGGTCGGCGCGGACGCGGTGATCATGGCGGCGGCGGTGGCCGATTTCCGGCCGACCAACGTGGCCGCGGCCAAGATCAAGAAGGGCGCGGGCGAGCCGGACGTCATCCCGTTGACCAAGACCGACGACATCCTCGCCGGGCTGGTGCAGTCGCGGCGCGACGGCCAGCTGTCCGGCACCGCGATCGTCGGTTTCGCGGCCGAGACCGGTGACGAGCACGGCGACGTGCTCACCCACGCGCGCGCCAAGCTGGCCCGCAAGGGGTGCGACCTGCTCGTGGTCAACGCGGTCGGCGAGGGCAAGGCCTTCGAGGTCGACACCAACGACGGCTGGCTGCTCGGCGCCGACGGCACCGAACAGGCCCTCGACCACGGGTCGAAGGCGCTGCTCGCCAGCAGGGTGCTCGACGCGTTGGGTCCGCTGCTGCGCGCCAGGTAAGTTGGACGCGATCGAATTCCGTTGCCGCGCCGATCGATCGGATCGGGCCTCGGCTGTCGGCGCGGTGCGCGAATGTGCGTCGCGACCGCCGCGGTTCCGGATAGTCTGAGACGGCGATAACCGGCGGATTCGACGCGTCCAGGGTTTGGAATAGTCTGAGATGAAGGGTTGCGCGACGGCGGTATCGCATTACTGTCGCTGTCGCCATCCGTTACGAGAAACCCGTTGAGGGAGAGGGAACAACTGTGCGCACGTCTGGCAGCCGCCTATTCACCAGTGAGTCCGTGACCGAGGGTCATCCGGACAAGATCTGTGACGCCATCAGCGATTCCATCCTCGACGCGTTGCTGGCGGAAGACCCGCGCAGCCGGGTCGCCGTGGAGACGCTCGTCACCACCGGTCAGGTCCACGTCGCCGGCGAGGTGACCACCTCCGCCTACGCCGACATCCCGCGTATCGTCCGCGAGAAGGTCCTCGAGATCGGATACGACTCGTCCGCAAAGGGTTTCGACGGCAACTCGTGCGGCGTGAACATCGCCATCGGCGCCCAGTCGCCGGACATCGCACAGGGCGTCGACACCTCGCACGAGGCGCGCGTCGGCGGCGAAGACGACGAGATCGCCAAGCAGGGCGCGGGTGACCAGGGCCTGATGTTCGGCTACGCGAACACCGACACCCCCGAGCTGATGCCGCTGCCGATCGCGCTCGCGCACCGGCTCTCGCGGCGGCTGACCGAGGTCCGCAAGTCCGGCGTGCTGCCGTACCTGCGTCCCGACGGCAAGACCCAGGTCACCATCGAATACGACGGTCACCGGCCTGTTCGCCTGGACACCGTGGTCGTCTCGACCCAGCACGCCGCCGACATCGACCTGGACAACCTGCTCACCCCGGACATCAGGGAGAAGGTTCTGGACTCGGTGCTCGCCGACCTGAACCTGCCCAGCCTGGACATCGCCGACGTCCGGCTGCTGGTCAACCCGACCGGCAAGTTCGTGCTCGGCGGCCCGATGGGCGACGCGGGCCTGACCGGCCGCAAGATCATCGTCGACACCTACGGCGGCATGGCGCGGCACGGCGGCGGCGCGTTCTCCGGCAAGGACCCGTCGAAGGTCGACCGTTCGGCCGCGTACGCCATGCGCTGGGTCGCCAAGAACGTGGTGGCCGCCGGCCTGGCCGACCGGGTCGAGGTGCAGGTCGCCTACGCCATCGGCAAGGCGGCCCCGGTCGGTCTGTTCGTCGAGACCTTCGGCACCGAGAAGGTCGACCCGCAGCGCATCTCGAGCGCCATCACCGAGGTCTTCGACCTGCGTCCCGGCGCCATCATCCGCGACCTGGACCTGCTGCGCCCGATCTACGCGCCGACCGCGGCCTACGGCCACTTCGGCCGCACCGATGTCGACCTGCCCTGGGAGCACACCGACCGCGCCGACAAGCTGCGCGCGGCCGCCGGTCTGTAGTCCGACCGGGCGGAGTGAACCGACCCACGGCGGGCCTGTCCGCCACCCCCGCGGATGATGTGTCCGTGGAATCGACGACAACACCGGAAGCACCCGCGCGACCCATCGCGCGGGTGCTTCCGCTGTTGACGCCCGCGCACCTGGACCGCGATTTCGACTACCTGGTGCCCCCCGAACTCGACGAGATCGCTCAGCCGGGCGTGCGGGTGCGCGTGCGCTTCGCGGGCCGTCTCGTCGACGGTTATCTGCTCGCTCGCCTCACTCACAGCGAGCACGGCGGCAAACTCGTCGAGCTGGAGCGCGTCGTCTCGGCGGAACGGGTCCTCACCCCCGAGATCCTGCGCCTGGCGACCGCCATCGCCGCCCGCTACGCGGGCACCCGCGCCGATGTCCTGCGCCTGGCCATCCCGCCGCGGCACGCGCGGACGGAGAACGGGGGGACCAAGAAGACGGCTGCCACCGATATCGCGCCGGACGAGTCGTCCGCAGCGGAAGAAGCAACCGATTCGGTCTCCGATCCAAAGCTCGCACAGCAGGATGCGCTTGGACCCGATGCGGACGGCGCGCCGGTACGAATCGCCGAAAACGGCTCTGTACCAGACGATTCGTTCGCAGACGAAGACGCAACCGATGTCCCCGTGACTGCGGTCTTTGATTCGAAACCCCTGCGGCAGAAAGTGCCTGCTCTCGACGCGGACAGCGCGCCGATGCGAATCGCCGAAAACGGCTCTGTATCAGACGATTCGATCGACCATTCGGAGACGTTCGATTCGGAGCCAGTGATCGCACGCGGCGAGGCCGCGGACGGGCTTCGAGATGTGCCCGGCGAGAACGATTCTCGGGCACCCGCCGCCGTCCCGTCCGAGGTCGACGACGAGCGCTGCGCGGCCGAATCCGATGCCGACGGCGTACCCGCTGATGTCGGTGGCCTGCCCGCTGATGCCGCCGTCGATGACGTGAGCGACATCTCCGCCTCGAATTCCTTGTCCGAGCAGGCCTCCGAGATTACCGAGCGATCCGAGCCGTCCTTCGACACCGCTCCGTGGGAGCGCTACGTCCACGGTGGTGCTTTCCTCGCGGCGCTGGGCCGAGGCAAAGGCGTGCGCGCGGCGTGGCAGGCGATGCCGGGGGAGGACTGGGCGCGGCGGCTCGCCGAGCTGGCCGCGACCGTGGTCGCGGCGGGGCGCAGCGCGATCCTGATGGTGCCCGACCAGCGGGATCTGGCTCGGGTACTCGCGGAATGTGTTCGGCTGGTAGGGGATTCGGCCGTCGGATTGACGGCCGGGTTGGGGCCCGCTGCGCGATACCGGCGGTGGCTCGCGGTGTTGCGGGGGAGCGCGCGGGTTGTGGTCGGTACGCGCAGCGCCGTGTTCGCGCCCGCGGCGAATCTGGGCCTCGTCGCGATCTGGGACGACGGCGACGACACCTACGCCGAACCCCGCGCCCCTTACCCGCACGCCAGGGAGGTGTCGATGCTGCGGGTGCACGAGACCGGGGCGGCGTTCGTCGCGGCAGGCTTCGCGCGCACCGCGGAGATCCAGGCGGTGGTCGATTCCGGGTGGGCGCACGACCTCGTCGCCGATCGCTCGGTGCTGCGCAAGGCCGCGCCGCGGATCAGCGCTCCCGGCGACAGCGATGTGGCGCTGGAGCGCGATCCGGTCGCGCGGGCCGTCCGCATCCCCGGCGTCGCGTTCGCGGCCGCGCGGGCGGCGCTGAAGGAGGGCGCCGCGGTGCTGGTGCAGGTGCCGCGCCGCGGCTATGTCCCCGCGCTGGCCTGCGCGAAGTGTCGCACGCCCGCGCGGTGCAGGCATTGCAACGGCCCGCTGGCGCTACCGGAAGGCACCCGCGGCCGCGACGACCGCGACGAAGCCCACAGCCCGAGCTGTCGCTGGTGCGGCATCACCGAGGCCGCCTTCCGCTGCCCGGCCTGCGCCTCTCGCGCCTTGCGCGCGGTGGTGATCGGCGCCGCCCGCACCGCCGAGGAGCTGGGCCGCGCCTTCCCCGGCGTGCCGATCCGCGGTTCCGGCGGCGGCGCTGTGCTGGACACTGTCGAACCGGGACCGCAGGTGATCGTCTCCACCGTAGGCGCGGAACCGGTGGTGCGTGGCGGATACGGTGTCGCACTCCTGCTGGACGGCTGGGCGCTGCTGAGTCGCGCCGACCTGCGGGCCGCCGAGGACGCGCTGCGGCGCTGGATGTCGGCCGCCGCGCTGGTACGTCCGCACGGTCAGGTCGTGGTGATGGCCGAGCCGTCCCTGCCGACCGTGCAGGCGCTGGTGCGCTGGGACCCGCTCGGACATGCCCGCGCCGAAGTAGACGCCCGCGCCGAGGTCGGCTTCCCGCCCGCGGTCCGGCTGGCCGCGGTGGACGGCGCTACCGATGCCATCGATGAATTGCTCTCCGCCGCCGACCTTCCCGCGGATGTGGAAGTGCTCGGTCCGGTCCCGTTGCCCGCCACCGCCCGCAAACCGTTCTCCGGCGACTCCCCGGCCGAAGTCGAACGCATGCTCCTGCGCGTCCCCCGCCGCTCCGGGGCCGCCCTCTCTCGCGCACTCACCGCCGCGCAAGCCGTCCGCAGCACCCACCGTTCCGACGCCCCCCTCCGCGTCCAGATCGACCCGATCGACATCGGCTGAACGCCCGGACGCGCATGGGCCGCGTCCGAACCTCGAGCAGACGCTGTCGAAGGTGGCCGGACGTCGTCGTCCGGCCACCTCCCGTCGATCCGGATGCCCTCAGGCGAAGACGGCCCGATTCCGTTCTGCCCATTCGGCATACGTGCCCGCCGACCGGCCGAGCACCTTCTCGACGTCCCCGCTGACCAGCAGCTCGTCGGGCGTGGGTGCGCCCAGAATCTCCAGCGTGTGGTCGGCGACCGCTTCCGGCATGAAGCGCAGCATGCCCTCGCGGGCTTGGGCGGGGGTGAGCTCGACGAACCGAACCTCGGTGCCGAGCGCCGCGCCGAGCGCCGCTGCCTGCTCGCGCGGGGTGCTGAGCGCGGGTCCGGTCAGGGTGTAGATCCGACCGGCGTGCCCGTCTTCGCGCAGTGCCGCGGCGGCGACGGCCGCGATGTCGGCCGGGTCCACCGACGGCAACCCGACCGATCCGAACGGCGCGGCGACGACGCCCTCGGCCCGCACCGACTCCACCCACGCGTAGGTGTTGCTGAAGAAGCCACCCGGCCGCAGGATGGTCCATTCCAGGTCAGAAGCCTGAATGGCCTTCTCGTAGGCACGGATTCGGTCATAGCCCGCCGCTTCCGGCCGGGTCTGCGTGCCTACCGAGGACACGAAGACCACCCGCCGCACTCCCGCGGCGGCGGCGACGCCGAGGACTTCCTCCGGCTCCGGTCCCGCCATCAGTTGCTCGCCGGTGATCAACAGGAACAGCGCCTCGGCGCCCGCGAGGGCGGGGGAGAGGCTCGCGGGGTCCCCGAGATCGGCCGTGACATGGCGGACTCCTTCGGGCAGCGCGACATCGCCGACTCCGCGCGAGACGGCCGTCACCTGCGCGCCCGCCGCCGCGAGCAGCGGGACGAGCGAACGCCCGATATTGCCGGTCGCCCCGGTCACCACGATCATATGCACTCCTAGTTAGTTGGCTGACTAAATAGAACCTAGCCGAAGATCATCCGGCTGTCTATAGTTAGTTGTGTGACTAACTCAGTCGAGAAGGCGGGCAAGCGCGAGCGGCTGGTCGATGCGGCGGTGCGCGAGTTCTACGAGCGGGGCATCGAGAAGACCACCATCGCCGACATCGCGCGCGCCGCCGAGGTGCCCGTTGGCAATGTGTACTACTACTTCAAGACAAAGGATCAGCTGCTCGAGGCCGCCATCGGGGCGCACGCGCGTGGGCTGGACGAGCTGATCGCCGCTCTGGATGCCCTTGCGACGCCTCAGGAGCGATTGAAGGCGCTGATTCAGGGCTGGGTCGACGAGCGGGAGATGGCCGTCCGGTATGGCTGCCCCTTCGGGTCCCTGACCGCTGAGCTGCACAAGCGTCCCGACCCGCTGGACGGGCGGGCGGCCGAGGTGATGCGGACGCTGGTGGACTGGGCCGAGCGGCAGTTCGCGGAAATCGGCCGCTCCGATGCGCGGGAGCTCGCGGTGGCGCTCATCGCCGCATATCAGGGAATCTCCGTGCTGACCAACACCTTTCGCGACCCCGATCTGATGGCCGCCGAGGGGAGGCGACTCCAGGGCTGGATCGGTTCGCTGTAACGACGTGCGCATCGGGCGCGCCCGTGCACCGTGTGGTGCCGGGCGCGCCCGAGTCGTTTCGCGGCACGGGAATGCTTCAGAAGACCTTGCACTCGATGCATTGTCGATATATCGTCGATACTATGAAACGAACACGAGAGCCCGAGGAGGCTTCCATGGAGAACATCGAGAACATGCAGAACGGGGACTTCGGACGGGGCGGCCGCTGGCGCAAGCCGGGACGCGGAGAGTTCGGTCCCGACCGTCGGCACCACCGGCGCGGCGGCAGGCACGGCTTCGGTCCGGAGTTCGGGCCCGGCTTCGACCCCGGCTACGGCCCGCACTTCGGACGCGGTCGGGGACGCGGCGGCCGTGGCCGGCGCGGCGACGTGCGCGCCGCCGTGCTGCTGCTGCTCACCGAGCGGCCGATGCACGGCTACGAACTGATCCAGCAGATCCGCGAGCGCAGCGACGACATCTGGCGGCCCAGCCCCGGATCGATCTACCCCGCGCTGGCGCAACTGGAGGACGAAGGCCTGGTGCTCATCGAAAAGGTCGCCGGGCGTAAGACCGCCAAGCTGACCGAGGCCGGCACCGAATATGTCGCCGCGCACCGCGAGGAGCTCGGCGATCCGTGGGCCGAGGTCAAGGCGGACGTCGGTACACAGGCCATCGACTTGCGCGGTCTGGTCGGTCAGGTGATGGGCGCGGTCGGCCAGGTGGCCGCGGTGGGGACCCCCGAACAGGCGGCGAAGGCGGCGGAGATTCTCAACGACACCCGTCGTTCGCTGTACCGCATCCTCGCCGAGGACGATGCCGAACAGTGACGCTACCGAATAGTAATGATCACGAAACAGCCCGTGGGCGTGCGTTTTTCGAGCCGATGAGGTAGATCATTGTGATATGGAACAGCCGTTTGGTTCGTGGGGTTGGGGTAGATCACAGTGGGGTCGCGTCGCTATGGCGTGCGCGCTGGCCGCGGGGGCGTTGGCCGGTTCGGGTGCGGGCGGTCTGACGACCGCCGCCGCCGATCCGGCCGCCATCGCCGAACCGGTCGTCGTCCGGCCGCCCGACGTGCCGACCGAGGGCGCGCCGCCGCAGCCCGACCACCTCGCCGCCGCGCGGCATCTGAAGGACCACAAGAACGCTACGCCCTTGGGTACCAACGATTTCGGCTGCCGTCCCACGGCCGCCCACCCCCGGCCGGTGGTGCTCGCGCACGGCACCGACTCGACCGCTTATTCCGATTGGTCGGCCATTGGACCCCAGCTGGTCGCGGCGGGCTTCTGCGTCTTCGCGCTGAACTACGGCGGCGCACCCGGTGCGGACACCTACGGCACCGAGGACCTGCGCGCCAGCGCCTACCAGATCGGCCAGTTCGTCGACCTCGTGCTCGACTCGACCGGCGCGGCGGAGGTGGATCTCGTCGGGTTCTCCCAGGGCGCCAACGTGACGCGGTACTACACCAACAGGCTGGGCGGGGCGTCCAAGGTGGGCAACTGGGTCGGCGTGGCCTCGCCGACCTACGGCGGGGTGATGTACGGGCTGGTGCCGGTCGCCCAGGTGATTCCGGGTGCGCTGGAAGTCTTCGCCAAGGTCACCTCGACCGCGGCGGTGCAGCAGGTGCAAGGCTCGCCGATCATGCTCGAGCTCAACGCGGGCGGCGACACCGTGCCGGGCATGCGCTACGTGACCATCGGCAGCCGGGTCGACGAGATGATCCAGCCGTTCAGCAATATCGCGTTGCGCGGGGCGGGCGCGGAGAACGTCGTCGTGCAGGACCTGTGCCCGGACAACCTCACCGGCCACTTCCACATGGTCTACGACCCGTTCGTGCAGGAGTTGGTGCTGCGGGCGCTCGACCCCGAGCACGCCCCCACGCCGACCTGCGAGCCGGTCGCGCTCGGCACCGGCATCCCGCAGGTGATCATCGCGGGCAATTCCTGATCGGGGCTCCCGGGCGGGGGCTTTCACCCCGCTCGGACCGCTAGGTGACGGACGGTCGATTCGCTGGGTTCGTCTTGTCTGCGGCGCGAATCCGATACGCCGACCATGGAGTGCGAGAGCTCGAGGCGTGCGCGGCAGCCGCGGACAGCGACGGCGTCAGAGGCCGAGCAGGGCGATGCTGCAGGCGATGATCCACGTGATCCAACCCAGCCAGCCGAGTAGTCCGAGCAGCGCCGTGCGGCTCGTTCCCTCAACGTTGTACGGGCTGGCCGTGGATGAGGCGAACAGCAAGGCCGCACTCAGATATCCGAGCCATCCATGCCAGGTGGGCAGGAAGCCCGTATCGGTACCGGCAAGGCTGAACCCCACCAGGGCGGCGGCGAGGAATACCTGGTTGAACCCGAACAACACGTTGCTGAGCGCCCACAACCCCGCCGTCGAGGCCGGGCCGTGTTCGGCGGCCGAGGCCAGGCCGAACCGCAGTGCCTCCACGCAGCTGAACGTGACGTTCTGCATCAGCACACCGGCGAAACCCACCAGCGCCCATGCCCCGATTCCCTGCGTGGGCTGCCACAGTACCGAGAGCATCCCGGCGGCGAAAACCGTTGTGCACAACCACGACAGCGGGGCGAGTGTCGACGGACGTTTCAACGCTTCACCGACAGCGGCCATCGACTCCACGACCTCGTCCCTCGTCTTGCCCGACATCGGGAAGGGGAGTCCAGCGCGGAGGTAGATGAGGTTGACCAGCAGCGCTGTCAGCACGAAACCGAGTCCGCCCCAACCTGCTACGTCCGCGATGTGCACGATGACGCCTCTCATATTGACTTTATTCGTCCTTCAATGAATATATGAGGGAGAAGATCGGAGGCGCAAGAATGGAAGAACCGGCCCGGCGCCGCGGGTACGACTCGCTGCGGCGGCATGCTCAGGCGCAGCGCACACGCGCGGATATCGCCGATGCCGCTCGTCGCCTGTTCGTCTCCCAGGGGTGGGCGCTGACCTCCGTGCGCGACGTGGCGCAGGAGGCGGGCGTGTCGGTACCGACGGTCTACGCCGCGTACGGAAACAAGAAGGGCCTGGTCTGGGCCTTGGTGGACGCGGCCGACCTGTCGGCCGACCTCCCTCGGATGCTCACCGAACTGGAGGAATCCACCGCACCCGCACGGCAACTCGCCGCGATGGCCGGTTACGACCGGAGACTTTTCGAACGCGCCGGTGACCTGATCTTCCTGATCCGCGAAGCCGGCCGCCTCGAAGCTGATCTCGCCACCGTCTACGAGCAAGTCCGGCGCGCGGCCGACCGAGCCCGTGCCGAGATCGTGTCCTCCTGGCCTGACGGCGCACTGCGTGCCGGCGTCGACCAGGACACCGTGCTCGACGTCTACGCCGCGTTGTGCAACGTCGACGTCTACACCACGCTCACCGTCGAACGCGGCTGGCAGCCCGATCGGGTCGAGCGGTGGTGGAGCGAGGCGCTCGCTCACCAGCTGCTGCGTCGATGACATCTCCCCACCTGGGCGAAACCCCGCATCCGTGCGGCGCACACCGAAACCGAAAGGATCCCCCCATGTCCGATCAGGGCGTCACATTCATCAACGTCATCGAGATCTCCGCCGACCGGATCGACGAGTTCGTCGAACAGTGGCGCGAACGCGCGTCTCTCATGCGGAAAGCGCCAGGGTTTCGCGATGTCCGACTGCATCGAGCGCTGTTGCCGAACGCACGTTTCCAGCTGGTCAATGTCGCCCATTGGGACAGCGTCGAGGCATGCGAGGCTGCCGGTCTGAACAAGACGGTGGTGGACTCGGTGGCGCAGGCGGAGAAGATCGCCGACGCCAACCCCGGCCTCTATCATGTTGTCGCGGAATATCTTTGATTCGACGCCGTAGGCGGCTGTCGTTGCTACGCGGCAGCCGTCGATGGTGTTCGACGAAGCACGACCCGTCGGTCGGAGGGTCGGCTCGTCAGCGGTGGCGTTGCGCCCGGCGGCCGTCACAGTTCTTGGGCGACAAGGGAATCCACGAGATCGTTCAGTTCCGCGACGAGATTCCGCGCGCCGCCGTCGTGGGCGAGGTTGCGCAGTTCCAGGGGGTCCTCCTGGCGGTCGTAGAGTTCGTATTCGAAGTCCGAGCGTGGACCGGAGAGGTTCTCCGGCGTGGAGTACCGGGCGAAGCTGTACCGCGAGGTGATCGCGCCGCGCAGGCAGTAGTTCACGCCCGGCAGCAGGCCGCCGCTGGATTTTGCGTCGGAGGTCAGCAGAATCGCCTCGCGAACCGTTCGGGTGGGATCGGCCAGCAGCGGCGTGAGGTCGCGGCCCGCGACGGGACCGGGCGCCGCCGGGTTCGCTCCGGCGAGCGCGGCGAGGGTGGGCACCAGATCGATGTGCGAGGTCAAGCCGGTGGCGGTCGTCCCGTGTGTGCCGGTGTTGCGTGGGTCGGCGATGACCAGCGGGACCCGGTTGTTCTCCCGGTAGATCATGGCGCCCTTCTGCCGGAGTCCGTGTGCGCCACCGAGTTCGCCGTGATCGGCGACCCGGACCACGACCGTGTCGGCCGCGGCGCCGCTGTCGTCGAGGGCGGTCAGTACCCGGTCGATGAGTTCGTCGGTGCGGTGCAGCAGTTCGAGGTACCAGTTGCCCCATTGACGCCACTGCCGCTCGCCGAGCGGGGAGGTCACGGTGTCGGGCATCACGCCGCCGACCACGGAATTGGCGGTGCGCCAAGCGGTTTGCACCCGTGGTTTGGCCGACAGGTCGGATTCGAAATTCGGCGGGACGTCGGCGCCGTAGTCGGGGACGTCTTCGAGCCGATAGAAGCGCGGGCAGAACATCATGTCGTGCGGGTTGACCATGCTCACCACGCACAGCCACGGCTCCGAGCCCGCGCCGCGACGCCGCAACCAATCCGTCGCGTGATCGACCACCCCGGGGTCCTCGTGGAGGCCCTCGTTCGGTCCGCCGCCGGACAGGATGTCGAGCGCCTCGTCGAACCCGTACGGCGACAGCGCCGTGATCTCCGGGCCGACCGGGTCGGACAGATGCCATTTGCCGATGTAGGCGGTGCGATACCCGGCCTGGCGCAGGACCGTCCCGAGCGTGGGGATGGCGACGTCGAGATTGGGGCTGAACGCCTGCATCGCGCCGAGCAGCGCCCCCATCGGCTCACTGCCGCGCACGTTGTCGCGCATGCCGGTGACCGGCGCCTGGCGCCCGGTGAAGAAGGTCGACCGCGCGGGCGAGCATGGAGCCGTCGGCGTGTGGTGCATGGCGAAACGCACTCCCGCCGCTGCTATCCGGTCGCGGGCGGGCAGCGTGAATCCCGCGGGCAGGGCGACATCCGCGCGCTCCTGGTCGGTCATGACGACGAGAATGTTGGGTCGCCGGGACTCGGGCGTCGCGCCCGCGCTCGGGGCGGCGGCGGCCAGCACGGGCAGCGCGGGAACGGCGGCCATCATGGCCAGGACCTCACGACGGCCGAGCGTCGGTCGTTCGGACATGTGTGACGAAACCTCTCCTCAGCGGGCGAGTGACTGACGCTATCGTCATATACGAATGAACTGTCAGTCAAGGCTTCGGGCCGAATTGCCCGATGGGAGCGCCGACAGCCGTGGCGAACGCGAAGGGAATCGAACGAATGCGACTGGCGCAGTTCATCGATCGGCCGACAACGTCATTCGGCACACGGTGGGAGACGAATTCCGCTAGGCCGCACTGAGGACATGCTCGTCAGGGGAGGTGCGTCACTTGGCGAGGGCGAACAGGCGGCTGCCGAGCTCGCCCCGGCGGGGGCTTACGCGGCGTGTCCGATGTGCTGGGCGGATTCGCCGATGATCGCGGCATCCGAGCCGGTCAGGGTGCGGATGAACGCCAACTGCTCGGTGCGTCCTTGTGCGGCGGCGCGTTCGAATTGTCCTGGCACGATCCGGGTCCGGATCGACCGGGCGAGGTTGAACGGTATGCGCAGGAGGGGATACCACGGCGGGGTGTAAGCGGGCAGGCCCAGTTTCCTCATCGCGGCTGGACCCAGGAACATGGTGGCGATCGACAGGTGCTGGGAACGTGCGATGCGCCGGCGTAGTCCGGCGAGATGGCGGTAATGCCAGCCCAGTGGATCGTCGCGCATCGGCAGCGCCAGCTGAGGCGACGTCTCGTCGGGATGGGTGATCGCCGTCATCGTGTGATAGAGAATCCGGACGCTGTCGCGGAAGTCGTTGGGCAGGAAGCGTTCTTCCACGCCCATCACCCAGCCGACGTACCGTGTGAAGTGCGCCGCGGCGTCCGCGTCACGCGGTGTCACCAGCCACCCCATGCCCACGGCTCCCACCATGGGCGCGATCAGCGCGCCGACCAGGGTGGCTGCCATGTCGGTCTGGTTGACCGGCAATCCCCAGTCTTCGCTACGCCAGTCCGGCAATGCCGCGACGTGGCGGCGGACCATCGAGTGGATCATCCGCACATGCACCGTGGACCGATAGCCGAGGCCGCGCGGCAGCATGCCGCCGTCGGACGTGACATCCATCGCCCACTGCGTCGTCTCGGCGAAACGCTTGGCAGGTCCCTTCTCCAAAGCCCCTGTGCGAAGCAGGGTTTTGTTGAAACCGGAGGCCAAGTATCCGCCCAGGAACGACATGTCGCGCGCGACGTAGAGCCCGTCGCGGCCGACGCTGCTGAACACGTATTCGGCATGCCGGATCTTGTCCCAGTCCACCCAGTCCGGTACGGCTTCGACGTATTCGAAGAACTCGCGCAACGGGCCGGGCGCCTGCGGCACCGTCGCGATCCCCTCGCGGAGCGCGCGCTCGAACAGCGGCCGTGTGGTCGCCATCCCTTCCCGATACATCCAGTCCACCAGCTCGTCCATCGGCCGGTCGCCGACATTCAATGCTTCCCCGAGCTCGTGGAACTGGACCGGAGTCGGATTGTGCAGGCCGAGCACCCGCGCGACCAGCCAAAGGCCCGGGCCGGGGACGGCCTTCGGCGCGGTCGGGTGCCGACTCGGGATCGTCGAATCCATGGTCACTCTCTCCTTCGAGGTGGATGCCAGCACGTCGCGATCGGGGCAGCTCACCCTCATCCGCTTCTGGCAAGATCCTCTACCAGAACTTAGATTTTGGCAAGGATCATTGCCAAAGATCGATGTGGTGAGGAGTGATCCGTATGCCGCCGTCGACCGCAGGAGTCGGGCTGGCCGCTCGACCCGGTTCGAGCGGTGGCCGAGCGAGGCGCTGGTCCGCCAACTGGCGCACGCAACGACGCCTCCGATCGCGTCGCGCGAAGAATCAGCTTCGGAGCGCCACCTGATCGGATCGATACTCCGTCAGGGGAGATGCATGAGCTGCCGGGCAAGGCCGAACAGGCGGCTGCCGAGCCTGATGACTGGAAGCCCCAGGGGAATCAGGAGGATCGTCGCGCAAAGCACCGCGCCGAGGATCCACACCACGCCCGCGACCAACGCGAGGACCGTGCCGAGCACGGCCGTCACGAGTCCCAAAACCAGGTTGAGCAGACCTTTTATCGCTCCCATGGCGACCTTTCCAGTGTCCATTCTGCGCTTTTTCCCGTAGATGCGCACCTGCCCGCACCTCCGACCGGCGCGTGGGAAAACCATCGGAGTCCGTGAGAATCGGGTGGTACGTCGAGGTCAGGAGCGGCGCGGGGCCACCAGGCCGGATTCGTAGGCGAGAACGACGAGTTGGGCACGGTCGCGGGCGTGCAGCTTGGTCATGGCCCGGTTGACGTGGGTCTTCGCGGTCAGCGGGCTGATCACCATGCGGTCGGCGATCTCGTCGTTGGACAAGCCCTGTGCGACAAGCGCTACGGCCTCGCGTTCGCGGTTGGTCAGTTCTTCCAAGGCCTTGCCGACGGCGGTGGCGAACGGCTGGGTGACGTACCGATCGATAAGCCTGCGAGTGATCGACGGTGCGAGCAGCGCGTCGCCGCGCGCGGCGACGCGCACGGAGTGCAGGAAGTCTTCCGGCTGAATGTCCTTGACGAGGAATCCGGCCGCGCCGGCGCGCAACGCGTGGAAGACGTACTCCTCCAAGCCGTAATTGGTCAGGATGACGACATGGACGCACGCCAGGCTCGGGTCCGCGGCGATGCGCCGGGTCGTCTCGATGCCGTCGAGGCCCGGCATCTGGATATCGATGAGCGCGATGTCGGGAAGGTGTTCCCTGGCCAGCGCCAAGCCCTCGGCGCCGTCCGCGGCCTCGGCCACCACCTCGATGTCGTCTTCCAGGTCCAGCAGCGCGCGAAATCCGCTGCGGATGAG
The DNA here is from genome assembly GCF_040654065.1 of Nocardia sp. NPDC050793. NCBI lineage: Bacteria > Bacillati > Actinomycetota > Actinomycetes > Mycobacteriales > Nocardiaceae > Nocardia > Nocardia sp. NPDC050793. The sequence continues at coordinate 18,025 of NZ_JBFAHG010000012.1, forward strand.
AGGCTGATCGTCGACCAGCAGAACACGAATCATGGCGTCCGCTCCACTGGGAGCTCGGCTCGTACCGAGAAGCCGCCCTCGCCGCGCGGAGCCGCCCGCAGACGACCACCCAGTGCGGTGACTCGTTCGTGCATCCCGAGCAGTCCGACGCCGGGCGGCGGCGCGGTGTCCGATGTCGCCTTGCCATCGTCGTCGACCCGCACGACCAAAGCGTCAGGGCGGTAATCGATTCGGACCGACGCGTTGGAGGCGGCGGCGTGCCGGGAGATGTTGGTCAGCGACTCCTGAACGATCCGATAGACGGTCCGATCCACCGCGGCAGGTAGATCCTGGCGTTGCCCTTCGATCGTCAGCGTCGCGTCGAGTCCGGTCGTCCGGGCCCGTTCCACCAGATCTGGAACGTGATCGAGCCCGTGGGGCGGGCTCTTGCTGTCGTCGCGCAGCGCCTCGAGCGTCGCTCGCAGCTCCCTGGCCGCTTCCCGGCCTGCCTCCCGGATCGCCAGCAGGGCCTCGGGTACCTCTTCGCCCCGCTTGCGCGCTACGTGGACGGCGGCCTCGGATTGCACCTTGATGACCGAGATCTGGTGGGTGAGCGAATCGTGCAGCTCTCGGGCTATGTGCAGCCGCTCCTCGTCGGCGCGGCGCCGCGCGGTCTCCTCCCGGGTGCGCTCGGCCTCGTCCGCTCGCCGCTCGGCTTGCCGCAGCGCTTCGCCCGCGGCCCCTGCCGCGATCAACCAGGCCAGCTCGAGTGCGTCTCGGGCTCGCGCGAATGCCTCACCCATATCGTGCAGCGAGGCCAGCGCCGCGAGCGGGAGAGCGGCCAGCAGGGTCACCGACGCCGCGACGGTGATCGTGCGATGGCCCGCACGCACGGCGGCGTACACCGCGAACAGGAACGCGACGGCGGGCACGTCGAAACCGACGGCTTGGTAACCGAGCGCGCACACCCCGGTCACGATGAGCACCGCCACCGGAGCCCGGCGGCGCGCAGCCAGCGCCAGTCCGCCGATCGTCAACAAGGTGTAGCCCAGCGGGTCGAGATTCGTGGGGGAGTGTTGCTTGGACAGCGCGGTGATCAACAAAATCGCCGCCACGCCGACGGCGATCGCCCAGTCTCCGATCCGGCGGCTGCTCATGTGTGCACCCTAGCCGGATATTCGCACGGGCGACTCCCGCGCTGGGATGATCGGCGGCCTGCTGCGTACGCAGTACATTCGCGGCGGGTACGGCCTACGCGGCAGCCCGCTACCGCCGCTGTGACAGCGCGAATTGTCCACGGCCGCACGATGATCGGCGAAGGGTCGGGCGGACATGATCGAACGACGTCCAGCCGAACGAAGGAGAATATCGTGTCCCTCCACCACTTGCCCGCCGCAGCGGCGGTCGCCGTGCGCGAAGGCGTTGCGCTGGCCACACCGGTGACCTCGCACCTCTCGGTTCAGTCGGCCGCCGGTATCGGCGACATGAGCGCTGGGCGACTCGGCGCCATCGCGGCCGCGCTGGCGGGGCTGACCGGCGTGGTCGTCGGTGGCTTGGTCTTGGTTCGTCGGGCGGGTCGTCTCGGCGCGGACAACGGGAGACGCGGGGCTGGCGTGGCCTTGGTGGCGGGACTGATCGGCGTGGGCATGGGCGGATTGGTGGTGGTTACGTCCGACGGCGGGATCGGTACCGGTAACGGTCTGGGCGGCGCCATCGTGGCGCTGGTGTTCGGGCTGATCGGGACGGTCCTCGGTGGGGTGGGTCTGGTCCGCGCCCGCCGTACGGTCTGACCCGAGGCCATCGCGTTCAGGTCTGCCGGAAGATGCCCCCGAGTTCGGAGTGTCTACGAGGCGGGCACCCGAAACCGGGTGCCCGCCTAGTAATCTCGCGGTCTAGACCGCTAAGCCGCGGCGGTGAGCTCGCGCTCCGTCCGCGTCGGCCAGCGGCGGTGTTCGGCGTCGATGACGTAGGCGTGGGTGTGCCGGTAGAACCGGTCGTCCACGCGCACGGCATCGGCCAGCCGGGCCGGGTCGATGGTGCCGGCTTCGTGCAGGTGGGTCAGCTCCTCCGGATCGTGGCGCGGCCACATCCGCACCGCCACGGTGATTCCCGCCGCGGCGAGGACGGCCAGCGTCACCCAAGTCGTCGTGAAACCGGCGGCGGTCGTCAGCCACCCGGCGATCGGGTAGGTGATCAACCAAGCCAGGTGCGACAGCGAGAACTGTGCCGCGAAGAGCGCGGGCCGATCGACCGGCCGCGACGAGCGCCGCAGCACCTGACCCGTCGGGGTGAGCACCGCCGCGGTGCCCGCGCCCACGGTGGCCCACACCGCGATCGCGGCGCCCCAGCGCCAGTCGCCCGCGTTCGCCAGCGACAGGGCGATGGCCGCGCCGAGTCCGGCGATCAGCGTGGCCGCACCCGTCAGCATCACCGGCCGCGCGCCGAGGAGATCGAGAACGCGGGGCAGCGACAGCGCGACGAGCATGGTGCCGAACCCGTTGGCCGCCAACAGCAGCGCCACCCCGGACTGGGTTCCGCCGAGGGTGTCGCGCACATAGTTGACCGTGTTGACCATGATCACCGATCCGGCGGCGGCGACCACGAGGTTCATTCCGAGCAGGCCGCGCAGCCGCGGCGTTGCGGCGAAGATGCGCATGCCCACCGTGATCCGCTGCCGGAAGGAGCCCTCGGTGGCGGCGGTCGCGTTCGGTATGCGGGTCGCGATCACCAGGATCGCCGAGACGGCGAATCCGATTGCGGTACCGACGAACAGCCAGTGGAAGCTGATCACGGCCAGCGCCGCCGCGGCCAGCATCGGGCTGAGCAGAGTTTCCATGGTGGCGGCCAGCTGTGCGGCCGACAACGCCCTGGTGTATTCGCGTTCGTCGGGCAGGATGTCGGGGATGATCGCCTGATAGGTCGGGGTGAAGGCGGCCGAGGCGGTTTGCAGCAGGGCGATCAACAGGTAGATCTGCCATATCTGATCGATGAACGGTAGTGCCAGCACGACCGCGGCGCGAATGACGTTGAGCCCCACCAGGAACGAGCGGCGCGGGAATCGGTCGGCGTAGGCGGCGACCAGGGGCGCGACCGTCACGTAGACGACCATCTTGATCGTCAGCGCGGTGCCGAGGACGGCGGCCGCGTCGGCCCCGGCGAGCTCGTAGGCGAGCAGTCCGAGCGCGACGGTGGTCAGTCCGGTGCCGAAAAGCGCCGACACCTGGGCGGTGAACAGCCGCAGGTAATCGTGGTTGCCGAACAGTGCGGTGATCATGGGGGTGGAACGCATCGGAAACACTTCCTGGGGATGAGTCGGGGTGGATCACGTGTGCTTCGACAGCAGCACTCGCACATCTCGGTCTCCTCTCCGAAAGCTGGCGGGCGAGTGAAACCTGCGCTCGCCCACCGGATTTCGGTGCTCAGCGGGTCGCGGTTGGCAAGGTGAACGCGGCGGTACGGACGACGTCGCCGTGCTGGAAATCCAGGAAGAGGCGGTAGGTTCCCGGGCCGGGCACGGCGGTGTGGAAGGTGATGTCCGGGCCGGGTGCGGTCACCCCGTCGCCGGGTTCGCCGTTCGGGTGGACGTGGACATAGGCCAGATCGCCCGCCCGCAGGATCACCAGGTGTCCGTAGGCGGCCAGATAGGGCTGCAAGTCGGCGACCGGCTGCCCGTCCTTGCGAACGGTCAGCGTGAGCAGTTGTCCCGCGCCCGGCACCAGATCGCCGTCGAGGGTCACCTGGTAACCGTCCACGTTCGCGGTGCGCGCGGCGGCCGGCGTCGGCCGCGGTTCGTACGCGCCCGCCACGGCGAGATCCGCACCGAGGGTGATCGTCTTGCCAAGGGCCTGCGGGGCGATATCGGTGAAGACGCGGTACGCGCCCGCTTCCGGAAGATTCAGCCGCACGGTCCAGGTGCCGTCGGCCGCGAGTTCGGGATGGACGTGCCAGAACCCGGTCAGCTCGCGCCGCACCACGATCAGGTGCAGATCGCGGTCGTGGATGGCGTCGTAGCGGGTGACGGGCGCGCCGTCGGGGCCGAGAATCCGGAAGCGGAAGTCGACCTCGCCCGTTGCGATGATCGGCTCCGCGAGCGCCAAGGTGTAGCCGTCCTGGGTGATCTGGAGGCCTCCCGGCAGTCCGCCGCTCGCGCCGTGGTCGCCGTGCCCGGCGTGACCGGCGTGGTCTCCGTGACCCGCATGTGCTGCATGAGTCGCGTGCTGAGCGTGCCCGGCGTGATCGGCATGTGCTGCGTGAGCCGCATGCTGGGTGTTGTCCCTGTGAGCGGCGTGTTCGGCGTGAGCCGCGTGCTGGGTGTGGTCACCGTGACCGGCGTGCGCTGCGTGAGTCGCAGTGTGGACGCCTTGTCCGGCGTGGGCCGCGTGCTCGGCGCGCTCTCCGTGCGCGCCCTCGTGATTGGTGTGCGTCTGCGTGGTCATCGCTCCGGCCTTTCCGATCTTGTCGCTTCGTCTCGATCGAAAAGGTAATACCCCCAGGGGGTATGTCGCAACCCTAGTGTGACGCACCTCGCACGCGGCCCTGCCGCTGATTCCTCTGCCCGCTACCGGGCTTCGTCGGTCAGGACGCCTCGTACGGGGTCGCGACGTCCAGCACCCACGTGACACCGAACCGGTCCCGCAGCATCCCGTAGAGCGGCGCCCATTGGGCGGGACCCAAAGGCTGCACGATGGTCGCGCCTTCGGTCAGCTTGTCCCAATAACCGGCGATCTCGTCGTCCGCGTCGCCGCGCACCGAGACGAAGAAGGAGTTTTCACCGCGGTGGAACGGCAGGTGCGCGGGCACGTCGTAGGCCATCACGCAGAACCCGTTGCCCGCGTTCACCTGACCCCACATGATCTGGTCCGCCGCGGACGGATCGTGCACGGCGCCTGCGTCCTGGTAAGTGACGATCGCGGTGTCCCCGCCGAACACGGAGTGGTAGAAGGTCAATGCTGCGCGGGCGTCGCCCCGGAAGTTCAAGTGGGTAACAGTGTGGACGGACATGGCCGTCTCCTCTCTTGGCAGATGCAATGGGTGGGCCCGCCGATCACATTCACAGGGGAAGAGGCCAGGTTGTGTCCGCTTCTCCGGCGATAGTGGAGTCATGCCGAAAACCTCAGCGCGATTGCTGGCGCTGCTGTCGCTACTGCAGGCGCGCCGGGACTGGCCAGGGGCGCTGCTGGCCGAGCGTCTGGACGTCAGCCCGCGAACCGTGCGCCGCGACATCGATCGCCTGCGCGAGCTCGGCTACCCGATCGCCGCGATCAAGGGTCCCGAAGGCGGGTACCGCCTCGCTCCCGGCGCCGACTTGCCGCCCTTGCTGTTCGACGACGAACAGGCTGTCGCACTCGCCGTCGCGCTCCGGATCGCCGTCGCCTCGGGTGCGGGCATCGAGGAAGCGGCGATGCGCGCGCTGACCACGGTCCGGCAAGTCATGCCCGCACGGCTGCGCCGCCGCATCGACGCCCTGCGGATCACCGCCCTCGGCTCGAGCAAGCCGGGACCGCCCGTCGAGACCCACGTGCTCACGGCGATCAGCGCCGCCATTCACGCCCGCGAAGTGCTGCGCTTCGATTACGCCACGACAAGCCAGGCGGCGGCAGTCGGCGCGGCCACTCCAGCGCGCCGGACACAACCGCATCACCTCGTCGCCAGGGACGGACACTGGTACCTCATCGCATGGGACCTCGACCGCGAGGACTGGCGAATCTTCCGCGCCGATCGCATCACACCGCGCATCCCCACCGGGCCTCGTTTCTCGCCCCGTGAACTGCCCGGGGAGGATGTCGCTCAGTTCGTGACCAGCCGGTTCCGTGGCTCGGATGCTTCCGGAGACTGGCCGTGTCGCGGGGAGGTGATCCTCGGCCTCCCCGCCGCGGCGGTCGCTCCCTTCGCCTCCGACGGAGTCGTCGAGGAACTCGGTCCCGACCGCTGCAGGCTCGTCCTCGGCTCGTGGTCCTGGCCGAGCCTGGCGGCCGCCCTCGGCGCATTCGACGCGGACATCGACGTCATCGGACCGCGAGAACTTCGAGATGCTTGCGCCCGGCTGGCCCGCCGCTACGCCGATGCCGTTCGCAACGGCGCGCCGGAGTAACGACTGCCGACCGCGCTCGTCGAACCGGCAGGAACACGCGGAGGACATCGCTGTCGAAAAGCCGTCCGTGGACCGGCCCGCACTCGTCTTCGACCGCTCGCACCGAACCTGGATCGGGCAAGTCCTGAAGCAACGTGATTCATCGGTGATCGGGTGGGTAGTTCGGCGATGTCGAGATCTCCGAGACCGGGGTACTTCGGTGCAACCATTGGGGCGTCGGAGTTTGCGGACTGTGAGGACGTCGAACATGGCTGATTTGACCGAAGGTGTCTATCGAATCGTCAATGTCGGCACCGGTTGCGTGCTGGCGCTCGACAGTGCCGATCAGGTTCGGGTGGTCGGTGAGCCGGGTGTCGAGAACGGCTGGCAGCACTGGCTGTTGTCGACTGCGCCGGAATTCGGCGAAGGGATTTGGTTCATCGCGAGCGGCCGCACCGGCAGCAGGCTCGGCCTCGGCGATGGTCTGGTGACCGAAGGCGCCCATGTCGAGTGCAGCGGCACGCCGCTGGGCTGGCAGATCGCCACCGACGAAGCCCACACCGACCGCTATCGCATCGCGGTCTGGGCGGCAGGCGGCCTCGTCCTCGACGTACCCGGCCACGTGTGTGGTGTCGGTGCGGAGCAGATCGAGCTGACTCGGTACGCGCCCGGCAGCGACACCCAGGAGTGGCATTTCCAGCACACCTGATCGCGCCTGCCTCGCGCGTGAACGACCGCCGGTTCGCCCGGGTGTGGTTTCAGGTGGCGAGCAGTGCGCCGGCCAGAGCGATCGAGGTGATGCACACAGTCGAGGCGGCAGCCAGTACGAGGGGGCGAATGCCGACTCGCGCGAGGGTGTCGAGCCGCACTCCGGTGCCGAGGGCGAACATCGCGGCGGTGAGCAGGGTGGTCTGGGTGAAGCCTGCCGCGTCCAGAACGATCGCGGGGAGGGTGCCGGTGGTCCGGAGTCCCGCGCAAGCGAGGAAACCGAGCACGAACAGCGGAACCAGCGGCACGGACCGGCCTGATTCGTGTTGGCTGCTGCGGCGTAGATGCCAGCCGATGGCTGCCAGGACCGGGGCGAGCAGGGCGACGCGGGCGAGTTTGACCACGACGGCGGTGGTGAGCGCGGTGCCGCCGATGGCTCCGCCCGCGGCGACGACTTGCGCTACTTCGTGGATCGCGGCGCCCGCCCACACGCCGCTGGCGTGTTCGTTCATCCCGAGTGATTGCGCCGCGGGAGGCAGGATCGCGATGAGCAGCGTTCCGAAGACGACGACCAGCGCCAGTGCCGTGATGAGTTCTTCTTCTTTCGCTTCGGCCACGCCGTCGACAGCGGCCACCGCGGCGGCGCCGCAGATGGAGAATCCGCACGCGATCAGCAGGCGTTGGGTCCAGCTCACGCCCAGCAGCCGGCCGAGCAGCATGGTCACGCCGATTCCGAGGACGACGACCGCGACGACGACGGCGAGGGTGGCGGACCCGAGGCCGAGGATGTCGGTGAAAGTCACCTGGAGACCCAGCAGCGCCACGCCGAGGCGGAGCAGTCGTTTGGCGCAGAACTGCAGTCCGGGCTGGATGCGTTGCGGCAGGGAAACGAGGTTGGCGACGACCGCTCCGGCGATGATCGCGATCAGCAACGGGCTCGCTCCGGTGATCCACCGCGCCACCATCTCGACCGCGACGACGGCGAGCGCGGCGAGCGCGATTCCGGACCAGTGCGTGCGAAGCCAGGCGACGGCGCGGCCGCGGTCGGCGGGTGCGTCTGGTGAGTCGAGCTGGGCGTGGGGATGCGGTGGCGCAGACGGGTGGTGAGCCATGGTCCTCGAATCGGGTTGTCGATGCGGCGGTGGCCGCGCACCGGGCAGCTACACCCGGGGGCCGGGTGTAGCTGTGGCGCAAGCTATTTGGCTTGTGGTGCGGGCTGCTGCGCCGGGTCTTTGCAGTAGGCGAGTTCGGGTGGGCACGGCGCGAGGATGGTGGAGAAGTACTGGATGGCGGAGAACAGGGTGATGGGCCCGCCGGCCAGCACGATCCCGGCCATGGAGCCGACCGCGCCGAGGGTGGCCATGCCCAGGACGCATCCGGCGATGGTGGCGCCGACGAAGGGCACCAGCAGCGCGATCAGGGGGCTGGAAATGGCCGCTCCGGCGGCGGCGCCGACCAGACAGCCCACACCCCCGCCGAGGACCGCGCCGAGCACGGCGCTGACGGCGGCGCCGATGGCGGCGCGTTGGGCGAATACGCCCAGTGCTTGGGCGTCGCGGGGGGTGAAGGACTCCGCGACCTGTGCCGCGGCTTGGTCGACGGTGACGATGTCTTTTGCGGCCACCGGTGTGATGTGTTGCGGGTTGTCTTTCGACGGGGTCAGGGTTGCGGTGGTGCCGTCGATGCGCGCGGTGATCGGGTAGGCGGTGTCATCGATCCGGTAGGTCAGCGGGATGGCGGCGACGGGCCGATCGTCGCGATCGAGCAAGACGAGTTGCTCGTCGAGATCACGCAACGTGCCGTTCGCGATGGTGAGGACGGCGGAGTCGCCGGAGCGGACGACCTCGTACCGCACCTCCGCGCCCGCGGGATCGTCCATGGCAGGTGCGGCATGGGCAGTGGTGGCAGTGGTCGCCAGGGCCGCGGCGGCGAGTGCTGCCGTCACGACCGTCTTCCTCATTTTCATGACATTTTCCTCATCTTCGTTGATGAAATCCGGCACTACTGCGAGGTGGTCGCCAACGGTGCGCCGGTAGCCGCGGCGACGTCGAATTCGGTGACGCCAGGCGCACATTCGCGCAACGCCAACCCGGTGGGGGTGACGTCGATGACGGCGAGATTCGTGATGATGCGGTGCACCACCCGTTCGCCGGTGAGCGGAAGCGTGCAGCGGGAGACGATCTTGGGCGCGCCGGTCTTGTCGGTGTGCTCCATGAGGACGATGACTCGCCGGGCGCCGTGCACCAGGTCCATCGCGCCGCCCATGCCTTTGACCATGTGGCCGGGCACCATCCAGTTCGCCAGGTCGCCGGCGGCCGATACCTGCATACCGCCGAGGACGGCGGTGTCGATGTGGCCGCCGCGGATCATGCCGAAGCTGGTCGCGGAGTCGAAGAACGACGCGCCCGCCAGCACTGTCACGGTTTCCTTGCCCGCGTTGATCAGGTCGGCGTCGACGTCGGCCGCGTGCGGGTAGGGGCCGGTGCCGAGGATGCCGTTCTCGGAGTGCAGGGTGACGTGGACGCCGTCGGGCAGCTGGTCGGGGATCAGCGTCGGCAGTCCGATGCCGAGGTTGACGTATTCCCCGGCCCGCAATTCCCGTGCGGCGCGCGCCGCCATCGCGGTGCGGGACCAGCCGAGAACCGTTGTAGCAGTGGACATGTCAGTGCTCCTGGGCAATGGTGCGTTTCTCGATGCGTTTCGTTTGCCGTCCGGTGTGCACGATGCGGTGCACGAAGATGCCGGGCAGGTGGATCTGCGCGGGGTCGAGTTCGCCTGCTGGAACGAGGTTTTCGACCTGGGCGAGGCAGATTCGTCCGGCCGTGGCCGCGAGCGGGTTGAAGTTGCGGGCCGACTTGTCGAACACCAGGTTGCCGTCGGTGTCGCCGACGAGCGCGTGGACCAGCGCGTAGTCGGCGGTCAGCGCTTCCTCGAGCACGTATCGCCTGCCGTCGAAGGTGCGGACCTCTTTGGGCGGCGAGGCCACGGCGACCGAGCCGTCGGGCGCGTACCGCCAGGGCAGCCCGCCGTCGGAGACCGAGGTGCCAACGCCGGCGGGGGTGAAGAACGCCGGGATACCGGCCCCACCGGCGCGCAGCTTCTCGGCGAGGGTGCCTTGCGGCGTGAGCTCGACTTCGAGTTCGCCGGACAGGTACTGGCGGGCGAACTCGCTGTTTTCGCCGACATACGAGGCAATGATGCGGCGAATCCTCTTGTCCGCCAGTAGTATTCCCAGGCCGTGCTGATCGGTGCCGCAGTTGTTGGAGATGACTTCGAGGTCGGTGACATCGCGTGCGGCCAGCGCCGCGATGAGCGCGTCGGGGATGCCGCACAGACCGAATCCTCCTACCGCCAAACAGCATCCGGAGCCGATGTCGGCGACCGCCGCCGCGGCCGAGGCGACGACCTTGCTCACCGGATGACCTCCGGGGTGGACGCCGCGGCGGTGGCATCGATCAGCTCGCGCAGCAGTTCCTCCGCGCGCGGCCAGTAGCCGTAGCCGGAAGCCGGATTGAGGTGGCCGACGTCGCCGAGGTCCGCCAGGCGGCTGCCCCAGGCCTCGGCCATGCCCGCCACGCGCCGATAGGACGCGAGCGGGTCGGTGGTGGAGGCGGCCACGATGCTCGGGAACGGCAGCCGCCGCCACGGAATCGGATGCCAGCCACCCGCCGCCAACTCCTCCGGTGTCGGATACCCCTGTGGCAGAGGCGTTTCGAAGTCGGGCGGCGTGGCAAGCAGCGCCCCCTGCACGGGCCGGGTCGGCTGCTGCGCCCAATGCACGGTGATCATCACGCCCGCGCTGTGTGCCACCAACACCACCGGGCCCTCGATATCGGCGAGGACGGCGTCGAGTGCGGTGACGCGGGCGGAACGGGAGAGCCCGTCACGTTCGAGCGGCGGGACCGTGCGGACCTTGTCGAGCCGTGCGGCGAGCAGGGTCTGCCAGTGCTCGGGCACGTGATCGCGCAGTCCAGGCACGATCACGACGGTGGGTTCGGCGGTGTCGTTCATGGTGGGCGAGAACTCCTTTCGAGGTCAGAGCGAGGACGCGGGCTCGACGGCCACGAGTTTGCGCAGCCCCGCCGGGTAGGTGCGCTTGCCGAGCAGCAGGGCGGCGATGGCGACCAGGTAGACAAGCGGGGCCAGCCCCAGCGCGGTCGCCAACCCGACGTGATCGGCGAGGACACCGATGACGAACGGTCCGAGGGCGAGCCCGAGCAGGCTGTTGGCGAGAGTGAGGGTGCCGAAGGCCGACGCCCGCACCGAGGGGTGAGTGAGATTGGCGACCATGGCCGCGGTCGGCCCGGACGAGCCGCCGGAGAAGAAGGCGCCGATGCCGATCAGCAGCAGTTGCAGCGGGCCGGTGCCGAGACGGAAACCGACCGCGAGGCACAGCAGTGAGATGGTGCAGAACACGATGGCGGCGGTCCATTTGCGGGACATGTCCGCCTGGCCGACCCGGTCGGTGATCATGCCGCAGCACACCATCCCGGCGCCGATGAGCAGCACGAACACCGAGGCGACCGCGCCCGCTCGGTCCGGGGCCAGGTCGTAGTTGCGGTTGAAGTAGCTCGGCATCCAGGACAGCAGCACCGCGGCCGTGAATATCTGCAGTGCGCTTCCCACATACGCGCACAGCACCGCGGGGTTGGTGAACAGCGTCGAGACGGGCGCGCGAAAATCGTTGCCGCGCTGCGTAGGCCGCGCGTCGGAGACGACGGCGTGTTGTGCGAGTTTCGCCTCGCTCACGACGGTACGGAACAGCAGGGCCAGGATCAGGCCGAAGATCGCCATGGTGGCGAAGGACCAGCGCCACCCAAGGTGCACGGCGATGACGCCGCCCAGTCCGACGCCGAGCACCGATCCGAACGACCCGCCCGCCATGAACGCGCCGCTGAGAGCGGCGTGCACCCGGGGGGCGAACACGCCGAGCACCACCGCGATGCCGACGCTGCCGTAGGCGGCCTCGCCGACGCCGACCAGGAAGCGGGCGGCCAGCATCTGCTCGTAGCCTGCGGCGAGTGCGCACAGCAGGGTCGCGGCACTCCACAGCACGGCCATCAGCACCAGGCTGCGCACCCGTCCCCAGCGGTCGGCCAGCATCGACAGCGGTAGTGTGAGTATCCCGACCATCAGCGCGACGACGCTGGTGAGCGACGCCAGCTGCGAATCAGACAGCGCCCATTCGGTTTTCAAGAACGGGAAGACCGCGCTGAGGACCTGCCGGGACATGTAATCGGCCAGCAGCAGGCCGAATGCCAGCGCGAAGACCAGCCAGGGATAGCGTCGCCGAGGTCGCGGCGCGCTGGTGACCGCCGTAACCGGGGCGGTGACCACGTGGCCGTCCGCCCCGGCGGCGGTAGTGTGCAACTCCATTGGTGCTCCTACGAATCCGGTGCACCGAGACGGTGTGCGACGCACCGGAGCTGAGAAAGATGGGGTGAGGCCGGTTGCGGCGTACGCCCGGAGCCGGGCGGGGAGCGCAGTCCCCGCCCGATGTCGCCGGGCTCAGGCGTGGTGGGTGAATCCGACCTGGCCGGGCTTGCGGTTGGGCGCGAAGCCGACCTTGGCCAGCGTCTCGTCGGCGTCGGCGTAGCGCTCGTCGAGCCGGTAGATCTCGCGGGCCTCCTTGCCCGTTGCGACCTCGCGGCCCAGCTCGCCCGCGATGCGCACCAGCTGCTCGACCTGCTGAACCGAGGTCATCTTCTGTCCCACGCGGCCCCACAGGGTGTCCTCGTTGCCGCAGCGGGCGTGCAGGCCCATGGCGATGGCCATGGTGTTGATCGGCAGGCAGCTCCGCATCAGCGTCTCGAGCGTCAAGACGGCGCCGTCGGGGACGCGACGGATGAACTCCATCATGTTGTAGGGGTTGGGCCCGTCGAAGCCGCCGCCGATGCCGACCCAGGTGACCATGAGCGGGCCGGTGTAGACGCCGCGACGGATCAGCCGCTCCACCGTCTCCAGCTGAGCGATGTTCGCCAGCTGGAAGTGCGGCTGAATACCGGCCGCCTGCAACCGCTTCAGATGCTCTTCCACCCACGCGGGCCCGGCCGGAACGACCATCTCCCGGTACGCCTCGTACACCTCGGGCCGGGTGAACGAGGTGCCCGCGATGTCGTCGTCGGTCATCAGCTCGACGATGTTCATCTGGTTGGTGTTGATGGCGATGGTGACCTGGTCCGGTTTCGGATCGAGTTCGGCGAGCATGTGCCTGGTGTCGTCGGACAGCCATTTCGCGTCCGCCCCTTCGCCTTCGGGCGCGAAGGAGATGGAGCCGCCGACCTGCAGGATCATGTCCGGTACCGCCTCGCGAAGACGGCCGAGCAGTTCGTTGAACTTCGAAAGCCGCTTGGAGCCCTTGCCGTCGAGTTCGCGCACGTGGATGTGCAGCACGGTGGCGCCCGCGTCGTAACAGTCCACCGCTGCCTGGACGTGTTCGTCCATGGTCAGCGGCAGGTCCTCGCGGAAGTCGTCGAGCTCCCACTCCGGACCGTAGGGGGCCGCCGTGATGACCAGCTTGTCCTGGTTCTCCGGGAACAGCGAATCATCGTGGAAATGCATGAAAGTGCTCCGATCAGAATTGAACGATGTCGGCGGCGAGTTGTTTCACCGCGGTGCATCGTGGCTGTGATGGAACCCACAGTAAGCGGGATCACCGGCTGTTGCTTATCCTGACGGGACAGAAATGCATTCACTTCGGGACATAGAAAGGGCGGTCATCGCGTTCGACCGTGACCGACGGTGGCCGCTCGCGAACTGCGCCACGACCCGATCGTCACCAGCAGGCTGCTCGGTGAGGAGGTCTGGTGACTGCGACGAGCGATGGGTGGACTACCCCAGGGTCGATGTGTGCCAGGCGTGAAGGGTGTCGGCGACGAGCGCGGGGTTGTCCGACTGTGGGAAGTGCAGGCCCCAAGGGATGGTCGTGTCGCTCAGGTCGGACCGGAGCTTGCCCCAGTGGCGTCGGAAGCGGAAGTAGTCGCCGAACTGGCCGAAGATCGTCAATGTCGGTCGATCGGTGAGCATCGCCACGCCCCGCTCTGCGGCCGCCGACACGGTGGTGTCGCGTACGGCGTCCGCGAACATGTGGTGCGGGAACCGGCGCTTGTCGTGGTCACGGAGGCCGCGTCGCCATGCCCGCTTGGTTGCGCCATCCCAGTGCCGGCCCACGCCGAACCGGGTGGCGCTGGCCCAGGCCAGGATCCCCGTGAGCGTTGTTGCCTCGCGCATCGGAGCTGAGCCGAAGAACCGCAGGGCCAGGCGCAGCATCCCCCGAGGTTTCCAACCGAAAGTGTTGATGGCGATGAGCCCGGCTACCCGCTCGGCGCGTGCCTCCCGAAAGCCGACCGCGGCGAGAGTGGCCCAGCCGCCGGTGTCGTGCACGACGAGAGTCACGTCGTGGAGGTCGAGGTGATCGATGAGCTCTCCGATCGCGGCTGAGGCGCGGGACAGAGAGGCCGGTGCGGGGTCGGACAGGCCGGAGCCCGGGACGTCGAGAGTGACGCAGCGATAGCGGCCGGTGAGTTCGGCGAACAGGCCGTTCCAGAGCAACGACCACATGCCCACATGGACCATGAGCAGCGCGGGGCCGTCACCGCCGGTGTCGGTGTAGACCATGCGGCGGCCGTCGACGTCGAGAGCGTGCAAGGGGTATGGCCAGACGCTTTCGGGGAGCCAGTCTGGCCGATTGCCGATCGGATGCTGTTCGGTGTGGAGTTCCATACCTTTACGGACGGACTACTCTGCCGGAGTGTGACGGTCACATTCGTGTCTCCTCATTCGTCCTGTTGGACATGACCGACTCGACCGTGGACGCCGCCTGGCGTCGGCACCGCAAGCGCGTGCTCGACGTCTGCTACCGGATGCTCGGGACCCTCACCGATGCCGAGGACGCCGTCCAGGAAACGTTCGCCCGGCTCACTCGCACCGGCGTCGACGGGATCGACGATGTAGAGGGCTGGCTTGTCAAGGTCGCGGGGCGCGTCTGCCTGGATGCGCTGCGGGCAGGCTCGACGCGAAGAAAGTACGTCGGGCCCTGGCTCCCCGAGCCGTTGGTCGAGCCCGTGGGCACCGAGCCCGATCCGGCCGACCATGTGACGCTCGACGACAGTGTGCGACTGGCGCTGCTCGCGGTACTGCGGACCCTGTCGCCTGCGGAGCGGGTCGCGTTCGTACTCCATGACGTTTTCGGCCTGACGTTCGACGAGATCGGCGAGATCGTGGGAAGGAAGCCGGCCGCCGCTCGCAAGCTCGCCAGCCGTGCCAGGACGGTGATCCGGGACGACGCCGAACCTCGCTTCGACGTGCCCGCCGCCCAGGCCCGGGCGGTGGCGGAGCGCTTCGCTGCCGCATGCGTCAACGGTGATCTCGCCGCCCTGGCGTCCGTGCTCGCACCGGACGTGGTCGGCGAATTCGACTCGGGCGGCCGGATCGCCGGCGCACCGCGAGGCCCGCAGGTTGGATCGGAGCTCGTGTCCGTGGTCTTGGCGGCCTCGTTGTTCGGTACCGACGCGGATTTCCGAGTCACCGGTGTCAACGGCCAGCCAGGGGTTGTCGTATCGCTAGGGGGCCGCGTGATGGCCGTCATCGGGCTCGAGACCGACGGCCGGCTCGTCCACGCGATCCGTGCGGTGGGCAACCCGGAGAAGCTGGCCCACCTGAACCGCTGAGGCGCGGGTAGCCGGACGAGCAGAAGACGCTCGGCAGCAAGCCGATGCGACCGCCGATGGAGTGACGCGGACCACGGTCATCGAGGTGTCACAAAAGGCTCGGAGTCGGCGTCTTGTGTACGTCCGAGCGCAGAGAGCTACATCGCTCTCGCGCATGCAGCACGAGATCACGCTCCGGGGCCGACGCCCCAAGACCTCCGCAAGAACAACCAACACTCGAGGACGAGGTAATGAACAGTTCCACCAGCAGCCAACACGTCGCGCTGATCATCGGAGCGAACAAGGGCATCGGCCGCGCGGCTGCCGAGCAACTCGCCGCGCTCGGTACGACGGTTCTGATCGGTGCCAGAGATCAGCGGCAAGGAGAAGAAGCCGCCGCCACGCTGCGCGCCGAAGGCTATGACGCGCACGCGGTCACTCTTGACGTCACCGATCCCACGACCATCGAGTCCGCGGCGAAGCACATCGAGGAGCACTACGGTCACCTCGACGTGTTGATCAACAATGCCGGCATTACCGGCTCCGGTCAGGTATCGCCCGAAGACTCCCATGATCAGCTCCCCAGCACCGTCGATCTGAATATGGTCCGGGCGGTATTCGAAACCAACGTCTTCGGAGTGATCGCGGTGACCAACGCCGTGCTGCCCCTGCTCCGGCGCTCGCCTGCGCCGCGCATCGTCAACGTCAGCTCCCACGCCGCATCGCTGACGATCGCCAGCGACCCCGACGGTCCATTGGCGAAGCTGCCGGCATCGGCGGCCTACACGCCGTCCAAGTCCGCGCTGACCGCGCTGACCGTGCAGTACGCGAACGAACTACGCAAAGACGGCATCCTTGTCAACGCCGCCTGCCCCGGCTATGTCGACACCGATATCAACAACCACAGCGGGTTCCTGACGCCCGCACAGGGCGCCGCGGTCTTGGTGCGCATGGCCACGCTCGACGCCGATGGGCCGACCGGCGGGCTTTTCAGCGAGGACGGCCCTGTGCCGTGGTAACCGGCGCGAAAGGCAACGAGTGTCGCGAAACGGCTTGTGATCAGCGGGTTCTCACGAGGCCGGGTCGGCGCCGATCGACGCGGTCACCCAGGACACCGACGCCGCCCGGGTCGCCCTGGGTCGCATCGGTGCACAGTCCGCCCTGTCCGCGGGCGCTGATACCGATCGAACGCTGATCGTCGGGACAGGTCAGCTTGTGCGCACCGGGATCCCAGTCGGCGGCGGCGCGCAGCGAGCGGCTGGCGTCACCGTGGATGGCTTGCAGCATCGACCAGGTGCCGACCTGCGGGGCCCTACCCGTGTGCCCCGCCGCATCGATCAATCGACGCCAGTGGGCGCCGCGCCAATCGTCGGCGTCAGTGACGTTTCAGCCGTGGATAGACAATTCGCGGTTGTCAATCATCCAGGATTCTTGATTTCTCTTCTTTTCTGTTGTGCCATAACGTTTTCCAGCGTGAGCGAAAGCTTGCGCTGGAAAACAATCAAGGAGAAGAACATGGGTTCTGTGGCCGACATGATCGTGGGTATGCTTCCGAAGCTTATCGAGATGCTGTTCAGCGGTTCGTCCGGCGGCCAGTAATAAGCTGCCCCAAAACTGCGCTACCCCCGGATGGTCATTCACCATCCGGGGGTTTTCTTCGGTTCTTTCAGGAAGCCGAGCCTGTCCCGATCGAGCCGTCGGGCACCGTCGCGCCTTGCGAACCGGGCCGGTTGATGTAGACGGTCACCGGCGTCGAACCATTCGCCTCCACGCTGACTACTCGTGCTCCGGCGGGTGATGTCACTGTGCCGCCGTCGACTCGCACCTGGTATCCGTTCGGGTAGTGCACATCGGACACATAGATCTCGGTCGGTTTGCTCGCTGTGCGCGGTGTGTACCGGTAGGCGAAGTCGCCATTGTCCGCATCGAAGACCATCCGGCCCGGCGTGCCCGCCGTGGCCTGCGGATACGTTCGCACCAACTGCTGCCCGACAGCGCCGAGGAACGGATCGTGCGCCGGCCCGCTCGTGCGGAAGGTCGAGGAGTAGTGCCAGTAGTGCCAACTCGTGAACCGCTCGTCCGCCTTGACGAGAGTATTGCGCAGCACCGCCGGATCGCCGTCGCCGAATTCGGTGACCATTGTCGGTAGACCGGTCCTGCGGGTGAAGGAATCGATATTGTCCCAGGTCTTGTCGTGTTGCAACGGGCACAATCCGCGCAGGAATTCGGGCAACCCGTTGTAGATGGCGAGCTGGCTCGGGATGCAATAGTCGTGCGGCGCGAAGACGACGCCTGGTGTGGTGATGGGCGGATTCTTACCGAGATTCGTGGGCATGGTCTCGTTCCAGGTCACATTGGGTTCCCACAGCACCATGAGCCGGTCGTTGTGCGCGCGCACCGCGTCGGTCAGCTGCTGCATGGCCGCCTGGTACTTCCGGTCGAAGCCCGCGCAACCGTTCGGGAAACAGGACAGGAATGCCGAACCCGGCCACGGCTCGTTGAGCAGTTCGATGCCCAGCGCACCCGGGTGCCCGGACATCCTTGCCGCGAGCGCGCCCAGCGCCGCTCCCAGGTGGTCGAGTACGCCGTAGGTGTTGTCCCACACCTCATCCCAGCCCCGATTCATGCTCGGCATGAGGTAGAACAGGGGGAAGCCGGGGTTGGGTTCGTCCGCCCCGGGCCGGGCGCGGATCGCCCATTCCGGAAAACCGTTGCCGCCCCAGATCTTCGAGAGCCCGTCCTGATGATTGTCCAGGACGGTATGAATCCCATACTGCGCCAAGGTATCCACGACTTCGGCGACGCGATCCAGATACCCGGTGTCGACAACGCCCTCGGTCGGCATCAACGCGTCGAAACTGATTCCGAGCCGGACGGTGTTGAAGCCGTGCCGCGACAGCAACTCCGCGTCGTGCGCGGTCACTGTGAGTCCGTCACCGGGTTCGATATAGGGCGCATGCTTGTCCACATTGTTGACCCCGTGCAGCACCACGACTCGTCCATAGTCGTCGACGAACCGCGGGCCGTCCGCATGCAGGGCGGCAATACCCGCCGCGGCCACCGCAGGCGGCACCGGCGCCATAGCGATGCATCCGAGCGCCGCCACCGCTGCGGCCAGCGATCGGTTCAGCCACCGCATGCGTCTTCCCGGCATGCGTCTTACCGCCGTGAATCTCAATTCCGGATCCTTCCGTATGCCGAGTTGGAAATCGTTCTCATAGAACGCAATATCTCGATCATCCGCTCCAGTCGCTGTACCCGTTGGCGAAGCAGCTTGTTCTCCCTGGCCATGGCTCGGGAGGGACTGTCGACGATGCAGGTCCCGAATTCGGCGCGGCGAACCCACAGCCGCAGGGCTTCCGGGTGCACGCCCAGTTGCTCGGCCAGATTTCGGAAGGTCGGCTTGGGATCGGAGGCCTGATATCGGCGCACCGCCTCGGCTCGAAGTGCGTCGGAATACTTCTTCGGTGCTACCACCGTTGAACTCCTTCAGATCTTTCCGGCCCGCCGCTACTCGGCGCCCAGGGCGGCGGCGAGCAGCGGCCAGGACTTGTGCAGGTCGTCCTGCCAGTACCGCCAGGTATGGGTTCCACTGGGGCGGAATACGACCTGGGCGGGAATCCCCAATGCGCCGAGGCGTTCGGCGAATCGGTGGGTGCACTCGTTGGTGGCCGCTTCGATCATGCCGCCGAGCACCACCTGATTTGTCTTCGCATTGATCTGCGCGGGCGTCAGAGCGGGCGTGAGAGCCTCGGCCTCGCCGGGGAGACCGGTGCCGCTGGAGATGTAGATCGCCTTGCCGCGCAGTCGATCCGCGTTGACGATCGCATCGTTCTCGCGCCAGGCGGGATTGTCGGCGGCGCCCCACATGTTCTCCGGATTCCCGCCTCCGCGAGCCAGCACCAGCTCGATGTAGGCGCGACCGGCCGGATCGGACGTGGAGGCGCAGCCGCTGTAGGCGGCGACGGCGCTGTACAACGCGGGTTCGGCGGCGGCCAGATTGAGCGCCGAGGTGGCCGACATGGATACACCCGCAATGGCATTGACGCGCGAGGTGTGCAGTGCGGCATCGATGATCGGCGGCAATTCCCGGGTCAGGAATGTCGTCCAGCGGTTGCGGCCCAGCACCGGATCGTCGCGCAGCCAATCGGTGTAATAGGAGAACGCGCCCTCGGCGGGCGTCACGATATTCACATTCTTGTTCGCGAAGAATTCCACGATATCGGTCTGGTTGTACCAATTGGCGGCATCCTCGCCGCCGCCGGCGCCATTGAGCAGATACAGCGTGGGACTCGGCACGTCGGTGCCGGCCGACCGGAGCACCCGCACGGGGATTGTCTGCCGCATCGCTTCCGAGTACACGTAGAAGGTCTGCTGACGCTGTCCGGGACTTTCGACGCGCTCCAGGTGGGCGGCGGCCGCGGGCTCGGCCAGCGACGTGTTCAGGCCGACCAGGGAGACCGACAGCAGCGTTGCTGCGATGATGAAAGAGGCGATGTTCGCCGGATGAATTCGCCTCGACGACAAGGCTGGCTCCTCGAAGGATGGTTCGGCGCGCGGTACGACGCCGCCGCGGACGAGTCGGGTCTCCGGGCCGTGGCCTGCCGCGCTGCCGGCCACGGCCCGGCGGCCTCAGCTGCCGATCAGGTTCTTGATCACGTCGGTGATGATGTCGGTGACCGAACCGGTGGAGCTGAGCCCGTTCTGGGAGGAACCGAGGCCCCCGTCGTCGAGGCTGCCCAGTAGCGCCTCGCCGGGATTCGCGTTGCGGCCGGCGAAGCACACGGTCATGCCGTGCTGCTCGGAGCCGACGCCGACGGTGCCGTGGACCTGCATGCCGCGACTGACGACGAGCTGCCCGGCCTTGATGCTGTCGGGCACCTTGTAGGTGAATTCGGCGGTGACCGTGTTGCCGGAGTTGACGAACCATCCGGTGCTGTTGACTCCCCAGCCCTCACCGCTCGGCTCAACGGTCACCTCGTTGGTCTGCTGCCCCTGCCCGAAGTGGTAGGCGGTGACCTCGGCCTTGACCGGCTTGCCGAAGCCCAGCGGCGGGAAGTCGACGATCCCGTTCACGTACGGGTTGCCGATGCTGGTGGTGCCGACCACCAGCTTGTAGGTGACCAACGTGCCCGGGGCCGCGTCTTTGACGTCGACGCTCTTGTCGTAGGTGTGGGTGATCCAGACGCTGCTGATGCCAGGGTTGTAGTCCACGTGCTTGGACTGGACGCAGGGCTGGGTGGCCGGCTCCGCGGTGGCGGTCGCGGAGCCGAGCGCGATGCCCGCACCCGATACGACCAATGCGGTCGCCGAAATTCCGGCGGCCAATCTCGAGATTTTACGCATGATTCCTCCCAACGATTCCGGAGAATGCAGAATCGTTTGCAAGCGAGCATTTATCGAAGTTGAGCGGAACGCTCACTCCGAGAAACGCTAGAGCACAAGGGAGCAGAACTTAAATCCAGATTTCCGGGCCATTGACAACACCCGTTTGTCAATCGCGCCGGAACTACTGTTTCCGCTCGGGCTCACCGCGCCGCTAGCTTTTCCGTGCACGACTCTGAGTCTCGTTGGACTCAGGACCTCGATCCTCGAGAGGAAGACATGCGATTGCGAGGCCGATTCTCCGCACCGGCTGCGGCGGCGCTGTTGTTCATGGGACTTGCGGCCAACCAGGCGCCGCTCGCGAACGCCGACGAACCGGCCGCCTGGACACTGCCCGCGCTCACCGTCTCCGATGGCGCGATCACCGACGTCACCGGGCGGACGGTGGTGCTGCGCGGAGTGAATGTCAACCAGCTCAACGACTATGCCCAGAACGATCCCGCACTGCCGGTCGTCGCTCCGCTGGACCGCACCGATTTCGCGGAGATGGCCGCGCTCGGCTTCAACGTGGTACGGCTCAATATCGCCTGGTCCGCACTCGAACCCACGCCGGGCGCATTCGACCGGGACTATGTGGCCCGCATCCGCGACGCCGTCGACGACGCCAAGGCCTACGGCATCTACACCGTGCTGGATATGCATCAGGACGCGTGGGGCAAGTCCGTCGGCACGCCGAAGGGCGAGCGCTGCCCGGCACTCATGACCCCCGGTGTGGGCTGGGACGGCGCACCCGGCTGGGCGACCATCACCGACGGCTGGACCACCTGTAACTTCGGCGGGGTCCGGGAGACCGCGCCCGCCGTCGCCCGCGCCTTCCAGCATTTCTACGACGACACCCAGGGCATCCAGACTCATCTCATCGACACCTGGGCGCGGCTGGTCGCCGAATTCCGGGACGAGCCCGCCATCGCGGGTTATGACCTACTCAATGAGCCGAATCCTGGTCTGCGCGATCCGTTTTCGGCAGCCGACCAGCTGGGGCGGTTCTATCGGCGTGCCATCGCCGCCATCCGGCAGGCCGAGCGCGGCGGTCCCGCGCGCCTGGTGATCTTCGAGCCCAGCGCGATCTGGTCGGCGTTCGGCATCGATGCCACGCCGCCCGCGAAGTACATCAACGATCCGCTGGCGGTGTTCTCACCCCACCTTTACAGCGAATCCATCAATGTCAGCAATACCTTCCCGTCGATCGAGCTGGGCTTTCAGCTCGCCCTCACCGCCGCCGCCAAGTACGGCGCGCCACTGTGGACCGGCGAGTGGGGCTGGTTCGGCGATCCGGCCACCGACGCCGCGAAGGTCGACCGATTCGTCGACCAGATGAACGCCACCCGGGTCGGCGGCGCGTGGTGGGCGTGGACGCAGGCGTGTGGCGACCCGCACGCCGTCCGCGACGGCAACACGGGCAAGCCGCAGGGCAACCTGAACCGCATCGATTGCCCCTCGGGCACCGAGCTGGGCCAAGCCGCCGGATTCGCCCGGCCGCTGGCTCGCGCCTACCCGCGCGCCGTCCCCGGCACGCTGACATCGATCACCGCGAACGGTTTCACCGGCAATGGTTCCGGACACCTGGAGGCCTGGTATCCCGGTGCCGTGCGCCCGAATCTGCGGTCCGCCAACGTCTCGGACCTCACGTTGACTCAGGTCGACGGTGGCTGGCGGCTGACTGGGACCACAACCGGCTCCTACTCGATCGAGCAGTCCTGACGTGCCTCGCCGCGCGGTCCACCTCAGGAAGATCGGGATGCTGAATGATTGCTGACTATTTGGCAATGAATTCCGAAAAGCCATCCATTCAGAGTGATCTGCGACCTAGACTGCGCGCCATGGAAGTGCACACCCGCCAATTGCAGTACTTCATCGCGGTAGCGGAGGAGTTGAGCTTCACCCGCGCGGCCCAGCGACTCCACGTCTCGCAACAGGGCCTGAGCACCCAGATCAAACAGCTCGAACACACGATGAACGTGGTGCTGTTCTCGCGCACCACCCGCCTCGTCGAGCTGACCGCCGCTGGCACGGTGTTCCTCCAGGATCTGCGAGGCGCGCTGACCAGCTTGGACGCGGCGGTCGACCGCGCACGGTCGGTGCACCGCGGCGAACAGGATCGCCTGGTATTGGGCGCGCTGGAGGGCGCCGCGCTGACCTTGACCGAGCCGATTCTGGACGCGTTCCGCAAGCGCCATCCCGGGATATCCGTGGAATTGCGGCATTTCACCTATGAGGATCCGTCCGCCGGTCTGACGACCGGATCGGTCGACGTGGCATTCACGCGGCGCCCGTTCCTCGATGACGGCGTCCGATTCGAGTTGTTGTTCGCCGAGCCGTTGATAGTGTTGCTGCCCGCCGGTCACCGGTTGGCGAACCGCACCGCGGTGCAAGCACGCGAACTGCTCGACGAACCGATTCTCGGCGCCAAGACCACCGATCCGGTGTGGAATGCCTTCTGGGAGTTGGCCGACCACCGCGACGGTCGCCCCGCCCCCGTGGTGTCCCGGTCGAACTCGCTACTGGAGGAACTGCACAAGGTCGCGACCGGTGTAGGCGTCGTACTCAGCGTGGCGTGCGCCCGCTGGATTCCGTTCCCCGGCGTGCGCATGGTGCCGGTGGTCGACCTCCCGCCCAACGAGGTCGCGGTCGGCTGGCGCGTCGCGCAGGAATCGGCGCTGGTCCGCTCCTTCGTGGGCGTCGCGCGAACCACCCGCGACGCCCACCCGGAACTGATCGCACAGCTGCAGAAACCCGACTTCGCGGACTGCACGGTACCTCCGCACCTGTGATCGACGGCCGGGGCAGGTCGGTACGTGACAGTGGCTCAGGGCGGTCATCTGCCCTGCCGACGCCTGCGATCGAGTCGTGGTTCGCCGCTCCGGAGTTTTGCGCCGCGAGCAGGCTGGCAAACGGCGTGGCCGTGAGTGGTCCGGTCGAGCAGGCGGCCGAAGATCGCTCAGCCGGAGTCGCGTGGGTTCCGCAGGATCGCGACGACAGTGCAGGCTCGCCCACCCGCCCCCATGATCGGTGACGGTTGTGCCGAGCAGTACATCTAGACCGGTGGGAGATCGGTTCCGGTGAGCGCCGGGGCGACCCAGGTGGTCAGGTAGGCGCGTAGATCTTCGCCGCGGCGCGGTGGGCGGCCGGGGTCGATGACGAACGACTGGACGATTCGCAGCATGTGTTCGACGAGCTGGTCCAGCTGGGGGCCGGAGATTCCGGCTGCGGCCCAGTCGACGGAGAAGCGTTGTAGCAGCGATCGGCCGAATGCCAGTGCGGTGTCGGAGGTTACGCCCGCGGTGAAGGCTCCGGCGCGGCCTGGGCCGAGCAGCAGGTTGAGGTATTTCTCGTGCGGCAGGCGTTCGAGGGTGTAGGCGATACCTTCCACGACCGCGGTGGCGGGGTCGCGAATGTCGTTCAAATGCTCGGCAAGGACGTCGAGGAAGTGAGCGGTCTGAGCGACGGCGGTCGCGGTCAACAGGGCGTCGGCGCTGGGGAAATAGCGGTACACGGTCTGACGTGTCACCCCGAGGTCACGCGCGACCTCCGCGACGCTGAACTCGCTGCCGGATCGGTCGATCGCGTGTCGTGCTGCGGTCAGGATACGTTCGACGGCTTCATCATCGTCCGCGGGTGTCGCGCCGGACCATCCATGCGTGCGCACCGGATTCTCACTCCTTCACCCGCGGCGATCGCGGTCGAGATTACCGGGCCGTCGCGGGCGGCGCACACGCCGTGATGATCGAGCGGCCCACAAAGCTTGACCATACACATGATAATAGATGTATGGTCGTCGCTGGTTCGTCTCGATCGAAGGAAAGACAATGACCGCTACGCCGCCACCTCGACCCAAACAGCTCGACTCGCCCGTACTGCCGAAGATCTTCAAATACACAGGCAGAATCCAGGTTTGGGTCTACAAACGTTCGGGTGGGCGCATCGGTGGAAAGTGGCGCGTCGGCGCCGGATTCCGCAAACCGGTACCGACCCTGCTGCTCGAGCACCGCGGCCGGAAAACCGGGGCTGTCTACACCACGCCGTTGCTCTACATCACCGACGGCGCCGACATTGTCGTTGTCGCCTCCCAGGGCGGGCTCCCCAAACATCCGCAGTGGTACCACAACCTGCGAGCCAACCCCGACACCCACATTCAGATCGGCCGGAACCGCGCTGCCGTATGCGCAGTCACCGCCGACCCACAGCAACGCGCCTGCCTGTGGCCGAAGCTCATCGACGCCTATGCCGACTTCGATACATACCAGGCATGGGCCGAGCGGGAAATCCCTGTCGTCATCCTCCAACCCCGCAAAGAACACGACTGACCCGACCGCTCTCGGCGATCACTCCGGTCTTCCCGCGGATTACCCGATCGTGGTCATCCGCTACGGCCACGCCGGACGGCGCATACTGCCTTCCGCGTGCGCAGCGGCCGCCGAATTCACCCACGGCAGTGACCATCTGGTCATCGATGAGATGCTGCTGACCCCCGATCTACCGCCGATTGGCCGACACGGCCATCCGGCCGGGTGGCCCATCGTATGACGGGCCACCCGGAGGAACTCACTTCGCCGGAAACGGCGAGTTGATCGTGGTGAAGTACTGGATCGCCGCGCCCGCGGCGACCGGGGCGGTGACCAGGATCTGGCCGGCGAGCGTACCGAGGGCGCCGACGGCGATGATGCCGCCCAGGCAGCCGACGGCGGCGGCGGGGATGAACGAGCCGAAGAGGCCGATGATGGTGGCGGAGGCGACGGTGGCGCCGGCGATGCCGCCCAGAACGCAACCCGCGGCGGCGCCGGTGAGGCCGCCGACGAGGGTGCCGATGGTGGCACCCATGCTGATGGTGCTGGTCATGCGGGACCAGGCTGCCTGTTCCCGTTCGTATTCGTTCTTCCACGGCGCCTTGTCCTCGAAGGGCAGCGCGACCGGCTTGTAGACGGCCTCGTCCATGGACAGTTGCGGGGTGAGGGTGGCGGTGCGGCCGTCGATATCGGCGCGGATCGGGAACTGGAAGTCGTCGATGGTGAAGGTCAGTGGCGTCGCGGCGATCACGGTCCCGTTCGGCGACTTCACCTTCAGCGCCCCCTCCTCGACCGAGAGTGCGCCGGAATCGATCTCGACGATCGAGGCGGTGTCGGTGGCGTGCGCGGTGAAGGACACCGGCGTTTCCGGGGTGGCGTGCGCGGTGGCGGTGGCGGTGGTCAGCGCGGCGAGTGTCAGCGCGGGCAGGGCCAGGGTCCTCATCAGCATGGAGATGTTCCTCGTTGTCGAACGTCGCCGAGCGGTGCGTCGGCGGTCCTACTATTGACAATGATTATCATTAGTGCAAGTCGGCCCATGAAACCCGCTGTGTCGCAATGGCGTCGCGCCGCGGGCGGGTTGCGCAGCTAAAGATAATGGTTATCATTATCGCCTGCTCGATGTTTGGAGGCTTCTGTTGGGACACCTGTTGATGGTGGAGAGCTGGGTCGGATCGATGAGCACACTGCTGCCGGCCGGAATCGGGGACGGTGGGCACACGTTCAGCTTCCTGACCCGCGATCTGGGGCACTACCTGCGCGGGAAGTCGGGTATGCACCCGCTGCTCGGCGCGGCCAACGTCCTCACCGCCGAAACCAACGACGAGGACACGCTGCTGCCCTACGTGCGGCGCCTGCACGAGGTGCTGGGCTTCGACGGGGTGCTGTCCTCGTGCGACTACTACCTGCCCACCGTGGCGGCCATCGCCGCCGACCTCGGTCTGCCCGGCCCTGGCCGCGACGCGGTGGCCGCGGCATGCCAAAAGCACCGTACCCGGGAACTGTGCCGGGCCGCGGGTGTGCCGGGCCCGGCATTCGCGGTGGTGACGGGTGCCGAGGAGGCCGTCGAGGCGGCGCAGGGAATCGGGGGCTACCCGGTCGTGGTCAAACCGGTCGACCTGTGCGGCGGCATGTTCGTCACCCGCGTCGACGACGAGGCCCAGCTGCGCGAGGCGCTCGGCAGACTCGGCGCATTCTCCCGCAACGCCCGCGGCCAGGAGCGATCACCACAGGTCCTGATCGAAGAGTGTCTCCAGGGGCCGGAATTCAGTGTGGAGACCGTGACGGCCCGCGGCGTCACCGTCGTGGTCGGCGTCACCGACAAACGCCTCACCGGCGCCCCCGCGTTCATCGAGGCGGGTCACATGTTCCCCGCCGCGCTTTCCCCGGCCGAGCGCGACGCCCTCACCGGCACGGCCCGCGCCGCGATCACCGCGCTGGGCCTCGACGACACCGTCGCCCACATCGAGATCATGCTCACCGCGGACGGTCCGCGCCTGATCGAGGTGAACCCGCGCCCGGCCGGCAACCGCATCACCGAACTCGTCCGCCGGGTCACCGGCATCGATCTGGCCGCTGTCCACGCGCAGGTCGCCGCGGGGCTGACGCCCGATCTGACGGTCCGACCCACCGGAGTCGGTAGCGCCGCCATCGCGTTCGTGGTGCCCCGGGAGGCGGGCGCCCTGACCGCGATCTCGGGTGCCGAGGACTGGCCGCGGGATCCGCGGATCGTCGAGCACACCCTCGCCGAGCCCGGCGCGACCGTGCAGGCCGCTACGAACAACAACAACTACCTCGGGCACGTCATGGTCGCCGTCGAATCCTGCGGCACCGCAGGCCATCTCGCACAATCGCTGATCGACATCCTGTCCGTCGAGGTCGCTCGATGAGCCCCGTCCAGATCACCGCCGCGCACTCGGTCGCCGAACTTCTGACCCGGGCCACGGACGGACGCCTCGGCCCCGACCCGGCGACTCTCACGATCTCCAACGCCTTCCTCACCCGATACGGCACCCGCCACCGGGGCAGCCGCAGCGGCTACCGCAACGCCGTGCTCGGTCTCCGCACCGGCGCCGCGGTCGGCTCGTGCAGTGTCGAACCCGCCGCCGACAACGACGACCTGCTCGACGAGTGTGTCGGCGTCTGCGTGGCCGATCTCCTGCGGCACCCGCTGCTCCCGGTGCGCATCGCCGCCCTGGACACCTACCTGCTGCACCTGCACCCGCATCCGGCGGCCGCCGGCGCGACCGCTCGTCCGGTGACGATCGAGCCCGGCGACAGCCTGACGAAATCCCGGCAGCGAGCGCGGGCAGTGGTAGCGCTGCTCCCTGAGCACACCCGCCGCGTGCTGGTCGTCGGCGTGGTCGGCTCGCTGCTGGCCGCGCTGCGTGAGCGCGGAATATCCTATTTGCCCTGTGATTTCGCCGGCGGCACCACCGAGTGGGGCGAGCCGGTGCACCGCGACCTCGACGGAGTCGCCCGCGACTACGACGCCATGCTGGTGACCGGCATGACCCTGGGCAACGGTTCCTTCGACGCCCTGGCGGCCGAGGCTCGTGACCGCTCGCTCCCGCTCGTCGCCTACGCCCAGACCGGCAGCGCGGTGCTGCCGTGGTTCCTCGGCGCCGGCGTGCACGCGGTGTCGGCCGAACCGTATCCATTCTTCTCCCTCGACGGCGGCCCGAGCACCCTGTTCCACTACCGCAGCGGGGTGGACGCGTGAAGCCCCAACCGGAGCTGCTGGCACTGGTCGGCGGCACTCCCGTGATCCCCGTCCCTGCCGGTGCCACCCATTACCTGGCCAAGCTGGAGGCGGCGAGTATCGCGGGAATGAAAGCGCGCGCCGCGGTCTCCATGCTGACCGCCGCCCGCGCCCGCGGCGAGCTCGCACCCGGTGCGCCGGTGATCGAATCCACCAGCGGCACACTGGGACTGGGTTTGGCCCTGGCGGGCAAAGCGCTCGGCCACCCGGTGACCCTCGTGGTCGACGCCGGTCTCGAGCCGGAGATGCGTGCCCTGTTCACCGCTTTCGGCGTCGGGCTCGACATCGTCACCGAACCACACCCCGCCGGCGGCTGGCAGCAGGCCCGGCTGGACCGGCTCGCCGCCCTGGTAGCCGCGACACCGGGCGCCTACTGGCCCGACCAGTACGACAACCCCGACAACGCGGCCGGTTACACGGCGATGGGTCAGGAAATACTCGACCAGGTCGACCGCGTCGATGTCCTGGTCGCCGCGATCGGGTCGGGCGGGCACTGCGCGGGCCTGGCCAAGGTGCTGCGCACCCGCTGGTCGGATCTGCGGGTCGTCGGCGTGGACGCGGCCGGGTCGCGGATCTTCGGCCAACCCGACCGGCCGCGCCTGATGCGCGGACTCGGCAGCAGCATCCTGCCGCGCAATGTCGCTTACGACGACTTCGACGAAGTGCACTGGGTCGGCGCGGCCGAGGCGGTGGCCTCCTGCCGCGAGCTCGCCGCACGGATCGGCGTCGCCGGCGGCTGGAGCACCGGGGCCGCCGCCCTGGTCGCGGACTGGCTGGCCCGGCGCGAACCCGATTCCCGCGTCCTCACCGTGTTCCCGGACGGACCGCACCGCTACCTGCGGTCGATCTACGACGACGACTGGTGCCACCGGCACGGCCTCACCGCGATACCGGCCACCGAACCAGACGACCTCGCCGCGCCGGATGCCGCCGAGGTCCACGGCTGGGCCCGGTGCGCGGTGGTGCGTGACCCTCGTCGCGAGCAGGTCGGCGCATGAGGATCACTTGGCAGACCACCCGGCTGGAACTGGCCCGCCCCCTTCGCATCTCCCGCGCGAGCATGTCCGCACGCGACGCGGTGTGGGTGCGCCTGATCGACGGCGAGGACGAGGGCTGGGGCGAAGTGGTGACCAGCCCCCGGCTGGGATTGGACACCACCCGCATCACCACCGCACTCACCGCACTGGCCATCCTTGTCGAGGCGTGCGGCGCGCCCGAGCAACTCCGCGCGAGCCTGCCCGACCTGCGCGCCGCCTTCCCGCTGCCGGTGGTCAGCGCCGTCGACAGCGCGGTGCACGACCTGCTGGCCCGCCGCGCCGGCGTCTCCGTCGCCACCTATCTCGGCCTGCCGCACCGTGATCGGGTGCCGACCGCCTGCACGATCGGCCTGACCAGCGTCGCCGAGGCCGGTGACCGCGCCGCCGAACTGACCGCCGCCGGGTTCTCCGTAGTGAAGATCAAACTCGGCGCGCCCGACCCGGCCGACGACATCGCCCGGGTCCGCGCGGTGCGTGTCGTCGCCCCCTCGGCAACCCTGCTGCTCGACCCCAACGGAGCCTGGGATGCCGCGACCGCGGTGACGGTGCTGCGGACACTGGCCGAGCTCGATATCGCCGCCGTCGAGCAGCCGGTGCCCGCTGGCCGGCTGCCGTGGCTGGCCGAGGTCGCCGCCGGCGCGCCGATGCCGGTGATCGCCGACGAGGACGCCGGCGCCGTCGCTGACCTGGACCGGTTACCGGACGAGATCGGCGGCATCAACATCAAACTCGCCGAATGCGGCGGGCTCGATGCCGCGCTCGCCATGATCGGCCACGCCCGCGACCGCGGCATGGACGTGATGCTCGGCTGTCAGGCCGCCAGCTCGCTCGGCATCGCCCCTGCGGTGCATCTGCTCGGCGCCGCCCGCTGGGTCGACCTCGACGGGCACCTGCTGCTGGCCGAGGACCCGTGGACCGGCCTCGGTGCCGCCGACGGCGTCCTGAGCACACCGGCCGGGTCTGGTCTTGGCGTCACCACCGTGGTAGCGGCCCGGTGAGCGTCTTCACCGACCTGCGGAGTCTCCCGCGGTCGGTGCGGTTACTGCTGGCCAATCAGTGCCTGGGCAATATCGGGTTCTTCATGCTGGTGCCGTTCCTGGCCGACTACCTGCGCACGGATCTGGCGCTGTCGGTGACAGCCGTCGGCGTCGTCCTGGGCGTACGTAATCTCAGCCAGCAGGGCTTGTTCCTGGTCGGTGGATCGGCTGCGGACCGGCTCGGCGCGCGAGGGGTGATCATCGTGGGCGCGGGGATCCGCGCGGTCGGTTTCCTGCTGTTCGCGATCGGCGGGTCGCTGCCGGTGGTGCTGGCCGGGTCGGTGCTCACCGGATTCGCGGGCGCGCTGTTCAACCCCGCCGTGCGGGCCTACATCGCCCGTGACAGTGAGGATCGTGCGGCGCAGGCCTTCGCATGGTTCAACGTGTTCGGCAACGTCGGATGCGCGCTCGGTCCGATGATCGGGACCGTGCTGGTGGGAGTGGGTTTCCGGATCACCGCGCTGACGGCGGCAGCGGTGTTCGCCGGACTCACCGTGGCGCAGCTGCTGCTCCTGCCGAATCGGTCCGTACCGCCGAGTGGCACGACCTTGCGCGCGGACTTCGCCATCGTGTTCACCGACCGCCGGTTCTGGGCGTTCTCGCTGGCGCTGGCCGGATTGTTCGCGCTGCAGAGCCAGCTGTACTTGCTCTTCACGCTGCAGGCACGCGACCTGGCCGGGCCCGCGGCAGGTCCGGCCGCGGTCGCTGCCCTGTTCGTCGTGGAGACCGTCGCAGTGGTCGTCTTGCAGGTCCCGGCGACTCGCGTGCTGGGCCGCCGCAGCGATCGCGGCCCGATGATGGCAGCCGGAATGGCTTTGCTGGGCGCGGCATTCTTGCCGGTGCCCCTGGCGGCAGCGGCCGACCTTCCCGGCGGGACGGGCCTCACCGATGTCGCCGTCCGCATCGCCCCCGTCCTGCTCGGCGCGGTGGTGCTGGCACTAGGGGTGACGGTGGCGCAGCCGTTCGTCAACGAAGCCATCCCCCGCTTCTCCGGTCCCGCGCTCACCGGAACCTATTACGGCGCCTTCTATTTGGCTTCGGGCCTGCTCACACCGGCCGTCGGCGCGTTGGTCGGTGCGGTCGCCGACCGCGGCGGCGGACCGCTGGGGTGGCCGCCCGCCCTGGTGTGCGCCGCGCTCGGATTCGGCTCGGCCGCCGCGGTGCTGGCCCTGCACCGCGCGCGGATACTGCCCGGCCTCGAAGGATCGACTTCCCCAGCGCAGCCGCTGCGCCCCGCGAAAGGCAACCGATGACCCCCGCAGGCCCGGTCCTCTTCAGCGAGAACCTGCTAACCGACAATCCCGCCCTCTACGAGCGCACCTTTCCCGGCACGGGTGAGGCCAACGCACGTTTCGTCGCCGACCTCGTGGACCGCTTCGGCACAGGCCCGCAGCTCAGCCTGCTCGACGCGGGCTCGGGCACCGGCCGCGACGCCGCCCGCCTGGCCGAACTCGGCTATCGGGTGCGCGGCGTCGACGTGTCCGAACAGATGGTCCACTACGCCCGGACCCGTTGCCCGGCCGTCGAATTCGAGGTCGGCGACCTGCGCACCCTCGACACCCCGGCCCCGGTGGACATCCTCACCTGCCTGGGCAGCACCCTGCTGCACCTGCACGACACCGCCGACGTGCTCACCGCCCTGCACCGTTTCGCCGCCTGCCTGCGGCCGGGCGGCCTGCTCGTGCTCGAGATGCGCAACGGCGCCTTCCTGCTGACCGACCGAGGCCGCCGCGAACTCCTCGCCGACCGACCACAGCGGCACATCGAATGGGAGGGGCTGACCTACACCTCGCGCACCCGACTCACCGTCGACCTGCCCGCCCAGCTGCTGCGCCGAGAACGGGTGTGGACCTGGCCGGGCTGCGTGGAGCCTGTCGCCCAGCACACCGCTTGGCGGCTGCTTTTCCCGCAGGAACTGCGTCACCTGCTCGGTAGTGCCGGATTCGAGGTGCTGGCTCTGTTCGACCGGCCGGGACCGCTGACCACACCCGCGTGGCCCGGTGATGGAACACTCGGCGACCGGCTCGACGGCGACCGATTGCACGTGGTCGCTCGCCGGACCAGCGGCGCGGAGGCGCGATGAGCGCCCCGATCCGCGTCGGCGTCGGCTCCGCCTTCGGCAGCTGCGGCGAACTCCTGCAGGGTGTCACCGCCGAGAACGGGCGCGATTTCCTGGTCACCCTGCCGATCACTCGCGGTTCGGTGGCCGTGTTCGAACCCGACCCGTGCCGCGACGACGTGACCGTCGTGCCCGCCCACAAGACCAAGTCGCGTGCCGTGGCGGCCGCCGTGCTCGCCGGATCCACGGCGCTGCACGGCGGCGTGCTCACCGTGCTCGGCGACTTGCCCGAGGGCAAAGGCCTGGCCAGCTCCACCGCCGACTTGGTCGCGACCGCACGCGCCGTCGCCGACGCGGAGGACAGGACGCTGGCGGCCACCGAGATCGAGGCTGTTTTGCGCGGCATCGAACCTTCTGACGGCGTCATGTATCCGGGGGCGGTGGCCTACTACCATCGCGAGGTCCGCCTGCTGGCCGCACTCGGCGCGCTACCGCCGCTGACCGTCGTCACCGGTGACGAGGGCGGCTGTGTCGACACCGTCGCCTTCGACCGGCACCGGCCGACCGTGCCACCCGTCGTCGCGCGCGAATACAGCTCCCTGCTGGCCACGCTCACCGACGCCATCAGCCACGGCGACGCCGCCACCATCGGCGCGGTCGCCACCCGCAGCGCCCGCCTCAGTACGCCCCTGCGCGAGCGCCCACACCTGGAAGACACCATCGCCGCCGCCGATCGCATCGGCGCCCTCGGCGTGGTCGTCGCCCACAGCGGAACCACCACCGGCATCATGCTCGACGAACGCGACCCGCAAGTAGCGGCGAAAATAGTTGCGGCACAACAGATCTGTGCACAGTTCGCGGTATCGGTCGATGTCCATCGCTCGTGGCGGCCCGGCCCGCCCGACGGCGCCGATCCGGCGCTGTCCACGGCGGTGGCGCCGTGATCACCGTGCAAGACATCGGTTTCGCCTACGGCGGGACGGTCGTACTCGACGGCGTCGGGCTCCTCGCCGAGCCCGGTGACACCGTCGGGCTCATCGGCCCCAACGGGTCGGGCAAGTCCACGTTGCTGCGGCTGATCTACCGCGCGCTGCGGCCGACCGCCGGGGTGATCACCATCGACGACACCTCTGTCACCGCACTGCGCGGCCGGGCGCTGGCAGAACGCATCGCGGTGGTCACCCAGGAGTCCCCGTCGGATACGCCCATGACCGTCACCGAATCGGTCCTGCTCGGCCGGGCGCCGTGGGCCAGTGCGGTGCAGGGCATTTCGCGTGCCGACCGGATCACCGCGGCGGCCGCGCTGGAACGCGTCGGCGCCCGGCACTTGGCCGCGCGGCCGTTCGCGCAGCTGTCCGGCGGTGAGCGCCAGCGGGTGCTCATCGCACGCGCCCTGGCCCAGCAGGCCGACCACCTGCTGCTCGACGAACCCACCAACCACCTCGACATCGGTTACCAGCACGAACTCCTCGGCCTGGTCCGGGCGCTTCCTGGCACCACGACGATCGTGGTGCTGCACGATCTGAATCTGGCCGCTCGCTACTGCGATCGCCTGATCCTGCTGCACCACGGACGAGTCCGCGCGGCGGGCACGGTGGACGAGGTACTCATCCCCGAGATCCTCGAACCCGTCTATGGCGTCGCCGTGCAGCGGGCCGACGCGTTCGGCGCGCCGCAACTGCTGTTCGGTCCGCGCGTCGGCACCGAGGAGAAGGCGGTGGTGCGATGAGCATCGATGATCTCGGCCACGACCGCCACCGCAGGCACACCCTGCTGTGGGTCGGCGGCCTCACCGCTCTACTGCTGCTCGTATTGATCCTGGCGACCGGCCTGGGCCCGGTGTCGGTGCCGCCGGCGACAGTCGCGCGGATCGTGGGCCATCACACCGTCGGGTTGCCCGCCGCGGGGGAGTGGACGCCCGCGCAGGACTCCATCGTCTGGCTCGTGCGCGTGCCCCGGGTTCTGCTCGGCGCGCTCGTCGGCGCCGCACTGGCGCTCAGCGGTGCGGCCCTGCAGACGCTCGTGCGCAATGTGCTGGCCGATCCGCACATCCTCGGCGTCACCTCCGGCGCCTCCACCGGCGCCGCCGTCTCCCTGCTGTTCGGTGTCTCGGTCGCCGCGGGCGCGCTGGCTGCCAGCGCCTTCGCCGGTGCGTTGGCCGCCACGGCGCTGCTTTTCGCGGTCGCGCGCATCAACGGCGCGATGACCTCGCTGCGGTTGCTGCTCGGCGGCGTCACCATCGGCTACCTGTTCTCTGCGGCCACCAGCTTCCTGATCTTCGCCTCCGACAACCAGGAGGGCGCACGCACGGTGTTGTTCTGGCTGCTCGGCTCACTCGGCTCGGCCGCGTGGCCGAGCGTGGCCACGACGACCACGGTCACCTTGGCCACTCTCGCCACGCTGATGTTGCTCGCTCCTCGCCTCGACGTGCTCGCCGCCGGTGACGACACCGCGCGGGCGCTGGGCATGTCCCCGGTCCGGTTGCGCATGCTCGCGCTCGGCGTCGTCGCGCTCGCCGTCGGCGCGGTGGTGGCGGTCGCCGGGGCGATCGGATTCGTCGGGCTGATCGTGCCGCATGTGGCCCGGCTGTGCGTCGGCGCCACACACCGGCAACTGCTGCCGGTCTCGGCGCTGCTGGGCGCGCTGTTCCTGGTGACCGCCGACGTCGTGGCCCGCACCGCGTTCGCGCCGCGCGAGCTGCCGCTGGGCATCGTCACCGCCGTGGTCGGCGCTCCGTTGCTGCTGGTGCTGATCCGGCGATTCCGCCAGTCCTCCACTTGATTTCACCCCGTTCGAAAGGAACACCTGTGTCCACCCGTCTCCTGCGCCGCCGCGCCGCGCTCCCGGCCGCCCTGCTTGCAGCCGCCGTCGTCACCGGCTGCGGCGGACCGGCCCCCGCCACCACACCTGCCGCCGACGGCTTCCCTCTGACGATCT
Organism: Nocardia sp. NPDC050793; assembly: GCF_040654065.1. Taxonomy (NCBI): domain Bacteria; kingdom Bacillati; phylum Actinomycetota; class Actinomycetes; order Mycobacteriales; family Nocardiaceae; genus Nocardia; species Nocardia sp. NPDC050793. The sequence goes on from NZ_JBFAHG010000012.1 coordinate 53,427, forward strand.
CGAGCTGCGGCCGCGACGTCACCTTCACCGCGCCGCCGCGGCGAGTCGTCACCATCGGCTCGGTGGCCGCACCGCTCATCGCCGCTGCCGGCGCCGCGGACCGCATCGTCACCCGCACCTTCGAGACCGCGCCGTTCCCCGGCCAGTACGCCGAGTCGCTGAAGGATATCGAGATCGTCGCGCCTACCGGCGAACTCGCACGCGAGGAGATCATCAACCGGTCCCCGGACCTGGTGGTGAGCTTCGAGGGCGCGGCCGCCACGCCCGAGGATCTGGCGAAGGTGAACATCCCGTTGCTGGTGACCCGCGGCTACTGCCGTGACGCCGCGGGCACCTTCGACGACGTGTTCGCCGACATCGAGCTCTACGGCACTCTGTTCGGCACCGGAGCCACCGCCACCGCTTCCGCGGCCGAATTGCGCGGCCGCGTGGCCGCCGTGGCGGCGCGGCACCCGGCGGGCGCGACGGCGAAACCCGCCGCCGCGCTGATCATCTCCCGTGACGGGGCCAAGGTCAGCGCCTACGGCAGCACCAGCACCGTGGCCACCCAGATGCGGATGCTCGGCCTGGACAACATCTTCGGTGACGTGGCCAAGCGCAACTTCGACGCCAACACCGAGACGCTGATCCAGCGCGACCCCGAGGTGATCATCCTGCTCACCCAGGGCACCCAAACCCCCGAGTCGGCTACCGCCGCACTGAAGGCGCGCCCGGAATTCGCCGGGCTGCGCGCGGTACGGGACAACCGCATCATCGCGGTGCCCTTCGGCTACACCGGACCTGGCCCGGTCGCGGTAGAGGGTCTCGAGGTCCTCGATCGAGCCCTTGGCGGTCTGCGGTGAGCGCGGACGGTTACCGGCTGCGCGTGGCCGACCCGGCCGATGTCGCCGGCGCGCGCAGCGTCATGCTCGACACCTTCTACCACGTCTTCGGTATCGGTTACCTGCCCGAACACCACCACGACGTCATCGACCCGGAGTCGGCCTACCTGCGTCACCCGCTCAACCGGCTCTGGGTCGCCGAACATGCCGGGCGCATCGTGGCCACCACGGCGGTGCGCGCCCAGGGACCGCGCCACCCACCGCACCCGCGGTGGCTGACCGAGCGCTATCCCGATCCGCGCACCGCCCAGCTGTTCCGGGTCTACGTCCGGCCCGAACACCAGCGCCGCGGACTGGCCCGCCGACTCGTGGCGATGGCGGTCGAATACGTCGACGCCACAATGGAATTCGACGACCTGTACCTGCACACCGATGCGCGCACACCGGGCGCGCTGGAGTTCTGGCGCAGCTGCGCCCGCCTGGTCCACGACGCGCGCACCCCCGACGAGGGGTTCCAGACGGTGCATTTCGACATCCCGCTGCCCCGGCACGCCCGTACCGGGGAACGCGAGCACGCCATGCGGTAGCGACCGAAAACCTCTGCAATGCAGAGGTTTTCGCAGATTGCGGGATTGTACTCGAAGTGCACTCCCGCGATCGTCGGAAATCCGTCAGCCGCTCAGGGGCAGTCGCGCAGCCACCATGGATCCGGACGCAGCAGGTCCCAGCGCAGCTCTGATTCCAGTTGCGCGGCGGTCGAAATCAGCAGCGGCTCCGAGTCGGCCGTCCCCAGCAGTTGCGCACCGACCGGCAGGCCCGAATCGGTGAATCCTGCGGGCACGTTGACGCTCGGCCAGCCGAGGACGTTCCAGGTCCACGCGTAAGGGCAGCAACTGGCGATGAAGCGGTCGGTGGCGAAACTGCCCAGATTGTCCGGTGCGTGGACCGGTGGTGGCGGTGTCGCGGTGGTGGGTGCGAGCACCAGATCGAAATCACGGTACATCGCACCGATCCGCTTGTGCAGCAGCGGTTCCAGGCGACGTGCGGCGGCCAGCGGCAGACCCGACAGCGCTCGCCCGGTGCGGACATTGGTCATGGTGCGCTTGTCCACCCGCACCGAGCCGGGCATGCGGTCGTACCAGGCCGCCACCCCGGCCACCGACCGCGGCAGGAAGGACGCGGTGAACAGTGCGTTGTAGGGCAGCTCGACCTCCGCCACGCTGTGGCCCAGCGCGCGCAACTGGGCGGCGATGCGCTGCACCCCGGCGTGGACCTGGGGATCGAGTCGGGTCGGAATGCCGGTGAACGGTGCGCGCGACGCTACGGCGACACGTAGTCGGCCGGGGTCGCGCCGCACCGCGTCCACGGCGCGGATCGCCGGTGGACTATGCAGCTCTCCCGGATGGTTACCGGCGCACACGTCGAGCAGCAACGCGGCGTCGGCCACCGTGCGGGCCAGCGGACCGTTCACGGTCAATCCGTGGAAAGCCTCCGGTTCGGGCCAGGTCGACACCCGCCCGCGCTGTGGTTTGATGCCCACCAGATGCGTCCAGGCCGACGGGATCCGGATCGAGCCGGCGCCGTCGGAGCCCAGTGCCGCGGGCACCAGCCCGGCGGCCACGGCCGCGGCGCTTCCGCCGGAGGATCCGCCCGGCGTGTGTTCGGCACTCCACGGATTGCGCGTGTGCCCGAAGGCGTCCCCGCTGGTGAACGGATACTGGCCCAGTTCACAGGTATTCGTCTTGCCGACGAGGATCGCGCCCGCCGCCCGCAGTCGCCGCACCGCCTCGGCGTCGGCCGCGGCGGGCGGGAAATCGCCGCCGCAGCCGAACGCGGTCGGCTCCCCGGCGATATCGGTGTCGTCCTTGATCGCGACCGGTACCCCCAGCAGCGGCAGCCGCTCACCTGCGGCGATGCGCCTGTCCGCCTCGGCCGCCTCGACCAGAGCGCGTTCCCGGCGGATCAGGCGGAAGGCGTTGAGGCCGGGCTGAGCGGCGTCCATGCGATCCAGTGCCGCGGTGACCGCCGTGACCGCGTCGACCTGTCGGTCGGCGATCGCCCGCGCGAGGTCGGTCAATCCGAGTTCCGTTGTTTCCATCCGTGATTCCTTGTCTCGATCGCGAGGTACGGTCATCGCGGGCCGTCGGTGTGCAGAAAGACGATCGGCCCGGCGCCGAAGCGCCGCAGCTGGTCGAGATCCAGCACCGCGGCCATGGCCTTGGCGGTGTAGACCGGTTCGAGGTCTAGTCCGGCGTACTCGCGGGCCACTGCCCCGGCGGCCCGGCCGGATTCGGTCGCATGGCCGTAGCCCGGGCCGAGCTGATCGCGAACCAGCAGCAGTCGATCCGGGGTGAGCTTCATGTCCGGCAGCTGCGCGCCGCGCGCACGCAGCAACCGTTCGGTGCGCCCGGCCGCGCGCAGCAGTCCGCGTTCGTCCAGCCGCAGTTTGTCATTGACCACCACGCCCACCACGCGAGTACGCACACCGGCCAGGGTGAGCCCCAGCGCGAGCCCCGCGGCCGTGCCGCCGGAGCCGATGGCGGTGACGATGTGCGAGGGTTCAGGCATGATCCCGGCCGCGACCTGGGCCGCGAGTTCCAACCCGACCTCGACGTAGCCGAGCAGGCCCACCGGCGACGATCCACCGGCGGGCAGCAGATAGGGCGGTGTCCACCCGGTGCTGTGGCGGGCCAGCAACCATGGCATGCTCAGCACCGTGCGCGCCACGGTGTGCGTGAAATGCACTGTGGCACCGGAGTTCCTGATGCGCGCCAGCTGTTCGCGCACATGCTCGTCGACCGGTTGGTCGACCAGCGCCAGCGCCGTGGCGAGCCCGTGCTCGCGCGCGTACAGCGCGGTGGCCAGTCCCCAGTTGGTGCCCAGACCACCGACGGTGAGGATGGTTCGGCGGCCACGGCGCAGGGCATCGGGCAGCAGCCATTCCAGTTTGCGGACCTTGTTGCCGCCCCAGCCGCCGTCGCCGAACGCGCCTTCGTCCTTGATCCAGATCTCAGCGTTGGCGTCCGGGAATCGCGGTAGTCGGCGCAGTGGAGTCGGCGCGGCACCCAGGGGCAGGTGCGGCAGGGTTTCGCGCAGCGCGGGGAAGCGATCGTGAAGCAGCGGCACGGTCATTCGCCCAGCACCCGCGCGACATAGGCGTTGGTGAAGCGCCGTTGCGGGTCCAGGCGGTCGCGCACCGCGGCGAACCGATCCCAGTGCGGGAACTCCGGAGCCAGGTCGGTGGCGGAGCGGAAATGTCGCTTACCCCAGTGCGGCCGCCCGTCGTAGCCGATCATGATCTGTTCGACGGCGCGGAAATACGGCTCCCACGCCATCTTCTCGAACTGGTGCACGGCGATGTAGCAGGTGGTCCGGTCCCCTGCGGGGCTGAGGAAGGCGTCGTCGGGAGCCACGAAGCGCACTTCGATCGGAACCGGAACATCGAAGCGCGGCTGTTCGGCCAGCGCCAGGACCTGCCGTACGGCGTCCGCGGCATACTCGCGCGGAATGGCGTACTCCATCTCGGTGATCGGCACCCGGCGCGGTGTGGCGAAGACCCGGTAGGAGCGATCGATGCGACGGGTACTGCCCGACAGTTCGGTGCACCACCGGTTCAGGACCGGAATCCATTGCGGCCGTGCGCGTCCCAGTCGGCACACCGCCCAGAAGGCGTAATTGGTGAGCAGTTCGTCATGGAACCACTCGGCGGATTTCGACAGCGGCCGTGGCGCTTCCGTGGTCCGATTCCAGATCTTGGTCATGACCAGCGGGCTGTGCGGGAAGGCGAAGAATCCGAAATGATCGTTGCCGTCCACCAATTCGTCGAGTTGGTCCAGCACCTGCGCCAGTGGCGCGACTGTGTCCACGCTCGCCAGTGTGAAGGCAGGCACCGCTTGCAGGGTCACCGCGCTCACCACGCCCAGTGCGCCCAGGCTCACCCGCGCGGCGCGGTAGGCCTCCGGATCGCTGTCGGCGTCGACCTCCAACCGGCTGCCGTCGGCCAGCGTCAACTCGATCGACCGCAGGCTCGCCGACAGATTCGGCAGGCCGACGCCTGCGCCGTGCGTGCCGGTCGCGGTGGCTCCCGCGATGGACTGCACATCGATGTCGCCGAGGTTGGCGAAGGCCAAACCCTGCTCCCACATCGCGGCGCTGAGCGCGCCCAGTGAGATTCCGGCTTCGCAGCGCACCAGACCCGAGTGGCGGTCGATGTCGAGTACCCGGTTCATTCGTTCCAGGGTGATAAGCGTGCCATCGGTGAGCACGGCGTCGTTGAACGAATGCCCCGAACCCGCGACCCGCACGATCTCGCCGCGCCGATCCGCACGGTCGAGTACCGCGGCCAGTTCCGCGCCGCCCGCGGGGCGTTCGATGGCGCGCGGGCGGCACACTTGATCGCCGGCGAAGTTCCGCCACATGGATTGACTCATCCGGCAAACGCTATGGTCCGCCGGTGATCGTGCGGAAACACCTGAAACCGGGTGACCGACAAAAAGCGGTTGTGAATCCTCAGCGCAACGACAGCGGTGGGGTGGGGTCGGTGAAATCCGGTTCGGCCACAGCCCGCACCAGATCGGGGTATCTGTCGCGCACCGCCTGCGCCAGGTCCACGAACGATCGCACCAGCGCGGACGACCGTCCCCGACGCCAGCTCACGGCCACCCGGCTGGGTGCGGCATCGGTGATCGGCACCAACTTCACGCCGGGGAAAGTCAGCCAGCGGCACGAGGCGGCGGTGACCACGATCCCCACCCCCGTCATAACTTTGTGCATCTCCTCGAGCAGAGTGGTGGAACGAGACACCACCGGCGCGGGACGTCCACCCCGGTGGGAATCGAGTTCCCAGAACGCATTCCAGGTCCGGTCGGCACAGGCCGACCCCAGGATGGGTTCGTCGAGTAGATCCCGCGCCGACACCAGCGGCCGTGCCGCCAGCCGGTGCCCCGGGGGCAGTGCGACGACCACCGGCTCGCTGAACAGCGGCTCGAAGTCGAGTTCGGGAGTCGATATCGGCAGCCGGACGAGGGCCACGTCAACCTCGCCGCCTGCCAGTCCCGCCGAGGGATCGTCGTATCCGAACTGCCGCAGTTCCAGACGCACTCCCGGATGGCGCTCTCGGAATGCCGACAGGATGGGATCGGTCAGCGTCAGTGCCGCGCCCTCCAGGAAGCCCAGCGTCAGCTGTTCGTGTTCACTGCGTTGAATCGCCCGCGCGCGTTCCACCGCGGTGTCCGAGGCTGCCAGCAGGGCCCGCGCGTCCGCCAGAAACGCCGCCCCGGCCGCAGTCAATTCCACACTGCGCGTGCTGCGCACGAACAGCGTCACCCCAACCGTCCGCTCGAGCTGCTTGATCTGCGCACTCAATGCCTGCTGCGCGATGTGCATACGCTGGGCCGCGCGCGTGAAGTTCAACTCCTCGGCCACCGCCACGAAATAGCGTAGGTGTCGCATGTGCAGATCCACCGGTCGAGTGTAGGTACCGCCGATCGGCGGTCAATTCGGCCGCCCGCCGACGTCGCTGTTGATCGATAGGAGACAGTTTCCGCTGGAAGGTGTGCGCGTAGTGGTCGTGTGCTGCACTATGTCCGTTATCGACCTCCAGGGTTTGGGAGGGGCCTTGACCAGGTCAGCCTGGTTGCGGTGGGCGACGCCGATAGCGATGTCTCTTGCCTGCAGGATTCGGCCACCTCGGTCGCGTTTGCGTGTGGCGAACATGCGAGAGGGGAGCGCGGGGCTATCGCGTCCGTGATCGTAGGCCGGTGGCGTCAGGGTTGCCCGGTTTGTGATTGGCATGCAATTGATCTGGAGCCGGTCGCAGAATCGAGGCGGTGGTGGGGTTGATGGATTCGATGATGTCGAGCAGTTGTTGCTGGGCGGTGTCGAGTTCGTCGAGTTCGGTGGCGACGAGTTCGGCGGCGCGGCGAGTAGCCTGTTGTGCGGTCCGGGTGATCATCTCCCCGAGTTGGTTTCGGCTGAGGCGTTCGGTGCCGGGGCCTAGGGTGACGCCGAGGAGGCCTCCGCTGGCGTTGACGCGGACGCGGACGAGCCGGTCGGTGGTTTCGGCTTCGCCTTCGATGGCTTGGATCCGGGTTTTCGCGGTCTGCATCAATTGGGTTTGCTTAGCAAGCAGTTCGGTGAGCGCGTCGTCGGTGGGGTCGGTCATCCGGGAAGTTTCTCCAGGGCGCGGGTGGCGGCTTTGCGGGTCTGGGAGCTGGGGTGGGTGGTGAAAGGCTCGATGAGGTGGCGAACGCCTTCGGCTTTCATCTTGGCCAGCGCGTTGATCGCGGCGAGGTGTGCGGGGCCGTCGAGTTCGCGGATGGCGAGTTGGCGCGCTTGGTCGGTCTTGACTTTCCCGAGGTATTCGATGAGGGGGTAGCGGGCGGTTGCGCTGGGGAGTTCATCCAGCAGGGCCGTGATCTGGGGGAAGTGTTCGGGTTTGGCGATGAGGGCAAGGCCCTGGCAGGCCCAGTCTTGTTGGCGTTGGGGCAGGGGTGGTTGGTGGCGGGCCTGGGTGATGAGCAGGTCGATGGCGTGTTGGTTGCCTCGGGCGGCGGGGTCGATGAGGTTTCGGATGAGCCCGGAGCGGATGGCAGATCGGTGTTCGGTTTCGGGGCCGGGGATCTTGGTTTCGAGGTTGATCAGCCAGTCCAGGAAGATCGGGATGCCTTGGGGGATGGTGCGGGGGCCGTTGGCGAGGTCGGTGAGGGTGTAGCAGGGCACACCGACCGCGGCGAGTTCTTCCATGAGTCGGCGGTCGAATCCTCGGCGGCCGTGGACGTAGCGGGCGGGAAGGTTGTTCATCCATTCCGTGCCGCCGTTTTCGCTTCCGCGGGGCATGCGGGCATAGCTAACGATCATTGTTGTCGTCGAGCTCCTTCCGGATGAGTTGGATTTGCCCGCTGTCGATCAACGCCTGGATCTCGGGGCTGTTGATCTGGGTGCGGTGGTCCACGATGAGGGTCATCGTGTAGCCGTTCTCTTTCGCCCACTGGGTCTCGGCGAGGATCTGCTGCTTGTCGGGGTTGATCTCGTTGGTGTTCTTCACCTCGGTCACTTGTTGGGTGTCGTCGTCGATCCGGTCGGGAATGATTCCTTGGGTTTGGATGGTGCCGTCAGGCAGGGTGACATCGACGAATACCTTGCGTTTGGGACCGTAGGGGTCGATTCCGGCGCGCCGTTCTCCTTCGTCGCCTGCGGCTTTGTTCTGGTGTTCATCACGGAACTTGACCGGATCGGTATTGCGAGGGGTGCGATCGAGGATGGATGACAGCACTTTGGTCCCCTCGGTGGCCATCCCGTAGATGCCGGTGTTAGAGCTGACCGCCTCGGCGACCTTGGTTTCGATGTTGCCCAGACGCGCGTCGATCACGGCGGCGTAAGCGCGTTTGTTCATCTCGATGGCCCGGTCGAGGTTGCGGCGTAGGCGGGCGCCGCCGGGCAGGAACTCGGGCAGCGCCGGACCTTCGGGTCCGGCGAGGATCTCGAGAATGGGTGAACACGCCACCGTTGTTCCAGCAGTGCCCGCAGATGCTGCTGTACCTGGCGACCCAGAATGGTGTGCACGCGTGCGGGGTCGGCGTGCTCCTGGCCTCGCGAACGCTGCACGCTGCTGAAGCGTCGCAGAAAGTCCTCCGAAGGAAGCGCTTCGGCAGCGCTGAGGACTCCTCGGTGCGACGGGGCGTTACCGCCTGCGCGGCGCAAGGCTGTGTCAATGGAGGGCTCCTACGCCGTAGATGTCCTCGCCGCTGAAAACCCGCTAGGCGGCGGTGCTGGATCGATACCTAGACGTCGAGGGCAAGTCTCGATCGTGTCCATACGGTGGCGTCGACGTCTTTCGGGTGAACACCGCTTCCTCGGTCGACGGCAACTCTGCCTGACGCGCGCCCGCCGGTCGAACACCACGACCGCCTATATGGGTGGCGCAGGCTCGCGCCACCAAGCTCGCCGCCAGGACGAACCTTGCGCTCGTGGTACGGGGAGAACTCGTGGATCACTCCACGACCTCGCAGGCGACGGAGGGCGCCAATCACTTCCTGGTGACCTGCGGTTTGGGTGGTGACGGCGTCACCAATCCGTCGGTGTCCCGTCCGCTGACCTGCGTGTCGACGCCGTCACCACAAAACGGCTACTTTCGGTCGTGAAATGCACCGACGTGTCCTGAATCGGCGGCTGAACGGGGGATTCAGGGCAGTCGTTGATCGCCGGCCAGCCCTTTTCTGGCGGCCGGGCGGGGGTCTGAACACCCCGCCCGGTCCGCAATGGAGTTTTACCAGGTCGGAGGGTTCGCGTTGGGGAGATCCGGGTGATCGACGTCGCTCTCTAGAATGAGACGACCTGTTCGTCCGCTTCCGGGAGCCGCCGTGACCATTCAGCCCGTTCGCCTGTTCGGCGATCCGATTCTGCGCGCCCGTGCGGCGGAGGTCACCGAATTCGATCGTGAGCTGCGCCAGCTGGTCGCCGACCTGACCGACACCATGCAGGACGACGGCGGCGTCGGCATGGCCGCGCCGCAGATCGGCGTCGGGCTGCGGGTATTCGTCTACGACACCGGCGACGCGGCGGGACACCTGGTGAATCCGACATACACGGTGGTGGGCGAGGAAGAGCAGGTCGGTCCCGAGGGCTGCCTGTCCATTCCGGGCCTGCGGTACGACACGCGCCGCGCGCTGCGAGTGCGCGCGTCCGGCGTCGACATGCACGGCAAGCCCGTCGAGTTCACCGCGGAGAAGCTGCTCGCGCGCTGCGTGCAGCACGAGACCGACCACCTCGACGGCGTGCTGTTCATCGACCGGCTCGATCCGGCCTTCCGCAAGGAGGCGATGCGCACCATCCGGGAATCCGATTGGTTCGTCTCGGGCATCACGGTGCGCGACTCGCGCGGTGCGGGTCAGGCCGGACCCTTCGGACGGAGCCGCTGATGCGCGTCGTCTTCGCGGGCACCCCCGAACCCGCCGTCCCCTCGCTGCGCAGGCTCATCGAGTCCGAGCGCCACGACGTTGTCGCCGTGGTGACCCGGCCCGACGCCGTCGCGGGCCGCGGCCGCAAGGTGACGAGGTCACCGATCGGCGCGCTGGCCGACGAGCACGGCATCCCCGTGCTCACGCCGCGCCGCCCCAGCGAACCCGAATTCATCGAGCAGCTCACCGAATTGGCCCCGGACTGCTGTCCGGTGGTGGCCTACGGCGCGCTGCTGCCGCAGCGGGTGCTCGACATTCCGCGCTTCGGCTGGATCAATCTGCACTTCTCGCTGTTGCCCGCGTGGCGCGGCGCCGCGCCGGTGCAGGCGGCCATCGACGCGGGCGACGAGATCACCGGCGCGTCCACCTTCCTGATCGAGGCGGGCTTGGACACTGGACCCGTCTTCGGCGTGATCACCGAGAAGGTCGCGGTGACCGACACCGCGGGCACCCTGCTCGGCAAGCTCGCCGAAACCGGCGCGCATCTGCTCGAAACCACGCTGGACGGCGTCGAAGACGGCACCCTGCACGCCGTGCCGCAGTCCACCGACGGCGTCTCCTACGCCCCGAAGGTGGTCGCCGAGGACGGGCACATCCGCTGGGATCTGCCCGCGCTCGCCATCAGCAGGCGCATTCGCGCCGTCACGCCCGCGCCCGGCGCCTGGACCGAGGTGAACGGAACCCGGCTGAAGCTCGGACCGGTCGAGATGGTGGAGGAGGCGCTGCCAGAACGCGTCATCGAGGTGCGCAAGTCCGGCGTCTTCGTCGGCACCGCGACCACCGCCGTGCGCCTGGACCAGGTGCAGCCGCAGGGCAAGCGGATGATGGCCGCCCTCGACTGGGCGCGCGGCGCGCGCCTGCAGCCCGGCGCGGTGGTCGAATGAGCCCCGCGGATCGCCCTCGCAAGTCCGACGACGTCGACGGCGGATGGGCCAAACGTGCCGCCCGCAAGCAGGAGGCCCGCCGGGACGCCGCGTCGGGCAAGCCGGCCCGCGAGTCGGAGTCGTACACGGGAAGCCGTGGCGCGCAACGGAAAGCGGATTCGCCGCGGAAACCGCTCCGGTCCGATCGGGACAGCTACCGGAATCGAGACGACCGGCGTTTCGAGGGGAAATCGACTCGGGGCGCCGACAAGCCGGGCGGCGGCAAGCCCGCGGGCGGACGGGCGGGGCGCGAGACCGGTTACGGCGCAGGGCGTTCCGAGGCGGGACGAACCGGCTACGGTCGCGCGGACCGATCGGGCCAGACACCAACCGGCAAGAGTGGTGCTGGCCGCGACCGATCGTGGGACGACAGGTCGGCAGGCAGGTCCGAGGGGCGCGGCTCGGGCGCGTACGGCAGGCGGCGAGCGGACGACGCCGTCGGCGGACCGGTCGAGCGCGGCGCACGCAAGGGCCCGGACCGGTCGAGTGGACAGCGAGCCGCACGAGGCACCGCGAAATCGGCTGGGGCGGAGAAGGATCGGGGATCGACCGGAAAGCGGCCCCGGCGCACCGTGAGCGTCGACCCCGTGCGCGAGGTCGCGCTCGAGGTGCTGCGGGCGGTGCGCGAGCGCGACGCCTACGCGAACCTCGTCCTGCCCGGACTGCTTCGCGACCGGCACATCTCCGGCCGGGACGCGGCGCTGGCCACCGAGCTCGCCTACGGGGCCTGCCGGACCAAGGGACTGCTCGACGCGGTGATCGCGCACGGCGCGGGCCGCTCGGTCGAGGAGATCGACGGACCCCTGCTCGACATCTTGCGGCTCGGCGTCTACCAACTGCTGCGCACCCGCATCGGCGCGCACGCCGCCGTAGATACGTCGGTGGCCTTGGCCAGGGCCGAATTCGGCACGGGCAAATCGGGTTTCGTGAACGCGGTGCTGCGGCGCGCGGGGGAGAAGTCCGCCGAGGAGTGGGTCGAGACGCTGGCCCCCGCCGACCCGGTGGGACGGCTGGCGTTCGAGTACGCGCACCCGGCTTGGATCGCTCAGGCGTTCGCCGACGCGCTCGGCGAACGCGCAGGCGAACTGGGTGACCTGCTCGCCGCCGACGACGAACGGCCGGTCGTGCACCTGGTCGCCCGGCCCGGTGAGATCACCGCCGAGGAACTGGCGCTGGTCACCGGCGGCGAAGAGGGCCGCTGGTCGCCGTACGCCGTGTACCTCGAAGGCGGTGATCCGGGGCGGCTGGAGCCGGTGCGCGAAGGCATGGCCGCGGTGCAGGACGAGGGCAGCCAGCTCGTGGCACTGAGCCTGACCCGGGCGCCGCTGGAAGGTCCGGACGGCGGCCGCTGGCTCGACCTGTGCGCCGGACCGGGCGGCAAGGCGGCGCTGCTCGGCGCGCTCGCGGCGATCGACCGCTTCCAGGTGGACGCCGTCGAACCCGCCGAACACCGCGCCGAACTGGTGCGCAAGGCCACCCACGACCTTCCGGTGCGGGTGCACGTCGTCGACGGCCGCGACAGCGGTCTGGCGCCCGGCTACGACCGCATCCTGGTCGACGCGCCGTGCACCGGCCTCGGCGCGCTGCGGCGCAGGCCGGAAGCGCGCTGGCGGCGCAGCCCCGCCGACGTGCGCGACCTGGTCGTGCTGCAACGCGAATTGCTCAGCGCGGCATGGGATCTGCTCCGTCCCGGCGGTGTGGTGGTGTACTCGACCTGCTCGCCTCACCTGGCCGAGACCGTGTCGATCGTCGCCGACCACGTCCGCCGCACGGGCGCGGTCGAGCTCGACACTCGCGAGTTGCTCCCCGGCGTCACCGACGTCGGCGACGGCCCCGCCGCGCAGCTCTGGCCGCACCGCCACGGCACCGACGCCATGTTCATGGCGGCGCTGCGTAAACCGATCTGAGGTAGCCGGGTCCGAGGGTGAACCGGTCCGTGCGAACGCGCCGGTTCCATCCGTCCAATCCATCGGGGCCCGCGCGACGCACACTGGTCGCATGACTCTGACCTGGCAAGACGTGGTGGCGATGGCGACCGAGCTCCCTGCGGTCGAGGAGTCGACGTGGTGGCGCAGTCCCGCGCTGAAGGTGGGCGGCAAGGGGTTCGCGCGGCTGCGGTCGGAGGCCGAGGGCGGGCTCGTGCTGCTCTGCGAGACGGCGGAGAAGGAGGCGTTGCTCGCTGCGGGCGATCCAGCCTTCTACACCACGCCGCACTACGACGGGTATCCGTACATCCTGATCGATCTCGACCGGATCGCGCCGGATCACCTGCGCGAACTGATCGACGCCGCCTGGTGGCTTTCGGCGCCGGCGAAGGTTCGCAAGCAGCGCGCGGCGGGTTGACCCGTCAGTCCCGGCTCGACAGCTCCCGCAGCCGGGCAAGGGTTTTCGCCAGGATGCGCGAGACGTGCATCTGGGAGATGCCCATCTGCTTGGCGATCTGGGTCTGAGTCATGGACTCGAAGAACCGCATGGTGAGGATGCGGCGTTCGCGTTCCGGCAGGCCGGCCAGCAGCGGCCGGATGGCGACGTACTCCTCTACCCGGTCGAACTGGGATTCCTCCTCGCCGAGCGTGTCCAGCAGCGAGGCCTCGGTGTCGCGGCCGAGCGCCGCAGCGTCGATGGAGCTGGGCTGGTAGGCGTTGCCCGCGATGACGGCCTGGGTCACCTCGTCGGGATCCACGTCGAGTTCCGCCGCGATCTCCTTGGCCGTGGGGGAGCGGCCGAGGGTCTGCGAGAGCGTGTCGATGGCCGAGCCGATGCGCAGGTGGGTCTCCTTGACCCGCCGCGGCACCCGCATGGCCCAGGTGTTGTCGCGGAAGTAACGACGGACCTCGCCCATGATGGTCGGCACCGCGAAGGAGAGGAAGTTCGATCCGCGCGAGACGTCGAAGCGGTCCACCGCGTGCACCAGGCCGACCCGCGCCACCTGGGTGAGGTCGTCGAACGGTTCGCCGCGCCCGCTGAACTTGCGTGCGATGTGGTCGGCGAGCGGGATGCAGCGGCTGATCAGCTCGGCGCGCACCGCGGCATGCCCCGCGGAACCCGGTTCGGCCGCGCCCAGCCGCTCGAACAGCGCGTTCAGATCGTCGTAGCCGGTGACCGAACCGGCCTCCGCGACGGCTTCCGCGTCCTCGGCGGCGTCGGTGGGCTCGGCTTCGGCTTCCTCTTCGCGGTCCTGATCGAACACGGTGTCCTCGTCCGCCACTACGCTTTCCCCCGGACCCGACGGAACTCCACCGTCGTCGGATATCCGGAGACCGCCGTGTCGTACGAATTCTGGGTCGCCTCCACCGCGTCGGTGAGCGTCCGCAGCACATGCCAGCCGAAGCTGCGCTGATCGGGTAGGCCCTCGGTCTCGGCCACACCGGTGACCTCGACGAGCAGCTGGGCCTCCCCGATGGTGAATCGGCAGTCCAGGCTGGTGCCCGCCGCGGCGAGCGCGATGAGGGTCGAGCACACCTCGTCCACGGCCAGGCGGATGTCGGCCACTTCGTCCAGCGTGAAATCGCTGAGCAGGACAAGAGTTTCGGCGAGCCCGCGCACGATGGGCAGCTGCGTGACCGATGCGGCCACCCGAATCTCCACCGGGGTGCTGTAGAGCCCCTGTTCCGCCGAAATGTTGATCACTCTGCACAGGCTACCCACTGGAGGCCGCGGACAATCACGGATTCCCTGCGGTACGGCATGTGATCCGGGCTCGGTACACTCCGGGGCTGTGTCCTCTCCGACGTTTTCCCGCCCTGGCCAGCCGATGATCGCGCCGTCCATCCTGTCCGCCGACTTCGCCCATCTCGCGGACGAGGCCCGCCGGGTGGAAGGCTCGGACTGGCTGCACGTCGACGTGATGGACGCCCATTTCGTGCCGAATCTCACGCTGGGCCTTCCGGTGGTGGAGAGCCTGCTGAAGGCGACCGACATCCCGCTGGACTGCCACCTGATGATCGAGGACCCGGGCCGCTGGGCGCCGTCGTACGCGGAGGCGGGCGCGTACAACGTGACCTTCCACGCCGAGGCGACCGACGACCCGATCGCCGTGGCGCGCGACATCCACGCGGCGGGCGCGAAGGCCGGTCTGTCGGTGAAGCCGAACACGCCGATCGAGCCGTACCTGGAGATTCTGCGCGAGTTCGACACCCTGCTGGTGATGAGCGTGGAGCCGGGCTTCGGCGGGCAGTCCTTCATCGCGCACGTGCTGGACAAGGCACGCACGGTGCGCAGGCTGGTCGACGCGGGCGAGCTGCGGCTGATCGTCGAGATCGACGGCGGCATCAACGCCGAGACCATCGAGCAGGCGGCCGAGGCGGGGATCGACTGCTTCGTGGCGGGATCGGCGGTCTACAACACCGCCGACCCCGGCGCCACCGTGGCGACGCTGCGGCGGCAGGCCGCCGCCGTATGGCACTGAGCGGCGCCGCCGGAACAGGCCGTGGTGGCGCGGCCGAATTCGGTTACCGCGCGCGGTTTTTCGGCGCCCCGATGGCGAGCGTCGCCTCGATGACCACGTTCGACGGCGGCATCGCCGTCGCGCTCTCTGGCGGCCGCACCCAGACGCGGTAGCCGGTGCGCTCGTCGTCGGGGGATGGCAGCACCACCTGGCTTCCGGTGCAGGCGACCGTCGCGTAGAGCCGGAAGAGCTTCGCGGAGACGGCGGCGGTGAGCCCATCGGGTCGCGCGGGACCGGTGATGAACGTCCAGCGCCCCGCGCGCGGATGGTGGACGACCGGCGCGGCGATCTGTGCCTGGGTGAGCTTCTGCCGCACCTGTTCGCCGAGTTCGGCGGGCATCGTGACGGCGCCGTAGTGGGTGCCGATATGTAGCAGGATGCGGCGCGACGTGGGATCGATCGATGCGGGCATGTGGAACTCGCGCCGGTACTGCAGGCAGCGGACTTCCAGTGTCGAATCGACGAATGTGGTCACGCGGCACCCCCATCTGTGTCGAACTCGTGTCGGCCCACGGTGCTTTCCGGCTTCCTCGAGTGGTGGATTTCTTTCGGTCGAGCTCGAGGGCTGCGCTCGAACTCGAGCATTGCGTTCTAACTCGAACACTTCGGTACGAACTCGGGCACTGGCCTTGTCGAAGCGGCGTCGGCCTTGTCGAAGCATTCGACGGCGAACTGTGCGTATCGGAAGTTGAACGGTAGAAGTCAGCTGCATAACAATATTGCGTCCGTCTTCGGCCCGGCGCAAGAAGTTGGTGTATCTGTGTTTCGGCTGGGTATCAAGATCTGTTGGACGTTACGCCGACCGGGTGAAAGTGACCGGCGAACGCGTCGAAAGTTCCGCTGAACAATTGTCGTCGACAGGGAAACGCCGAAATTCCGGTATGACCGTACGGAATTGTTTCGAGAAAATGTCGGCGGATGCTCGTCCAGTGGTCGATAAAAGTCTGCCCGGCTGTTTCGGTGGCGTGTCGCAGAATGGCAGTTTCGGAGGCGGGCCGGCGGGCCCAACCGTGCGGGGCCGCTACGACCCGGCGTCGTTAGGCTGGGAGGGCACCGAACACCGGGAATAGCGCGGGGGTCCCGGCTGTTCCGCAACCGTACGTACCCACGCGACAGGGAGTCACGCATGTTCACAGGCATCGTCGAGGAGCTGGGCGAGATCGTCGCCACCGAGCAGCTGGCCGACGCCGCGCGCCTGACCATCAAGGGCAAGCTCGTCACCTCCGATGCCGGACACGGTGATTCGATCGCGGTCAACGGCGTGTGCCTGACCGTGGTCGAGGTCGTGGACGGCGACTCCTTCACCGTCGACGTCATGCAGGAGACGCTGAACCGCTCCTCCATCGGCGGGCTCGGCACGGGCTCGCGAGTCAACCTGGAACGGGCCGCCGCGCTGAACAGCCGCCTCGGCGGACATCTGGTGCAGGGCCACGTCGACGGCACCGGCACCGTGCTCTCGCGCACCCCCTCGGAGAACTGGGAAGTCGTGCGCATCTCACTGCCGGACGCGATCGCCCGCTACGTGGTGGAGAAGGGCTCGATCACCGTCGACGGCATCTCGCTGACCGTCTCGGGCCTCGGCATCGCCGACGAGCCCGCCGCCGACGGCAACCGCGACTGGTTCGAGGTCTCGCTGATCCCCACCACGCTCTCGCTGACGAATCTGGGCTTCGCGGGTGCCGGGACGACCGTGAACCTCGAGGTCGACGTCATCGCCAAGTACGTGGAACGCCTGCAGCAGCGCAGCTGAGCGCGCGGGCGGGTGCGCCGCCGCGGGCGCACGGGGCAGGCCTTACTGTAGTGAGGCACCTAATTCGAGATGGAGCACAGCAGACGTGACCAGGTTCGACACCATCGAGCGCGCAGTCGCCGACATCGCCGCCGGTAAGGCCGTCGTAGTCGTCGACGACGAGGACCGCGAGAACGAGGGCGACCTCATCTTCGCCGCGGAGAAGGCCACCCCCGAGTTGGTCGCTTTCATGATCCGCTACACCTCCGGTTACATCTGTGTGCCGCTGACCGGTGACGACTGCGATCGCCTCGGCCTGCCGCCGATGTACGCGACGAACCAGGACAAGCACGGCACCGCCTACACCGTCTCCGTCGACGCGCGCGAGGGCATCACCACCGGCATCTCGGCCGCCGACCGCGCCACCACCATGCGCCTGCTCGCCGACGCCGACGCCAAGGCCGACGACCTGACCCGCCCCGGTCACGTGGTGCCGTTGCGCGCCAAGGAAGGCGGCGTGCTGCGCCGCCCCGGCCACACCGAGGCGGCGGTCGACCTGGCCCGTATGGCCGGCCTGCGCCCGGCGGGCGTGATCTGCGAGATCGTCAGCCAGAAGGACGAGGGCCACATGGCCCGCACCGAGGAGCTGCGCGTCTTCGCCGACGAGCACGAGCTGGCGCTGATCTCCATCGCGGACATGATCGCCTGGCGGCGCAAGCACGAGAAGCAGGTGGTGCGGGTCGCCGAGGCGCGCATCCCCACCGCGCACGGCGATTTCACGGCCGTCGGCTACCAGAGCATCTACGACGAG
This sequence comes from Nocardia sp. NPDC050793, assembly GCF_040654065.1. NCBI lineage: Bacteria > Bacillati > Actinomycetota > Actinomycetes > Mycobacteriales > Nocardiaceae > Nocardia > Nocardia sp. NPDC050793. The sequence goes on from NZ_JBFAHG010000012.1 coordinate 71,115, forward strand.
GTCGAGCACGTCGCGCTGGTGCGCGGCGACATCAGCGACGGCGAGGACGTACTGGTGCGGGTGCACTCCGAATGCCTGACCGGCGACGTATTCGGCTCGCTGCGCTGCGACTGCGGCCCGCAGCTGGACGCGGCGCTGGAGATGGTGGACAGCGAAGGTCGCGGCGTCGTGCTGTACATGCGCGGCCACGAGGGCCGCGGCATCGGCCTGATGCACAAGTTGCAGGCCTACCAGCTGCAGGACTCGGGCCACGACACCGTCGACGCGAACCTCGAGCTCGGCCTGCCCGCCGACGCCCGTGACTACGGCACCGGCGCGCAGATCCTGGTCGACCTCGGTATCCGGTCGATGCGCCTGCTCACCAACAACCCGGCCAAGCGGGTCGGCCTCGACGGCTACGGTCTGCGCATCACCGAGCGCGTCCCGATGCCGTTGCGCGCCAACGCCGAGAACCTGCGCTACCTGCGCACCAAGCGCGACCGGATGGGCCACGACCTGATCGGTCTCGACGAACTCGATCTCGGCGAAACGGCGCAGTGAGCAAAGCTGCGCAGTGAACGACCACGGACTCCGGAAAGGCGGAACACGATGAGCGGCACCGGCGTACCCAGCTTCGAGCTGTCGGATGCCAAGGACCTCGAGCTCGGCATCGTCGCCTCGCGTTGGCACACCGAGATCTGCGACACCCTCGTGGCGAATGCCGAGCGGGTGGCGAAGGAGGCGGGCGTGCGGCGCGTGACGGTGGTGCGCTGCGCGGGCGCCATGGAGCTGCCGGTGGTCGCCCAGGAGCTGGCCCGCACGCATGACGCGGTCGTCGCGCTCGGCGTCGTGATCCGCGGTGGCACACCGCATTTCGAATACGTCTGCGACGCCGTCACCGCCGGCCTCACCCGGGTCTCGCTGGATGCCGCGACGCCCGTCGCCAACGGCGTGCTGACCACCAACACCGAGGAGCAGGCGCTGGATCGCGCCGGACTGCCCGGTTCGGCCGAGAACAAGGGCGAGCAGGCCTGCGCGGCGGCGCTGGATGCCGCGCTCACCCTGCGCGCGCTGCGGCAGTCCGCGTAAGTCATGCCGGTCGTCCGCATCTGGAGGAGGAACGACGGCGCGCTGCCCGCCGGCGGTGCGGCCGACGCCGACTGGGACTTCGAGGTGCGCCCGCGCCGCGCGGTGCTGACCGCGCGGATCATCGCGGTGCTGATCGTGGCCGTGTTCGCGGTCGGCGGCATCTGGCTGCGCAGCGGCTCGACCGGCGTCAACTTCCGGCTCGCCGACCAGATCGCGATGGTCGCCATCGGCGTGCTCGTCGCGGGCGGGGTACTGATGCTGACCCGGCCACGGATGCGGGTCGGACCGCGCGGAGTTTCGGTGCGCAACATCCTCGGCGACACCCTGTTCCACTGGGAACACATCCGCGGCGTCTCGTTCCCCGACCGAAAGTCCTGGGCCCGACTGGAATTGGTCGACGACGACTACGTGCCCCTCCTCGCGATCCGCTCCAACGACAAGGCCCACGCCGCCCAAGCAATGGACCGGCTGCGCGACCTCGGCGCGAAATACACGGAAACGGACGAGCCGAAACAGGACTGACGCGCGCGATCCGGCGGTGCTCTCGGCACGCCGGTAGTCTCGCGACATGACGCCGGGTTCGCTCGTCCTCGCCGCTGCCTTCGCCGACGATCCGCTCATGAGCCTGTTCTGGCCGGATCCGCTTCGCCGCCGAAAAGCCTTGCCGCACTTCTGGGATTCGCGCATCGCCTCCCGGCACCGGCGCGGTCTGGTCGATCTCGCGCACGACGACGCGGGCGAGATCGCGGCAGTCGCGCTGTGGGAGCCCGCCGGTGTCGAGTCGCCGATCGCGAAGCCGTTCACCCTCGTGCGGGCGCTTGGACTGGGTCTGCGGAAGGCGCTGCCCGCGGTCCACAGGATCGACGCCACACGGCCCGCCGAACCGCATCTCTACCTCGCCGCCGTCGGCACCCGGCCCGACCTGCAAGGGAAGGGCCACGCGACCGCTCTGCTCGAAGCGCGGCTCGGGTCCGGAGCCGAGCGGGCGTTCCTGGTGGCGACCCGGTTCTCCAATGTGCCGTTCTATGAGCGGTTCGGCTTCGCGCGCGATGAGGACTTGCGACTGAAGGATGGTCCGGTGCTGTATCCGATGTCGCGGTCTCGCTGAGTCCGCGCCGGATCGACGCTCAGCGGGTATCGCCGAGGACCGCGCCCTCGCGCCGCGGGTCCGCGCCGCCGATCAGGCCGGTACCGTCGCGGTGTAGTGCGCTGAGCCCGCTGGACTGGGGTGCGACGGATACCTGGTGGCCGAGTTCGCGCAGGCGCAGGACGAGTGGGTCGTGATCGCCGTTGTCGGTGGCGTCGATGGCAGGGTGTTCGCCGCCGACACCGGTTGTGGGGGTGTTGCCCGCGCCGAAGGAGACCGCCGAGACCGCCTGTTGCGGGTCGAGGCCCCAGTCCAGCATGCCGATCAGTGTTTTCACCACGAACTGGATGATCACCGCACCGCCCGGGGAGCCCGTGACGTGGGTGAGCTCGCCGCGGGCGCCGTCCGGCGCGCGATCGAAGACCAGGGTGGGCGCCATCGAACTGCGCGGGCGCTTGCCGGGTTGCAGCCGATTCGCGACCGGTGTGCCGTCCGGGTCCACCGGTTCTGTTGCGAAGTCGGTGAGCTGGTTGTTCAGCACGAAACCGTCGACGACGTGGAAGGACCCGAACGCGGACTCGACCGTGGTGGTCATGGCCGCCGCGTTGCCGTACTTGTCCACCACCGAGATGTGGCTGGTGCCGTGTTCGGGCGGCTGTGGCCCGACGCCCACCGGGACCGGTCCGAAGTCGCCCGGCTTGGCGGTCCCCATGCTGCGGCCGGGATCGATCAGCGACGCGCGCTGCTTCAGATAGTTCTTGTCGATCAGCGTCTGGGCCGAGTTGCCCGGCAGCGGAACGAAGTCGGTGTCGGCCACGTACTTGTTGCGGTCGGCGTAGGCCAGCCGCTCGGCCTCCGAGATCAGGTGCACGGCTTCGGCCTTCGGCTTCCCGCCGTTGCGATCGAGCGCCTCGGGTTTCAGCGCGGCCAGATCGAAGTTCTCCAGGATGCCCAGCGTGGCCGCGACCGTGCTGCCGCCCGAGGAAGGCGCGGGCATACCGCAGATCTCGTGCCCCCGGTAGCCGCCGCACAGCGCCGTGCGCTTCTTCACCTGATAGCCAGCGAGATCCTGGGCGGTGAGCAGGCTGGGCGTGCGCCCGCCCGACCCCGCGGTGGCGGCCTCCACGATGTCCGCGGCGATGGCGCCGGTGTAGAAGGCGTCCGCGCCGTCGGAGGCGATGGCGCTCAACGTTTTCGACATCGCCGGGTTGGTCAGCTTGGTGCCCGCGGGTTTCGGCGAACCGTCGGGCTCGAGGAAGTACTGCTTGGCGGCCTCGTCCCTGGCCAGGTCCCGCGCCGATTCCGCGATCTGGCCCGCCAGTCGCGGGCTGATCGCGAAGCCGTCGTCGGCCAGCGCCACGGCCGGATCGAACAGCTCGCGCCACCCGGTCTTGCCGTGCTCGCGGTGCGCGAGCTCCAGCATCCGCAACACCCCGGGAACGCCGATCGAGCGGCCGCTGGCGCGCGTGTTCGGCTGAGGCTCGGTGCGGTCGGTGTCGCTGATCCAGCGCAGATAGTTCTCGGTGGCCGCGGCGGGCGCCACCTCGCGGCCGTCATAGGCCTCGACGGTCTTGGTCGTCCCGTCGTAATACAGCAGGAACGCGCCGCCGCCGATGCCGGAGGCCTGCGGCTCGACCAGGCCGAGCACCAGCTGCGCGGTGACCAGCGCGTCGGCCGCGGTGCCACCGTCGTGCAGCACCCGGCAGGCCGCCTCGGTGGCAAGGGGATTCGCGGTGGAGACCGCGTAGGACCCGGTGCGCACCGCGGTCATCCCGCTGCGATATCCGGAGGCGATCTCGGGGTTGGTGCTGAGGTTCTGGGTGGTGGTGCCCGCCGCGGTCGGTGGCGCCGCGAGCACCGGCGTCCCGTTGGGTGCGCTGGTGCATTCGGCGGTTGTCGTCTCCTCGGTCGAGGAGCATCCGGTGAGAAGTCCGACCGTGAGCAGCGTGGCCGCGGCGGCTCCGGTCCAGATGTGTCGCGCGCGCGTCATGGCCTGGACTGTAGCCCTCGGGACCGACAGCGGTGCGGCTTTCGGGCGAGGCCGTCAGTTACCCGCGCCGTCCAAACCGCGCATGGAGCGGGTGAGATTCCGTTTGTCCCAGGTTCGCGCGCTCGCGCCGTTCTCGTCCATCGGACAGTTCCGCACCGGCGTGATCGCGTGGAACACCGCCGTCACCATGACCGATCCCGGCGTACCGCAGTCCATCCTGACCGGCGCGGACCAATCGGCAGTGTCGTAGCACGTGCCTGCCTGCCAGTCGTAAGCGAAGCAGTAAGTGGTAGACCAACCTTCCCGTCGAATCCCGTTGCGTCTGTTGCACACTCACCTGCGGTTCGGTGCACGGGCCGTACTGCACCAGGCGTCGGTACCCTGGTCGAATGGATATCGAGGCCGTGCTTTTCGACTTCTCCGGGACGATCTTTCGATTGGAGGAGGACGAGTCATGGGGTGACGATCTGATCGGCGCCGACGGCGCGGATTTCGACGTCGAGGCGAAGGCCGAGATTCTGCGGCGGATGACCGCGCCGGTCGAGCAGTTCATGACCTTCGACGCCGAGGGCCAGCGGGCCTGGGACAACCGGGATCTGGATCCGGCGATGCACCGGCACGCGTACCTGGAGGTGCTGCGCTCCTCTGGTGTGCCGACCGAGGACCAGGCCGAACGGCTCTACCGCAGGCTGGTCGATCCGCTGGCGTGGACGCCGTATCCCGACACCGGCGCCGTGCTGGAGTTCCTTGCCGCACAGGGGGTTCCGGTGGGCGTGGTGAGCAATATCGCATTCGACGTGCGGCCCGCGTTCAATGCACGGGGCTGGGACCGGTACGTCGGCGCGACGGCGCTCTCGTTCGAGGTGGGCGTGATCAAACCCGAGCCGGGGATCTTCCTCGCGGCGCTGAACGAGCTCGGCGTCGATCCCGCGCGTGCGCTGATGGTCGGCGACAGCGCCCACGCCGACGGCGGCGCGACGGCGCTCGGCTCGCGCTTCGCCCTGGTCGACCCGCTGCCCACCGCGCAGCGCCCCGACGCGCTCGTCGACGCGCTGCGCGCGCACGGGTTGGCCGTCCCGAGGTAGCCGTGCGGCAGGTCGTCGCGCACCGCGCCCGGACCGGCGCGGGTTGCGCGGAAACCGTGTCCGACCCCGGCTATAGGCTGGTCGAGTGGCAGATCCAGCGAGGTACCGGCCGGCCCCCGGTACGATCCCCGTCGAACCCGGTGTCTACAAATTCCGGGACGCGCACCAGCGGGTCATCTACGTCGGCAAGGCCAAGAGCCTGCGCAGCAGGCTGAATTCCTACTTCGCCGACGTGGCCTCGCTGCACCCGCGCACCAAGCAGATGGTCACCACCGCCGCGAGCGTGGAGTGGACGGTCGTCTCCACCGAGGTGGAGGCGCTGCAGCTGGAATACAACTGGATCAAGGAATTCGATCCGCGGTTCAATGTGCGCTACCGGGACGACAAGTCCTACCCGGTGCTGGCCGTGACCCTGAACGAGGAATACCCGCGCCTGTTCGTCTACCGCGGCGCGCGCAAGAAGGGCGTGCGGTACTTCGGCCCGTACGCGCACGCCTGGGCCATCCGCGAGACGCTCGATCTGCTGCTGCGGGTGTTCCCCGCGCGCACCTGCTCGAACGGAGTCTTCAAGCGGCACAACCAGATCGGGCGTCCGTGCCTGCTCGGCTACATCGACAAGTGCTCCGCGCCGTGCGTCGGCAGGGTCACCGCCGACGAGCACCGGCGCATCGTGGACGACTTCTGCGACTTCCTCGCCGGGCGCACCGACCGCATGGTGCGGGAGCTGGAGCGACGCATGCACGAGGCCGCCGAGGAACTGGACTTCGAGACCGCGGCCCGGCTGCGCGACGACGTGCAGGCGCTGCGCCGCGCGCTGGAGAAGCAGGCCGTGGTGCTCGGCACCGGCACCGACGCCGATGTGATCGCCTTCGCCACCGATGAATTGGAGGTGGCGGTGCAGATCTTCCATGTCCGCGACGGCCGGGTGCGCGGTCAGCGCGGCTGGGTGGTGGACAAGTCCGGCGACGCCGTGGACACCGCATCCGGCGGCGAGGTGGCCGCGCTGGTCGAACAGTTCCTCACCCAGTTCTACGGCGAGCAGGTCTCCTACGCCGACCAGAGCCCCGACGAGCAGCCCGCCACCGTCGTCCCGCGCGAAGTGCTCGTGCCCGAGCTGCCCGCCGGCCACGAGCAGATCCAGGAGTGGCTGAGCAAGCTGCGCGGTTCGGCGGTGCAGCTGCGTGTCCCGCAGCGCGGTGACAAGAAGGCGCTCGCCGAGACGGTGCAGCGCAACGCCGCGGAGGCGCTCGCCCAGCACAAGCTCAAGCGCGCGGGCGATCTCACCTCCCGCTCCGCGGCCCTGCAGGACATCCAGGACGCGCTCGAGCTGGACAGCGCGCCGCTGCGCATCGAATGCGTGGACATCAGCCACGTGCAGGGCACCGACGTGGTGGCCTCGCTGGTGGTGTTCGAGGACGGACTGCCGCGCAAGTCCGAGTACCGGCACTACGCGATCAAAGAGGCCGCGGGCGGCGGGCGCTCCGACGACGTCGGGAGCATCGCCGAGGTGACCAGGCGGCGGTTCTACCGGCTGCGCAAGGAGCGCGACGAGGCCGAGCGCGAGGAGCTCGACGGTGTGACCGCCGTGCCACTGGTCGGACCGGAGGGATCGGTGCCGTCGGGGACCGAGGCCGGGATGTCGCCGCGAGGGGCGGGCGACGTCACGTTGCCGGTCGACGCCGAAGCCTCCGCGCCGACCAGCGCGACGGCCGCGGCGCCGCACGACGACGAGGACGAGGACGAGATCGAATCGACCTCGCGTCCCGGCATCGACCCGCGCACCGGCCGTCCGCGAAAATTTGCCTACCCGCCGAACCTGTACGTGGTCGACGGCGGCGCGCCCCAGGTCGCGGCCGCCGCCGAGGTTCTCGACGAGCTGGGCATCACCGATGTCGCGGTGATCGGCCTCGCCAAGCGCCTGGAGGAGGTGTGGGTGCCCGGCGAACCCGACCCGGTGATCATGCCGCGCAACAGCGAGGCGCTGTTCCTGCTGCAACGGGTCCGCGACGAGGCGCACCGCTTCGCCATCACCTTCCACCGCAGCAAGCGCTCGCGGCGGATGACCGCCTCCGCGCTGGATTCGGTGCGCGGGCTCGGTGCGGCGCGCCGGACCGCGCTCGTCACTCATTTCGGTTCGGTGGCCAAGTTGAAGGAGGCGACGGTCGAGCAGATCACCGAGGTACCCGGCATCGGCGTGGCGACGGCGAAAGCCGTGCTCGCGGCGCTGCGGGGCGAGTGACAGACCTCGAAATCTCCAGCTCCGGTCCGGCCTGCATATATTCTCGGTACCGTTCTACATGTTCGTGAGCCGTCCTCGTACACCACGGAGGGTCAGCGCGCATGCCCGATACCGAGTCCGGTGCGGGATGATCGAGAGGCACCTAGACACGGATTCCGGTAGGACATGACACGCGTCGAATCGAACAACAGTGCGGGCAGCCCGCGTGCGGGCAATCAGCTGCGGCAGCAGGTCGAGGTCGTCATCGTGACCGGGTTGTCCGGTGCGGGCCGCGGCACCGCCGCGCGGGTGCTGGAGGATCTGGGCTGGTACGTCGCCGACAATCTGCCGCCCGAGCTGATCGGCAGGCTCGTCGAGCTCGGCGCCTCCGCTGAGCCACCGATCGGTCGGTTCGCCCTGGTCATGGACGTGCGCAGCAGATTCTTCACCGGTGATCTCTCGGTCGTCACCGAACAGTTGCGTGCGCTCGGCGTCCGGACCAGGGTGTTGTTCCTCGAGGCCTCCGACGATGTGCTGATCCGCCGCTTCGGATTCGCGCGCCGACGGCACCCGCTGCAGAGCGAGAGCGCCGACGGCACGCTGTCCGCGGGCATCGCCGCCGAACGGGTGCGCCTCTCCGCCGTGAAGACGGCCGCCGACCTGGTGATCGACACGACCGAGTTGTCCATTCACCAGCTGCACCGCAAGCTGGAGGAGGCCTACGGCGGCGGCGTGGCCACCGCCTTGCAGCTGACTGTGCAGTCCTTCGGCTTCAAGTACGGGGTTCCGTTGGACGCCGACATGGTGTTGGATGTGCGTTTTCTACCCAATCCACATTGGATACCGGAACTGCGGGAACACACGGGACAGGAGACGGTGGTCAGCGAGTACGTGCTGTCGCGCCCCGGGGCGACCGACTACCTGCACACCTGCCGCCACCTCGTCGACCTGACGACGAACGGTTACCGCCAAGAGGGGAAGCGATACATGACCGTGGCAGTGGGCTGCACGGGGGGCAAGCACCGCAGCGTGGCGATCGCCGAGGCGCTGGGCGAACTCATCGGATCGGAGTCGGACGGCTCGGCCGACGTCGTGCGGGTCGTGCACCGGGATCTGGGGCGCGAATGACCGGGTGGGAATCGAATCCCGCCATCGTCGCGCTCGGTGGCGGCCACGGCCTGTACGCCACCCTGACGGCGGTGCGGCGGCTGACCAGGAAGATCTGCGCGGTGGTTACCGTCGCCGACGACGGCGGATCCTCGGGAAGGCTCCGCGCGGAGCTGGGGGTGCTGCCGCCGGGGGATCTGCGCATGGCGCTGGCAGCGCTGGCCGCCGACCCCGAAGGGGTGTGGACGCAAACCGTCCAGCATCGTTTCGGCGGCACCGGCGCGCTCGCGGGTCACTCGGTCGGCAACCTCATCCTGGCGGGCCTCACCGAGGTGCTCGGCGATCCCGTCGCCGCGCTGGACGAGGTGGCCAAGATGTTGCGCGCCAGTGGCCGGGTGCTCCCGATGTCGCCGATCGCGCTCGATATCGAGGCCGATGTCTCGGGTCTGGAAGCCGATCCGCGGGTCAGCCGCTGCATCCGCGGCCAGGTGGCGGTCGCCACGACGCCGGGCAAGGTGCGACGCGTGCGGCTGATTCCGTCCGATCCGCCCGCCAGCCCGGAGGCGACCTCGGCCATCGAACACGCCGACGTGGTGGTGCTCGGGCCGGGATCGTGGTTCACCAGCGTGATTCCGCACGTCCTCGTTCCCGAGCTGCGCGACGCGCTGGTCTACACCAGAGCCAGAAAGGTGCTGGTGCTCAACCTCGCCGCGGAACCGGGGGAGACGGCCGGTTTCTCCGCCGAGCGTCATCTGCATGTATTGTCCCAGCACGCACCGGAATTCGTTGTCGACGAGGTCTTGGTCGATTCCGGCTCGGTGCCGGAGGGCCGGGAACGCGAACACGTTGCCAGGGCTGCCGAACAGTTGCGGGCGCGAGTAACCTTCTCCGATGTCGCCGAAGCGGGAACGGACCGGCATCACCCCGGAAAGCTTGCCGCCGCACTGGATCAGCTGATCCGGCAACCTCGGCCGCAAATGGCAGGACTTCGAGTCGAGGGACGGCACATGGGCGCGGATGTGCGGTCCGGGTTGGGTGGAAAGGAGCGCGTCTCGTGGCGATGACAGCCGAAGTGAAAGACGAGCTGAGCAGGCTCACGGTGTCGCAGGTGAGTTCCCGGAAGGCGGAGCTCTCCGCTCTGTTGCGGTTCGCGGGCGGCCTGCACATCGTCGGGGGCCGGGTGATCGTCGAGGCCGAGGTGGACATGGGTTCCATCGCTCGACGGCTACGCCGGGAGATCTTCGAGTTGTACGGCTACGGCTCCGACGTGCACGTGCTCGGCGCGGGCGGTCTGCGCAAGACCTCCAGGTACGTCGTGCGGGTGTCGAAGGAGGGCGAGGCGCTGGCGAGGCAGACCGGTCTGCTCGACGTGCGCGGCCGCCCGGTGCGCGGACTGCCGGCCCAGGTGGTCGGCGGCAGCATCGCGGATGCCGAAGCCGCTTGGCGCGGAGCGTTTCTCGCGCACGGCTCACTCACCGAACCGGGTCGCTCGTCGGCGCTCGAGGTCAGCTGCCCCGGTCCGGAGGCGGCGCTCGCGCTGGTCGGCGCAGCCCGCAGGCTGGGCATCACCGCCAAGGCGCGTGAGGTGCGCGGCACCGATCGCGTCGTGGTGCGCGACGGCGAGGCGATCGGCGCCCTGCTGACCAGGATGGGCGCCCAGGACACCCGGCTCACCTGGGAGGAGCGCCGGATGCGCCGTGAAGTGCGCGCCACCGCCAACCGGCTGGCCAACTTCGACGACGCGAACCTGCGCCGCTCGGCGCGCGCCGCGGTCGCCGCGGCCGCCAGGGTGGAGCGTGCGCTGGATATCCTCGGCGACGAGGTGCCCGATCATCTGGCCGCGGCGGGCAAGCTGCGCGTCCAGCACCGCCAGGCTTCCCTGGAGGAGCTCGGTCAGCTCGCCGACCCGCCGATGACGAAAGACGCTGTGGCGGGCCGGATTCGGCGCTTGCTCTCGATGGCGGACCGGCGCGCCAAGGAACTCGGCGTGCCAGACACCGAATCCGCCGTGACCGCTGAGCTTCTCGACGAGGCCTGACGGCGCTCGACTCACCACACGCCCCGAGGCCGATAGCCGGCGCTCGGGGCGTGTTGCGTGCGGGGCATCGGGTACCCGAAGGGTCTGCTCGCCTGCGCGGAGTTCACGTGCCGGGATCGCGAAGCATGGCCCACGTGGTGGGACCGCCGTCCGGCAGGTCCACGGTCGCGGTGACGCGGAAGCCGAGCCGCTCGTAGAAGCCGACGTTGCGCTCCTCGGAGGTCTCCAGGAAGGCGGGCACGCCCGCGCGCTCGGCGGCCTCCAGGGCCCGGCCGGATCACCGCGGCGCCGAGCCCGTGGCCCTGACTGTCCGGGTCGACGCCGACGGTGCCGAGGAACCAGACGGGTTCGACCGGGCGGTGCGGGGCGAGCGTGGCCTCTGTCCATCCTGCCGCGCCACGCGGGATGCGCCAGCGATTTTTCCGTCGTCCCGGCCGAGGTGCGCGTCACGCCGGGCCTGCGGGCGGCGCCACCGGCGCGCGCTCGGGCGGTGTGATGGTGAAAAACCTTGGGGCGCTTTGCTTCCGCGACACACGGGATTCTGTCGAGGGGGATTGTCGCCGTTCGGGACCTGGCGATGGCGGCGCGAACGGCCGTCCGCGCTGGCCACGACATGGCGCCCAGCTGGGCGGCCGGGCGCCGGATCGTGACCGGTCACGGCCCTCGAGCGGTCCTCACCATGCCAGGTGCGTGTCGGAGAGGTGGCGGCAGGGCATTAGTGTGAGTAAGGCATCGGAATGAATCCGCTTGAAAGCTGAGGAGCGATAACGTGACAGTCCGGGTAGGCATCAACGGCTTCGGTCGTATCGGACGTAACTTCTTCCGGGCGGTGGAGGCGCAGAAGGCGCTCGGCACCACCGATATCGAGATCGTCGCGGTCAACGACCTCACCGACAACGCGACCCTGGCCACGCTGCTGAAGTACGACTCGATCCTCGGCCGTCTGCCGCAGGATGTCTCGCTGGACGGCGAAGACACCATCGTGGTCGGCGACCAGCGGATCAAGGCCCTGGCCATCAAAGAAGGCCCGGCGGCCCTGCCGTGGGGCGACCTGGGTGTCGACGTGGTCGTCGAGTCCACCGGCATCTTCACCGACGCCACCAAGGCCAAGGGCCACCTGGCGGCCGGCGCCAAGAAGGTCGTCATCTCCGCCCCGGCCAAGGGCGAGGACCTGACCGTGGTCATGGGTGTCAACGACAGCCAGTACGACGGCAGCCAGAACATCATCTCCAACGCCTCGTGCACCACCAACTGCCTCGGCCCGCTGGCCAAGGTCCTCAACGACGAGTTCGGCATCGAGCGTGGCCTGATGACCACGATCCACGCCTACACCCAGGACCAGAACCTGCAGGACGGCCCGCACAGCGACCTGCGTCGCGCCCGCGCCGCCGCGCTGAACATCGTGCCCACCGGCACCGGCGCCGCCAAGGCCATCGGCCTGGTGCTGCCCGAACTGCAGGGCAAGCTGGACGGCTACGCGCTGCGCGTTCCGGTCCCGACGGGCTCGGTCACCGACCTGACCGCGACCCTGCGCAAGTCGGCCACCATCGAGGAGATCAACGCCGCGTACCGGGCCGCCGCCGAGGGTCCGCTGAAGGGCATCCTGAAGTACAACACAGACCCGATCGTCTCCAGCGACATCGTCACCGACCCGCACTCGTCGATCTACGACGCGCCGCTGACCAAGGTCATCGACGACCAGGTGAAGGTCGTGTCCTGGTACGACAACGAGTGGGGCTACTCCAACCGCCTCGCCGACCTCATCGGCCTCGTCGGCAAGTCCCTCTGATCGGCATGGCAGTCAAGACACTCCAGGATCTCCTGAACGAAGGCGTCGAGGGCCGGGGCGTGCTGGTGCGCTCCGATCTGAACGTTCCCCTCGACGAGAACGGCGAGATCACCGACCCCGGCCGCATCATCGCGTCGGTGCCGACCATCGAGGCGCTGGTCCAGGCCGGCGCCAAGGTCGTCGTCACCGCGCACCTCGGCCGTCCCAAGGGCGAGCCGGACCCGAAGTTCTCGCTGGCTCCGGTCGCCGCGAAGCTGGCCGAGCTGCTCGGCCGCAACGTCCAGCTGGCCGGTGACGTGGTGGGCTACGACGCGCTCTCGCGCTCGGAGGGCCTCACCGACGGCGATGTGCTGCTGCTGGAGAACGTGCGCTTCGACCCCCGCGAGACCAGCAAGGACGACGCCGAGCGCGGCAAGCTCGCCGCGGCGCTCGTCGAGCTGGTCGGCGAAGACGGCGCGTTCGTCTCCGACGGCTTCGGCGTCGTACACCGCAAGCAGGCCTCGGTCTACGACGTGGCCAAGCGGCTCCCGCACTACGCGGGCACGCTGGTCGCGGCCGAGGTCGACGTGCTGGCCAAGCTGACGGAGAACCCCGAGCGGCCGTACGCGGTCGTGCTCGGCGGCTCGAAGGTCTCCGACAAACTGGCGGTCATCGAGGCGCTGGCTCCCAAGGTCGACACCCTGGTGATCGGCGGCGGCATGTGCTTCACCTTCCTTGCCGCACAGGGCCTTTCGGTGGGCTCCTCGCTGCTGCAGGAAGAGATGATCGACACCTGCAAGGGCCTGCTGGAGCGCTTCGGCGACGTCATCCACCTGCCGCGCGACATCGTGGTGGCGGACAAGTTCGCGGCCGACGCCGATTCGAAAGTCGTGCCCGCCAACGAGATTCCCGAAGGCTGGATGGGTCTGGACGTGGGTCCGGAGTCGGTCGACCGGTTCGCGGCGCTGCTCACCGAGGCGAAGACGGTGTTCTGGAACGGCCCGATGGGCGTGTTCGAGTTCGCGAACTTCGCCGCGGGCACCCGCGGGGTCGCCGAAGCCATCGTCACCGCCACCGGCAAGGGTGCGTTCACCGTGGTCGGCGGCGGCGACTCGGCGGCGGCCGTGCGCGCGCTCGGACTCCCCGAGGACGGTTTCTCGCACATCTCCACCGGCGGCGGCGCGTCGCTGGAGTACCTGGAGGGCAAGGAACTTCCCGGCATCAGTGTGTTGGAGGACTGATCCATGGCACGTAAACCGCTCATCGCGGGCAACTGGAAGATGAACCTCAACCACCTCGAGGCCATCGCCCTGGTGCAGAAGATCGCCTTCGCGCTGCCGGAGAAGTACTTCGCCAAGGTCGACGTCGCGGTCATCCCGCCGTTCACCGACATCCGCAGCGTGCAGACCCTCGTCGAGGGCGACAAGCTGCTGATCACCTACGGTGCGCAGGACGTCTCCGTGTACGACTCGGGCGCCTACACCGGGGAGATCAGCGGCGGCATGCTGGCCAAGCTCGGCTGCACCTTCGCGGTGGTCGGGCACTCGGAACGCAGGCAGTACCACAACGAGGACGACGCCACCGTGCTCGCCAAGGCCAAGCAGGCGCTGAAGCACGGCATCACGCCGATCGTCTGCATCGGCGAGGGGCTGAACGTCCGTGAGGCGGGCACGCACGTCGAGTACAACCTCGAGCAGCTGCGTGGTTCGCTGAAGGGACTGACCACCGAGGAGATCTCCAAGGTCGTCATCGCCTACGAACCGGTGTGGGCCATCGGCACCGGCAAGGTCGCCACCCCCGCCGACGCGCAGGAGGTGTGCGGCGCCATCCGCGCCGAGCTCGGCGAGCTGGCCTCGCCCGAGGTCGCCATGGAGGTGCGGGTGCTCTACGGCGGTTCGGTCAACGCGAAGAACGTCGGCGAGCTGGTCGCTCAGCCCGACATCGACGGTGCGTTGGTCGGCGGCGCGTCGCTGAAGGGTGACGAGTTCGCCACCCTCTCCGCGATCGCCGCGGGCGGCCCGCTGCCGTGAGCTGACCGGGGGCACTGCCCTGTGTTCGTCGAGGGCGTTGCCCTGTGTTCGTCGAGGGCGTTGCCCTGAGTTCGTCGAGGGCGTTGCCCTGAGTTCGTCGAGGGCGTTGCCCTGAGTGGCCGAGGGCGTCGCCCGGACGCTGCGTAAACGGCCCGGTATCGCGTGTGCGATACCGGGCCGTTTCGTTTCCGCGGCGATGGTTTCGTTCTGGGCGAAACCGCGCGCCGGACGGTAGCGCACATCCGAGTGGTCGACGGTGGACAGCGTCACGCCGATGATGATGACCTACAAGGGGGTCGAGGGCAGTGGCGGCAGCGACACCGAGATCACCGCGTTCGGCGAGTTCACCGATCCCGGCGTGCTCGGCGAACGCTTTGTCGGCCAGACGATTCCGATGCGCACCACGATCCGGCTGGAGTCGGCGGACCGGGTGGTTATGGAGCTGTACTTCACCCCGCCGGGGGAGGCGGAGATAATCGCGGACCGGGTGATCCTCACCCGGAAGTGAGCGCTACTGCGCCGTCAGAGTGAGGCCGTGCCCGTTCTGGTTGCGCAGGGTGAGGATGTCGGCGTCGATGGTGGCGGTGGTGGTCCCGTCGAGTGCGCGCAGCACCACGGTCTCGATCTCCATCACTTCCGGCGGGCACATCATCTTGGTGGCGCCGAGCCGGAACGTGACCTTCTCGCCGTCCTGTCCCGGCTCGATGGTGGCCGTGCCGGTCAGCCGGTTGCAGCCCGCCGAACCGGAGACCGAGCCGTCCTCGGCGATCACCAGCGTCGGCTTCGCCTCGATGACGGCCTGGGACTGGATCTGCGCGTCCGGCGTGATCAGCCCGTTCACCACCCACGTGGTGCCGCGCAACGGTTTGTCCGGCTGCGCGACCTTCTTGTCCAGCAGCGTGACGGTCTGCTCGTTGTTCCGCAATGTCAGGGTGTCGCCGTCGAGCTGCCAAGCGGGCGCGGAATTCAGCAGCGTGTCCACCCAGCGATCCGCGTCGGCCAGCTCGCCGGGGCAACCGATCAGCGTGCTCGTCAGCTCCTCGGTTCGCAGCACGTGGTCGTCGAGCGTCACCGCACCCGAGATCGTGTTGCATCCCGCGTACGCGGTGACCTTGCCGTCCGCGAACCGCAACGAGAGCGGGCCGCCACCGGGAATCGGCTCTCCCTGCACCTGAGTCGACAGGAACGTGCGTCCCATCGGCGACGCCCCCGGCTCGCTCGGCTCGGTGTCGTCTCCGCCGGAGCAGGCGGCGACACCGAGGGCGAGCAACAGCACCGGGAGGAACCGCAATAGTGAGGACGCCATGGGCGCGATGCTACCGAGATCGAGGCCGAAGCCGCGGGATCCCGGGACCCGGACCGGTCGAAGCTCGTAAGCCGACCTTCGTCGCCGACGGACACGCCGATCCGGGCCGAGCTCGTCTCCCGCCGGCACGAGAAACGTTCGGGGACAGCGCCGACGGCGGGCGCGCACGCCACTCGGGCGCCGCCGAAATGGACTTCGATCTCTCCGTCGGACCGGGCAAGATGGCGGGGAAGAATCGAGCTCCGGGTAATCGCCGGGGAATCGGACCGTGGGGAGGGTGTGCGTGCGGGTGTGGACGTTGCAAGCGCCGGAAGTGGTTGCGGCGCTGCGGACCCGGGGCCGCTATCGAGCGTCGTGGGATCGGGTGATCGTGAACTGGCGGCCCGCCTACCGCGCAATGGTGGCGCAGATGGAGCGCAGCGGCATCGCCTGCGGCGATGATCCGCCGGTGTGGTGCTGGCCCGGGCGGGCGCTGCGTCACCGGCGGGTGCGGATGACCGCGGACTTGCTGCTCGGTGACGATCAATGGGCGCATGGCGTGTGCCTGCTGCGGTTGACCGTTCCGCCCTCGGCGGCGCTCGCGACGTCCTACTCCCGCTGGAACGACTACCTGGGGGAGACGATGGCCCTGCTCGCGGCCGCGGGACGATCCGACGGTCCGGCGTTCGGGCCCGAGGAGGCGGCGATGGATTGGCGTGGTGTCCGGGTCGACGAATGGGACGCGACACAGATCGTCCTGCCGGAGCTGCGCCGCGAATGGCTGGTCGGCGTCCGCCACTACCCGCCAGGAGCCGATACCGCGGCGCGAATCGCCGCCGACCCCGGACTCCGTGCGCTCGCGACAACGTACGAAGCACGCTGACACCACTGCCCCCTAGCCGCCGTCACCGCCGCTGTCTGGGGCTTGCCGACGCCGCGGTGCTCACCGTGTCCGGCGGGTTCGGCCACCTCCGGAAGCGGTCCGCGGACGTCGGTCGCGGCGGTATATTCGACAAGCTCGATGCTCGTAGTTCGACCAGAAGATGGGACACCGATTCGGACAGCTACGAAGGGAGAGTTGCCATGGTCGACGCCACCCAGATATTCGCCGAGATCGATCTCGATGATGACGGCTACATTTCCGTCGCCGAACTGAAGGAATATCTCGATCGCACTCGTCCGGTCAGCAACGCTGTCAGCTCCAGGTACTTCGGGTTGCTCGACAAGAACAAAGACGATCAGATCAGCTTCGAGGAATTCGAGGAGTCCTACCTGGCCGGACGATAGTTCCGCGTCGCAACGCCTGCCGCCCCGGCAAGCATCACAAGGCGGTGAATCAGGGTCGAGTCGAACCGCGGACGGTGGTGCTGCTCCTGCCGCTGCCGATCGCGCACAAGCTCGAGGCCGCGCAGCCCCGGAACCCTCATGGTCCGGGGCTGCGCTGTGTCGTAGGACTGCTGTGCCGTAGGACTACAGGTCCTCGATGCGGACGGTGGCGTCGGACGAAGAACCTGACCGAGCCGGGTGACTCGGCGGCGTCGGCCGGTCGCGCGAAGGCGACCGGGAACGGTCGCCCGCCGGATGCGCGGAACGGTGCCGGTGCGCGCGCGGCGATATGCTTTCCGGAGTGACCACCGCCGACGCGACGACCCCTCTTTCCACCTGGGCGCCGCTACGGTCGCCGATCTATCGGGCGCTGTGGATCGCGCAGCTGGTGTCCAATCTCGGCACCTGGATGCAGACGGTCGGCGCGCAGTGGCTTCTCGTCGACGAGCCGAACGCGGCGACACTGGTCTCGCTCGTGCAGACGGCGATCACGCTGCCGGTCATGCTGCTGTCCATTCCGTCCGGGGTGATCGCCGACCTGGTCGACCGTCGTCGCCTGCTGCTCGGTGCCCAGTCGACGATGGCGTTGCTGGCGGCCGTGCTCACCGTGTCCACCGCGACCGGGCACACCACGCCCGAGGTGCTGCTCACTCTGCTGTTCCTGCTGGGCTGCGGGCAGGCGCTCACCGCGCCCGCCTGGCAGGCGATTCAGCCGGAACTGGTTCCGCGCGAACAGATTCCGTCCGTGGCGGCGCTGGGCAGCATGAACATCAACATCGGCCGCGCGGTGGGACCCGCGCTGGCGGGCGTGCTGGTCTCGCTGTCGGGGCCGACGCTGGTGTTCGCGCTCAACGCGCTGTCCTTCACGGGGATCGTCACGGTGCTCGCGGTCTGGCGCAGGCCGGTCGCCGATCGGCAGTTGCCCACCGAGCGACCGCTGGCTGCGCTCCAGGCGGGCACCCGCTTCATCCGGGCCGCGCCCGCGATCCGCCGCGTGCTGCTGCGGTCGATCCTGTTCATCGCGCCCGCGAGCGCGCTGTGGGCGCTGCTTCCGGTGATCGCGCGGGATTCGCTCGGTCTGTCGGCCTCCGGGTACGGCCTGATGCTCGGTGCGCTGGGACTCGGCGCCGTGCTCGGCGCGCTGGGGCTGTCGCGGATCCGCGCGCTCCTGACGCCGACGCAGCGGCTGACCGCGGCCGCGGTGCTGTTCGGCATGGCGTCGGTGGGCGCGGCGCTGCTGCACCACGTGGTGCCGGTGCTCATGCTGCTGGTGGGGGCGGGTCTGGCTTGGCTGCTGGCCATGTCGACGATGAACTCCACCATGCAGCTGCTGCTGCCCGCCTGGGTGCGTGCCCGCGGTCTCTCGGTCTACATGCTGGTCTTCATGGGCGGGCAGGCGATCGGCTCGCTGTTCTGGGGCTTGGTGGCCGGTGCGCTCGACTCGGTCACCGCGCTGCTGATCGCGGC
Organism: Nocardia sp. NPDC050793; assembly: GCF_040654065.1. Taxonomy (NCBI): domain Bacteria; kingdom Bacillati; phylum Actinomycetota; class Actinomycetes; order Mycobacteriales; family Nocardiaceae; genus Nocardia; species Nocardia sp. NPDC050793. The sequence continues at coordinate 89,584 of NZ_JBFAHG010000012.1, forward strand.
GGTGTTGCTGGCGGGCAGTGCGGTGAGCAGTGTGTGGCTGCCGATCCGGCACAACGCCGAGGAACTCGACCACACGCCGTCGGCGTTCTGGCCGGAGCCGCAACTGGTGGTGGAACCGCAGCCCGACGACGGCCCCGTGCTGGTGCTGCGGTCCTACGACGTGCCGGAGGACAGGGTCGGGGAATTCCTCGAGGCGATGGCGTTCGTCGGGCGCTCGCGCCAGCGCACCGGCGCGATGGAATGGCGGTTGTACCGCGATGTCGGCGTGGTCGACCGCTACGTCGAGGCGTTCGTGGTGCGCTCATGGGCCGAGCACATGCAGCAGCACCAGGTGCGGCTGACCGCGCAGGATCAGCTGCGCGAGCACGCGGTGGCCGAATTCGGCGCGGGCGAGGAGGAGATCACCCATCTGGTCGGAGTGGACCGCCGGTAGGCCGCGGCCCGTCGCCGCGAGCCCCGTTTAGGCGTGCGGTGAACCCACCCCATAGACTGATCGCCATGCGGATGTTCCTGGATATCCTCCTGATCATCACCAGCGTGCTGCTGGTGCTGCTGGTGCTGCTGCACCGCGCCAAGGGTGGAGGCCTGTCCAGCCTGTTCGGCGGCGGCGTGCAGTCGAGCCTGTCCGGCTCCACCGTCGTCGAGAAGAACCTCGACCGCGTCACCATCTTCACCGGCCTCATCTGGGTCATCGCCATCCTCGGCATCGGCTTGGAGATCAAGTTCGCCTGAGCGGGCAACGGCCCGGTCATCGGGCCTGCCGCGATCGTTGGCGCGCGATTCACTTCCCGTTACTCGACACGGTTAGCGCCGGGATCGCGAACCATGGCGCGTGCCAAAGCGACTCGCTGCCGTTGGCCGCCCGGCAGCGCGGCCGGGCGGCGGCGCAGCAGCGGAGTCAGCTCCAGCGCGGCGGCGACCTCCGCCACCCGTGCGGCGATCCTGGCACGGGACAGGCGCCTGGCCCGCAGCGGGAACGCGATATTGCGTTCGACCGTGAGATGCGGGTACAGCGCGTAACTCTGGAAGACCATGGCCAGATCCCGCTGCTGCGGGGCCGCGCCGGTGATGTCGCGCCCGTCGAGCAGGACGCGTCCGGAAGTCGGCGTCTCCAGACCGGCGATCAGGCGCAGCAGCGTCGACTTGCCACAGCCGCTCCGTCCGAGCAGCACCATGAACTCGCCGTCGGCGATGTCGAGGGACGCGCTCGCCCTCGGTGCCGCGCCCGCGGGCGCGGCACCGGAATCCGATGCGGTCGGATTCTCCGCCACCGCCACCGAGACATCCGCCGTGGTCACCGTCGACGCGGGCTCGATGGTGGTCGACGACGGCGTGTTCGAGATCCGCGCGGCGGACGGGGCGGTGCTCGCGGGCGCCGAATTGGCTTTCCGCGTCGATGATTTCGTGTTCCCCATCGCCGCCGAGATCGCCGGGCGCTCGGCCACCCTGACGCCGCGATTCGAGCTCGCGCACGCCGCCTACCGGCCGGTCGCGCTGCCCTTCGAGGAGCAGGCGCCATGGAAGTCGGAATACGAGCGGGAACAGGCGGCCTGGAGCCGGATGGCGTCCACCATTTCCATGGGCGCCACCATCGGGACCCTGGTCGGCGGGTTGGGCGGGGCGGCGGTCGGCTGCGTGCTCGGCGGTGTCGTCGGCGCGACCGTGGCGTCGGCGACCATTGCCGGGCTGTTCGGTCCGTTCATCCCTGCCGCTGCGGTGAGTTGTCTCGGCGGCATCGTCGCGATCGGCGCGCTCGGCACCGTCGCGGGTCAGCTGCTGGTGACCGCGCCCGTCGCCGTCTTGGCCGCAGCCCAGTACTTCACGACGATCAACACACCGTTCCCGAAGAAGTGACTCGGCGGCCGTGGCGCGCGCTCGCTCGCGCGTCACGACCAGACCCAGCGCTACCCGATGATTTTCTTGCAGGTATTCGGGACATGTATTATCCCTATTTATGCTCATGAGTGAAGGGGTCGAGTGGGGACTGCACTGCTGCCTGGTGCTGGCCTGGCTCGACGACCATGCGCCGATCGCCACCTCCCGGCTGGCGGAGATCTTCGAGCTGCCGCCGGAGTACCTGAAGAAACGGCTGCAACCGCTGGTGCGGGAGGGGATCCTCGAGTCGACCCCGGGCGTGCGCGGCGGATATCGGCTGGCGAAGGCGCCCGAAAACATCACGTTGATGGACGTCGTCGCCGCGGTCGAAGGCCGCACCGACGCATTCCGCTGCACCGAGATCCGCCGCCGCGGAGCCGGCGAGACCGCAGGCAAGTCCGAATTCGCCACACCGTGCGGGATCGCTACCGCGATGCGCCGCGCCGAGCTGGCATGGCGGCGTGAGTTGACGAGTCAGACCGTCGCGGATCTGATCGCTGACGCCCCGGCGAATGCGCCGCGTCGGGCGCGGCGGTTCTATGAACAGCGGAACGCCTGAGGGGGCGCGCCGTCCGGTGAAAAACTCACCCGGCCACCGGCCGGGTTTTTTCGAAAGGAATCCGGGATGTCAAATGTCCTGATTACATCTCGCGAGGCCAATGATCGGTCGAATGGGTTGCGCCGCACCCTGATTCTGGCGTTGGGCACCTTTGCCGTGGGCACGGACGCGTTCGTGCTGGCCGGGTTCCTGCCGGACCTGGCCGCCGGACTGGAGGTGTCCACCGCGACGGCCGGTTCGGCGGTGACGGTCTTCGCCGCCGGATACGCGCTGGGCTCGCCGGTGCTCGCCACGGTCACCGCGCGGGTGCCGCGGCGGGCGCTGTTGGTCACCGCCTTGTTGGTGCTCGCTGTCGCCAACCTCGGATCGGCTCTCGCGCCGACCTTTTCGATCCTGCTGCTCACCCGGGTCCTCGCCGCGGTCGCGGCGGCGGCATTCACCCCGAACGCAGGCGCGCTGGCCTCGGCGCTGGTGCGCCCTGACGCGCGGGCGCGGGCGCTGGCGGTGGTTGTGGGCGGACTGACGATCGCGACCGCGCTCGGCGTGCCCTTGGGGGACGCGCTCGGGCAGTTGCTGGGCTGGCGCTCGGCCCTGGCCGGTGTCGCCGCGCTGTGCCTGCTGGCCGCGGCCGGTGTCGCGGCATGGGTGCCGTTCGTGCCCGGCAGCCCGGGCGTGCCGCTGACCACGCGATTGTCGGTGTTGCGCAACCGGACCGTCGCGAAGGTGCTACCGCTGACCGTGCTGGGTATGGGCGCGGCCTACGTCGTCTACGCCTACGCCGTGCCCGCGCTGGGCGCACTGGGTATCGGTGCTTCGAGCACCGCGTGGGTGCTGTGCCTCTACGGAATCGGCGCGGTCGCAGGCAATCTGGTGTCCGGCTACGTCACCGACCGCTGGGGCGCGACGCGCGTGCTCACCATCGGTTACCTGACCATGGCCACGGCCTTGGGTGTCATGGGCGTCCTGGCGGCCACCGGCACGCGTGCGCCGCTGCTGGTGGGGGCGCTCGCGGCGGCGTGGGGTGCGGCCAGCTGGTGCCAGACCCCGGCCCAGCAGCATCGGCTCATCGGCGCTGCCCCGCAGGAGTCCGGACTCGTGGTGGCGCTCAACGCCTCCGGCATCTACCTCGGCATCGGAGTCGGCACTCTGCTCGGCGGCTTCTCCATCGATCACGGCCCGACCACCATGTTCGCCACCGGCACCGTCCTGGCCGTGATCGCCCTGGCCTACCTTCGGGTCACTGCGACAGCGACCCGACCCTGAACCCTTCCACCCCGGGGGCGACCGGAACCGAACCGACTCGCCCCACCCTGACTCACCCGGGGGTCAGTCGTGGCGCGGCACTCGGCCGTCGACGTCGGTGAAGCCGTACTCGTCGGCGAGGTCGGCCACCCGCCAAGCCCGTCCGGTGCGGGCGCGTCGTCGCGGATCGGCGGCCAGCGCCACCACGGCGCGCCCTGGGAAGCGCGGCGTCTCGGCGGCGGCGAGATCGAAGGTGCCCTCGCCGGGCAGGGTGACCAGCCGCCGTCCGGCGGCGTCGGCGGGGACCAGTTGCAGCAGTTCGGTGTCCACGATGCCCGGCCACAGCGAGACCACGGTCACCTCGGTGTCGGCGAGGTCGTGCGCCATGTCCGCGGTGAGCCGGTCCAGTGCCGTCTTGGCCACACCGTAGACCGCGTTGTGCATGTACCGCTGGGACCCCGGCGAGGAGATGTTGACGACCAGCCCGCCGGAGCCGATGAGCAGCGGCGCCGCGAAGAAGCCCGCCGCATAATGGGATCGGACGCCGACGTCGAAGCTCTCGTCCCAGGCCGTCGGCGGCACCTGCCAGAACGGTTTGCCGAGCCAGCGCGCGGCGGCGGGGGAGTTGTAGACATTGTTCACCAGCACGTCCAGACGACCCTGCTCGGCGCGCACTCGCTCGAACAGACGCTGCACGGCGTCGTCGTCGCGGTGATCGCAGACGAAGGGGATGCCGCGCCCGCCGAGCGCGTCGATCTCGGCCGCGGTGTCGTGCACCGTGCCCGGTAGTCGGCCGGGCGTCGCCGACCGGCCGGTGATGTACACCGTCGCGCCCGCGGCGCCCAGTTCCAGCGCGATGCCTTTGCCGATGCCGCGGCTCGCGCCGGTGACGACCGCGACCCGGCCGTGGAGTTCTCGAGGTATTCCGCTCACGACTCCCGGACATTACCGTGATTCATAGAACGCGTTCTAAGTTTGGAGGCGAGAGTGGAGCCGACGCATCGGTTCGTGACCACCAACGGCATCCGGATGCACGTCGCCGAACAGGGCAGCGGCCATCCCGTGGTGTTCTGTCACGGTTTCCCGCACACCTGGTTCGTCTGGCATCGGCAGCTGGCCGCGGTCGCCGCGGCCGGATATCGCGCCCTAGCGCCCGACCTGCGCGGATACGGCCGGACCGAGACTCCCGACGACCCGGCGGAATACACGAATCGGGCGGTCATCGGTGATCTGCTCGGCCTGCTCGACGACATCGGCGCCGAGCGCGCGGTGTTCGTCGGGCTGGATTTCGGCGCCGCCCTGGTGTGGGAGCTGGCGCTGCGCGCACCAGAGCGCGTCGCGGGCCTGATCGTGCTGAACAACCCTTATGCGCCGCGGCCGCCGCGCGCGCCTTCTGAGCTGTGGGCGAAAGCGGCCGCGCGCCATTTCCTGCACCTGGACTACTTCCAGCGGCCCGGCGTAGCCGACGCCGAACTCGGGGCCAGTCCGCGCGAATTCCTCGCCCGCGTCTACTACTCGCTCAGCGCCGACTATCACTACCTCGACACGTGGCGCTTCCCCGCCGAGGGCACCGGCTATCTCGACGTGCTGCCCGAGGCTCCGGCACTGCCGTGGCGATGGCTCGCCGAGCACGAATTCAGCACCTTGGCCGCCGATTTCGAGCGCACGGGTTTCACCGGCGGCCTCAATTGGTATCGCAATCTGGACCGGAACTGGACGCTCACGGCCGACTACGCCGACGCGCGGGTGACCGTGCCCACGTACTTCCTCTACGGCGAGCGCGACCCGGATATGGAGGGTTTCAGCGGCCGCGATCCGTTGGGGACGCTGCGCGCGTCCGTGCCCGATCTGCGCGCGGTGACGAAGGTTCCGGACGCCGGGCACCTCGTCCAGCTCGAGCGCAGCGACGAGGTGAACGCGCTGATCACGGCGCATCTGGCCGACTTGGCGCCCGCGAGGGCCGACGTTCCGGCCTGACGTCCGTCCGCTCATCGCGGCAGCGGCGGGACGCGACCGGCGACGACCCGGGTGCGGACGGCGGTCAGCACCGCGATCACCAGCACCGTCACGATCTCCAGGAGGTTCCAGGCGAGGGTGTCAGCGGCAGGTTCGACGGGCTGCGGATCGGCCGCTCGCGGTGGCCGCGCGGGCAACGCCTGCGGCGTCGGTTCCGGTGCCTGCGCCCGCGCCGGAACGGGTTCGGCCGGGGCATGCGGGATCGGGACGGGAGTCAGCGGGTCGAGGCGGAGCGGAATGCCCGGCGTCGGTGGGGCCATCGGCAACAGCAGGAGACAGGTGAGCAGTGCGCCGCTGCCGAAAGCGCTGCCCGCGGCGCTGCCGAGCGCCGAACCGCTGGAACCGGGGCCGACGAGGCCGCTGCCGGTCGAGCTGCCGAGCGCGGACCCGCTGGAGCCGAAGCCGACGAGACCGGGACCCACGAGGCCGCTGCCGCCGCCGCTGCCGAGTGCGGAGCCGAGAGCTAGGGCGGCGCTACCCGCCTCGGCGCTTCCGGTGCAGGCGGCGCGGACGCTGCCGACATCGAGGCCGAGGGCTTCGGCCGGTGTGGCCGGTGCGGGGGCGAGTTCGGTGTCTGCTGGGACGACCGGGACGGTCGCGGGCTCGTGCATCGTGGTGTAGCTACCGATCGAGGCCGGGAGAATCGGTGCGTATCGCGGCGTGAGGTCCAGAGGGATTGCGGCGGGGGCGCTTCCGGTGTCGATCGGCTGTGCGCCCGCGCTTCCGCTGACGAGGCCCGGCGGGAGGAGCGGCGGAGCCGGTTGGGCGGCGGCGAGTGGCGAGTAGGCCAGTGCGGCGGCCATCAGGGAGAGTGTGGCGAAACCGGCTGTCGCACAGCGGGGCCTCGTACCGCGTCCGCCCGCTCGGAGGCCGGCCGATCCGTCCCCGCCACGGCCCGGTTTACCGATGCGGAACATCGCCGGCGCCGATCGTGGTGGCGGGTGCGGAGTTCGGCGTGCGTTCGCCGATCTGCTCGAAACGTGACTGCGCGTACTCGTAGGCGTCCCTCGGGACGCGGTTCCCGCCGGAGAACGGGCGGTCCAGATTGTGGATGGCGAGCACGGCCGCGCCGACCACCACGCCGAGCAGCACGGTCATCGCGACGCTGCGTTTGGTCACCCGCAGGCCGGAGAGCACCGGGCTGAGCAGCAGCAGGATGGTGCCGAAACACAGTGCCAGATAGAGGAATCCGGGCACCCCGCCGCTGGCGTCCATGGCCCGGTCGTGCCTGGCCTCGGCGACCCGGTCGAGTCCGGCCAGCGTTTCGGCGGCCGCGTCGTCCGAGGGCAGGGCGGCGACGTCGGCGTGCAGCGTGTCGAGGGTGTCCTGGGTGGACGGACTGAGCTTGTGGTCGGTGTCCATCACCGACCACTCCCCGGTGACGACCTGTTGGGTGTACGCGCGCACCGAACTCTGGACCCGCTGCCGATCGGAGGCGGGCAGCTGTTGCGCTGCCGAGTAAGTGTCCACCAGCGCTTTCGATTCCGCGATGGTGTGGTTGTTGGCGTTCTCGTACTGCTGCCAGCAGATCACCACCACGAAGGCGACGACCGCGGTGAAGAGCGTCGTGATGAGGTCGAGGACCAGGGTGCCCGACTCCTCGTCGCTCGTCTGCCGCCACGACTGCGGGCGTAGGCGATCGCCCACCACGAAGACCGTCAGCGCCGAGACCGCCGCGGCGACCGGAACAAGGAACTCCAAGGCCATATCGGCACCGCCTTCCACACGACTGAGCCGCCGAGGTGACACCCCGGCGCGTGGCGTGATCGCGGACAGCAGCGATCGTCAGGTATTCGATGCGGTGTCAGCCGTGGATGAGATCCCTTGGCGTGTCGCGTATTCGGTGAGTCGCGGCGCGCCCCGTGGCGACCCCCGCCTTTCGGATGTCGTCCGCCGCTGACGGGCCGAACGGTCGGTACTGTGGCCGTATGGGAATCGGGGGAATCGATTGGCGGCGTGGAGCGCCGCGGTGGTGGGTCGTCTCGGTGCTCGGCACCGCGGGACTCGCTGCTGTCTGCTGTCTGGGGTTGATCGTGGAGCAGGTGGTCGACAGCATCGACTACACGGGGCTCGTGCTGCTCGGGCTGCTCACCGCCGGAATATTGTGGGTGATCTGCGGCCTCGTCGGCCTGATCGCCTACGACAACGCGCGGTTGAGCCTGGTCGCGCCTCTGGTGGTCGTGAGCGCCGTCGGAGCGTTGTGGACCGGGCTACCGGAAGCGCTCGGTTGGCAGCTGTCGAAGGGCAGTCTCGAACGCGCGGCGGCCGAGTGCGTTTCGTCCGACGCGAGCGCCCGCTACGGCGTCTACACCACCATCAGCGTCGAGCCGTACGCGGGCGGCTGCTTGTTCAGTACCGGGCGCGGTTGGTACACGAAGCACGGCTTCGCCTACATGCCGGACGGAGCGCCACAGCCGAAGGGTGAGTACGGCTATCACTTCGCACCGTACGACGGCCCCTGGTACCGGTACTGAAGCTGCGCACGCGTCGAGAGACACGTCACGCGGGTGGGCCTGACCACGCGACGCGCCCATCGAGGACCGCGGTGTGGCGTCCTGCCCGCCGATTGCGCCGATGGTATTTCGACTCGGTGCGGGCACGCTGAGTGGTGGCCAGGACCTGTGGAACAAGGCCCTCGTCGTTCAGCGATATTCCGCCGCGAGCTCCGGGTAGTCGGCCCAGCTCGGGAGCGGGCGGAATTCCAGGTAAGCGGTGAGCCGGTCCAGCAGGTACTGCCAGCGGGGGCCGACGGCGCTCGCGTCGGTGTGACAGAGGTGGCGGCGGACGAGTTCGAGGTTGGTGACGACGCCGACCTGGGTCAGGCGCAGTTCGAGGAGACAGCCGTCGATATGGACGACGAGTTCGTGCGGCGCCACGCAGTGGTCGACGCGAACCGCGATCGGGCCGGGCACCGGGCCGTCCATCGGCTCGATCGTGAAGTTGCCGCTGCCGCCCGACGCGGCGCCGAGCCAGCGTTCCAGCTGGCTGCGCGACGTGCACGCCGACCAGACGTCCAGCACCGGCTGACGGTAGGACCGTAGGTAGTGCAGCAGCACGCGATCGTCGCCCGTCTTCGCGTCGTGCTCGGGTCGCACCTCGCCCAGGATGGACATCGTGGTCATCGTCCTGCCCTTTCGCCGCTGGTCACCATTGCTTTCTCCAGGGTATTTCCCGGGACCGCCCGACCAACCGCGAACACGCGGATCGCACGCTAATCGGTGAGCAGTTCCGCGGCGGCCTTCTCGATGCCGGTTTCGTCCAGCAGCACCGCCTCGGCGGCGGGCCCGAGCGGAACGAAGCTGTCCGCGCTGGTGACCCGCGCGACCCGGCCCGGAAAACCGGCGTCGATCAACGCCGCGCACACCGATTCGGAAACGCCGCCGCTGTGCCGGGTTTCGTCGGCGATCAGCACCCGCCCGGTGGCGCGGGCATGCGTCAGCAGATCGTCGACCGGCAGCGGACTCAGCCAGCGCAGGTCAAGCACACGGGTGCGGACACCGCGTGCCGCGAGCCGCTCCGCCACCCGCAGGCTCATCGGGACGCCGTTGGCGAAGCTGACGATCGTGAGGTCGTCGCCGTCGCCGTAGACCCGGGCGCGGCCGATCTCCACGTGCTCCCCGGCGGTATCCGGCGCGAGCCACGCGCCGTCGCCCTCGTGCAGATCCTTGGTGTGGTACAGCGCGATCGGTTCGAGGAAGACGCAGACCCGTCCGTCCACCCGCGCCGCCGAGACGCAGGTGCGCAGCAGCGCGGCCGCGTCGTCGGCGCGGGCCGGGACCGCGATCACCAGCCCGGGGATATCACGCAGCGCCGCAACGGAATTGTCGTTGTGGAAGTGCCCGCCGAACCCCTTCTGATAGGCCAAGCCCGCGATCCGGACCACCATCGGATTGCGATAACGGCCGTGCGAGAAGAACTGGAGGGTGGCGGCCTCCCCGCGCACCTGGTCGGCCGCGTTGTGCAGGTAGGCGAGATATTGGATCTCCGGAATCGGGACGAAACCGGCGAGTCCGGCGCCGAGCGCGGTGCCGAGCACGCTCTGTTCGTCGAGCAGCGTGTCGAAGACGCGGCGCGCGCCGAAGCGCTTCTGCAATCCCTTGGTGACGCCGTACACGCCGCCCTTGCGTCCCACGTCCTCGCCGAACACCAGCACGTCGGGGTCGCGTTCGAGCAGGGCGGCCAAGGTGTGGTTGATCGCCTGCGCGACGGTCATCCCCGCTTCGCCCGCGAACGCGCCGGTCCGCGGCCGCCGACGGTCCGAGCCCGTGAGCCGCACACCCGGCCGGGACTGCGCGGCTGGGGCGGGCATCGTGTCCCGTAGCACGTCCGTGCGCACGACCTCGGGACGCGCGGGCGCGAGCGGCGCCGTGACGGCTGCGGCGGACGTCAATTTCGGTTCCCGCCAAACCAATTCGGCCATCGCCGTGACCCGGTGCCCGATCTCGTCGTAGAGCCCTACGACCTCGTCGGGACTCGCCAGCCCCCGCTCGACGAGCAGCCGGGCCGTCGCGACGACCGGGTCGCGCTCCAGCTCGGCCGCGAGATCGGCGGGCCTGCGATACGCGGTTTCCATGTCGGAACCCGCGTGCCCAAGGAGCCGCACCGTGCGCAATCGCAGAAATGCGGGTGCGCGGTGCTCGCGCACCCAGCGTACGGCGCGCTCGGAGACGGTCAGCGCGTCGATCGGATCGCAGCCGTCGGCGGCGAAATACGCCAGCCCGGGCCGAGTTCCGTAGGCGTGCTCGATCCAGTCCGGCGGCGTCGGCACGCTGATGCCGATGCCGTTGTCCTCGCAGACGAACAGGATCGGCACCGGAATGCCCTGGTGCGCGGTGTGCACGGCGGCATTGACGGCGCCCGCCGCCGTCGAGTGGTTGGCCGAGGCGTCGCCGAAAGTGCACAGCACCACCGAATCCCGCGGCCACTCCGACGCGATGCCGAGCCGTGCGGCGCGTTCGATCGCGAACGCCAAGCCGACCGCTCGCGGCAGGTGCGAGGCGATGGTGGAGGTCTGCGGGATGACGTGCGCCGGTTTGCTGCCGTAGACCTTGTGCCTGCCACCGGAAATCGGGTCGACCGCCGCGGCGACCACGCCGAGCAGCACGTCGCGGATCGGGTCGAGCCCAGGCACCCGTCGCGCCCGGTGCACGAAGAACGCCCCCGAACGATAGTGCAGCAGTGCCGGATCGGTGGCCCGCGTCGCGACCGAGAGCGCCGCGTTCCCCTCGTGACCGGACGAGCCGATGCTGTAGTACCCGCGCTTGGCCACGCCGAGCTTGCGCGCCGCCAGATCGAGCTGCCTGCTGGTGGCTTGCGCATCGAACACCTCGAACAGGGTGGCGCGGGAGATACCCGGGCCGAGGTCCTCGTCGCAGGCGGGCCGTGCCGCCAGCGTGCCGATCTCGGCGCGGAACCGTTCGTCCAGCGCCTGCCCCGGATTCGCGCCGGATTCCGGCGACATCCCGCTCATCGCCGGTCCGTCCGACAGGAACTCGGCGGACCGGCGGTGGTCCACCGGTGACCCGGCGAGCCACCGGCGAAACCATCGACGACCAGGTGCGGCATGCGACCTCCCTTGTCGAGAGCGTTCGGCGCCGTGCGCTGGACAGTGCCCAGCGTTGCGCGCTCGGAGCTGTTCAGCGCCGTGCGCTGGAAACTACGCAGCGCCGTGCGCTGGAAACTACGCAGCGCCGTGCGCTCGGATTCACCCGGCGCTGTGAGCTCGGAGCTAGTCAGCGTCGTGCGCTCAGTAGCACGCAGCGTCGTGTGCTCGGAACCGCTCAGCGCCGTGCGCTCGGAAGCATTCAGCGCAAAGCGCCGGCGGCTTCGCGATCCAGCAACCACGTGGTCGACTCCGATCCCTCCGCGCCCGCCGCGGGGATGTCGACCGGCTCGGCCCCGCCGATGGCCGCGGCGACGGCCTCCGCCTTCCCCGCTCCGGCGACGATCAGCATGACGTGGCGCGCGCGACGCACCGCGGGCAGCGTCAGCGTGACGCGGACCGGCGGCGGCTTGGGGGAATTCGTCACGGCGACAACGAGTTCGTGTTCCTCGCGCACCGCGTCGGTGTCCGGGAACAGCGAGTTGACGTGGCCTTCGCCGCCCATGCCGAGCAGGTGCAGGTCGAACGCGCCGTGTTCGACGAGGTGGGCGTGCACCGCCGCCGAATACTCGGCCGCGGCCTCGACCGGGTCGGGGTATTCGCCGTCGGAGGTCGCGACCGGGTGCACCCTGGCGTGGTCGACCGGCACGTGGTCGAGCAGCGCCTGCCTGGCCTGCAGCTCGTTGCGCTCGGGGTCGCCCGCCGGGACGAAACGCTCGTCGCCCCAGAAGATGTCGAGCCGCGACCAGTCGATATCGCCGGGCGCCTTGCGCACCTCTTCGAGCATCGCGATGCCGGTGCCGCCGCCGGTCAGCACCACCGACGCGGAGCCGCGCTCGGCCTGCGCGGCCACCACGACCTGCACGAAGCGGGCGGCCGCCGCGGCGACGAGCACGCCCGCGTCCGGGTGCACCTCGACGGTGTCGGCGGGGAGATCGCTGTCGGCGCGCTCCCGACCGGCGTACTGCTGAGCGGGGGTCTCACTCATAGGTCACCTTCTCGATTCCGGCGAGGGCTTCGACATAGATGTCGTCCGCGTCGAGCCGACGCAGTTCCTCGGCGAGGCAGTCGCGAGTTTCCCGCCGCGCCAAAGCGATTCGCTGGTCCGGATCGCCGGTGCGGGTGAGCGTCGCGGTGCGCCCGGTCTGCGGGCGTTCGATGGCCATGGTCATCGACGGCCGGTGCACCGCCACCCGCAGCGCGCCCGTGCGCCTGCGCACCGGGCAGCCCAGCCGGGCGGCCAGCCACCCGGCGAGCATGTCGAGCGCGGGCTCGTCGCGCAGGCCGGACACGGTCACCGACTCGACCGCTTCGAAGGGCGGCTCGTCCAGTGAGGCGGCGAGCAGTGCCCGCCAGTAGGTGATCCGGCTCCATGCCAGATCGGTGTCGCCGGACGCATAGGAGCCGCGGCGCTTCTTGATCGTCGCCTGCGGGTCCGCGGCGAAGGTGGCGTCGGTGATACGCCGGGTCGCCAGCTTCCCCACCGAATCCTTGGACGGGAACTCCGGCGCGCCGCGCGGCCACCACGCCACCACCGGGGTGTCGGGCAGCAGGAACGGAATGACCACGCTGCTCTCGTGGCTGACCAGCTCGCCCTGCAGGCGCAACACGATCACCTCGGCCGCGCCCGCGTCGCCGCCGACCCGGATCTGGGCGTCGAGCTTGGTCTCGGCCTCGCGGTCGCCGCGCGCGAGAACCACTACGCGACAGGGATGTTCGCGGCTGGCGTCGTTGGCCGCGTCGATGGCGTCCTCGGCCTCGGAGCTGTCCAGCGTGCACACCACCAGGGTGAGCACCCGGCCCATGGTGATGACGCCGTTGCTCTCGCGCAGCTGGACCAGGCGCTTGGTGACCGCGCCGGTCGTGGTGTCGGGCATGTCGATGATCATGGGCGCCGCCATTCCCGGCCGGTGCGTTCCAGCATCTCGTCGGCCGAGGCAGGCCCCCACGTGCCGGCGGGATACGGATCGGGTCTGCCGTCCGCCGCCCAGCGTTCGAGCACGGGATCCAGGATGCGCCAGGACAATTCGACCTCCGCGTTCACCGGGAACAGCGACGGCACCCCGAGCAGCACGTCGAGGATCAGGCGTTCGTAGGCCTCGGGGGAGGACTCGGTGAACGCCTCGCCGTAACTGAAATCCATATTGACGTCGCGCACTTCCATGCCGGACCCCGGTACCTTCGAGCCGAAGCGCATGGTGATGCCCTCGTCCGGCTGCACCCGGATCACCAGCGCGTTCTGACCGAGCTCCTCGGTCATGGTCTGGTCGAAGGGCAGATGCGGCGCACGCTTGAAGACCACCGCGATCTCGGTCACCCTGCGGCCGAGGCGTTTTCCGGTGCGCAGGTAGAACGGCACGCCCGCCCAGCGCCTGGTGTCGACCTCGAGGGTGATCGCCGCGTAGGTCTCGGTCTTCGACTGCGGGTCGAAGCCCTCCTCGTCGAGCAGGCCGACGACGTGCTCGCCGCCCTGCCAGCCCTCCGCGTACTGGCCGCGCGCGGTGGTCTCGTCCAGCGGTTCCACCAGCTTGGTGGCCGAGAGCACCTTGATCTTCTCGGCCTGCAATTGCTTGGGCTCGAAGCTGATCGGCTCCTCCATGGCGGTGAGCGCGACCAGTTGCAGCAGGTGGTTCTGAATGACGTCGCGAGCCGCGCCGATGCCGTCGTAGTAGCCTGCGCGCCCGCCGAGGCCGATGTCCTCGGCCATGGTGATCTGCACGTGGTCGACGTAGTTGGCGTTCCAGATCGGATCGAACAGCTGGTTGGCGAAGCGCAGCGCCAGGATGTTCTGCACCGTCTCCTTGCCGAGATAGTGATCGATGCGGAACACCGTCTCCTCCGGGAACACCCGGTTGACCAGCGCGTTGAGCTCGACCGCGCTGTCCAGGTCGTGCCCGAACGGTTTCTCGATCACCACCCGCCGCCACGGCTTGCGCCCGGCGATGTCGGTGGTGGACGGCTGGGCCAGCTTGTGCTCGGAGAGCTGGTCGAGCACCAGCGGGAACATGTTCGGCGGAATCGACAGGTAGAAGGCGTGATTACCGCCGGTGCCGCGCTCCTTGTCCAGCCTGCCGAGGGTGTCGGCGAGCCTGGCGAAGGCGGTGTCGTCGTCGAAGGTGCCCTGCACGAACCGGATTCCCTCGGCAAGGTGGTCCCAGACCTCCTGGCGAAAGGGAGTGCGGGCGTGCGCCTTCACCGCGTCGAGCACGACCTCGGCGAAGTCCTCGTCCGCGTAGTCGCGTCGCGCGAAACCGACCAGCGCGAAACCCGGGGGCAGCAGCCCCCGGTTCGCCAGGTCGTAGATGGCGGGCATCAGTTTCTTGCGAGACAGGTCTCCGGTGACACCGAAGATCACCATGCTGCACGGTCCCGCGATCCGCGGCACCCGCTTGTCCCGCTCGTCGCGGAGTGGGTTCTTCCAGACAGTCGACGTTTTCGAAGCCGAGCCTGCCATGAATCAGATGCTTCCGGCCGACGCTGCGCCCAACTCCTCGGCGGTGGCGGAAAGCAGCTCCTCCCACGACTTCTCGAACTTGTCGACGCCCTCGCGCTCCAGCACGTCGAACACGTCGCCGAGGTCGATGCCGACCGCGGCGAGGTTGTCGAAGACCTCCTTGGCCTCGGCCGCGGTGCCGCGGACGGTGTCGCCGCGGATCTCGCCGTGATCGGCGACCGCCTCGAGCGTCTTCTCCGGCAGCGTGTTCACGGTGTTCGGGGCGACCAGCTCGGTGACGTAG
Source organism: Nocardia sp. NPDC050793 (assembly GCF_040654065.1). NCBI lineage: Bacteria > Bacillati > Actinomycetota > Actinomycetes > Mycobacteriales > Nocardiaceae > Nocardia > Nocardia sp. NPDC050793. The sequence continues at coordinate 104,615 of NZ_JBFAHG010000012.1, forward strand.
AGGGTGTCGGAGTAGTCCGGGTTCTTCACGCCGGTCGACGCCCACAGCGGCCGTTGCCGGTTCGCGCCGGCCGAGGACAGGTGCGCGTAGGTGGAGGTGTGCTTGCCGCCGTCGAACACGTCCTGGTACTCCGCGTAGGCCAGCCGGGCGTTGGCGACACCGGCCTTGCCGCGCAGCGCGAGCGCTTCCTCGGAGCCGATCGCCTCCAGCCGCTTGTCGATCTCGGTGTCCACCCTGGACACGAAGAACGAGGCGACGGAATGGATCTTGGCCAGGTCGTAGCCCGCGCCCCTGGCCTTGCGCAGGCCGTCCAGGTAGGCGCCCATCACCGAGCGGTAGCGCGCCACCGAGAAGATCAGGGTGACGTTTACGCTGATGCCCTCGGCGATCACCGCGGTGATGGCGGGCAGGCCCGCCTCGGTCGCGGGAATCTTGATGAACAGGTTGGGGCGGTCCACCGTCTTCCACAGGTCGATGGCCTGCGCGACGGTCTTCTCGGCGTCGAAGGCCAGCCGCGGGTCGACCTCGATGGAGACCCGGCCGTCCACGCCGCCCGAGGACTCGTACACCCCGGCCAGCACGTCGCACGCCGAGCGCACGTCGTCGGTGGTGATGGTGCGGATCGCCGCGTCGGCGTCAGCGCCTTGCGCGGCAAGCGCTTTCACCTGTGTGTCGTAGGCGTGGCCCTGGCTGAGCGCGCCCTGGAAGATGGTCGGGTTGGTGGTGACGCCGACTACGCTGCGGGTGGCGACCAGTTCGGCCAGGTTGCCGGACTGGATCCGGTCCCGCGACAGATCGTCGAGCCACACCGAGACGCCCGCCGCGGAGAGCGCGGCGAGGTTTTCGTTCTGTGTCATGAGGTGTTATCCCTTCACGTTGTCCAGCGTGCGCTGCGCGGCGGCAACGACCGCGTCTTCGGTGATACCGAACTCGCGGAACAGGGTCTTGTAATCGGCAGAGGCGCCGAAGTGCTCGATGGACACGATCTCGCCCGCGTCACCGACGAACCGGTGCCACGGCATCGCGATACCGGCCTCGACGACGACGCGCGCGCGGACCGCGGGCGGAAGCACCTCGTCCCGGTAAGCCTTGTCCTGCGCGTCGAACCACTCCACACACGGCATCGAGACCACGCGGGTGCCGACGCCCTGCGCCTCCAGCGTAGTGCGCGCGGCCACCGCGAGCTGCAGCTCCGAACCCGTGGCGATCAGGATCACCTGCGGGGTGCCGGTGGACGCCTCGGCCAGGACGTAGCCGCCCTTGGCGACGCCCTCGTAGCTGGTGCCCTCCTGGATCGGCAGGTCCTGGCGGGTCAGGGCCAGCGCGGACGGGCCGTCCTGGTGCGGCATCTCGGAGACCGAGAAGTGCGAGGCGTTCTCGGCCGATTCACGCTCGAGGATGGTGCGCCAGGCGTAGGTGGTCTCGTTGGCGTCGCCGGGACGGACCACGTTCAGGCCCGGGATCGCGCGCAGCGCGGCCAGGTGCTCGATCGGCTGGTGGGTCGGGCCATCCTCGCCGAGGCCGATGGAGTCGTGCGTCCAGACGTAGATCGCGGGCACCCGCATCAGCGCTGCCAGGCGGACCGCGGGGCGCATGTAGTCGCTGAACACCAGGAAGGTACCGCCGTACGGGCGGGTCGGGCCGTGCAGCGCGATGCCGTTGAGGATCGAGCCCATGGCGTGCTCGCGGACGCCGAAGTGCAGGGTGCGGCCGTACGGGTTGGCCTTCCACATGCCGGTCGAGATCGACTCGGGGCCGAAGCTGGGCTGGCCGGGCATCGTGGTGTTGTTCGACTCGGCGAGGTCGGCCGAACCGCCCCACAGCTCGGGCAGCACGTCGGTCAGCGCGGCGAGCACCTTGCCGGACGCCTTGCGGGTGGCCATGCCCTTGGGGTCGGGCTCGTGCACCGGCAGGTTGGCGGTCCAGCCCTCGGGGAGCCTGCGCTCGGCGAGCCGGTCGAACAGCGCCTTGTTCTCCGGGTTGGCCGCGGCCCACGCGTCGAACTGCTGCTGCCAGGCCGCGTGCGCCGCCTTACCGCGCTCGACGGCCTTGCGGGTGTGCGCGATGACGGCGTCGTCGACCTGGAAGCTCTGCTCGGGATCGAAGCCGAGGATCTTCTTGGTTGCGGCCACCTCGTCCGCGCCGAGCGCAGCGCCGTGCGAGGCGCCGGTGTTCATCTTGTTCGGCGCCGGGTAGCCGATCACGGTGCGCAGCACGATGATCGAGGGCTTGCCGGTCTCGGCCTTGGCGGCCTCGATGGCGGCCTCGATCGCGACGACGTCCTCGCCGCCCTGCACGGTCTGCACGTGCCAGCCGTAGGCCTCGTAGCGCGCGGCGACGTCCTCGGTGAAAGCGATGGTGGTGTCGTCCTCGATGGAGATGCGGTTGTCGTCGTAGATCACGACCAGGTTGCCCAGCTGCTGGGTGCCCGCGAGCGAGGACGCCTCGGAGGTGACGCCTTCCTCGAGGTCGCCGTCGGAGGCCACCACGTAGACGAAGTGGTCGAACGGGCTGGTGCCCGGCGCGGCGGCCGGGTCGAACAGACCCCGCTCGCGGCGCGCCGCCATCGCCATGCCGACCGCAGAGGCCAGACCCTGGCCCAGCGGACCGGTGGTGATCTCGACGCCGTCGGTGTGCCGGAACTCGGGGTGGCCGGGGGTGAGCGAGCCCCACTTGCGCAGGTTCTTCAGGTCGTCCAGTTCCAGACCGAAGCCGGTGAGGTAGAGCTGGATGTACTGGGTGAGGCTGGAGTGGCCGCACGACAGCACGAAACGGTCCCGGCCGACCCAGCTGGGGTCGCTGGGGTCGTGGCGCAGCACGCGCTGGTAGAGGGTGTAGGCAAGCGGAGCCAGGCTCATGGCGGTGCCCGGATGGCCGTTGCCCGTGTTCTGCACCGCGTCGGCGGCTAGGACGCGGACGGTGTCGACGGCCTTGGTGTCCAGATCCGTCCAGTCGTCCGGGTGGTTCGGCTGAGTGAGCGCGCGGATGTCGTCTGTGACTGACACGACCGAGGTTCTCCTGACATTGGTCTCGTCGACGGCGGTGTTGCTGGTGGTGGTGTGAATACACGGCAGCTATGTCATGCATACCGGGTGTGTACCCAACCACCCTAGATGTGCCCGCTGAGCGGCATGCCGGGAACCCGCCCAATGCGCGCCGCGAGAGCGCGCTCCCGGCGTGGCGCGAGTCGGCGGACGGCGCTCCGCGGGCTCGCGCTGGGCGGGGCTCGCGGCGAGCCGGTGTCGGCGGGGGTCTACCATCCTCTGTAGTAGTAGCCGCGCCGCATTCGGTTGTGGGGGCGTCGAGGCGGACGGACATCCGGCTGCTCGTTCCATTGCCGGATGCGATGCACAGCGTGCGAGGAGAGACAGTGCGGATTGGGCAACAGCCGGGTGGCAATGGCGCACACGGCTCCTCCGCGACGGTGCTTGCCGACCGTTTCACTGGTCCCGGCCTGCCGTCCCGGCTGATGCGGCGGGTGCTCGCCTACATCGCGCTGACCAAGCCGCGGGTCATCGAGCTGCTGCTCGTCGCCACCATTCCGACCATGCTGCTCGCCGATCGCGGCAGCGACGTGAACATGCCGCTGATCCTGGCCACCCTGTTCGGTGGCTGGATGGGCGCCGCGAGCGCCAACACGCTCAACTGCGTGGCCGACGCGGATATCGACAAGGTCATGAAGCGCACCGCCAAGCGCCCGCTGGCGCGGGACGCGGTGCCGACCCGCCACGCGTTCGTGTTCGGCGTCGCGCTCGGCATCGGCTCCTTCGCGTGGCTGTGGTGGCAGGCGAACCTGCTCAGCGGCGTGCTCGTCGTCGCGACCATCCTGTTCTACGTCTTCGTCTACACCCTCGGCCTGAAGCGGCGCACCTCGCAGAACGTGGTGTGGGGCGGCGCGGCGGGCTGCATGCCCGCGCTCGTCGGCTGGTCGGCGGTGACCGGCGGTATCGGCTGGCCCGCGATCGCGCTGTTCGGCGTCATCTTCTTCTGGACGCCGCCGCACACCTGGGCGCTGGCCATGCGCTACAAGGAGGACTACCGCGCGGCGGGCGTGCCGATGCTGCCGGTCGTCGCCACCGAGCGCACGGTGACCAAGCAGATCGTCGTCTACACCTGGCTCACCGTGCTCACCACGCTGGCCCTGGTGCCCGCGACCGGCGTGCTCTACGCCGCGGTGGCGCTGGTGGCGGGCGCCTGGTTCCTGCTGATGGCGCACCAGCTGTACGCGGGCGTGCGCCGCGGCGAATCGGTGAAGCCGCTGCGGCTGTTCCTGCAATCGAACAACTACCTGGCCGTGGTGTTCTGCGGTCTGGCGGTGGACTCGGTCCTCGGCTGGGACACCATCGGGAGTTTCTTCGGCTGACCCCTCGGATCGACGAAGGCCGGCGCACCGCGGGTGCGCCGGCCTTCGTCGTTCGGGCGGCGATCAGCAGCGACGGCCGAGGTATCCGTCCGGGCGAACCAGGACGTGCTCGCCCTCGGCGGCGGCGTACGCGGTGAAGGCGTGCCCGTCGACGTCCACCACGTGCGGTTCGGTGGTCGCCGCGCCCGGCCGGAGCACGGCGTAGCTCCGCGCGCCCGGTTCGGTGGGCAGCGGGCCGGTCGCGCCGAAGCAGAGCAGCGTCGCGTGTGGTCCGCGGAACAGGTCGAAAAGCCGGATCGCGTGCCCGTCGGCGTCTTTCACCGGCGCGTCGGGCGCGCGGTCGCCGACCGCCGAGACCCGGTGGTCGCCTGGGGCGCGATAGCTGATGTCCAGCTGGCGGGTGTCCTCGCCGCGCGACATGGCGTCCTCGTCGCCCTCGACGAGTTTGTCCAGCAGTTCGGTGCTGAGGCCGAGCACGCGGGCCGCCACCGCTCGCCGCTCGAATTCGTAGCTGTCGAGCAGTGATTCGTCGCCGTCCAGCGCTCGCGCCAGCTTCCAGCCGAGGTTGTAGGCATCCTGGATCCCGGTGTTCATGCCCTGACCGCCGGTGGGCGGGTGCGCGTGCGCGGCGTCTCCTGCGAGAAACACCCGCCCCGCGCGGAAGGTGCGAGCCAGCCGGATGTTCGGCCGCCAGACGGTGACCCAGGTCAGGTCGGTGAGGACGACATCGGTGCGGCCGCTGTGCCGGTCGACGTGGTCCTGCAAGAGGTCGAGGCCCGCTTCCGCGTCCTCGGTCAGCGGCGCGGCGACCTGGAAGTGCTTGCCGCCGGGCAGCGGTGAGAGGGCGATGCCCTCCATCGGGCGGTCGGCCGCGGCGGCGAACCAGTAGCCGTAGGTGTGGTCGAGCGCGTCGGCGCGGACGTCGCCGAGCAGCATGCGCAGCGACTCGTCGGTGCTGCCCTCGAACGGGATGCCCAGCGTCTTGCGCACGGTGCTGCGCCCGCCGTCGGCGCCGACCAGGTACGCCGCGCGCACGGTCTCCCGCACGCCGTCGCGGTCGAGGATCGCGGTGACGCCGGAGTCGTCCTGCTCGAACGAGACCAGTGCGGTGCTGGTCTCCACCCGTACCCCGAGCTCGGCCGATCGGTCGCGCAGGATCGCCTCGGTCCGCGACTGCCCGAGCGTCCACAGATTGGGGTGGGGGACCGCGGGCGTCGGCGCGACCGGTTCGGCCATCCGGCGCTCGCCGACGAACTCGCCGCCCAGGTAGGCGCGCATCACCGGCGCCGGTGCGCCCGCCGCGAGCACCGCGTCGAGCACGCCGAGATCGTCGAACACCTCGAGCGTGCGCGGCTGGATTCCGTCGCCGCGTGACCCGGCGAAGAACTCGGGAGCCTGGTCGACGAGGCGGACCGGCACGCCGCGGCGGGCCAGGTCGATGGCGAGGGTGAGGCCGGTGGGTCCGGCGCCTGCGATGAGTACCTGCACGATGTCTCCATACTGAATCGAAATTCACTGAATCTGAATTCAGTATCCGAGTTGATACGTTGTGCTGTCAAGGAGGTGGCGCGGGTGGCAACGAACCGCAAGGAGAGGTCGGTCGAGACGGAGCAGGCGCTGAAGGCGGCCGCGCTGCGCGTTTTTGCCGACCGCGGCTACCTGAACACCAAGATCACCGACATCACCGCGGCGGCAGGGCGCGCGGCAGGCTCCTTCTACAACCACTTCGCCAGCAAAGAGGACCTGCTCTCGGCGCTGTTGCGCGATATGGCCGACGCGGGTGACGTGCGCGCCGAAGGGGAAGGCCACGAACCGGATTTCAGCGATCCCGACGCGGTCAGGTACCACATCGAAGGCTATTGGCGATTCGCGCGCGAGCACGTCGGGGTGCTGCGAGCGGTCGACCAAGCGGCTCTGGTCAACGCCGAATTCGCCCGTCGCATGGGGCAATTCGCGCGTGAGCAGCGCGCCGACATCGCCGACCACGTGGACGGTTTCGCCGCGGCGGGGCTACGGCTGCCGAGCACGCCCGACGCCAGCCTCGCCATGATGTTCCTGCTCACCCAGGCGCTGCTCGCCGCCGTCGAGGACGGCACCGTCGACCTGGACGACGAACAGGCCGTGGACGGGCTGACCCGCTTCGTCTACCGCGGGCTCACCGGCCGCGACTACTGACGGCCGTTCCGATCGGGTGCGCGATGCGGTCCGGAAATGCGCCGTGCACAACGAAATCCGGAAGCGGAGTGCCGCGCGAAGGAAGGCGCGAACACCCCGTTGACGGACGGCTCAGGGCAGCAGGACGATCGAACCGGTGGTCTTCCGCCCCTCCAGATCGCGGTGCGCCCGTTCGGCTTCCGCGAGCGGGTAGGTGGCGCCGACGCGGATGCGCAGAGTCCCGTTCGCGAACGCGGCGAGGATATCGCCCGCGCGCCAGAGCAATTCGGCCCGGTCGCGGGTGTAGTGGACCAGCGAAGGGCGGGTCAGGAACAGCGAACCGCTCGCGTTGAGGCGCTGCGGGTCGAAAGGCGGGACCGGACCGCTCGCCGCGCCGAACAGGGCCAGCGTGCCGCGGACGCGCAACGACGCGAGGCTCGCGTCGAAGGTGGACTTGCCGACGCCGTCGTAGACCGCCGCGACGCCGACGCCGTCGGTCAGCTTGCGGACCTGGTCGGCGAGGTCGTCGCCGTAGCGAAGCACCTCGGCCGCGCCCGCCTCGCGGGAGAGCGCCTCCTTCTCGTCGGAGGACACCGTCGTGATGACGCGCACGCCGCGTGCCGCGGCCAGCTGAGTCAGGATCAGGCCGACACCGCCCGCACCCGCGTGCACGAGCACCGTCTCGCCCGGTTCCGGCCGGTAGATCGACTCGAGCAGGTAGTGCGCGGTCATGCCCTGCAGCAGCGCCGACGCGGCGACCGGCGGGTCGACGCCCTCCGGCACCGGGATCGCGACGGCCGCCGGGACCGCGACCTTCTCGGCGTAACTGCCCGGCGCGGCAGCCCACGCGACCCGGTCGCCCACCGCGAACTCGGTGACACCGGACCCGACCGCGCTGACCACGCCGGTGCCCTCCGAGCCGGGCACGTACGGCACCGGCTGCGGATACGTTCCGGTGCGGATGTAGGTATCGATGTAGTTGACGCCGATCGCCTCGGTGGTCACCAGCAGCTGATCCGGCCCGATACTCGGCTCGTCGGCCTCCGTGTACCGCAGGACCTCGGGACCACCGTGTTCGGAAACCTGAATGGCGCGCATGACATTCAGTTCTACACCCGCCGGGTCTGGACGACGTCTTACCGGTCGGTAAACTCGCGTGCATGAGCGTTGAGACCGCCGCCGCCCCGGCCCCCGTGAAGCTGTCGAGCTCCCTCGTGGACTCGGTGAAGGGATTCCTCGCCGATCACGGCGGTTCGGCGACGGCCGTCCTGCAGCCGATCGGCCGCATCGGTGTGCGCGTCACCCTGGTCGGCGCCGACGGCGTCCTCGGTGACCGCGTGGTCGCCGACCTGCCGACCGCCAAGCGCCTGGTCGAGGTGATCGACGGCCTGACCGAGGCCGACGAGTGGGACCGCGAGCTCACCTCCGTCGTCACTCCGCGCAAGGGCCACTGGGCGCAGATGGCCGGCTGGGTGGCCAAGCAGACCCGCTTCCCCAAGGCGCGCAACGAGAAGTGATGCGGGGGCCCGCCCGGTCTCAGGACCCGCCGCGGGCCACCAGCACCGGGCATGGCGCGTGGTGCAGCAGGTTCTGACTCGTCGAACCCAGCAGCAGGCCGGTGAGCCGGTTGCGGCCTTGGCTGCCCGTGACGATCATCTGAGCGTCCGCGCCGTGGTCGAGCAGCGCGCGCGTCGCCGGGCTCTGCAGCACCAGCTTCTCGACCTGGAGGTCCGGGTATTGGCTCGACCATCCGGCGATCCGCTCGCTCAACAACTCTCGCTCCTGCTGCGCCAAGACTTCCCACGCATCAGGCACCGGCGTCCACTGCAGCAGATCGGGGTCGTTCCAGGCGTGTAGTGCGATGACGCGCACGCCGAGCACTGCGGCCATTTCGAAGGCCCGGCCGACCGCGGCGTTGCTGCCGGGACTACCGTCGACGCCGACCAAGACCGGGCGCTCGTCGGGCAGCGGATTGTCGACGTCGCCGCGCCACACCACCACGGGACAGTGCGCTTTGTTCGAGACCCGCAGCGCCGTCGAACCGATCAGCAGGGTGGTGATCCGATCGTCGGCGGTGGCGGCCACCACCAGCAGCAGTGCGGTCTCGCTCGCCTCGACCAGTTCGTCGCCCGGCACGCCCTCCACCACCGTCTCGGTGATCTCCAGTCCGGGCTGGTCGGCGCGCACCGCGTCGACTGCGGCGCCCGCATGCTTCTTCGCTACGAAACGCAGCGTCGGCAGGATGTCCGCGTCGGCGACGATCGCGGCCGTGATCCGATAGTCGATGGTCGGCACGATGCTGAGGACGACCAACCGCACGCCCTGGCGCGCGGCGACAGCGCCCGCCCAGCGCGCGGCGGCCAGGGCGGCGGGGCTGCCGTCCACGCCGACGACTATGGACTGCTGATTGGCGAACCTGGTCATCTCGCTGCCCTCCGGTGGTCGCGACGCTGTGTCTTTCTCGGACGCTGTGTCATTCCTCGGTGGTCGTTATCTCAGCCCTGTGTCTCCACTCTTCCCTTTTATCGTGGCAGCCGCCGCCGGATCGCCTGCCGAGCCACGCGGCGCGGTTTTTGGCCCTGATCCCGCGGCGTGGGTCGAGGTCTACGCGGCCGCCACCGGCATCCCGGCGGACGCGTCGTTCGCCGATGTCATGGGCTCGTGGCTCGGGCAGGTGGTGGCGGCGGCGGTCACCCAGGGAGATGCGCTCTGGTCGAGTCTGACGCGGCCGTCGGTAGTCTGACCCGCCCCGTCTCCCGCGCGGGTGCTCAGGCGGACCGCACCGCCGGATCGGGCGCGACGGCGGGCACCGGTTCACGGGTGCGCAACGCGGCCCACAGGGCGGCGGTCGCGGCGGTGCACGCGGCGGCGCCGCCCACGTGGGTGGCGACCAGCGCGCCCGGCACGTCGGTGAAGTACTGGACGACGCCGACCAGCGCTTGCGCGCACACGACGCCGAGCAGCACGAACAGGCGGGTGCGCACCGCGCGGGAGATGCCGACGGCGTAGAGCCCGAAGCCGAGGCCGATCAGCAGGGCCAGGTAGCCCACCAGCAGCTGCGAATGCAGGTGCACCAGCGTAACGATCTCGATCTGCAACCGCGCGACGGGTCGTTCGATGCTCTTGTCGCCCGCGTGCGGTCCGGCGGCGGTGACCAGCGTGCCCGCGACCAGGACGCCGGCCAGCGCGACGCCGCTCAACGCCGTCAGCCAGCGCAGCGGCGCGGGTGCCTGGACGGTCTCGACGCCGTCGTCCGGTTCGCAGATCTTGGCGTAGAGCACCGTGGCCAGCCACACCATCAGCATCGAGGCCAGCAGGTGCACCGCGACGGTCCACCAGAGCAGGCCGGTGCGGACGGTGATGCCGCCGATGACCGCCTGCAGCACGGTGCCGCCTGGCATCAGCCAGGCGTAGAGCAGCACGTCGTTCCTGCGGCGCGCCCGCGTCACCGCGAGCACGATCAGTCCGGCGAACAGGGAGACCACGAAGGTCAGCATCCGGTTGCCGAACTCGACGGCCTGGTGCAGCACCGCCACCTCGGACACGCCGATCGGGGTGAAGCTGCCGGGGAAGCATTGCGGCCAGGTCGGGCAGCCGAGACCGGAGGCGGTGACCCGGACGATCGAGCCGGTCACCGCGATGCCCGCCTGGGTGAGCAGGACCGCGAGAGCGATCAGCCGCTGCGTCCGCAGCGAGGGAAGCGGGAGCTTGTCGACGAGTCGCAGGAATGCGCGATACACGCAACGATGGTAGCGACCGGCGATCAGGGCGCCGCACCCGGACTACTACATACCGTCGTTTGTACCGGCGTTCACTCGAAACGGAACCAGCGCGCGGCCAGGGCGCCCGAGACCACGCCCCACACCGCGAGCACAGCCAGACCGAACCAATCGACGCTGCTGCGCAGCGCGTGCTCCAGGGTGACCGCGAGCGCGCCGGAGGGCACCAGCCGCGCGAGCACGTTCACCGCGACGTGCAGGTCGTCGGCGGCGAATACGACGCTCGCGATGCCGAGCATGACGAACCACAGGATGTTCGCCAGCGCCAGCACGATCTCCGCCTTCAGCGTGCCGCCGAGCAGCAGGCCCATGGCGGCGAACGTCGCGGTGCCGAGCGCGATCACCACCGAGCCGAGCAACAGGCCAGGAACGTCCGGCCGCCAGCCGAGCGCGAAACCGATGGCGCCCAACAGAATCGCCTGCAGCACCACCACGATCAGCACCGCGGCGCTCTTGCCCGCGATGATGCCCCAGCGCGGCAGCGGGGTGGCGCCGAGGCGTTTCAGCGCGCCGTAGCGCCGGTCGAAACCGACGGCGATGGCCTGCCCGGTGAAGGCGGTGGACATCACCGCGACCATCATCACGCCGGGCACGATCTTGTCCACCCGGTCCTCGCCGAGACCGCCGAACGGCAGCAGCGTCAACCCGACCAGCAGCGTGATCGGGATGAACATGGTGAGCAGCAGCTGTTCGCCGTTGCGCAGCAACAGGATCAGCTCGAGCCGGGTCTGCGCGGCGAGCATGGCCGTGCGGGTGGTCGGACGAGGATCGGGCGCGAAGGTGCCCGGCGAGAAGCGGTTGGCGGTCAGGTCGGGCTGGTTCATCCGCGTAGATCCCGTCCGGTCAGTTCCAGGAAGACGTCCTCGAGGCGGCGCTGGTCGATCCGGATGTCGGTGGCCAGCACGTTCATCCGCGCGCACCACGCGGTCACGGTGGCCAGCACCTGCGGGTCGATCTCGCCCTCAACCAGGTACGAGCCCGGTGACGTCTCCCGTGGCGAGAAACCTTCGGGGAGCGCGGATTTCAACAGCGTCATGTCGAGCTTGGGCGGCGCGGTGAAGCGCAGCTGTCCGGCGGCGCCGTGCGCGGTGACCTCGGCGGGCGTGCCGGAGGCGACGATGCGTCCGTGATCGATGATGACGAGCTGATCGGCCAGCTGTTCGGCCTCGTCCATCATGTGCGTGGTGAGCAGGACGGTGACGCCGTCGCGGCGCAGCGCGTCGATCAGCTCCCAGACGATCAGCCGCGCTTGCGCGTCCAGGCCCGCGGTGGGTTCGTCGAGGAAGACGATCTCCGGCCGCCCGACCAGCGCGCAGGCCAGCGCCAAACGCTGCTGCTGGCCGCCGGAGAGCCGACGGTACGGGGTGCGGCGATTGTCCTGCAGCCCGAGCGTTCGCAGCAGCCACTGCGGGTCGAGCGGATCGGCCGAGTACGCCGCGACCAGATCGAGCATCTCGCCCGCCCGTGCGCCGGGATAGGAACCGCCGCCTTGCAACATGACGCCGATGCGGGGCCGCAGCCGGTCGGAATCGGCGATCGGATCGAGTCCGAGCACACGCACCGAGCCCGCGTCCGGGCGCACGAAGCCCTCGCACATCTCGACGGTCGTCGTCTTCCCCGCGCCATTGGGCCCGAGCAGCGCGAGCACCTGCGCCCGTTCGACATCGAAGGACAGGCCGTCGACCGCGGTGGTCTCGCCATAACGCTTGACGACGCCGTCGACGCTAACGGCGGGTCCGGAGGCAGCGGTCACGAAGAGACACCGTAAGACGTCGGCTGCTGTGACGGAGCCGACACCCCCGCCTGAGCGCGCCACGGCAGGGCGTTGCGGGTGATCACGATGAACAGGACGCCGACGATGACGGTCGCGAGTGCGGCGCCGACGATCTGGAACACCTCGAGGTCGGCGCCGCGCGGCATCTGCAGCACACTCACCACCGACGAGAACGCCACCGCGGGAACACGGAACACGGGCCGGGTCGCCCAAGCCGCGAGCGGCACGATCGCCCACAGCAGGTACCACGGCTGCACCACCGGGAACAGCAGCACGATGGCGCCGAGCGCGACGCCGAGCGCGCCGACCGGATGCAGGCGTCCCGTGCCGGTGGCCACGAGCATGCGCACCGTGACGAACGCGGCGACCGTGGCGGCGATCGGGCGGGTGATGCTGAGCAGGGCGGTGGTGTGGTCGCCGAGTCCGAGCAGCACGCCGCCGAAGCCGGTGATGACACCGAGCGCGGTGGGAAGGGACATCCAGCTGCGCACCGCGCTGGCGACGTTGAGCGTGTACAGCCACCCGAAGCCGAGCCCGCTGGCCGAGCTGATCACCAGCGTCGTGCCGAGCGCTATCGCGCCGAGCATCGCGGCCGCGGTCACCACGGGCCGCCAGCCGCCGCCCCAGCGGCGGGCGAGCGCCATCCACACGAAACCCATCGCGAGCATCGAGATGATCTTGACGTTCGTAGACAGCGCGATGAGCAACGCACCGGCGATCAACAGGGCGTAGGCCCGGCCGTCGAACGGGTGGGTGTCCTCGATCGCCCGCAGCGCGAACTCGAGGCCCGCCAGCATCAGCCCGATCATCAGCGCGTCGTTGTGCACGCCGCCGACCAGGTGGAACAGCACCAGCGGATTCGCCGCGCCGAGCCACAGCGCGCTCACCCCCGCGACGCCGCAGCGGACAGAGAGGCGCGGCAGTGCCCAGACGATCAGGGCCACGCCCGCCAGCGCCAGTACCCGGTGCACCCAGACACCGAGAATGATGTTGTCCCCGGTCAATTCGGCGATACCGCGGCCCATCCACAGGAACAGCGGGCCGTACGGTGCGGGTGTGTCACGCCAGATGGTCGGGACGTTGTTGGTGAGGACGTTGTCGATGCCGAGGCCCGCGACCGGGCCCTCCTCGTACGGGTCGATGCCGCGCGCGGCGATCTCGCTCTGGGCCAGATAGGAATACACGTCGTTGCTGAACAGCGGCGGCGCGACGCTGAGCGGGACGATCCACAACAGCAGGGTGCGGTCGAGCTGCGAGCGGGTCAGCCGGTGGACGGGGGAGCCGCCGATGCCACCGACCGCGAAACGGCCGAGCAGCAGCCATGCGAGCACCACCACCACGGCGCCGATCATGCACATGGCCAGCGACCCGGTGTGCGCCCTGGCGAAGATTCCGAGCACGCGCATGCCGGACGTCGGGTTCTGCTGCACCGGCTGCGCGCCGATGCCCAGCGCGCTGATCGCCATCAGTACCGTGCCGGTCGCGCCCATCAGCCGGATCCGGTCGAGCTGGACCAGTTCTTTGCGGTCGAGTTCGGGCACCTCGGACTCGTCCCGGTGCAACACCGCGATGGTGTGATCGGCAGCGGGCACGTCGAGTCCGAGTGCCCGGCGCCCGAATGTCACTGCCTTGCGCCGCGCGCCCTCCAGTACCGCCACGAGACGCAGCCTAGTGGGCGCTGCCGGGCGCAAGTCCGTCAACAGTCCACGCATGGCAGGAGCGGAGGCGAAGGTACGTCTGGAGGAATAGGCCCCGGTCGCCGCCTCAGCCGTTCGTCCGGTTCGAAAACCTGCGTCGACGCGGTCTCGCGGGAGGGCTTTCGGCGGACTGTGGCCAATGTCGCAGCCGGTTCGAGCGCCGAATCGGAGAGGTGCGCCCGGATCGCGACCGGCCGGGGCGGCCGAAACGTCCTGCGGCGAGCGCGCTCGGGAAATCGCGAGGTAGGCGGCGTGGCGGCCGAGATCTGGCTGCCGATGGGCCGCCTCGGCGTACCCGGCGGAGTGAGTGGGTGGCCGGTGTGACGGCGGACCGCCGCCTCGATGACGCAGGTCGGAGCCCGTTCTACTCAGGGCACCCTTATTAGATTTCGGGAACGAATTCCGCCACACTGATGTTGTGAAAACCGTGGGTTTGCGGAAGAACGACGAGAGGACCGGTCGCAAGGCCGGCGCCGCGTCGTCCGCTGCCGTCGTCACGGTCGGCGCCGAGGGCCATCACACCCGCGCCGCGATCGTCCAGCTGCTCCTGGAGGAGGGGCCGATCACCGCGACGGCGATCGGCAACAAGCTGGGTCTCGCCCCGGCAGGCGTGCGTCGCCACTTGGACGCGCTCATCGATTCCGGGCAGGCGAGAGCCAGCCGATCCGCGCCGTGGCAGCAGAAGGGGCGTGGCCGTCCCGCCAAGCAATATCAGCTGACCGCGACCGGTCGCGGCAAGCTCGGGCACGCTTACGACGACCTCGCGGGCGCGGCGATCCGCCAGCTCGGTGAGATCGGCGGCGACCAGGCCATCACCGACTTCGCGCGCAAACGGGCACGCACTATCGTGGCCGGGATCGAACCCGTCGGGGAGCACACCCCGGAGACCACCGAGGCCAAGGCCGAGGAGATCGCCGAGGCGTTCACCGACGCCGGATTCGCCGCGACCACCCGCAAGGTGGGCACGGGCGTGCAGATCTGCCAGCACCACTGCCCGGTCGCGCACGTCGCCGAGGAATTCCCCCAGCTGTGCGCGGCCGAACTCGAGGCGTTCCGCGATCTGCTGGGCACCCACGTCCAGCGGCTCGCGACGATCGCCAACGGCGATTGCGCGTGCACCACGCACGTGCCGCTGCTCGTACTGCCGATCACCACTTCGAAAGCCGCACCCCAAGCCGCCGCACAGCCCGCGACGGTACGAACGAACGACTCCGGAAGGAGTGCCGAATGACGACGACCACCGACCAGGTGCAACCGCTCACCCAGGAAGAGACCATCGCCTCGCTGGGTAACTACGGTTACGGCTGGGCCGATTCGGATGAGGCCGGCGCCAGCGCGCAACGAGGTCTGTCCGAGGCTGTCGTCCGCGACATCTCGGCCAAGAAGAACGAAGAGCCGTGGATGCTCGAGCAGCGGCTGAAGGCGCTGCGCATCTTCGACCGCAAGCCCATGCCGCACTGGGGCTCCAACCTCGACGGCATCGACTTCGACAACATCAAGTACTTCGTGCGCTCGACCGAGAAGCAGGCCGAGAGCTGGGAAGACCTGCCCGAGGACATCAAGAACACCTACGACAAGCTGGGCATCCCCGAGGCGGAGAAGCAGCGGCTGGTCGCGGGCGTCGCCGCGCAGTACGAATCCGAGGTCGTCTACCACCAGATCCGTGAGGACCTGGAGGCCCAGGGCGTGATCTTCCTGGACACCGACACCGGCCTGCGCGAGCACCCGGAGATCTTCCAGGAGTACTTCGGCTCGGTGATCCCCGCGGGCGACAACAAGTTCTCCGCGCTGAACACCGCGGTGTGGTCGGGCGGCTCGTTCATCTACGTCCCGCCGGGCGTGCACGTCGACATCCCGCTGCAGGCCTACTTCCGCATCAACACCGAGAACATGGGCCAGTTCGAGCGGACCCTGATCATCGTCGACGAGGGCGCCTACGTGCACTACGTCGAAGGCTGCACCGCGCCGATCTACAAGTCCGACTCGCTGCACTCCGCGGTCGTCGAGATCATCGTGAAGAAGGGCGGCCGCTGCCGCTACACCACCATCCAGAACTGGTCGAACAACGTCTACAACCTGGTCACCAAGCGGGCCAAGGCCGAGGCGGGCGCGACCATGGAGTGGATCGACGGCAACATCGGTTCCAAGGTCACCATGAAGTACCCGGCGGTCTGGATGACCGGCGAGTACGCCAAGGGCGAGGTCCTCTCGGTCGCGTTCGCGGGTGAGGGCCAGCACCAGGACACCGGCGCGAAGATGCTGCACCTGGCGCCGCACACCTCGTCGACCATCGTGTCGAAGTCGGTGGCGCGCGGCGGCGGTCGCGCGTCCTACCGCGGCCTCGTTCAGGTCAACAAGGGCGCACACGGCTCGAAGTCGACGGTGAAGTGTGACGCGCTGCTGGTCGACACGATCAGCCGCTCCGACACCTACCCGTACGTCGACATCCGCGAGGACGACGTCACCATGGGCCACGAGGCGACCGTCTCCAAGGTCTCCGAGGACCAGTTGTTCTACCTGATGAGCCGCGGCCTCACCGAGGACGAGGCGATGGCGATGGTGGTGCGCGGCTTCGTCGAGCCGATCGCCAAGGAACTCCCGATGGAGTACGCGCTGGAACTCAATCGCCTGATCGAACTGCAGATGGAAGGAGCCGTCGGCTGATGGCCGTCGAGAACGTTGCCGTAGCCGCTGAGGCTCGTACGCCCGCGCTCAACAAGGGAGAGGTCTTCACGTCCTTCGACGTGAACGCCTTCGAAGTGCCCCACGCGAAGGACGAGGCGTGGCGGTTCACTCCGCTGCGCCGCCTGCGCGGCCTGCACGACGGCACCGCAACCCGTGACGGTAAGGCGCAGGTCGAGGTCGCGCCGGTCGAGGGCGTCACGGTGGAAACCGTCGAGCGCGCCGACGTGCGCCTCGGCGAGGCCGGTGTTCCCTCGGATCGTGTTGCGGCGCAGGCGTACTCCGGATTCGAACAGGCCACCATCGTGTCGGTCGGCTCGGAAACCGAAGTGGCCGAGCCGGTCACCGTCACCATCACCGGTCCGGGCGAGGGCAAGACCGCCTACGGTCACCTGCAGGTCCGGCTCGGGAACTTCGCCGTCGCCACCGTCGTCATCGACCAGCGCGGCAGCGGAACCTACGCGGAGAATGTGGAATTCGTGCTCGGCGACAGCGCCAAGCTGGTCGTCGTCGCGATCCAGGACTGGGCCGACGACGCCGTGCACGCCACCGCGCACCACGCGAAGCTGGGTCGCGACGCCACCCTGCGGCACACTTCGGTCACCCTGGGCGGTGACCTGGTGCGGCTCACCGGCACCGTGAAGTACGACGGCCCCGGCGGCGACGCCGAACTGCTCGGCCTCTACTTCGCCGACGCAGGCCAGCACTTCGAGCAGCGCCTGCTCGTCGATCACGCGGTGCCGCACTGCAAGTCGAACGTGCTGTACAAGGGAGCGCTACAGGGCGACCCTCACTCGCCGAAGGGCGACGCCCGCACGGTCTGGATCGGCGACGTGCTGATCCGCGCGGCCGCCGAAGGCACCGACACCTTCGAGGTGAACCGCAACCTGGTGCTCACCGACGGCGCCCGCGCCGACTCGGTGCCGAACCTGGAGATCGAGACCGGCGAGATCCTCGGCGCCGGGCACGCCTCGGCCACCGGCCGTTTCGACGACGAGCAGCTGTTCTACCTGCGTGCCCGCGGCATCCCCGAGGACGCCGCCCGCCGACTGGTGGTGCGCGGCTTCTTCCACGAGATCATCCAGAAGATCGCGGTTCCCGAGGTCCGGGAGCGGCTCGAGACGGCCATCGAGGCCGAGCTCGCCGCGATCGGCGTCTGAACACCGAAACTCTTACCCCGCAAAGGAACTCCATGACCACCCTGGAAATCAAGGACCTGCACGTCGAGGTCGCCAACCCCGACGAGACCGGCGAGCCCATCAAGATCCTCAAGGGCGTCAACCTGACCGTGAAGTCGGGCGAGACGCACGCGATCATGGGCCCCAACGGCTCCGGCAAGTCGACCCTGTCCTACGCGATCGCGGGCCACCCGAAGTACACGGTGACCTCCGGCTCGATCACCCTCGACGGCGAGGACGTGCTCGAGATGTCGGTCGACGAGCGCGCGCGTGCGGGCCTGTTCCTGGCCATGCAGTACCCGGTCGAGGTGCCCGGCGTCTCGATGTCGAACTTCCTGCGCACCGCCGCCACCTCGGTCCGCGGCGAGGCCCCCAAGCTGCGCACCTGGGTCAAGGAGGTGAAGGAGTCGATGAACGAGCTCGAGATCGACGCCGCCTTCGCCGATCGCAGCGTGAACGAGGGCTTCTCCGGCGGTGAGAAGAAGCGGCACGAGATCCTGCAGCTCGGCCTGCTCAAGCCGAAGATCGCCATCCTGGACGAGACCGACTCCGGTCTGGACGTCGACGCGCTGCGCATCGTCTCCGAGGGTGTCAACCGCTACAAGGAGCGCGAGGAGGGTGGCGTGCTGCTGATCACCCACTACACCCGCATCCTGCGCTACATCCAGCCGCAGTTCGTGCACGTCTTCGTCGGCGGCCGCATCGTCGCCGAGGGGGGCCCCGAACTGGCCGAGGAACTCGACGCCAACGGCTACGTCCGCTTCACGACCGCTGCTACCGCTGGAGCCTGACATGACCGCTACGGTCCGCACCCTCGACGTCGCCCGCATCCGGGCCGACTTCCCGATCCTGAGCCGCACGGTCCGGGACGGGAAACCGTTGGTGTACCTGGACTCCGGCGCGACCTCGCAGCGGCCGCTCGCGGTGCTGGACGCGGAACGGCGGTTCCTGACCGAGAGCAATTCCGCGGTGCACCGCGGCGCGCACCAGCTGGCGGAGGAGGCGACCGACGCCTACGAGGGCGCCAGGGCCGACATCGGCCGGTTCGTCGGCGTCGACGCCGACGAGATCGTGTTCACCAAGAACGCGACCGAGTCGCTGAACCTGGTGACCTACTCGTTCGCCGACGACCGGTTCCCGTACCACGTCGGACCCGGCGACGAGATCGTCATCACCGAGCTGGAGCATCACGCGAATCTCGTTCCCTGGCAGGAACTCGCGCGGCGCACCGGTGCCACGCTGAAGTGGTACGGCATCACCGACGACGGCCGGATCGATCTCGATTCGCTCGAATTGTCGCCCGCCACCAAGGTCGTCGCGTTCACGCACCAGTCGAACGTGACGGGCGCGGTCGCCGACGTGACCGAAATGGTGCGCCGCGCAAAGGAAGTCGGCGCGCTCGTGGTCCTCGACGCCTGCCAGTCGGTGCCGCACATGCCGGTGAACTTGCGTGAGCTCGGCGTCGATTTCGCCGCGTTCTCCGGGCACAAGATGCTCGGACCGTCCGGCGTCGGCGTGCTCTACGGCCGTCGCGCGCTGCTCGAGGAGACCCCGCCGTTCATCACCGGCGGCTCGATGATCGAGACGGTCACCATGGAGGTCAGCACCTACGCCCCGCCGCCGCAGCGGTTCGAGGCTGGCGTGCCGATGACCTCGCAGGTGGTCGGATTGGGCGCCGCGGTGCGGTATCTCGACGAGATCGGCATGGAAGCCATTGCGGCCCATGAGCACATGCTGGTCGGCGCCACGCTCGAGGGTCTCGGCGCGATCGACGGCGTGCGCATCGTCGGACCCACCGAGAACGTGGACCGCGGCGGCGCGGTGTCGTTCCTGGTCGACGGCATCCACGCGCACGACGTCGGACAGATTCTGGACGACGAAGGCGTTGCGATCCGGGTCGGCCACCACTGCGCGTGGCCACTGATGCGCAGGATGGGCGTTCCCGCCACCGCGCGGGCCTCGTTCGCGGTCTACAACACCCTCGACGAGGTGGACGCGCTGATCGCCGCGGTGCGGAAGGCTCAGCGCTTCTTCGGGGTTGCATAGACCATGCGCATGGAGCAGATGTACCAGGAAGTGATCCTGGACCACTACAAGCACCCGCACCACCGCGGGCTGCGGGAGCCGTACGGTGCCGAGGTGCACCACGTCAACCCGACGTGCGGTGACGAGGTGACCTTGCGCGTCCAGCTGGACGACAACGGCGACGTCGCCGACGTCTCCTACGACGGTCAGGGCTGTTCGATCAGCCAGGCCGCCACGTCGATCCTCACCGACCAGGTGATCGGGCTGCCGGTGCAGCAGGCGCTGAAGGTCGTCGACGCCTACAACGAGATGATCTCCAGCCGCGGCACCGTCGAGGGCGACGAGGACATGATCGGCGACGGCATCGCGCTGGCGGGCGTGTCGAAGTACCCGGCGCGGGTCAAGTGCGCGTTGCTGGGCTGGATGGCGTTCAAGGACGCCGTGGTCCGGATAACCTCCGCGGAAGAGATCAAGCGCACGATGGGCAGCGCCCTGCCGAAGAATGGGGAACGTCATGAGTGAGACGACACCGGCGACGGAATCGGCCGAGCAGATCGAGCTTTCGGCCGAGGAGGTCAAGCACCTCGAGGACATCGAGGAGGCGATGCGCGACGTCGTCGACCCCGAACTCGGCATCAACGTCGTCGACCTCGGCTTGGTCTACGGCATCAAGGTCGAGAACGAGATCGCCAAGCTCGACATGACGCTCACCTCGGCGGCCTGCCCGCTCACCGACGTCATCGAGGACCAGTCCCGCAACGCCCTTGTCCGCAGCGGTCTGGTCGAGGATCTCGAGATCAACTGGGTCTGGATGCCGCCGTGGGGTCCGGACAAGATCACCGAGGACGGTCGCGAGCAGCTGCGCGCCCTCGGCTTCACGGTGTAGAAATACCTGCGCTTTTCACTGCGCTGTCGTTCGATATCGGGCCCGGATCCGCGTGATCCGGGCCCGATCCGTATGCCCGCCCGTCCATTGTCCGACTTGCGTTTTGGACGAATTCGACAAGATCGGCGATGATTGTTCGACTCCGATAACGGAGCCGTTTCAAGAGAAAGATCTTCGATGAAATTTTTGGGTAGGGTCGGCTTCGCCGTCGCGTTGACCGGTCTTGCGGTGGGGTCGGTTCTGGGTGCGGGGTCGGCGAACGCGGCGAGCCTGCACGCGGCGATCGCGGTGAGCGGTGGCTCCTGGGTGTACGGAGTGAGCGCGAATGCAGCCAGCTTCGACGACGCCGTCGCCGAGGCGGTCGGCAACTGCGGCGCCGCCGACTGCGAGGTGCTCGCCTCGTGGGCGAACGGTTGCGGTGCGCTGGTGGAGAGCAACGAAGGGGTTGCCGCGGCGTCCGGTCCGAACCGGGCGGAGGCCGAGCGTGCCGCTTACCAGCGGCTCGCGGAGATGACCCCCACGGCGCAGCTCGCCAACGTCGGTTCTGCCAACCTGAGTGGTGCGCAGGTCGTCGAGGTCGTCTGCACGTCGAACGCACGCTGATTCGTCGGTGAGATTCCGGGCCCGGATCCCCACGCGGGGTCCGGGCCCGCTCGCGTTTTCGAACCATGTGCGTTCGCAGATCGGGGATTTCGATTCGCGAATATCGTGCGCGGAGCCGACGTATTTCTGTACTGCGCGGTCCTACCGACCGAAAACCGCGGAATATCTGGACAATTCGGGAACGCTCGGCAAGGATCTCCCCGTCAATGCTTCTGAAACGGGAGATCCTGTTGTCCGTGCTGCGTAAGTCGGCCCTGGCCGTCGCCGTGTCCTCCACCGCCGCCCTCGGGGTCGTCGCCGCCGGTGCGGCCGACGCGGCGCCCAAGCTCTACGGCACCCTCGCACTCTCGCCGAGCACCGGCAGAGTGGTGGCCGCGATGGACCACACCAGCCGCGTGCAGGCCGACGCGGCCGCCATCCGCGAGTGCGGCGTCTACGACTGCGACCTGGTACTGAACGTCGTCGACGGCTGCGGCGCCATCGCCCGCGGCGCCGACGGACGCTTCGGCTGGGCCGCCGCGGGCTCCCGCGAGGAAGCCGAACAGATCGCGATCGCCTCCCTCGGCGAAAGCGCTCCGCCCTTCCCGGATCTCGGCAGCGCGTCCCCGCGCGCGGCGCAGGTCGCCGTATCGGCGTGCACGAAGAACATCGCCTGAGGAAACCCCGGTCGCGGAGCGGGTTTGGACATCTCCGATGCTGTGGGCGATGATCTGACGTCGATAGTCTGTTGAACGGGGAGGGATTCCGATGTCGTTGTCGCGCAGTCTTTTCGTGGGCGCGATCGCCGCGGGAGCGGTGGTGGCCGGTGCGGGGCCCGCGCTCGCCGAGCAGGCCCAGCCGTGGGAGACCCGGCTCGGAGATCTCTACGGCGCCATGGCCATTTCGCGCAGCACCGGCGCGGTGTCCTACGCGGTGAACCACGAAAGCCTCGGGGCGGCCGATGCCGGAGCGATCGGCGAGTGCGGCGCGCGCGACTGCCAGGTGGTCGTCCACTTCCGCAACGCCTGCGGCGCGGTGGCACAGGGCGCCGACGGACGCTACGGCTGGGCGTGGGACACCACCAAGGGCGGCGCGGAGCGCGCCGCGATCCAGGTGCTCGGTCTCAGCGCCCCGCCGTTCCCCGACCTCGGCAGCGCCTCGCCGCGCCCGGCGAGCACCGTGCTCTCGGCCTGCACCTCGAACGCCGGGTGAGGCCCGGCCCCGCACCCGGTTCGTCGCGGGAAGCTTCGGGATGTCGGTTGCCGACTCGTGATCTTGTTGACAATAGTAGAGGCGTGCAGCTTTCCGACGGTGTGATCTCGCTGCGGCCGATCGAGGTGTCCGATGCAGAGGCGCATCTGGCCGGCGAGGACCCTGAGCCGGCGCGCCGGCACAGGGAAGGACGAGGCTCGCTGGAGGGCGTGATCGCGTACTTCGAGGTGTGTGCGGCGAGCTGGTCGGTGCAAGGACCGCTGCGCACGTTCGCCATCACGATCGACGAGGGCGCGACCTTCATCGGAACACTGGAAATTCAGACCGGAAGGCCCTATCTCGCCACGGGTCAGGCCGACCTGACCTACGGCATCCATCCGGCCTGGCGCGGCCGAGGCTTTGCCACCAAGGCGGTCATCCTTGGATGCCGGTACCTGGCCCGCACGGGTCTGGCCGAGGAAGTGGTGTTGCGGATCGATCCCGCGAACGCCGCTTCGGTCGGCGTGGCCCGCCGGGCCAGGTTCCACTACATGCGCAGCAGCGACGAACCCGGAGAGGGCCCGCTCGACTGGTACGTCCAGGCCCTCTGAGCGGCGGCTATCCGCGCAGCACCTTGCGCGCCAGCCAGTTGCCGAGGAACTGGATGCCCTGCACCCCCGCGATGATGATCAGCGTGGCGACCAGGGTGACCTGCCAGTCGAAGCGCTGGTACCCGTACACCAGGGCGAAATCGCCGAGCCCGCCGCCGCCGACGATGCCCGCCATCGCGGACATGTCGACGATGGCGATCACCACGAAGGTGTAGCCGAGAACCAGCGGACCCAGCGCCTCGGGGATGAGCAGCGTCAGAATGATCCGCAGCGGTCCAGCGCCCACCGCCCGCGCCGCTTCGATCACGCCGGGATCGACGGTGACCAGATTCTGTTCCACGATGCGGGCGATGCCGAACGAGGCCGCCACGATCATCACGAAGGCGGCCGCCTCGGTGCCGATCGTGGTGCCGACCACCTCGAGCGTCACCGGTCCCAGCGCCGCGAGCAGGATGATGAACGGGATCGGCCGCACCACGTTCACCAGCACGTTGAGCAGCACGTTGATCGGCGCGTTGGCGAGCAAGCCGCCCTTGCGCGTGGTGTACAGGGCGGCGCCGAGGAACAGCCCGATGAGCCCGCCCACCACGAAGGTGATCGACACGAGGTAAACGGTGGTGCCGATCGCCTCGGACAGCACCGGACGCAGTTTCTCCCAATCGGTGTGCATCGCTATCGCCGCTCCAGTTCGTCGATCACCTTCGCCACCGCGTCGTCCGGCCCGTCCAGGGCCAGCGTGATGCTGCCGAAGGTCTTGTCCTGCAAGGTGCCGACCCCGCCGTACACCACCTCGAACCGCACGCCGGCCTGCGCGGCGAGTGCGAGCGCGTCGCCGAGCCCGCGGTGACCGTCGACATCGACGGTCACCAGGGTGCCGCCGTGGCGTTTCCGTAGCTCGGCCAGTTCGCCGGCGTCGGGCCGGTTGTGCAGCACGGTGCCGACGAACGACTTGGTCGGTGCCGCTTGCGGTGTCGCGAAGACGTCGAAGGTCTCGGCCAGCTCGACGATCCGGCCGTCCGCGAGCACGGCGACCCGGTCGGCCACCGCGCGAACGACGTCCATCTCGTGGGTGATCACCACGATGGTGACGCCGAGTTCGCGATTGATCTTCCGCAGCAGTCGCAGCACCTCGCCGGTGGTTTCCGGGTCCAGCGCCGAGGTGGCCTCGTCGGCGAGCAACAGCGAGGGCGAGGTGGCCAGCGCACGCGCGATGCCGACCCGCTGCTTCTGACCGCCCGAAAGCTGATCGGGGTAGCTGCGCGCCTTTTCCGACAGGCCGACGAACTCGAGCAGTTCGGCCACCCGCGCCTTGCGCTCCGCACGCGGCCTGCCCGCGACCTTCAACGGGTACTCCACATTGCCCGCGACGGTCCGCGACCGGAACAGGTTGAATTGCTGGAACACCATGCCGATATCGCGCCGGATGTGCCGAACCCGTGACTCGGGCACGCCGGTGATCGGTTTGCCGGAGACCAGGACGGTGCCGCTGGTCGGCTTCTCCAGCGCGTTGATCAGGCGGACAAGCGTGCTCTTGCCCGCGCCGGAATAGCCGATCACCCCGAAGATCTCACCGCGCTCGATGCGCAGATCGATGCCGTCGAGCGCGACCTGGCGATCGGCGCCCTTGCCGAAAACCTTGGTGACCCCGCGGAATTCGACCGCGCTCACTTGCCGTCGCGGATGGTCTGCTGCACCCGCTGCAGGATCTGCTCCAACTCCGGCGCGCCGCGCGTCACCGCGACCGCGGTGTTCTCGGTCGACTCCGCATGCGCCGCTTGCACTTCCGGGTCTTTCCAGACGTCGACGATCTGCTGGTAGAGGGGGTTGTCCTTGTCCTCGGCTCTGGTGACGATCACGTTGATATACGGCTCGGCCGCCGGATTGTTCGGATCGTCCTTGTACAGCGCCGAATTCGGGTCGATGCCGGAGCGCTCCAGGAAAGTGTTGTTGATGATCGAGCCGTCCGTCGAGGCCAGCGACAGCGCCGTCTGTGCCGCGTCGACCGGCGTCACGGTGACTTTCGAGGCGCCCCTGTCGATGTCGGCGGGGGAGGGCTGGCGGCTGTCGCCGGACAGTTTCAGCAGTCCGGCGGCCTGGAGCACGAACAGCGCCCGCGCCTGATTCGTCGGATCGTTCGGAATGGCGATCTGGCCGCCCTGCGGGATGTCGGCCAGTGACTTGTGCTTCTTCGAGTACAAGCCGAGCGGCACGATGTAGGTGGATCCGATCGGAGTCAGCGTGTCGTTGCTGGACACGTTGTACTGGCCGAGGAACTGCAGGTGCTGGAACAGGTTGACATCGATCTGACGTTGCGCGAGCGCGAGATTCGGCTGCTGGTAATCGGAGAAGTTGGTGATCAGGAGGGTGATGCCCTGGTCCTTCGCCTTCCGCTCGAAGACGTCCCAGACCTGGTCCCGGTCGGTAGTGCCGATGCGCACCACCTTGCCGGAGGACGGCTCGTCGGTGCCGCACGCCGTCAGGGTGAGGGCCGCGGTTGCTACCAGGACCGGGATCGCCACTACCCGATGGAATTTCACTCGTGCTCCCGAATGCTCGTCGCGAGGGGGCGGGACCGCGCGTTCGCACCGTCCCGCCCTTTCTGAACCTGGCAATCCAAGCGGCGCGCCCGGCGCGACGACAAGGATTTCGATAGCGGTGAGCGAAAACCTCGCGAATAATTGGACGATCGTCTAGTTTGCCTGCAAGGTGGGTGCTGCGCCGTGTGCCGGTGATCTCCGCGCCGGTGGCGGGTGTGGTCTCGTGCGGTGCGGACCGCCGTGAGGGGGTGGTCCGCATCGACGTGGACGATCTGTCGCTGCCGACCCGCAGCGGCCCGCGCGATCCGGCGGGTCCGCAGGAAATACCGGCCGAGCAGTCGAACTGATGTGCGAGCAAGGTCGAGCGAACAGTCGAACCGACACCGGATAGTCCCACCTGCGGTCCGGACGAGACGCGGAAATCGGACTCTCGGCACGAACAGTCCCACGAATCCCGCACTCGAGGCGCTGACCACGTGCAATTAGCGGAAAGATAGCGCATTCTGTGTATGGGTCGGGTGCTCGTTGTGATGACGGTACTTCGGATCGGGAACTCGCATCATGTCCACCCCATACGGACAACAGGCGCTGCGGAACGGATCGTACTCAGCAGCACATGAGCGTGCGCGGCCACAGCCGAACGGTTGTGCCACTCTGTCCCATCGGGTCCGCCACGGGGTCTGGCGCGAGATTTCGCTCGATCACGGTGCGACCCGGATGACGATCGGGCGGTCGGAGGCCGCCGACATCACCGTGCCCGCCGATGCGACCGTTTCCCGTCTGCACGCCATCTTCGAGCGCGTCGGCGACCGCTGGGTCGTCATGGACAACGGTCTGTCGATGAACGGGACCTTCGTCAACGGCGAGCGGATCGGCGGCTTCCGGAAGCTCGAGTCCGGCGATTCGGTTCGCCTCGGGAAAACGGTGTTCGTCTTCACCGACGGGCATCGGTCCGAGGACGAGAAGACGGTCGTCCAGGTCAGGCTGCCGACCCGTAATTCGCTGACCGACGCCCAGTACCTGATTCTGGAGGCGCTGTGTCGCCCGTACGACTCGCAGACCACGTTCACCTACCCCGCGTCGAACTGGCAGATTGCCCATGAGCTGTGCCTG
Source organism: Nocardia sp. NPDC050793 (assembly GCF_040654065.1). NCBI lineage: Bacteria > Bacillati > Actinomycetota > Actinomycetes > Mycobacteriales > Nocardiaceae > Nocardia > Nocardia sp. NPDC050793. The sequence continues at coordinate 131,187 of NZ_JBFAHG010000012.1, forward strand.
AGCGTCGCCACGGTCAAGACCCACATGCGAGCGTTGTTCAAGATTTTCGACGTCGAAGCCCTGCCGCCGAATCAGAAGCGCGTGTTCCTGGTCGAACGTGCCATCGAGAGCGGCGTGATCGACTACCACGATCGGTAGGGCTCCGGCCGGTAATTCGGTGATGTCCGTTCGCGGCCTCGGCGCCCGGCGCGAAGCGGCGACTCCTTTCGGTCGGTGCGGTGGCGGGTCAGATCGGGTCGTAGCCCGCGCCGACGCCACCGCGTGTGTCGATGTCATCGATGATGGCGGCCATGTTCCCGCCCAGCTGCGGTCCGAGGCACGGCACGTACAGGTAGCCGTTGACCATGCCGACCAACGTCGTCCCGACCATGATCGGCCCGCCGGAGTCGCCGGGTAGTACACAGATCTGGGTCCATGCCCAGTTGTTGCTCTGGAACACATCGCCGTAGGCAAGTCCGCAGGTCTGGCCCGTGGTGTAGCCCTGCTTACAGGCGATGTCCGGGAACTGCGCCGGACCGCCCAATTCGGTGATCGTCGTGTTGCCCACGCGGTTCACGGGAATGACGCTGTCCGGATCGAACTCGATGACGGCGTAATCCATATGCGCGTTCGTGTAGGCGAAGGTGCCGACGACGCCGGCGTCACGGTTGGCCTCGGCGACGACCGAGGTACCCGCCTGACTGCAGTGACCCGCGGTGAGACCGACCAGGCGACCCGCGGCATCGTGCCCGATCGTGGTGAGCGTGCACACGCCCTGGTTGCCGATGACGATGCCGGAGCCGCCGCCGAGCACCGCCGGGCTCGAGGCATGCGCGATGCCTGTTTGCGCCCCGGCAGGCACAACGCCTGCCGCGAGTGCGACGGCGGCCACTGCGAGTTTCCTGAACATTGTCCATCCCATCGCTGAGGCCGCGGGCTCCCGTGCGGCGCGAATTACGTCGGCATATTTCTCGCACAAGACCTATCGGCGCGACGGCGTCAGGCCTTGTCGTTGTGCTTCCTCTGGCATCGAGTCCGGTCGGAGGTGCTGCTTTGCTTAAGCACTACTACTACAAGTCACCACACCACCTGGTGAGTGACGCGCGGCGTTTTCGGCATTGTCGCGTTGCTACTCGGTCACGCGAAGCAGATAGGCGTGAAGAACGGGAAGACCGGCGGAATGAAGCAGACCCACCACAGGAATGGGTTCCACCACAACAGGGCCGGCTCGATCTGCGCGGGAACTTGGTCGGAGGCGGGCGCCACCTGGACGGGCACAGGAGGTTCGACGGCCGGGGCCGCGGTAGCAACGCCTGAGCCGAGGGCGATCATAGGTGCGATTGCTACCGCTGCGACGGCTGCGCGCATTTTGGTTGATTTCATGATCTTTCCTTCAACTGAGCGCTTTCGAGACACCCCGGAAAGGCGTCCCGGAATGACACCACCAACTCTCCCCGCAGTGTGCGCGAAAGATCTTCCTCCCGCGGGTTGGAAATGCTCAGACCTCGGGGGGAACCATGCGTCGCTGCCCTGTCCGGGAATCGAACGGGCGGCGCGGACGCTATTGCGGAATGCGCTCGGCGACGCGGGTCGGGGCACGAGCGTGCGTTGAGTACCTGGACACCGCGAAACGACGGGACCCGGCGGTCGGATCGGCGAGTGGCCGTCCCTCATGAGCTGAGGCGGCCACTCGCGCGGCGTACGCCTAGATCGCGTCGGCCGCGGTACGGATGAGGCCGGCGACAACCTCGGGACGGGAGGCGTAAACGGCGTGACTGCCCGGGGTCTCGATGACCTTCGCGCCGATGCGTTCGGCCATCGAGGCCTGGGCCGCGGGCGGGATCATCTTGTCCTCGGTGACCTGCAGATACCAGCTGGGCTTCACCCGCCAGGCGGCTTCACTGATGGTGCCGCCGAGCGCGTCCAGCCCCCAGGGGACCTGGGAGTCGGCCAAGAATGCGGCGTCCTGCGCGGAAAGGTCGCCGGCGAAGGAGTCGTGGAACTTGGCCCGGTCCAGGAACAGGTAGCCGTCGTTGGGCGGAAGGATCGGCGGCTGCGGCCCGTCCTGCGGGAAGGTAGCGATCAAAGTGCTGACCGATTCGCCCTGGTCGGGTGCGAAAGCGGTGATGTAGACAAGGGTCTTCACCATGTCGTGGGTGCCGGCCTCGGTGATGACCGCACCGCCGTAGGAGTGCCCGACGAGCACCACGTCTCCGTCGATGTCGTCGATGATCTGACGGGTCGTGGCGGCGTCGTCGGCGAGCGACTTGGTCGGGTTCTGCACCACGCGCACCCTGAAACCGTCTCGGGTGAGCTCGTCGTACACCAGGCGCCACCCGGCTCCATCGACGAATCCACCGTGCACCAGCACGATCGTGGGTTTGCTCATGGCAACCTCCCTCATCGGCAGGGTGGCGGGATCGCGCACCGACACTGCCGGTCACATCGTCGGCGGTCCCGGATCGTCCTGACGCGGACGACGATGCACAAGGCACGGACGGCAGTGCATCACTGCATCGGTGTGCCCAGGTGGGAGCGCTGCCCCGGGTGACCACGCCGCATCTCGCCCGGGCTGATCCCATAGGCCGCGCGGAATGCCCGGTTGAAGCCGCTGATGTCACCGAACCCACAGCGGTGAGCCAGGGCCGCGATACTCAGCTGGGCGAGCCGATGATCGAGCAGTTCCTCGCGCACACACGCCAAACGGCGACGGCGGATATACAGCGCGACCGATTCGTTCTCCGCTTGGAACAGCTTGTGCAGGTAGCGGATCGAAATGTTCGCTGCTGCAGCGATTTCGGCCGGACTCAATGCCGAGTCACGAAGACGCTGCTCGATATAGGCCTTGATGCGCGTCATCAGGCTCCGCTGCGCCGCATCCGCATACCGGTCTCCGCCGGGTTCGGCGAGCAGGCACAGTACGAGATCGGTGGTGCGAGCGAGTACCTCCTCGGACTGGGCTTCCGCCAGATCCGCACCATGACGAATCAGGTCGAGGACGAATCTGCCGACCACTCCGGATAATCCGTGCCGGCCCGACAACACACGTCCGCTCGCAGCGCGCCGCTCTCCGTCAGTGAGCCGCACCGCATCCGATGGTACCGAGAGCACCGACACCGACCACGGCCGGGTGAATGTCCACGTGAACGGCCGCGAGTTCTCGTAGACGACGAAATCGCCTGGTGTCAGCTCGGCAAACCGCCCGTCCTGCTCGAGCGAGGCCGCGCCCTCGGTGAGGACCGCTATCTGGAAGAACGTCGCATCCGATTGCTGGATGCAGCGCGGAGTCCGCCGATGTCTGTGCGGGCTCGCTTTCAACTCGGCGAAGAGCAATCTCCCGCGGACCGTCCCTTCCAACCGCGCTGCCGGCTCCGGGGAGCGACACCAATCCTCCAGCTCCACCGGCGCGAAGGTAGCGCCCAGCACGTGGTGCCAATAGTGTTCCCGCTCAGCGGATTCGACCTCATCGGTCGATGCAACGATATCCGGCACAGTTCGCCATTCTCCTCGGCGGCACGGCGATGGTGTCAGGTTTTGAAGTCGCACCCTCCTACATTTGGGTGACGAGGCGGTTGTCGAGCTCACGGCAGAGATAAGTGCGGGCCCCCGCTCTCAGATGAGCGGGGGCCCGTCCTGTGTGCATCAGCGCAGTTCATGGCCGGTGACGGCCTGTCTACTGCTCAGTTCCATCCGTTGGGGAGGCTACCGCCGAAATTACTCCGGACCCAGGTGGCGATGTTTTGCGTCTGGGCTGGCCAGTCGGTGTGCCATACCTGGTTGCCGTTGATCAGCGCGGCGTTTTTCGTGCTCCATGGCAGTTGCATGGCCGCATCGACCCTGTCCCAGGAGGGGAAGTGGCCGGTGAAGTTGCGCCCGACCCATTCCCCGATGTCGACCGTTTGACCCGGCCAGTCGGTGTGCCAAACCTGATCGCCGTTGAACAGCGCCGCGTTCTTCTCGTCCCAGGGGAGTTTGCAGGAGGCATCGATCCTGCTCCAGTCCGGCAGTTTCCCCGTGAAGTTGCGGGAGGCCCAGTCCGCGATGCTCAGCGTTTGACCTGACCAGTCGGTGTGCCATACCTGATCGCCGTTGAACAGCGCGGCGTTTTTCGTGCTCCATGGCAGTTGCATGGCCGCGTCGACCGCCTTCCAGGAGGGAAGGTTGCCGGTGAAGTTTCGCCCGACCCATTCCGCGATGCTCAGCGTTTGACCTGACCAGTCGGTGTGCCATACCTCATCACCCTTGATCAACGCCGCGTTCTTTGCGTCCCACGGGAGCTTGCAGGATGCACTGATCATTTTCTCCTCCTCCTCTGAATCTGCCGGGGTCATCGGTGCGATGACCCCTCGGACCGCACAGTGAAAAGGCTGAGCTGGGATGCTTCTTGAAGCGATTCGATTCGTGACGAGCTCGCAACTGCGGCTGACCGAGGTCGTGCGCAGTGCCTGAGTCCGGCCGCCTTCATGATCGACCGTTCCCCTCCCAACGTGGTTGGTCAGGGAGCTTCCGACATCCGTGTCGATGTCAAGGCCAATTTACGGCATTCGACCCGCAGGTGTCCGACGGTTTATCGGCGTGTCAGGTGATCGGGGATCGAGGGCATCGCGCGGAGAAGTTCGGGGTTACCCGGCTCGATGGGCAGAATCGGAGCAGGTTCCGATGATCTTGCAGGCCGCCCTGGGCGAGCTGCAAACAGAAGCCAGAATCGCTGCCGATCGTCCTGAGCGGGTTTTCGGCTGTGCAACGTTGATCGCGTCGCCGAGGGGTCATGCCTGCGGGTCACGAATAGCGTTGCATGGCACGCTCTTCGATCAGTCCGTAGTGCCGATCCACAAGCTCGGGCGAATGTCTCCGCACCTCACGCGATCCGCTGCCGGGCTTGCGAGTGCGTGCGCTCCGCCGATTCTGGGACATGTCAAGGGTTTGACCGTAACTTGTTCTGCTGCTTCGGATTTCATGTCATTTTCCATTTCACTTCACGGCCAATCCGTGGTTGCCCGATCGATGGTCTTCCCCGATACCGTCACCAGCCAGTGCCGAATCATTCATGAACCAAGGAGTTTTCAGATGACGCACAAGGTGATGGGGATCGCCGCTGCCGTTGTGGCGGCCGCGCTCATGATGCCGGGCTCGGGGACGGCCTCGGCGACGCCGCCGAACATCCCGTCCAAGGCAACGGCACAATCGATGCTGAACGGGTTGACCGTCGCGCCCGAAGGATCGATGTCGGGTTACTCGCGCGATCTGTTCCCGCACTGGATCACGATCTCCGGGAACTGCAATACCCGCGAGACGGTACTGATGCGTGACGGCACCGGTGTGCAAGTCGGTGGCGACTGCGCCCCGACCGCCGGATCCTGGTACTCCCCCTACGACAACACCACCCTCACCTCTTCCTCGTCGGTGGATATCGACCACGTTGTGGCACTGGCCGAGGCATGGCGCTCGGGCGCGTCGAGCTGGACGACCCAGCAGCGCCGCGACTTCGCCAACGACCTGACCAATCCGCAGCTCATCGCGGTCTCGGCCTCGTCGAACCGGTCCAAAGGCGACCAGGACCCCTCCCAGTGGCTGCCCACCAACGCCAGCTACCGCTGCACCTACACGAAAATGTGGATCGCCTCGAAATCAGCGTGGCAGCTCTCGGCGCAACAGACCGAGAAAGACACGCTGCAAACCCAGCTGAACGGATGCACCTCGTGAGCGATGAGATGACCACGATCCTCACCACAACCCCCGACGGGCTCGAGACCGAGGACGCCGGCGTTCTCATCGGTGAGGTCGAGCTCCGCTCCACCGTCACCGACGACGGCCAGGCCAGCGCCCATGCCCGTTACCCGCACACCGAGCAGTGGCACACCATCAGCGGCGCCACACGACACCTCGACTCACCCGCCCACCTGGCGATCTACCACACCCAGCTCGTCGCCCAACACCTCCCACCCGAACAGTAAGTCCATTCCGCCAGAGGTTGCGCACGGCTGCCGCTGCCACGGCTGGCTGCTCTCGGCCCGTCCGGTCGCCGAGGGCATCGGCCCGACGTGCGCGATCCGCGAACACGCCGAACAGCGTGCCGCAGCCGCCGGGCGTGAACAGCTCACGTTATTCGACGGCTTGTGACAGCAGCAGCCTGACGCCGGATCCGTTCAATGGGCCTGCCCCTCTCTTCGAGGTGGCCGGGATCCGGTGCGCGGCAGGGGCTGGCGTGAAGTCTGCGCGCTATCGCGTGCGGGTTATTTCAGCGTCGAGGCACGCAGCGCACGCGCACCCGTGGCCGCCAGCAGGACGAACAGCACGGGCACCGCCAGACCGGCCGTCAGCCCGTACCGATGCGCCACGAAGCCGATCAGTACCGGGCCGGTGAAGAAGCCGAGGTAGCCGAGCACGGATACGTTCGCAATGGCCCGGGCGGGGGCGACGCCATGGACGCCGCCGCTCGCCGCGAAGGTCAGCGGCAGGGTGTAGGAGATCCCGAACCCGAACAGCGCCAACCCGAACAGCGCGGGCACCGTGCCGCCGACCAGGAGAGCGACAGCCAATCCGAGCCCGGCCCCCGCGGTACCGAACAGGAACGGCCGCACCGGACCGTACCGGGTCACCAGCGAATCCCCGAGCAGCCGGCCGAGGAACATCGCACCGGCGAACACGGCGAAGCCGAGGGCCGCGACGGTCGTGCTGGCGTGCGTCTCGTCACGCAGATACACCGGGGTCCAGTCGTTGGCCGCCCCTTCCGCCAACGCCACGCAGAAGGCCAGCAGGCCGAGCACGACCAACCGGACCGGCCACTGGCGCCGACCCCCTCCGCCGCGCGCTGAACCCTCGGGGTTCCGGTCGGCTGCCGAGGGCAACAGCCACCGCGTGCCGACCGCGGCCGCAACGATCGCCAGCACGCCGACTCCCAGGAAGTGCGGTGCCAGACCCACTTCCAGCCGTTCCGCGCCCGCCCCGAGCAGCGACCCGCTGATCATGCCCAGACTGTGGAACGCGTGAATCCCGGACAGCAGCGACCGCCCGGCGACCTTCTCCACCGCAACGCCGTGCGCGTTCATCGCGACATCCACCACGCTGTTCGCTACCGCGAAGACCCCGACCGCGACTGTCAGCGCGGCCGGGGTCTTCGCGAGCAGCAGCCCGGAGAGGGTCAGCGCGAACACCGGCATGCTCGCTCGCAGGGTGGCGCGGCTGCCGAACCGCAGGGTGAGGATCTTGCCGAACTGCAGGCCGAGCACCGCGCCGACGTTCAACCCGGCGAAGGCCACCGCCAATCCGGCGTCGTCGAGCCCGAATTCGTCCTTGATCGTGGGCGTGCGTGCGGCCCAGGTGGCGAACAGGATGCCGGTCAACAAGAACATCGACCGAACCGACCACAATGCCGCGTGCCACCGCGTCCGCGTCACATCGAAGGTCACCGTCACCCGCGAGCCCTCCCTTCCCCAGCGCGGGACATGCCGTCGCCCGCTTCGCCCTCGAGTCAGTTCGGCGGTGCCGGCGCGAAGCCTGGCCACCACTTCTCGAGAGTTGCCGGGGTCGCGCCGAATGCCCGGTACGCAAGGGCGTGGGCGTCCGCGTCGCCGACCCGGGCGGAGCCGTTCGAGTGCGGTCGCGCGGTGCGCAAGACCTCGGTCAGACTGTCGTGGGCGGCTTCCAGGGTGTAGGCGAGGTCCGCACTCGACGTGGCGGCCGAAATCATGTGCACGCCACCGTACTCCATCAGCACGCCGCGGCGGAGCAGTCCGGAATAGAACGCCTCGCCGATCTCGTCGGAGGCGAACAGCACCCGGAACATCGACGGCCACGAGAACGCGACCGCGGGCACCGACGTGCGCTCGAAGAGTTCGTTCAGTCCCGAGATCAGCGCGCGGCCCGCGGCATGCATCCGGCCGATCGGATCGTCTTCGCTGGAACGGAAGATCCGCAGCGACGCGGCGGCGGCCGCGAACGGCGTCACCTCGCGCTGATAGGTGTAGCCGAGGTAGGCGGAATCGGCGCCGTCGAGGACCTCACCTCGCCCGAGGACCGCCGACAACGCCATGCCATTGGCGAGCCCCTTGCTGATCGTGATCAGGTCGGGGTCGATCCCGGCGGCCGTGGCGTATCCGCCGAGCCGGTATCGGAGGCCGGTCATCACCTCGTCCACCATCAGCAGGCAGCCGTGGCCACGCACCAATTGCGCCAACTCGACGTGGTAGGCGGGCGGGAAGAAGTTGACCTCGGGAGTGACGAACACCGCCGCCACATCCGACCATCTCGTCGCGAGGATCTCGGCGAGCCGATCGAGGTCGTAGCCGAAGTCGATGGTCTCCCGGTCACGGTCGGGCAGACCGCCGAACGCGGACTGCAGATGCCAGTCGTGCCAGCCGTGGAAGCCGCTGGTCAGGATCAATCTGCGGCCGGTGTGGACCCGCGCCATGCGCGCCGCGGCGGTGGTCGCGCACGAACCTGTCCGGAAGAATCGCGCGCGGTCGGCGAACGGGAACAGTGGCATGAGTTGTTCGGCGGTCTCGATCCGCGCCTGCGACAGCGTGCACGGCACGATCCCGCCGTTGCGCAGGGCGGCCACGGCGGCCTCGACCACCGCGGGGTGTGCGGCGCCCAGCGGTGCGGCGCCGCTGCAGGAGGTGTAGTCGATGTAGCGGTTGCCGTCCGCGTCCCAGACGTGACAACCCTTCGCGCGGTCGGCCACCACCGGGAAGCGCTTCTCGAGATCCCATCGCGGACTGGTCGTTACGGACTCGGCTCGCTCGAGCAGTGCGGACATCGTCGGCATAGCGGATTCCTCTCAGAGATAGGAGGGAGCTGGTAGGTCGGCGGCCGGGGCAGCTGCGATCGCGGGTTCCGCCGCGCGTCCGGTCAGGCCGCGGGCGATGCGCAGAGCGTTGGCCTGAATGGTGAGCACCGGATTCACGCCACCGGCGAAGGGGAACACGCTCGCGTCGACGATGTGCGCGTTGTCGACGTCGTGCAGCCTGCCCTCCGGCGTGGTCACCGAATGCCGCGGATCGTCACCGGCGCGACAGGTTCCGTGCAGATGTCGGCTGCCCCGGTGAAAACCACTCGGCTGGAATCGGATTCGTCGCGCGCCCGCCGTGCGCAGTATGTCGGACGCTCGATCGGCGAGGAAACGCAGCCGCTCGGCGTCGCTCGGATGGATCCGGTAGTCCATCAGCAGATGAGGCACACCGAACTCGTCACTCGTATTGCGCAGTCGCACCCGGTTTCGACGCATCGGCTGATCCCCGGCGAGCACGTGCAAGCGCAACGCGCCCGCACGGTCGCCGCGCACCGGGTTGGCCTGATAGATGATGCCGCCGAGCAGCCCGGGCATGTCGGGGTGCAGGTAGTAGTCGGTGAACGCGACGGTTGAATGTGGGCCGCCGCGACCGGAATCGGGGTCCCGGTCCGGATCGCCGCTGAGGTAGCAGCTCAGTTTCAGCGACAACCCGGTCCCGACCAGACCCGAGCTGTTGCCGACGCCCTCGGGCGCCCATGGCGTGTGCGAGGCCAGCAGTAGCCGGGCGGTCTGAACGGCGTTGGCGGCGAGCACGAAACCGCCGGCCCGAGTGACATGCCGCCGCGCCGAGACGGTGTCGACCCATTCGACGGCCGTCAGCTGGTTCGGTCGTCCGCCGATCAATCGCAGCGCACGCGCGCCGGTTCGGATGGTCGCGCGCACCTCGGACTGATCGAGAATGCCGCGCACCGCATCCGATTTCGCCCCGGTGGGACAGGCGTGTTCGGTGCAGGTGCTGCACCCGCCGCAGGCCGGGCGGCCGCGGTAGGGACGCGAGTTGATCGCCAGCGGCGTCGGAAACGGCCGCAACCCGAGCTCACGACCCGCCGCCGCGATGCCTCGGCCGCGGGCATCGAATTCGTGTGGCGGCAAGGGCGCCGCGGCCGACGGCGGCTGCCACGGATCACCGGCCTGCGATCTCGCGACACCCAACCGCCGTTCGATCTCGTCGTAGCAGGCCCGCAAATCCTGATACCCGATCGGCCAGCGCGCGGGCAACGCGTCACCGGCGAGGTAGGAGCCGGCGTCGAAATCGAGCTCGCGGTAGCGAAAGGCGATGGCCGCGAAGAACATCGTGCCGCCGCCCAGCCCGCGCGCGGTCCACGGATTGGCTGGCCGCGCCGGATCGCCGGGCGCGCAGGCCATCTGCCAGTTTCGCTCCGCGACCCGCAGATCGGTCCCCGGTACGACGGCTTGACCTTCTTCCAGCACCAGCACCGTCCGCCCCGATCGGGCGAGTTCGGTGGCGGCGACCAAGCCGCTCGCACCACCGCCGATCACACAGTAGTCGTAGTAGTTCCCCACATCGTCGGTCACGAGACCCCCTCGGTGACGCTGTCGAAGTCGTTGCCTAGCAACGAATTAGAAGACTTCTGGCGAATCGGGCACCCCCTCGTGCCCTAACGCCACAGTAGGCTCGCTCGCGCGGACCGATAGCAAACAGCACTTGAACTGTGCCCCAACGGAACCGGTGCGCGGTTGCCTGCGGCATAGCTGCGGCTCACGCCCGTGCGGTCGGACCGAGATGGGCCGCGCCCGACGAATCGGCACCGACCTGGCGCGGGGCGGTGGACCAGTCGAGATCGTTGCGCCGAACGCTTCGGGTATGCCGAAACCGCTTCCATTCGGTAGTGATGCTCGTCACATATCGAGCCGATTCGGTAGTCACTGCCCAGCTCAGCGTAGGCGGGAAGCGATGACGGTCGCGACGTCGATGGTTTTCGCGCAGACGTCCCAGTCCACGCCGGTGCCGATGCCCGAGACGGCGATACCCAGGTAGAAGGATCCGCCGGAAGGCACGGACGCGTAGAGCGAGCAGCTGCCGTTGCGCCCGTCGGGCCGCAGGGTCGGCGCCAGCGCGGCTCGGCGGCCCGCGATCGTGATCGTCCGCTCGAGCGGATCACGAACTCTGCGCTGTTCGAGGTCGCTGAGATCGCCGGTGGCCGGGGCGAATCGGAGGGTGAAGCTGCCGGACGGCCCGGTTTGGATGGACAACCAGGAGCAGCTCGACAGCTCCCGCGGGGGCGTGGCCTGCTTGCCGCTGGGCTCGAGCACGAAGCGTGCGGTCTCGTCCGGGCCCAGCACGCTGCACGGATGATAGGTGAGATCGGTCAGGGCCCACGGCGGCGGTGAGACCTGCGACGTGGTGGGGGTGCTCGACAACGGGCTCGGATTACCATCCGTGCCGCATGCGGCCGCCGTCGCGGCGACTACGGCGGCACCGACCACTCCGAGGATCCACGGGCGGTCACTCACAGAACTCGGCATCACGAACTCCTCCCTGACACCGATCACACCAGATCCGCGGGCGTGCTGCCATCCTCACAGCCGCCGACGAGTGCCGGGCATTGTCATCGCCCGAGCGCTCGACGCACAGCCCGCGACGAGATTCGCACCGTCGAACACATCCTGGCGGAACTCGAACTCACCCCGCGCGCCCGGATGGCCCCGTGGGTTGCGGAGCGGAGCCAACTTGCGATCCGTTTGACCGCCGGTATCGCCGCGGGCTGTTGTGGAGAACCTCGCCGACGTACGCGACGTGCCTCTTGGCGGATCCCCCCGTTTTGCCGTGGAGGTCGGGTGGGCGTGCAACAAAAATAGGTATGTCTGACGGTCATTTCACCGTCGTGGGAGCCGCCTTGCGTATAGGAGTCTGTGCTCGGCAGAGATAGGAGGATTCGCTTGTCTGGGCATGGTACGTCGGTCCGGACGCTCCGGATTCGTCCCGGTGATCCGCCACGGCAACTATCCGCTGGCAAGATTGGTTTTTGCGAAAATGACTCATTCACGGTGCTCCCGATGCGGCGGTCTGCTGACGGGAACGGACCGGCATATCTACCTGGGCGCGTACCGCTGCGGATTGGACGGACCGGCTCGCCGGCATCTCACTCCGGCCGATTGGAAAGCCGTGGCCGCTTGGCTCGATCCGGATCGGAACCATCCGACAGGTCAGATGGGGCCCGAATAGCGACTACTGCGCCGAATGTCGTTGGTGCTGTGGGGATCACGACCACCGCGGGCCCAGGGCGGTGAGCATTGCGAAGGTGTCTTGATATTCACGCCAGCGCGCGATCTGCCCGTTGCCTGCGGTGAGCACGCTGATGAACCGTGCTGAGGCGGGCTGCCCCGTCGTGGTGAGGGTGCCTGCCAGCTCGTACTCGCCGATGACGACGTCCGGGTCGACGCTGCGATGGACGACAACGTCGCGGACCTCCTCGAAGCGCACCGGAAGCGCTCGGCGACCCTCTTCGGCGAGCGCGAGAAAGCCGTCGCGCCCCTCGATGCGCCGCATCCCCCCGGGGGTGAACGGGACTTCGATCACCACGTCGGTCGCCCACAGCTCCGCATCGATCGGCTCGGCGGGATCGCTGAGCACGTACCGGAGAAACCGGTGGAACAGCTGTTCGGCCGACGTCTGCTCAGTCATGGTTGGGTTCCTTCCCCCGGCAACCGGCGCCGCCGCAAGATGAGTGGTGACTCCGTTTTCGCTATGAGAATATGAGTCGGCACTCCGTTTGTCCAGGGTTCGCGGAAGGATGGGAATCGTTGGCGTCCAACGAATCCGGTAGCGCCGTACCGCGCAGAGCGGATGCGCGACGTAACCGCGCCCGCGTCCTCCTTGCGGCCGAGCAGGTCTTCGGCGATCAAGGCTTCGCGGGATCGACCGAGGAAATCGCCCGGCGCGCAGGAGTATCGGTCGGCACGGTCTTCCGTCATTTCCCCACCAAGCAGGAGTTGCTGGCCGCCATCGTCAAAGACCTGCTGCGCGGACTCGAAGACGAAGCGGACCGGCTCGTCCGCGACGGCGATCCTGCCACCGCGTTGTTCACGTTCTTCACGCATCTCGTCGCCGAGGCGGCCGAAAAGAAGACGGTCGTCGAACTCCTCGCCGGCGTGGGGACTGCCGTCCCCATCGACTCCGCGATCGGCGGATTCGCCGACGCGCTGGCGAGATTGCTGGTCAAGGCACAAGCCGTCGGGACCGTCGATCGAGACGTCACCGCTGACGACGTTCTCGCGCTGCTGATCAGCACTACGCAGGGTGCGGTGCGCGGCGGGTGGGAACCGCATCGGCAACGGCGAGTGCTGTCGATCATCTTCGCCGGGCTCGCCGCGCCCTCGAGCTGACCCCAATTATCCTCAGCCAAAGGGCTTTCCGGCGCTGTTGGCGAGTCGAGTCGAGGCTTTATTCGCCGCTGGAGTCAGCGGCCGCAACCGCTTCGTGGTACGCGGCGGTCAGTTCCGCGAGTACTCCGTCGGCGGGTGCCGGCGCCCCGGGGAGGTGGGTGGCGCGGAGTTCGGTCATGAATCGCTCCCAGAGCGGGGGGCCGCCCGCGGCGAGCAGCTCGGCACGGACGGTCAGTTCGGGCGTGGTGTCCAGCCAGCGTGCGCCCCACGCGCCGAGCTGGGCCATGACGGGGACGAGCTGAATCGCCGCCTCGGTGAGGTGGTACTCGACCTTCTGGCGGTGGCTCGGGTCGTCGTGGCGGGTGAGCAGACCCGCGTCGACGAGTTTCGCGAGGCGGTTGGCCAGAATGTTCGACGCGATGCCCTCGATGGACGCGTTGAGCAGTTCGCGGAAGTGGGTGTTGCCGCCGAACATGATGTCGCGCAAGACGATCAGGCTCCATCGGTCCCCGAGGAGCTCGATCGTCCTATTGATCGGACAGCCCGATTTGCCCGGAGGTACCGGCAGCTTGTCGTGAACAACTGGTTGCGCCATGGGATCAGTCTAGGTAGGTTCCTAACCGATTGCATATTGCAACCAGAAAGGGATCCTGATGACACAGTTGGTCCGCGTTCAGAACTTCAACGTGTCCAGCGACGGATACGGTTCGGGGGAGGGGCAGAGCTTCGAGCGTCCGTTCGGCCACGCCGATCCGAGTGCGCTCTTCTCCTGGGCGGGCGCCACCGCACACTGGCCCACCCGGACCGACCCAGGGGGCACCTACGGCCTCGACGACTACTGCACCCGCGACTTCCGCAACAACATCGGCGCGGAGATCATGGGGCGCAACAAATTCGGCCCGCAGCGAGGCCCGTGGGAGAACTACGACTGGCAGGGATGGTGGGGCGACGAACCGCCTTTCCATACGCCGGTGTTCGTCCTCACCCACCACGTGCGACCCTCGTTCACTTTGGGGGACACCACATTCCACTTCCTCGACGCGTCGCCGAAGGAAGCGCTGGCTCGGGCTTTCGACGCCGCCGACGGCAAGGACGTGCGAATCGGCGGTGGTGTCGCCACGGTCCGTGAATTCCTCGACGCCGACCTGATCGATACGATGCACATCGCCGTCGCGCCGGTCGAACTCGGCCGCGGTGAAAGGTTGTGGACGAGCCCCGACGAATTCGTCGACCGCTTCCATCTGGAGCGGATCCCGAGCCCGAGCGGGGTGACGCATCACTTCTTCTGGCGAAAGTGATTCGGTGGATGCCGGTGGCCTTTCGGCGACCGGTCGACTCCACCACCGGATCGGTTCGATCGCTGGAAATCGTTGGCGGCCAACTTGTCTGATGACCATAACCAGCTCATGTGGACCGCTTGCCAACTACTGCTTGGCCTTGCGACTCGCGCCGAGTGGCCGCAGTCCGTCGATCCTGTGGCCGCCGCACACCGACGAGCTTGGTGAGGAAGCGCTCGACCTGCTCTTCGAGTGGCGGCCACGGCTGATCCGGCTGGTGCAGACGCATCGACACCGCACCGTGCACGGCGGCTCGCAGGTCCAGCGCGACTTCGGCGGCGTCCCCGGATGGAACTAGGCCGGCGTCCATGCATCGCCGCACGGCGGCGACGGTGCCGTCGGCCAGCTCCTTCCGGAAGGCCATGTCCGTGCGCTGGTTGAGGGCGCTCTCGTGCAGCACCGTGTACAGCCCAGGGTGGCGATACGCCCACTCGCCGAGAACCATTGTCCGCGAGCGCAATTGATCTGCCGGGTCCGATTGGCTCGATTCGGCCTGCGTCATCGCCCGCATCAGATCGTCGTGACACCGGTTCAGCACCGCGAGAACCAAGGTGTCCCGATCCTCGAAGTGCAGGTAGATCGACGTGGCCGCGGTGCCGATCGCGCGAGCCACCGCACGCATGGACAGCGCTTGGTCGTCGCCGAGCTCGTCGAGCATCCCCATCGCGGCGACCACGATCTCCTCGCGCAAGCGCTCGCCTTGGCCGCGCGGGTTGCGCCCGCGCGATCGTCGGTTGTCTGCCTGATCATCCGCCATGGCCGCCATTGTATTCGTCCAGCTGTAGCGCTACGGTTGTAGCGCTACAGCTGTTCAGTTAGGAGCCGATCTGATGACCACTGACCGCATGTCCAACCCGAACAAGGAGATCGTCGCGGCCTTCTACGAGGCCGCTTTCAACAGAAAGGATTTCGGCGCCGCGCGCCGATACCTGTCCGACGATTACATCCAGCACAACCCGCTCATCGCGGACGGAGTCGAAGGGCTTCAGGCGCGACTGGCCTTTCTGAAGGAGACGTTCCCGGCGCTGTCGGTGGAGGTCAAACGCATGGTGGCCGAGGGTGATTACGTTGTCGCACATGTCCACGCGGTCCGCCTCCCTGGTCGGCCAGGGGTGGCGATCATGGATATTTTCCGTCTCGACAACGGCAGGTTGGCCGAGCACTGGGATGTCATGCAGGACATCCCCGAGGATGCGTTGAACCAGAACGGGATGTTCTAGCGACCGCACCTGCGGTTCGGGCGGGCCGATCGACTGTGCCGTCCCGGGTCGCGGCCGAAGTTGCGCAGCTCGGGCGGGGGAGGTAGGCGCGTAAATGTCCGATTTGTCCGAAACCTCTTGTACTACGGGAAGTAGTAAGAGAGAATGGGGGTGTGACCGGATGTAGTGCTCCTACTACAGAGCATCACATCATTGCTATGGGAGGGTTTATGTCGGTCGGTGCGGACCGTCGTCCGATCTTCGTCTCCGTCGGAGTGGGAACCGTGGTTCTGGCGGTGGCCGGGATGCTGGATCGCCTGGTGTTAGGCCTATTCGTTTGTGCGGGAGTGGGATTGGGCTACGTCAACGCGTGGCTCACCCGGGTCGCCGTAGCGCGGATTTCGGGTGGTGGCACCGCGTCGGGCAAGGAGTGGTTGGCGGCGACGAGCGGGGTGCGGTTGTTCGGCATCACGGGACTCGCGTTGATCGTGGGTGTCCTCGCGCGACCCGATGGCTTCGGCATTCTCTTCGGGCTGGCGGCTTTCCAAGTGGCCGTGCTGCTCGCCGTGTCGGCGTCGGTTGTGCGAGGTGCACGATGACGAAAGTGGAAGTGGGACACCATGAAACGACATACCTATTCGGTATGGCGTTCAATGTGGACACCATCCTCGCCACCGTGGTCGCGGCCGCTGTCGTGCTGGGGCTCGCGTTCTGGCTGCGCGTCAGGCTGACGTCCGGCGTCCCGAACGGGGTGCAGTTGTTCTTCGAGACCGTGACGGTGCAGCTGCGCGGTCAGGTGGAAAGCGCTGTCGGCCTTCGGGTCGCGCCTTTCGTGCTGCCGCTGGCGGTGACGCTGTTCGTCTTCGTGCTGCTGTCGAACTGGTTGTCCGTGCTGCCTGTGCAGTACGGCGACGGTGAGCTGATCAAACCGCCCGCCGCCGACGTCAACTTCACCTACGCGCTCGCCCTGTTCGTGTTCGTCTGCTACCAGGCCGCCGGTATGGCGCGGCGCGGTCCGATCGGGCATGTGAAGCAGGTGCTGAAGGGGCATACCGGCTGGGGGCCAATGGTTTTCATCAACGTTATCGAGGAGCTGGCGAAACCGCTCTCGCTGGCGCTGCGGTTGTTCGGCAATATGTTCGCGGGCGGGGTGATGATCTCGGTGATCGCGCTACTGCCTGCCTGGCTCAGCTGGGCCCCGAACGCCGCGTGGAAACTGTTCGACCTGTTCGTCGGGCTCATCCAGGCCTTCATCTTCGCGCTGCTCACCATCCTCTACTTCGGTCAGGCCACCGTGCGCGAGCACGAGAGCCACTGAATCGCGCCGGGCGCCTTCGCATTCCGGCCACACATTCCTATTCAACGGGGAAAGGAAGAACAGAAATGGCAGACGTGACCCATGAGACGATCGTCCAGGCGGCGGCCCTGCTCGCGGGCGGACTGATGATGGTCGGCGGCGCGATCGGCGCGGGGTATGGCAACGGGATGGCGGGTTCGGCGCTGATCAACGGCGTTTCCCGGCAACCGGAGGCCGAGGGCAGGCTGCGCGGTAACTATTTGATGGCGGTGAGCCTGGTCGACGCCGTGTACTTCATCAACCTGACGTTCATGGCGCTGTTCGCCTTCGCCGCGCCGGGAAAGTAATGACATGAGCACGAGAACCCTTGCGGAACAGAACTTCCTGATCCCCAACGGAACCTTCTTCGTCGAACTGTCGATCTTCCTGCTCGTGCTCGCGGTCGTCTGGCTGTTCGTGGTGCCACCGATCCGCGATGTGCTCGCCGAGCGGGAGGCCCGTGTCGCCGAGACCGCCGTCGACGGGCAGCGGGCGCGGGAGCTCTTCGAGGCGGCCGAGGATCGGTTGCGGTCCTCGGTGGCGCAGGCTCGCGGCGAGGCCGCGCGGGTGCGCGAACAGGCCAGACACGAAGGCCGCGCGATCCTGCACGCCGCACGCGAGCGAGCGCGGGATGAGTCCGACGAGATGGTCGCCGGAGCCGTGAACCAGCTGCGGGCCGATGCGGACGCGGCGGCTGCGCGGCTGCGCGGACACATCGATCCGCTGGCTCGTGAACTGGCCGACCGAGTGATCGGAGGTGGCGCCGGTGAGCGAACGTGACGGCATCTACGACATCACCTGGAACTGGCCGGTATTCCTGAGTCAGTTGCTCGGCTTCGCCGTCATCGTCGGCGCGCTGGTCAAATGGGTTGTGCCGCAGGTGAAAGCGGCGATGCTGCGCTCCCAGCAGGCGATTCGGACGCAACTGGAGGAGAGCTCGCAAGCGACGGCTCGACTGGCCGCCGCCGAACGGGCTTTCGCCGAAGCGGCCGCGACGGCACGCACCGAGGTGGCCCATATCCACGAGGAGGCCCGCGCCGACGCGGAACGCATCCTCGCGGAGCTGCGCAGAACCGCGGCCGCCGAGGTCGATCGGGTGCGCGGCTACGGCGCGGACCGTGTCGCGCAGGTGAATCGGCAGTTGCGGGAGGAGCTCGGGCAGGACCTGATCGCGGCGGTGCTCGACCGCGCCGAGTACGTGGTGCGTGAACGTCTCGACGCGCCGAGCGCTGTTTCGGGCAGTATCGACCGGTTCCTGGACGAACTGGCGGTGCACGCGAGGCTCGCCGAGGAACACCGCGGCTCGCCGTAAATCGTTGCCGTTAACGAAGTTTCAGCGCTCGGATCGATGCACGATCCGGGCGCTGCGGCATTCAGCGGTCCGCCCCGAGATGACTCGGTGCGCGCCAGGAACTATCGCATCGGGGTGTGTAGTCCGGCGTGAATTGCCTTCTGCCCGTTCAGGACTCCGGCGGAAGAATCGGCGAGCTGAACACTTCTTCCAGCGGAGTCGGGCCGGTGTACCGGCGGCAGTTGCAACGGACCCACTCCCGCAGGCCGTGGATGCCCTTTTTCGCGCGAAGCGTGATCGGGCGGCGCGTCAGTCCTGCGACGCGTACGTCTCGAGGTAGGCGGCGACGAGGCGTCGCGCCTCGTCGATCGTGACGTCGTCTCCGGTCGGCGAGCGCCGGAACGCGACGTCGAGGAGCCGGTCACCTGCCTCGAAGGCCAGTTGCACGACGATCGTAGCGCGATTCCTCATCTCGTCGCCGATCGGAACGGCAACACCGATAGATCGGAGAGCCCATGGCCACAGCTATGACGTCGGCGGCGGCTTCGCCGGAGTCGTCGCGCGGATCAAGCCCGGTTGAGCACCCGGGGACCGATCTGATGGGCGAGTTCGAGAGCCAGCTCGACCGCCAGCCTGCGTTCGCCGGGCTGGTGGCCGAGCAGTTCGGTCGCGCGGGCGATGCGCTGCAGCACCGTATTGCGGTGCGTGTGCAGGCGGGCGGCGGCGCGGGGCCCGTTCTCGGCTTCGTCGAGGAAGACCCGCAGGGTCTCGCGCAAGCGCTCCGCGCCGGGTGTGTCGGCGGCGAGCGGACCGAGTGTCGCCGCGACGAATTCGGCTGCGCGATCATGGTTTTGCGCGGCCAGCGCGGTGACCTCCAGATCACGGTAGAGCGCGAGCCGTGCGCCGCCCTGGTGCCCCGCCAGCAGATTGTGAACGACAACAGCCGCATCGTGCGAACGGCGGAAGCCGGCGATGCCGGGACGAGTGGGGCCGACGGCGACACGGATGCCCGGTTGCGCTCGGTCGAGCGCCTCGCGCAGCGCGTCGACCGCGGGCTCGGAGTCGGTACCCAACCACGCCCACAGCGTGGAGGCTCCGGCGGACAGCGTGAGCGGAGGCCGCGCACCGGCGGCTCGCGCCAGCATCGTGGCCGCGGCCTCCAGAGCACCCTGGATCTCACCGGGCGGCTGAGCCCACAACACGAGCGCGGTGTGCAGCCGGGCGAGCTCGTATCCCAGCCGTTCGCCGGCCCGCCCGCTGTCGATCGGGGCGCCGTCGAGGATCAGCCGGACGGTTTCGGTGCGCCGCGCGAGAGCGCCGCCGAGCACCTCCTCGCGCTCGCGTTGCGCGGCGGCGATGACCCGGCTGATGACGTGGTCGACGTACTCGAACATGCGCTGGGAGGAGATCTCCAGCAGCTGCACGAGCAGCGGGCCCGACGGGACCACGCGAATGGCGTGCGCCATGTAGCGCCGCCAGGCGACGTTCTGCCCGCGCCGGTAGGACTGGAAGATCACGTCGAGATCGATGCCGCGCCGCGCGACGGTACGGGCGACGTCGAGCGCCTCGGGCGGTACGTCGATCGGCGACGTCTTGGCGTCGCGACGGGCGAACATGGTCAACACCCGCACAGCATTGGCGCGGTTGCTCGCCGACATGTCCGCCACGAGTGCCGCGTCGGCGCCCACCGTCGGCGTCAGTTCGATCTCCGCGGCGTCCATCTCGGCGACGAGCTCGTCGACGTCGGCCAGCATCGCCTCGGCCACGTCGCCCATGAGCTCGACGAGCTCCGGCGGCGTCGGATCGTTCATGAACGCCAGTGTGCCACCGCACATACTTTCATTCAAAGACTAGGCGTCGGGACATACCGCAACGATGCCTCCAGACCTAGCGTGAACTGCATCACAACCCCGCCCCTCCCGTGGCCAGGAGAAGATCAGTGACGATCGCGACCATCAGCAAGACCCGGACCGCCGATTTCGATGTGTTGATCATCGGCGCCGGAATCTCCGGCATCGGCGCCGCCTACCACCTCGCAACCCGGCGCCCTGGTACGTCGTTCGCGGTCCTCGAGTGCCGCGACTCGATCGGCGGCACCTGGAATCTGTTCCAGTACCCCGGCATTCGCTCGGACTCGGACATGCCCACCTTCGGCTTCGGCTTCAAGCCGTGGACCCATCGCAAGTCGATCGCCGACGGGCACGCCATCATGGATTACCTGCGGGAGACCGTCGCCGAGAACGGGCTGGCCGAGCACATCCGCTTCGGCTACCGGGTGCTCGGCGCAGAGTTCTCCTCGTCGAACGGGTTGTGGACCGTCACCGCCCAGCGGTCGGGAACCGACGAAACAGAGCAATTCACCGCGCGGTTCCTTTTCCTGGGCACCGGATACTACGACCACGAGGCGGGTTTCACGCCCGAGTTCACCGGCGTCGAAGACTTCGAGGGCCGGGTGATCCACCCGCAGCACTGGCCGCGGGATCTGGACTACGCAGGCAAGCGCGTGATCGTGATCGGCAGCGGCGCGACGGCCGTCACGCTGATCCCGTCGATGGCAGGCAAGACGAGCCACATCACGATGCTGCAGCGCTCGCCGAGCTACGTGATCTCGCTTCCGGCCGAGGACGCGCTCGCCAACACGCTGAACAAAGTGCTCGGCCACCAGCGCGCGCACCGGATCATCCGGCGCAAGAACATCATGGTCACTCGCGGAATCTACAAGGCGTGCAAGCGCGCTCCGAAGGTGATGCGCAAGCTCCTGATCGCCACCGTGCGCCGGCAACTGCCCGCGCACTTCGACGTCGACACGCACTTCACCCCGCGCTACAACCCGTGGGAACAGCGGGTGTGCATGGTGCCCAATGGCGATCTGTTCAAGGCGATCTCGGCCGGACGGGCTTCGGTCGTCACCGACCGGATCAACCGGTTCACCAAGACGGGCATCCTGCTGGAGTCGGGCCAGGAGTTGGCCGCCGACATCATCGTGACCGCAACCGGTTTGACCATGTCGCCCTTCGGCAAGATCCAGCTCGGCGTCGACGGACAGCCGGTGAATGTGCCGGACACGACGGGCTACAAGGCCATGATGCTCTCCGGGGTGCCGAACCTCGTGTTCGCCCTCGGCTACACGAACCTCTCCTGGACGCTTCGGGTGGACCTGGTGTGCGAGCACTTCTGCCGGCTGCTCGACTACATGGACTCCCACGGCCACGGCACGGTCGAGCCGGTGCTGGACGATCCGGACATGGAGCGGGTGCCGCTCATGCAACTGAGTTCGGGCTATGTCCAGCGCGGAATCGCGAAGTTCCCACGGGCGGGTACGAGCGGCCCATGGAGGTTCCAGCACGCCTACGAAGAGGATGTCGAGCGGCTGCGTGAGGGGCCGGTCGAGGACAGCGCGCTGAGGTTCACCGCCGTCACGCCTGCCCTGTCGGTCTCCGCCCAGGAAGGAACGCGATGAAGAGGAACGCGATCACCTTCACCAGCCACGGCGTCCGCTGCGCCGCCTGGCATCTCACCGCGGGCAAGGACGCGCCGGGCGGTCGCCCCTGCGTGGTCATGGCGCACGGCTTCGGCGGTACCCGCGACACCGGCCTGCTCGGCTATGCCGAGTCCTTCGCAGACTCCGGTCTCGACGCGTTCGTCTTCGACTACCGCGGCTTCGGCGAGTCCGAAGGCGCACCCCGCCAATATGTTTCGGTCCGGCGTCAGCGTCAGGACTACCACGCGGCCATCGCGGCCGCCCGTCACCTGCCGGGCGTCGACCCGGGCCGGATCGCGCTGTGGGGGACCTCGTATTCCGGCGGTCACGTCGTCGCGGTCGCGGCGCAGGACCGACGCGTCGCGGCGATCGTCTCGCTGACACCCGCGATGGACGGGTTCGCCACCTTGGCCCAGCTCGCGCGCTACGCCGGTGTCGGCCAGCTTGCTCGCGCGGCCGCGCACGGGTTGCGCGACGTGGCTCGCGCCCTCACCGAGCGGACGCCGTATCACGTGCCGATCGTCGGGCCGCCCGGGTCCGCGGCGATGATGAGCACCCCCGGTGCCGAGGAAGCCTGCCTCTCGATGGCGGGGCCGACCTGGCGCAACGAGGTGTGCGCGCGTACCGCGCTGGAGGTCGGACTGAACCGGCCCATCACCTTCGCGAGCCGCGTGCCGTGCCCGATGCTGGTGCAGGTCGGCACGAACGATCGTGTCGCGCCGCCCGCCGCGGCTCGCCGGACCGCCGCGAAGGCCGGACAGCTGGCGCAACTCCGCGAATATCCCGTCGACCACTTCGACGTCTACCACGGCCCGTGGCAGCAGCGGGCCCTGGCCGACCAGCTCGAATTCCTCACCCGTGTCCTCGATCCTTCGTGCGCCGGAGCACGGGTGCGGTACCGCGAAGTCATTTGATCGAGCACTGTGTGGTGGCGCTTTATGTCTCCGTTAAGGAGACCGATGGGGCGGCCGCCATACGATCGGTGTTCGACGGTGGACATCGGGTCCACGGCACAGTGGGTGGGAATGATGAAGCGAATTCTGTTGACGCTGCTGGCTTCTGGTGTCGCGCTGGCGGCGGGTGCGGGGACCGCGCAGGCCGAGTCCTACTCGGACTCGAACTCGGGCAGCTGCTCCGACACGGTGGACAGGTGGGGCTACTTCTACGCCTACACCTACCAGTACGCCTACATCAGCAACAACAAGATCGAGAGCGAGAGCCACAGCTTCAGCTTCAGCGGATTCCTCGAAGGTGGCGAGGACGCCGAGCTGCTGAACGGGAAGGACCGCAAATGGTTGATCTACCGCAGCGGTGATTTCGATCTGGCCGTCCCGTATGTCTCCGATGCGGGCCTGTTCGCGAGGGACAACCGCGATCGGGACAACGACTGGGTGAAGCTCTGTGACTACTAGAAGGCTACAGTCCCCACCGACATCCCGTCTCCGAGGAAGCAGGTCGATGGATACGGCACGCAGGATTCTCACCCTTCTTGTTCCGGTCACGGTGTGTTTGGGCCTCGCCGGACCAGCGGCCGCCGACCCGGTGGACGGTACTGCGACGAATCCCGTACTCGTTATAGGCGGTTTCGACGCCAACGTCGGCAAACTCGAGACCCTGCGGGCGTGGTTGAGCACGCGCGGCTACACCGCCTACGCGATGGTGCTGCCCGGAGAACCTACGGCGACCGCGCCGCTGGCCCACTCGGCCCGCGCCGTCGCCGACGAGGTCGCCGCGATCCGACGCGAAACCGGTTCGGCGCGAGTGGATCTCGTCGGTCACTCGATGGGCGGACTCGCCCAGCGCCACTACGTGAAGTTCCTCGACGGGCGCGCGTCGGTGGGCAGCTACATCGATGTCGGCACGCCCGAGAACGGTGAAGCGCTCGCTCTGCTGTGCGCCCCGTTCTACCCGGGCTGTCGTGACCTGAGCCCGGGGTCGCCGTTCCTCACCGCATTGAACGCCGCACCGGCGGTTCCCCCGGACCTGCCCGCCTACCACCTGTTCTCCGAGGACGCGGGCGCGGAGCGGGAAACCCTGCCCGGTGCGACGAACGCGAGCGTGCAATCGTTCTGCCCCGGACGCCTGGTATCCCACGCCGACGAACCGATCGACGCCGCGGTCCAGCAGCTGATCGACGCCGCGTTGCGGGGCGGCCCGCTGACCACCGACTGTCCCTGAGCCGGACGACAGTGCTTGCCGCGCCGTCTGTTTCGCCAGTCGGGACGCTCCGATTTGTGCTTCGCGACGGCCGAATCTACAGTGGCCGTAATCCGATTGGTGCTCCCTAGAAGTACAGCCGCAGAATGGGAGCCCACGCTGGCATGATGCCGGGCGATGGAGTGGGCGGCGTAATTTGCCCACCCATTTTCCTGGAGGAATCCATGCATATCGGACTCGGATTGCCGATCTCCGACCCCGTCGTTCTGCTCGATTGGGCTCGCCGCGCCGATGCGGGACCGTTCTCGACGCTCGGCCTGCTCGACCGCCTCGTCTACGACAACCCCGAACCGATGATCGCCTTGTCGGTCATCGCGGGCGCGACCACACGCGTCAAAGTGCAGACCGAGGTGCTGCTCGCTCCGCTGCGCGACACGGCGCTGCTCGCCAAACAGGTTGCGACACTGGACCGTATGTCCGGCGGCAGGCTGGTGCTCGGGCTCGGCGTCGGCGGCCGCGCCGACGATCACCTCGCGTCGGGTACCGAGCTGCGCGGCCGGGGCCGCCGGATGAACGAGCAACTCGCGCAGCTGCGCAACCTGTGGTCCGGCGAGCCGTTCGGCGTCGAGTGCGGCCCGATCGGCCCGGCGCCCGTCCGTCCGGGCGGGCCGCCGATCCTCTTCGGCGGTTTCAAGCCCGCCGCGCTGGAACGCATCGCCCGCTGGGGCGACGGGTTCCTCTCCGCGGTCCCGCCGCACTGGGCCGGTGACCTGTTCGACTCCGTCCGCAAGTCCTGGCACGACCACGGCCGTGACGGCGAACCGCGCATGGTCGCCCAGGTCAACGTAGCCCTCGGCCCGCAGCACGTGATCGACGACGCCCGCGCGGCCATCGGCGCCTACTACGAGTTCAGTGGCTGGGCCGACAACATGGTGTCCGGCCTGCGCACCACACCCGACGAGATCCGCACGACGATAAAGCAATTCGCCGATCTCGGCGCGGACGAAGTGATGCTCTACTGCTACGGCTCCGATCCCGGGCAGGTCGACCGCATCGCCGATCTGATCGGCTGACCCCATGGCATCCGGGTCCGCGGGCGACGACGTCGGCGGACCCGGAATGCTCAGGACCGGTCCAACCCGATGAGCCGCACGGCCGTCAGCGCGATGTAGAGCTCGGCGGACGCCTTCGGATCGGAGCAGCGGCGGTCGGTGAGAGTTTCGATACGGCGCAGCCGGTAGTGGATGGTGTTGCGGTGGTAGTGCAGGCGTTGCGCCACTTCGGTATTGGAACCACCGCATTCGAACCACAGGGCGAGCGTGTCGAGGAGGGTGTCGCGTTCCTCGGCGGGCAGCTCGAGAACGGGCCCGAGCACGTCGTCGGCCAGCTGGTGTGAGGCGGACGGAGCATGCGCGAGCACGAGCGGAATGGGTGTGTTGCCGTAGACGGTGACCGTGGCGGCGCCGGGCGGTGCGCAGCGGCCGGCCAGTTCGGCCTCGCGCAGCGCGAGGCTGGCGTGCCCCGCGGTCGTGAAGGTGCGGCTCACGCCGATGCGGCCGGTGGCGTGGTCGCGGAGCCGGTCGAGCACCCGGTCCTGCACGCGCGCGGTGGCCAGGTTCAGCAGGCCGATACGGGCGCCCGCCTCGGTGATCCAGATCGATTCGATGAATTCGGCGCGGAACCGGTCCTCGATGCCGAGCAGCGGCGCAGGCGCCTCGGCATCGGCCTCGGCGTGCACCACGAGGAAGCTGCCGAGCGGGGGCAGGTGCAGGGCGCGGGCGATGTCGCGCTGAGTCGGATCGTCGGCGTCCCCGTCGAGTAGCCTGCGCAGCAGCGCACGGCGCTCGGAGTCGTCGCGACGGACTCGCTCGGTGAGGTAGTCGCCGTACGCCTCGGCCGCCGCACCCGAGTAGTCGTCGATGATCCGCCACATCTCCGAACCGAGCTGTGGCAGCACGTCGAGGTTGGTGCCGGTCGACGCCCCGAGCGCGCGCTCCCACAGCAGCCGCCCGGCCAAACGGTAGGCGTGCAGCACCGCGGCCAGCGGCACGCCGAGCTCGGCTTTGACGCGACCGACCACGGTGGCGGGCTGCAGTCTGCGCCCCGAATTCCCGGAGAGCTGGCCGAGCACCGAGACGAGGTTGTCGCGCACGACGAGCCCCAGCTCGGCGTCGGTGAGCGCCGTCGATTCCGCGTACGCGTGATCGCCGGTGCGAATGCGGCCGACGAGCTCCGCGGTGAGGTCGTCGACCTCGGCGAGCAGGGTGCGTGCCACGGCGGCGGAATCGTTCGTCGGCGGCTCGATCAGCGCGGTCATGGGTTCGATGGTAGGCATCCGCTCTGGATCGGGACTGTGCTGGCGCACAGTCGGGGGGACGGTATCCGCAAACTCGCGCACATGGTGGGCGGCTGCCTCTGGCCCGCAGTATCGACTGCGACAGTGACCGGGGTCATAGCGCCCCGATTCGAGGATGCTTTCGAGAGAGGTGCCGACCGTGTACGACTACGTGGTCGTGGGCGCGGGATCCGCCGGATCCGTGCTGGCCAGTCGATTGTCCGAGGACCCGCGGGTGCGGGTGGCCGTGATCGAGGCCGGTCCGCAGGATATCGCCGACGAGATCCATCTGCCGGTCGCCTTTCCTTCGCTGTTCAAGAGCCCGCTCGACTGGGATTACGACACCGAGCCCGAACCCGGTCTCGGCTTCCGCCGCGCCTATCTGCCGCGCGGGCGCGTGCTCGGCGGGTCGAGTTCGATGAACGCGATGATCTATATCCGCGGCGCGCGCGCCGACTACGACGGCTGGGCCGCGGGTGGCGCCGACGGGTGGAGCTACGACGAGGTCCTCCCGTACTTCCTGAAGGCCGAGGACAACGAACGCGGGAAGGACGCCTACCACGGCGTCGGCGGGCCGTTGGCGGTGAGCGAGAGCCGATCGGAACATCCGCTGAGCGAGGCGTTCCTGCTCGCCGCCGAACAGGCGGGCCACCCGCGCAACGACGACTTCAACGGGGCCACGCAGCTGGGCGTCGGCCGCTACCAGGTGACCCAGCGCGACGGCATGCGGTGCAGCGCCGCTGCCGCCTATCTGCACCCGGCCGCGTCGCGCCCCAACCTGACCGTGATCACCGACGCGCTCGCGCACCGGGTGGTGTTCGAGAACGGCCGCGCGACCGGCGTCGTCATCGGCCGTAACGGGAGCACGGAAGAGATTCGCGCCGGCCGCGAGGTGGTGCTGGCCGCGGGCGCCTACGGATCGGCGCAGTTGCTGCTGCTGTCGGGTGTCGGCCCGGCCGAACAGCTGTCGGCCTTCGGCATCGAAACGGTCCGCGATCTGCCGGTCGGGCAGAACATGCAGGACCACCTGTCGGTGTTCCTCAACTACCGCACCGATCGCGAGTCACTGATGACCGCGCTCACCCCGGAGAACCTCGGTCTGCTGCAGGAAGCGGGCCGCGGGCCGCTGACCTCCAATGTCGGCGAGGCAGGCGGATTCATCGAGACCCGCACCGGTCTCGCCGGTCCGGACATCCAGTTCCACATGGCGCCGGTGCTCTTCCACGGCGAAGGCCTCGGCGCCGCGACCGAGCACGGGTACGCGTTCGGTCCCTGCCTGGTCGACCCGACCAGCCGCGGCGAACTCACCCTGCGTTCCGCGGCCCCTGGCACGGCGCCGCGCATCCGGCACAACTACCTCGGCACCGAAGCCGACAGGCAGAGTGTGATCGCCGGTCTGCGCAGCGCGCTCGAGATCGCCGATCAGCCCGCGCTGCTCGAGCTCACCACCGGCGAATTCCGCACGCCCGCCGGTGATTCCGACGCCGAGCTGCTCGATTTCGCGGCCCGCACCGCGCAGACGCTTTACCACCCCACCTCGACCTGCGCCATCGGCGCCGTCGTCGACCCGCGCTTGCGCGTGCTCGGCCTGCGCGGTCTGCGCGTGGCCGATGCCTCGGTCATGCCGTCGGTCGTCCGGGGCAACACCAACGCGCCCACGATCATGATCGGCGAGAAGGCCGCCGACATGATCCGCGAGGACGCCGATTCGGAAGGAAACGAGTCATGACCACCACGGTGACCGCAACCGTCGAGGCCGCCGTCGCCGCGCTACGACGCGGTGAGATCGAGTGGGCTCGAACCTCGCTGTCCGCCCGCAGGCAGCTGCTGGACCAGATTCACAGCAATACCGCGCGGCACGCGCAGGAGTGGGTCGAGACCGCCGCCCGGATCAAGAAGCTGACCCTGGACTCGCCCCTGCTGGGTGAGGAATGGGTCAGCGGACCGTACTCCCTGCTGACCGGGGCCGCGGCGCTCGCGGAATCGCTGCTGGCGCTGGAGGAAGGGCGCAGTCCTGTCGACGGATTCCCGATCCGTCCGGCGCCCGGCGGCCGCACCGCCGTAGAGGTGTTCCCGCACGGCATGTTCGATGCGCTGCTGCTCAACGGTTTCAGCGCCGAGGTCTGGTCGCGGCCCGGCGTCGACGCCGAAACGATCCGTGCCCACGCGGGTCTCGGTCAGCGCACGCCGGCCAACACCGGCGGCATCGGCGTCGTGCTCGGCGCGGGCAATATCTTCTCGATCGCCCCGCTGGACGTGCTGTACCAGCTCTACGCGGACAACCGGGTGGTGGCGCTGAAGCTCAACCCGATCACCGACCCGCTGCTGCCGGTGCTGGAGAAGATCTTCGCTCCGGTGATCGAGCGTGGTTTCGTCCAGGTGATCACCGGCGGCGCGGAGGTGGGCTCGGCGTTGGTGCACCACCCCGACGTGGACGCGGTGCACATGACCGGCAGCGCGCTCACCCACGACGCCATCGTCTTCGGCACCGGCGCCGAGGGCGAACGGAACAAGGCGGCGGGCACGCCCCAACTGAACAAGCCGATCACCAGCGAGCTCGGCGGCGTCTCGCCGACCATTGTGGTGCCGGGTCGCTGGTCGAAGGCGGACCTGCGTTTCCAGGCCGAGCACTTGGCCACCCAGCGGCTGCACAACAACGGGTACAACTGCGTCGCCGCGCAGATCGCGGTGATCTCCGCGGACTGGCCGCAGAAGGAACGGTTCCTCGACGAACTGCGCGCGGCGATCGAGCGTGCGCCGCAACGGCCGGACTACTACCCGGGATCCGCTGACCGCGTCGCGACTGCGCGCCGGACCTATCCGCAGGCGCAGGCGATCGGCGCACGCACGCTCATCGAGGGCTTGGCGCCGGATCGGCGCGAACCCGCGCTGCACACCGAATACTTCGCCCCGGTGCTCGGCGTGATCGAACTGCCCGGCGACGCGGCCACATTCCTGGCGCGGGCGGTTCAGGTGTGCAATGACGAGTTCGAGGGCACGCTCGGCGCGAACATCATCGCCCACCCCGCCAGCATCAAAAGGTTAGGGGAGCGATTCGACAAGGCCGTGACCGACCTGCGCTACGGCACCATCGCCGTCAACGCCTGGACCGGCCTCGGCTACCTCACCGCCCGCGCCACGTGGGGCGCGTTCCCCGGCCACGCGCTGGCCGATATCCAGAGCGGCATCGGCGTTGTCCACAACGCCTTGCTGATCGCCGAACCGGAGCGAACGGTGGTCCGCGGCCCGTTCCGTCCCTCGCCGCGGTCGCTGCTGCACGGCGAATTCAGTTTGTCGCCGAAGCCGCCGTGGTTCGTCACCAACCGCACCGGCGCCACGACCCTGCGGCGTCTGACCGATTTCGCGAAGAACCCCGGCGTCGCCGCCCTGCCGTCGATCTTCGCCTCCGCGCTGCGCGGCTGAGACACCCAGGTGAGCCCGGGCCGGCTATCTCGGCCCGGGCTCACGGGCGCCCCCATGCTCCGAGAAAGCGATCACGCGGCGGACCGGGTGGTGATCGTCGACGGATCGCTCGCTCCCGCCTTCGCGGAGGTGCTGCCGCGGCTGCGGACCGTCCGCCACGTCATCGTCGCCAACGGTGACGCATCGGCGTTGCCCGCACCCGAGGGCGTCGCGGTGCACGAACTCGACACGCTGCTCGCCGCGTATCCGACCACGTTCGACTTCCCCGTGCTCGACGAGCGGTCCGCCGCCGCGATGTGCTACACCTCCGGCACCACCGGCGACCCGAAGGGCGTCGTCTATTCGCACCGTTCCCATTGGCTGCACTCCATGCACGCGTGCACCGCCGACGGCATGGGCATCAGGGCGGGGGACCGGGTGCTGGCGATCGTGCCCATGTTCCACACCAACGCCTGGGGCCTGCCCTACGCGGCGCTGATGGTGGGCGCCTCGCTGGTGATGCCCGACCGATTCCTGCAGCCGTCACCGCTGCTCGAGCTGATGGCGGCCGAGCGACCCAGCTTCGCCGCCGCTGTGCCGACCGTATGGAACGGGGTGCTTGCCGCCGTCGACGCGGTCCCGCAGGACCTCGGTCATCTGCGGGCGGTCGTGGTCGGCGGCTCGGCCGTGCCTCCGCAGCTGATGCGGGCCTTCGAGGACCGCCACGGAGTGCGCATCATTCAGGCCTGGGGCATGACCGAAACCTCGCCGCTGGGCTGCGTCGCGTGGCCGCCGCACGGTGCCGAAGGCGAGGCGGCCTATGCCTACCGTGTCACCCAGGGCCGTTTTCCCGCACCGGTGCAGGCACGGCTCGTCGGCGACGACGGCGCTGAGCTGCCGCACGACGGAAAAGCGGTGGGCGAGCTGGAAGTTCGCGGCCCCTGGATCACCGCCTCCTACTACTCGCCGGACGCGGGCGCGGTCGGCTCCGACGCGTTCCGTGACGGCTGGCTGCGCACCGGCGACGTCGGCATCGTCACCGCCGACGGCTACCTGACCCTGGTCGATCGGGCGAAGGACATCATCAAGTCCGGCGGCGAATGGATCTCGTCGGTCGAACTCGAGAACGCGATCATGGCGCATCCCGATGTCGTCGAGGCCGCGGTGTTCGGGGTCCCCGACGAGAAATGGGACGAGCGCCCCGTCGTCGCCGCCACGTTGCGCGCCGGAGCCGAGGCCGACGCGGGCGCGCTGCGCGCGTTCCTCACGGGCAGGGTGGCGAAATGGCAAGTGCCGGAACGCTGGACATTCCTGCCCGAGGTGCCGAAGACCAGCGTCGGCAAGTTCGACAAGAAGGTACTGCGCGCCCGCTACGCGGCCGGCGAACTCGCTATTGTCCTCTCGAATCCCGGTGTCGTGCAGGCGAACCTTGGAAGGCCGCGTTGAACTTCGGCCCCGGCGGTGCTAGGGGCGGCTCTCGGGGTCGTAGCGGGGCCCCAGCAGGGCGATGGCGGTTTCCACGGCCACCTCCGCGATATCGGCGATGTCCTCGCCGTCCTCCACGGTGGAGGCGATGAGTTCGCGGAATCCGCCGTACAGAATGGTGGCCGTCTTGCGCGTCGCGGGATGGACGCCCGATGCGCCGAATTCCGGTGTCGCGCTGAGGTTCTGGATCAAGGCGATGAAGGCGTCGGCGGCGTCGCGGTGCAGTTGCCGCGCGTTCTCACCGAGCGCGGGGGTGTCGCGAATCCAGGCGAGGGTGATCGTCCGGTCGGTCTTCGACGCGCTGAGCCACGCCTCGATGGCCTGGCGGACCTGTGTCCGCCACGGCGCCCCCGGATCGACGGCCTCGTAGATCTGCCGGATGGTCTGGTTGTTCCGCTCGGTCAGCAGCGCGATGAAGCAGTCCTGCTTGCTGGCGAAGTGCTCGTAGAAGGTGCGCCGCGAGGTGCGCGCGGCCCGGACCACGTCGGCCACCGTGGCGTCCCGGTAGCCGCGCTCGCGCACCGCGTCCGCCATCGCGTCGAGGAGCCTGCGCCGGAATCCGGATTCCGGCACAGACTCGGCGGCGGTCGTGGGGACGGGCTCGGCACGGGTCACATCGACCAGGTTAGTGACCGGCGGGTCCCGCAAGCACCTCGGAGTCGGCGCGGTGCGGCGTGGCCCGCCCGAACCGGATGGTGCCGTCCTCGATCCGGCCGTGACGCAGGGTGAGCACATCCTGGGCGTAGTTCATGCCGAGCCGCCACGGCGCCCGCGATCCCGCCTTCGGGAACCGGTCGAGCGAACGCAGCACGTAACCGGCCTGGAAATCCAGCAGCGGCCTGGCGTCGATCGCAGGATCGGGCACCGGCACACAGTGGTCGTAGCCGTGCGCGTCCATGTGCCGCAACATCCGGCAGACGTACTCGGCGACGAGGTCCGCCTTCAACGTCCACGACGCGTTCGTGTAGCCGATGGTGAACGCGAAATTCGGCACCCCGCTGAGCATCATGCCCTTGTAGGCCATGGTCTGCGGCAGCGGAATCTCCTGCCCGTCGACGGCGAGCCGGATGCCGCCGAGGGCGAGCAATTGCAGGCCCGTCGCGGTCACCACGATGTCGGCCTCGATTTCCGCGCCGGAGGCCAGCAGCAGCCCGCGCTCGGTGAACCGGTCGATCCGGTCGGTGACGACCGACGCCCTGCCCTCGCCGATCACCCGGAACAGATCGGCATCGGGCACCAGGCACAGCCGCTGGTCCCAGGGACCGTAGGAAGGATTGAAATGGACGTCCACCGCGTAGCCCTCGGGCAGTTGCTTGATTGTCTGCGCGCGGACGAATTTGCGCATCATCGCGGGTCGCCGCTGACTGAGCTGGTAGATGAGGGTGCCGATGGCCACGTTCTTCCACCGGGTGATCGTGTAGGCGCGCCGGTCACCGAGCAGCGCCCGCAGCCGGGTCGCCACGGCGTCCACCGTCGGAGCGGACATGATGTAGGTGGGCGAACGCTGCAGCATCGTCACGTGCGCCGCGGTGCGCGCCATGGCCGGGACCAGTGTCACCGCTGTGGCGCCGCTGCCGATCACGACGACGCGCTTGCCCTCGTGGTCGAGATCGCCGGGCCAGTGTTGCGGGTGCACGACCTGGCCGCGGAAATCCTCGATACCGTCGAACTCGGGGGTGTAGCCGCGGTCGTAGCGGTAGTAGCCGCCGCAGACGTACAGGTACGAGCACGTCATGGTGATCGAGGCCCCGTCGTGTTCGACGGTGAGTGTCCAGCGTGCCGTACCGCTGTCCCAGGACGCGTCGACGACCTTGTGCCCGAAGCGGATTCGCCGGTCGATGCCCGCGTCGGCGGCGGTCGCGCGCACGTAGTCGAGAATCGCGGGGCCGTCGGCGATGGCCTTGGCGTCGGTCCACGGCCGGAACCGATAGCCGAGCGTGTGCATGTCCGAATCCGAGCGCACGCCCGGATAGCGAAACAGGTCCCAGGTGCCGCCGATCGCCTCGCGTGCCTCGAGCACGAGGTACGTGCGGGCGGGGAACGCGGTCTGCAGGTGGTGCGCCGCGCCGATGCCGGACAGGCCCGCACCGACGATCACCACGTCGAGATGGTCGATCATGCCCGCGCCTCCTTCCGCCCCCTCGCGCGCAGCGTTCGATCCAGCAGCGCGATCACGGCGTAATAGTGGGTCGGCGTCACCCGCGCCAGCGCGTCGAAGAGGTAGGCGTCCGGCCCGACGAGAATCCGCGCCTTGCCCTGTTCGACACCGCGGCGGATGATGTCGGCCGCCTTCTCGGGCGAGGTCAGGGTGACCGCTTCGAACTCCGCCGCCAGCTGCTCTTTGCTGCGCCCGCGCCCTTCGGGATCCTTGCGCACCCTGGCGCTTCGCGCGATGTTGGTCGTGATGCCGCCCGGATGCACTGTCACCGCCGAGACGCCCGTGGACCGAAGTTCCTGGCGCAGTGCGTCGGTGAAGCCGCGGACCGCGAATTTCGCCGCGCAGTAGGCGCTTTGGTTCGGCATGCCGACCAATCCGAATACGCTCGACGTATTGACGATCACGCCGCTGTCCTGCTCGACGAGCAGCGGCAGGAAGGCGCGCGTGCCGTTGACCACGCCGTCGAAGTTGATCCGGCGCAACCACTCGTCGTCCTCGGCATCCGCGTCGAGCACCGACGAGGACACCGCGACGCCCGCGTTGTTGAACACCGCGGCCAACGGCGCGGTCAGCCAGTCACGGATCTCGTCGGCGAAGGCCCGCTGGTCGGCCGCGTCGCGGACGTCGAGCACGCGGGTGAGGACGGGGCCGGGCAGCGACGCGGCGGTCTCCTTCAGGCCCGCCGCGTCGATGTCGGCGATGGCGACCGGGGATCCGCGGTGCGAGAGATGCTGGGCGAGTGCGCGTCCGATACCGGAAGCGGCGCCGGTGATCATCGCCGGATGACCGGACAGTGGCCTAGCTTTTCGGGGCATCGGTGCTCCTGGTGGCTGCGGTGCGGATGTGGTCGTCGATGAGGCCGGCGAGCGTCGGCCAGACGCCCTCGGGCAGGTCGTGGCCCATGCCGGTGAGCGTGCGCAAGCGGGCGCCCGCGATGGCACGCGCGGTGACGGCGCCGCCGGTCGGCGCCACCATCAGGTCCCGATCGCCGTGCAGCACCAGCGTCGGCGCGGTCACGGCACCGAGTTCGTGAGTTCGGTCGCCGGACAACAGGATTCCCGCGAGCTGGCGGGCGACACCGGCCGCGGGATGCGGGTCGCGATCCCAGGCGAGGGCCGCCGCCGCGCGTACCGCGGCCTCGTCGAACGGATAGCCCGCGGAGCCGATGTGCCGGAACATGCGGACGGCGGCGTCCACGTGCTCGGCGCGGGTGCCCGCCGGTCTGCCGAACATCCGCCGCCACGTCGAGAGCGCAGGGCGGCCGACGCGCGGGGCGCCCGTCGTGGACATGATGGAGGTCAGCGAGGTGACGCGCTCGGGGTAGCGGGCGGCGACGGTCTGCGCGATCATGCCGCCCATCGACATGCCGACCAGGTGCACGGCGTCGATGTCGAGCGCGTCGAGCAGACCGACGGTGTCGGTGGCCATGTCGCTCAGCCGGTACTGAGCGGGATGCCACCGCTTGCGCAGGAAGCCGAGCGGACTCGGCGGCGGAAACGCGCAATGAGCGGACTCGCCGACGTCGCGGTTGTCGAAGCGGAGCACGGGATGCCCGCGTTCGGTGAGCAGCAGGCACAGACCGTCGGGCCACGCGTGCATCTGCTGACCGAGTCCGGCGATCAGGACGACCGGCGTGCCGTCCGGATCGCCGAGACGCTGATAGGCGAGGCGGACGCCGCGGCCGACGTCGAGGAGACCCTCGGTCACGCCGTCACCTCGGCGGCCTGCGCGTCGGCTGGGACCGCGGGGCGCGGCGTTCGCCTGCGCACGACCGCCCGGCCCTTCTTGGCGGGAACCAGCGCTACGCCGCGGAAGTGCGCGCGCTCGTCCGGCGCGTCGGTCGTCTCCAGCGTGAAATCCCTGAGCAGCGTGCGCAGCACGATGTTCATCTCCATCGTGGCGAAGGCCGCGCCGATGCACCGGCGCGCGCCGCCGCCGAACGGGATCCAGGTGAACGTGCCCGGCCGCACCCCGACGAACCGGTCCGGGTCGAAGGTGCGCGCCCTCGGGAAGAGCTCCTCGTTGTCGTGCATCAGCCGGATGCTCACGAGTACTCGCTGGCCCTTCGGGAGCGTCCAGCGCCCCAACGACATCGTCTCCGCGCGCACCTGGCGTCCGGTCGCGTCGACCACCGGACGGACGCGCTGCACCTCGAGCAGGGTCGCCTCGCGTAGGTCGGAGCCGCCCGCGTCGACCTCGGCGACCAAGCGCCGCAACACGTCCGGATGCCTGCGCAACCGCTCCACGGTCCAGGCCAGCGTGGTCGCGGTGGTCTCGTGCCCCGCGGTGAGCAGGGTGAGCAGTTCGTCGGCGATCTCGCCGTGGGTCATCGCGGAGCCGTCGTCGTAGCGGGCCTGCAGCATCATCGACAACACATCGTCGCGGTCGGCGAGACCGGGGTCGGCGGCGGCGCGGGCGATGAGTCGCCCGACGATCTCGTCGTAGTTCTTGCGGTGCGCGATGAAGCGGGCCCACGGCCCGTAACGGCCGAGGAATCCGCGTGGCACCGGCAGTGCGGCGAGCGCGGACGCGACCAGGACCAGCCGGGGCAGCAGGTCACGCAGTTCGTCGAACTCCCGGCCCTCGGCGCCGAAGACCGCGCGCAGGATCACGTTCAGGGTGATCCGCATCATCGAGTCCATCGTCGCGAACTCGATACCCGACGGCCAGGTGGCCAGCTCGCGTTCGGTCTCCTCCTCGACGAGCCGTTCGTACACCGCGAGCCGCCTGCCGTGGAAGGGCGGGGTGAGCAGCTTGCGCTGTTTGCGGTGTTCGCCCCCGCGCAACGCGAACAGCGAACCCGGACCGAGGAATTGGCCGAGGTTGACATCGAAGTTGTCGGCGACGTCGCTGCTCGCGGTGAAGAGGGCTTTGACCTCGGCGGGGTCGGAGATCACGACGGTCCGGCCGAATCGTGGCGCGTGGACCGTGAACGCGGACCCGTATTTCCGGTGCCAGCGTCGCCAGGCGCGGGTCCGGCCCGCGATGAGCGCGACGTTCTGGACGAACGGCGGCGTGGATGGTCCTTCGGGCAGTTGCACTGTGTTCATGCGCCATCTCCCAGCGTGGTACTTCGGCGTACCATCCGCACGGTACGCGCATGTACCACGTGTGGCAAGAGTCACATCGAATCGCGGGCGGCGCTGACCGAGGCCCGGCCCCGGACGGCGCGTCGTTGACGAACGGGACGGTCTCCGCTGGGCACCATTGCTTGCTATGGGTGATCCGAGCTCGGAGCTGACTTACGTGGTCGAGATCTCGCTGCCGGGCCGGTTGGACCAGCAGTGGTGGCGGATCAGCAACACCGGGACGCCCGCGCAGACGGCGGCGGCGCTGTCCGAGCTGGCGACGCGGATCTACCGTGACCTGCTCGGGCCTGGCGCGGGCGGCCTGCACCGCGGCCGATGCTGGTACCACTGCCTGGTGTGCGGGCCGGACGGCGCGGTGCTCGACGAGGTGGAGGGGCTGGTGCAGGCGTTCCTGCTGTCAGGGGAGTTGCGGACGGTGTCGGCGACGATCAGCGCGCGGGCGCGGCGCTTACGCGCCCGGCGCAGGAACGCCGACTGAGGCGCCCGGCGTCCCCGCCCTCCTGCGCCGCGTCGGCGAGCATGCCGATGGCGGTCTCGGGTTCCGATCGCGCGGGTCCGTCGGCCGCGTGCAGGGGCACAGACCGGCGCGCCTGGCTGTTCGACGGCGGACGACCGCACCGCATCCGTCATATGCTGCCCCGCGACCGTCGAAAAAAACTTCGGCGCGGGTGTCGATTCGCCGCGATCCCCGTTCGACCTATGGGCGAGAGGGTCCGAGCGGGACCCGCACAGCACAGGGAGACAGACCATGAAGTACATGCTGATCATGCGCGCCACCGACGAGGCCTACGCGGGCATGGCCGACATCGATTTCGAGAAGATGCTCGAGACCATCGGCAGGTTCAACGACGAGCTGATCCGGGCCGGTGTGCTGCTGGCCGCCGAGGGCCTCGACGACGCCGCCGAGGGCGTCGTCATCGACCACTCCTCCGAGACGCCCGTCGTCACCGACGGCCCGTACGGCGAGACCAAGGAACTGTTCGGTGGGTTCTACATCCTCAATGTGGCCTCGAAGGAGGAGGCCATCGAGTGGGCCAAGCGGGCTCCGCTGACCGGCCCCGGTCTCAAGACCGAGATCCGCAGGGTCACCACGATCGACGAGTTCCCGCAGGAGAACGAGTGGATCAAGAAGGAGCGCGCGTGGCGCGAAGCCACCGGACAGCTCTGAGCGGGCCGACCGGCGATGCCCGACCATACCGGCCGTGAGGCCGTCGCCGCCGTCTGGCGGATCGAGTCCGCGCGGATCGTCGGCGCGCTCGCCCGCTACACCGGCGATTTCGCGCTGGCCGAGGACCTCGCCCAGGAGGCGCTGGCCGAGGCACTGGTGACCTGGCCGCGCGAGGGTGTGCCGCGCAATCCCGCGGGATGGTTGCTCACCGTCGGCAAGCGGCGCGCGATCGACGCGTTCCGCAGGCGCTCCGCCCTCGACGAGAGGTACGCCGCGCTCGCCCACGAGCTGGGCGAGGGCGGCGCCGCCTCCGGGGGCGCACTCGTCGAGCCTGCCGAGGACGTGCTCTGGGACCCGGATCAGATCGATGACGACGTGCTCGCGCTGATGTTCATCTCCTGCCACCCGGTGCTCTCGCGGGAAGCGCGGATAGCGCTCACCCTGCGGGTGGTCGGCGGTCTCACCAGCGACGAGATCGCCAAGGCGTTCCTCGTGCCGACCGCCACCGTGCAGGCCAGGATCACCAGGGCGAAGAAGACCCTTGCTGCGGCGAGGGTGCCGTTCGCGGCGCCCTCGGCCGAGGAGCGGCGCGAACGGCTCGGGTCGGTGCTCCACGTGGTCTACGTGATCTTCACGGAGGGGTCGACGGCCAGCTCCGGTGACGACTTGATCCGGCTCGATCTGGCGAGCGAGGCGCAGCGCCTTGCGCGGGTGCTCGCCCACTTGGTGCCGAACGAACCCGAGGCCAACGGCCTGCTCGCGCTGCTCGAGCTGACCGCGGCGCGCTTCCCTGCGCGCACCGCGCCCGACGGCACGCCGGTCTTGCTCGAGCAGCAGGACCGGCGCCGCTGGGACCGCGCCGCGATTCGGCGTGGCCGCGCCGCACTCGTCGCCGCGGAGCGGCTCGGTCGTGGCCTCGGCGCCTACGGCTTGCAGGCGGCGATCGCCGAATGCCATGCCGTCGCGGCGTCGGTCGAGGAGACGAACTGGGAGCGCGTCGTGCTGCTCTACGAGGCGCTCGGCAGGCTCGCGCCCTCCCCGGTGGTCGAGCTCAACCGGGCGGTCGCGGTCTCCATGGCGCACGGGCCCGCCGCGGCGCTGCCGATCGTGGACGAACTGGTAGCCGCCGGGGCGCTGTCGAATTCGCACCTGCTGCCGAGCGTGCGCGGCGAGCTGCTGACCCGGCTCGGCCGCGCGGATGAGGCGCGCACCGAACTGGAACGCGCCGTGCGGCTGTGCGCCAACGAACGCGAAAGATCGGTGCTGACAGGCAAACTCGCCGCCCTCGGCTGAGGCGACGCCCCGGAGCGGATGCGTCAGCGTTCACTTCGGCAGCGGCCGCAGTTCATCAAAGGCCGCCGTCGCCCACCCGCGCTCATGCTGCCGACGCTGGTGCGCCGCCGGTTCCGATCACCGAGAGCCGAACCGCCGCGACCAGTGCCGCCGATCTCACCCGCAACGGGTGAGGCGCCGTGGGGGCGGCGGTTCTAGCGTCGGCATACCCGTGCGAATCGAGCAGCGAAGGAGCACGTCATGGCCGCAATCCCGCTCGGGGCGAACACCGCGTTCGCCCTCTCGCGCCGAGCCCGCGCGAACTGACCGGACGGGGCGGGAGACGATGCGAGCGCCGCGGCGACGGCCGACGGGGGCGCCCGCCGCACGGCCACCGGCCGCCACCGCCGGGACCTGGGCCATTCCGCGCGGTCTCGTCGTGCTGCTCGCCGCGGCGAGCGCCGTGGTCGCCGTCGGCGGGATCAAAGCCTTCGCGGGCATTGTCGGGCCGGTGTTCC
Organism: Nocardia sp. NPDC050793; assembly: GCF_040654065.1. NCBI lineage: Bacteria > Bacillati > Actinomycetota > Actinomycetes > Mycobacteriales > Nocardiaceae > Nocardia > Nocardia sp. NPDC050793. Next base: position 170,532 of record NZ_JBFAHG010000012.1, read on the forward strand.
TCGCCCTGATGCTGACCGTGGCCGTCCAGCCCCTCCAGACATGGGCGCAACGGCGCGGGCTGCGGCCGTGGGTCGGCATGGTCGTCGCCCTCGTCGCGGTCATATCGATTCTGGTCGGACTGGTCGGGGCGGTGGTGGTGTCAGCCGCGCAACTGGCCACCGAGCTGCCCAACTACAGCGACCGGGCCGACGAACTGCTGGACGGTCTGCGCGACGCGCTCGCCGACGCCGGGGTGGGCGCCGACCAGATTCAGAACATGCTGAATTCGCTCGACATCGGCAAAGTCGTCGACCTGCTGGAATCGGCTCTGCGCGGGTTGCTCGGCGTCTTCTCGAATCTGTTCTTCGTCTTCGCGCTGCTGGTGTTCATGGCGTTCGACGGCATGGTGATCGACAAGAAGATGGCATTCGTCGAGCGCGCCAGGCCCGAAATCGCCTACGCCCCTTCCGCTTTCGCGCGCGGCACCCGCAAGTACCTGATCGTGTCGACGGTGTTCGGCCTGATCGTCGCGGTGCTCGACGGCGCCGCGCTGTGGTTGCTCGGCGTGCCGCTGCCGCTGCTGTGGGCGCTGTTGTCGTTCATCACGAACTACATCCCGAACATCGGATTCGTCATCGGGTTGGTGCCGCCCGCGCTGCTCGCCCTGCTGGACGGCGGAGCCGGGCTGATGATCTGGGTCATCGTGGTCTACTGCGTCATCAATTTCGTCATCCAGTCGGTGATCCAACCGAAGTTCGTCGGCGACGCCGTGGGTTTGAGCGTGACGGTGACCTTCCTGTCACTGACGTTCTGGTCCTGGGCGCTGGGCCCGCTCGGCGCGCTGCTGGCGATTCCGCTCACGCTGCTGGTCAAGGGCGCCCTTTTCGACATCGACCCCACCACGCGCTGGGCCAATGTGTTGATCGCCGAAAGAGCGCCGGACGTCGAGGATTCGAAAGACAGCGAGACATCGTCGACTTGAGCGGCTAGACACCCGCAATGTGTGACGACCACCCGATGTCCTCGGCTCTACCGTGCCCAGATGCGCACAGTACTCGGAGATCTCCTCCTGCTGGCGGTGGGTGTGGCGATCTCGCCGGTCCCGCTCCTGGCGGGGCCGTTCTCGTAATCCTGTCGAAGAACGTCAGGACCGCGGTCGGACGCCGGGTGATGTGTTCTGCCGATCGGAGCGCGGCCGGTGCCGTGGCCTCGCCCTCGACCAAGCATCAACCGCCGCAACAAGACTGACCAACGCTCGCTTGGGCAAGGAACCCGGGAGCGGGACTTCCGCCCTGTCGATTCGAATGATACTTTGGCACCAGACATATAAGTTACCCACCAGTAACTTGATTGTTTTTGCTGGTCAGTGGCTGTTCGGGACGGGGGACTGCATCATGAGCACTGCGACGATCACACTCGGGATCATCGGCACCACCATCACGCTGCTCTGCTGGGGATCGCTTTTGACCGGGTCGACCCGGATGATTCGTGTCTTCCGCACAGGTCAGCCCGACCGGTCACGGTTACGCCCTGTCCTGCCGCGAGTGACGACCGTCGCGGTCGAGGTGGTCGCGCACACGCGGATGAACAAGTTCCGGACTGTCGGCTGGGCGCATTGGCTGGTGATGGTCGGCTTCCTGCTCGGCATGGTCTTCTACTTCGAGTCCTACGGTCAGACCTTCGATCCCGAGTTCGGCTGGCCGGTTGTCGGTGATACCTACGGCTATCACTTGCTGGAGGAGGTTCTCAGCCTCGCCACGATCATCGGGATAGTGACTCTGATCGTCATCCGCCAGTCGAATCACCCGCGGCGTCCCGAGCGTCTGTCCCGATTCGGTGGGTCGAATTTTCTTGCCGCGTATCTCATCGAGATGATCGTGCTCACTCACGGTCTCGGTGATGTGCTGGTCAAGGCAGGCAAGATCGCTACCTACGGTGGCGGGCATGCATCGACCGATCTTTTCACGATGCAGGTTGCGCGACTGCTTCCGGCCAGTCCGCTGATGATCTCGATCTTCGCGTTCGTCAAGATGCTCGCGGGAGCGGCGTTCCTCTATCTCATCGGCCGCAAACTCACCTGGGGCGTGGCCTGGCACCGGATTTCGGCCTTCTTCAACATCTACTTCAAGCGGGAGGACGACGGTGGCGTTGCCCTCGGTGCCGCCAAGCCCATGATGAGCGGTGGCAAGGTCCTGGACATGGAGACCGCCGACCCCGACGTCGACGTGTTCGGCGTCGGCAAGGTCGAGGACTTCTCGTGGAAGGGCATTCTCGACTTCACCACCTGCACCGAGTGTGGTCGCTGCCAGTCGCAGTGCCCCGCGTGGAATACCGGTAAGCCGCTGTCGCCGAAGTTGCTGATCATGTCGCTGCGTGATCACACCTATGCCAAGGCGCCGTACCTGCTGGCGGGCGGGCGTAAGGACATGGGCGGCGAGGAGGTCGGCCTGGTCGACGCCGAGGGCAAGCCGGACGAGGCCGCGCTGGCCAAGATCTCCGACGCCGCCAGGGCCGAGGCGGCGCGTCCGCTGGTCGGCGGGGAGGACGTCGACGGCATCATCGATCCCGAGGTGCTGTGGTCCTGCACCACCTGTGGCGCGTGTGTGGAGCAGTGCCCGGTGGACATCGAGCATGTCGACCACATCATCGATATGCGCCGCTACCAGGTGCTCATCGAGTCGGAGTTCCCCTCCGAGCTGGCGGGTCTGTTCAAGAACCTGGAGAACAAGGGCAACCCGTGGGGTCAGAACGCCAAGGACCGCCTGAACTGGATCAACGAGCTCGACTTCCAGATCCCGGTCTTCGGCCGGGACGCGGACAGCTTCGACGGCTACGAGTACCTGTTCTGGGTCGGTTGCGCCGGCGCGTACGAGGACCGCGCCAAGAAGACCACCAAGGCCGTCGCCGAGTTGCTGGCCACCGCGGGCACCAAGTTCATGGTGCTCGGTCAGGAGGAGACCTGCACCGGTGACTCGGCTCGCCGCGCGGGCAACGAGTTCCTGTTCCAGCAGCTCGCGGCGCAGAACATCGAGCTGCTGAACTCGGTGTTCGAGGGTGTGGAGGATCGCAAGAAGAAGATCGTGGTCACCTGTGCGCATTGCTTCAACGCGCTCAACAACGAGTACCCGCAGGTCGGTGGCAGCTACGAGGTGGTCCACCACACCCAGCTGCTCAACCGTCTGGTGCGGCAGAAGAAGCTGGTGCCGGTCGCTTCGGTGACGCAGAACGTCACCTACCACGATCCCTGCTACCTGGGCCGGCACAACAAGGTCTACAACGCGCCGCGTGAGCTGATGGAAGCCTCCGGCTCCACCCTGGTGGAGATGCCGCGGCACGGTGAACGCTCGATGTGCTGTGGCGCCGGTGGCGCGCGCATGTGGATGGAGGAGCAGCTCGGTAAGCGGATCAACATCGACCGGGTCGATGAGGGTCTGAGCACCCTGGCCGCGTCGAACGGTCGGGCGGGCTCGGCGCCGGGCAAGATCGCGACCGGCTGCCCGTTCTGCCGGGTGATGCTCAACGACGGTGTCACCGCGCGTCAGGAGAAGGGTGAGGGCGAAGGCGTCGAGGTCGTCGACGTGGCCCAGCTGATGCTCGATGCCATCGAGCGCGTCGAGCCGGCCACGCTGACCGAGAACCTGACCGTCATCCAGGAGCCCAAGGCCGAGCCGGAACCGGAGCCGGAACCCGTCGCCGTGGCGGCCGAGACCCCCGCGCCGGCCAAGGCGGCTGCGGCCGGTGGTGGCCTGGCCATGAAAGGCCCGGCCAAGGCGCCGGGCAAGGGTCTCGGTATGAAGGGTGGCGCCAAGGCGCCCGGTGGTGGACTCGGCATGAAGGACAGCGCGAAGGCACCGGGCTTGCAGGATTCGCGCCGAACGTAGTGCCGCCGCCGACCCCGCGTGAGTGTCGAGAATCGATCGATTCTCAACACTAGTCTCGCGGAGAATCGCCTAGGATTCGCGGCTACCGCAGGTAGAGGCTGGTTTCGAGCAGAATCGAGCGGTGCGCAGAAGGGCGAGCGCGATTGGTACGCAGGCGCGTAGGACAACGACTGCGTTGCGGGCGCGGGTGAACAAGAACAGCCGGGCAGCGCTCGGCCGCCGTGCCGGCCGGGTCGAGTTGTTGTCCGCGGTGCTCCTCGCTCTTTCTGGCGGGCTGATCGTCGCGGCCGTCGCCTACGGATTCCTGCGATGGATCACCCCCATCGACACGAGCAAGGCCGCCGCCGAGATCGACGTCACCCGCATGGCTTTGACCGTCGTCGCTGGCGTCGGCGGCGTGGTCGCGTTGGTGATCACCTACCGGCGTCAGCGTGATCTCGAGCAGAGCCGGTTCGTGGAACGCTTCGGCGCCGCGGCCGCTCAACTCGGCGCCACCGACGTCGCGGTCCGCATGGCCGGGGTCTACGCGATGGCTGGTGTCGCCGACGAATCCGACGGGCAGCGCCGCCAGCAGTGTATCGAGGTTCTGTGCGGCTATCTGCGCCTGCCTTATAGCCCCGAGTTCGGCGGCAACCATCAAAGCAAGCTCGTCGTCATGCAGCACCGCGCCAGCGCCGACGGAACCCACGCCGACAATCACGAACACCACTATGACTACCGACAGAACGACCGCGAGGTCCGCAAAACCATCATCCGCGTGATTGCCGACCACCTACGCCCAGAGGCCGAATACAGTTGGTCGACCAGCAATTTCGACTTTCGTACAGCTCACCTCGACGATGTCGACTTCACCGACGCCGTCTTCTACGGCACCGCTCGTTTCGATGAAGTTGTGTTCAGTGGCGACACTCGGTTCGACCACGTCACGTTCAACGGCGACACCTGGTTCGACCACGTCACGTTCGACGGCGACACACGGTTCCGCCGGGCCACGTTCGGCAGCGCCGCTTTGTTCCGCCGGACCACGTTCAGTGGCACCGCCGGGTTCGACCAGGCCCTATTCAGTGGTGACGCCGGATTCGGCCACGCCACGTTCGGCAGCGAGGCTTGGTTCGACCAGGCCCTATTCAGTGGTGACGCCGGATTCGGCCACGCCACGTTCGGCAGCGAGGCTTGGTTCGACCAGGCCCTATTCAACGGAGACACCTTGTTCGACCACGCCACGTTCAACGGCGACGCTTGGTTCCGTCAGGTCACGTTCAACGGAGATACCCGGTTTCAGCAGGCCGCGTTTGGCAGCGACACTCGGTTCAACCAAGTGTCATTCACGGGTTCGACCAGCTTCGTCGCCACCGATTTCGGTTCTGGTCGCGTTGTTTTCGTCGGCCCTCGGCAGTGGGGACCTCCGGTGCCGAGGTTCGACTGGGGCGAGGATGGAGTTGGGAAGCCGCCAAACGTGGAGCCACGGGATTGGCCGCCCGCGAGAGCACAGACGTAATCAGCTGAGCTGCGGTGTTGAGAATCGTTCGGTTGTTCGACACTGCGGCCGCCGGACGGTTCGCCCAGATCGTGTGACTCGCAGCAGAAGATGGCGGTGTTCTCGCACTGTCAGCTGGCACCGATGACGAGGGTGCTGCGGGCGGTTTCGACGACGTCGGCGGTGACGGTGTGGAGCTCGTTGATCTTCATGACGCGGTGGATCTGAGCGAAGAGTCGTTGCAGGAGACGGAAGTTCCCGCCGGTGATGCGGGCGACGGCGGCGACTGCCTGGGCGTCGGTGAAGTCGTCGGGGTCGAGTTCGAGGCCGAGTTTGTGCCAGTGCCGCGACAGCACGAAGGTGAGTTCCCCGCCGGACAGGGGCCGGTAGTGGTGGGCGAATCCGACGCGGCTGTAGAGCTGCGGGTAGCGGGAGAAAGTCTTTTCGATGCCGGGCATGCCGATGAACAGCAGCCCGTGATCCCCGCGGTCGTAGCGGTCACGCAGGTGTTCGATGGCGTTGGCGGACAGGCGTTCGGACTCGTCGATGACGACCAGCTCGATGTAGTCGACCGTCTCGTGCACGCGCCGGCTGGGGGCTACGTGCTGGTCGATGCAGATGTTGACGCGGCTGTAGAGCTGTTTATGTCGTCGCGTAGTTCGCGCAGGGGTCCGGCGACGGTGGGTGTGTAGAACACGGTGCACGAGCGGGACAGGGCGGCGTAGACGTCTTTGTCGGATTCCTCGCGCGGACCCCAGCTGGTAAGCAGGTTTTCGGCCTTGTCCCAGCGTGCGTAGCGGGTTGCCGAGAGTGTCTTCCCGATTCCTGCTGCGCCGTAGCAGATTCCGATGGTTCGGTCGCGTGGTTCGGTCGCGTCTGACGGTGTCGGCGAACTCGACGAAGCGGCGGTGTTCCTTGGTGGCGATGAACGGCCAGTTCCGTGGCGCGGGCATGGTCAGTCCTCGAGGTAGGCGCGCAGCGGCGGTGCCGGAGGAGGTTTCGCCGGTTTCGGTGACACAGGTGGGCGCTCGGGTTCGGGCAGGTAGTCGGTGACCGCGGTGATGCGTTCGTTGATCTGGTCGCGTATCCGGCGGCGGTAGGCGCGTCTGGCGGCTTGAATGTCTTTGAGCCCGATGGTGTCGCCGGTGTGGTCGGGGCTGACGGCCTTGCACAGGAACCGGTTTTTGTGGAAGACCCGGATCTCGGTGATGTCGTGTGGGTCGTAGCGGATCGTGACCGATTCTCGGACGTAGGCGGCCAGGACGGGATGCAGGTAGCGCAGACCCTGGAAGTGGATGCCGTCACGGTGCACGACACGTGCTGTGGCGACCCGCACCAGCAGCAGATCGAGCTGCTCGAGATCCTCGGGCATGCGCGGCAACCAGCCGTGTCCGACCCAGCAATCCTGTGGAGTGACACCGATTTCGGAGTGGACGCGCCGGTGATAGGTGGTGATGAACCGGCCGATCGCCTCGTCGAGCTGACGCAGCGACAACGCCGGCGGGGTAACCGGGCTGCCGCCCACGAGGTGGCCGGGCAGCTCGGTCAGCAATTCGGTGTTGATGCTGCCGAAGAACCGCTCGACCTTCCCCCGTCCCGGGGGTCGCGCCACGGCGGAGTGCACAATCTGAAACTTCAGGTCGGCGGCGACCTGAGCGAGATGGTCACTGACGAAGTCGCTGCCGTGATCGACATAGAGGATCTCGGGAATACCGCACATCGGCCACGCGGGATCGGATTTGGTCCAGATCGCTTGGCGCAGCGCCAGATGTGTTCAACGCCGAGGGCGCGCCCAGATTGACGGTGTAGCCGGGCACCGCCCGCGAGCAGTCGTCGAGTACCACTGTCAGCCAGGGCCGCTTCGCCGTCCCGCCGTCGTCGATGAGGATGTCGAGCTGGGTGTGGTCGACCTGCCACATCGCGTTCGGGTGGTCGGCGCGGCGTCGGTAGACCAGTTCGAAGATGTCGCGGAAGGCGGCGGCGCCGTCGCGTGCCAGGGTGGTCATCGCCGGGTCGAGTGCCGTAACGATCGATCGAACAGTGTTGTAGGACACCGGATTCCATCCCTGATCGGCGGCGACACCGGCGGCGCGGCGGTGCTCGAGGGAGCGGCCGAGCCGGTCGAGTTTGGTCACCACCAATTGATCTTTGGGCCGGTTGGCCACCAGCAGCGCCTTGCTCAACTCGGGCCGCGAGGCGAGCTTGCCCGACGCCTTGTCGATGAAGATCACCTCGCAGCCGGCCGCCGTGAGCGCGTCGTGCTGAGCTTCGGGATGCTGATCGCGGGTGGAGACCCGTCCGCAGCCGATTCGCATGCGGCGCAGTGTATTGCGAACCCCCGACAGGTTGACATCGGCGCGTACACGGCAACCGTTACAGAAGCGACCTGCGGGAACATCCCGCGCCGCAGAGTGTCTCGCGAACGTTCGTATCCGGACGCTGATGCCAGTTGTCCGAGCCGTTGCACTTTCTCACCCGATGACGTGAGCATTCCATAAGCAGCCGATTGCAGGACGGTCTGTGCGTCAGGCATCTCTAGTTCAGGACAGCAGCTGCCCCGTCACTGCAGACCAACGTCACTCCGGGGACGTCACCGGGCCCGAAGGCCGTCGAGGATGAGTGAGACGACCGCCGCGGATTCCGCTTCGGTCTCGGGGGAGTCCCATTCCGCGGCGTGTGTCGGATCATGGAAGCGGCTCGTTGCGTTCAGGACGGCCCGTGCGATCATTTCCGGCTCGCCCGCAACGAAGTCGCCGGCGGCGACACCGTCGATGATGATGTCCCGCAGTTGGGCGACCAGGAAGCCGACATGGTCGCAGGACACGGCGCTGTGCTCGGCCGCCAGCACTCGGAAGGTGGCGAACAGCTCCGGGTCCGCCCCGGCTTTCGCCCACTTCATGGCGAACATGGTGGTGAGCAGTGCTCGCAACCGCTCGGCCGGAGGCAGTTCGAAGTTCTGCGCCACGATGGTGAGTTCGTTCCGCACCTGGTCGAGCCAGCGCCGGATCACGGCCTCGCGGAGCGCGGCCTTGGATGCGAAGTGCCGGTACACGCTGCCGTGGCTCACGCCCAGCTGCCGTGCGACGTCGAGCACCGTCGTCTTGTCCGGACCGTGTCGACGCAGTATCTCCTCAGTGGCCGACACAATCGTCTCCGCGTCGAGCGGCTCCCCGCGCATCGGGCCTCCTTGTCTCTTTGTCGGCTGGTCACGTCATCAGCCTCGCGAACCTATGTCGCCACCGAGTCAGCGGTCAAACATTCCACGACCATTCCGTGACTGACAACTATTGAAATCTGTCATTCCAAGTCTATAAGGTGGCGGCATCCCGCCACCACCGACCGAGGAGACTCGTCATCAACACCTCCACCGCTTCCATTGCCGGTCGCGCCGTGTCTCGGATCGGCTACGGCGCGGCCCAACTCTCGCGGCTGCATGACCGCCACGACGAGGCCGTCGCCCTGCTCCGCCGTGCCGTTGAGCTGGGCGTCAACCATGTCGACACCGCCGAGTTCTATGGCTTCAGCTTCGCCAACACCGTGATCCGCCAGGTCCTGCGCCCCGAGGACGACGTGCTGGTCGTCACCAAGGTCGGCGCCGACCCCAACCCGGTCGGGCCTGTGCCGCTGCGGATCGCGCAGCGGCCCGAGCAGCTGCGGGCCAGCGTCGAGGACAACCTGCGCAGCCTTGGCCTCGACCAACTCCCGGTGGTCAACCTGCGACGCCTGGATACCGGCCCCGGACTGCGTCCGGAAGGCGACCAGGTGGTCGATCTCGACGACCAGCTGGCGACCATGACCGCCCTGCGTGACGAGGGCAAGATTGGCGCAATCGGCCTGAGTAGCGTCACCCTCGACGGCCTGCGCCGCGCCCTGCCGGCTGGCATCGCCTGCGTGCAGAACGCCTACAGCCTCGTCTCCCGTGACGACGAGGACACGCTGCGACTGTGCACGGCCGAGGGCATCGCGTGGGTGCCGTTCTTCCCGCTCGGCGGCGGATTCCCGAGCCTGCCGAGGGTCGTTGACGAGCCAGCCGTGCACGCCGTGGCCGAATCCATGGAGGTGACCCCGTCCCAGGTCGGTCTTGCTTGGCTGCTGCACCATGCGCCGAATATCCTGCTCATCCCCGGCACCGGCGACCCCACCCACCTGGAGGCCAATATGGCGGTCGGCGAGATCACCTTCGACGCGCACACACTGGCCACTCTCGATGCCGTCGAGTCCCGCTCCAACAACGTCGCGATCGGCGTGGCGTCGTGAAGGCCGTGGTCTACCGCGACAACGGCGGTCCCGACGTTCTCCGCCTGGTTGACCGCGAACCGCCCCTGCCCGGTCCCGGCGAGGTCCGCGTCCGAGTGGCCGTGTCCGGGGTCAACCCCACCGACTGGCAGGCCCGCGCCGGCCAGGCCATGGCGTTCCCGGAGATCACGCCGCACCTGGACGGTGCCGGTGTGATCGACGCCGTCGGCGAAGGAGGCGATCCGAGTCAGGTCGGTCAGCGGGTGTGGCTGTTCATGGCCGCAGCGGGCCGGCCCACCGGCACCGCCGCGGAATTCACCGTCGTACCGGCCGTGCAGGCCGTGCCACTGCCGGACGAGGCCGGTTTCGATGTCGGCGCCACCCTCGGTGTTCCCGCACTGACCGCGCACCGCGCACTCACCGTCTCCGAAGACGGGCCGCGCCGGCTGAGGCCCGGCGCGCTGGCGGACAAAGTGGTACTCGCTGCGGGCGGGGCCGGGGCGGTCGGGCACGCGGTGATCCAGCTCGCCCGCTGGGCCGGTGCCACCGTGATCAGCACAGTCAGCAACCCCGAGAAGGCCCAGCTGGCCACCGCCGCCGGGGCCCACCACGTGGTCAACTACCGCGAGGGCGACCCTACCGCCGAGATCCGCGCGATCGCTGCTGACGGCGTGGACATCGTCGCCGAGGTGGCGCTCGGCACGAACCTCGCCCTGGACCTGGCCGTGCTACGGCCGCGCGGCACGATCTCGACCTACGCCAACAACGGCGGCAAACCGGTCGAACTGAACGTGGCGCAGAACATGGTGCGCAACACCCGCCTGCAGTTCATAGTGCTCTACACCGCCGGTCCTGACGCCCGCGCCGCGGCCGTCGCAGACGTCGCCGCCGCCGTCCGTGACGGTGCCCTGCCGGTCGGCGAGGAACACGGCCTACCCCTGGTCCGCTTTCCCCTCCACCGCACCGCGGATGCCCACCGAGCAGTCGAAGGCGGCGCGGTCGGCAAGGTCCTGGTCGACGTCACGTCGTGACGATCCTCGTCATCGGCGCGCCATCTAACGGTGCGAGAACACCGCCACACATCGCTGCGAGTCACACCAGATCGACCGTTCCGGCATGGTGTCGAACAATCGTGTTGAAAAGTGGTGGTGTTCAACAACTCCTGTTAGACCTACAGTTCTGCGACATCACCGACCACACCGACACCGGCGCGTGCAGGGCACGAAGCATGCGACACCGGTATCGGCGAGTTCGTCGAACAGACGGAGCTCGACGACGATCACTGTGCACGCCGAGGCCTGGCGCTGGTCGTCGAGACAGCATGCGCCGATGTCGTGTGACTCCGAGATGCCGGGCGGACGGTATCGGGCGCGGCTGCTGGTCAGCGGTCCTGCGCGACTCGGAATCCGAGATTGCCCGTCGAGGACATCGGTTCGCTGCCCTGCCGTGCGGAGACGCGATATCGGCGGCAGTAGGAGTGATGGCAGAGATAGGAACCGCCGCGCATGACTCGGCCCGCTCCGCTAGCGGGGCCGGTGGGGTTCCGCTCGGGGCTGTGCCGGTAGTAGTCGCGGGCGTACCAGTCGGCACACCACTCCCACACATTGCCGGTGACATTGTGCAGGCCGAAGTCGTTGGGCGCGAAGGCGTCGACCGCGACGGTGCCGAGATGCGCGCCGGGGTCGGTGCGCGGGAATCGGCCTCGGAAGACGTTCATCCGCTGCTGTCCGTCCGGTTCGAGGTCCGGCCCCCAGGGAAACGGGTCGGCCGATCCGGCCCGCGCGGCGTATTCCCATTCGGCTTCCGTCGGCAGCCGCGTGCCCGACCAGGCGCAGTAGGCCTGGGCGTCGTTCCAGGAGACATGCACCACCGGATGGTCGAGGACGTCGTCGATGTGCGATCCCGGTCCCGAGGGGTGGCGCCATTCGCCGCCTTCCACCTGCCGCCACCACGGTGCGCCCACCACGCTCCTGGTCGGCGGCGCGTCCTCGGGGAGCAGACCGGCGAAGACGAACGACCAGCCGTACCGCTCGGCGTCGGTGCGATGGCCGGTCGCGTCGACGAAGGCGGCGAAGTCGGCGTTGCTGACCGTGTACTGGTCGATGGCGAAGGAGCCGACGGTCACCCGGTGACGGGGACCTTCTCCATCGCCCGGATAGGCCCATGCGCTCTCGTCGCCCATGAGGAATGTTCCGCCGGGCAAGGGGATCAGCGTGGCGGGAGTGTCGCCGCGGGCCTGGGTCCCGGCCGCCGCGCCGGGAAGGATCGTCCGTTCGGAGTGCGGCGCGCAGCATCCCTCGGGCCCGTCGCCAGAGCGGTGTTCCATGGCCGTCCTCTCCGTTTTCGTGCGAAACCGGCCATCCCACCGCGGAAGTCGGGTATCGCCTCGACCACCGCGGGTCGATGTCGGAGGCCGGACGCCGGAACGCATGGTCCGAACCGATCGGAATCGGGTGAATCAAGGTCGAAACAGCAACGACCCCAGGATGGTAGCCCAAGGTGTGCTGGAGCGCTGGGAATGCGGTGTGATCGGGCCATGCCCAGTTTGCGGTCTCGATCGGGATCTCACCCGTGACGGATGAGGCGAGCGGCTAGGCGGCAGTGATCGAATCGCCAGGGCGGCAGCGGTCCCGCGACGTCGACGAGCATCACGACAGGGGTTCCTCATGAGCGAACGCAGTGAGCGAATAGTGTGCCAGCGCGCATCGCGGATACCGGAGCCGAGCGCCGAGGTGAAGGCATGAGCGACGGGCAGTTCGAAGGTGTCATCGATCTCGGCATCCGGGAGTCGGTGCCCGACTCGAACGCCAATGTGAAAGTCGCGCCGCACCGTCTCCCGACGGGCTCGCTGCGCGTCGTCTGGATCGGCGAAGAGCCTCCGTCGCGGGGGCGAAGGAGGCTCTCCGAACCGGGCGCGGCCAGACGGCGGCGAAGCCGGTGCTCGGGTCGGCGAGGATGTCGTCGATGCCCTCGATGCCGACGGCGAGCCGGACCAGACCAGGGGTGACGCCCGTGGCGAGCCCCCTCGGGGTTGAGCTGGCAGTGGGTCGCCGAGGCCGGTGGATCACCAGCGAGCGCACGTCGCCGAGGTTGGCGACATGGCTGTGCGAGGTGAGGGCTTCGACGAAACGCTCGCCCGCGTCCACCCGGCCGCCAACTCGAAGCCGATCACCCCTTGGGGGCGAGCGCCCGACCGCGGTCGTACCGCGGTGAGGAGGGCAGTCCCGCGTACGAGACGAATGTGACCTCGGGGCGCGCCACCAGGAATTCCGCCACCGCTTGGGCGTTGGCGACGTGGCGTTCGACGCGCAGGCTCAGCGTCTCGAGGCTGTGGCTGATGAGGAAGGCGTTGAACGGCGAGATGGCCGCGCCGAGATCGCGCGGCAGCTGCACCCGAGCCTTCAGTGCATGCGCGGGCGCGCCGAGATCGGCGCTTCGCGACTCGGTCGCTTTGCCGTACCAGCGAGCGGGGCGGCCCGTCCGGAGCCGCCCCGCCGTGGTTGGTCAACCCTGTAGTACCCGCACCTTGTCGTCCTCGCGGCTGTCCGCCGATGTGCCGGCCGGGGGAGTGTCCTCGGCCTGCGCGCGCATCGGGTCCAGCTTCGGATCGATGTCGATCGTGTTGCGCAGCGGGCGATTCGGCAGCAACGCGGTGGCGATCAGTGCGACGACCGTGGCCAGCGCGGCGATGAGGAAGATTCGGCCGGTCGCGTCGCCGTAGGCGGTGCGCACGATCGTCTCGACGGGGCCGGGGAGCGCATCGAGGTTCAGGTTGCCGCTGCCGGAGGAGCGGGTCTGGATACCGAGCCTGGCGAACCCCTCGGTGGACAGCTCGCTCACCCGGGTGGCCAGCACCGAGCCGAGCACCGACACGCCGATCGCGCCGCCGAAAGTGCGGAAGAAAGCGACGCTGCTGGAGGCGGCGCCGATATTGTGCACGCTCACGGTGTTCTGCACGGCGAGAACGAGATTCTGCATCATCATGCCGACGCCCAGGCCGACGACGACGGTGTAGGCGCACATCAACCACAGGTTCGTCGCGTGATCGATGGTCGACAGCAGTGCGAACCCGATCACCAGCAGCGCGCCGCCCGCGACCACGAACCGCTTCCACTTGCCGAAGCGGGTGATCAGCTGCCCGGAGCCGACCGAGGCGATGAGCATGCCGACGACCAGCGGGATGCTCAGCACGCCCGCGGCGGTCGGCGAATAGCCGCGCGCGGTCTGGAAGTACTGGCCGAGGAACGTGGTGGCGCCGAACATGCCGACACCGACCGCGATCGAGGCGATGATCGCCAGCCCGGTGGTGCGTTCGGTGACGATCGGCAGCGGGATGATCGGCGACTTGACGCGGGACTCCACCCACACGGTCGCGATCAGCAGCAGGACGCCGCCGGCGACGTACAGGGCCGACTCCCGCGAGAACCACTCGTAGTAGCCCGCCTTCCCGGCGAACGAGACCCAGATCAGCAGCACCGAGACGCCCGCGGTGAGCAGCGCGGCGCCGAGCCAGTCGATCGACACGCCCGGCTTCCGTTCGGTGGGCAACCGCAGCGTCCGGTGCAGCAGCACGAGCGCGATCACGGCCAGTGGCACGCAGACGAAGAAGCACCAGCGCCAGCCGAGGGGGCTGTCGACGATGACGCCGCCGAGGATCGGCCCGCCCGACATGGAGACCGCCATCACCGCGCCCATGTAGCCGGAGTACCGGCCGCGTTCACGCGGCGCGACGATGCTGCCGATGATCGCGACCGCCAGCGCGGTCAGCCCGCCCATGCCGATGCCCTGGATCACCCGGGCGACCAGCAGCAGGGCCACCGTGTGCGCGAATCCGGCGATGATCGAGCCGATCACGAAGATGACGATCGCCGTCTGGACCAGCAGCTTCTTGTTGAACAGGTCGGCGAACTTGCCCCAGATCGGGGTGGATGCGGCGTTGGCGAGCAAGGCCGACGTGATGACCCACGCGTATGCCGTCTGGGATCCCTCGAGATCGCCGATGATCGTGGGCAGCGCGGTCGCGACGATGGTCGTGCTCAGCAGGGCGGTGAACAGCGCGGCCAGCAGGCCGGTCATCGCCTCGAGGACTTCGCGATGGCTCATCGCGGCCGGGTCGCGCCGCACGGGCGTCTCGACTGAACTAGACATCTACTCCCTGACTCTCTGTCGAAACCGGCTGGGGTTCCGTCGTTCCCGCGCGCTGCGCGTGCGCGGCGAGTGAATTCCTGAGTTTGCGGACCGACTCGCAGGCGAGCTCGGCGTCGTCCTCGCTCCAGTCGGCGAGGACGGTCTGCAGGCCGCGCGCCCGCGACGCCCGGACGCGGCCGAGCAGGTCCCGGCCCGCGTCGGTGACCTGAATGAGGGTGGCCCTGCCGTCGCTCGGGTCGGCGTGGCGGCTGATGTAGCCCGCGCCGACCAATTCGGTGACGTGCCTGCTCAGCGCCGAGGCGCTGATGCACAGATCCACCGCCAGGTCGACCTGGCGGCATCGGCCCTTGGTCTCCAAGGTCCCCAGGACGCCGACGCCGCCGGGCAATAGCTGGCCTTCTTCCGGATGAAGGAGGGTGATCCGGATCGCCCTGCCGATCAGGTAGAGCTCCTTGATCAGGCTCTGTGCTGTATCGGGTGATACCGCCATGTCCGCTCCCCGCAGGAAATCATTTGCTTGCAGTCAGCAACTATATTTCAATTGCTTGAGCTAAGCAACTAAGTTCTGTGGATGGACGACTTCGGGCCGATGGGGCGGCGGGCTACGGTGAGTTCCTGCACCGGTCAACTCTCGGGAGGCGTCTTGCGCACCATCGCCCGCGTACTGCTCGTTCTGCTGACGCTCGTATGCGGCATGGCGCCGGCGGTGGGGGCGCCGTACGCCGCGAGCTTCGACGACGTCACCGCGCGAAAGATCGATGAGCTGCTGGCTCTGCGCGCCACCGCACCCGCCGCAGGCAAGGGGGAGCTGCTCGCGCTGTTGTCGAGCCGGTTCCTCGGTACGCCGTACAGGGCGAACATGTTGGTCGGCTCCGCGACCCAACCCGAGCAATTGGTCGTCGACCTGCGCGGGGTGGACTGCTTCACCTTCCTCGACTACGTCGAGGCGTTGAGCAGATCCGCTGACCGCGACCAGTTCGTGGCGAACCTGATCGAGACGCGCTATGCGGGCGGACGCGTCGACTTCCCGCAACGCAAACACTTCTTCAGCGACTGGTCGCACACCCCACGCATCGCCGCGACCGATATCACCGCGACGCTGAGCCCCGCGACGCTGACGGTCGGCAAGCAGCTCAACGCGAAAGCCGATGGGGGAACGTATCTCCCCGGGTTGCCGGTTGTCGCCCGCGACATCACCTACATTCCCAGCGCCGCGATGGACGGAAACGTCATCGGGCAGCTCCGCACCGGCGACTACATCGGCGCCTACGCCGACCAGCCCGGACTCGACGTCACCCACGTCGGCATCTTCGTGATGACGTCCAACGGGCCGGTCTTCCGCAACGCGTCCTCCCTCGCGGCGAACAACCAGGTGGTCGATTCACCGCTGGCCGACTACGTGCGATCGACACCCGGGATCGTGGTGCTGCGGCCGCAGTAACTCGCCCGGCCACCAGGAGGTGTCCGGGGTGGTCTCGGCTCGCAGTGCGGCGGAAGCTGGCGGTGACGGGCTCGACTGGACCATCGTCCGAGCTTCGGGACTTTGCGACGGCGCCAGGGCCACCGACTACGTTGTGGCGCCGTCGAGCAGTCCCGGCCGGTACGCCTCGCGCGTGGATCTAGCCGACGCCCCGGTCCGCGAGGCCTTCGAGAACCGGAACGTCGGAGCGTGCGTCGACGTGATCGGCACCGAGGGAACGCTTCGTTTCGGCCGCGCTCGAAGTGGGGTCCCGCTGTCGTGACCGATGTCAGGCCGAAACGGCATCCTGGCAGGGCTCGGCCCGGTAAGGGTGCCCGGGGGAGTGGTCGTCAGGTCAGTTGTGGGGCCTCCGGTGGAGGCGGTGGAGTTCGCGCATCGCGCCGGCCAGTTGGGGTGCGGGGCCCGCGATGGGGATGTTCGGCGCGACCTCGTTGATCGATAGGGCGCGGACGGGCGCGCGGGGAATGCCCATGTCGTCGAGCCATTCGGTCAGCTGTGCCGCCGAGCTGGCGTAGACGATGCGACCCAGACCGGCCCAGGCGTGCGCGGCGGAACACATCGGGCAGTGTTCGCCGGAGGTGTAGACGGTCGTGGTCGCGCGCTCGGTCGGTGCGAGGTGAGCGATGGCCCAGTTCACCAGTTCGAGTTCCGGATGTCGCGTCGGATCGCCGCCGCCTTCGCCGTTCTTCGCCTCGGCGAGCACTCGGCCGTCACTGACGAGCAGTGAGCCGAACGGCGCGTTGCAGTCGTCGAGCGCCTCCCGGGCCAGGTCCACGCACCGCCGCAGGTACACCAGATCAGCATCATCGACCATGCTCCGAGCGTATGCCGCGGCGGCTACGGGAGTGCTATGTGCCGCCGTTTCGGCGGGCGTGAAGGGGCTGGGGCGTTGCCTCATGACTCGCGGGAGTGTGCGAGCATCGCCACGTCGGAGTTCTTGCCGTGCCAGTCGCGATCACGCGGTCCATCAGGTCGTGCGCCGCGCTTGGTGGTAGCGGGAATCGTCTTATCGAGATATGCGCATGGATGTACTTGTTCGGTGCAGCCGAAGCCGCGGTCAGTACACCTGGGGTGGGGTAGCGGCGAGGGAGCCGAGCAGCACCAGCGCCTCGGCGCTCGGTGAGTTCGGCTCGGCGTGGTAGACGACCAATTCCTGTCCGGGACTGGATCGTACGTCGAAGGTCTGCATGGTCAACTCCACGAGTCCCACGTCGCGGTGGTCGAACCGCTTGCGCTCCAATGATTTTCCACGCGCGTCGTGGCGGGCCCAGAGTTCGGCGAATTCGGGGCTCGCCTCGAGCAGGTCGGCGAGCACCTGACGGACGCGCGGATCATGCGGCGCCGCACCGTATCCCAGGCGGAATCCGGCGACGACGTTGCGGGCCACGTCGGGCCAGTCGCGATAGAAGCTTCGCGCGGCCGGATCGGTGAACACGATCCGCAGCAGGTTGCGGGAGTGGCGCCAGCCGGAGAACAGCGCGTCGGCGATGGCGTTGGCGGCCAGAACGTCGTAGGCGCGGTTGTAGACGACCGCCGGATTGTTCGGCCAGGCGGCGACCAGCTCGAGCAGGCTCGGATCGACGCGGTCGCCTGCGGTCGCGTGCGCGCGGGGGGCGAGTCCGGCGAGCCGGAAAAGGTGCCCGCGGCCATCCTCGTCCAGGTCGAGCGCGGCGGCGAGCGCGTCGACCACTTGGGTCGACGGCCTGCGCTCCCGGCCCTGCTCGAGGCGGGTGTAGTAATCCGCGCTGACCCCAGCGACATGTTCGCTATACATTCCGTCGCTAGCTTGGTGGTATGGCTAGGACGACGTATACGGAACCGGCGTGGCTTGTCGAGATCAATGCTGCCTTGGCTGCTGGGGTGGCGGGGGTGGACCCTGCGGAGTGGGTGTACGGCTATGTCCGTATTTCGCGGGATGAGAAGGACCGGGCGGAGGGGGTGCAGTTGCAGGCCAAGAACGAGGTCGCGTATGCGGCTCGGAAGGGGTTGCGGTTGGCGCGGATCTTGTGTGACAACGATCTTTCCGGCGCGGATGCGGATCGTCCGGCGTTGCGGGATCTGCTGGCGCTGGTGGCCAGCGGCCCGGCGAAGATCGTGCTTGCGCGTGATGTGGCGCGGTTGACTCGTGATTACGACCTGGGCAACGAGCTGATGAAGCTGGGCCGGGACGAGCAAGTGCGGTATGTGTTCATGAAGGACACCGAGTACGACCTGACCACGGGCGCGGGCCGCAAGAATTTCATGGTCAAGGTCGCCGAAGCCGCCGAGTACCGGGAAACCAACACAGAAAACCTCCTGGACCGGATGGGCGAGGAGGCCGCCAAGGGTGCGATGCAGGGCGGTGCGCGCCGGTTCGGGTACGGCAAAGTCGTTGGCACCCACCCGCTTACCGGTGCCGACATTTTGGATCGGTGTGCGTTGCGGGCCGAGGAGATAGCGGTTCTCGAGGAGGGCCGGGACCGGGTGATCAACGGCGAGTCCCAGACCACGATCATCACCGATTGGAACGCCCGGGGGATCACCACGTCCGAGGGCGGGAAGTGGCGGGTGGGCAAACTGTCTCACCTGCTGCTGTTGGAGGCGTATGTGGTCTACGACCTGGGTGAACACACCGACACGACCGGTGCCCGGTGTGCGTGCTTGAACAACCCGGAGGGGAACGGCATTCGGGTGCACGCGCGCACCGGTACCCGCCATCGTGCGCAGTGGCCGGGTATTTTCACCCGCAGCGAGCACGACGCGATGCGGGCAGCTTTGACCGCGCACCGCCGCCTCAAGGAGCCGGATCGTCCCCGGCAGCGAAACGGCGAGTATTGGCTGACCGGGCTGGCCGAGTGCGGCGGCACCTGGGGCGATGGCCGCGATCGGGCGGGGCAGTATTGCGGCACGTGGATGGTCGGTTCGCAGTTGGAGCGTGAACGCAAGAACGGCACCGTTGTTCAGCGCCGGTATGGGTGCCAGTCGAAGGATTCGGCGAAGGTGGCGTGTGGGTGCGGGCGGGTGTTCCGGGACGCGGGCGCGTTGGAGATGTACGTCGCGCAGCAGGTGATCGCCGCATACGAGCACCCGGAGATCTTGGCCCGTCTGGATCGCGGGAACGACAATGTGGCGCGCATCGCGGAACTGCAACAGCGCATCGAGACCACGGCGGGGAATCTGGATGCCGAAACCGACCGCCGCACCGAGGTGCTGACCGGTGCCGGTGACGCCGACGACTTGCGGGTGATCGAACGCACCATCGCAGGACTGAAACAGACACTGAAAGCGCTTCGTGCCGAACAGGATTCGTTGCGTGGCGCGCAAGCCCTCGCTGTGCTGGCCGACATCGGGTCCACGCCGGGTGAATTGCGTCAGGCGTGGGATACGAAGGGTCCGCGCTGGCGGCATGAGGCCGCCGCGCGGCTGATCGAGAAGGTCATCGTCAAACCCGCGCGGGTGTATGCCGCGAAATGGGTCGACCAGAATGGCAAGGCGTGGCGGTTCGACACATCCTCGGTCGGGATCGTGTGGCGGGATCTATAGCCACACTGGCTCCGCTGGTGAATCCTGACGGCGGTTATCGGTGAACTCTGGCGTCAGATGCCGGGACCGAGATCTGCTGGGATCGGCGGAATCTGACGTCATCGGCGAGTGTGTCTGGCAGGTTGGGCGTGTCCGACGAACGCCCTGCAATGTCGATTAGCGTGCGCCCGTCAACTGACCTGCCTGCACGAACCCGGATCGGGCACGAGCAGTGGTATGGGCTAATCCAGCACTCACACGGTGTAGTGGATGAGTGGCGAATGACGGCGCTGAATCTGAGGAATCGCGATATGCATCCAGTGCAGCATCCACGAAAAGGGTGCATCCGTGTCGATCCAGTGCCAGCCGGTCAGCGGTGGCTCGCTACCTTGTCTCAGCTGAACAGGCCCGAGGCCCGATCGCAGGTTCCACATCAAGCCCTTTCCAAGAATGCAGATCGCGTCGAGCGGGTGCTGTGGAGAGTCTTCTTTGAAGTGGAGTTTTGTGGGTTGTACAGGTGCCAGCGGAGCATCGTTCATCCGCTTCAATACCGTGTCGATGGCAACGTCGTTCTCGAATGCCAACACGAAGAAGGGCGGAAGAAGCTGAGTCTCGACCAGGTACCCTTCCGAATGGTTTAGCACGACGTCATCCTTCCCGACCGCACGCCGAAGCCGCTTGAAACGAATCCCTTTCTCGATGCAGTCTTGCAGTTCGCCGGTTGTGAGGCGGGTCTTCACCTCGCCGACCGCGGCTACACCGTCGAGCATGTACGGCATCGGTTGGTGACCGGGGTGGGTGAAGGGGTGGTCCAGCGTCGTGACAATGACGTCCATTTGACTACTGGTGTCGCCGTACCGGTCGAAGACCTCGCCGTGGCCGACGTCGAATTGCCGAGGTAGCACGCCACGAAGCGCCTTTCGTGCCGCGTCTTCAACGCGGCTGCCACGGTTGCCCATATGGTTCAGGCCGACACGGGCTTTGCCGAGCTCGACTAGCAGTTCCGCTTCGACCGCTCGGAACATGTCCCCGAGCTTTGAGGCGCGGCGGTTTGCTTCCCGACCATTCACTCCGCCGATCGTAGCGGTGGTAGAAGCTGGCGCTAGGCGAAGGTCAAGCTGGACACTGCCCGGGGGCAGCGCCGCTCGTCCGCTGCCCCGAGTGCGCACCGAAATGCCGCGTCTGGTTAGTGGTTGGCGGCATCGTGGGTTGTGAATGATTCAGCAGACATCGACACCGCCCCTGGCGGTGAGGATTTGGTCCTGCGGTTGACGGCGGCCAGGGACTCGACCGCCCATACGACTTTGCGGTGGTGGCGTTGTACGAGGACGGGCGCGTCACGCAGGCCCTCGAGTTGGATCACCATCTCAATCGGCTCGCGACCGACAAGCTGCGTCTCGATACTGAGTCGGCCGGAACCGATGCGCTGCCGCCGATTTCAGGGTGATGAGGGTCATTCCCTGGGCGGATCGGCGGGGAAGTCTGCCAGGTCAGTGAGGACGAGTCGGCGGGCCGGGACCTGACCGTCCAGCATGTCGGTCAGGCTGGCCGCGGTGAGGTCGTGGCGGCCGTCGAGCACGGCCCGCACATAGCTGGGGAGGGTGGTGAGTCGCCGTCGGTCCAAGACGGACGGGTTTACCGGCTCTCCCGCATCCGGCGGGAACATACGCACCAAGCCCCTAACATTGAAGGGGCCTCTGAGCAGACGCCAATGGATGACATCGACGGCGTCGGTGAAAGCCTCGGGGACACGATCGCGTGCGCGACTGGCGGGGGTGGTGGAGAAGATCATCGACCACGGCATCGCATGCTCCAGATAGCGTGGCACGTAGTGCGGTGGGCTGTACCGCAGCAGATTCACCACGAAGCGACTCGGTAGCACCGAACATCCCCACCATCGCGGATTCTTCTCCCCCAGAGCAACCACCTCGTAGCCGTCGGCGCGGGTGGGATTTCGGATCACCATCGGCTGCCACGGCGTATGCGGGAAGTATTGGTTGGTGTGCAGTGCCGCCATGTCCTCACCGTCGAAATGGTCGCCTCCCCAGCCGTTGTAGAACACGTGGTATGGGAGATATCCGCGTCGATTGCATCCCTCGATCAGCAAGTCGATCTGACGGTCGTCGGCACCCTTGGGCCGATGGCTCAGGTACCGATAGTGGTGACCGAAGAACTTCTTAGCCTGCACGCGCAGACACACCCATCGCGTATCCGATCCGATCCACCATTCCCAGTCCGCCCCGACCCGCGCCTCTTCCTGTTTGCTGGGCTTGTGCACGAGGATCTGCGGGAACTGTTGGTTCAGTTCGAACAGCACGTAGTCGGTGATGGATTCTTCACTGGGTGCCAGGCCACGCGGTTGTCCATGTTCGAGGCGTCGCCATGTGTCCACGGCCAGGTAGTCCATTGCCGCCGTCAGATCTGAGTGCGTCGCCATGCACCGATCATGTCGTGTGAACCTGCCGTCGTTACAGCGGCGCCTGCCTACTGCCGGACATGTTGTCCGAAAATAGGCAGGTACCGCAGCGATGGGACGTTGGTGTCAGCCGAGCATGTTGGCGTGCATCGCTTTTCGAAAGTTCTTTGCGGGCGGGGTGCTGCGGCACTCGAGTGTCCGAGGCATCCGGCCTGATCTGCGTTCGCCTCGACCGCCCGCGTGTGGTGGTTGTCGGTGGCGGCGGCCATGAGCGCCACCGCCAGGATCCAGCTACGGAACTTCCTGCTATGCCGCTGATCGCTATGACAGAACCGGCGACAGCCGGATCACGAGCCGGACTGTGACGCCAGATTTCGCCGATACAACATCACTGGCATACAGGGGTGCCGTCAGGATTCACCGATCAGCGACGTCGCGGTTTACCGATGTAGCCAGCCAACCACTCACGCCGCGCGGCGATGATCGTCTCGGTCCAGGTCACGGTCCCGGGGGAGGGTGTTGAGTGCGTTGCGCAGGAACAACGCGAGAGACTCGATCACGGCCAGGTTGTCGATCCTGGGCGGCAGCCCTTGCCGGATACGGCTTTCGGCGACCAGGCGGCGGGTCTGCTCGCTGGTCGGTCCCACCCACATCCCGTCCTTACCGCCACCGGAAGTCGATCCGGTCGACTGGTCGGATTCCGGGCGGCGGGGGCGGCGCGGGCGGGCGTTGAACGGTATCGGGGAGTGGTCGGCATACATGGGAAGCTCCTGGTCGGTCAGGCGGCGCGGGTGGCCGGGGCGGGGGTAGCGCGGCGAGGCGCTGGCGGGTGGTGGGCGGTCCGGCCAGCGGCAGAGACAGCGTCGGGTCCTGCAAGTCACGGGCCGAGGTCCGCAGGAACACCACCACCAGGGCCGATGTATTCGGGCATGATCACGCCGCGACGCAACGAGACGACGTTCGGTGGCGCGGCCAGCGGCGAATCCACGCTCATGCCACACCTCCGTCGAGAACCATCTCTTCGCCGCTGTCGGCGTCGAAGTCGTTGTCGCCGAGATCGGTTGCCGCCTCGGTAGGGTCGGGTTCGGTGAGCGGGGCCGGTGGTGGCACCCGGTCGAGGTCGAGGTCGATGTCGGTGTCGCCGGTGTCGCCGGTGGTGGCGAGTTCGCTGGGGTCGGAGGTGATCAACATGTTCTCGGTGGGTGAGGCCAGCGACCCGAACACCGCCCGGTCGGTGCCCCCGACCGCGAGCAGGCCGCTGCCGCGCGCCGCGGAGAGCAGGAATTGTTGTTCGCCCTCGGAGAGCCGGAACGCGGCGGCGACCTCGTCGATGGCTTGCGGGGCTTGGCGCAGCAGGATCTGGGTGGCGGCGTTGGAGACGATCGCGCGCCCGAGTTCGGTGGACAGGACATCGGCGCTGTCCTGGGTGGCGACGGTGAGTCCGGCCCAGTGTTTGCGGAAGCTCTTCGCGGCCCGGAAAAGGAATTCGGCTGCGGTGGGTTGGCGCATGAGCAGCCACGCCTCGTCCACGGTGATCATGCGGGGCCGTCGATCGGCTGGACTCGACACGCGCCGCCCTGTCGCGTCCAGCACGAGCAGGGTGCCGATGGTCTTCAATTCCTCGGGTAGCTCGCGCAGGGAGAACACGATCAGTCCGCCTTCGGGGTCGGTGATGGTAGGCCCGTCCAACAGCCCGGCATAGGCCCCGCCGCCGACGAACGGGTGCAGGGCGGCGGCCAACTCCCCGGCGGCGGGTGTGGCGAGGCGTGCGAGTTGGTCACGCAGTCCGCTCAGCGTCGGCGCGGGCCGGGTCCAGGTGGCGGGGTCCTTGGTGATCCCGACAGCGGCGTAGGTCGCCGCCAAGGCCGTGTCCAATGCTGCCCGCTGCGCGGGGTTCTGGTCGCCGAGCAGGACTTGGATGAGGGTGTGCAGGAACAGTTTCCGTCGTGTGAGGGCGTCGGTGGGTGCGGTGCGGCGGCCGTCGGGGCGGGTGTGGATTTCCAGGTCGAACGGGTTGAGTCGCCCATCGGCGGTGCCGAGTCGGATGTGGGTGCCGCCGACGGTTTCGGCGAGGCGGCGGTATTCGTCTTCGGGGTCGATGACGACCTGTTCGATGCCGCGATACAGCGACCGCAGGATCTCGGTCTTGACCAGATACGACTTGCCCGCTCCACTACGGCCCAGCACAACGAGGTTGTGGTTGTGAGCCTCAGGACTAAACCGGTCCACGAACAGCAACCCCGAGGCGGCGTCACGTCCGTAGAGAACGCCCTGCGGGCGGTCGGCCTGGGCCGGGTCGGCGGCAGGCAGCTGCGGGGAGTCGAAAGGGAACGCCGCGGCGAGGGCGCTCGTGTCGAAGGTCCGCTGAACCCGGATCAGATCGAGCCCGAGCGGGAGGGTGGTGGCCCAGGCTTGAGCGGCGCGGTAGACCAGGGTGCAGGTATCCACCAGCAGGCTCGCGGCCAGGGCGCGGACGGCGGCGACCTCGTCGGCCAGTTCGGCCTCGCTGTCGGCGTGCACGGTGAGGTACACCCCGACCCGGAACAGGCGCGCTTCGGCGCGGGCGACGCGGGCCGAGAGGTCGGCGGCGTCTTCGACGGCGACGTCGACCTGCGGGTCGGTCAGGCGGCCCCGGCTGACGTCGTGCATGCGGGAGGACTCGAGGCGTGCCTGTTGGCGGCGCAGCCGGGTGGCGGCGGTGGCCGGGTCGATGGGGTCGATGTGCACCGCGACCTCGACCCGGCCGGGATGTGAGAGCAGGGGTGCGAGCCAGCCGGCGGTCACTTCTCGTGGGTATCCGGTGACCGCGAGGGTCGCGGTCCAGTCCGAGCCGATCTCCAGATGCCGGGTGCCGATCGTGAGTGATTCCGGCGCGAACCGGTCGAGGCCTTGGCCGGTGAACGGGTCGGGTGTCCGGACTTGGGGGTCGGTGGTGATGATCGCGTCGGCGGCGGCGATGTCGGCGGCGGCCGAGACGAGGCCCTCGGGGTTGGTGCAGCTGGTCAGTACGGCGGTGGCCGCCACGTCATCGAGGGCGGTGACCGAGATACCCAGCGGTGCCAGCACATCGGCGGCCTCGTTCATCCTCCGCAGCAACCGCGACTCGGCCGCTCGGCGAGCGCCGGTCGACAGGGCGTGCCGTGCCCGGCTCCTGCCGGGCAGCCGGGCACGCACCCCGGTGGCGGCCAGGGTCTCGGTCTGTTCGCGCCAGATCAGCAGTACCTGCCGGTGGACCGGGTCCTCGCGTGTGGTCAGCTCGGCGAGGTGGTCGGCGTGGTCGAGCGCGGCGGCGGCGAGGTCGGGGGACATCTGCTCGGCGGCGGTGTGCAGGCCGGTGATGTGTTCGGTCAGGTCCAGGCGTGCCGAGCGCACCAGGATCTGCACGGGTCGGCGCAGGGTGTGTAGCCAGCCCGCGAGCTGCCCGACGAGGCTGTCCTGCTCGGCCGGGGTGCGCAGCGAGAGGTTGAGGGTTCCGGCGACCGCGATGACGGCGAGCCCGTCGGCGCCGAGGTCGATCACCCCGACACCGCCACCGCTCGCGGTCACCGACTCCGGTAGCCGCGCCGCCTGAGCGGTCAACCCTGTGGGTGTGGGTGGGCGAGAACGGGTGCCGGTGGCGCGGTCGCTGATCCATCTCGGTGGTGCCTGCCCGCGCGTTCTGACGAGGTGACCTGGCCGCAGGCGATGCCGGATCGCGGCCACCAGCAGCAGGTCGGCCGACAGACCGTCGCGGCGGGTCAGTACCGCCACGGCGACCACGACCAGGACCGGGGCCGCGACGGCAGCGAAGACCGCCGGAGCGATGACCGTTCTGGTCGCGGCCCAGGCCGAGTACAGCAGCAGGGCCGCCGTAGCGAGGACGGCGAGCTGGCGGGCGGCGAACGGGCCCAGGATGCGGTCGGAGCGGTCGACGTCGGCGGGGATGCGCACGATGGTGCTCATCGCAGGGTGCCTCCTCTCGGTGCGCGTGACGCGCGGCGGCGCACGGGCAGATCGGGCATGGGCAGATGCAGCTGCCGCCCCGCCGGGCGCGTCGGAGCGGGCGCGGGTGGCTGTGGTGGGTTCGGTGGCGGCACAGCGGGTTTGACCCGGGTGACCGGGAACGGCAGCGGGTACTGGCCGCTACGGTTCGGCCGAAGACGCGCGTAGGGATCGGCCGGGGTGGGTTCGGTGAAGTCGAAGGCGAGTTGTTCGGGCCGCCGCCGGGGGCTGGGGCGTTCCGGTGGCGGGACCGGTGCCGGTGTGGGCCGGACCCGCCGCACCGGGATCGGAAGCGGGTACTGGCCCCCGGCCCCGGCCCGGATGCCCCGGTACGGGTCCGGCGGGGTGAAGTCGAACGCGAGTTGCCGTCCCCTCGGTGTCCGGGCAGGGCGGGGCTGCGGGGTGCCGGTCGAGTCGGCCGGTGTCGAGCTGGGTTTCCGCGCGACTCGCCGCACTCCTTCCAGGGGCAGCATCAGCTGCCCGTCTCGCGTCGAGCGCACCCGAGCGAACGGGTCAGGAGACCCCGAGCTCGCCGCGGCGGCGGGGCGAGGCGTGCGCGGGGCGCGGGCGGGTCGTGGGCCGCGCCGGGCAGGTGCGGCCGAGGCGGCGGTGCGGGCGCTGCCCGATGTGGCTCCCTTGAGCAGGCCGAGGGTTTTGTAGGCGATGAAGCCCCGCGCGATCGACCCGACGAAGCTGCGGCCTTGCCCGATCTTGAGGACCGACAGCAGCCAGAACGGGGTTTTGATCAACACGAACATCAGCGCCAAAGCGACGGTGAGGTCCGCGATCCCGTTGGCGTCCGGGCCGAAGAGGTGCCATCCGCCCGGGGCGAGCAACACCCGCAGCACGGTCACCAAGATCAGTGACTGCACGACCTGGATCGCCAGGCACGCGGCGAACGAACGCCACCACCACCGCGCGACGCCGTCGATGCCGGGCAGTGCGTGACACATCAACGCCAGCGGTGCCGCCACGATCAGCACGATCGTGATCGAGACACGGATGACGTAGCTGATGAGCAGCACGAGCAGCATCACCACCAACGCCAGGTGCAGCAGCAGGAAGAAGCCGTGGCTCTGGGGGGTCCCCGCGAGTTCGGCCAGGGCATCGGCGGCCGAGGCGGAGTCGACACCGTCTCCGGCCACCGCACCTGCGAGGGCGTTGGCGAACCCGATCGCCGCCGTGGCGATCATCATGCTCAGTCCCCCGGTGACGAACCCGACCACCAGCCGGGGCGCGAGCTCGCGGATCGAGTATTGGGTCTGCAGGGTCTCGCGCGCCATCAGCAGCACCCCGGCCGCCATCACCACCAGCACGTAGAG
This sequence comes from Nocardia sp. NPDC050793, assembly GCF_040654065.1. Taxonomy (NCBI): domain Bacteria; kingdom Bacillati; phylum Actinomycetota; class Actinomycetes; order Mycobacteriales; family Nocardiaceae; genus Nocardia; species Nocardia sp. NPDC050793. The sequence goes on from NZ_JBFAHG010000012.1 coordinate 197,954, forward strand.
GGCGGTGACGATCTGCCAGGACTGATTCCACAGCGCCCCGATTTCCGGTATCTGCCCCGGTTCGGGAGTGGTGAGCAGGGTTTCCGACAGCAGCTCGAGCAAGGGGTTGAGCGCGGACTCGACGATGCGCTGGAAGAACCCGTCGATCGCGTTCTCCACGCAGCCGTTGATGTTGGTGACCCCACACTCGGCCGACCCCGAACCGGATCCGGGCGTCGGGGTCGTCGTGCCGGGGGTGGTCGGGGCGGGCGAGGCCGAGGGCGGGGTCGGGGTGGTGGAGGGCGGGGTCACCCACCGGCTCGGCGGAGTCGTCGTGGTCGGTGGTGTGGTTGTCGGGGCGGGTGTGGTCGGTGTCGGGGTCACCGGCACGGTCGGTGTCGCGGGCTGGGCGGTGGCACCGCCAGCGCTGGTGAGCGCGATCAGGACCGCGGCGAGCACCGCCGCTGCGGCGGCGGCAGCGGTGCGCGCGGTTGGTGAGTACTTGACGGGGACGGGTGCGGGTGGGGCCTGTGCCGAGGTGTTCACGGTCAGGCTCCGATGATGGACGTGAGAACGGTGACGATGACCGGTGCCAGCATCGCCAGCGCGTAGCCGAGGCAGGCGGCGCGGAACGCGGTCTTGGCTTTTTCGATCTCGCTGGGATCGCCGCCGCCGAGCAGATAGCGGGCACCGGCGATGGTCAAGAACAGGGTCGCCAGCCCGGCCAGGATCCCCACGATCCAGTTGCGCGCGTTGTCGATCACCTCACCCAGCGACGAGGCGATTGCGAGCACTTCCGTGTGCGGCGGTGCCGCCGAGGCTGATCCGGCGAGCAGGACCAGGAGCATCACGGTCGTGCCCAGGACCGCGAGCACACTAGGCCAGAGTCGCCCGCGCGGAGCCGATGCCTGTGGCGCCTCGCTGAGATTTCCCTGGTTGGTGTTCACGCCGCCACCTGCCCGTGCTCGGTGCTCGACTGCGCCGGGGCCGGGGAGTGCCGGTTCGGCCAGCGACCTCGCCGCGGTGACCGGTCCGGCGCCGCGAGGGCGGTGACCGCCTCGGCCTCGACCGTGCTGGTGCGCTCGTGGTCGAGGTCGCGGGCGCGGTCGGACAGCCACACCAGCAGGGCGCGCTCGGCACGGGGCCGGGCCTTGCGCAGCTTCCACAGCGACACACCGCGTTCGGCCGCCAGCGCGGTCAGCGACCGGCCCTCCCACCGCGACGCTGCGATGAGTTCGGCGGCGTCAGCCGAGATCACCCCGGCCGCTACTGCTTGGGCCAGGACCGTCTCGGGATGGCCCGGTCCTGCCCCGAGAGCACGCACCCGCTCCCCCAACGCTGCCAAATCACTGTCGGGGTCTCCGACCGCTGTCACGCCTGTTCGCTCGGAGGTTGCGGCTTTGAGGACCGCACGGTAGGCACCCCACCGAAGCCGATGCCAGACTCCCGGCTCGTCCAGGCCGATGCGCGGCAGGTGGCTCAGGAACGCGGTCAGGATTTCGGACTCGATGTCGTGGCGGGCGGTGTTGCTCACCGTCACGTACTCACTGGCGGTCCGCGACAGCATCGGAGCGGCCAGCCCGGCGCACACCAGCATCGCGTCGTCCTCGGTGGCGCGGACTCGTTGCAGCAGCCATACCCAGATCGCGTCGACCTCGGCCATCGGGGTCGCCGGATCCCACAGCCGCTCCCGCAGCTGTCCCCACGTCTGCATCGGGGCGACGGCGGTGGCCTGTGAGGTTGATGCCGAGTACGGACCGGCGGGCAGGGTCTGCTCGGCGATCCGGTCGAAGCCCGCCCACACCACCGCCAGCGGCGAGCCTGCAATACCGCCCGATCCCCGATATTTCACGGCGCGTGAATTCGTCACCACAAATCTCCTTGATCGATCGAAACTTCCGACCTCGCAAGGACACCTCGCACTCATATCCAAAACGCACCCACACCACCCCCAAAACACACCCGCGAAACACCCAAACCACATCCAAAACACATCCGCGTCCAGATGGCGAACCAAGAGCTACCGCCGGAGGACCGGACTACACCTGTGCGGCGGATATCTCTCACCTCTGCCTCGAACAGCAGATATCCGAGCACGGGTGTGGTTTGGGTGCGGTTTGGGTGCGCTGCGGATGCGGTGTGGATGCGGTGTGGGTGCGATGCGGATAGGTCCAAATCCGGTGCGGCAAACCGCACGAAAAATCTTGAAAAAATTCTCGACCGATGCGCTCTCGAAGGCATTCCAGCGACCGATCGCCACTTACGAAATTCTCAGAAAAAAGTCTCGGATGCCGTGTCCCGATTTCGGCTTTTTGGCGGAAGTAAGCGAGTACACACCGCTCTCTCACAGGAGGCCGCAATGCCTGCCAGTTCCCGCCGACCCCGTTGCACCGCCGCCGTGGTGATCCCCTCGACGCTGTGGGGGCTCGGAAGCGAACCTCTCGACCCCGGCGACCGCTGGCCCGACCGGGCTCTGGTCCACACGATCACCGAATTCTCGGCGCCGGGGGCGAGGGTGATGCTGCTGGGCTGGCCCGCCCCCATCGAGCGGGGCGCGCTGCGGATCATCGAGTCCGACACCGCCGCCGCGCTGTCCACGGTCGGGGATTTGGGTCGTCACGGGCTCGATGCGCCCACCGGCCGGACGTGGACGGGTGAGCCGGTGGATCTGGTCGTCGCGAGCCTGCTCGCTGATCACCTCGACCCGATCGCCGCCGCCGAGCACATCACCGCGCTCGCAACCGAAGTCCTCGCGATGGGCGGGTTGCTGGTCGTTTTCTCCCGCTGCCGACACAGCGACTCCGGGACCTTGTTCGACCCTGCCGGATCGGTCGTGGCTGCCGCGCAGGCCGCCGATCTGCTCTACCTCCAGCACATCATCGCCGCCCCGATCTGCGGGCACCAGATCACCGCGCCCGCCGAGCCGACGCCCTCGGGCACCGCGCGTCACGCCGTCGCGCACACCGACGTCTTCGTCTTCCTCCAGCCCGCACATGGCTGAGCCCACACGCCCGCTGCCCCAACGGAACTCTCACGCGAAGGACGCCCCGATGACGCTCGAACCGACCGCCACCGCCACCGCCGACATCGACTCCGGCACCCCCGCACAGACCGCCGCCGTCGCGCCGGTGTCGGTGTGGGCGACAGCGCAGACCGCGCCCACCGCGCAGCGGCGGGGGCGCTATCACCCCGACAGCACCGCCCATCCCGCGAAGATGTTCCCCGCCATCGTCCAGCACGCGATCGCGACCTACACCCGTCCCGGGGACATCGTGCTGGATCCGATGTGCGGGATCGGCACAACCCTGGTCGAGTCCCTGCACCTGGGCCGCCGCGCGGTCGGGGTGGAGTACGAGGGCCGGTGGGCGGAGCTGGCGCGCACCAACATCGCGCTCGCTCGCGAGGCCGGGATCTATCTCGCCGCGGACGTCTATCACGGCGATGCCCGCAAGCTGGGCGATCTGGTCCCGACCGAACTTCGCGGCCAGGCGCGCCTGGTCATCACGTCCCCGCCCTACGGCGACAGCTTGCACGGGCACGTGCGCGCCAACCGCAAAGAGCCGGTGCTGAAGAAGAACCACCGCTACGGCCAGCTTCTCGACCGAGGCAACCTCGCCAACGTCGGCCTCGGCCGCCTGTTGTCCGGGTTCACCAAGATCCTCGCCGGGGCCGCCGACTACCTCGCTCCCGGTGGGCATGTGGTGATCACCGCGCGGCCGTGGCGTCAGCACGCCGAGCTGGTGCCGCTGCCCGCCCACCTCTACACCTGCGGAGAGCTGGCCGGGCTGGTCCCGGTGGAGCGGTGCGTGGCATTGCTGGGCCGCCTGTCCGACGGTGAACTCATCGCCCGGTCGAGCTTCTTCCAGCGCGACTTCATCGTCAAACAGCGCGCGGCCGGGCTGCCGATGCACCTCATCGCCCACGAGGACGTCATCATCCTGCGCAAGCCGGAAGCAGCCGAGGCGACCGCACGCCGCCGCGCGGCAGGGCGATTCCCGTTCGGGAGCGCGGCGACGCTGCCGAACATCGAGATCACCGGCCCGGGATCGGTGGCCGCGTGAACACCGCACACGACCTCGAGCAGGGGTGGTTCGGCCGGGCGCTTCTCGCGCCTGGCCGGGCTGTGGGCGACCTCGCCGAGACGCTTCACCACACCTTCACCTCGACCGATGGCCTGATCGTCGTCGCGGCCGGTGTCGCGGTGCTCGCCGCGGTAGGACTCGTGGGCCGGTGGCGGCGAGGCCGGCTGAGTGCGCGTGCTCGTCAGATCACGGTGCTCACCCCACCCGAAGTCGACGCCAAAGGCGCACTCGCCTTCTGGGCCCACCTCATCGGGCAGCTCCGCCCCGCGTGGGCGCGGACGTTGCTGGGGCAGCCGCATCTCGGGTTCGAGTACACCGTCACCCCCGAGGAAGGAGCCGCGATCCGGCTCTGGGTGCCCGGCGCGATCCCTCCTGGTCTCGTCGAACGCGCCATCGCGTCGGCGTGGCCCGGTGCGCATACCGACACCCTCGAACCGGCCCGGCCCCCGCTCCCAACCCCGGTGAAAGGTGTGCGGCGGAATGTCGCGGGAGGGGAGTTGCGCCTCGGGCGCCGCGAGGGACTCCCGTTGAGTACCGATCATTCCGGTGATCTGGTGCGCCAGCTGATCACCGCCGCCGACGACCTCGCCCCCGGTCAGGCGACCTGTGTGCAGATCCTCGCCCGACCGGTGACCGGCCGCCGCGTGGCCCGAGCCACCCGCGCCGCGGCGAGCACCAGCAGTCGCGCCGGGGTTGCGGCGGGACTGCTACGCGAGGCCCTCGACCTGCTGTCTCCCGGCGGGGGCAGCGCCCGCTCCTCGCGCACCGCCGCCGGTGGTGTGGGCAGCGGGCGGGCCACTGACCGTCAGACCTCCCTCGAATACAGCGCCGCCGCCCGCGCCGCAGCGGCCAAAGCCCGTGGAGCGCACTGGGAGACGGTTGTCCGCTACGCGGCCTCGATTCCAGTCGCCGACGACGCCGACTCGTCAGCGCAGGCGCGGGCGGTGGCACGCGGGCGCGCCGACGCTCTCGCCACGGTGTTCGGGGCCTGCACCGACCACAACTACTACCGGCGGCGGCGTCGTCTGCGCCTTCAGTGGTTGATCCGGCAGCGGCGTCTCGGGCGCGGGGACGTGTTGTCGGTGCCGGAGCTGGCGACGATCGCGCATCTGCCGACCAACGACGGGCTACCGGGCCTGCAGCGCGCCGGGGCCCGCGCCCTGTCTCCGGCCCCGGAGATCCCTGTCGGCGGGGAGTTCACGAAGCCGTTGGGCATGGCCGACACCGGCACTCGTCGCCCGGTCGCGGTCAAAGTCAGCGACGCGCGCCATCACCTGCACATCCTCGGCCCGACCGGTGTCGGTAAGTCCACCCTGCTGGCGCGCACGATCCTCGATGACGCCGAGGCCGGGCGCGGGACGATCGTCATCGACCCCAAAGGCGACCTCGTCACCGACGTCCTCTCACGGCTGCCCTCGCGCATGGGTGAACGGGTGGTGCTGTTCGACGCCGACTCTCCCGCCCCGCCACCGTGTGTGAATCCGCTCGATATCGGCCGGATCGGGCGCGCGGGAATGGATCTCGCGGTCGACAACCTGGTCACCGTCTTCCACAGGATCTTTCACCAGTGGTGGGGGCCGCGCACCGACGACATCATGCGCGCAAGCCTGCTCACCCTGTGCGCCCAACCTGGCATAGCGACTCTGGCCGACCTGCCCCGCCTGCTCACCGAGCCCGCCTTCCGCTCCCGGATCACCCAGACCGCCAAAGACCCCGTCCTGCGCGGATTCTGGGACAGCTACGAGCAGCTCTCCGACACCGGCCGCGCCCAGCTCACCGGCCCTCTACTGAACAAGCTACGCGCGTTCCTGTTGCGCCCATTCGTCCGCGCAGCCATCGCGGGCGGACCCTCCACGGTCGAGTTCGCCGACATCCTCGACAACGGCGGCATCTGCCTGGCTCGCCTGCCGAAAGGCTCACTCGGAGAGGAAACCTCACGCCTGGTCGGGTCGCTGCTGGTGGCCCGGACCTGGCAGGCGGTGACCGCGCGGGCCCGGGTGCCCGCCGCCGACCGGCCCGACGCTGCTCTGGTGCTCGACGAGGCACAGAACTTCCTCAACCTGTCCACACCGATCGAGGACATGCTCGCCGAAGCCCGAGGACTCCGGTTGTCGCTGCTACTGGCACACCAGAACCTCGGCCAGCTCTCACGCGAACTGCGCGACGGCATCTCCGCAAACGCGCGCAACAAGGTCATCTTCGCCGTGTCACCCGACGACGCCCGCGACCTGGCCCGCCACACCGACCCGTGGCTGTCCGAACACGACCTGTCGCATCTGGACGCCTTCCACGCCGCCGCCCGCCTGCTGGTCGACGGCCGCAACGCCAGACCGTTCACCCTCACCACCCGGCCCCTGGACCCACCCATCCCAGGCCGCGCCCGCGAGATCGCCGCCGCCGCCCGCGCCCGCCTCACCACAGCACCAGCCGCCTCCACGTCCGGTCCCGTCCCGGGCCCGCAGCTGCCCTAGCCCTAAACGTCTGAGAAAGGTTGCCGCACTGATGATTTCCATCGCCGATCCTGAACGCCAGGCCGACACCCGTGCACCTCGTCCCAACCGGGCGCGCGAACCGCGCCCGATCGTGGGTGGGTTGACCGGGCGCGACCGCTGGATCCTGCGCATGGTCCACGAACACCGTGTCCTGACCACCGACCACCTCGCCGCGCTGGCGTTCCCCACCGCCAAACTCGCGCGCCGCCGCCTGGCCGTCCTCTACAGCTACGGCGTCTTGGACAGGTTCCGGCCCTGGCGTAGCAAGGGCAGTCGCCCCTACCACTGGACCCTCGCCCCCTCCGGGGCCTCGGTGCTGGCCGGTGAGGCTGGGATCAAGGTCCGTGAACTCGGCTACAGCCATCAGACCGCGCTCTCGGTGGCGCACAGCCTGCATTTGAAGCACGCCCTCGGCGTCGCCGACTGGTTCACCACTCTCACCACCCGGCCCGGCGGCGGGGAGGTGTCTCGGTGGTGGTCGCAGACTCGCTGCCAACGCCTTTGGGGTGATCTCGCCCGCCCCGACGCCTTCGGCCGCTACACCCGCGGCGAGGACGTCCTCGATTTCTACCTCGAATACGACCTCGGCTCCACGGCCCTGTCCAGGGTCGCGGCCAAGCTGCACGGGTTCGCTGAGCTGGCCCGCACCACCGGGGTCGTCACGCCGGTCCTGCTGTGGGTGCCGACCACCGAGCGAGAGGCCAACGCTCGTGCGGCGTTGCGCCGGACGTGGGAGCGGCTGCCCGATCCCGTAGCGGTACCCGTCGCCACGGCCGCCGCAGACCTCCTCGCACCCGCCACCACCGCGAGCCCGGCCGAGCGGGTGTGGCTGCCGCTGCACACCGACACCGGCCGCCAGCACCTGCACGGACTCACCGATGTCTGGCCGATGCGCACGCCCCCGAACAGCGAACTCGACACGGAACCGACCTGGGCACCCCTGGCCGGGGTAGTCGCCCTGGCCCCACCCCCGCCCCTGCCACCGGCCATCGAGGACTGGTGAGGTAGCGATGCTGGTCAAGGCACTCGGGGCAGGGTTCGGCGCGTTTGTGTTCCTCACGGTCGTCATCGCGACCGTGGTCACCACAGTGATCGTGTTCGACCACGCACTCACCGCACCCGCCCCGGGAGCCTCGACCGGCACCGGCTCGACCCCGAGCACCGAAGCCCAACAGGACATCCCGGCCGAGATGCTCCTGCTCTACCAAGCCGCCGCCGGGGACTGCCCCGGCCTGGACTGGAGCGTGCTCGCCGCGATCGGCAAGATCGAGACCGACCACGGCCGCTCCACGCTGCCCGGCGTCTCCTCGGGTGAGAACGCTTCCGGGGCCGGTGGGCCGATGCAGTTCCTCGCCCCGACGTTCGACTCCGTGATCGCCCGGCACCCGTTGCCCGCCGGTGGCGCGAACCCGCCCTCGCGCTACAACCCCTCCGACGCCATCCACGCCGCCGCTCACTATCTGTGCGACTCCGGTGCGCCCGAGGACATGTACAGCGCGATCTTCGCCTACAACCACGCCGACTGGTACGTCGACCAGGTCCTCGACCAGGCCGCCCGCTACCGCACCACCGCGCCCGACACCTCCGGCGGCGACTGCCACACCACCTCACCAACGAACCCGACAGCCGCGCAGGTGATCTCGTTCGCCTGCGCGCAGCTGGGCCTCCCTTACGTGTGGGGCGGCAACGGGCCCGAGGTGAATGGCGGCTGGGACTGCTCCGGACTCACCCAAGCCGCCTACCGCGCCGCCGGGATCTCCATCCCGCGCACCACCTACGACCAAGTCCACACCGGCACACCGGTCTCCGAGGACCAACTCGCCCCCGGCGACCTCGTCTTCTACGGCACCGCCACCGACGTCCACCACGTCGGCATCTACCTCGGCGCAGGCCAGATGGTCCACGCACCCACCTTCAACGAACCCGTCCAAGTCTCGCCCTACCGCTGGAACGGCGACGACTACTACGCCGCCCGCAGACCCACACCCACCCACGACGACGACCCCCGCCCGGCCACCTGACCAGCCCCTCGCAAGAACGGAGAAACTCGTGCACCACAACAACTCTCATCCCCGCCGTACCGCACGTGCGGCACTGTGCGCGGCCATCGCCGCGACCACCGTGACGGCCGGTGTCGCCGCCGCAGAACCCACACCCGACCGCACCGGCACCCCGTGCCCGCGATGGACCGCGCTGCTGGCACCGGGCACCTACGAGACAACCCCCACCACCGGGCAGACGACACCCGGGATCCTCACCCAACTCGGGGGCTCGCTGAGCAGCCGCTACGGCACCGATATCGAGGTTCGCACCCTCGCGCCCTCCGCCGGTGCGGGGTCAGTGAGCCAAGCCGACCTCACCGCGGCGGTGAAGGGGCTGTGCTCGGACACCCGAGTCGTTTTCGCCGGCTACGGCCAGGGCGCCGAGGTCGCCGGCGACCTCGCCACCACCCTCGGCAACCGAGGGGGCCCGATTCCGGCCTCTCGCGTCCTGGCGGTCGCTCTCGTGTCCGACCCGCGCCGCGACCCGGCCACCGCCCAGCTCGGTACCCCGGTCTCCGGGCAGGGTGTCACCGGGCCGCGCTCGCAGGGCTTCGGCGAGCTGACCGATCGGGTCCGCACTCTGTGCCTCGACGGTGACAGCTACTGCTCGACTACCGCCGAGTCGTCGCCCGTCCTCGCCGCGGTGAGCCGCGCCCTCACCACCGCCACCTCGGCCACCTCCACTCCGGCCCCGACCAGCACCGCCAAGTCCACCACCACGGCGAAAGCCCCCGCCACCACAACGAGCACACCGACCATCAGCATCGGGTCGGCCTCGACCGGGCAGATCAGCGTGTCGCAGGTCCTGGCCCAGGTCGTCACCGTCCTGCGCGGGCTCGCCAGCTTCACCGCGAACGTGCCCGCGATCGTGGCCGACCTCGCCCAGCTGCCCGGACTGATCACCGCCGCCGACGTACGCGGCGTGCACCGTGTCGCGGGTGACCTGAACAACCAGTTCAACCCGCTGGTCGAGCTCGCCGACGGGCTCGACCTGCGCCTGGTGGCGCGGGCTCTGGCGTTGGCCGCGCCGCTGGACACCACCGGGGTCGCCACGATCGCCGCCGAGATTGTCGGTGTCCTGGCTGGACTCGACATCTCGCGTATCGCCACCGATGTCGGCCGTGCGCAGGAGATCGCCTGGACCGCTGTGGAATTCCTTGCCGATGGTGACCCGGTGGCGGCGGTGCTGACGCTGACCGGGCTGGCACCAGTCGCCACCGATCTCGTCTCGGCCACCGCCGCAGCGTTCACCGGCCAGCAGTTCCCCACCCTGACCAACACCTACACCACCAGCACGGCCGGAACGGGCACAGCGGGCAGCGCCACCGGTACGGGCACCGCCGTTCCGGCCGCCCAGGACGGCCACACGGGCGCATTCGACGCCACCGGCTACAACACCGCCGCCCCCGTGCTGACCGACTGGATCACCCAAGCCATCGACCGCAGCAAGTAGCCCGCGCCGTCCCACACAGCGCACAGAAAACGGCCCGTGGTGCCGAGCGGAATGCTCGGCA
>NZ_JBFAHG010000013.1:0-198246 GCF_040654065.1 Nocardia sp. NPDC050793
CCGAACCCGGAAGCTAAGGCCACCAGCGCCGATGGTACTGCACTCGACAGGGTGTGGGAGAGTAGGACACCGCCGGAACATCATTCGCGAAAGCCCCCGACCACGGTCGGGGGCTTTCGGCGTTTTACGGAGTTTCCGTATCTCCCACGTGGGCGGATCGGACTACCGTGGTGCCATGTCCAGCACCAGGATCGGCAAACACATTCGCGCGCCACGGACGACGGTCTACGGGCTGCTGCTGGATGCCGAAGCGGTCGCGAAATGGCGGGTGCCCACCGGGATGACCAGCCACGTCCACGCATTCGAGCCGCGCGAGGGCGGTTGCTTCCGCATCACCCTCACTTACGACGATCCGACCGACACCGGTAAGACCACCGCGCAGTCCGACACCTACCAGGGGCGCTTCGTCACCCTGATTCCGGACGAACAGGTCGTCGAAATGCTCGAATTCGAGACCGACGACCCGGCCGCCAGCGGCGAGATGACCATCGCCATCACCCTTTCCGACGCGGAAGACGGCGGAACCGACCTCGTGGCGATCCACGAGGGCGTGCCGAGCGCGATCAAACCGGAAGACAACGAACTCGGCTGGCGCCTAGCGCTCGCCAAACTCGCCACGCTCGCGGAGACCGGCACGCTCGACTGAGCGGAGATCGGCACGCCCGATCGAGCATCCTGTCGTGCGAATTCAGCGCAGCGCCTGGTTCGCGCAGTGGCTCTCTCGCCGGGGCTCGATCCGGTAGGGCCGTAACATGTTCCACCGCTTCACCTGCTCACGGAGCGGCCGAGAGGTTGTGCCGGGCTGCTCCGCCAGACGGCAACCATGTGGCAGCCGTCCACATCCGTCGTTACCGTGAAGGAATGTCGCCGTTGGACGATCGGCACCCGTCCACCGTCACCGACTGGGATGATGCGCGACGTAAGGCTCGACTCCGGGAGACCCGCCTCGGGCACCGGTGGACGACGTTGCGCCGCACCAGGTTGGCACTTTTGCGGGTCGCCGCACTGCTGATACTCGTACTCATCGTGTTCACTCAGTACTGGGTGCACGATGTCGCTCCCGAGCGCGCCAGACTCGCGTTGACCGAGCCCGCGCTGCTGCCGGTCGCGACTCCCGCGCGAGAGGAGAACTGGGACACCGCGGTCGTCGACCTCGTCGGCCTCGGCGGATTGAACGCCTCCGACACGGCGTCCGCAATGCCAGCGCTGCGGCGGATGGGTGTGGTCTGGGCCATCAAATACGACAATCAGGGCATCGACAGCAAGGTGATCGCCGATCTCGTGGTCCGCGCCGCCCAGATGTCGGGCGTACGGAACATCGTGCTGGTCGGGCACAGCATGGGCGGGGTCATCGCGCTGGAGGTCGCCCAGCACATCCACTTGGACAGCGATCGGCGGCTGGTCGGCGTGCTACTGGACTGCACGCCTGTCGATTTGAACGCGGTACGCCCGGAGAGCCGCGGACGCGGCGAGGACATGCTGCGCTGGATGGGCTGGCTGCCGGGAGCGCGCGAGAGCCGCGCGCTGCGCATGGCCGTGGAGACCTACGCGCGGCGCGACCGGTTCGTCGATCGCGCCGCCGATCCCGTGCCCACGATCCGGTTCGCCGAATTGAGGGACGTCCTCGTGGAGGTCGCGACCGAAAAGGTGATGTCGCGCAACGCGGCGAGCAACGGGCTGATCGAATCCCAGTTCCTGGCCATCGTCGGTGGCGGCGCGATCGACAATCTACGCGCCCTCTCCCGTCCGGTGAACGGCAAGCCGCGCCCGGCCATTGTCTACATCCGGCCGCGCGACGCCGAACGGGACCGCGTCGTCGATGTCGAATACTCGCATCAGGTGCTGATCGAACGGGTGGGCGGAGTGGACGGCAGCCTGCTGGTCGTGCTGCCGCGTGGCACCGGCCACGCCAACCCGAGGCAGGCACCCGCGGAGTACGACAAGGTGATCGCCCAGCAGGTGCTGCCGTTCGTGCAGCGGTATCTGGATCAGGTGCGCGGGGTGCGCAGCGCCGCGGCGCCGCGCTGACACCGGTTCGAATCACGCTGCCGTTAGGCGACCCTGGACGCTGGCGTTCTCGGCCGATTCGGCAGAACGGACGCCGCGCCCGCCGAGCTGCGGGTCAGAGGCAAGGTGATGCGACGCAGGCTCGGACCGGGCAAGCCGATTCCGTTCGGCATCGCCCTGGGCCCGACGCTGCTGCTGGTGGCGGCGTGGGTGATCGGTGCTGCGCGCGGCTATCGGTCTCGGTCTCAGCGTGATCATCGGGGTGCTGCTCGCGAGCTGGCCGCCGGGTTGAGCCGCGTCGGAGAAGCGTTGCTGGACGGGCCGGTTCAGATCAATCGGGCGATTCCGACGCTGGCGCTGATCCCGCTGTTCATCGTCTGGTTCGGCATCGGCGGGGAGATGAAGCTCATCGTCATCACCGCAAGCGTGCTCGTCCCGGTATACGTCAACACGCACGCCCACCTGCGCAGCGTGGACGTCCGCTACATGGAACTCGCCGAGACGGTGCAGCTTTCGCGTGCGGGCTTCGTCCGCCGCCATCGCGGCCGCGGGCCGCTACGTCACGGTGGTGGTGCTGGATGTCGAAGATGTTGCGCGGCCACGGATTACCGCATCAAAGGGTCCGAGGTCTGTGGGTGCGAGGTGTGCGGGGGTCGGTGCGGACGCGCCCATGTACGCGCTGGTGGTGAGGTAGGTTGTGGTGGTGGCCATGAGGAGTCGCGATGAGGTCACGCACCGAATCGATCAGGTGTTCGTGGGCTCGATGCCGCTCACCGAGAACGAACTCGCACCGCCGAGCATCGACGCGCCGTATGTCATCGCGCATTTTCTCGGCCGCTCGCGGGCGGACATCGACCGCTCGAGCTTTCTGCCCGGCCTGCACATGGAAGACTTCATGTACATGACCGCGCAGGCCGTCGAGTACTACCTCCCCGCGGTGCTGAAGCTGATGCTGATCCAACCGTACGACTTCGAGCTCTGGATCTATCTCAGCAGCTTTCTCGGCAGTGCGCGACGCGACGACGAGACGACCCTGCGCGGCCTCCGCCCCGCACAGCACGCGGCGATCGCGGACTGGCTCGAGCTTCTGTCCCGGGAGATCGACGAGGGGATCGGAGTCGATCGCAAAGACGCCGCGAAGCTGGCGCGGCTCTATCGGCAGCTCGCGAACGCCGCGGCGTAGCCAGGCGGCAACTTCGGCGACGGGAGGACGGACATCGTGACCGTGGTCGTGTTCAGCGGACGCGGCTGCCGAGGAGGTGGCGCACGCCCGCGACGAACAGTTGCAGGCCGAAGTCGAATCGGGCTGTCGCGTCCGGTGTTTCGTCGATCGGGGTGTCCTCGGCGAGGGCGCCCGCCGAGTCCATCTGCATCCGGGACTGTTCGTCGACGGTCTGGCCGAGCACGTAGTACAGCAGGGTGAACGCGGACAGCTCCGCCTCGTGGCGCGGCATTCCGGCGCGGATGGCCGCGCTCGCCAGGCGTTCGCGGCCCTTGCTCGTGGTGAGGCGGGACGCGTAGGTCGAGGAGACCAGCTCGGCGCCGTCGCGGTAGGCGAGCAGGCAGTCGCGCAGCCGGTGTGCGAGTTCGGTGATCTGGCCCGACCACTCCTCGGCGGCCACCGGATCCTCCATAGGCGCGAGTATGCGGTCGGCGACGGCGCCGAGCAGCGCCTGTTTGTTGGGAAAGTGCCAGTACAGCGCGCCGGGCTGCACCTGAAGCGAGCTCGCCAGCCTGCGCATGGTCAGATCGGCGAGGCCGTACTGGTCGAGAATCGCGATGGCGCCGTCGACCACGTCCGCCCTGTGCAGCTGCACCCGAATTCCTTCCCCGTCGTGTTTTGACTCACTCCTACCGCTACCCTAGCCTGAACACCGTTCAAGTTGCACGGCCACCTCGAACGCGAGGTGCCGTCGCCGACAGGCAGACCAGCCGAAGGGATTCGTGCAGTGACCCAGGCACCCGTTGACACCGATGTTTTGGCGATCGCCCGCGAGCAGGTGCTCGAGCGCGGCGAGGGTCTGACCCAGGAGCAGACCCTCGAGGTGCTGCGGCTCGGCGACGACCGGCTGGAGGAACTGCTGGCTCTGGCCCACGAGGTGCGCATGAAGTGGTGCGGCCCCGAGGTCGAGGTCGAGGGCATCATCAGCCTCAAGACCGGCGGCTGCCCCGAGGACTGCCACTTCTGCTCGCAGTCCGGCCTCTTCCAGTCACCGGTGCGCGCCGCGTGGCTCGACATCCCGAGCCTGGTCGAGGCGGCCAAGCAGACCGCGAAGACCGGCGCCACCGAGTTCTGCATCGTCGCCGCGGTGCGCGGGCCGGACGAGCGGCTGATGGCTCAGGTCGCGGCGGGCGTCGAGGCCATCCGCAACGAGGTCGACATCCAGGTCGCCTGCTCGCTGGGCATGCTGACCCAGGAGCAGGTCGACCAGCTGGCCGCGATGGGCGTGCACCGCTACAACCACAACCTGGAGACCGCCAAGTCGCACTTCCCGCAGGTCGTCACCACGCACACCTGGGAGGAGCGCTGGGACACGCTGCGCATGGTGCGCGAGGCGGGCATGGAGGTGTGCTGCGGCGGCATCCTCGGCATGGGCGAGACACTGGAGCAGCGCGCCGAATTCGCCGCGCAGCTGGCCGAATTGGAGCCCGACGAGGTGCCGCTGAACTTCCTCAACCCGCGCCCGGGAACCCCGTTCGGTGACCTCGAGGTGCTGCCCGCCGCCGACGCGCTGCGCGCCGTCGCCGCGTTCCGCCTCGCGCTGCCGCGCACCATTCTCCGCTTCGCGGGCGGCCGTGAGATCACCCTCGGCGATCTCGGCGCCAAGCAGGGCATCCTCGGCGGCATCAACGCCGTCATCGTCGGCAACTACCTGACGACGCTCGGCCGCCCCGCCGAGGCGGACCTCGATCTGCTCGGCGAGCTGAAGATGCCGATCAAGGCGCTCAACGAAACGCTGTAGGGCCCTGCCATGAGTACTGTCATGGATATGGACGAGCGCTACAACCCGTTCACCGGCAAACGGATCGTGCCAGGTCTCGACGACGCGGTGCCGGCCGCGGCCGCGTTGGGCCTCGAGCCGCCGCGCTTCTGCGAGCAGTGCGGGCGCCGCATGATCGTGCAGGTGAGTCCCGACGGCTGGTGGGCCAAGTGCTCGCGGCACGGCGTGATCGACTCGAAGAGTCTGGAACACCGCTAGTGGCGACCGTGCGGGCGGACGGCGTCCGGAGCGAGGCGGGAGCGGCGCTGCTGGTCCTGGCGGCGGTGGCGGTGTGCAGCGCGCTCGTCGGCGTGCTGTGGGGTTGGCTGGCGCCGACCGAGCAGCTGCTGGTCACCGAGCCGGGACGTGGCGCGCCGCTGACCGGGGAGAGCACGCACCAGTTCGACGCGGTCGCGCTGTTCGTCTGCGCGGGGGCGGTGACCGGCTTGCTCACCGCGGTGGCGGCCTGGCGGCTGCGCACCATACGCGGTCCGCTGCTCCAGGTCGGGCTGCTGTCCGGCTCGCTGATCGGCGCGTATCTGATGGCGTGGGTGGGGGAGTCGGTCGCCGAGTCGCTGCATCCGCGCCCAGACGACCCGCCGGTCGGCCAGATCGTCGAGCTGCCAACGCAAGTCGGTACCGCCCTCGCGTTCATCGTGCAGCCGCTGGTTGCTTCGCTGGTGCTGCTGTTCCTCGCGGCGCTCAGTCCGTCCGAGGATCTCGGCACCGGCTACGGCAGCGCATTCGGTCGCTATCGCCGGGCCGCGGAGTTCGAGCCGATCGGGTTCGACGCCGCCGTGCCCCGCGCGCCGTACGGAAGCGTCTATGGCGGTTACGATCCGGCGACCGAGGACGGGTCGGGATCCGTGTCGCGTCCGGCTCGCTGACCCGTCGCCCAACCGTTGCCTTCGCGGCCCTGCTTTCGTGCCTCTACCACGTAAAATGGTGGAAAACCGTTGCGTTCGGAGAGGGACGGGGCGTGGCGTTCATCGGTGGGGGTCCGGTCGTCGAGGAGATCGACGCGAAGTTCTGGGTGTTGTCGGAGCCGCTCGTTTATCAGGGTGATATGCAGGAGTTCATTGTGCCCGCGGGCTTCCGCACCGATTTCGCGTCGGTGCCGCGCGCGCTGGTCTGGCTTATTCCCCGCTACGGCGCCTACACCCGCGCTGCCATCCTGCACGACTACTTGCTGCACTCGCGCGAGGTGAGCACCGCGGACGCCGACGCCCTGTTCCGCCGCTGCCTGCGGGAGTTCGGCGTCTCGGTGCCGCGCCGCTGGATGATGTGGGCGGCGGTGCGCTCGGCGAACCGGCTGGCCGGTGCGAACGCGCGCGAGTTCGCCTTGTTCCTGCTCGTCGCGGTGCCCTCGGTGCTCTTCCTCGCGATGCCTGTCGTCGTGGTGACGCTGTCCCTGTGGTTCTTCTGGTTGGTGGAGCTGGTGTTCTGGGGCGCGGGCCGTCTCATCGCGCACACGGCTGCGCCGCCTCCGACACCCCAGATGAAAACGGCCTGAACGGATTTCGGGCCGCTGGCCAGCACACCGGAAAATCGGTGGAACGGTCCGCTTCCGGCCGCTACCGTGACCCGGCAAGCAAACGGGTGAGCCAAGGGGAGGAGGTGAACGACCATGCACGCCCAACCGCACACCACGAAGCAACCCGACCCGTCCCGAACCCCTTCGGAACGCCCGGATCTGACCGCCTGGCGCCGCCGCCACGAACTCCGCCGCTCCAACGCGGCTCAACCCATTCCAGGCAACCACCGCTACCGCCGCACACCGAAACACCGAAATCGTTCCCACGACGCGTGATTCGGCCGCCGGGGTTCATTCGGCGCGGGGGCGGAGGGCGGCGAATTCGTCGGTGACGCGGAGGCCGGAGTCGGTGAAGCGGTAGACGGCGGCGGGGCGGCCGCCCGCGCGGCCGGGGGCGGCGGTGGCACCGGTGGGGGTGATCACCTTGCGGCGTGCGAGGACGCGCTGGAGGTTGGTGGTGTCCACGTCGTAACCCAATGCCGCGCAGTAGATTTCGCGCAGCGTCGACATAGTGAAAGTGGACGGGGCGAGCGCGAAGGCGATGTTGGTGTAGGAGAGCTTGGCTGCCAGCCGGGTGCGGGCGTGGTCGACGACCGTGCCGTGGTCGAAGGACATGGCGGGCAGTGCGGAAACCGGGTGCCATGCGGTGTCGCCGGGCAGTTCCGGCTCGGCGGTCAGCGGGACCAACCCGAGGTAGGCCGAGGCGATCCGGCGCGGACCGGGCACGCGGTCGGGGTCGCTGAAGACCGAGAGCTGCTCCAGGTGGGTCAGCTCGCGCACGTCGACCTTCTCGGCGAGCTGTCTGCGCGCCGAGCCGTCCAGGTCCTCGCCATCGCCCAGTCGTCCGCCGGGCAGCGACCAGGTGCCCTTCTGGGGGTCGAGCGCGCGCTCCCACAGCAACACGGCCAGCTCGGTGCGCTGGCCGGGCGGGCACGGGCCCGATACGCCATTCGTGACGCCCTGACCTGCCGTTTTGCCGGTCGGGAAGCGGCGAACCTGGAACACCGCGGTGAGCGATTCGTGGATGGTGCTACTATGGGGCACGTTTTCGATTGTAAGACGAAAACCTGGTTTGGTGTGAATCGGCGGTGTTGCCGGGCGCACGAGGAAGGGAGCCATCATGGCGACGACGGGTGCGAAGCTGGCGCCTCCGCTGATGGGGCAGGTGTTCGACGGACCGTCCGGCTACACGGGTGTCGCGGCGACGCCCGAGTGGGCGCAGGAGGTCAAGCGTCTGGCGAGGGAGCGCAACGCGACCATTCTCGCGCACAACTACCAGCTGCCCGAGATCCAGGACGTGGCCGATCACGTCGGTGACTCGCTGGCGCTCTCGCGGATCGCGGCCGAGGCACCCGAGGACACCATCGTGTTCTGCGGCGTGCACTTCATGGCCGAGACCGCGAAGATCCTCAGCCCGGAGAAGACCGTGCTGATCCCGGACCAGCGCGCGGGCTGCTCGCTTGCGGACTCGATCAGCGCCGCCGAGCTGCGTGAATGGAAAGCCGAGCACCCGAACGCGGTCGTGGTGTCCTACGTGAACACCACCGCCGAGGTGAAGGCGCTCACCGACATCTGCTGCACCTCGTCCAACGCCGTCGACGTGGTCGCCTCCATCGACCCCGACCGCGAGGTGCTGTTCCTGCCGGACCAGTTCCTCGGCGCGCACGTCAAGCGGGTCACCGGCCGCGAGAACATGCACATCTGGGCGGGCGAATGCCACGTGCACGCGGGCATCAACGGCGACGAGCTCACCGAGCAGGCGCGCAGCCACCCGGACGCCGAGCTGTTCGTTCACCCCGAGTGCGGTTGCGCCACCTCGGCGCTGTACCTCGCGGGCGAGGGCGCGTTCCCGGCCGACCGGGTGCACATCCTGTCCACCGGCGGCATGATTGACGCCGCCAAGGCCGCAAAGTCGAGCCAGGTCCTGGTCGCCACCGAGGTCGGCATGCTGCACCAGCTGCGCAAGGCCGCCCCCGGCATCGACTTCCAGGCCGTCAACGACCGCGCCTCCTGCAAGTACATGAAGATGATCACCCCCGCCGCCCTGCTGCGCTGCCTGGTGGAGGGCGCCGACGAGGTGCACGTGGATCCGGAAACCGCGGCGCTCGGCCGCAATTCGGTGCAGCGGATGATCGCGATCGGCAATCCGGGCGGCGGCGAGTGAGCCGACGCCGTCGGCATGCGGCGGGCGACGTCGCGTGACTTCGGCGGGCGCGGTGGTCTCCGCGCCCGAGCTCGGAACGAGAGGCTGGCGGAGATGAATGCTCCGGTAATCGAGTGGGAGGCCTCGGCCGACCTGGTGGTGATCGGCGGTGGCGTCGCCGGACTGACGGCGGCGCGCACCGCGTCACTGCGCGGGCTGCGGGTTCTCACGCTCAGCAAGGGCGGGCCGATCGACACCTCCACCCAGTACGCGCAGGGCGGCATCGCCGTCGTCGCGCCGCACGGTGATTCGATCGAGTCGCACGTGCGGGACACGGTGGAGGCGGGGGCCGGTCTGTGCGAGACGACGGCGGTGCGCGCGATCGTCGAGGGCGGGCAGGCCGCCGTCGCGGCGCTCACCGACCTCGGCGCGGTGTTCGATCTCGGCCGGGACGGCCAGATTTCGCGCACCAGGGAGGGCGGGCACAGCACGCGCCGCATCATCCACGCCGGCGGCGACGCGACCGGCGCGGAGGTACAGCGCGCACTCAACGCGGCGGGTCTTCCGGTGCTGTTCGGCGCGGCGGCCTGCGAGGTGGTCACCGGGCCGAGCGGGGTGCAGGGCGTGATCGCGGTGTCGGACAGGGGTTTCGGCGTGGTGCACACCCCGGCCGTGCTGCTCGCCACCGGCGGGCTCGGCCAGCTCTACGCGCTGAGCACCAACCCGCCGGGCGCCACCGCCGACGGCATCGCGCTGGCGCTGTGGGCGGGCGCGACCGTCGCGGACCTGGAATTCGTGCAGTTCCATCCGACGGTGCTGTACACGCCGGGCGGGCTCGGCCGGCGGCCGCTGATCAGCGAGGCGGTGCGCGGCGAGGGCGCGACTCTGGTGGACGCCGAGGGCAATTCGGTGACAGCGGGGGTGCATCCGCGCGGTGATCTCGCGCCGCGCGACGTCGTCTCCCGCGCCATCGCCGCACGGATGCGCGAGCTCGGCACCGATCACGTCTTCCTCGACGGCCGCGCGATCGACGGTTTCGCCCAGCGTTTTCCGACGATCACCGCGTCTTGCCTCGCCGCGGGCATCGATCCGCGGACGGCCCTGATTCCCGTCGCGCCCGCGGCGCACTATCAGTGCGGCGGCGTGGTCACCGATCCGCACGGC
Source organism: Nocardia sp. NPDC050793 (assembly GCF_040654065.1). Classification (NCBI taxonomy): domain Bacteria; kingdom Bacillati; phylum Actinomycetota; class Actinomycetes; order Mycobacteriales; family Nocardiaceae; genus Nocardia; species Nocardia sp. NPDC050793. The sequence goes on from NZ_JBFAHG010000013.1 coordinate 9,830, forward strand.
CGCACCGGCGTGCCCGGGCTATACGCCGCGGGGGAGGTGGCGCGGACCGGTTTGCACGGTGCGAATCGGTTGGCGTCCAACAGCTTGCTGGAGGGCCTCGTCGTCGGCGAGCGGGCGGGCGCGGCGGCCGTGGAGCGCCTCGGCGCGCCCGCGGAGGTCACCGACGTGCGACCGCGGACCATGCCACGGGCTCCGCGCGCGGCGCTGCAGCAGGTCATGACCGCGCACGCCGCGGTGGTGCGGGACAGGGACGGGCTCGCGGGTGCGGCGGCGACGCTGGAACGCGCGGTGCTGCGCGGCATGTCGAGCCGGTTGGCCGATTCCGGGACCGTCGTGCCGCCCGCACCGGACGACTTGGCCGCCCGCCGGATCGCGGAACTGGAGGACGGCGCGCTGACGCTCACGGCCCGCGTGCTGCTGCTCGCCGCGGCGGCCCGCACCGAAAGCCGTGGCTGCCATACGCGATCCGATCACCCCGAGCCGGACGAGGCGCTGCGGCACAGCATTCCGATCCGCTTGGACGCCGACGGCCGCCCGGATGTGTTCCTGGTGGGCGGCTCGCCGGAGGGAGAGCCGCTGGCCTCCCGCCTTGCCGACGACCCCGAAGCCCCGGCACTGAGCGTGGCGGTGCCGTGAGGCCCGATATCGACTTCCGCTCGCGCTCGCCGCGGGCCGACAGAGGAGGAGTGCACTGATGGCGCTGGACGCCGCACTCGAGCGCGACGAGGTGCTCGCGCTCATTCGCACCGCGCTGGACGAAGACCTGCGCTACGGACCCGACGTCACCACGATGGCGACGGTGCCCGCCGACGCGGCGGTGAAGGCCTCGGTGGTGTCCCGGCAACCGGGCACCGTGGCGGGCATCGACGTGGGGCTGCTCGTGCTCGACGAGGTGATCGGGCCGGATGTCTACGAGGTCACCGAGCGGGTAGCCGACGGGACCCGGGTGCACGCGGGTGACGTCGTGCTCGGCGTGGTCGCGCCGACCAGGGGGCTGCTCACGGCCGAGCGGACCATGCTGAACCTGCTGTGCCACCTGTCCGGCATCGCGACCGCCACCGCGGCCTGGGTCGACGAGGTCGAGGGGACCGGTTGCCGGATCCGGGACAGCCGCAAGACGCTGCCCGGCCTGCGTGGCCTGCAGAAGTACGCGGTCCGGGTCGGCGGCGGCGTGAACCATCGGATGGGTCTCGGCGACGCGGCGCTGATCAAGGACAACCATGTCGTCGCGGCGGGTTCGGTGGTCGACGCGCTGCGCGCGGTGCGCGAGCTGGCTCCCGACGTGCCGTGCGAGGTGGAGGTCGACAGCCTCGAACAGCTGGACGCGGTGCTCGCCGAGAACGTGGAACTGGTGCTGCTGGACAACTTTCCGCTGTGGCAGACCCAGGCGGCCGTGCAGCGGCGCAACGCCGTCGCGCCGGAGACCGAGCTCGAGTCGTCAGGCGGGCTCAGCCTGGAGATGGCGGCGGACTACGCGCGCACCGGCGTGGATTACCTCGCCGTCGGCGCGCTGACCCATTCGGTGCGGGTGCTGGATCTGGGCCTGGACATGTAAGCGTCGCGACCGAGGCGGCAACGCGTCGGTCGGGCGGGGCCACCATGGCGCGTGCGGCCTGGTTCTCGTCGGTGATCCGATCGAGAAGAGGGGTCGGCATTCGTCGGCAAAAGGCGCAGACTGTTTCGTAGGACGGCTTGACGCCGTGCATCCGACTGTCCATCGTCACCGGGACACGGTGGCGCGCCGGCTAACGAGTGGAGGTCCACAATGTCCATGTCATCGACGGTGGAGGCATGCCTGCGCGAAGCGGGCGTCGAATACGAAGTGGTGCGTCATCCGCACAGCTACACCAGCGCCCATACCGCGTCGGTGGCCAACATCCCTGGTGATCGTCTCGCCAAGACGATCGTGCTCGAGGACGAGCAGGGCTACGTCGGCGCGGTGCTGCCATCCACCCATCACCTGCGCCTGTCGAAACTCTGGTCGCAGACCGGACGGCATCTTGTGCTGGCCAAGGAGTCCGAGCTCCGCGACGTCTTCAAGGACTGCGAGGTCGGTGCGATCCCGGCCGTCTGCACCGCGTACGGCGTGCGGACGCTGATGGACGAAAGCCTCACCACGGTGCCCGACGTCTATTTCGAGGCGGGCGACCACGAGGCGCTGGTCCACCTGCGCACGGATCAGTTCCTGCGTTTGATGGAGCGGGCGGAGAAGGCGCACTTCTCGAAGAGCGGCAAGAGCAGCACCGAGGAAGCCGCGATGTGAACAGGTGGCGAGCGAACGCACGGCGCGGACTCATGTCGTGACCGCGGCGCCTTCGCTCCCGCGCGGAAGGAACACGCCCTGATCAGAGGGCGCGCACCATGGTTCGCTGGTGCACGCGCCCGCCCCGATATCGCAGGCCGGGCACCAGGGGTTCCGCGCCGTGCGCGGCGAAGCCCATCCGCTCGAAAAACCGTACGGCGCGGGTGTTCTCGACCACGGTCTGGAGGTGACAGCCGGGGGAGCCCGCGGCCGCGGCGTGCTCGAGGAATCGAGATATCAGCGCGTCCGCCGCGCCGGTGCCCCTGCCCTCGTCGGCCACGTTGATGTGCAGGTGCGAGGGCCAGCGCGGGTCGGTGAACTCGCCCGCGGTGGGCAGGCGGCGCAACTTCGCGCCCACCGTGTCGAGCGCGGCGCGCCCGAAGAACGCCGCGGGCCCGCGCCGGAAGATCAAGCGGTATCGGCGAATCGCCTCGTCGATGCGCTGGTCTTCACCGGGGAACGCCGCGCTGTCGACGCAGCCCGCGAGATAGCCGATCAGCGCGCCGTCGCGCACGGCGACGAACAGCGACCTCGGTTCGAGATCCATATAGGGATCGAGATAGATCGCCGCCTCGGACTCCGGATGACCCCACAGCGACTCCGTAGGCGCCCCGGCGCCTGCGCGCCGGGCGAGGACGCGCAACTCGTCACGATCGGACTCGGTGAACCCGCGAATCTCCACCGCACCCAAACTACCGGCACGAGCGGCCTCGTTCGGTGCGCGTCAGCCTGCCAAGCTCGCCGTCAAGCGGCACAGCAGCGTCTCGAACTGTTCGAGGATCTCGGGCGGGTACTCGGCCAAGATCGCGTCCTGGCGTTCGTTGTACGGGCGGAAGAACTCATCTGCCCGTTCTTTGACCTGCGCGCTGGTGCGCAGGGTCACCACGCGCCGGTCGGTGTGCTCGCGCGTGCGGGTGAGGTAGCCGGCGTCTTCCAGCCGGTTGAGCAGCGAACTCATCGCGCCCGAGGTCAACGCGATGCGCTTGCTCAGCAGGGCGGGCGAGATCGGCGTGCCGAGCGCCTCGGCGGAGGCGATCTCCAGCAGGGCGAACGCGTCGGTGGAGTGCACGCCGAGGTCCGCGGCGAAGCGGCGGCCGAGCTCGGCGAAGCTCGCGCCGTAGGACAGCAGTCCCTCGGAGAGGCGTTCACGTTGCGCCGCAGGGTCGTTCGACACCGGCACTCCTTTCTCGATGGGCCTGAGCTCGTGCCAGCACGGATTGACAACTTACCCCGCGACGGAATAGCTTCATCATAAAGTAACTTCATGATGGAGGTAAATTGCCGACCGAGACCGAGACACCCACCGCCCGGCGCTGGCTGGGGCTGATCGCCGTCGCTTTGGGTGTCGCACTGATCGTCGTGGACCTGACCATCGTCAACGTGATCGTCGCGCCGATCATCGACGACCTCGGCATCACCTCGATCGAGGCGCAGTGGATCCAGGAGTCCTACGCCATCGTGTTCGCGGCGCTGCTGCTGCTCACCGGCCGCCTCGCCGATCTGTACGGTGCGCGAAGGCTTTTCGTCATCGGGCTGGTGATCTTCGGGGTGACCAGCCTGCTGGCCGCCGCGGCGCCGAACGGGGCCGCGCTCATCGCGGCCCGCTTCCTACAGGGCATCGGCGGCGCCATGATCCTGCCGACCTCGCTGGCACTGGTGAACGCGGGCTTCTCGGGGCAGGCGCGCGCCAAGGCGTTCGCGATCTGGGGTTCGACCATCGGCGCGGCGGCCGCGGTCGGCCCGTTGCTCGGCGGCTGGCTGGCGGACTTCTCGTGGCGGTGGGCCTTCGGGATCAACATCCCGCTGGTGCTGGCGATCGTCGCCGCGGTGCTGCGCTTCCTGCCCGCCTCGCCGCGCGTCCGAGGGGGCGTCGACCTGCGCGGCGCGGCACTGTCGGTCCTCGGCCTAGGGTTGCTGTCGTTCGCGTTGATCGAGGGTCGCCACTACGGGTGGGTGCGCACGATCGAGCCGCTGGTGATCGGGGAAGTGGCCTGGCGCGGGGGGCCGTCGCCGGTGCTCGTCGCCCTGCTCGCGGCGGCAGGCGCGCTGGCGCTGTGCTGGCGCAGACAGCGGCGGTTGGTGCGGACGGGTGGCGATCCCCTGCTGGACGTCCGGCTGTTCGCCGTTCCCTCGTTCCGCAACGGCAATGTCGTCACGATCGTGGTCGGCGTCGGCGAGTTCGGGATCATCGCGGTGCTGCCGCTGTGGATGCAGTTCACCCTCGGCTACACCGCCTTCCAAACCGGACTGGCCCTTGCCGCGCTCGCGGTCGGCAGTTTCTGCGCCAGCGGGGCGAGTTTCTCGATGACCGCGTCGGCGATGGCGCAGGTCCGCATCGGCCTGCTGCTCGAGGCCGCTGGGCTGGCGCTGCTCGCGCTCGTGGCCGCGGCGGACACGCCCTGGTGGCCCATCGTGCTCGCCCTGTTCGTCTACGGCGTCGGCGTCGGATTCGCCACCGCGCAGGTGACGAACGTGGTGCTCGCCGACGTGCCCCCCGAACACGGCGGCCAGGGCTCGGGAATCCAAAGCGCGGCACGGGAACTCGGCTCCGCTCTCGGCATAGCCCTGCTCACCACGCTCTTCTTCGGCGTGCTCGACGCCGACCTGCGCGACCGCCTCGCCGGTACACCCGCCGCCGACGACCTGACCGACGCCGTCACAGCCAGCGCCGGATCATCCATCCCCGCCCTCGCAGCCGACCCCACTACCGCCCCGATCGCCGAGGCCGCCCGCGCGGCCATGACCTCCGGCCTCGCGATCGCCGCTTACGTCTGCGCGGGGCTGCTCATCCTGGCCTTGGCCACCACCGTGTCCATCCGCCAACGCCCGGCGAGTTCCGCCCCGCGCGCCGAGGTAGACGAACGAGTCCGTTAGCCCACACGGTTGCCCGCGGGTCGGCCGCACCACGCTGGCCGAGCTGCCACACACTCTGCATACGTCGCACAGGCTCGACGCCTTTGTGAGGCGTAGGCGGCATGTGTGGCAGCGGGCTCTCCCAGCGGGATGGGCTGGTACCCGGTGGCATCGCATGGCGTTTGCGCGCCTCGCAGGGCATAGAGCCTGCGCGCGGCGTGTGGCAGGTGTGCGTGATTGGGACGCGGCGGTCAGGTGGTGAGTTCGCGTTCCAGGGGGGTGCGGAAGCGGGGGATGGTGCGGATGTCGGCGAACCAGGTGGTGGTGCGGGCGGCTTCGGCTTCGATGCGGGATTCGCCTTCGGAGCCGATGTCCTCCAGAAGTCGCCAGACGATCTCGCCGTCTTTGCGCTGGGCCCAGCCGCCGACGATGCGGCCGTTCCACCAGATGGTGGGGCCGATGTTGCCGTTGCGGTCGAAGAGGGCGGGGGCGTGCGGGCCGAGGTACCAGTTGCGGGACTGCCAGCCCATCGGGGTCGGGTCGAGGGCGGGCAGGAAGGTGGCCCAATCCTCGGGCGGGGCAACAGGTTCGAGGTCGTCGGCGAGGACCAGGCCGGGGGAGCCGTCCAGGTCGACCTCGGCGACATCGAGGCGGGCCAGTGCCTTGCGGACCTCGGCGAGGGTCCAGCCGGTCCACCATTTGAGGTCGGTGAGCGGGGCCGGGCCGAAGGCGGCCAGCCACTGGCGCACCAGTTCGGCGCGCGCCTCGTCGGCGGGTAGTTCCGCGACGCCGTCGGGCAGCCAGGACTCCACCGGCGACCACAGATACTGGCTGCTGGCCCAGCTGCCGTTGGGTCGCCCGCGCACGATGCGCCCTTCGCAGCCGAGGGTGACCAGCACCCAGGTGGTGATGTTGGTCGGCTTCGAATACGCCTTGCCCGGTGCGGGATTCACCTGGGTGCGCAGCCGCGGCACGTCCTTGCCGAGTTGCGCGCCGGTGGCCGCGCCGCGCGCCAGCAGCGCCCGATGGGTCTCCGCTTCGACCTCGGCCCACCAGCCCGCGACGTCGCCGTCCCCGATGCCTGCCTGTTCGAGGAAGCGTCCGTAGGTGCGGCGCTGCTTGTCCGCCAACGCGTTCGCGCACGAGGCCTGGAGTACCGGGACCAGCTCGACGGGCGCGACGAACATCGTCCGGCGCATCGCCAGCATCCGCAGCAGCGTCCGGTGCTCGTACAGCTCCCGCTCCACGTCGGCGGGTGTCGCGCGGTGGCTGCGCGCGCCGAGGGAGAGGAACACCGTCGCCGGGTCGGTGGCGTGCAAGACCACCAGCGACCTGGCGATATCCGTCACGTTGTCGGTGCGGTGCGCGTCGGCCAGCCGGTGCCGCACCCCCAGTCGCGCGCGCCGCTCGGCGGCATCGATCGAACGCATAGGCGAATACTAGCCGCCGCCTCCGACATTCGATCGTCGCGAACGACGCGGTGGCAGCACGTCAAAAACCTGTGGCGACCACCGATACAGCGGGCTCGATCGGTGACAGCGTCGCGCGGCTCAGCGCCGATTCCGACAGCGCACAGGCCGCTTCGACCGTCGCGCGGCCTATCCGCGATCCGGCAGGCATGGACGCCTGAGATCGCCGCTCGCCGGAACAGTTTTCGCCCCGATCCAGTTGTTCGGACAAGACACCGACGAGAGAGGCGTGAGATGAGCAAGCCAGCAGACCCGGCTTACCACTGGAACGGAGCGGACCTGGATCTGGACGCCTACCTGGCGCGGATCGGCTTCGACGGTGAACGCGCGCCCACCCTCGCGACGTCGCGCGAGCTCGTCCGCCTGCACACCACCGCCATTCCGTTCGAGAATCTGGAGCCGGTGCTCGGCCGCCCGGTCCCGCTCGACCTGGCCACCTTGCAGGACAAGCTGGTGCGCAGGCGCCGCGGCGGCTACTGCTACGAGAACGTCGGGCTCTTCGCCGCCGCGCTGGAACGACTAGGTTTCGGCGTCACCGGACTCAGCGGCCGGGTGACCATGGGGTCCGGCGGGTTGCGTCCCGCGACGCACGCCCTGCTGCGAGTGACCACCGCGGACGACGAGCGCGTCTGGATCTGCGACGTCGGGTTCGGCGCCGGCCCGCTCGAGCCCTACGAACTGGTGGAGCGGGAGGACGAATTCTCTTTGGGGCAATGGCGTTTCCGGCTGGAACGCAGGGTGGGCGAGCTGGGCACCGACCTGTGGGTGCTGCACCAGTTCGCGCGCGACGGCTGGATCGACCGCTACACCTTCACGACCGAACCGCAGTACCGCATCGATTTCGCGGTGGGCAACCACTTCGTGTCCACCTCGCCGCGTTCGCCGTTCACCGCGCGCCCGTTCGTCCAGCGCTTCCTGCCCGATGTGCATCACGTGCTCGACGGTCTGACTCTGACCACCGAACGTCCCGACGGATCGAGCGAGACTCGCGAACTGGAGCCGAGCGAGCTGCCCAAGATCCTGTCGGAGGTCTTCGACATCGAGCTCGACCCGGACGACGCCACCGCGGTGAGCGCCGCGCCCTGGCTCGATCGCTGAGCGCGACACCGGCTCGCGGATACGCCGCGCCGACGGACGATTTCGGTACCGTCGGCGGGGTGCGCATCCACCGGAAGCTCCTGGTTCTGTCCGCGGCACCCCTGCTCGCCCTGGCCGGGTGCAGTTCGGGGCCGGAGCAGCCCGACACCGTGGCCCGGCAGTTCGCCGACGCGCTGAACAGCGACGACGTCGCCGCGGCCGCCGCGCTGACCGACGACCCTGGCAAGGCCGCCGACACGCTGAACCAGCTCTACGACGGCCTCGGCAAGGACGTCGCCTTCGAGGTGCGCTCGACCGACGGGAACAATTTCACCCTGGCCGCCACCTGGCGGCTCGGCAAGGACGGCAAGGACGAGTGGAGCTACACCACCGTCGGCGAGGCGACCGAGGATAGCGACTGGGAGATTCGCTGGGACCCGGCCACCGTGGCGCCCGGCCTCGCCGCGGGCCCGCTGAGCTACGGACCCGCCTACGCCAAACCCGCCCGGATCCTCGATGGGGCGGGCGGCGACCTGATGGCCGAGCAGATCGTCACGCTGGTGAACCTCGCGCCCGGCGCGGACACGGCGGCCGTCGCAGCCCTGGTCGCACCGCTCGCGCCGGGCGTCACCGCGCAGTCCCTGCAAGCGGAACTGGCCGCCGCGCAGGGCAAACCGATCACCGCGATCACGCTGCGCGCCGCCGACATCGCCCCGATCAACGACGCGCTGGCCGCGCTGCCCGGCGTCACGCTCGCCCCGCAGACCCGGCTGCTGACCACCGACAAGGCGCTGTCCTCGCCCACCCTGTCCGGCCTCGCCGACCTGTGGCAGCAGAACGCCGATGCGGCGGCGGGCTGGGCCGTGCGGGCCAAGACGCCCACCGGCACCGAACGCGTCGCGGGCCAGGACCCGCGCCAGACCACCGACATCGCCACCACGCTGGACGTCGGATTGCAGCGCGCCGCCGAGGACGCCCTCGCCTCGATCGGGCAGCCCGCCGCGATCGTCGCGCTGCAACCGTCCACCGGCAACGTGCTCGCCGTGGCGCAGAACGCCGCCGCCGACGCGCAGGGACCGATCGCGTTGACCGGCCTCTACCCGCCGGGGTCGACCTTCAAGACGGTGACCGTCTCGGCCGCGCTCCAGGCGGGCGACGCGACGCCGGACAGCGTGCTCCCGTGCCCCGGCACCGCGGACATCGAGGGCAGGCGGATCCCCAACGACGACAAGTTCGACCTCGGTCAGGTGCCGCTGCACACCGCCTTCGCCCGCTCCTGCAACACCACCATGGCCGCGCTAGGCGTCAAGCTGCCACCGGACGGGCTGACGAAGGCCGCCGCGCAGCTCGGCCTCGGCATCGACTACGTCACCCCCGGCCTCACCACGGTCACCGGCAAGGTGCCCACCGCCGACACCCCGGCCGAGCGCGTCGAGTCGAGTATCGGTCAAGGGCAGGTGACGGCATCGCCGTTCGGGATGGCGCTGGTGGCCGCCTCGATCGCGCGCGGTTCGGCGCCGGCGCCGACCATCGTGCATGGCAGGCCGGGCGTCGCCGACCGTCAGCCGGAGCCGCTGCCCGGCGCGGTCGACGACCAGCTCGAAGGCATGATGCGCGAGACCGTGACCGGCGGCACCGCCACCCAATTGCGCGACATCTCCGGGCTGCTCGGCAAGACCGGCACCGCGGAGTACATCGACGACACCCACGCGCACGGCTGGTTCGTCGGCATCGACGGCGACCTGGCGTTCGCGGTGTTCGTCAGCGACGCGGGCAGCTCGGCGCCCGCGGTGGACGCCGCGGGACGGATGTTGCGCGCAGCGCGGTAGTTTTCGGCGTTCGCGCACCACACACGCCCCTCCGCCGTCGCGCGGGTCGTGCGGCGTCACGGCTGTCGACCCGCTACGGTGATTTGGGCGGCGAATATATCCCGGCTGGCGCGGACCGCGCTTCGTCCGCCCGCTACACTCGTCCGCGGACCGCTTAAGCGGTCAATATGCGGGATGTCACGATTTCGAGAAGGTTCGGAGTAGGCGCCATCGATACCGGTCAGTTGATCGCGGAGCATTACCGCCTGGTCGAGCGGATTGGTAGCGGCGGCACAGGTGTCGTCTGGCGTGCCACCGACGAGCGACTCCGGCGTTCCGTGGCGATCAAGCAGATCCACATTAAAGCCAGCCTGCCGCAGGCCGAACGCGAAATCACGCGCCAGCGCGCGATCCGCGAGGCCCGCAACGCGGCGCGGTTCCAGCACCCGAACGCGATCGTGGTGTTCGACATCACCGAACACGAGGGTGACCCGTGCCTGGTGATGGAGTACCTGAAGTCGCGGAGTCTGGCCGCGGTGCTCTCCGCGCAGGCGACGTTGCCGTTGACCCAGGTCGCGCGCATCGGCGAGCAGGTCGCCTCGGCGCTGATCGCCGCGCATCAGGCGGGCATCGTGCACCGGGACGTGAAGCCGGGCAACATATTGCTCGACGACCACGGCACGGTCAAGATCACCGACTTCGGCATCTCCCGCGCCACCGGCGACGTCACGCTCACCGAGACCGGCCTGATCTGCGGTACGGCCGCCTACCTGGCTCCCGAGGTGGCCCGCGGCGCCGACCCGACCCCGGCCGCCGACGTGTTCTCGCTCGGCGCCACGCTGTTTCACGCGCTGGAGGGCGAACCGCCTTACGGCGCGAGCGCGAATCCGCTCGCGGTGCTCTACGCCGCGGCCAACGGTCAGGTCAGCGAGCCGCGAAACGCGGGGCAGGCCACCGACTTCCTGCTCGCGCTGCTGAACCCGGACCCCGAGGAACGGCCGAGCATGCGCGTCGCGCGCGACACCCTGGCCGCCTTCGCCGACTCCGCCGCCGTGCCCGCCGGATTCGTGCCCGCCAGTGAGGCTTTCGCGCGCCAGTCCGCCTCGGACGCGGCGACGCGGGCGCTGCGCCACCCGGTGCCCCAGCCCACGTACCAGCCGACCGAACGGCACGTCCGCCCGCTCCCCCCGCCGCAGCACGCGCCCGCGCATCCGAACACGGCCGCGCACCCTAGGACCGCGGCCCAGCCGCGTCCGGCGTCTTCCTCGGGCGGCAAGCGTCGCGCGGTGCTCATCGGCGGTGTGGTCGGCGCGGTGGTCGCCGTCGCCGCGCTGCTGATCGGCAGCCTGAATCAGTCGGAGTCGAACTCGCCCTCGGCGCAGGCGACTCCGCCGTCGGCGAGCGCCCCGGCCACCGGTGCCACCACCACGGCCCCGGCGCTTGGCCGCACGCCGAGCGCGGGCACCGTCGAATGGGGACCGGCCGGTCAGCTGATCGTGAACTTCTACAACAACCCGAGCGGGTCCTGGTCGCTGCTCACCCCGGCGGCGCAGAAGGCCTACGGCGGGGAACAGGCGTTCCGCGAGTACTGGAGTTCGCGCATCGTCGACACGTTCTCCGGCATCAACGCAGCCAACGGCTCCAACAACCCCGACGGCTCGGTGGACATGCGGCTGGCCAATCTCACCGTGGAGGGCGAGTCCAAGCAGCTGGTGCTGCGGGTCGTCGACGGCGGCGGCCGCCTGCTGATCGACAGCGAAACCCGCTGAGCCGCACGCGGTCGTCGGGCGTCGCCGCCATCTGGGCCCTCGGCGTTGCGGCCGTTAGTCTTTCGGCATGGAGATCAGGGGGATGCTGGTCGAGGAACGCGCCGAGCTCATCGAGTTGCTGCGTGACCTGAGCGCGGAGGACTGGGAGACGCCGTCGCTGTGCGCGGGGTGGTCGGTCCGTGACGTGGTCGGGCATCTGCTGTACGACACGATCGCACCGCTGACCTACGGGGGTGTCGTCGTGCGGTGCGGGTTCTCGATCGATCGGGTGAACGGCCTGTTGGTCGAGAAGGCGCGGGCGCTGTCCACCGACCGGCTGATCGACATGTTCGAGAACGCCGCCGGGACGCTGTCCCGATTCGGTCCCGCCCTGGTACTGGCCGATCTGTTCGTGCACCAGCAGGACATTCGCCGCCCGCTCGGCCGCACCCGCACGATCCCGGCCGACCGGCTGCGCCGCGCGCTCGAACATCCCGACCCGCTCACCCGCCCTGGACGCCGCAGCAAGGGGCTGCGGCTGGTGGCCACCGATCTCGACTGGGCCTGCGGCAGCGGGCCGGAGGTGCGCGGTCGCGCCGAGGCGCTTGCGCTCGCCGTCGTCGGACGCACCTCGGTGCTCGACGAACTCGAAGGGGACGGAGTCGCCGAGCTGCGTCGCCGCTGCGGGTGATCGACCCGAATATCGCCACACGCCGCTCGACCCGGCGACCTCTATCGCCGAATCGGGTGAACCAGCCGCTGCGGCCCCGGCGCGGGCTGGCGACGGACGGGCGCCGGGCGGCGTCCACTAGGCTGGTAGCGGCAACTTTCCTGTTGTGACCAGCCGGAGACAAGGATCGACACCGACATGACATCCCGCATCGAGCTCGCCCGCGTCGATTTGCGCGGTCGTACTCCTTCCGCTGCCGAGCTGCGCTCCGCGCTGCCGCGCGGGGGAGTCGACGTGGACTCGGTGCTGCATCAGGTGCGGCCGGTGGTGGAGGCGGTCCGGGAGCACGGCGTCTCGGCGGCGCTGGAGTTCGGCGAGCGGTTCGACGGTGTGATTCCCGCGACCGTGCGCGTCCCCGCCGCCGAACTGGTCAAGGCGCTCGACGAGCTGGACCCCGCGGTGCGCGCCGCGCTGGAGGAGTCGATCGCGCGGGCCCGCGCGGTGCACGCCGATCAGCGCCGCACCGACACCACCACCCAGGTGGTACCCGGCGGCACGGTCACCGAACGCTGGGTGCCGGTGGAGCGGGTCGGGCTGTACGTACCGGGCGGCAACGCCGTCTACCCGTCCAGCGTGGTGATGAACGTGGTGCCTGCCCAGACCGCCGGCGTCGGTTCGCTGGTGGTGGCCTCGCCGCCGCAGGCCCAGTTCGGTGGCCTGCCGCACCCGACCATCCTGGCGGCCGCGCAGCTGCTCGGCGTCGAGGAGGTGTGGGCGGTCGGCGGCGCGCAGGCCGTCGCGCTGCTCACCTACGGCGGCGTCGACACCGACGGCGCGGAGCTCGAGCCGGTGGACCTGATCACCGGTCCCGGCAACATCTACGTCACCGCGGCCAAGCGGCTGTGCCGCGGCTTGGTCGGCATCGACGCCGAGGCGGGCCCCACCGAGATCGCCATCCTGGCCGACGCCACCGCCGATCCGGCGCACGTGGCGGCCGACCTGATCAGCCAGGCCGAGCACGACGTGCTCGCGGCCAGCGTGCTCGTCACCGACAGCGCCGAGCTGGCCGACGCGGTGGACGCCGCGCTGAGCACCCAGATGACGGTGGTCAAGCACGCGCACCGGGTGCGAGAGGCATTGACCGGCAAGCAGTCCGGCACCGTCCTCGTCGACGACATCGAGCAGGGCTTGCGTGTGGTGAACGCCTACGCGGCCGAGCACCTGGAGATCCAGACCGCCGACGCGGCCGCGGTCGCGGGCCGCGTGCGCAGCGCGGGCGCGGTGTTCGTCGGGCCGTACGCGCCGGTCAGTCTCGGCGACTACTGCGCGGGCTCGAATCACGTGCTGCCCACCGCGGGCTGCGCCCGGCACTCCTCCGGACTGAGCGTGCAGACCTTCCTGCGCGGCATCCACGTCGTCGAGTACACCGAGGCGGCGCTGAAGGATGTGGCCGGGCACGTGGTCGCGCTCGCCAACGCCGAGGATCTGCCCGCGCACGGCCAGGCCGTCACGGTGCGATTCGAGACGCTGTCATGACCGGTCAGCTCACCGCGCCCGGGTCGGCCATCGGCCTGGACGACCTGCCGCTGCGCGAGAATCTGCGCGGCAAGAAGCCTTACGGCGCACCGCAATTGACCGTTCCGGTGCAGCTCAACACCAACGAGAATCCGCACCCGCCGAGCCGTGCGCTCGTCGACGACGTCGCCGAGTCCATCCGCGCAGCGGCCGCCGACCTGCACCGCTACCCGGACCGCGACGCGGTGGCGTTGCGTACCGACCTGGCGGCCTACCTCACCCGCCAGACCGGGGTCGCGGTGGACACCGCGAACGTCTGGGCCGCCAACGGTTCCAACGAGATCCTGCAGCAGCTGCTCCAGGCCTTCGGTGGGCCGGGCCGCAGCGCACTGGGTTTCGTGCCCTCCTACTCGATGCACCCGATCATCTCCGAGGGCATCGACACCGAGTGGGTCGAGGCCAAGCGCAACGCCGATTTCTCGCTCGACATCGACTACGCGCTGGCGGCCATCGCCGAACGCAAGCCGGACGTGGTCTTCGTGACCAGCCCGAACAACCCCACCGGACACAGCATTCCGCAGGACGACCTGGTCAGGATCCTCGACGCGGCACCCGGCATCGTGGTGGTCGACGAGGCATACGGCGAATTCTCGGCGGCGCCGAGCGCGATCGCCCTGATCGACCGGTTCCCGGCCAAGCTGGTGGTGAGCCGCACCATGAGCAAGGCTTTCGCCTTCGCGGGCGGCCGCCTCGGCTACTTGGTCGCCGCGCCCGCGGTGATCGACGCCATGTTGCTCGTGCGACTGCCCTATCACCTGTCGGTGGTCACCCAGGCCGCCGCGCGCGCCGCTCTGCGGCACGCGGACGAAACCCTCGGCAGTGTCGCGGAATTGGCGGCCCAGCGCGAGCGGGTCGCGTCCGCGCTGCGCGAGATGGGCTTCGAAGTGGTGCCGAGCGACGCCAACTTCGTGCTGTTCGGCCGTTTCGCCGACGCCGCGCGCGCGTGGCAGCGGTATCTGGACCGCGGCGTGCTCATCCGCGATGTCGGCATTCCGGGCTATCTGCGGGCGACCATCGGCCTGGCCGCCGAGAACGACGAGTTCCTGCGCGTCAGCACGGAATTGGTCGGCACCGAGCTCACGCCCCGATGAACCCCGTGGAGGAAGCACCGATGAACAGGACCGCGCGGGTCGAGCGCATCACCAAGGAATCCAGCATCGTCGTCGAACTGGATCTGGACGGCACCGGCAAGACCGAGATCTCCACCGGCGTCCCGTTCTACGACCACATGCTCACCGCGCTGGGCGCGCACGCCAGCTTCGACCTGACCGTGCGCGCCGAGGGCGACGTCGAGATCGAGGCGCACCACACGGTGGAGGACACCGCCATCGTGTTCGGGCAGGCGCTCGGCAAGGCGCTGGGCGACAAGTCCGGCATCCGGCGCTTCGGCGACGCCTTCATCCCGATGGACGAGACCCTCGCGCACGCGGCGGTCGACGTGTCGGGGCGGCCGTACTGCGTGCACACCGGCGAACCGGAACACCTGCTGCACGCGGTGATTCCCGGCAGCCCCGTGCGGGGCCGCTCCGAGCCGGGCGCGCCGTATTCGACCGTGCTCAACCGGCACGTCTTCGAATCGATCGCGCTCAACGCCCGCATCGCGCTGCACGTGCGGGTGCTCTACGGCCGCGACCAGCACCACGTCACCGAGGCCGAGTTCAAGGCCGTGGCGCGGGCGCTGCGGGCCGCCGTCGAACTCGACCCCCGGGTGAGCGGCGTGCCGTCGACGAAGGGAACGCTGTGACAACGAAATCCGTCGCCCTGCTGGACTACGGCTCCGGCAACCTGCACTCCGCCGAGCGGGCGCTGGTCAGGGCGGGTGCGCACGTCGAGGTGACCGCCGACCCGCAGATCGCGCTGGCTGCCGATGGTCTCGTGGTGCCCGGCGTCGGCGCGTTCGCGGCCTGCATGGCGGGACTGCGTGAGGTGCGCGGCGAGCGCATCATCGGTCAGCGCCTGGCGGGCGGCCGCCCGGTGCTGGGCATCTGCGTCGGCATGCAGATTCTGTTCGAGCGCGGCGTGGAATTCGGCGTGGAGACCGACGGGTGCGCCGAATGGCCGGGCGTGGTGGAGCGGTTGTCTGCTCCAGTGCTGCCGCACATGGGCTGGAACACCGTGTCGGCCCCGTCCGACAGCGTGCTGTTCAAGGGCATGGACGCCGACACCCGGTTCTACTTCGTGCACTCCTACGCCGCCCAGACCTGGGACCTCCCGGCGAGCGAGCACTTCGCCTCCCCGAAGCTCACCTGGGCCGAGCACGGCGTCCCGTTCCTCGCCGCCGTCGAGAACGGCGCCCTGTCCGCCACCCAGTTCCACCCGGAGAAGTCCGGCGACGCCGGAGCTCACCTGTTGCGCAACTGGATCGATTCCCTCTGATCCGCGTCCGTGGGTGATTGGGCCGCGTCCTTCCACGAACCTGTGGCGCGGGGAGCGGTTCGCGTATGACTACCGTCGATTCTGGCCCCCATTCGACTCCCGTCGATCCGCCCCACACCCGGATATCAGGCAGGCGGACGCCGCCACATCGGCACCACAACCCCCAACAGCCCCACCGCGGGCGTTCGCACACACCGTGTGTACGCCCTACATAGGCACCGACTATGTAGGGCGTATGGAAAGTGTGTGACCCGAAAGTGACGTGCCTCCCCCGACCCCGTCCCAATGAACGCAACCACAGCCGGTCGACCACGCCGGAAGCCGCACCCGCGCACACGAGGGCGGGAGGTAAGCCGGGTACCGCTCCCAACGTGCCCAGCACTGTTCGGGGAATACCTGGTAGACAGCGCGTGGTCGGCGCGTTCACTCCCGGAACTACGTTTGCCGACGCCCCCACCCACTCTGTCGCCGTCCACCGAAAACCGAGGTAGCCGGTCCGGTTGGCAAGTCCCGCTACCGAAACACCGACGCACCCATCCGATCCCGGCGCCGTTCGCGGGGTTCACCGCCGGAGCCACGTTCGTTGACGTGTCCAATCCGCGCTCGGCGCCGTTCGGGGCAACCGATGGAGCCGAGCTCGGTTGACGAGTGCACCAACGAAACCGCCGAACCCCGCTTCCGTGCCAGCGACCGCGCCTAGAAGCGGGTGCCGATCGCCCAGTGCGGGGTGGTCTGCACGCGCGACAGCCGCCACCCTTGCGAGGTTCGCACCGCGTCGAACTCGTAGATCCCGCCGAGGGTGTACTTCGGCTCGGTGAGAGTAGCCGCTACCACCGGAGTGAACGTGGCGATCATGTTGGCCCGCACCGCTGCCGTGTCGCCTTGCAGGTCGATGATCACATTGCTGATGAAATGTTGAATTCGCTGGTCGGCGGAGTGGTTTCGCCCCGCCTGCGCGATCATCGCGTCGACACCCTGCGCGGTCCCGCCGGGCGTGGTGGCGCTGGCGTCGGCCGTGTAGATCTCACGGAAGTCCTCGAAAGCGCCTTCGTCGAGAGTGTGGCCGATGCGGTCGACGAGCGCGGTGATGTGGTTGTGGTCCAACAACTCTCGGACTTCCCGTCGCTCGGCGTCGGCGTCCGTCACGGTGGACGAGCATGCGGCGAGCGCCGCGATCGGGAGCAGGGCGAGGGGGAGGACGAAGCTGATCTTCTTCACGGCGATGGCCCTTTCGGACGGTATGTTGGCAGCGCCAATGTTGGCGAGACCAACAATAACAAATGTGGGTGACGCCAACAAGTGGATTGCTAGATTGGTGCCATGGAGATCGCGCACGACGGCGTCGCGGGCAGGCTGCGCGCGCTGCCCACCCGGCTGCTCAATCAGGTGGCCCTGGTGGCCGACCGGGCGACGGAACGGGCACTGGAGGACACCGGGTCGCGCAGGCATCACTACGCCCTGCTCGCCACGTTGCGTGAGTTCGGTCCCGCGAGCCAGGCCGATCTCGGCCGCCGCACCCGCATCGACCGCAGCGACATCGTCGCGGCCCTCAACGACCTGGCCGACCGCGGTTTCGTGGAACGCAGCCCCGACCCGGGCGATCGCCGCCGCAACATCGTCACCCTCACCCGCCCCGGCGCGCGCCACCTGGACGATCTGGACGCGCGACTGGACACCGCCCAGGACGAGTTGCTGGCCGCGCTCTCCGCCGCCGAGCGCCGTCAGCTGGTCGGTCTGCTCACCCGCGTGCTGGACGATCACTCGCGATCCTGACCGGGGCCGCGTTTCCGCAGGCCGGAGGTGGGGTGCGGGGAGTGGGCGACTATGCTGCTCGGAGTGAGTCTTGTGCTGCTACCTGCCGTCGATGTCGCCAATGGAGAGGCCGTGCGCCTGGTACAGGGGGAGGCGGGCAGCGAGACCAGCTACGGCTCGCCTCGCGACGCCGCGCTGGCCTGGCAGGAGGCGGGCGCCGAATGGGTGCACCTGGTCGATCTGGACGCGGCGTTCGGCCGCGGCTCCAACCGTGAACTGCTCGCCGAGGTGGTCGGCGAACTCGACGTGCAGGTCGAGCTGTCCGGCGGCATCCGCGACGACGACTCCCTCGAGGCGGCGCTGGCCACCGGCTGCGCCCGCGTCAACCTCGGCACCGCCGCGCTGGAGGACCCGGTGTGGTGTGCCCGCGCCATCGCCAAGCACGGCGAGCGCATCGCGGTCGGCCTCGACGTGCGCATCATCGACGGCGAACACCGGCTGCGCGGCCGCGGCTGGGTCAGCGACGGCGGCGACCTGTGGGAGGTGCTCGAGCGCCTGGAGCGCGACGGCTGCTCGCGCTACGTGGTCACCGACGTCACCAAGGACGGCACGCTGACCGGCCCGAACCTGGATCTGCTCCGGGACGTGTGCGCGGCCACCGACGCACCGGTGATCGCCTCCGGTGGCGTGTCCACCGTCGAGGACCTGGTGGCCATCTCCGGTCTTGTGCCAGAGGGCGTCGAGGGCGCGATCGTCGGCAAGGCGCTGTACGCGGGCCGGTTCACCCTGCCCGAGGCGCTGGCCGCGGTGCGCTGATACGAAAACCGATGGCTGCCAACCCGATCACGGAGCTTCCCGAACTGCTCGCCGTCGCGAGCGAGATCCTCGACGACGCCAGTGCGCGTTTCGTCGAGGGTCTCGGCGCGCCGAGCGCGGTCGCCAAGGGCCGCAACGATTTCGCCACCGAACTCGACCTGGAGCTGGAACGAACCGTCTCCGAGAGCCTTGCCCTGCGCACCGGAATCGAGGTGCACGGCGAGGAATTCGGCGGTCCGCAGCTCACCTCCGGCACCGCGTGGGTGCTCGACCCGATCGACGGCACCTTCAACTACTCCTCGGGTCATCCGCTCTCGGGCATGCTGCTCGCGCTGGTGCGCGACGGCGAACCGGTGCTCGGGCTGACCTGGTTGCCGATCCTCGGCCAGCGCTACGCCGCGGTGCGCGGCGGGCCGGTGCTGCTCAACGGCAAACCGCTGGCTCCGCTGCCGCCCGCGAAACTGGCCGACTCGATGATCGGATTCGGCGCGTTCAACGTCGACTCCGACGGCCGCATCCCCGGCCGCTTCCGTTTCGATCTGCTCGGCCCGCTGAGCAGGCTCTCCTCCCGGGTGCGAATGCACGGCTCCACCGGCATCGACCTGGCCTTCACCGCCGCGGGGGTGCTGGGCGGCGCGATCGTGTTCGGCCACCATCCGTGGGACAACGCGGCGGGCGTCGCGCTGGTTCGCGCGGCGGGCGGCGTGGTGACCGACCTGGCGGGCGAGCCGTGGACCATCACCTCCGGGTCGGTGCTCGCGGCGGCGCCGGGAGTGCACGAAGAACTGCTCGAGATGATCTGCACGGTCGCCGATCCGCCGACCGCCGAGGAAGGATGAGCCGATGACGTTGGCCGTACGCGTGATTCCGTGTCTCGACGTGGACGCGGGCCGGGTGGTCAAGGGCGTCAACTTCGAGAACCTGCGCGACGCGGGCGATCCCGTCGAACTGGCCGCGACCTACGACGCCCAAGGCGCCGACGAACTGACCTTCCTCGACGTCACCGCCTCCACCGGCGACCGCGGCACCATGATCGACGTGGTGACCCGCACCGCCGAGCAGATCTTCATCCCGCTCACCGTCGGCGGCGGCGTGCGCACCGTCGAGGACGTGGACCGGCTGCTGCGCGCGGGCGCGGACAAGGTCTCGGTGAACACCGCGGCGATCGCCCGCCCCGAGGTGCTGCGGGAGATGTCCGAGCGATTCGGTTCGCAGTGCATCGTGCTCTCGGTGGACGCAAGGACCGTGCCCGACGGCCAGCCCGACACCACCTCCGGCTGGGAGGTCACAACGCACGGCGGCAAGCGCGGCACCGGCATCGACGCCATCGAATGGGCCGTTCGCGGCGCCGAATTGGGGGTCGGCGAGATCCTGTTGAACTCGATGGACGCCGACGGCACCAAGACCGGTTTCGACCTGCCGATGATCCGCGCGGTCCGGGCCGCCGTCTCGGTGCCTGTCATTGCCAGCGGCGGTGCCGGCGCGGTCGAGCACTTCGCCCCCGCGGTCCAAGCGGGCGCCGACGCCGTGCTCGCGGCGAGCGTCTTCCACTTCGGCGACCTCACCATCGGCCAGGTCAAGGACTCGATGCGCGCGGAGAACATCGTCGTCCGCTGATCCCGCGCCGGACGGGGGAGGTCCTCGGCGCGCTGCGCCGCACGCGCCGAACCGATGCCGCGACGGCCCTGTTATAACGGTGACATGACACTCGACCCTGCCATCGCCGCCCGCCTCAAGCGCAACGACGCGGGTCTGGTGGCCGCCGTCGCGCAGGAACGCGGCACCGGCGATGTGCTGATGGTCGCCTGGATGGACGACGAAGCACTGGCGCGCACGCTGGAATCCCGCAAGGCGACGTACTATTCGCGCTCGCGGCAGCAGTACTGGGTCAAGGGCGAGACCTCCGGCCACACCCAGTACGTGCACGAGGTGCGCTTGGACTGTGACGGTGACACCGTGCTGCTCGTCGTGGACCAGGAGGGCGCGGCGTGTCACACCGGCACGCACACCTGCTTCGATTCCGACCTGCTGCTCGGAGAGGCCTGAACGACGCTGCCGGACGTGGTCCGTCCGAAGACCGCGCATGGTCGGAGCGAAGGCGGAGGTCCCCCCTTATCGGCGCTGCCGGACGCGCGTCCGAAGTCTGCGCACGCCCGAGCGAAGGTGGAATACGCCTGATCGGCGCTGCCGGACGCGCGCTCAGTCGCTCGACCGGTCGCCTCGCACGTCGGCGCTCGGCGCGAGCCGGCTCACCGCCTCGGGGAGGCGCTGGGCGAGGATCTCGCTGAGGTCGGCGAGCTGGGCCTTCTGGGTGTCGTCCAGTCCGTCGAATACCAAGCGCCGCACCGCGTCCAGATATCCGGGCGCCGCCTCGACGACCTTGAGGTAACCGTCGTCGGTGAGCACCGCCTGCACGCCGCGCCGCCCCACCGTCACCGAGCGCTCGGCCCAGCCCAGCCGCTCCAGCTTCGACACCACGTGCGACAAGCGTGATAGCGATGCATTTGCTTTGTGGGCAAGATCACTCATTTGAAGTCGATGCCCCGGTTCCTCGGAAAGCAAGGTCAATACCCAGTATTCGAAATGAGTGACCCCGGATTCACGCTGTAATTGGGTGTCCAAGGCGCTCGGCAGCCGTGTCATCAGCGCCACGACTGCGCGCCAAGCCCGTTGTTCCACGGGATCCAGCCACTTCGTCACTATGCGCCTTCTTTCGAGCCAAGTGACGTGGGTAGTTAGGGAGCCTATCGATTAGTGCAAAGCAAATTCACAGTCACTCGCGTGCAACGAGTTTGCCACGACTTCGCTCGGCGGTCATGGGGATACCCGATGTCGTGAGTTCATTCACAAATGGTCCTGGCGTGTCGGTGTCGAGTCCCGCGTGCCCGGCGTCGGCGTGGCGGTGGTGGGTGGCGCGGAGGCGGTCTGCCCGGCAGCTTTCTTGCGGCGCACCTGCCCGCGCACCACGAAGAACACGACACTTAGGAAGACCAGCGCCGCCGTGATCGCGCCCGCGAGGCAGGCGCCGCGAAACGCGGGCGCGTCCACGTCGAGGACGCGCTCGCCCGCGTGGGCGGCGCTGTTGTTGCCGAGCACGATGGACAGCGTCATCAGATTCGGTATCGCCAGCAGCACGGCGAGCACCACCGCGGCGCCCGCCAGGAACTTGCCGGCCCGTCTGCGCCACATCAGCACCGCGAAAAGCAGCAGCAACAGCGGCACGATCGTGCACACCGCGCCGAGGAGGAATCCCCAGCCGATGCCCTTGCCGAAGCTGCCGCTCACCATTTCGGCGATCCGTTGCGCCCACCAGCGCGGAATGAACGCGGCCAGGATGAGATAGGTGACGACGAGGACCACGACGAGCACCACGCCGCCGATGATCCGATTGCGCCAGACTGTCGCGCTGGATTTGCCGTCCGGCCGAACCTCGCTCGAAGTCATGGTTTCAGCGTAGGTCGACCGGACGGTCTCCGTACCGCAGTGCGGTCGGCGTTTCGCCTCGTCAGCGCTTTCGGACGGGTCCTGCCGCCGCCAGCCACGCACGTGGCCGGAGGGGGAGTCCGCCGTCGGCCTCCCGACGGCCGGAGCGAAGGCGGAGCTACACCTAGCGAACCCGTTCGCGCAGGAAGCTCAGCGCCTCGTCGGCGTGCGCGTCGGCCCGCAACTCGCTGGAGATCACCGCGAGCACGGTGCGGTCGGTGCCGATGACGAAGGTCCGCCGCTTCACCGGCGCGAGCTTGCCGAGCAGGCCGCGCTTGACGCCGAACTGCGCGGCGACCGCGCCGTCGCTGTCGGAGAGCAGCGGATAGCCGAGGCCCTGTTTGGCGGCGAAGCCCGCCTGGGTGTCCACCGCGTCGGTGCTGATGCCGACGCAGGAGGCGCCGAGCGCGGCGAAGTCCGCGGACAGATCCCGGAAGTGGCAGGCCTCGGCGGTGCATATCGGGGTGTTCGCGGCCGGGTAGAAGAACAGCACCAGCGGTCCGTCGGCGAGCAACTCGTCGAGGGAGCGGCGGGCGCCGGACTGGTCGGGGAGCTCGAACTGCGGGGCGAGCTGGCCTTTTTGCATGAAAGGGACAGTACCGGGCGTACCTGACGCCCGGTACTGTCCTTTCGGCCGCTGGCCGGTTGCCGATCGGGCGTCACGCGCCGACGATCGCGACGCGGCTGTTCCTGCCCGGCGCGCCAGGGGCGGCCTTGCACCGGGCCGAGCGAAGCCCGAGCATCCGCCCTGGGATGATGGAGTAATGCCTGGCGCGTCCACTCCCACCACCACGACCCGCGAACAGTTCCATCTGCTCGCCGCGGAGCACCGGGTGGTCCCCGTGACCCGAAAGGTGCTGGCGGACTCCGAAACTCCGCTGTCGGCCTATCGCAAGCTGGCCGCCGACCGGGCGGGCACCTTCCTGTTCGAGTCCGCGGAGAACGGACGGTCCTGGTCGCGCTGGTCGTTCATCGGCGCGGGCAGCCCGTCCGCGCTGACCGTGGTCGACGGCGAGGCGGCGTGGCTCGGCCATATCCCCGCCGACGCTCCCTCGGGCGGCGACCCGCTGGTCGCGCTGCGCGAGACCCTGCAGCTGCTGCAGACCGAGCGGCTACCGGGTCTGCCCCCGCTCACCGGCGGCATGGTCGGTTACCTCGGTTACGACGCGGTGCGCCGGATCGAGCGGCTGCCCTCCCTGGCCACCGACGATCTCCAGCTGCCAGAGATGGTGCTGCTGCTCGCCACCGACCTGGCCGCCTTCGATCACCACGAGGGCGCCATCACGCTGATCGCCAACGCGGTGAACTGGAACGGCACGGCCGACCGTGTCGACGAGGCCTACGACGACGCGGTCGCCCGCCTGGACCGGATGACCGAGGCGCTTGCCGCTCCCGCCGCGTCCACGGTCTCCGTCTTCGACCAGCCCGAGCCGCAATACCGCAGGCAGCGCACCTCCGAAGAGTTCGGCGCCGGCGTGCGCAGGCTGGTCAAGGAGATCGAGGCGGGCGAGGCGTTCCAGGTCGTGCTCTCCCAGCGGTTCGAGATGGACTATCGCGGCGAGGCGCTCGACCTGTACCGGATGCTGCGCGCGTCCAACCCGAGCCCGTACATGTACCTGATCCACGTCCCCGACGGCGCGGGCGACACGGCCTTCTCGATCGTCGGCTCCAGCCCGGAATCGCTGGTGACCGTGAAGGAAGGCGTGGCAACCACGCATCCCATCGCGGGCACCCGCTGGCGCGGCGCCACCGAGGAGGACGACCTGCTGCTGGAGAAGGGACTGCTGGCCGACGAGAAGGAGAACGCCGAGCACCTGATGCTCGTCGACCTCGGCCGTAACGATCTCGGGCGGGTCTGCCAGCCGGGCACGGTGCGCGTCACCGAGTACCGGCACATCGAGCGTTACAGCCACGTCATGCACCTGGTGTCCACCGTGTCGGGACGGCTGAAGCCGGGCAAGGTGGCTCTCGACGCGGTGAGCGCGTGCTTCCCGGCGGGCACCCTCTCGGGCGCGCCGAAGGTGCGCGCGATGGAGCTCATCGAGGAACTCGAGCCGACCCGGCGCGGCGTCTACGGTGGCGTCGTCGGCTACCTCGACTTCGCTGGCGACGCCGACACCGCGATCGCCATTCGCACCGCCTTGCTCAAGGACGGCATCGCCTACGTCCAGGCGGGCGCGGGCGTGGTCGCCGATTCCGATCCGGACTACGAGGACGTGGAATCGCGCAACAAGGCGATGGCGGTGCTGAAGGCCGTCGCCGCCGCCCAGACCGTGCGCGCCTACAGCGCCGACCTACCCGCGGATCAGGACGGCGGCGTCCGATGACCGGCGCGGAACCGGAACGAGATCCGCGCGCCTCGGCCGAGACCGGCGAGCCCCCGGCAGCCGAGGCGGCCGCGCCCGCTCGCCGCGCCGAGAGGCGCAGATATCCGATCGGGGCCATCGTGCTGCTGGCGCTCGCCGCGGCGCTGATGTGGGGCTCGTCGCGACTGACCTGGGTGACGGTGTCGTCCTCGGACGGACTCACCGAACCGCGCACCGACGAACTGAACGGCGGCGTCTGGTTCGGCGCGCTCACCCCGCTCGCGCTGGTGCTGCTCGCGGCCATCGCCGCGCTGCTGGCCACCAGGGGATGGCTGCGGCGGATGGTCGGCGTGCTCGTCGCGCTCGTCGCGGCGGTGACCGCGGTGCCCGCCTTCGCGCTGCTCACCGGTCAAGGCGCGACGAACGAACGTGCCGCCGCGCTGGCCGAGCTGCCCGGCCGTGCCACGGTCACCGAGGTGACCACCGCGCCGTCACCCGCCGTCCTCACCATGGCCGCGGCACTCGCCGCGTTCGCGGCGGGCGTGCTGCTCGCGCGGATGCCGAGCGAATCGGGCAGGCTCTCCGGCAAGTACGAGAGCCCGGTGGTGCGCCGCGAGGCCGCCGCCGAGGAAGTGACCAAGCAGCGTGCCGCGGACACCTCGGGGCAGCTCTCGGAACGGGTGCTGTGGGACGCGCTGGACGCGGGCACCGACCCGACCGACGACACGCCGGGCACGGGAGCGAATTCGCGCAACGGTTCCGAGCAGGCGCCGCGCGACCGAGCCGAGCCCGATTCGCGCGACTCCGCGGAGCCGAACTCACGCGACCGTGCGGTGGACGGCGGTGCGGGCTGACGTGACCGCCCACACTGCGCCCGGTGGGTTCCCCGCGTGGCGCGACCGCCGGTCGGCCGCGGAGCTGAACCCCGGCGGCAAGACAACAGGTACAGCCATTTATTCTTTGTCAGCATCGGTGAGACAGCGCCTGGGGGGATTCTCAGGCAGCAAGTCCGTCTCCCCAGAAAGGATTCGAGCCAGATGACGGTACTCGACTCGATTCTCGACGGGGTCCGCGCGGATGTGGCCGCTCGGGAAGCCCTGCTGGACTTCCCGGCCATCAAGGCCGCAGCCGCCGCCGCGCCCGCCCCGCTCGACGCGCGCGCCGCGCTCCTGGAAGACGGCATCGGCGTCATCGCCGAGGTCAAGCGGGCCAGCCCGTCCAAGGGACCGCTGGCCGACATCCCGGATCCCGCGAGCCTGGCCAAGGCCTACGAGGACGGCGGCGCCCGCGTCATCAGCGTGCTCACCGAGGGACGCCGCTTCGGCGGTTCGCTCGACGACCTGGACGCGGTGCGCGCCAGCGTGAACATCCCGATCCTGCGCAAGGATTTCGTGGTCGGCCCCTACCAGATCCACGAGGCGCGCGCGCACGGCGCCGACGTCATCCTGCTGATCGTCGCCGCGCTCGAGCAGGACGTGCTGTCCTCGCTCATCGACCGCACCGAATCGCTCGGCATGACCGCGCTGGTCGAGGTGCACACCGAGGAGGAGGCCGACCGCGCGCTGTCCGCGGGCGCGTCGGTGATCGGCGTGAACGCCCGCAACCTCAAGACGCTCGAGGTGGACCGCGACGTGTTCGCCCGCATCGCCCCCGGCCTGCCCACCGAGGTCATCCGGATCGCCGAGTCCGGCATCCGCGGCACCGCCGACCTGCTGGCCTACGCGGGCGCCGGCGCGGACGCGGTCCTGGTCGGCGAGGGCCTGGTGACCAGCGGCGACCCGCGCGCGGCGGTGTCCGAGCTGGTGACCGCGGGCACCCACCCGTCCTGCCCCAAGCCAGCTCGGCGGGGCCGGTGATGGCGGTGAACGCACTACCTCAGGCCAGCGCGGGCGTCGCTCATCCGAGCGCGCACGAACCGGATCTCGGCGGCCACTTCGGCGTCTACGGCGGCAGGCACGTGCCGGAGGCGCTGATGGCGGTGATCGAAGAGGTCACCGCCGAGTACGAGAAGTGCCGCGCCGACCACACTTTCCTCGATGAGCTGGACCGGTTGCAGCGCGACTACACCGGCCGCCCTTCGCCGCTGTTCGAGTGCAAGCGGCTCGCCGAGCACGCGGGCGGCGCCCGCATCCTGCTCAAGCGCGAGGACCTCAACCACACCGGCTCGCACAAGATCAACAACGTGCTCGGCCAGGCGCTGCTCGCCAAGCGGATGGGCAAGACCCGCGTCATCGCGGAGACCGGCGCGGGCCAGCACGGCGTCGCCACCGCCACCGCGTGCGCGCTGCTCGGTCTCGACTGCGTCATCTACATGGGCGCGGTCGACACCGCCCGCCAGGCGCTGAACGTGGCGCGGATGCGGCTGCTCGGCGCCGAGGTGATCTCGGTGACCACCGGTTCGCAGACGCTCAAGGACGCCATCAACGAGGCGCTGCGCGACTGGGTCACCAACGCCGAGCAGACCTACTACTGCTTCGGCACCGCCGCCGGGCCGCACCCGTTCCCGCTGATGGTGCGCGACCTCCAGCGCGTCGTCGGCCTCGAGGCGCGCCAGCAGGTGCAAGACATGACGGGCAGGCTGCCCGACGCGGTGACCGCCTGCGTCGGAGGCGGCTCCAACGCGATCGGCATCTTCCACGCTTTCCTCGACGACCCGGCCGTCCGGCTGATTGGCTACGAGGCGGCGGGCGACGGCGTCGATACCGGCAGGCACGCCGCGACGTTCACCGGCGGCACGCCGGGCGCGTTCCAGGGCGCCTACTCGTACCTGCTGCAGGACGAGGACGGCCAGACCATCGAATCCCACTCCATCTCCGCGGGCCTGGACTACCCGGGCGTCGGCCCCGAGCACGCCTACCTCAAGGACATCGGCCGCGCCGAGTACCTGCCGATCACCGACACCGAGGCGATGGACGCGCTGCTGCTGCTCAGCCGCGCCGAAGGCATCATCCCGGCGATCGAGTCCGCGCACGCGGTGGCGGGCGCGCTGCATCTGGGCAAGGAACTCGGCCCCGGCGCGATCATCCTGGTCAACCTGTCCGGCCGCGGCGACAAGGACATGGACACCGCGGCCCGCTGGTTCGGGCTGTTCGACGCACCGCAGGAGACCGAGTCGTGAGCCAGCAGTCCCGCCTCGCCAACACCTTCGCCGCGGCGCGCGCGGAGAACAGGGCCGCGCTGATCGGCTACCTGCCCGCGGGCTACCCGGATCTGGCCGGTTCCATCGACGTGTGCCGCACGATGGTCGAATCCGGTTGCGACATCATCGAAGTCGGCGTCGCCTACTCCGATCCGGTGATGGACGGCCCGACCATCCAGGCCGCCGCCGAGCAGGCGCTGCGTGGCGGCGTGCGGGTGCGCGACGTGTTCACGGTGGTCGAGGCGATCGCCGAGGCGGGCGGCAAGGCCGTGGTGATGAGCTATTGGAACCCGGTGCTCAAGTACGGCGTCGACCGCTTCGCGCGCGATCTGGCCGCGGCGGGCGGCGCGGGCATCATCACACCGAACCTCATTCCGGAGGAGGCCGACGACTGGTTCGTCGCCTCGGCCGCGCACGACCTGGACCGCATCTTCCTCGTCGCGCCGTCCTCCACCGAGGAGCGCCTTGTGAAGACGCTCGAGGCGAGCCGCGGGTTCATCTACGCGTCCTCGACCATGGGCGTCACCGGCGCGCGCGACGTGGTGTCCTCCGCGGCGCCCGCGCTGTGCGCCCGCATCCGCGCCCACTCCGACATGCCGATCGGCGTCGGCCTCGGCGTCCGCAACGGCGTCCAGGCCGCCGAGATCGCGAGCTACTCGGACGGCGTGATCGTTGGTTCGGCGCTGGTCACCGCGGCGGCCGAGGGGTTGGACGCGGTGCGCGCGCTGACGAGGGAACTCGCCGAAGGCGTCCGCTCGGCGACCGTCGTCTCGTAGTACCCGCCGTCGGGAGGCGCCGTCGGGCGGAGTCCGTCAAGAGCGCGCGCGAGTCCTCGGCTACGGTGGCCCCGTGACCTTACGAAGCGATGTGCTGGCCTATATCCCCAGCCCCCCGCAAGGCGTGTGGCAACTCGGGCCGATCCCGCTGCGGGCCTATGCCCTGTGCATCATCCTCGGCATCGTCGTCGCCATCTGGTGGGGCGAGCGGCGCTGGCATGAGCGCGGCGGTCAACCGGGCACGGTGCTGGATGTCGCCATGTTCGCGGTGCCGTTCGGTCTGATCGGCGGTCGCCTCTACCACGTGGCGACGGACTGGAAGAAGTACTTCGGCGCGGGTGCCAACCCGATCGAGGCGCTCTACATCTGGCAGGGCGGCCTCGGCATCTGGGGCGCGGTGTTCCTCGGCGGCGTCGGCGCCTGGATCGGCTGCCGCGTCTATCGAGTCCCCTTGCCCGCCTTCGGCGACGCCATCGCGCCGCCGATCCTGCTCGCCCAGGCCATCGGCCGCCTCGGTAACTACTTCAACCAGGAACTCTACGGCCGCGAGACCACCGTGCCATGGGGCCTGGAGATCTACCCGCGGTTCGACGCCAACGGCGATCCCGACCCGATGAACGGCGTCTCCAACGACGTCGTCGAGAAGATCGTGCACCCCACGTTCCTCTACGAGATGCTCTGGAACCTGCTGATCGTCGTGCTGCTGGTGCAGATCGACCGGCGCTGGCGAATCGGCCACGGGCGACTGTTCGCGCTCTACGTCGCGGGATACAGCTTCGGGCGGTTCTTCGTCGAGCTGATGCGCGACGACGAGGCCACCGAGATCGTGGGTATTCGCATCAACTCGTTCACCTCGGCGCTGGTCTTCCTCGCGGCCATCGCCTACTTCGTGTTCGCCACCAAGGGCCGCGAGACCGCCGAGCAATTGCAGCCAGGCGCGATGAAGCGCCCGTGGCCGTGGCAGATCGGTGCACTGCGCGCCGCAGGCGCGTCGACGGCGACCGCGGTGGCGTTGGACAAGAGCGAGGTCTCGGCGAAAGACCCGGCGGACTCGGCGGATTCGGAGGACGAGTCGAATCGATCCGAGAAGGCGGCGTCGGAGAAGTCCGCCGACGACAAGTCCGACAAGGCAGCGACGGCGCCCGCCGAGACGTCCGCCGCGAGCCTGGGGGAGGAATCCGATACCGCGGAGGCGGAGCCGAAGTCCACGGCGGCGGCGAATGATTCGCCGGACGCGGACGACGACACCGCCGAGGACGCGAAGTCCGGCGTAGCGGCCGAGAAGACCACGGCGGACAAGGGCAAGTAGCCGCCGCGCGAAATCGACCGCGCGCGATGGCAACACATCCGCCACCGCGCGCGATAACGATGCGGAGTCCGCAGAATTCCGTTCTTCGGGCTCCGCGCCCAGGGGCGCCGAGGCGACAAAACCGGTCGATTACGGCAAGAATGACCGGTGATCGTCGCGGGCGTGCCCGTCGAGGCGATCGACGACCGGGGGCCAGCAATGGGTGCCCACTTGATGAGGAGGACATAAGTGACCGACCCTTACCAGAACAATCAGGGCTTCGGCGGCCCGCAGTACGGCCCGCCGGGTACGGGTCCGGACCTGAACAAGGACGCGTCGGGCCAGCAGCAGTACGGCCAGCCCGCCGACCAGTACGGCCAGCAGCAGTTCGGCCAGCAGCCCGGTGGCTACCCGCCAGCGGCGCCGTACGGCCAGCCGCAGCCGCAGGGTTACAACCCGGCCGATCCGGACGCACCGTACGGCCGTGACGCTTTCGGCGTGCCGCTGTCCGACAAGCAGAAGATGATCGCGGGCATCCTGCAGCTGCTGGTCGGCACCCTCGGTATCGGTCGTTTCTACCTGGGCTACACGACCATCGGCATCCTGCAGATCGTCACCTGCGGCGGCTGCGGCATCTGGTCGCTCATCGACGGGATCATGATCCTGACCGGCAAGGTCCCCGACGCCAACGGGCGACCACTGCGGGACTGACCCACGCTCCGAAGGGCGTCGCCGAGCAGGCGGCGCCCTTCGCGTTTTCGGCTGTGCCACCCTTTCGCGCACGGTGATCGCGATACTGTGCACCGGCCCGCAACGGGCGTAATTTGGGCTGAATCTGCGTGTGGGAAGCCCACGCACCGGAGAGAGGGATTTCGTGCGTCGCAAGCTGTTCGCCGCCGTCGTGCTCGCCATCGTCGCCGCCACCGGCCTCACCGCCTGCGGCAGCGGTGACGACCCGAACGTGCTGAAGGTCGGCACCGAGGGGACATACTCGCCGTTCAGCTACCAGGGCTCCGACGGCGCGCTCACCGGTTACGACGTCGAGGTGGTCCGCGCCGTGGCCGACAAGCTCGGCCGCAAGGTCGAATTCGTGCAGACGCCGTGGGACGCGATCTTCGCAGGTCTGGAATCGAAGCGTTTCGCGCTGGTCGCCAACCAGGTCTCGATCACCGAGGAGCGCAAGAACAAGTACGAGCTCTCCCAGCCGTACACCACCTCGGAGGGCGTGATCGTCACCCGCGCCGACAACACCGCCATCACCTCGCTCGCCGACCTCGCGGGCAAGACCTCCGCGCAGTCCGCCACCAGCAACTGGGGCGCGGTCGCCACGGGAGCGGGCGCGAAAGTGGAGGCCGTCGAGGGCTGGGTGCAGGCCATCCAGCTGCTGAAGAACGGCCGGGTCGACTGCACGATCAACGACAACCTGGTGTTCAACGAGTACACCAAGGCCTCGGGTGACACCTCTGTCAAGATCGCCGCCCGGACCGGCGAGACCAGCGAGATGAGCTTCGCCGCGCGTAAGGGCGATCCGTTGATCGCCGAAGTGAACCGGGCGCTGGACGAGCTGCGCGCCGAGGGCGCGCTGGCGCGGATCTCGGAGAAGTACTTCGGCGTCGACGTCAGCGAATAGCCGCTCGTGGACGCCGCGACCAGAGAGCTGATCTGGCACAACCTGTGGCCGATGCTGGAGGCCACCGTCACCAAGACCATCCCGCTCACCGCGATCAGCTTCGTGATCGGATTGGTACTTGCGTTGTTCGTCGCGCTGGCGCGGATGTCGCCGACCTGGCTGCTGTCCGCGCCCGCGCGCTTCTACATCTCGATCATCCGCGGCACGCCGCTGCTGGTGCAGCTGTTCATCGTGTTCTACGCGCTGCCGCAGTTCGACATCGTGATCGATCCGTTCCCGGCGGCGGTGATCGCATTCAGCCTCAACGTCGGCGGCTACGCGGCCGAGGTGGTGCGCGCCGCGATCCTGTCCGTCGCGCACGGGCAGTGGGAGGCGGCGCAGGCGCTCGGCATGTCGTATCCGATGACGCTGCGGCTGATCATCCTGCCGCAGGCCGCGCGGATCGCGGTGCCGCCGCTGTCGAACACGCTCATCTCGCTGGTCAAGGACACCTCGCTGGCTTCGACCATCCTGGTTACCGAACTGTTGCGCACCGCGCAGCTGGCGGCTGCGCCGACCTTCGACTTCTTCGCCCTCTACGGTGTCGCGGCGCTCTACTACTGGGTCATCTGCCTGATCCTCGGCTTCGGTCAGACTCGCCTGGAGACGCGCCTTTCCCGGCACGTCGCCCGGTGAGGACGCGTTCACCAAGTCTTCACCGAGGCCACGACGGGCCCGCGCCACCCAGCAGGACTACGCTCTACTCGTGATGCGACGGACGAAGATTGTGTGCACGCTCGGCCCGGCCACTGCCACCGAGGACCGTATCCGCGAACTCGTCGAGAGCGGTATGGACGTGGCTCGCCTGAATTTCAGTCACGGCGAGCACTCCGACCATGCCGAGAACTACAAGAAGGTGCGACAGGCCTCGGACCACGTCGGCAGGGCGGTCGGCATTCTGGCCGACCTCCAGGGCCCCAAGATCCGGCTCGGCCGGTTCATCGAGGGCCGCACGGTGTGGGCGACCGGGGAGGAAGTGCGCATCACCGTCGACGAGATCGACGGCACTCACGACCGGGTCTCGACCACGTACAAGGAGCTGTCCAAGGACGCCAAGCCCGGCGACCGGCTGCTCGTCGACGACGGCAAGGTCGGCCTGACGGTGACCAGCGTCGAGGGCAACGACGTGGTTTGCCGGGTGACCGAGGGCGGACCGGTCTCCAACAACAAGGGCGTCTCGCTGCCCGGCATGGACGTGTCGGTGCCCGCGCTCTCGGAGAAGGACATCGAGGACTTGGAGTTCGCGCTGAAGCTCGGCGTCGACTTCATCGCGCTCTCGTTCGTGCGCTCGCCGTCCGATGTGGAGCTGGTGCACGACGTCATGGACCGGGTGGGCCGTCGCGTCCCGGTGATCGGCAAGCTGGAGAAGCCCGAGGCCATCGACAACCTCGAGGCGATCGTCCTGGCCTTCGACGCGATCATGGTCGCGCGCGGCGATCTCGGCGTCGAGCTGCCGCTGGAGCAGGTGCCGCTGGTGCAGAAGCGGGCCATCCAGATGGCGCGTGAGAACGCCAAGCCGGTCATCGTCGCGACCCAGATGCTGGAGTCGATGATCGAGAACTCGCGCCCGACCCGCGCCGAGGCCTCCGACGTGGCCAACGCGGTGCTCGACGGCGCGGATGCGGTGATGCTGTCCGGCGAGACCTCCGTCGGCGCGTACCCGATCGAGACCGTCCGGACGATGGCCCGCATCGTGCACGCGGTCGAGGCCGAGTCCTCCACCAGGGTGCCGCCGCTGACCCACGTGCCGCGCACCAAGCGCGGTGTCATCTCCTACGCGGCGCGCGACATCGGCGAGCGGCTCAACGCCAAGGCGCTGGTGGCGTTCACCCAGTCCGGCGACACCGTGCGCAGGCTGGCCCGGCTGCACACGCCGCTGCCGCTGCTCGCCTTCACCCCGCTGCCCGAGGTGCGCAGCCAGCTCGCGCTGACCTGGGGTACCGAAACGTTCATCGTCCCCACGGTGAAGACCACCGACGCGATGATCCACCAGGTGGACCAGTCGCTGCTGTCGATGGACCGATACAAGAAAGGCGACCTGGTCGTCATCGTGGCGGGCTCCCCGCCCGGTACTGTCGGCTCCACCAACCTGATTCACGTGCACCGTATCGGTGAGGAGGACCACTAGATGAGCGCTTCGCTAGGCGGCCACGTCGGCACCGAAGAGCCGACGAAGCGGTCCGATCTGGATGTGC
Source organism: Nocardia sp. NPDC050793 (assembly GCF_040654065.1). Taxonomy (NCBI): domain Bacteria; kingdom Bacillati; phylum Actinomycetota; class Actinomycetes; order Mycobacteriales; family Nocardiaceae; genus Nocardia; species Nocardia sp. NPDC050793. Next base: position 43,132 of record NZ_JBFAHG010000013.1, read on the forward strand.
TGCTCGGTCTGCTCGACCTCGAGCAGATGGACACCGACGTCTTCGTCGGCCACCATCCGGAGAAGGTCTGGAGCCGGACCTTCGGCGGACAGCTGGTCGCCCAGGCGATCATGGCGGCCGGTCGCACCGCGGGCGACCGGCCCGTGCACGCCGTGAACGCGCATTTCGTGCGCGGCGGCGATCCGAAGAAGCCGATCGAGTACCGGGTCGACCGGCACCGCGACGGCCGCTCCTTCGCCAACCGCACGGTCACCGCCGTGCAGGACGATCAAGAGCTGTTCGTCATGCTGGCCGCCTTCCAGGACTCGGGCAAGGGGCTCGAGCACGCCCACCCCCATCCCGAGGTGCCGGACCCGGAGCAGCTGCCGCGCGTCGAGGAGAGCTTCGAAGGCTTGGAGGACAAGCTGGAGATGTTCGTCAACGCGCCGCACCCGATCGACATGCGCTACACCAACGATCCCGCCTGGATTCTGAAGGGCACGGGGGAGCGGCTCAACCACAACCGGGTGTGGATGCGCGCCGACGGCGCGCTGCCCGACGATCCGCTGATCCACGTTGCGATGCTGGGCTATTCGTCCGATACGACGGTGCTCGACTCGATCATCACCACGCACGGTCTTTCCTGGGGGCTGGACCGGATCGTCGCGGCCACGGTGAACCACTCCATCTGGTTCCACCGTCCGTTCCGCTTCGACGACTGGGCGCTGTACGCTACCGAGTCCCCGGTCGCCGCGGGTTCGCGCGGCCTGGCCACCGGCCGGTTCTACTCGCGCAGCGGTGAACTCCTCGCCACCACGGTGCAAGAGGGCGTCATCCGCCACTTCCCGTCGCGCGGCTGAATCCCGTCTGCCGGTGCGGCGAGCGCCCACGCCGAAATGGCGTGGGCGCTAGAGGATCTCCCGCTCGAACTCGATATCGAAGCTGTCCCTGCGCTGCGTGCTGATCGTGCGCGGCACGTCAGGATCGTCGGTACCGCAGGATGTTTCGATCATCAGCCGGCGTTCCAGGGCGGCCAGGCTGGGGGCGGTCAGATCGCGCGGCGCGCCGACCAGGCTGAGCGCGATCTCGTAGGTGCGGCGCGCCTCCGGTTCCTGGCCGGGATGGTCTACGCGCCACTGGGTTTCGAGGAGAATGTGGGCCGGGTCGTCCGGCTCGACCGGCAGTGTGAAACGCCAAGCGAAGACGTCGCGGTCGTGCAGGTGGTCGTCCACCACCGCGCGCACCGTCTCGACGACGCGTTCGAGGGTCTCAGGCGTCACATAAACATGAAGCGAAACATCCGAAATCCGTTTCGGCATGTCTGATTCCTGTCGTGTGTCGAACCATCAACGGCGAATACTGTCCGCGGGGAGTGTAATGCCTAGGCGGGCACGGGCGACATAGCCGGGTGCGATTTGTCCGGCGTGCCCCGATTGCGCGGCGGTCATCGGATGCGGTGCGCCGCCAGGAACGCCGAGAGCGGCGCGGGCGCGGCGCCAGGCTGCACCACCAGTCCGGGGCGTTCGTCGTCCTCGGGGCGGGTCTGTTCGTACGGTGCCAGCGCCATCATGAGTGGCACAAGCGCCTCGGCGATGCGGTCGCCGACCTCGCAGTAGGCGGCCTCGGACAGGCCGACGGGGTCGGCGATGTTCTCCCGGCCGACGATGGAGAGATCGTTGCGCGCCAAGTGCAAGTCGGCGACCGTGCGTGCGCCGGTGACCTTGGCGATCCGGTGCGCTTCGAGCAGTGTGAAGGTGCGCGAGGCGGCGCCGAAGGCCATGTCGGCGGCCTGGTCCCTGATCTGTTCGGTCATGGCGAGCACGAGGTCGGCGCGGTCGATCAGTTCCGGCTTCAGTTTGCGCGCACGGAAGCCGTCGGGATCCGCGCCGAGACCGGAAATGGTTTGCGCGGTGAGCGGTTCGATGGAGAAGCCGACAAGCGCTCTTGTGCCCGCGCTTTCGGCGGTGAGACCGGTGAGGTTGTGTTCGACGGCGAGCGCGCGGGTGAGCCGCTCGGCGATCACCGAACGGCACACATTGCCGTTGCAGACGAACAGGACGTGCATGCGATCACGGTAATTCGGCCGCTCGCGGACCAGAAGTCTGCCGTCACGGAATCACAGGTGCGCAGACACATATTCATCTAGCTGTCGCGCGCCGTACACAAAGCTCACCCGGGTATTCAGGCGGATTCTCGATGCACGTCACGATCGAGCGCCGGGCTTATCGCTGAAGTTACCCAGCTGTTTCCAGCTTCAATCATCGATTTTGCCGTCGCTTGCCCGTGTGCCGCCTCACTCGTATTCGTTTCGGTAATAACTGTTTTCGGCTACCACCGGCGCGACTTTCGCGTTTTCGCCGTGCACTCGCCCCCGGGTGGAGAACATCGGCCCGCGGGAGGCGACCACCGGCGCGAACCGGGCCATCCCGGTGGCGGGCCCCATGTCGTCGTACATGGCGTCGATGCCGCCGCGCGCGAAGTACGCCTCGTGCCAGAACCCAGTTCCGCCGGAGTCCTTCAGGAATTTCGCCCACCAGTCCCGGTGCGGCTCCGACCGCGTCCACCGCTCCAGGCTGTCCAGATCGCGCCAGTACTGCCGCGCGCCCCAGTGCGGCGGAAACAGCCCCCACACCACGTCCTCGTGCAACAGCAGTCCATCTGGCCGGTCCCGATGCGAGCGGTAGAGCTTCGGACCCAGCCCGAGCAGCCGCAGCATCCCCCGCGGCCGGCGCACCCGCATCCCGAGGTAGATGACCACCAGATCCGGATAGCCGGACAAGTCGACGGTCGTCCTGTTCACCCGCATACAGAAACCTCCGCAACGGCGCGCACGATTGCGCCCACCTACGACTACGTGCGAGCCCGACCTTCGGTTCAGTCGGCCGAGCGCCTCGCCGGTATTCCTGCCATAGTCGCGAGCGCTCGCACTCCACCGAGCCCGGTGCGCAGCCGTAACCGCCGCACAGGCCTACGGCAGATTGTCGGCATGCAGGCGTGATGCGCCGCGGCCGTGGTTCCCTCTTTACGGCGGGCGGTCGGCGAGCCGGCACCGACGCCAAGAGTGCACCCTGCTACCACCATCGAGAATCCGCTCAGGACAACAGGTTTGGTATTCCAGCCAGCGCAGGAATCGGTGGTTGGGACGGAAATGCCCAGCGGCACCACATTTCCGAGACTGCTCCGGGATTTCACCTCGGCCACAACTCGAACAACAGCAGGCAAGTAGGCGACAACTACGGAAACGGCAGAGATATCCACTCGGAGCTCGAATCGGTTGCGTTCCTGTGCGAGGCAGCCTGATTCGATCGCCGCCAACATGTCGAGTCGCCTTGATGTCGAGCGGACAATCGCGTCGAATACGGCACCCAGCCGGTTCGAAGGCTGGTGCCCGTGCGGTCCCGGTCGTGGGCCGCGCCGGACATCCAGTCGCCGGGGCTATGCAGTCGTCGCGTCGGGCAATGGCAACATCGAGCCCGAGCCCGCCGCGAACGTGCGCCGACCAAGGTCGGCTATGAACACCCATCCAACGGCCTCAGCGCTCCTGCCCACCCGAACGCGGTCCGCATCTGAACGTCGATTGACGCCCCGGCCCCTGGCTCACTCGAACGCAACCCTTGATGAAGGCGCCAAGAACAACCGAACGTAACCACTGAAAGGGGGTCCGGGGGGCACCGCCCCGCCGGGCGGGGCCTGGGGGTTGCACCCCAGAAAAACACATCGCCAATGCCCCGGCGCAGCCGCGAAGCGCGCAAGCAGGGCAAACCCAGCATTGGTGCCGAGTGTGGGACTCGAACCCACACGTCCTTTCGGACAACGGTTTTTGAGACCGTCGCGTCTGCCAGTTCCGCCAACCCGGCGCACCGGGTGTGAACTATAGCGGGTCGGTGTGGCTTTCCGCGAATGGGTTGCCATGTACGCCACAGTTTCGTCTTTACGCAGGGTATATGCGTTGTCGGCCGAACTGAAAGGTACTCTTTACATCACTCGACAGCGCGCAGGGGTGAGTGAGGCCAGGCTGGTGTTGGCCCCGGCCCGTTCCTGCGTGTCGGGACAGGCATCGGAACCAGAGGGGTCTACCTATGAGTGAGCGCAGCGAACGAATCCTGTGCCAGCGCGCGGTGCGCATGCCGGAACCGAGCGTCAGCGGGGTGCGGGCATGAGCAATACTGCGGCAGGGGGCGCCGGCACGAAGAAGGACGCCGGGGCGAAGCGGGTCGTCGTTGCCGAGGACGAGGCGCTCATCCGGATGGATCTGGTCGAGATGCTGACCGAAGAGGGCTATCAGGTGGTCGGCGAGGCGGGGGATGGGCAGCAGGCGGTGGATCTGGCGGTGGAGCACCGGCCGGATCTGGTGATCATGGATGTGAAGATGCCGCGCCGTGACGGCATCGACGCGGCCGCCGAGATCGCGTCGAAACGTGTTGCGCCGGTGGTGATTCTGACCGCGTTCAGCCAGCGTGACCTGGTGGAGCGGGCGCGCGATGCCGGCGCGATGGCGTATCTGGTGAAGCCGTTCACGAAGTCGGATCTGGTCCCTGCGATCGAGCTGGCGGCGAGCCGTTTCCACGAGATCACCGCGCTGGAGAGCGAGGTCGCGAATCTGGCCGATCGGCTGGAGACGCGCAAGCTGGTCGAGCGGGCCAAGGGCGTGCTGATGCAGACCCAGGGTTTGTCCGAGCCGCAGGCTTTCAAGTGGATTCAGCGGACCGCGATGGATCGCCGGACTACGATGAAGGCCGTTGCCGAGGTGGTGCTGGAGAACCTGGCGCCGAAGTGATGCGCCACCCCTCGGGCCGGTGTCGGCTGGGAAGATTTACGCATCGGAAACGCGATCGCCAAAAAGAATTCGACACGAAGTCATCCGCATGACGCGAATGTGATGCGGATCTAACGTGCCAACGCTATGTTCTGACCGGGCTGACGTGGTCGGCCTCCTCGGATTGCCCCGGGGGAGCACAGGACGTAGAGGTGAGACGTGCTTAGTTCGACATGGCGCAGTCGTTCGACGCGTGGCGTATTGGTGATCGGCGCTGCGGCGGCGCTCGCGTTGACCGGGTGCAGCGACAAATCCACCGACACCGGGTCCGGCGCGACCGGGACCGGTTCGGGAGGCCTGTCCATTCAGCCGGTGATGCAGGTGGATACCGCTGGTAAAGAGGTGCCGAAGACGGATCCCGCGAAGGCAGCCGATCCGGCGGGTGACGGCAAGGCGACCTGTGCTCCCGGTACCGCTATCGCCATGGCGGGCGCGCTCACGGGCCCCGACGCGGCGCTCGGCATCAACATCGTCAACGGTGTGAAGCTGGCGCTGGATCAGCACAACAAGGCGAACCCTGGCTGCAAGATCGAGTTGAAGCAGTTCGACACCGAGGGCGATCCGCAGAAGGCGACCCAGGTGATCCCGCAGATCGTCAACGATCGGTCGATCATCGGCCTGGTCGGCCCGGCGTTCTCCGGTGAGACCAAGGCGACCGGCCAGATTCTGAGCGACGCGGGCCTGGTGGCGGTGACGTCGTCGGCGACCAACGCGACGCTGACCCAGAACGGCTGGACCAGCTTCTTCCGTGGCCTGGCCAACGACGACGTGCAGGGTCCTTCGGTGGCGAAGTACCTGGTTGGCACCGCGAACTACAAGAAGGTGTGCGTGGTGCAGGACAACACCGATTACGGTGTCGGCCTGGCCAAGAGCGTCACCGAGGGCCTCGGCGCCGCCGCCGATCCGGCGTGCGCGGCCAGCATCAAGAAGGGTGACAAGGACTTCTCGGCCACCGTCACCAAGATCGCGGCGGCGGCGCCGGACGCGGTCTTCTTCTCGGGTTACTACGCCGAGGGCGCGCCGTTGGCGCAGCAGTTGAAGTCCGGTGGCGTCAAGGCCGTGTTCGTCGGCCCGGACGGTGTCAACGACCCGCAGTTCATCTCGCAGGCGGGCAGCGCGGCCAAGGGTGCGAACCTCACCTGCCCCTGTGGCCCGGCTCCGGAGAAGTTCGCCAAGGACTACGAGGCGCTCAACGGTCAGGCTCCCGGCGTGTACTCGGTGGAGGCCTACGACCTGACCGCGATCCTGGCGAAGGGCATCGACGGTGGCAAGGTCACCCGCCCCGACCTGCTCGCGTTCGTGCGCTCCTACGAAGGGCCGGGTCTGGCCCGCACCTACAAGTGGAGCCCGAACGGCGAATTGGCCAACGCGCAGATCTGGATCTACGAAGTCAAGTAAGACCGCGAACCCAGCACGTACGGGGGTGCCCGTAACGCCCCCGTACGTGCTGTTTCATGAGGGGCACTGGTGAGGGCGATATTCGCATGACAGCATCAGCACTGACCGGCGGCGTGGCATACCTCGCCGACGGCTCGATCGACTTCGACTATCAGGGAGTGATCGATCAATTCTGGCGACTGACCGTCGACGGAGTTACCTACGGTTCCATCTACGCCTTGGTCGCGGTGGGCTATACCCTGGTCTACGGCGTACTTCGGCTCATAAATTTCGCCCATTCGGAAATATTCATGTTGGGCATGTTCGGTCAGTTGATCGGGCTGATGCTGTTCGGTTTCACCGCCAGCCCCGATGTCTACAACCAGGGCGTGCTGCTGACGATCCTCTACATCGGTTTGGCGATGATGGTCGGCATGCTGGTGTCCGGCGGCGCGGCGGTCGGATTGGAGCGAGTCGCCTATCGCCCGCTGCGCAAGCGCGGGGCCAAACCGCTGTCCTTTCTGATCACCGCGATCGGCATGTCGTTCGTGATCCAGGAGTTCGTCCACTTCATCCTGCCGAAGATCAATCCCGATCTCGGCGGCACCAATGCCCAGCAGCCGGTTCAGCTCGTCGAGCCGACGGTGCAGTTCAGCTTCGGCGGCGCCGATGTCACCAATATCGCGATCCTCATCGTGGCGGCCGCGGTGGTGCTCGCGATCGCCACCGAAATGCTCATCAACAGAACGAAATTCGGCCGCGGCATCCGCGCCGTCGCGCAGGACCCGGACACCGCGACGCTGATGGGCGTCTCCCGGGAACGGGTCATCATGCTGACCTTCCTCATCGGCGGCGTCCTCGCGGGCGCGGCCGCGACGCTGTACGCGATCAAGATCCCGCCCGCGATCATCTACTCGGGCGGCTTCATCCTCGGCATCAAGGCGTTCAGCGCCGCGGTGCTCGGCGGCATCGGCAATCTGCGCGGCGCGCTGCTCGGCGGCCTGCTGCTCGGGGTCGTGGAGCAGTACGGGCAGATCCTGTTCGGTATCGAATGGCGCGACGTGGTCGCGTTCGTCGTGCTGGTGGTGGTGCTGATGGTCCGGCCGACCGGCATTCTCGGTGAGAGCCTCGGGAGGGCCCGCGCATGACCGACCTGACCAAGACGGCGCCGAGGCAGGGCGTCGGCGACGCGATCCGCACCTGGTGGGAGGGACTGTCGCGGCCCGCGCAGTGGGCCGCGGGCGTGCCCGCGATCATCGCGCTCGCGCTGCTTCCGCTCTTCCCCCCGCCGATTCTGGACACCCCCGCCTACAACTTCGGCCTCGTCATGGCCGAGTTCGCCATGTTCGCGCTGATCGCGATCGGCCTGAATGTGGTTGTCGGACAGGCGGGTCTGCTCGACCTCGGCTACGTCGGCTTCTACGCCATCGGCGCCTACACGGTGGGCCTGCTGACCAGTCCGAACAGTCCATGGAACCAGACCGACGGCGGCTGGCTCGATCCCGAGTGGGCGTGGCTGGCGTGTCTGCCGATCGCGGTCGCGGTGACAGCGATCTCGGGTCTGATCCTCGGCTCGCCGACGCTGCGGCTGCGCGGGGACTACCTGGCGATCGTGACGCTCGGCTTCGGCGAGATCGTGCGCCTGCTCGCCGACAACCTGCACGAGCTGACCAACGGCAGCCTCGGGCTGTCGGGGGTGGCGTACCCGCACGTCGGCGAGTCGGCGGAGAAGCCGAACGGCGTGTTCTCCGCGGGCAACACCGGCGACCCGGACAGCGCCAACCTGCTCGACCGGGCCAGCTACGGCACCTACTGGTTCTGGCTCGGCATGGCGCTCGTCATCGTCGTGCTGCTGATCGTCGGAAACCTGGAGCGCAGCCGGGTCGGCCGCTCCTGGGTGGCCATCAGGGAGGACGAGGACGCCGCCGAGATCATGGGCGTGCCGACGTTCAAGTTCAAGCTGTGGGCGTTCCTGATCGGCGCCGCGGTCGGCGGGCTGTCCGGCGCGATGTACGCGGGCCAGGTGCAGTTCATCAACCCGGCCGGGTTCAACATCATCAACTCGATGCTGTTCCTCTGCGCGGTGGTGATCGGCGGCCAGGGCAACAAGCTCGGGGTGATCTTCGGCGCGTTCATCATCGCCTACCTGCCCAAGCGGTTGACCTCGGTGCAGCTGGTGGACAACGAGTCGACCGGCTACCTGCTGCTGATCATCGATGTGGCTCTGTTCGTCGGCCTGCTGGTGTTCTGGCGGTACAAGGGCCGCGAGTTCGGGGTCTGGCCGCGCCGCGGGTTGATCACCGGCATGGTGTTCACCGGCGTCATGGCGGCGCTGCTGCTCGGCAGCGTGCTGCTGTTCCGCAAGGGCGGCGCCCAGTCGCTCGGCGACCTCAAGTATCTGTATTTCGGAATCGCGTTGGTGGTGATGATGATTCTGCGGCCGCAGGGTCTGTTCCCGGCCCGGCAGAAGCTGCTCACCTACGGCAGGCAGGTCTACCAGGCCGTGCGCAGACCCACGGTGGGCGAGCCGATCGGAGCGGCGAAATGACCGGGCCGGGCGCGGGCGACGCGCTGTTCGACAACGAAGACATGGCGGCCGGTTACGTCGCGCCGCCGGAGGCGAGGAGCGCGGGCGAGGTCGACGTCACCGCGGTGATTCCGGAACTCGGCGACAAGGAGACCGTCGCCGAAGTGGTCGCACCGCACCGCGAGATCGAGACCGAGGTCGGCGCGCCGCTGCTGAAGACCGAGGACCTGACCGTCAAGTTCGGCGGTCTCACCGCGCTGGACAAGGTGAGCTTCGAGATCCGCCGCGGCGAGATCCTCGGGCTCATCGGCCCCAACGGCGCGGGCAAGACCACCTGCTTCAACGCGATCACCGGCGTGTACAAGCCGGCCTCCGGTCTGGTGTATTTCGACGGCAAGCCGCTCACCAAGACCAAGCGCAACGCCATCACCCGGCTCGGCATCGCCCGCACCTTCCAGAACGTGCGGCTCTTCGGCGAGATGACCGCGCTGGAGAACGTGGTGGTCGGCACCGACGCCAGGCACAAGACCTCGGTGCCGGGCGCGGTGTTCCGCAGTCCGCGGCACCGCCGCGAGGAGCGCGACGCCATCGAGCGCGGGATGGCGCTGCTCGAGTTCGTCGGTATCGCGCCGCGCGCGGTGGAGAAGGCGCGCAACCTCTCCTACGGCGATCAGCGTCGGCTGGAGATCGCCCGCGCGTTGGCCACCGAGCCGAAACTGTTGTGCCTGGACGAGCCCGCGGCGGGCTTCAACCCCAGCGAGAAGTCGGCGCTGATGGATCTGATCCGCAAGATCCGCGACGACGGGTTCACCGTGCTGTTGATCGAGCACGACATGCGGCTGGTCATGGGCGTGACCGACCGGATCGTGGTGCTGGAGTTCGGCCGCAAGATCGCCGACGGGCTGCCCGGCGAGATCCGTGACGACCCCACGGTCATCGCGGCCTACCTCGGCGTGCCCGACGCCGAGGCCGAGTCCGGGCCTGCGTCCTCGGCGGACGAGGGTGCATCCGGCACTGGCGCAGCCGATGCCGAAGGGGAAGGCGAATCCGGTTCCGGCGCAACAGAATCGGCGGAGGAGCCGACCGAGCTGCCGCCGACCGGCGGACCGGCGGTGAGTGAACGGAAGGAGCCCCAGCCGGGCGAGCAGCCTGCCGCGCCGCCGGAGCGAGACTTCAGCGACGCGCCCGCGCTCCTCGAGGTCGACGACATGGTCGTCAACTACGGCAGGATCCAAGCCCTGCACGGCGTGTCGCTGCGCGTCGCGGAGGGCGAGCTGGTCACACTGCTCGGCGCGAACGGCGCGGGCAAGACCACCACCATGCGCGCGCTGTCGGGGCTGTTGCCGCTGACGCGCGGGCGGATCAAGTTCGAGGGCCGCGACATCACCACGATGAAGGCGCACGAACGGGTGGTCGGCGGGCTGATCCAGGCGCCGGAGGGCCGGGGCGTTTTCCCCGGCATGACGGTGCAGGAGAACCTCGACATGGGCTGCTACGGGCGCACTTTCGCGCAGAAGGCCGAGTATCAGCGGACCCTGGACTGGGTCTTCGAGCTGTTTCCCCGGCTGCTGGAGCGGCGCAAACAGGTCGGCGGCACACTCTCCGGCGGCGAGCAGCAGATGCTGGCCATCGGCCGCTCGCTGATGGCGCGACCGCGTCTGCTGCTGCTGGACGAACCGTCCATGGGCTTGGCGCCCATGGTGATTCAGCAGATCTTCCGCATCATCGGGGAGATCAACCGGCAGGGCACCACGGTGCTGCTCGTCGAGCAGAACGCCCAGCAGGCACTGGCCCGCAGCGACCGCGCCTACATCCTGGAGACCGGCGGCGTCACCAAGACCGGAAGCGGCAGCCAGCTGCTCACCGATCCCGCGGTGAAGTCGGCCTACCTCGGCGTGGGATAAGCGAACCGCCCCGGCGCGAGCAGGGTGCCGGTAGCGCCGTTGTGATCCCCGCGGTGCCGAGCCCGACAACCTCGGCACCGCGGTGACCGTGCACGCTATGGCGGACGACCTCGGCACCGCGATCACCGTGCACGTTGTCGCGGACGCACCGGGGCACGGACCTCATCCAACCAAGACGCTCCATCCCCGCGCTGCCAACCACCCAGGGGCGAGCCCGACAAGCCCGTTCGCGGCCGTCTCGCTTCCCAGCGGCTGAGACGCATGCGACGAAGTCGTGGGTCTCGGGTTTGCCGAGAATGGCCGCTTTTGCGCTGCCACCGAATCGGACTCCTCGGCCTGAAGGCTCCATCCACGCACTATCAACCACCCCAGGGCGAGCTCGACGAGCCCGTTCGCGGCCGTCTCGCTTCCCAGCGGTCGAAGCGCATGCGACGAAGTCGCGAGTCTCGACCGCTGGGAAGCGAGACACAAGGGGCCGCGGACCCGCGCGCGCCAGCGCGCCGAAAACATAGACTCTTCCCATGCTTGCCGAACAGGCCGCCGAGGCGATCGCGGAACGAACGGGAGTCGAGCGCCACCGGGTGGCCGTCGTGTTGGGGTCGGGGTGGCAGCCGGCGGCCGCCGAAGTCGGTGCGCCCTCGGCGTCGGTGCCGATGCCGGAACTGCCCGGATTCGGCGAACCGACCGCGCAGGGCCACGTCGGCATGGTGCATTCGGTGCACGTCGACGAGACCCCGGTGCTGCTGCTGATGGGCCGACAGCATCTCTACGAGGGCTATCAGCCCGCCGACGTGGTGCACCCGGTGTCCGCGGCGGTGGCGGCAGGCGCGGAGATCGTGGTGTTGACCAACGCGGCGGGCGGCATCCGGCCCGGCCTGCAGGTCGGCGAGCCGGTCTTGATCAGCGACCACCTCAATCTCACCGGCCGCACCCCACTGGCCGGGGCGAGCTTCGTCGACTTGGTCAACGCGTGGGACCCCGAATTGCGTGCGCTGGCAAGGGAAATCGACCCGAGCCTGACCGAGGGCGTGTACGCGGGCCTGACCGGACCGCAGTACGAGACGCCCGCCGAGATCCGCATGCTGCGCACCATCGGCGCCGACCTGGTCGGCATGTCGACGGTGCTGGAGGCGATCGCCTGCCGCGCGCTCGGCGCCCGGGTACTCGGCATCTCGCTGGTGACCAATCTGGCCGCGGGCGTGACCGGCGAACACCTTTCGCACGCCGAGGTGCTCGCCGAGGGAAACGCGGCAGCGCCCCGGCTCGGCAAGCTGCTGCGCGGCGTGCTGGAGCGGCTCTAGATGCTGCGATTCGGGACCGCCGGTCTGCGCGGGCCGTTGCGCGAAGGCCCGGACGGCATGAACGTGACGACCGTGAGCGGGGCGACGGCGGGCGTCGTCGACTGGCTGCGCGGGCGGTGCCTCGGCGGCGGACGCGTCGTGGTGGGCCGCGACGCCAGGCACGGTTCCGCGGATTTCGCCGCCGCCGTCGCGGAAATCTTTGCGGCGGCGGGCTTTCCGGTCACCCTGCTGCCCGGCGCGGTGCCGACGCCGGTGGTCGCGTACGCGGTGCGCGAACTGGGCGCGGTGGCAGGTGTGCAGATCACCGCGTCGCACAATCCGCCCGCGGACAACGGCTACAAGCTGTATCTCGACGGCGGCTCACAGTTGATCGCCCCGGCGGACACCGAGATCGAACGCTGCATCGAGGCGGTCGGCGAGCCGATCCCGCGCGTCCCTGTCGCTGAGTCCGACGACGAGCTCGTGCACCGCTATCTCGCGCGGGTGGCCCGGCTGCCCGAACTCGTCGGCGGTTCCGGCGCGCGCGCCGACATCCGAATCGCGCTGACGCCGCTGCACGGAGTCGGTGGCGAGGTCGCTGTGCGAGCGCTGGCCGCGGCTGGCTTCTCCGATGTGCATGTGGTGGCCGAGCAATTCGCCCCCGATCCCGACTTCCCCACCGTCGCCTTCCCGAATCCGGAAGAGCCCGGCGCCGCCGATCGGCTGCTGGCATTGGCCGAACGGGTGGGCGCCGACGTGGCCATCGCACTGGATCCCGACGCGGATCGCTGCGCGGTCGGCGTTCCTGGCCCGGACGGCTGGCGCATGCTGCGCGGCGACGAAACCGGTGTGCTGCTCGGTGATTGCGTGCTGCGCACCGCCGCGCCGGACGCGCTGGTGGCCACCACGATCGTGTCCTCGCGGCTGCTGTCGAAGCTGGCGCAGGCCCGCGGTGCCCGCTACGCCGAGACGCTTACCGGCTTCAAATGGCTGGCCCGCGCGGGCGACGGTCTGGTGTACGCGTACGAGGAGGCCATCGGTCACTGCGTCGACCCGGCGGCCGTTCGCGACAAGGACGGCATCTCGGCGGCCGTGCTCACCGCCGACCTGGTGGCCAGGCTGAAGGCCGAACGGCGCACGCTGCTCGGCGAACTCGACGGTCTCGCCGTCGAATTCGGCCTGCACGCGGGCGATCAGGTCGCGCTGCGGCTGGCCGACGCCGACGCCGCCGCGGCGGTCGTCGAGCGGCTGCGCGCCGACCCGCCCGGCGAGATCGCCGGCGAGCCGATGAAATACGCGGACCTGCTCCAGGCGCGCGGCCGGTTGCGCACCGACGCGCTGATCTTCGAGGGCGCCGGCTCCCGGGTGGTGATCCGGCCGTCCGGTACGGAACCGAAACTCAAGTGCTACCTGGAGGTCGTCGAGCCGGTCCCTGATCGGGCCGGGCTGCCCGCAGCGAGAAGCGCTGCCGCCCGGCGACTCTCCGCACTCGCCGAGTTCTGCCGCTCGCTGTAGCGGGCGGACCCTGTTCGCCGGGCAACGTCGAGCGCGTCAGCGCGGGCCGAACTGGCGGTCGCCCGCGTCGCCGAGGCCGGGGACGATGTAGGCGTCGGCGTTCAGGCCCGCGTCGACGGTCGCGGTCACCAGCCGCTCCAGCAGGCCCGACTTCTCCAGCACCGCAAGGCCTTCCGGCGCGGCGACGACGCAGACCGCGGTGATGTCCGTCGCGCCGCGGGCGGTGAGCAGTTCGAGGGTGTGCCGCATGGAGCCGCCGGTGGCCACCATCGGGTCCAGCACGTACACCGGGATTCCGGCGAGATCCGCGGGCAGCGATTCCATGTACGGCACCGGCTGGTGCGTGGTCTCGTCCCTGGCGATGCCGACGAAACCGACTTGGGCATTGGGGATCAGCTCGGCCGCGGCGTCGACCATGCCGAGCCCGGCGCGCAACACCGGCACGAGCAGCGGCGGATGGGCCAGCCGAACGCCCTCGGCGAATGCCACAGGGGTTTCGATCTCGTACCTGGTCACGGGCGCCTCGCGCAGCGCCTCGTAGACGAGGATGCCGGTGAGATCGCGCAGCGCGTTGCGGAAGACCGCGTTCGTCGTGCGCGCGTCGCGCATCGTCGTCAGCAGTGTGGCGGCGAGTGGGTGGTCCACGGTGTGCGTACGCATGAAGGAACGATAAGGTTCGAGACGAGTTCGGCGTCGAACGTCTCCGTGAATTTTTTTCGGACGCGGCGGAACCGAATGGCAAGGCGACGCGTCGAACCAGTTGGATGACGTACTCTGCCTGGGAACGAACAGATGGGGGAAGCACTATGGCAAAGATGTCGGCTGACACCGAAGGCATCGCTGCCTACGGCGCCACCGCCGAGGTGATGGCCGGTGAAATGGCCGGTGTCGCAGCGGGGGCCGCGGGCGCCTCGCCCGCGTCGCTCGGTCCGATCATGGGCCTCATCGGCGGGGATTTCATGGCCGCGTATACCGCGGCGCACGCCGGACACGTCGCATCGATCGCGCAACTGTCGGCGGTCCTCTCCAGCATGGGCGGCGCGGCGGCCGGAGCGGCGACCGTGCTCACCGAGACCGACATGAACAACGCGGCCGCGCTGAGGTCCGCCGACCTGGACGGATGAGCCGGTGATCGACGTCAACCTCTTGGTCAAGCCACTGCTCGATCTGCTCGGCAGCTTCGGCACCGGCGTGCTGCCCACCGGCGGCCCGGCCGACGCGCTGACCACCACGTCGGCGGCGCTGGATCAGCTGCACCAGTTGGGCCGCAACAGCATCAACCAGATGAACACCGCGTGGGACGGCGTCGCCGCCGACGCGGCGACCGCGAAGGCGCTGCGCGTGCAGACCTCCTCGGCCAACATCTCGGACCGCGGCAACGAGATGGCAACCGTCGTCCAGCAGGCCGCCACCGAGGTCGAGACCGGGCAGAAGGATCTCGACACCATCGTGCAGTCCTTCGTGAGCACCGCGACGGCGCTCGGCCCGACGATCACGACGCCGCCGGGTTTCATGGCACTGGTCGGCACCGCCATCGACCATCTGAACCAGGGACTCGGCGTGGTCGGCCGGGTGCGCAACGAGCTGGACACGCAGACCGCGTCGATGACCCAGCTGACCCCGCCCCCGTCCAGCCCGTCGCTCGCGTCGCTGCCTGGCGCGCTGACCAGCACGGCGAGCTCCGGCATCTCGGGCCTGATGGGCGTCGTCGGCCAGGCCGGTTCGCTGGTCACCAGCATCGCGAGCAGCGCGGCGCAGAACGTCTCCAAGGCGAGCCCCGGCAACGGCAACAACTCGAACTCGTCCAACTCGCAGAAGCCCGGCGGCGACACCACCGCCACGCCGAGCGGCAAGGACGGCGTGAAGATCACCCTGCCCGACGGCAGCGTCGTCGAGGCGCCGAACGAGAAGGCCGCGACCGCGGTCCAGTCGGCGCTGAGCGCGGTCGGCACCCCCTACGTCTGGGGCGGCAACTCCCCGGGTGCAGGCATCGACTGCAGCGGCCTGACCAAGTACGCATACGGCGAGGCGGGCGTCGAACTACCCCGCCTGGCCCAAGAGCAGCACGTCGGGCACCCGCAGGTCTCGCCCGGCGATCTGATGCCCGGCGACCTGGCCGTATGGGACGGCCACGTCGCCATGGTCGTCGGCAACGGGCAACTCGTCGAGGCCGGCGATCCGGTCTCGGTCAGTTCCATCCGAACGGAGAACATGGGTATGGAGTTCTACGGCTTCTACAGGCCGACAGCATGACCGATCAGCAGGTCCCGAACGTCACCCTCGCGGTCAGCCAGAACCGGTCCGGCACCATCGCGGTGCGCGCGACCGATCAGGGCATGCCGGTCGAGATCAAGTTCGAGCGCAGCGAATACCGTTACGGCGCCCAGGCTCTCGCCAACGAGATTCTGCGCCTGACCCAGCGCTCGGCCATCGCCGCGCGCGCCAAGCGCCGCGAGGTACTCGCCGAGGCAGGCATGCCCGCCGACGTCCTCGACCGGCTCGGACTGCCCACCCGGCAGCAGGCGGTCGACGAGCTGGACCGCATCGACGACGCCGACACGGGACCGACGAGCTGGATGAGGCCGGTATGAGGGAGCGAAGCGAGGTGCAGGCAATGAGCGAACGCAGTGAGCGAATCATGTACCAGCGCGCCGCGCGCATGCCGGAGACGAGTGTCCGCGAGGTGCAGGCAATGAGCGAACGCAGTGAGCGAATCATGTACCAGCGCGCCGCGCGCATGCCGGAGACGAGTGTCCGCGAGGTGGAGGCATGAGTGCGGAGATGGACGCGCTCGTCGCGAGTGCGACCCAGAAACTGGAGGCGCTCGAGGCCGCGCTGTACGGCCTCAAGCAGGTGCGCGGCCAGTTCACGACCGAGGACGGGGCGGTCACCGTCGAGATGAACAGCGAGGGCGCGCTGGTCGGCCTGACGCTGTCGGAGGCGGTCACGTCGATGGCGCCCGCCGACGTCTCCCAGCTGATCGTCTGGGCCTGCAGGCAGGCCTCCGAGGACGCCGGAGCACAGCGCTCGAAGGTCGTTGCGACACTGAACGAGTCGTTCGCCCCGGCGCCCAGCGGCGCGGCGGGCACTATTGGGGGCGGGCCGGATAGTGCCTGAGCCGGAAGGTCGATAGGCTTCCGCACATGGCTTCTGGAGACATCGTCCCGATCGAGCTCGGCCTGACCGACGGCGATCTCGTCACCCTGTGGGCACCGCGCTGGCGCGACGGTGACGACGAGTGGATGGCATTCCTCGGTCACGAGGATTCCCTCTATGGCTTCGATACCGTCGCCGAGCTGGCCGCGTTCATCAGGACCAACTCCGACAACGATCTGGTCGACCATCCCGCGTGGAAGGTCGTCGCCGGACTCTCGGCGGTGGAACTGGAGCCGGAGGAGGATTTCAGCTTCGACCTGGTCGCGGTGGCCGAGCTGGCGGCGGGCGACCCCGACGGGGAGACCATCGCCGAGCTGGAGGACACCCTCGGCATGGTCCGCAACATCGGCGAGGTGTGCGAGCTGGAGACGGTCACCAAGTTCTTCGGCTCGCACCCCGTGCTGGGCGCGCTGCCCGGCGGGGTGAGCGCGTTCGTCGGGCGCGACGGCGAGGAACTCTGGGACCAGATCGGCGCCGCCATCGCCAAGGACTGGGACTCGGTGCTCGACGCCATCGACTCGGTGGTCGCCACCCCGGACGTGGACGCCGAGGCCGTCGCGGTCGCCGAAGCCGAGTTGCTCGCGGCCGAGGAGAACGTGGTCGATGCCGACGACGCGGCCGACAGCGACGAGGACGAGGAATTCGAATCCGTCGACCTGGACGAAGAGGAAGAAGACGAGGACGAGGACGACTCGTTCTGGCACGAGGTCGGCATCGACCCGGTCAAGATCGTGACCGCGGACGGCACTCACTTCACGCTGCGCTGCTACCTCGACGACGAGCCGATCTTCCTCGGCAAGAACGGCTCGATCACCGTGTTCGGTTCCGAGCGCGCCCTCGCCCGCTACCTGGCCGACGAGCACGACCACGATCTGGCGAGGGTGAGCACCTACGGTGAGGTGCAGACCGCCGCCGTGGACGGTTCGCTCGAGGTCGAGGTGACCGACGAGAACGTCTACGTGCTGCCCGGCCTGGCCGACGATCTGGCCGAGGGCCCGGAGGCGGTCGACATCGAGCAGCTCGACCTGGCCGTCGAACTGTTCACCGATGCCGCCGACTACGCCGAGGACGACACGGTGGAGCAGGCGCTGGCCCAGTCCACTCCCCTGGGCTGGTACGTCTCCTACCTGCTCAACCCGGACCCGACCCGGATGGCGCCGAACCCGCCGTTCGCCGCGGAGGCGCAGAGCTGGCGCGAGCTCGAGCGCGCGTTCGAGGCTCGGCTCGCGCCGCAGTAGTTCGTCGTGTTGGGGCCGAATCCATTCGGCCCCAACTCATTTCAATCGGATCCAGATGTGCTCGGCGCGGCCGAGCAGCCGCTCGCCTGCGCCGTACACCGCGGTGGCGGAGTAGAGTTTGCGGCCCTGCGCGCCGTGGCTCTCGCCGACCACAACGCACGGCTCGCCCGCCTCGGGCAGGTCGAACACCGCGGCGGTCATCGAACCGAGCAGGGCGGGCTGCTCCAGCATGTCGGGCACCGACCAGCCGCCGGGGCAATCCAGCGCCGCCCACAGCAGCGCGGCGTCGATCGGCAGCGTTTCGTCCGGCGTCCACGGCGCCGCGACAACGCCCTCGCGCACCGGACCCGGCTCGATGCGCAGGCCGTCGCCGCGCGCGCTTCCGCACACGAAGCAGTGCGCGAACATGTCGTTGGTCTCGTACGAGCCCGCAGCGACCTCCGCCACTTCGCGTGCGACGGATACCGGTACGTCCCGTTCGAACACACCCGCCCGCGATTCCGCGATCAGGCGCTCGCCGTCGAACAACTTGCCGTCCTCCAGCCGCAACGGCGTGTCCAGCGGAGCCGGGTTCCGCAGCATCACCGTCACCGTGCTCTCGTCGCGGTGTTCGGCTAGGCATCCGGCGACGTAGCCGCCGTTGCCCGAATTCGGCGGACCGTTGAATCGACCAGAAATCTGCACCATCGTCACGAGATCCCACGATAACGGGCTCTATTGGGGCTCTCCGTGGGCTGTCCGCCCGCACCGCGCGAGATAGGCGACCTCGCCCCGCGTGGTGTGTGGCGCACCAGTGCGGACTCACCGAGGCCGCCTGCCCGACGTGCGCCGGTGCACTCGCCGGACCCCCGGCACGATGTGCAACAGTGCGGCGAGACGCGCTGGAGCGGCGAGACGCACGCTCTCAGCCCAGCAGTACCGCGTACCCCGGCTTGATGATGTCGTCGATAATGCGCAGCCTTTCCGGGAACGGGATGAAGGCCGACTTCATCGCGTTGATGGTGAACCGCTCCAGATCGCTCCAGCCGTAGCCGAAGGTCTCGACCAGCTTGAGCATCTCCGCGCTCATCGTGGTGTCGCTCATCAGGCGGTTGTCGGTGTTGACCGTGACGCGGAAGCGCAGCCGGGCCAGCAGGTCGAAGGGATGCTTGTCCAGCGCGGGCACCGCGCCGGTCTGCACATTCGATGACGGACACAGCTCGAGCGGAATTCGCATGTCCCGCACATAGTTCGCGACCAGTCCCAGTTCCGCGTCCGCCAACGCGCCTGGCACGTGGATGTCGTCGGTGATGCGCACGCCGTGCCCGAGCCGGTCGGCGCCGCAGAACGCCAGCGCCTCGTGGATCGACGGCAGCCCGAACGCCTCGCCCGCGTGAATGGTGAAGTGCGCGCTGTTGGCCCGCATGTACTCGAACGCGTCCAGGTGCCTGCTGGGCGGGTAGCCCGCCTCCGCGCCGGCGATGTCGAAGCCGCAGACGCCCCGGTCGCGCCAGCGCACCGAGAGTTCGGCGATCTCGAGCGAACGGGCCGCATGCCGCATGGCCGTCAGCAGACAGGTCACCACGATGGAATGCCCCGCCTCGGCGGCGGCCGCCTCGCCCTCGCGGAAGCCGGCCAGGGTGTGCTCGACCACCTCGTCCAGGCTCAGGCCGCGCTCCAGATGCTGCTCGGGCGCGAAACGCACCTCCGCGTACACCACGCCGTCGGCGGCCAGGTCCTCGGCGCACTCCTTGGCCACCCGGCGCAGGCCCTCCGGCGTCTGCATCACCGCGACGGTGTGCGCGAAGGTCTCCAGGTAGCGCTCCAGCGATCCACTGTCGGCCGCGTCGCGGAACCAGTCGCCGAGGGCGGCCTCATCGGTGGCTGGTAGGTCGTCGTAACCGCAATCGGCGGCGAGCTCCAGCACAGTCGCGGGCCGCAGACCACCGTCTAGGTGATCGTGCAGCAGTGCCTTCGGAGCTTGGCGGATCGAGGCGAGGGTGAGTGGCATCGGTCCTGTCATGACCACACGTTAGCCGCGCCGCGCGGAATCGGCAGCGAACTTCCGGCGTGGCAACCATCTCGTTGCCGTCCGGCTACGGCGCGGTCCACAGCGCGTCGACGCGGCGTTGCCGATCACCGTCGGCCGCCCGCTTGGAGCCGGCGCTCAGGAACCGATCCGGTCCAAGACCAACGGCGACTCGCCCGCGGGTGCCGCTTCCTCGATGGTGATCGAATCACCCAGTGCGGCAAGAGCTCCCGGGATCGCGTCCGGGGTGTCGGTGTGCAGGGTGAGCAAAGGTTCTCCGGCGACGACCGGATCGCCCGGCTTGGCGTGCATCTCGATGCCCGCGCCGAACTGCACCGGGTCGCCCTGGCGGGCGCGGCCCGCGCCGAGGCGCCACGCGGCGACGCCGACGCCCATGGCGTCCAGACGGGTCAGCACGCCGTCGCGGTCGGCGCGCAGTGTCTCGGTGAGCGCGGCCCGCGGCAGCGGCGCGTCGGGGTCTCCGCCTTGGGCGCGGATCATCGCGCGCCAGTAGTCCATCGCCCTGCCGTCGGCGAGCGCATCGGCCGGATCGACGTCCAGGCCGGCCAGCGCCACCATTTCCCGCGCAAGCGCCAGGGTGAGCGCCACGACGTCGGCCGGTCCGCCACCGGCCAGCACCTCGACCGATTCGGCCACCTCGAGCGCGTTGCCCGCGGTGCGGCCGAGCGGAGTGTCCATCGCGGTGAGCAGCGCGACCGTCCGCACCCCCGCGTCCTGGCCGAGTGCGACCATGGTCGTGGCCAGTTCGCGGGCGGCGCCGAGGTCCTTCATGAACGCGCCCGCGCCCACCTTCACGTCGAGCACCAGCGCGCCGGTGCCCTCGGCGATCTTCTTGCTCATGATCGAGCTGGCGATCAGCGGGATCGACTCGACCGTGCCGGTGACGTCGCGCAAGGCGTAGAGACGCTTGTCGGCTGGGGCGAGGTCGGCGCCCGCGGCGCAGACGACCGCGCCGACCTTCGGATCGGCCAGGATCTCGCGCATGCGCGGCGTCGCCAGGTCGGCCCGCCAGCCGGGGATCGACTCGAGCTTGTCCAGGGTGCCCCCGGTGTGGCCGAGCCCACGACCGGACAGCTGGGGCACGGCCGCGCCGCAGGCCGCGACCAGCGGCGCGAGCGGCAGCGTGATCTTGTCCCCGACCCCGCCCGTGGAGTGCTTGTCGACCGTGGGGCGCGGCAGGTCCGTGAAGTCCATCCGCCGACCCGACGCGATCATCGCGGCGGTCCAGCGGGCCGTCTCCCTGCGCGTCATCCCGCGCCAGACGATGGCCATGGCCAGCGCCGACATCTGCTCGTCGGCGACCGCGCCCCGGGTGAATCCGTCGACCACCCAGTCGATCTGCGCGTCCGAGAGCTCCCCGCCGTCGCGCTTGGTCGTGATGATCGAAACCGCGTCCAAACCCGTCACCCGGCCAGTCTGGCACGACACCTCGGCACGGCTGGGTTCTTGTCGGACCGCTCCGATAGCCTCACCGCATCACGGCGACTACTGCTGCCCGGCGTCCAGGTCGTCGGGGCCGAAGGCATCGGGCAGCAAGGTGCGGAGCCGGACCGGGCCGGTGCGGTGGTCCACCAGGAGATCGGGGCCGCCGTGCTCGTGGAGAAGTTGGCGGCAGCGACCGCATGGCATCAGGATTTCGCCGCGGGAATCGCAGACCGAGACGGCCGTCAGTCGCCCTCCACCACTCGCGAATAAGTTACCGACGAGTACGCATTCGGCGCAGAGGGCCAATCCATATGAGACATTTTCCACATTGCAACCGCTCACAATTCGCCCGGCGGAAGTGAGAGCAGCGGCACCCACCGGGAAACGCGAGTAGGGTGCATAGGCGTTGCGCATAACTCGAATAGCATTGTCGCGCAAAACATTCCACTCGATTTCGGCCATCGAGAACCTCCCGCCGGACAACCGCGACAAGGCCGCGCGGCAGCAGCCGCACAGCCCATTACGCATCAACAAAGGTAAACCTAACCCAGCTGAATGTCGCGCAACGCACGGCACGCCGAATTAGTTCCGGGAAACCGAGAGGATTAGAGTCCACAACAGATCGGTTCAGGTTCCCGGCGGGCCCCGTGCAAACGGAGCACGTGCCACGGCACACATGGAGCACGTGCCACGGCACACATGAAGCACAGCGCAGCAACCTGGGCATTCGCCCCCTTCACGCGGCCGGCCCGGGACCTGAAACCGGGTCCATCAACGACGTTGGAGGCACCGCACTCTATGACCACGATCGAAGCTCCGGCCCAGCCGAAGCGGAAGACGCTGTACCGAGGCGACCCCGGAATGTGGTCCTGGGCGCTGCACCGGATCACCGGTGTCACCATCTTCTTCTTCCTCTTCGTGCACGTCTTGGACACCGCGCTGGTCCGGGTCAGCCCGGACACCTACGACCAGGCGATCGAGACCTACAAGAACCCACTCGTCGCGCTGATGGAGATGGGTCTCGTGGTCTGCGTGCTGTTCCACGCGCTCAACGGCGTCCGCGTGATCCTCGTCGACTTCTGGTCGCAGGGCCCGCGCTACCAGCGCCAGATGCTCTGGATCGTGCTGGCCATCTGGGTCCTGGTCTCCGCCGCCGGTGTCGGCCGCCAGTTCTTCTACCTGTTCACGGAGCACTGATCACCATGACTGCACCTGTCCTCGGTAAGTCTCACGACCGGCCGGCCAGCCTGGATCTGCCCCGCTCGCCGCGCGCCCGCTCCAGCAACAACTTCGAGAAGTACGCGTGGCTGTTCATGCGCTTCTCCGGCCTGCTGCTGATCGTCCTCGTGCTCGGCCACATGTTCATCATGCTGATGATCGACGGCGGTGTGCAGCGCTTGAACTTCGCCTTCGTCGCGGGCCGCTGGGCCTCCCCGTTCTGGCAGGTCTGGGACCTCACCATGCTCTGGCTGGCCCAGCTGCACGGCGGCAACGGCCTGCGCACCGTGATCGACGACTACTCCCGTAAGGACTCGACCCGGTTCTGGCTCAAGACCCTGCTGGTGATCTCGATGATCCTGGTCATGGGCGTCGGCACCTACGTCATCTTCACCTTCGACCCCAACATCAGTTAGGAACAGGCCCTCGCATGAGTGAGCGCAGCGAACGAATCATCGACACAGCGTGCTTCGCACATGCCGGAGCCGAGCGGAGCGAGGTGCAGGCATGAGTGAATCGCGACCGATTCAGGAACACCGCTACGACGTCGTCATCGTCGGTGCCGGTGGCGCGGGCATGCGCGCGGCGATCGAGTCCGGTCCCCGGGTCCGCACCGCGGTGCTGACCAAGCTGTACCCCACCCGCAGCCACACCGGCGCGGCCCAGGGCGGCATGTGCGCCGCGCTGGCCAACGTCGAAGAGGACAACTGGGAGTGGCACACCTTCGACACCGTCAAGGGTGGTGACTACCTGGTCGACCAGGACGCCGCGGAGATCATGGCCAAGGAGGCCATCGACGCGGTGATGGACCTCGAGAAGATGGGTCTGCCGTTCAACCGGACCCCCGAGGGCAAGATCGACCAGCGCCGCTTCGGTGGGCACACCCGCGATCACGGCAAGGCCCCGGTCCGCCGCGCGTGCTACGCCGCCGACCGCACCGGCCACATGATCCTGCAGACGCTGTACCAGAACTGCGTCAAGCACGACGTGGAGTTCTTCAACGAGTTCTACGTGCTCGACCTGGTGCTCACCGAGACCGAGCGCGGTCCGGTCGCCACCGGCGTGGTCGCCTACGAGCTGGCCACCGGCGAGCTGCACGTCTTCCACGCCAAGTCGATCGTGTTCGCCACGGGCGGCTCGGGCCGGATGTACAAGACCACCTCGAACGCGCACACGCTGACCGGCGACGGCATGGCGATCGTGTTCCGCAAGGGTCTGCCGCTGGAGGACATGGAGTTCCACCAGTTCCACCCGACAGGTCTGGCCGGCCTCGGCATCCTGATCTCGGAAGCGGTCCGCGGTGAGGGCGGCATCCTGCGCAACGCCTCCGGCGAGCGATTCATGGAGCGTTACGCCCCCACCATCAAGGACCTCGCGCCGCGCGACATCGTCGCCCGGTCGATGGTGCTCGAGGTGCTCGAGGGCCGCGGCGCCGGTCCGAACAAGGACTACGTGCTCATCGACGTGACCCACCTCGGCGAGGACGTGCTCGAGGAGAAACTGCCCGACATCACCGAGTTCTCCCGCACCTACCTGGGTGTCGACCCGGTGAAGGAGCCGGTGCCGGTCATGCCGACCTGTCACTACGTGATGGGCGGCATCCCGACCCGGATCCGCGGCGAGGTGCTGCGCAACAACACCGACATCGTCCCCGGCCTCTACGCGGCGGGCGAGTGCGCGTGCGTCTCGGTGCACGGCTCGAACCGCCTCGGCACCAACTCGCTGCTCGATATCAACGTGTTCGGACGCCGCGCGGGCATTGCCGCCGCGGAGTACGCCCAGCGCACCGAGTTCGTCGACATGCCGGAGAAGCCGGCACAGATGGTGACCGAGTGGCTGGAAATGCTGCTTTCGGAGCACGGCAACGAGCGGGTCGCCGACATCCGCACCGAGCTGCAGTACACGATGGACATGAACGCCGCGGTGTTCCGCACCGAGGACACGCTCAAGCAGGCCCTCACCGACATCCACGCGCTCAAGGAGCGGTACACCCGGATCACGGTGCAGGACAAGGGCAAGCGGTACAACAGCGACCTGCTGGAGGCCGTCGAGCTCGGCTTCCTGCTGGAACTGGCCGAAGTCACCGTCGTCGGCGCGCTGAACCGCAAGGAGTCACGCGGCGGCCACGCGCGCGAGGACTACCCGGACCGCGACGACGTGAACTTCATGCGGCACACGATGGCCTACAAGGAGAGCCCCGAGCTCATCGCCGACATCCGCCTCGACTTCAAGCCGGTGGTGCAGACCCGTTACGAGCCGATGGAGCGTAAGTACTGATGACTGCTGTAGCCGAAGCACCCTCCTCGCAGAAGCCGGCTCCGGTCCCCGAGGGCTCGGTGATGATCACCGTCAAGGTGGCCAGGTTCAACCCGGAGGACGAGAAAGGCGCGCACTGGGAGTCCTTCCAGGTGCCGGTCCTGCCGACCGACCGCTTCCTGAACGTGCTCATCTACATCAAGTCCTACCTGGACGGCACGCTCACCTTCCGCCGCTCGTGCGCGCACGGCGTCTGCGGTTCGGACGCGATGCGGATCAACGGCGTGAACCGGCTGGCCTGCAAGGTGCTGATGAAGGACATGCTGCCCAAGGGCGGTAAGTCGCTCACCGTCACCGTCGAGCCGATCCGCGGCCTGCCCGTGGAAAAGGACCTCGTCGTCGACATGGAGCCGTTCTTCGACGCGTTCCGCGCGGTGAAGCCCTACCTGATCACCACGGGTAACGAGCCCACCCGCGAGCGGATCCAGAGCCAGGCCGACCGCGCCCGGTTCGACGACACCACCAAGTGCATCCTGTGCGCCTGCTGCACCACCTCCTGCCCCGTGTACTGGAGCGACGGCAGCTACTTCGGCCCGGCCGCGATCGTGAACGCCCACCGCTTCATCTTCGACAGCCGCGACGAAGCCGCCCGCGAACGTCTCGACATCCTCAACGACGTCGAAGGCGTCTGGCGCTGCCGCACCACCTTCAACTGCACCGACGCCTGCCCCCGCGGCATCGAGGTCACCAAGGCCATCCAGGAAGTCAAGCGCGCCCTGCTCTTCACCCGCTGATTTCCGGATCCGCACGGATCCACCGGCCAACCGAAGGCCGCCGCCATCCAAAGATGGTGGCGGCCTTCGCCGTTCATCGGCGAGACCGATGCGACCACCTGGTCGTGGACGGCGGATGGACGGGAGTGCCAGGTCGAGCCGCACTTGATAGTCTCCGTCGGAGATCGATCCGAGGGGGGCAATGTGCAGTACAACGGTCATGGCTGGTCCGCACCGGGCCCGGCTCAGGGCTATTACCCTGGCGGCGCCCCGGGGTACAGCCCCGCGCCGGGGATGCCGATGGCTCCCGGATACGGGCCGGGATTTCCGCACGGCGCGCCGCCGCGGCGGTCCTCCAGCGTTGTCGGATGGGTACTCGGCGGGGTGGGTGCGGTGCTCGTTGTCGTGCTGATCGCCGTGGTCGCGATCGCGTACGCGGCCAACCGCGCCACCGATGAGGACGACATGGCGCGGCTCTTTCCAGGCCTGGCCAGGCACGTGTCGAGTGGGGCCGGATTGGGATACGACGGCCAGAGCTGCTTCTGGCGGGACGCGGGCGAGCGGGTTGTCGCGCCGCAGGACGACACGCTCCGGCTCGGGAACTGGACCGGCGCCTGGGACTGCTGGGGCATGTTCGACAAGCCGACCTATGTGGTACTGGCGTACGCCGACCGCTCCGACGTCGAGGCCGTCGTGACCGGGCTCCCCCGGAACACCGAGAGCTTCGGCTACGACGACAGCGATGCGTACTACAACGCTTACAGCTGGCAGACGCCCGACTCCGGCTCGTCGGTGCAGTTCTGGAAAGCGCACGCCTTCCGGAACGGCGAGCGCAGCCGGTTCCTGGTCCTGGCGCAGGAGAAGCACTGGCCGCGCCTGAATCAGGGCAAGAACAAGCATGACTTCGATCGCTGGTGTGTCGCAATGCCGTTCAGCTAGGCCGAATCCCACAGCAGCTCCGTTTCCCCGGCCATGCGCTCTCGATGATGGCCACACCAGATTCGCAACGTGTCACCGACCATCCGGCGACGCCGAGTCGCTGTGCCAGGAACCGAGACCGTAATAATGCCTGTCTGTCTCTTCGCCCGCTGACTCACCGGGCTCCGAAGGTCGCCACTGTCCCGAAAGATGGCGGCGACCTTAGCTATTGGGGCTCCTCCAGCCGACCAGAGCACACCGATCCGCGGCAGCGATGATTACGAATATCTATCGATATTGCTGGGCACACAGCTGGAGATTTATCGTGAGACACATGAAGACCATGATCGACCTCAACGACGAAGCGCTGGCGCTGGCCGCTAAGGAGCTGGGCACGACCACGAAGAAGGACACGGTCAACGCCGCGCTCGAGTTCGTGGCCGATCGCAGGCGACGGATCGAGCAGGTGTTGAACGATCCCTACGGCTTCGGGGTCGGACCCGACATCGATGACCCGGAGATCATGCGCCAGGCTCGCCGTTGACCGAAACGACGCCGCTACGGCTGCATCTCGTCGACACCTCGGCGGCCGCTCGCATCAGGCACCCACCGGTACGTAGTGTCATCGCGGGCCTCATCGCCGATCGCGCCGCCGCGACCTGCGTCACCGTCGACCTGGAGGCAGGCTACTCCGGTCGCAATCTGGCCGACGTGCAGAACATCGGCCAGCGACGCCGCTCTCTATACGTCAATCTGCCCATCAACGAAACCATCGCCGACCGCGCCCGGGAGGTTCAACTCCTTATGGCGCGCAGGAGTCAGCACCGTTCGGCAGGGATCATCGATCTGCTCACCGCCGCCGTGGCCGAGTTCCACGGCGCGGTCCTGGTCCACTACGACGCCGACTTCGAGCACATCGCGGCCGTCACCCGGCAACCGCAGGTGTGGGTGGCCCCTCCGGGCAGCCTGAACTGACTCATTCGCGCCCGAGGGTGGTCGGGGTGGCGCGGGACCATTGTTCGCCCGCGAGGACTACGTGGTCGAGGAAGCGGAGGCCTACGGTGCGGGCGGCTTCGATGAGGGCGGTGGTGGTGCGGCGGTCGTCGAGGCTGGGTGTGGCGGTGCCGGAGGGGTGGTTGTGGACGAGGGCGAAGGCGCGACCGTCGTGGCGGAGCACGGTGTTGAGGATTTCGCGGATCGGGACGGCGACCTGAT
The DNA here is from genome assembly GCF_040654065.1 of Nocardia sp. NPDC050793. NCBI lineage: Bacteria > Bacillati > Actinomycetota > Actinomycetes > Mycobacteriales > Nocardiaceae > Nocardia > Nocardia sp. NPDC050793. The sequence goes on from NZ_JBFAHG010000013.1 coordinate 70,758, forward strand.
CGACCGCGCCTTCGGCGACGAAAACCTTCTGCCGCAAGCGGTTTTGGGTGTCGCAGACCAGCACGAGGATTCGTTCCACGCGGACACCGTCGAACAGTGGGCGGGCGATGCGGACGACGTCGAAGGCGCTTTCCAGGTGCGGCGCGGCCTCGGGTTCGGCGCGCGCCCTGCTGCCGAGCTGGAAGGCGGCGATGATCGCGGCGGCCTTGGCGACACCGACCCCCGCTCTGCGGAACAGCTCCTCGGGCCGGGCCGCGGCCAGCCCGGGGATGCCGCCGTATTCGGCGAGGAGTTCCGCGGCCAGTTCCAGGGCGCTCTCGCCCCGGCGACCCTGGCCGAGCAGCAGGGCGAGTAGCTCACTGTCGCTGAGCGCGTGCGGGCCGACCGCGAGCAGTCGCTCACGCGGGCGTTGGCCGAAGGGCAGGTTGGCGATCGGTACCGACATCTCAGACCCCCTCGAAGGCGTTGGAGAGTTCGGATTGTGCCAGCGGCCACCGACAGGTCGGGTGGGTGCGCGGTTCGGGCAGAATGGGGGACGAACCGATTGGGGGGACGAATGTCTGGTTGGCGCAAGGACTCCAAGAACTCGGCGGCCCACGGCCGCAACGGCGCGGCGCGGGCCGTCCGCGCACTGAGCGCGATCGCGCTGCTGACGCTCGCGGCCTGCGGTGGCTCCGGCACCGCGGCGAGCCCGGATCTCGACAGGTACTACGACCAGCGAGTCGAATGGGGTTCCTGCGCGGACTTCCCACACGGCGCCGAGCTGACCGCGGGCGGCCTCGAGTGCGCGCGGGTGACCGTCCCGCTCGACTACGCCGAGCCGAGCGGCGCCACTGCCTCGATCGCCATCTCCCGCCTGCCTGCTCGCGGCGAGCGGATCGCCGCCCTGCTCACCAACCCCGGCGGCCCTGGATCGCCGGGACTCGCGATGCCGCTGATGTTCGCGAAAAGCGAGATGGCGCAACGCTTCGACGTGATCGGCGTCGACGTGCGCGGCCTCGGCGCCTCCACACCGAAGGTGGTGTGCCTGACGCCGGAGGAGTTCCAGGCGGAGCGCAACGAGCTCGACGTCGACTATTCGGCCGAAGGCATCGCGCAGACCGAGCGCGAACACCGCGACTACGTCGCCAAATGCGTGCAGCGGACCGGCGTCGACGTACTGGCCAACGTCGGAACCCGCGAGGTGGCACGGGATTTCGATGTGATCCGGGCGGCGCTCGGCGACGAGAAACTGACCTACTACGGCGGCTCCTACGGCACCCGCCTCGGCTCCACGTTCGCGGAGATGTTCCCGGATCGCGTGCGCGCCATGGTTCTCGACGGCGGCGTCGACCCGGCCACCGACATGGTCGACACGGTGGTGTTCTCGCGCGGCTTCCAGCAGGCCTTCGACGCCTACGCCGCCGACTGTGCGAAGGCGCCGGACTGTCCGCTCGGCACCGACCCGGCCCGCGCCACCGCGGCCTTCCATGCCCTCGTCCTCCCACTGATCGACCGGCCCGCCGCCACGGCAGACCCGCGCGGCCTCGGCTACCGCGACGCGCTCAGTGGGGTGGCCAATTCGCTGTACAACCCGGCGGGCTGGCCCGGTATCACCACGGGTCTGCGAGAGCTGGCCGACGGCCGCGGCGACGCCCTGCTGGCGTTCGCGGACGTCATGGCGAGCCCGAGCATCGTCGACCGGGATCTGCAGCAGGCGGTGTTCTGCCTCGAGGAGAAGCGCGTCACCGATCGCACCGAGGCCGCCGAACTGGACCGTCGCACCCGCTCCGCCGCACCGATTTTCGATGACGGTCGCGCCAGCGGACAGGCTCCGCTGGGCATCTGCGCCTTCTGGCCGGTGCCGACGAATTCCCAGCCGCACGTCCCCTCGGTGCCGAAGCTGCCGAAGGTCGTGGTCGTCTCCGTCACCGGTGATCCGGCCACCCCGCACGAGGGCGGGAAGAACCTGGCCCGCGCGCTCGGCGCGTCCCTGATCACCTACGAGGGCGTGCAGCACGGCGCCGTCAACCAGGGTGTCGCGTGCGTGGACGAGCCGGTGTTGCGCTATCTGATCGATCTCACCCCACCGCCCGAAGGACTGGTCTGCCGGCCGGCCTGAGCGGGTCCCAGCAGGCGCGACGACCGCCGGTTCGGGCACACTGTTCGGCGGACCGGTATCCGGGGGAAGGCGAATAGTGCGAAGGCGCAGGACAATCAAGGGAGTGGCGCGGTCGTGGTTTCCGCGCGCGGCGCTGGCGGCGCTGCTGCTCACCACGGCGGCGTGCGCGGACGATGAACCGCTCGTCGCACCGGCTCCGACCTTGGAACCGTTCCTCCGCCAGACCCTCACCTGGGAGTCGTGCGAGAACTATCCCGGCGGCGCGGGGCTTTCCGCCGAGGGCATCGAATGCGCGCGGGTGACGGTTCCACTGGACTACGCCGATCCCGCGGGCGAGACCGCCCGTATCGCCATCTCTCGGCTGCGGGCGCGCGGCGAGCGTGTCGCCGCGATCCTCACCAACCCGGGCGGCCCTGGCGGACCCGGCCTTGACATGCCGAGGATGCTGGCGAAAACGCCGCTGGCCGAACGCTTCGACGTGATCGGCATGGATGTGCGCGGACTCGGCGCCTCGACGCCGCTGGTGCGCTGCCCGTCCGCGGAGGAGACGCGGACGGAGCGGTTGCTTCAAGGGGTCGGCCATACCTTCGGCGAGGTCGACCAACTGGAAGAGGAGGTGGAGGACTACGCCGTCGCGTGCGCGGAAGGTTCGGGGCGGAAGCTGCTCTCGCATGTCGGGACCGTCGATGTGGCCAGGGATCTCGATGTGATCAGGACGGTGCTCGGCGAGCAGAAGCTGACGTACTTCGGTGGTTCCTACGGCACCCGCATCGGTTCCACCTTCGCCGAGATGTTCCCGGACCGGGTCCGGGCGATGGTGCTGGACGGTCCTATCGATCCGGCGGCCAACATGGGTGATCCGGTGGCCGACGCCGCCGCGTTCCAGCGGGCATTCGAGGCCTACGCGGCGGACTGCGCGACGGCACCCGACTGTCCGCTCGGCACCGACCCCCGGCAGGCCACCGAGGTCTACCGGAAGCTGACTCTGCCGCTGATCGACCACCCCGCGGCCACCACGGATCAGCGCGGAGTGGACTTCTTCGATGTGGTCGAGGGGGTGATCGCCTCGATGTACAGCCCGAAACTCTGGCCGGACCTCACCGCAGCCCTCGCCGAGCTGAGCCGGGGCCGTGGCGACGCACTCCAGGCGATCACCACGGGCCATTCCGAGTCCGTCGGGCTGGGCGTGCACCTGGCGGTGAAGTGCCTCGAGGAGGTCAGAGTCACCGACCGGACACAAGTAACCCAGCAGGAACGCCGAATCCGAGAGGTCGCCCCCATTTTCGACAGCGGACTGCCCATCACCGAGTCAGCCTTGGACGTCTGTGCGTTCTGGCCGGTGCCGCCGAATTGGCAGCCGCATCCGCCGGTGATCACTGGCCTGCCGAAAGTGGTCGTCGTGGCGTCCACCGGCGATCCCGCGACGCCGTACGAGCGCGGCGTGCGGCTGGCCGAAGCCCTCGACGCACCACTGATCACCTACGCGGCCACCCAGCACGGCGTCACGTTCAAGGGCGTGCGCTGCGTGGACGAGCCGGTCATGAAATACCTGATCGAACTCGTTCCACCGCCGGACACCAGCTGCGCACAACAGCGATAGGCGGCGGGTCGGGCCTCCGCCTTCGCTCCGGCCATGCATGGGACTGCCGACGGACCTCGTCCGGCAGCGCCCGTCTAACCGTCGACGGTGACGACCTCCGGTGCGGGTAGCGCGCACAGCACACCCGAGGCCAGCTTCTCCAGGTGATGGAGTTGCCGCTCGTGCACCACGATTCGGCGCAACGCCTCGTTGACGGTGGCGTTGCTGTTGGACGTCCCCATGATTTCGGCGGCGGCGGCCAACAGCTTCTGGTCGAGATCGATCCGCACGGTATGCATGCGTCCTCCTTCGTACTTTCGCCATCTTGCGCCATCACCCCCGCCCATGTCCGGCAAATCGCGGACACCCGCCGGCATCCACGGCAGGGCGCGCAGCGCATTCCGCGTCACCGGCGCAGCTGAACCCTGTCTCGAAGTCCGGCCGGATGCATCCGTGGCTCACCCGGCCGAGGGCCGCCGACGGCCGCAGCGAAGGCGGAGCAACGCGAACGTCCGCCACCGAATCGCCGACTGTCACCGTTTTCCAATCACGAGACCGGTAATCGAGGGAACCAGCCCGGCCAGCTAGGCAGTGTGTACAGCTGGGAGGGCTTTCATTGTCGGATCGATCAGGCGGTGCTTGCATCGAAGTATGTTCACCGAGGCTCAGCTGTACTCACCGGTCACCCGTACCCGTGACGGCGACGTGACGGTGCACCTGAGCGATGAGCACCCCGGCGTGCACGATCCCGAGTACCGTGCCCGCCGCAATGCCATCGCCGCCCTCGCGCTGGCCCACACGCCGGGCGAACCCGCACCGAAGATCGACTACACCGACGAAGAACAGCAGGTCTGGCGGATCGTCTCCGCAGAACTGGCCCGTAAACACCGCACCTACGCGTGCGCGGAGGTACTGGCCTCCGCGGCCCGGCTCGACCTGCCCGCAGACCACATTCCACAACTGGACGACGTGACCGCGGCCCTGACCCCGCTCACCGGTTTCCGCTACGTTCCCGCCGCCGGGCTCGTGCCGCTGCGCGAGTTCTTCGGCTCCTTCGCCGAACGCGTGTTCCACTCCACCCAGTACATCCGGCATCACTCCGCACCGCTCTACACCCCCGAACCGGACGCCATCCACGAGATCATCGGGCACGCCAATCAGATCGCCAGCCCGCGCTTCGCCGCCATCTACGAAACCGTCGGCGCGGCGGTCGCCAGGCTGACCACCGAGAAGGCGCTGAAATTCCTCGCCGACGTGTTCTGGTTCTCGATGGAGTTCGGCGTGGTGCGCGAACATGGCGAAATCCGCTGCTACGGAGCGGGATTGCTGTCCTCCTACGGCGAGCTGGACGAGTTCCGGAATGCCGAGCTGCGGCCGCTCGACGTGGTCACGATGGGGACCGCCACCTACGACATCACCCACTACCAGCCGATTCTCTACTGCGCCGAGTCGATCTCGGAGATCGAGGACGTGGTCGGCGCCTTCTTCGCCGAGATGGACGACGACACTCCCCTGCGCGCTCTGCGCGACAAGAAGCGCCCACCGGTGGCCGAGGCGAGCTGACGGGTCTATTCGAGCGGGAGACCGGCCTCGAGGAAGTCCATCGCGCGGCCGAGATTCTCCGCGTTCACCGGCGTGCGCAGCGAAATGGCAATGCCCGCACCGGCCACCGCGCCAGCCGCCACGCGCACCTCGAAATCGTCGGCCGGGCGGCCGAGGTATTCGGCGATCAGGTCGACGATCATCTCGATGCCGCGCTCGAGCTCGATTCCGATGGCGGCGCGCAGCTCCGGCACGTGGTAGATCAGCGCTTGGCGCTCCTGTTCGAAGGCCAGTTCCTCGGGCGTCAGCGTGGCGAATACCGAATCCATCGCGTTGCGGAAGACACGGATCGGGGAAAGGCCGCGCGGCTGGTTGCGGACCTCCTCGATCAACAGCGGATCGAGATCGTCGGCGATGACCAACTGCTCCTTGGTCGGGAAGTAGCGAAAGAACGTGCTCGGCGATACATCGGCCGCCGCGGCGATCTGCTCGATGGTGGTCTCGCCGTAGCCCTGCTCGCGGAACAGCCGGAACGCTTCGGTGCGAATCGTCCGGCGGGTCCGCTCCTTCTTGCGCTCCCGTAGTCCCGGCGCCGCGACACCCTCACCTGTTGACTCAACCGACATGTGTCGATTCTGACCCATCCCGGGCCGCGGCGACGATAGGTGCGTCCACAGGCGCGGGCGCGCGACGGGGCAGCACCCACAGCGCCAGCGGCACCGACACCGCGCAGATGGCCGCGCAGACCCACAGCATCAGGCTCATTCCGCCGACGAACGCGGACTGGACCTGCGCCAGCGCGTCGGCGCTTCCGCTCGCCTTCGCGGCGGCCGCCCCGCTGCTCACCCCGTCGTCGAAAGGCGCGACGTTCAGCGCGCCGAGTTCGGCCCGGTATCGGGTGACCAGCACCGTGCCGAGCAAGGCGACGCCGATGGTGCCCGCCGCCTGCCGCAACGCCTGCAACAGCGCGGATCCGACACCGGCACGGGCGACATCGAGGTCGTCGATCGCGACCGCCATCGCGACCGGCATCGCCATGCCCATGCCCGCGCCGACCAGCGTGATCCAGCACGCGGTGACCCAGTAGGCGGTGTCCACCTCGGTCAACGCGCCCCAGCCGAGGCCGATGCCGAGCAGCGCCAGCCCCGCGGTGATCACCACCCGCGCACCGGCCCTCGGCAGCACCCGATCTCCCAGCCGCGCACCGACGACCAGCCCGCCGATCATCGGCAGCAGTCGCAGTCCGCTGCCGAGCGCGTCGGCGCCGAGCACCTCCTGGTAGTACTGCGGGACGGTGAAGAACATGCCGAACATCGCGAAGGTGATCAGCACGGCGAACACCGAACCCCAGCGAAAACCGTTGCTGCCGAACAACGCCAAGTCGATCAGCGGATGACGTCCGCGTCGCTGCCACAGCAGGAACGCCGCCGCGGTGACCGCGCCGCAGGCGAGCGCCACCCAGGCCAGCGGGTCGCCCCAACCCTGTTCGCCGAAGCGGATGAAACCGTAGGTGACGCCGAGCATGCCGAGCATCGACAGCAGCACGCCCGGCAGATCGAGCGGAAGCTTTTGCGGGTTGCGCGATTCGGGCACCAGCACCGCCACCGCCGCCGCGCCCGCCACCACCATCGGCACGTTGATCAGGAAGACCGAGCCCCACCAGAAGTTGTCGACGAGCCAGCCGCCGAGCACCGGCCCCAGCGGCAGGCCGAGCGAGGTGGCGGTGACCCAGATCGACATGGCTCGGGCCCGCTCCCGCTGCTCGGGGAACAGCACCGGCAGCACCGCCATGGACAGCGGGATCATGGCCGCGGCGGCGATGCCGAGCACCACCCGCGCGGCGATCAGCTGACCCGAGGTGTCCGCGAAGGAGCAGGCCAGCGAGGCCAAGCCGAACAAGATCAGGGCGGCGAGCAGGACCCGCTTGCGGCCGTAGCGGTCGCCGAGCGCGCCCGCGGGCAGCATGAAGGCCGCGAGCGCCAGCGTGTAGGCGGAGCTGAACCATTGCAGCGCACCGGTATTCGCGTTCAGGTCGACGGCGAGGGTGGGCAGCGCGACGGTCAGGACAGTCACGTCGAGGCCGATGGTCAGCATGGCGAGCGCCAGCGCGCCGAGGGCGAGCCACCGCCGGGAATCAGCGTTCATCATCTCTCCAAAAATGGAAGCTACTACTATTTGATAGTAGCTCTCATTTAATGGTAGCTGTCAATACTCGGCGATCCACGGCCTTCGCGCGGCTGTCCGGCTATGCGCGCGTCCGCCCTCGTCCCGGCCATGTGCGGGCTGATTGGCGGCCTTCGGCCGAGCGCGCCGGTTACGCTCGCTCCCGATGAAGATCTCGCATCCTGGCCACCGCGCCACGCGACGCCTCGCAGGCACGCTGGCTGCCGCCGCACTGCTCGGCGGCCTGATCGCGACGCCGGCTCTCGCGGCGCCGCCGACCTCGACGACCACTCCGTTCACCACCCCGAACACGGACAACTGCCCGCAGAAGACCAAGCCGCCTGCGCCGATCGACGCCTCGGAGGCGCCCGCGCCGGGCAAGCCGACACCCGCCCCGCTCTCGGTTCCCGTTCCTCCGGTGGGCGGGACCAGGATGGGCGAGTGCGGCGTGGTGCTGCCGAAGGGCGCGCCACCCGCTCCGCGGGACATCTCCGCGACCGCGTGGGTTGTGTCGGACCTCGATACCGGCGAGGTGCTCGCCGCCAAGGACCCGCACGGGCGCTACCGCCCCGCGAGCACCATCAAGGTGCTGCTGGCCACCGTCGCGCTGCGCGCGCTGGAGCTGGACACGGTGGTCACCGGCACCCAGGAGGACGCGGACGTCGACGGCACCCGTGTCGGCATCGGCCCCGGCGGTCGATACACCAACCGGCAGCTCTTCCAGGCGCTGATCATGGCCTCGGGCAACGACGCCGCGCATGCCATCGCGGCCCAGCTCGGCGGCGACGAGGCGACCGTGACCAAGATGAACCAGCTGGCGAAATCGTTGTACGCCTTCGATACTCGCGCGGCGACGCCGTCCGGCCTCGACGGGCCCGGCATGAGCACTTCGGCCTACGACCTGTCGCTGCTGTTCCGCGAGGCGATGACCATCCCGCTGTTCGCCGAGTTCATCCAGACCGAACAGATCGATTTCCCTGGGTATCCCAGGAATCCAAAGATTCCGGGCGACCCCGACCACCCCGGCTTCGCCGTCGGCAACGACAACCACCTGCTGTTCAACTACGAGGGCGCGCTCGGCGGCAAGACCGGCTACACCGACGACGCGAGGCAGACCTTTGTCGCGGCCGCGCAACGCGACGGGCGCAGGCTGGCGGTGGCCCTGCTGCAAGCCGAGGTGCGCCCGATACGGCCGTGGGAACAGGCGGCCCGGCTGCTCGACTACGGTTTCGCGCTGCCGCGCGGCACCGAGGTCGGCCGGCTGCCGAATCACGAGACGAACCACGAGACGAACGAGGCCGAATCCACTGCGGCACTGGCCACTCCGCCGGGCACGGAGGGCGGCGACGTGCTCGCGAGCCCGCAGCGCGAGCGCGATCACGTGGGCACGCGCACGCTGGTGATGGTCGGCGGCCTCGTGCTGATCCTGTTCCTGCTGCTCAAGGCGCGGCGCGTCAATCGCCAACGCCGCTGAGCCGGCGCGGGCCCGCTCAGCGACGCCTGCGCAAGGTCGCCAGCCCCAGGGCGGCCAGCGCGCCCGCGCCGAAGTAGGCCGCGCCGCTGCCGAACGACCCGGCGCGGTTGACGACCCGCGGCCGGATGACGGCTCCGGCGGTCGGGGGCTCGACCTCGGGCTCGTTCTCGGAAGCGGTAGCGGCCCATGCCGTCGCGAACAGGATGATGCGATAGGTGATGTAGGTGAACACCATCAGACCGATGATCGAACCGAAGGCAGCGCCCGCCGGGCTGCGCAGCACGATCTGCAGGTAGATCGACGCGACGAACTTGAAGACCTCGAAACCGAGCGCGGCGAGCAGCGCTGCCCTCGCGGCACTGGCCAGCGTGACGGGCTCACGCGGGAGCCGCGCGATCACCCACGCGAACACCGCCCAGCTCGCCAGCAGCGCGAACAGGATCGACAGCAGCGTCAACAGCAGCCGAGCGCCAGGCAGCTCGTCGAGACCGTAGCGCGCCAGCAGCTGTGCGCCCAGATTGCTGGAGGCCAGCCCCGAAAGCCCGAGCGACACCACGAAGGCCAGGCCCAGCCCGATCAGCGCGCCGAGATCGGAGATCTTGGTGCGCAACCAGTTGCCTTCCTCGGTCTTCTGCTCCCACTGCTCGGTGAGCGCGGCGCGCAGATTCGCCATCCAGCCGAGTCCGGTGTACAGACCGGCGAGCAGGCCGAGCACGCCGACCGTGCCGCGCGAACGGACCGCCTGATCGATGAGTTGGTTGAGCTGGGTACCGAGCTCGCCGGGGATGGTCTCGACGACCTTGTCCTGCAGTTCTCGGAACAGCTGCTCGTTGCCCGCCAGCACGAAGCCCGCGACCGCGAACCCCACCATCAGCAACGGAAACAGCGACAGCACGGTGAAATACGTGATCCCGGCCGCGTAGTAGTCGCCGCGCTGACGCTCGTAGCGGCCGCCGGCCCGGATCAGATGATCCAGCCACGGCCGCGCCTGCACGCGGCGTTCGATCCCGGCTTTGACGTTGTCGATCGCCTGCACGTGCTCGCCCCTTCGACACCCGATGAACGCGGCCGGGCGCGATCCGCCGCCTGCCCGCGCACAGCCGGAGCGAAGGCGGAGTCGCACCCGACCCCTCGCAAGCGTCGTACCCGAGCTAGCGGGCCAGGAAACCCACCCGGTCGTAGACCTGTGCGAGGGTGTTGCCTGCGATCTCCCGCGCCCGCTCCGCACCGGCGGCGAGGACACGGTCGAGTTCGCCTCGATCCGCAAGATACTCTTCCACCTTGGCGCGCAAGGGCGTGACAAATTCGACCAGTGCGTCGGCCACGTCGGATTTCAGGTCGCCGTAACCCTTGCCCTCGTAATCCTTCTCCAGCGTCACGATCGGCGTTCCGCCCAGCGAGCTCAGAATGACCAGGAGATTGCTGACGCCGGGTTTCGCGTCCGGGTCGTAGCGGATCTCGCGCTCGGTGTCGGTGACCGCCGAACGGATCCTCTTGGCGGTGATCTTCGGATCGTCGAGAAGGTTGATCAAGCCCGCGTCGGTGGCGGCCGACTTGCTCATCTTGGCGGTCGGATCCTGCAGGTCGTAGATCTTCGCGGTGCCCTTGACGATGTGCGCGTCCGGCACCACGAAGGTCTTCTTGAAGCGAGTGTTGAAGCGCTGCGCCAGGTTTCGGGTCAGCTCCAGATGCTGACGCTGATCCTCGCCGACCGGCACCTGGTGCGGGCGGTAGAGCAGGATGTCGGAGGCCATCAGCACGGGGTAGGTGAACAGGCCGACGGTGGCGTTCTCCGCGCCCTGTTTGACCGACTTGTCCTTGAACTGGGTCATCCGGCTGGCCTCGCCGAAACCGGTGATGCAGCTGAGGACCCAGGCCAGCTCGGCGTGTTCGGGCACCTGGCTCTGCACGAACAGCGTCGACTTCTTGGGGTCGATGCCGATCGCCAGCAGCTGCGCCGCCGCTGCCCTGGTGCGCGCCCGCAGTTCCTTCGGGTCCTGCGGGACCGTGATGGCGTGCATGTCCGGGATGAAGTACAGCGCGTCGTAGTCGTCCTGCATGGTCACCCAGTACTGCAGCGCCCCAAGGTAGTTGCCCAGGTGGAACGAGGAGCTGGTCGGCTGGATCCCGGACAGCACACGCTGTTTACGCTCGACGACCGGGGCTGATGCGGGACTCGACATGCCCTCGATCTTCCCATGCGAGTCCAGCGGAATTTCGAGCCGCCCAGTTGCGCGGGTCGACGCCGGGCATGCTCGGCCTGCCGGTCCGCGTCAGCTTGCGCTCGCGTTCGGAGACCAACCGGTAGACCGGTCCGCTCGGACCGGCGAGCGTGCCGCGCAGCACCTTGGGGGCGAGCGGCGGCGCGACGTGTGCGGTGCGCACACCGCCCGCGAGCGCGCGGAAAGCGAGCTCGTCGGCCGTGCCCCAGCGCATGCCGTACATGGCGCGGATGCGCGGCGGCAGACTGCCCTGCACCAGCAGGAAGAACGCCGAGGCGACCTGCTGCAACGGCGCCCGCTGCGGATACGGGACACGCTGACCCGCCAGGTACGACCCGACCAGCCGGGCCTCGTCGGTGAGGAACAGTTCGTCGGAGGCGAGGTAGCCGTCGAAGAAGCGGCGGAAGGCGCGATAGTCGGCGGGGGCGGCGTCGCTGGGCATGCCGAACAGTTCGGCCCAGCGCACGTAGTCCTGGTAGAGCCCCTCCCGCTCGCCGTCGGTCAGCCTGCGGACCAGCAGGTCGTACATCGCCTCGGCGGAATCGAAGGTGAACGCCATGGTCATGAACATCAGGTGCGGATCGAGGGCCGAGTACGGCGTGCCCGCCGGATGGCGCGGCCCGGCGTCCTCGGGCAGCTCGCCGACGACCTTTGCGTGCTTCTTGGTCGTGAAGGCCAGCGCCCGGTCCGCCTCCTCCTTGCTGCCGAGGAAGACGGCCTCGAACAGCTTCCCGGTCAGCGCCAGCCGGGTGTAGGGCGTGCCGCGGTGCTCGGTGTTCTCGGCCGTCCCGACGTAGAGCCGAGGGTGTACAGCGCCGATCACCAGCGCCCGCTGTCCGTAGGTGAGGCCAACGGCGCGCTTGCTCATGACGCGTCGCGCCATCGAGTTGCCTGCGAAGTATCCGGGCTGGGACGGGTGTGCGGACATCGTTGTCTCCTCATCGAAAGCCCCGGCCTGCACCGGGACCGACACCATCTGGCAATAGAATCCCCCAGATCCAGCCTTCTGGCAATACTCAATGCCAGAATCGTGTCCGTGCCAGAATCGTGCTGTGACAGCGCAGCGGACCTACGGCGGCGTCTCCGCCGACCAACGCCGGGCACAGCGACGCACCGCACTGCTGGACGCAGCGCTCGAGATCATCGGCGTGCACGGCTTGGCCAAGCTCACCGTCTCCGGGCTGTGCGCGCAGGCCGGGCTCAACGAGCGGTACTACTACGAGAACTTCGACAGCCGCGATGCCGTGCTCACCGCGCTCACCGACCGGATCGCCGAGGAACTGGCCATCGCGATCCTGGACGGCCTGCGCGGCGCTCCGGACGACTCGCGAGCCAAGGCGCACGCCGCCATCGCCGCGGGCATCCACTTGCTCACCGACGATCCGCGCAAGGCCAAGGTCGCGCTGGTCGCCGGTATGGCGACGCCGGAACTGCGCGCCAGAACCACCGAGACGATCCGTGTGTTCGCGCGTATGGTCGCGTCCGAGGGCATCGACTTCTACGGCATCACCGATCCCGAACCGGATCCCGCCATCTTCTTCCGCGCGACCTACCTGGTCGGCGGCCTGGTGCAGACGCTGACGACGTGGCTGCAAGGCGATCTGCCGCTCACCAAAGAGGAGCTCATCGAACACACCACGGACGTGTTCGTGCTGCTCGGCGAGGACCTCGCGCGCCGCCTCGGGTAACGCGGGCCGATCAGGCCAGGGTCAGCGCGACGACCTCGGCCGAGAACGGCCGGCTCTGATAGACCACGCGGAACGCGACCTCGCGCCGCGCCCAGTAGTCCGCGCAGTCGCGCATCGCCTGCTCGAACCAGTCCCGCTCCTCGGGCTGATCGTCGAGCAGCGCGGCCGCGTCGCGCACCACGGCGACGTAACCGCTCGCCTCCCCGACGAAATCGTCCAGGTCGCGCAGGCATTCGTCGAAGGCGTCCTTGTTGGCGCCGAAGTAGTACGGGAACTGGAAGGCCGCCGCCCACTCGTCGAACACGCCGGCGGTGCCGCGCATCTTGCGCCCGCGCAACTCGCGCACCAGGTACCCGGCGGGCGCGCGATAGCGGACTTCGCTCAGTTCCGGCGCGTCGACAGGCAGCGCGCCGAGCACCGGCTCGGACCGGACGGAAGGCGCGCCGTCGCCGGCGCGGGCGAGGAACCGCGAGAGCGGGACCGGACGGGGCATCAGCGCATCCTCGTGAAGGTCTCGTAGTGGTCGCCGGTGTACCAGGCCGTGCCGTCGCTACCGGTCACGATGCGTTCGGCATCGCGGGAACGGTTGCGCTGCTTGGGATTGACGTCCCACTCCTGATAGGTGATCGACCTGCCCGCGGCGTCGGTGCGCGGCAGCGTGCCCTCCCGGTTCATCCAGCGCTCGCCGCCCTTGGTGCCGGGCGCGTTCGCCGAATCCGGCCAGCGGCCCGCGTCGATCTCGGCCAGCGTGACGTAGGCGCGGTCGGGTACGCCCTGCGCCCGGCTGGGTGTGGCCGTGACCGCGGCGGGCGAGACGCCGGTCGGGCGCGCGGAGACGTTCGAGGCGGTCGCCGTGGCGTGGATCGTCGCGGTGGCCGAGCCCGCCGTGCGGTCGGTGTCGGAGCCGCCGCGCGACGCGAGCACCGCGAGCACCAGCACCACTGCCACCGCGCCGAGCGCAGCCAGCGCCCGAATCACTTTGCCGTTCATCGGTACTGCACCGTGACCGGAGCGTGGTCGGACCAGCGCTGATCGTAGGCGGCGGCCCGCTCGACGACAGCCTGCTTCGCGCGGCCGGGCAGCTCGCCGCGCGCCAACTGGTAGTCGATGCGCCAGCCGGAATCGTTGTCGAAGGCGCGGCCGCGGTAGGACCACCAGCTGTACGGCCCGTCGACGCCGGGATGCAGCTGACGCACCACGTCGACATAGCCCGCGGCGATCAGCTCGTCGATCCAGGCGCGTTCCTCGGGCAGGAACCCGGCCGACTTCAGGTTGCCCTTCCAGTTCTTCAGGTCGCGTTCGGTGTGCGCGATGTTCCAGTCGCCGCTGACCACGAAGTCGCCGGCGCGGGTCTTCAAGTAGGCACCGAACTCGGCCATGAACCGGTACTTCTCGTCCTGGCGCGTGGTGCCGGCGTCACCGGAGTGCACGTACACGCTGGCGACGGTCACCTCGTCGAATTCGGCCTCCAGGTAGCGCCCCGAGGTGCCGAACTCGGCGCTGCCGAATCCGATCCGCACCGCCTTCGGCTCCCGCCTGGACAGGATGCCGACACCGGCCCTGCCCTTGGACTCCGGCTCGGCGTGCGCCAGCCACCAGCCGTCGGCCAGCGCGGGCGCCAGCGCGGCGCGGGTCTGCTCGTCGGTGGCGCGCGTTTCCTGCAGGCAGACGATGTCCGCCTCGGTGGCCGCGAGCCAGTCGAGCATGCCCTTGCCCGTGGCCGCTCGGACGCCGTTTACGTTGACCGTAGAGATGATGTAGGGCACGCAACGACCGTACAATGCTGGTCAGAGATACCGCCCCCGGACACCGCCGTCCAGGAAGGGGTGCTGACGATGAAGTCCGACACCTCCAAGTCACCGGCCGCCGCCCCGCGTTCCGCCCGAGCGCGAACCGCCGCCCGCACGGCCGACAAATCGATCAAGGCATTGCACCTGGGATCCGGCGATCCGCTGCTGCTTTTGCACGGCTTCATGCTCTCGCCGCACTGCTGGGAGCGCACCGCTGACCGGTTGTCCTCGCACTGCGAGGTGTACGCTCCCGCCCTGCCCGGTCACTGGGGCGGCCCGCCTGCCGAAGGCGGGTTCGTCGGCGTCGCCACGCTGGCCGACGCGATCGAGGCCCAGCTCGACGAAATGGGTTGGCGCACCTGCCATATCGCAGGCAACTCGCTCGGCGCCTGGATCGGCGTCGAACTCGCCCGCCGCGGCCGGGCCCGCACGCTGACGCTGATCGCGCCCGCCGGTGGCTGGAATGTCCCCTCGATCACCCAGTTCCGGGTGGGACTGAAGTTCCTCTTGCTGGTTCCGCTCATCCGAATCGGCAGGCGGCTGGGCAATTTCGCCACCGACAACGTCATCCCCCAGCGATTCGCGCTGTTCCTGCTGAGCAAGCACGCCTCGGCGGTGCCGCGCCGCGAGATCGCCAACGTTTTGCGCGCCGCGCTGAACTGCACCGCGATGCTGCCGATGATCATCGGCGGGCTGCGCGCCCCGGCCTTGGCCGACCTGTCCGACCTGGCCACCCCGGTGCGCCTGCTGCTCTCCGAGTACGACCGCATCATCCCGAACCGCGTCTACGCCCGCCGCTACCTGAAGGAACTCCCCGACTCTGCCGACCGCATCCTCGTCAACGGCGTCGGCCACGTCCCCATGCTCGAAGCCCCCGACCGCATCGCCACCCTCATAGCCGAACACGTCTACGCCAGCCGCAACCACCTCCGCGCGGTGTGAACGCAAGACAAGGCGGACGGACCAGACAGGACCATCACACAGATGTGATATCTTCGGGTCATGCTGTATGCGATCGAGATCGAGCCCGAGATTCGCTCGTTCCTGGCTGGACTGCCACCGATCGATCTGGCCCGCGCGGATTTCGCCGCCGGACTCCTCGCCGCATACGGCCCCGAACTCAGTGAACCGTATTGCCGCTACCTCGGCGACGGGGTACGCGAGCTGCGATTCACCCTCACCCGCAACCGGGCCACTCGAATCACGTACTGGTTTCCTGGCAGCCGAAAAGCCGTGCTGCTGACCGTGTTTCATAAAACAAAACAACGCGAGACGGCCCAGGTCCACCGCGCGAAACTGGCCCGCAAGCTATGCGAATCGGAGCACATCGGCCCGACGCACTTGACCTTCGACCCGATGGGAGACACCGAATCATGACCAGCCAGAAGGAATTCGACGACCACCTAGAGGCGACCCGCGCCACCCCCGAGTACCAGGCAGCCGCCCGCGCCTACGCTCTGGCGTACGAACTCGGCCGCCAGGTCCGCGCGGCTCGTGAAGCGCGCGGGTGGTCGCAAACCGAGCTGGCCAACCGCGCCGGGATGCGTCAGCACGCCGTGAGCCGCCTCGAGGCAGGGGACGTGGTGCCGACGATCACCACACTGGAACGGATCGCTGCCGCTCTCGACACCGAACTGACGGTCTCGCTGGCGGCATAGACTTCGGCCGCACCCGGCCTACACACCCTCCGCACGCCGCACGCAGGCCGGTGCCTGTGTGCGGCTTGGGTGCGGGGTCAGGGGGCTAGGAGGGCCTTGGCGATGTGGGTTACTTGGATTTCGTTGGAGCCCGCGTAGATCATCAGGGATTTGGCGTCGCGGGCGAGTTGTTCGACGCGGTATTCGGTCATGTAGCCGTTGCCGCCGAAGAGCTGGACCGCTTCCATCGCCACGTCGGTGGCGGCCTCGGAGCAGTAGAGCTTCATGGCGGAGGCCTCGGCGAGAGTCGGCGGTTTGCCCGCGCGGCCGCGCTCGAGCGCGTTGAACACCATGTTCTGCACGTTGATCCTGGCGATCTCCATCTTGGCCAGCTTGAGCTGGACCAGTTGGAAGCGCCCGATCTCTTGGCCCCACAGCTTGCGGGTCTTGGCGTACTCGACGCACAGCCGGTGGCATTCGTCGATGATGCCGAGCGCCATGAACGCCACGCCGATGCGTTCGGCGGTGAAGCTGGAGCGCGCGGACTCGCGGCCGTCGCCGCCCTTGTGCTCCTCGGTCTCGCCGAGCAGCCGGTCCCGGCCGACGCGCACGTTGTCGAAGAACAGTTCGCCGGTCGGCGAGGCGTGTAGCCCCATCTTCTTGAACGGCTTGCCCTGGGTGAGGCCTTCCATGCCCTTGTCGAGGACGAAGGTCAGCACCTTGCGCTCGCGCTTGTCCACCGCGGCGGCCCGCCCCTCACCCGACCGCTGCCCCTCATCGGATCGCTGCGCGACGCTGGGCCCTTCGTCGAGCTTCGCGTAGACGATCATCACGTCGGCGAACGGACCGTTGGTGATGAAGGTCTTCTGGCCGTTGAGGATGTAGTCCTCGCCGTCGCGCTTGACGTAGGTCTTCATGCCGCCGAACGCGTCGGAGCCCGAGTCGGGCTCGGTGATCGCCCAGGCCGCGACCTTACGCATCGTCACGATGTCGGCGAGCCAGCGCTCCTTCTGCGCAAGCGTGCCGCGCGACATGATGGTGGTCGCGCCGAGCCCGATGCTGACGCCCATCGCGGTAACCAAACCCATGCAGACACCGGACAATTCGCTGATCAGCACCGCCATCAGCGACTCCTGGCCGCTGAACGGGCCACCGCCGGAACGCTTCTCGCTCTTCTCCTGCGCGGACACTCCGGCCGCGAGCGCCTCCTCCTTGGCCCGCTGCTTGGCGAGCAGCTTCTCGACCGCCTCGCCGCCCATCGCGTCGATACCGAACTCGGCGAACAGCTTCCGGATGATCGGATACGGCAGCATCTCGCCGCTGTCGAGCGCGTCCAGGTGCGGGCGGATCTCCTTGTCGATGAAGGTGCGCACCGCGTCGCGGACCAGCACATCGGTCTCGGACCATTCGAACATCGTCGTTCTCCTTTCTGGCGGCCCAGCCTCAGGGCAGCCGAGCGGCGATGTCGTCGACGAGCCAGGGGCCCTCGGTCTCGATCGTCTTCACGTCGTGCCAGCCCGCCAGCTCGGAGATGGCGCCGCCCTGCACCGCGAACACCTTGCCGGTGACCGGGCACTTGTCCGAAGCCAAGTATGCGACCAACGGGGAGATATTGGCGGGGCTGAAGGCATCGAATCCGCCCGCTTCCTCGGCGGCCTCGGCCTCGGCGGCCATCATCTCGCCCATGCCCGGCGTGGCGAGGGTGAGCCGGGTCCTGGCGATCGGCGCGATCGCGTTCACCCGCACGCCGTAGCGGGCGAGTTCGTCGGCGGCGACCAGGGTCAGCGCGGCGATGCCCGCCTTGGCCGCGCCGTAGTTGGCCTGGCCCGCGTTCGGGACGGTGGTGCCCGACGCGGACGCCGTGTTGATCACGGCCGCGTTGGGCTGGTTGCCCGCCTTGCTCTGCTCTTTCCAGTACGCCGCCGCGTGGTGCAGCACCGCGGCGTGGCCCTTCAGGTGCACCGCGATCACGGCGTCCCACTGGGCTTCGTCCATGCCCGCGACGAACGCGTCGCGCAGGATGCCCGCGTTGTTGACCACGATGTCGAGCCCGCCCAGCTCCGACACTGCCTGCTGGACGAGGTTGCGTGCGCCCTCCCAGGAGGCGATGTCGTCGGTGTTGGCGACCGCCTTGCCGCCCGCCGCGACGATCTCCTCGACCACCTGCTGGGCCGGGCCGGAATCGGTCCCCTCGCCCGCGTTGCTGCCGCCGAGGTCGTTGACTACGACGCGAGCGCCCTCGCGTGCGAACAGCAGCGCGTGCTCGCGGCCGATCCCCCGCCCCGCGCCGGTGATGACGGCGACCTTTCCTTCCAATGCGCCCATGTGTGCGTCTCCTGTGCTGTGCTCTCGCCCGCCGGATCGGGTGAGGGTGTGATGAATGGGGTGCCGGCTCGCGCCGGACGAAAGAGCGGCCCGCGGCGATCCGAGCCGTGGGCCGCTCGGCTCAGTCGGCGATCTCGGCGAGGCCGTCGCTCAGCACGACGTCCGTGCCGCGCACCGTCTCGAAGGCGTAGGTGGTGACGCCGTCGGCGGCGCCCACCTTCCAGATCCGGGTCTCCAGGTCGTCGCCGGGAAAGACCATCCTGGCGAAGCGCACCGCGAAGCGGCGCAGCCGGTGCACGTCCGAGCCCGCGGCCTCGGTGAGCACCGCCCACGACGCGAACGCCATGGTGCACAGGCCGTGCGCGATGATGCCGGGCAGTCCGGCGTCCTTGGCGACCTGCTCGTCCAGGTGCAGCGGCACCGGATCGCCGGAAGCCGGTGCGTAGCGGAAGGTCTGGTCGTCGTCGACGTGCTGCGGCACGACTGCGAACGGCTCGGTTCCGCGCAGCGACTCGTCGAACTTGTGCGGCGGCGCCGCCTGCCCGACGGTCTTGCCCGCGTCGATATTGCGGAAGAACGCGGTCAGGTACTGCTCGTTGACCAGTTCCCCTGCCTCGTCGCGGCATTCGACGAGGATGGTGATCGTGCTGCCGTTGGACTTGCTCGCGTAGCCGACCGCCTTTGCGCGGGTGACCAGCCGGTCGCCGGGCCGAATGGCGCGGTGGAAGTGGAAGTCCTGCTCGCCGTGCACGACCCGGCCGAAGATGTCCATCGGCGCCACGTCGATCACCGGCATCATCATGGCCTCGAAGACCGGGACGATGCCGAACACCGGCGAAGCCACCTCGCCCGCGCGGTGCGCTGGGATGGGATCGTTGGTTGCTGCGGCATATTCGGCGATCCGCTCCGCTGTCACCGTGAAACGTTCTTCGTCGCACCAGGTTTCCAGGCCCGCGTCGTCGAATTCGACGACTCGGGACGCGGTGGTTTCCGCTGTCATCGCGACGTCCTACGCCGAGGCCAGCGCGTCGAGCTGGTCGAGCGATTTGTCCAGCTGCTTGATACCGTCCTTCTCGACCGCCTTGCCGAGCGCGCCCTTGATCAGCGCGCCCTCGAAGTCACCGGAGACGACGATGGTGCTGCCCGCGCCCTTCGGCTGGATGTCGAAGGTGAATTCGGTTTTGACACCGGCCATTCCGGTGCCGCCCAGTGTCAGCTTGTTCGGGGCGGCGACCGCCTTGATGGTCCACTCCAGCTTGTTCGCCATGCCGAGCATGACGATCTTCGCCACCAGCTTGGACCCCTCGGCCAAGACGGTGGGCGGCTCCTCCATGAAGCGTTCGTGGATGGTGAACCACTTGTCCCAGGTCTGCGGGTCGGAGACGACCGCCCACAGCGCTTCCGGGGTGGCGTTGACGTCCTTGGTAGCTTCGATGTGTCCCATGACTTCTCCTGTTGGATAGCGGTTTTCGCCGGTCAGCGGTCGGCGCGCCGGTACGCGGTGACGACTGCGGCGCCGCCGAGGCCGATGTTGTGCTGGAGTGCGGCGGTGACGCCTTCGACCTGGCGTTTGCCGGCCGCGCCGCGCAGCTGCCAGGTGAGTTCGGAGCACTGCGCCAGGCCGGTGGCGCCGAGCGGGTGCCCCTTGGAGATGAGGCCGCCGGAGGGATTGACGACCCACTTGCCGCCGTAGGTGGTCTGGTTGCCGTCGATCAGCGCGCCCGCCTCGCCTGGCCCGCACAGGCCGAGCGCCTCGTAGAGCAGCAACTCGTTGGCCGAGAAGCAGTCGTGCAGCTCGATGACGTGGAAGTCCTCGGGGCCGAGGTTCGCCTGCCGGTAGACCTGTAGCGCGGCTTGCACATTCATGTCGTAGCCGATCAGGTTCTTCGCGGTGCCGTCGAAGGTGGAGGCGAAGTCGGTGGTCATGGCCTGGCCGACGATCTCGACGGCCTGCCCGGCGAGATCGTGTGAGTTCACGAAGTCCTCGCTCGCGAGGATCACCGCGCCGGAACCGTCGGAGGTCGGCGAGCACTGCAACTTGGTGAGCGGGTCGTAGATCATCCGCGCGCCGAGGATGTCGTCGAGGGTGTACTCGTCCTGGAACTGGGAGTACGGGTTGTTCACCGAGTGCTTGTGGTTCTTGTAGCCGATCTTGGCGAAGTGCTCGGCGGTGGTGCCGTACTCCTTCATGTGCTCGCGACCCGCCGCGCCGAACATCCACGGCGCCACCGGGAAGAGCACCTCGGAGATCTCGGCGAGCGCCATGACGTGCTTGGCCATCGGCTGCTCGCGGTCGTCCCAGGTGGAGCCGAGCGATCCGGGCTGCATCCTCTCGAAGCCGAGCGCGAGCGTGCAGTCGGCGAGGCCGCCGCGGATCGCCTGCGCCGCGAGATACAGCGCGGTCGAACCGGTCGAGCAGTTGTTGTTGACGTTGACCACCGGGATGCCGGTCATGCCCAGCTCGTAGACCGCGCGCTGGCCGGAGGTGGATTCGCCGTAGACGTAGCCGACGTAGGCCTGCTGCACCTCGCGGTAATCGATGCCCGCGTCGGCGAGAGCGTTGGTGCCCGACTCGCGGGCCATGTCCGGGTAGTCCCAGTCGGTGCCGTCCTCGTTCTTGCGACGGCCCGGCTTCTCGAATTTCGTCATGCCGACGCCGACGACGTAGACCTTGTTCGCCATCGAACTCCTCCCTTCGTGCCTGCGCGCGCCGCGGCGGATGCACCGGTGGCGCGGGCGGCGGACATCAGCGTCCGATCCGACCGGATCGAGCTGAAACAAACATACAAAGCTGTATGTAAGCGCGCAAGGGTTAGCCGATACTCGGGGTTCTATTCGCTGAATAGCCAGGTCAACGAAGTGTTGACAGACATACAACTAGTTGTGTATCCACATCTACCAGCTGCCGACGTGCCAACCGCACGTGCCGCACAGTCCGCGAAATCGACGACCTTCACAGAGACGAGTACCAGGCAACAGTCGACCGCCCACTCCCCTGCCCACGACCATGGGCGACGATCGAACGGCTTCCGGGACAACGAATGAGAAGCACACGAGGCGAAATCGCTACCCACGCACAAAGTTTCGAGGGCATTGCTGTGCGCCCAGGCTTCGGCGTCAGCGCAGCGACGTCAACGCACATCAGCAGAGGCATCGGCGCGTGTACGCCAACGCATCCGCGTCACTGCACTCGCGCAACCAGACTCGCCGTCGCGGCGGCGCGCAGATTGGCCGACGCGCGAGCCCAGCGCCGGCGGGCCCGATCGGTGTCGGGCTCGATGAAGTTCGAGATGAGGATGCCGCGCAGGGCGTCCATGGCGGTGTAGACGAAATCGCGAGCGTCCTTGCGGCGCATCTCGTCCGGGACGAAGCGGGCCACGGCCATCAGCACCGCGTTGTTGACGAACGGCTCGACCTTCTCCATGGCCGAGGCCAGCACCGGGTCGGTCCGGCCCGCGACCCACAGCTCGACGGTCGCGATGAACAGCGGGCCCTGGTGCAGCTCCCACAGGAAGTCCAGTGCCGCGGCGACCGGATCGGCGCCGCTCTCGACCTTGGCCATCTCGCGCATCGCGGTCTCCGCGCGGCGCTGGGCCAGGTGACTGATGGCGGCGACGACGAGATCGTTCTTGGATCCGAAGTGGTGCACCTGCGCCCCGCGCGTGACGCCCGCGCGCTCGGCCACCCGCGGCGTCGTGGTGCCCCCGTAGCCGTATTCGACCAGGCAGTCGATGGTGGCGTCGAGCAGCCGGACGCGCATCTCGCTGCTGCGCTGCTCCTGGGTTCGGCGCTGCGGCTTGTCGGCGGCGGTCCTGGTCATTCCGACGATTCTACACTTACATACAGACCTGTATGTCCTGGTGGCGGAGCGCGTTGTTCCCACACCCCGTGCGTACGCCTCACATAGCCACCGCCTATGTGAGGCGTACGGAGGGTGTGTGTCAACCGGCCCACGCAAGAAGGCGACGCAAGCCGGTGGACGAGTCGGTGGAACCACTACCGGCATGGAGCCGGTGCGGTGCGCCGGGAGAGCCACACCGTGACGGCGAAGAGCAGCGTACCGACCACCGCCAGCCCCGCGCCGACGGCGGCGGGCGCGGTGTAGCCAAGACCCGCCGCGATGACCAGACCGCCGAGCCACGCGCCCGCGGCGTTGGCGATGTTCAGTGCGGCGTGATTCAGTGCGGCGGCGAGGGTTTGAGCGTCGGCGGCGACGTCCATCAGGCGGGTCTGCAAAGCGGGGGCGAGCGCCGCGCCCGTCGCACCGACCAGGAACGCACCGAGCGCGGCGGTGAACGGATGGTGCGCCGCGGCGACGAAACCCGCCAGGACGACGGCCATCGCGATCGACGCGAACAGGATCGCGCGGTCGACGCCGCGATCGGCCAGCACGCCGCCGACGATGTTGCCCGCCACCATGCCGAGGCCGAACAGCATCAGCACCACCGGCACCATGCCGAGCGGCATACCCGCCACGTCGGTCAGGGTGGTGGTGATGTAGGTGTAGACGGCGAACATGCCGCCGAAGCCGACCGCCCCGACCGCCAAGGTCAGCAGCACCTGCGAGCGACGCAGCGCGCCGAGTTCGATCATCGGGTCGGTGGTTTTGATGCCGGTCAGTTCCGGCACGAATCGAACGAGCGCCGCGACGGTGGTGATGCCGATCAGCGCGACCACCACGAAGGCGTCCTGCCAGCCGAGGTGCTGGCCGAGCCAGGTGGCTGCGGGAACGCCGACGACGTTGGCGGCGCTCAGCCCCAGCATAACCGCGGCAACCGCTCTCGCGCGCTGGCCCGCTGGCGCGAGCGTGGCGGCGGCCAGGGAGGCGACGCCGAAGTAGGCGCCATGCGGCAGACCCGAGACGAAGCGTGCGGCGACCAAGCTCTGGAAGCTCGGCGCCACAACGGTGGCCGCGTTGCCCAGGGTGAACGCGATCATCAAGGCGATGAGCAGGCGCTTGCGCGGAACCCGCGCGCAGAGCGCGGCCAGCAACGGCGCGCCGATCACCACACCGAGCGCGTAGGCCGACACGGCGTGGCCCGCGGTCGGCTCGGAGATGTTCATGGCCTGCGCGATATCGGGTAGCAAACCCATGGTGACGAACTCGGTGGTGCCGATGCCGAAACCGCCGAGGGCCAGCGCCAGCATCGCGGGGACATGCCAATCGGTCCGCGCCCGCTCGGGCGGGGCGGGCTGCTGGGTTGCTACCTGGCTCGTCACGTCTTCATGTAACCGGCGCGCGAGCGGGATCGCTCCCCAAGCCGACGTGAGTTCGACCACCACCGGCCCCCGTATTCGTCCAGCTCACTCGGCATTCCGGCATTCGCCGTGCTCGGCCGAACTCCCACGCCCATCGTCCCCGAAGCCGTCGTGATCGGAGTGCCGGTGAGGTTGCGTTTCGACTGTCGCCGCGTGGCGATGGTTTCCGACCGCCGGTGGCCTGAGCCGCAGCCACCTCGGTGGGATCGAACCACTTCAAGGGGGCAGTACCGCACACCCTGGGTGTCCTTTCGGCGTGGTCCGGTGTCGAGCAGTCTGGACAGCGTCATCACGACAGCGGGACCGTCCCGCCACGCCGAACACGAAGGAGCACCGCCTATGACCACCAACCAACGCTCGACTCGCCGCGCTCGGTTCGCCCGCGCCCTGACGCTCGCCGCCGCACCCGCACTGCTGGGCGCGGGCCTGGTGACGGCCGGCGTCGCTCAGGCCGAGCAGGACCCCAACGTGCCGACCTGTTCCTGGCCCAACCTGGTGTGCGGCGGGCAGCGGGATCTGACCCCGGGCCGCCAGATCGACCTCACTCCTGTCTCGGCGCCCGAGAACTACGACGACTACGGCAATTACTACTACTACTGATCTACTACTACTGATCACCGTGCCAGTGCGGCCGCGCCGCACTGGCACCGCTGTCGTCATGGGGATGGAGTCAGGCGATCGGCTCCCGGCGCGCGAAGGTCCGCCGGTACTCGGCGGGCGTCACGCCGACCACGGACCCGAAATGGCGGCGCAGGTTGGTCGCGGTTCCCAGGCCGGACAGGCGGCTGATCCGCTCGATGTTGAAATCCGTGGTCTCCAGCAACGACTGGGCGTGCGCGAGTCGCTGGTTCAGCAGCCACTGCATCGGGGTCGCGCCGGTGGAACGGTGCAGGCGGCGATGGAAGGTGCGCGGGCTCATGTTGGCTCTGGCCGCCAGAGTGTCGACGGTCAGCGGCTCGTCGAGGTGCTCGACGGCCCACTGCAGCACCACGCCCAGGTCGTCGGCCGGGCGCGCTGGCACGGTCCGATCGACGTACTGCGCCTGACCACCGGACCGATGCGGTGGGACGACCATGCGGCGCGCCAGCTGGTTGGCCACCTCGGCGCCCAGATCGCGCCGCACCAGGTGCAGGCACAGATCCACCGCCGCCGTCACGCCCGCGCTGGTGAGCACGTCGCCGTCGTCGACGTAGAGCACCGAGTCGTCGACCTCGATGTTCGGGAAGCGCTTCGCCAGCATCTCGGCGTGCGCCCAGTGCGCGGTGACGCGCCGCCCGTCCAGCAGCCCCGCCGCCGCGAGCGCGAAAGTGCCGTCGCAGAGCGCGACCATGCGCGCGCCACCGCGATGCGCGGCCGCCAGCGCGTCGAGCAGTTCGGGTGGCAGTTCGCGTTCGGCAGTGACGCACTCGTGGGCCACCGAGGGAACTATCACGGTGTCGGCGGTGAGCAGGTCGTCGAGGCCGTGCTCGGCGCGCAGAAAGGCGCCGAAGCCGATCGGCTGAATCTGCTGGTCCGGCGCTATCGAGCACACCTTCAGCTCGTACCAGGGGTCGGCCAGATCCGGCTGCGGTGTGCCGAAAATCGATGCGACGACGCCTAATTCGTACAGATCCCAGGGGTGCAGCGCGCCGGGGGCAATAGCCATGGCGACAGTTCGACCGCTCATGCCTGCGCCCCGCTGACGCTCGGTTCTGGCGTGCCTGCGCGCTGGCACATGATTCGCTCACTGCGTTCGCTCACGCCTCCGAGTGTATGGCAGGAATAGTTCGATCGGCGTCAGTTCTGCCACTCACACCTCGGCGGCCCGAGCGCGAAGACTGGTCGGCGGGCGCCCACCCGACAGAACGACACGACGGAGGAATCATGAGCAAGGCATCGGTCACCGTGCTGGGTCTCGGACGGATGGGCACGGCGATCGCCGAGGTCTTCCTGCGCAACGGATACCCGACCACGGTGTGGAATCGCACGCCGGGCAAGGCGATTCACCTCGACGAACTGGGCGCACGGCGCGCCGACAACGTCGTGGACGCGGTCGCGGCGGGCGAACTGATCGTCACGGTGCTCGCCGACACCGCGGCCGCCGGGGACCAACTGACCCCGCTGGGCGAGGCGCTGAACGGACGCACGGTACTGAACGTCGCCACCGGACGGCCCGACACCGCGCGCGAGCTGGCCGACCGGCTCGCCGAGCACGGCGCGCGCTTGCTGGACGGCGGCATCTTCGGCGTCCCGCAGACGCTGGGCACACCCGATACGCTGCTCGTCTACAGCGGCGCGGCCGACGCGGAGGCCGAATTCGCGGACGTCGTAAGGGAACTGGGCGCGACGAAGTACGTGGGGACCGACGCGGGCCTCGCGGCGCTGCACGACATGGCGGTGCTCGGCGGGATGTACGGCCTGTTCGGCGGGTTCTTCCAGGCGACGGCGATGGTGCACACCGAGCAGGTCTCCGCGGTGGATTTCACCGACGCGTTCCTGGTGCCCTGGTTGCGCTCGCTGCTCGACATGCTGCCGACACTGGCCGCCGAGATCGACTCGCGGGAGTTCCCGGTGAACTTCTCCGATCTCGCGGTCAACGCGACGGGGCTCGCCGACATCCGCGCCACCAGCCGAAATCAGGGCGTGCCAACGGATCTGCTCGATCCGCTGCAGCGGCTGTTCGACGCCGAGGTCGAACGCGGGCACGGAACCGCCAGTTTCACCAGGGCATTCGCCGGACTGCTCGACGCAACGGTGCCCTCCGGCCGCTGACAGCGGCGCCCGAATGAACTGCGGCACAACGGCGCTCGACCGGCACGCACAGCGCTTCCGGCTTCGCCGCGCCCACAAAGGCCGCGCCGTCGTCGTCGGATTCCGCTGATCTGCTTCCGGAGACACGTCGGGCACCCGTTCCACCGCGAGGTGGGCGGGTGCCCGGTTCAACCCGGCGCTGGGATGTCCCAGCGCCGGTCGGGGTCGGACGGATCGCGCCCGGCCCCGGTGCAATGGACTCAGCCCTGAATGGGCTCAGCCTCGAGTGCACTCGGTCTTGAATGCACTCGGTCTCGAATACACTCAGCGCAGTGCGCGAGCCAGATTCGCGTCGAGCGCGCCGAGGAACTCCTCGGTGGTCAGGTAACCCTGGTCGCCGCCGACGAGCAGCGCGAGGTCCTTGGTCATCTGGCCGCCCTCGACGGTCTTGATGACGACATCCTCGAGGGTCTGCGCGAAGCCGATCACCTCGGGGGTGTTGTCCAGCTTGCCGCGATGCTCGAGGCCGCGGGTCCAGGCGAAGATCGACGCGATCGGGTTGGTCGAGGTCGGCTTGCCCTGCTGGTGCTGGCGGTAGTGCCGGGTGACGGTGCCGTGTGCCGCCTCGGCCTCACAGGTCTTGCCGTCCGGGGTGAGCAGCACCGAGGTCATCAGACCCAGCGAACCGAAGCCCTGGGCCACGGTGTCGGACTGCACGTCGCCGTCGTAGTTCTTGCAGGCCCAGACGTAGCCGCCCTCCCACTTCATGGAGGAGGCGACCATGTCGTCGATGAGACGGTGCTCATAGGTCAGGCCCGCCGCGTCGAACTGGCTCTTGAACTCGGTGTCGAAGATCTCCTGGAAGGTGTCCTTGAACATGCCGTCGTAGGCCTTCAGGATCGTGTTCTTCGTCGACATGTACACCGGGTAGTTCTGCTGCAGGCCGTAGTTGAACGACGCCCGCGCGAAATCCTCGATGGACTTCTTGAAGTTGTACATGCCCATGACGACGCCGCCGTCCTCCGGCATCTTCACGACCTCGTGCACGATCGGCTCGCTGCCGTCGTCCGGGGTGAAGGTGAGGGTGACGGTGCCGCCCTGGAAGACCTTGAAGTCGGTGGCGCGGTACTGGTCGCCGAAGGCGTGACGGCCGATGATGATCGGCTTGGTCCAACCCGGAACCAGTCGCGGAACGTTGGAGATGATGATCGGCGCGCGGAAGATGGTGCCGCCGAGGATGTTGCGGATCGTGCCGTTGGGCGAGCGCCACATCTTCTTGAGGCCGAACTCCTCGACCCTGGCCTCGTCCGGCGTGATGGTGGCGCACTTCACGCCGACGCCGTGCTGCTTGATCGCATTGGCCGCGTCGATGGTGACCTGGTCGTCTGTCTTGTCCCGGTATTCGATGCCCAGGTCGTAGTACTCGAGGTTCACATCGAGGTACGGGTGGATCAGCTTGTCCTTGATGAACTGCCAGATGATCCGGGTCATCTCATCACCGTCGAGTTCTACGACGGTGCCTTCAACCTTGATCTTGGACATGGATCTTCGTGTCCTCCTAGGATGGTGCCCTTATTGCACGGCCAGGCGAACACGCTTGTGAGCGGACCCCAGCTGTTCAACAGACAACGTATATGTACCGCGTTGTTTGCGGGACAAGTGGTGCAAGCAAGACAAGCGTACTGCTGCCGACGATCTCACCGCGCGGGGAGGGGCCACTGTGCGGACTCCGTGACGGGTTACCGACGAGTAGCCCGCATGTGACCCCAACCACTTTCTCCATCATGTCATCTCGGGGTGATCGAGCCCTCCGACCTGGGCGGAAGCCGGACGACCGCCGGATGCGGCACGGCCCGCGCACCGGATCCCGAGGAAGCGATGCGCGGGCCATGCCCGGTCCGAATCAGACCGCGATCGGGATGCGAGCGCCCTCCTCCGCGTCCTCGGCGAAGTTCTCCGGTCCGGCCTTGATCATCAGCGCGATCACCGGGATCGCGGCGAGGAAGAAGCCGGCGCCGACGTAGAACGCGATGTCGTAGCTGTGGATGGCGGCGCGGGCGGCCAGGTTGTCGACGGCCGGGTTGTCGGCGAAGTAGTCCTTCGCCGCCTGCACCGAGATCGTGGTGAGCAGCGCGGTGCCCACCGCGCCGCCGACCTGCTGGGCCGCGTTGAGCAACGCGCTGGCGACACCGGCGTCGGCCTCGTCGACCTTGTGCAGCGCGACCGCCTGCATGCCGACGAACAGCGGTCCCATGCCGAGCGCGATCAGCACCTGGGCGGGCAGCACGCCCGCGGCATAGCTGTCGCCGTAGCTCAGCTGTGCGAGCCAGATCAGGCCGACCACGCCGAGCGCGGCGCCTGCCGCCATCAGCGGCCGCGGTCCGAGCTTCGGCAGCAGCGCGCTGGTGACGCCCGCGGAGATCGCGATGCCCGCGGGGAACGGCAGGAACGCGACACCGGCCTTCAGCGGCGAGTAGCCGAGCGTGACCTGGAAGTAGAAGCTCAGGAACAGGAACATCGCGAACATCGCGATGGGGATGAGCAACGCGGCGAGCAGCGCGCCGCCGCGATTGGTCTCGCCCGGAATGCGCAGCGGCAACAGCGGATTCGACGAACGACGCTCGATCGCGACGAACGCGATCAGCAGGGCGAGCCCGGCCACGAGCAGCCCGAGGGTGCCGCCCGAGGTCCAGCCGTGCTCGGCGGCGCGGCTGAATCCGTACACGATGGCGATCAGACCTGCCGTCACCGTGACGGCGCCGGGCACGTCGTAGCCGCCGGTCCGCGCGACGGGCACGTCCTTGATCACGAACGCGAGCGCGCCGACCAGCGCGATAATCGCGATCGGAGTGTTGACCAGCAGGGTCCACCGCCAGGACGCGTATTCGGTGAGCGCACCGCCCGCGATCAGCCCGATGGCCGCGCCGCCTGCGGAGATGCCCGCGAACACCGCGAAGGCGCGAGCCCGCTCCTTCGCCTCGGTGAAGGTCACCGAGACGAGTGCGAGCGCGGCGGGCGCGAGCAGCGCGGCAAAGGCGCCCTGCAGTCCGCGGCCCGCGAAGAGCTGGACGCCGTTCTGCGCCAGACCCGCGAGCGCCGACGCACCCGCGAAACCGATCAGGCCGACCAGGAAGATCCGGCGGCGGCCGAGATAGTCGGCCAGCCGGCCGCCGAGCAGCAGCAGTCCGCCGAAGATCAGCGTGTATGCGGTGAGGGCCCACTGCTTGTCGCCCTCACTGATGCCCAGGTCGCGCTGCGCGAACGGCAGCGCGATCGTCACGATGGTCGCGTCGAGGACCACCATCAGCTGGGCTAGACCGATCACCCCCAATGCCAGCCAGCGGGCCGAGTCGCGCCGGTCCTCCGGCACGTGCACGGCTGTCGAAGTCTCGCTCACTTTGTCTCCTCATCCTCGGAAGTGGCGTGGAGCAATCCTGTCATCGCGCGACATTTGGCGTCAATAGAAAAATGTCGCAGTCAGACATTTGCCTGGATCTGACAGTTGATGTGGGATCTGCGTTACAGTGGGGAGATGCTCGACTCACCGACGCCGACGAGCCCGACCACGGCCGATCATCGCGCCGTGACCGGGGACAACGCCGCGCCCGCGAACCGAGACTGCGCCGAGACCGCGATGCGCGAACGCCCGATCGGCCTGCGCGAGCGCAAGAAGCAGCAGACCAGGATGCGGATCACGAACATCGCGCTCGAACTCTGCGACGCCCAGGGCTTCGACGCGACGACGGTCGAGCAGATCGCGAACGCGGCCGATGTCTCGCCGCGCACCGTGAACCGCTACTTCGAGACGAAGGAGGACATCGTCCTCGCTCCCGTCCTCGACTTCGGTGAGATGGTTGCCAACAAGTTGCGAGAAGAGCCGTGCGGCGGCAACGAGCTGCGCGCACTGTGCAATGCCTACCTGCGGGTGATCGATGACGCGGCAACCGAGAACTCGCCGGTCTCGTTCCGCAGGTTTCAGCAGATGCAGCGGATCGCGCGCGACTGCCCTTCGGTCAACAGCCGCGCGCTGGAGTTCGCCGACAACAAATCCGACGCCATCACCGCGGTGCTTGCCGAGCGCCTCGACACCACACAAGGGGCGCTGCCCGTCCGGCTGATCGTCTCCACCTGGCAGATGCTGTGCCATTTGGCGATGGACGCGCACGGCGAGCTGATCATGGACGGCGATCCGGCCGACGCGGTGCGCGCGTCGCGGGCGACCCTGCTCGACGCGTACGCGGAGTTCATGCGGGTCTGCGCGGAACCGCCTGCCGAATCACCGGAGTGAGATCGGCAACGAATTTCGGTCATTGACCGCCCGCCAGCTACCATGTCCGTCAGGTCATGAGTGCCAGCGCGAAGCCCCGGCTCGCTGGTCGGCAACCCTCCAGCAGCGGTGGGGTGCTCCGGGTGATGACCGGGCCCTCGAAGGTCGAGGGCAAGCGCGCTGTCAGGAGGTTCCCGGAAATGTGTTGTTGTGGATAGACCGCATTCCCGATTTATTGGTTCCGGCGAACAACTCTTGTGGAGCATGACATGACCGACCCCGTCGCGGCCGAGTTCGATCCTGCCCTGTGGTCCTTCGAGACCAAGCAGATCCATGCGGGCCAAGCGCCCGATCAGAGCACCGGCGCCCGCGCGCTGCCGATCTACCAGACCACTTCCTACGCTTTCCGCGACACCGACCACGCCGCCGCGCTGTTCGGGCTCGCCGAACCGGGCAACATCTACACCCGGATCATGAACCCGACCCAGGACGTGGTCGAGCAGCGCATCGCCGCCCTGGAAGGCGGCGTCGCGGCGCTGCTGCTGTCCTCTGGCCAGGCCGCCGAGACCTACGCGATCCTGAACTTGGCTTCCGCGGGCGACCACATCGTGTCCAGCCCGCACCTCTACGGCGGCACCTACAACCTCTTCCGCTACTCGTTGCCCAAGCTCGGCATCGAGGTCTCGTTCGTCGACGACCCGGACGATCTCGAGCAGTGGCGCGCCGCGATCCAGCCCAACACGAAGGCGTTCTTCGGCGAGACCATCGCCAACCCGAGCAGCGCCGTGTTCGACATCCCCGGCATCGCCGAGGTCGCGCATGCCGCCGGGATCCCGCTCATCGTGGACAACACGGTCGCGACCCCGTACCTGATCCAGCCGCTCTCGCACGGCGCCGACATCGTGGTGCACTCGGCCACCAAGTACCTGGGCGGGCACGGCACGGCCGTCGCGGGCGTCATCGTGGACGGCGGCGCCTTCGACTGGACGGTGCGCGACGACAAGGGCGAGTCCCGCTTTCCCGGTTTCACCACCCCGGACCCCAGCTACAACGGCGCGGTCTTCGCCGATCTCGGCGCACCCGCGTATGCACTGAAGGCCCGCGTGCAATTGCTCCGCGATCTGGGCGCGGCGGTCTCTCCGTTCAACGCCTTCCTCATCGCGCAGGGCATCGAGACGCTCAGCCTGCGTGTCGAGCGCCACGTCGCCAACGCGCAAGCGGTCGCCGAATTCCTGGCGGAGCACCCCGCCGTCGAAGCGGTCTTCTACGCGGGACTGCCCGACTCGCCATGGCACGAGCGGGCGAAGCGGCTGGCGCCGAAAGGGACCGGCGCGATCGTCTCCTTCGAACTGCGCGGCGGCGTCGACGCGGGCAAGAAGTTCGTGGACGCATTGGTCCTGCACAGCCACGTGGCCAACATCGGGGATGTGCGCTCCCTCGTGATTCACCCGGCCTCGACCACACACTCCCAGCTGACGCCCGAGCAGCAACTGGCTTCCGGCGTCACCCCGGGACTGGTTCGTCTCGCCGTGGGCATCGAGGGAATCGACGATATTCTGGCCGATCTGCGCGCCGGATTCACGGCGGCGACGACGTGACCGTGAGCACCGATCAGAGCCCCGCCCGCCCGGTGTCCGGAGTCGACATGCTGCCGCCGCCGGACGGACGGCCGGGCGTGATCGCGATCGGGGACGTGCGGCTGGAAAGCGGCGCGGTGATCCCGGACGTGCACCTCGCGGTGCAGCGGTGGGGCGAACTGTCCCCCGCCCTGGACAATGTGGTGCTCGTCGAGCACGCTCTGACCGGTGACTCGCACGTCGTCGGCACGCCCGACGACGTGCACTCGCAGCCCGGCTGGTGGGAGGGCATGGTCGGGCCCGGCGCGCCGGTGGACACCGACGAATGGTGTGTCATCGCGACCAATGTGCTCGGCGGCTGTAAAGGCAGCACCGGACCGTCCTCGACCGCGCCCGACGGCAAGCCGTGGGGCTCGCGTTTCCCGGAGATCTCCATCCGCGATCAGGTGACCGCCGAGGCCGCGCTGCTGGATCTGCTCGGCATCGAGCGGCTCGCCGCGGTGGTCGGCGGTTCGATGGGCGGCATGCGGGTGCTGGAGTGGATGATCGGCGCGCCCGAGCGGGTGGCCGCCGCGCTGGTGCTCGCCGTCGGCGCTCGCGCCACCGCCGACCAGATCGGCACCCAGACCACCCAGATCGCGGCCATCAAGGCCGACCCGGACTGGCGGGGCGGCGACTACCACGACACCGGCCGCGCGCCGATGACCGGCATGGGCATCGCCCGCCGCATCGCGCACCTGACCTACCGCACCGACGGCGAACTCGACCACCGCTTCGAGAACCGGGCGCAGGGCTCGGAGGACCCGTGGCGCGGCGGCCGCTACGCGGTGCAGAGCTACCTGGACCACCAGGCCGAAAAGCTCTGCAAGCGTTTCGATCCCGCCACCTACGTGCTGCTCACCGAGGCGATGAACCGGCACGATGTCGGTCGCGGACGCGGCGGAATCGACGCGACGCTCGCCGCGACGCCGGTGCCCTGCGTGGTGGGTGGCGTCGACTCCGACCGACTGTATCCGCTGCGCACCCAGCAGGAACTGGCCGACGCACTACCCGGTTGCGATCGACTGGAAGTAGTGCATTCCCGCGACGGCCACGACGGATTCCTCACCGAGGCCGCGGCCGTTTCCAAGCTGCTCATCGAGACCATGCGCCTGGCGCGCGAGAACCGGTAGACACAGTCTCCGGCCGCAGGGATCAGAACACACTCTCGCCGCACGAGACCAGATGGGAGGCAGCAACTTTCGCATGCCTCGTTTCGCCGGCCCACAGTCAGCACAGGCAGTGGCGCTGTGCGGCGTCGAAATGCTCTGTGGGATCAGCCGACGCCGAGGGTGTTGATGGTGGCGGCCAGGAAGACGATGGCGGAGCCGAGCAGGCTCAGCGCGCCGACGTCGAACGGCTTGCTGCGCACCGCGAGCAGGCCCACCCGCGTGGACGGCAGGCACAGACGGAAGGTCGCGGCCAGCAGCGTCGCACCGCCGAAGAACAACGCGCCGCGACGCCAGCGATCCGAGGCCACGAACACCACCGCGACCAGAACGACCAGCGCCACGGCCACCATCGGCAGGTGACAGCGCAGGAACTGCGCGGCACGGCTACCGCCTGCGTGTCGTCCGGCGGACGTGTCGACATCGGTCACGGCACCGATTCTTGCAGACGAACCCCAGCCACCCCCACCCGCTCCGGCCTCGAGACGCCGCCCGTCTCGGCGACCGCACCTCCACACATGGGCATCGAGTGATCCTCGACACAGTCCCTTCGGGGGCTTACCCATTCCATGTTCTTGTGCCAATATTCATGGCGCGAGAAGCGATCTTCGACGCCACTGAGGCGCGCTTCGATCCGGGGGAGGATAATTTGTCGACCAGGACTGGTTTCGGCACCGTCGATGCCGAGTTCTATTTCATGGAAAAGTACATCAACGGGAACACATCGATGATGTGTCTACTGGAGCTCGAACGTGAACCCGATTTCGATCGTCTGATCGGAAAATTGGACATCGTCAGCTCGATCACCGAAAGGCTGCGTCAGCGAATCAAGCCGACAGCGCTCGATCTGACTGTCCCAACCTGGATCACGACGGATGATTTCGACATCAGACATCATGTGACGCGACGTGAATTACCGGACGGATCCGATTCATCGACCATGATGCGTATCGTCGACGCCATCCAGAGCGCGGCATGGCCGGACGGTGAGCCGCCGTGGTCGTTCACACTTTTGTGCGGGTCGGATATGCCGCCCATGTGCGTGATCAAAATGCACCACGCTTTGGCGGACGGCGCGACGATGGGTGCACTCTGGGCGCTCGCGTTGTCGGCGGGCACCGGGAGCGGACGCAGCGCGAACATCGAACATCGAAGCGTTCCCTCCACCACCGTAGCCGCGGCCGATTCGGCCGTGAAAACACCCGCGGCGACTCACACCCGGAGCTCGCGCCAGGCCCGTGAACCCGGGATTCGAGAGCGGGCGCGCCGAACCGTGCGTGCTTGGCAAGACTTTCGCGCACCGACTCCGACCACTCGCTCACGCAGGTCCTACCTCGTCGACGTCGACGCTTCGCGCTTCCAAGAGCTGGCGCACCGCCACGGCGGCGGGGTGAACGACCTCTACTTGGCGCTGAGCGCCGATATATGGGCGAACTACACGGTCGCCGTCTCCGGCGCAGCGCGCGGCGTAACGCATGTCGGCATGCCGGTGGACCTGCGGAGGTCCAGCATCCGCGAGCGTGGCGGACGGAACCTGGTCCATGTGGCGACCGTGCCGGTCGACACCACACGCCCTGCGCTCGACAACGTCGCATCCATTCGCATCGACGCGACCCTGGCGCGCGAGATCGCTCTCAGCGGAGCCCAGCCGCTGGATTTCGGCCCCCGCGTCTGGCCCGGCCGGCTGCGCGCGCGATGCGCGCACGGGCGTTCGGCCCGCAACGAGGTTGCCGCGACCAATCTGGCAGCACCCGCGAACCTGGACGTCGGATCCGTTCCCGTGCGGTCCGCGTACGCCGTCGCGCCGTGCATGGGAGCGGCCTTCGTGTTCGGGCTGATGCGATCCAGCGACCAGATACACATCGCGCTCAACACCGACGACAACCGAATCCCGCACTCGAACGCCGTCTGCCAGAGTATCGATCGCGCTTTCGAGGCGATCGGCCTCGACGTCGCGACATTTACCAGGCGTGACACATAGACGGCCCTGCCGGGCAACATCTACCGCCCGCCAACGAAGAAAGCTCACAGAACGATGAAGTTCTATCTGGACAGCGCAGACCTATCCGAAATCAGAAAATGGTTGGCGACCGGCGTCGTCCGGGGCGTGACCACCAACCCGGTGATTCTGCGGAATTCCGGAGTATCCGATATCCAGGCCCATCTCGAAGAAGTACTCGCCTATGTCGGCGAACTCCCTGTTTCGGTGCAGGTTTCTTCTTGCGACCCAAGGTCGGTACGCGAGGAATCGGCGGCATTCAGCGCACTCGCCACCAACGTCCATGTCAAGATCCCGATCATCGATGCCACCGGTTCTTCGATGCTGCCGATAATTTCCGAGCTCGCGGCAGAGGGTGTCAAAGTGAACGTCACCGCGTGCTTCACCGCGCTGCAGGCCATTATGGCCGTCACCGCCGGAGCCTCCTACGTATCACTGTTCGCCGGACGCCTCAGCGATGAAGGCTCCGACCCGGCGGCGCACATCGCATACACCAGGACCTGGATAGACGACAGTGAGGCCGACGCGGAAATAATCGTCGGCAGTGTCAGACAACCATCGTCGATATACGACATCATCCAGGCCCGTCCGCACATAATCACCGTCTCTTCCGCGGTTCTGGGAAAGTGCCTCGATCACAGCTACTCGCGGAGAACTGTCGCGGAATTCGAGGGAGCGGCGTTGGAAGGCAGCTTCGGCTGAGGTTTGCGCCGGTGGACCCGGCGGGCGGGCGGTGGCGGGGCCTGATTGACTGATTCCGTGTTCCGCCTGATGTTCCACGAGCCGTGCATTCCGCCGAACACCGGCAACGCGATCCGTCTGGTCGCGGGGACCGGTTGCGAGCTGCATCTGATCGAGCCGCTCGGGTTCGATCTCTCGGAGTCGAAGCTGCGCCGCGCCGGACTGGACTACCACGA
The DNA here is from genome assembly GCF_040654065.1 of Nocardia sp. NPDC050793. Lineage (NCBI taxonomy): Bacteria > Bacillati > Actinomycetota > Actinomycetes > Mycobacteriales > Nocardiaceae > Nocardia > Nocardia sp. NPDC050793. The sequence continues at coordinate 107,236 of NZ_JBFAHG010000013.1, forward strand.
TCTGGCCTCGGTCACCGTGCACGAGAGTCTGCCCGCGGCGTGGGAGGCGTTGCGGCCGGAACGCGTCTACGCCTTCACCACCAAGGCGACGACCCGGTACACCGACATCGCCTACCGACCCGGCGACGTCCTGCTCTTCGGCACCGAACCCACCGGTCTGCCCGACCACGTGCTCGACGACCCGCACGTCACCGCCCACCTGCGCATCCCGATGCTGCCCGGTCGCCGCTCGATGAACCTGTCCAACGCCGCCGCCGTCACTGTCTACGAAGCGTGGCGTCAGCTGGGCTTTTGCGGGGGGACCTGACCGTGGAACGGCTACCATTTACGCATGCCCGAGCCGGACCGCAAGCAGCCGAATCTCCCGACCAACCTGACATGGGATGAACTGGAGAAGCTACCTGCCGAGATCGCGTCGCAGATCGAGCTGTGGAACGGGCGGGTGGTCTGGCTGCGCCGCGGCCCCGGCGAACACCAGATATTCACCGGCCGAATGTGGACGGCACTCGAACGCTGCGTACGCAAATACATGTCGTCTAGTACCGAGCATTGCTGGCGCGCGAACCTGGAGACCAACGTCTTCTTCGGCAGGACCGGCAAGTCCGACTTCGTGACACCCGACTTCCTGGTCCATCGCTGTCTGGAACGGCCCTACCAGGATGTTCGCGCCGGTGATGTCCTGCTGGTCGGTGAAGTGCGCTCCCCGGGCAATACCCAATCCGACATGGAAGCCAAGAAAGCGCGCTACGCGATCGGTGGCATCCCCTGGTACTGGGAGGTCATGCTCGACCCCAACGACAGCGCCATAGCCACCGTCCGGGTCTACGGACTCGAAACCGAATACGGACAGCTCCCCGACGGAGTTCGCCCGCTGCACCCCGCCAACTATCTGGTGACCGGGGAATGGACCCGCGAGGACCCGAACGGTATCGAGTTCGATTTCCCGTTCCCGATCAGCATCCCGTGGACCGAACTCGAGTTCTGAGCTCGCCGCTCAATCCCCGATTTCGAAGCGCTTGAAACGGGACGTGGCGCCCGCGGTGAGGCGGACTGCGGTTTTGGGGACGTCGTAGTGGTCGGCCAGGAGTTCGATCGCGGCCTTGTTGGCCTTGCCCTCCACGGCGGGCGCGCGGACGTAGAGCTGGAGCGTTCCGTCGGGAAGGGCTTCCACGAGCGGACCTTTACGGCTGTTGGGTTTGATGATCGCCCTGACCACTGTCGGGGGCATCGGGGGCTCCTGTCTGGGTGGCCGCAGTCGTCGGCTGTGCGAGATCGCCAGCGGGCGAAGGGGTTTCGGGGGTCGCTCGGCGCTTGCGGCGCACGACGCGGACGAGGGCGAAGACGAGACCGGCGATGATCGTGAGGAAGCCGAGCCAGGGAATCGCCTTGCCGATGAACACGATCGCGTCCTTCAGCCAGTCGACCAGGGAGTTCCAGCCCGCGACGACGCCGTCCCAGAAGTTGGTCGGCCCCTCGTCGGAATCCTTGGCGGCCGTGGTGATCTCGATGGTGAGGGTGGACAGCGCGACCTGATCGTCGAGGAGGCGTTTCTGCGCGGTGAGGCTGTCGAGCTCGCCCTGGCGGCTGGACAGCGCCTGCTCGGCGGCGATGAGGTCGGCGGTGCTCGCGGCGCTGGTGATCAGCGCCCGCAGGCGGTCGACGGAGGCTTGCAGCGCCTTGATCCTGGCGTCCAGGTCCTCCCACTGCATGGTGACGTCGTCGCGGTTGACGCTCACCCGGGTGAGGGTGCCGATCCCGCCGAGACCGCTCACGAACGCGTCGGTCTTGTCCGCGGGAACCCGGACGGTCAGCGAGGCGCTGGGGTCGATGTCGTCGGTGCCGGGCTGCTCGGTGCGGCTGTCCAGCCTGCCGCCCGCCTCGCGCACCCGGTCGGCGACCCGCGCCGCGGCCGCGATCGGATCGCCCGCCGTGAGCGCGATGCTGCCGGTGACGACCTCCTTGCGGTCGACGGTGTCGGTCTCCTGCCCGCGCCCCTCACCCGGCGCCTGCTCCCTGAACCCGGGCGGCGACACCGGCGCAGGCCCGGCCGTCACCGCCGTCGAACCCCTCGAACCGGCACTCTTGTCGGCGCCGCAGCCGACGAGCAGCGCCAGCCCGAGCAGACCGACGCACAGCACAGCAAGCTTCCGCATGCTCGCAGCGTAACCGTCGCGGTGCGCGCGGTCACCGAACTCGTTCGCCGCATGCAGAAGCCGCGAGTGCGTGGATACCGTCACGGGACCGCGGGGCCCGCGAGCAGCCGCCGAGGGAACGGGGGTGTGCAGGCTCATGGCGATGCGCCACTGCCGCAGCGCGGACACCGGGCGCTCGTCAGGAAATATCGCGACGAGGCATCACAGGTCGGCGGGCAGGATTCGGAAGGCGTTCACGCCCGGCGTCAGCGGCTCGATCGCCCGGAAGTCGCGCTGGTCCAACGTGAATATGCAATCTGTCCGATACTTGTCGGCGAGCGCGACTCCGACAGCGTCCGCCAAGTCGAGCCGGAGGCCCTCGTATTTTGCGCGAATCGTCTGCGCGGCCGCGAGATCGACGTGCTTCAACTCCGCAAGCTTGTAGCGCCCGTCGATCAGACGTCCCATGAGAGCATCGGTGACCTGCATCGCCGCCTCGAATCCGAGGTCGCGGTGTACGAGGTGGTCCAGTTCGGTCAGGACCAGTGGTGAATCACCAACGTCTCGGTTTCCATGACCAGGAGCACTCGATCATGCTCCACCTGGTCCCGATCGAAGGCTGCGAAGAGGGCGGAAAAATCGGCAACGATGATCACCGCCGCGCCGCCCGCGACCTGATGTGGTCGTAGATCGCATCGTCCATATCCTCAGCACTGCGCGATCGACCACTGCGAAAGACCGGCAGCGGTCGGTCATCGTTCGGTCTGTCCGATGAATCGAGCAGCATGGTGATCCCCCGTCGAATGAGTTCCGCCTTGCTCACCCCGTCGCGGCAGCTTCGGCGTCAAGCCGGACCTCCAAGTCTTCGGGAGGTACACCGTCGTCTTGATCATGCCATAGGGCACCACCCGTGGGTCACCGTGAGCGCGATGCCGTCTCACCGTCGTGCCGACGCCGATGGTCCGCTCACCGGAAGTCGCGCGACCTCCCCTCGATCCGAAGATGCAGCCGCTGAAGATGTTCCGCGACGACGCTGACCGCGCCCTCCGCGTTCTGCACCCGGCCGCGGATGAGCAGGGCGGTGGCGCTCTGGGCCAAGCGGCGGTAGCGGGCCCACAGGCCGACCGAGCAGACGACGTTCACCATGCCGGTCTCGTCCTCCAAGTTGAGGAAGGTGACGCCTTCGGCGGTGGCGGGGCGTTGGCGGTGGGTGACCGCTCCGCCGACCAGTACCCGGGAACCGTCGGGAACGGCGAGCAATCCGGCGGCGGGGACGGCGCCGAGCGCGTCGAGCTGGGGACGCAGGAACTCGGTCGGGTAGCTGCCCGGTGAGATCCCGGTGGCCCACACATCGGCGGCGGCGAGTTCCAGTTCGCTCATGCCGGGCAGGGCGGGCGCGGTGGTCGCCGCACCGGTGCCGGGCAGCCGATCCGCGCGCTCCCCCGCCGCGGCGCCCGCCGCCCACAGCGCCTCGCGCCTGCTGACGCCGAGGCTGCCGAGCGCACCCGCGGTGGCCAGCGATTCGGCTTGGGCGACGGTGAGCGGCACCCGCCCGGTCAGATCGAGAAACGAAGTGTACGGGCCGCTTTCACGGCGGGCGGCGACGATGCGCTCGGCCACTTCCGTACCGAGATGACGCACCGCGGCCAGCCCGAGCCTGACCTCGGAGCCCGTCGCCTCCAGGGTGGCGTCGGCGAGGCTGGCGTTGATGTCAGGGCCGTGCACCGCGACACCGTGCCTGCGCGCGTCGGCGACCAGGGATTGCGGGGAATAGAAGCCCATCGGCTGGGCGCGCAGCAATCCGGCGCAGAACGCGGCCGGATAGTGCAGCTTGAACCATGCCGAGTAGAACACCAGCGCGGCGAAACTCTGTGAATGACTCTCCGGGAAGCCGAAATTCGCGAAGGCGTAGAGCTTCTCGTAGATGCGATCGGCGACCTCGCCGGTGATGCCGTGCAGCTCGCGCATGCCCTGGTAGAGGCGGGCCTTGATCCGTTCCATGCGTTCCGGCGACCGTTTGGAACCCATCGCGCGGCGCAGCTGATCGGCCTCGGCGGCGGTGAAACCGGCGACGTCGACGGCCATCTGCATCAACTGCTCCTGGAACAGCGGCACGCCGAGTGTGCGGCCGAGCGAATTCTTCAGCGCCGGATGGTCGTAGGTCACCTCTTCTCGCTCGTTGCGGCGGCGGATGTACGGATGCACCGAACCGCCCTGGATAGGACCAGGGCGGATCAGCGCGACCTCGACCACCAAGTCGTAGAAGTCGCGCGGCTTCAGCCGGGGCAGGGTGGCCATCTGCGCCCGCGACTCCACCTGGAAGACGCCGACCGAGTCGGCGCGCGAGAGCATTTCGTAGACGGCGGCTTCCTTCAGGTCGAGCTTGTGCAGTTCCACTTCGACGCCCTTGTGCTCGCGCACCAGATCGATCATGTAGTGCAGCGCAGAGAGCATCCCGAGCCCGAGCATGTCGAACTTCACCAGTCCGACCGCGGCGCAATCGTCCTTGTCCCACTGCAATACGCTGCGGCCTGCCATTCGCGCCCACTCCACCGGGCACACATCGGCGATGGGACGGTCGCAGATCACCATGCCGCCGGAGTGGATGCCGAGATGCCTCGGCAGCCCCTCGATGTCGGCGGCCAAACGCAGGACCTCGTCGGGGATGTCGGTGCCGGTCTCGGCCGCGACGCCCGTCCAGCGGCTCACCTGCTTGCTCCACGCGTCCTGCTGTCCCGGCGAAAAGCCCAGCGCGCGTGCGGCATCGCGCACCGCCGACTTGCCGCGATAGGTGATCACATTGGCCACCTGGGCGGCGTACTCGCGGCCGTACTTGGCGTAGACGTGCTGGATCGCCTCCTCCCGGCGATCGGATTCGATGTCCACGTCGATATCGGGCGGCCCGTCACGTTCCGGCGAGAGGAAGCGTTCGAACAGCAGCTGATTGGCCACCGGATCGACATTGGTGATGCCGATGGCGTAGCAGACCGCGGAGTTGGCCGCCGAACCCCGGCCCTGGCACAGGATGTCGTTGGCCGCGCAGAAGCTGACGATGTCGTGCACCACCAGGAAGTAGCCGGGAAAACCGAGCTGCTCGATCACCGCGAGCTCGTGTTCGATCTGGCGGTAGGCCGCCGGGTTCTCCCGCGGCGAGCCGTAGCGGCGGGCCGCTCCCCTGAGCGCGAGTTCGCGCAGCCAAGTGTTCTCGTCGTGGCCGTCCGGCACGTCGAAGGGCGGCAGCTGCGGCGCGATGAGGCGCAGGTCGAAGGCGCACTCACGGGCCAGCGCCGCGGCATTGGCCACCGCGTCGGGGCAGGCCGCGAACAACCGCGCCATCTCCGCGCCGGAGCGCAGGTGCGCGCCGCCGGTGGGCGCCAACCAGCCAGCGATGTCGTCCAGGCTGCTCCTGGCCCGGATGGCGGCCAGAGCCATGGCGCGGCGGCGTTGCGCCGGAGCGGCGAAATGCGCTCCGGTGGTGGCGATCACGGGCAGACCGAGCCGGTCGGCCAGGTCGATCAGGTGGGCGTTGCGCTCATCGTCCTCCGGGACGCCGTGGTGGGTGAGTTCCACGCCGACCCGTTCGGCGCCGAAGCGTTCGGTGAGTTCGCGCAGCGCGGCTTCGGCGCGCACCAGGCGGGTGTCGCCCCCGCGCAAGTCCTCGGCGAGTGCGCGACGGAGGTGGCCTTTGCGGCAGCCGGTCAGTATGTACCAGTGCCCGTCCGCCGCCGCGGTGAGGACGTCGAGGTCGTAGCGGAGGATGCCCTTCTCTCCCGCGGCGAGGTGGGCGGCGGCAATCTCGCGAGAGAGCCGCCGATAGCCCTCCTGGCCGCGGGCCAGCACCAGCAGGTGCGGTCCGGCTGGGTCCGGCGCGCCCGTGCGCGGCGCCGAGTCCGGCGCGTCGGCGTGCGTGGCCGCCGTCGGCGCGCGCCGCCGCGTGTCCGGCAGACCCAGCGAAAGCTCCGCGCCGAAGACCGTCGCCATCCCCCATTCCTTGGCCGCTTCGGCGAAGCGCACGGTTCCGTAGAAGCCGTCGTGATCGGTGAGCGCGATCGCCTCCAGCCCCAGCCGCACCGCCTCCTCCACCAGCTCTTCGGGCTGACTGGCGCCGTCCAGGAAGCTGTAGGCCGAGTGCGCGTGCAGTTCCGCGTACGGCACCGTCGGGCCGTCGGGGCGCATCGGCTCGGCCACGTACGGCTCGCGCTTGCGCGACCACGCCGGGCTGTCGCCACCGTCGCCCAGGTACATGGCGTCCGGGCTGGTCCGGCCGGGCCGGCCGGAGAGCACCCGCTCCAGTTCCGCCCAGGTCGGGGGGCCGTTGCTCCAACCCATGACGTATCACCTCCTTCGTCGAACATACATTCGATAGAGGAGGGCTGCGCACGGGCATGTCCAACGGATACCGAGTCGCAACAGGCGGACGGCGAACCCCTCATCGATCCGCCGCCCGCCCGCGACCCCGGCCGATCAGCCCTCGCGAACGCGCTCGGTGGAGCCGGCCGCCACCGCGGTGGCCACCCGGTCCAGCCCGTCGCGAATCATCTCGCCGTAGGCATCGTCGGCCAGGATCCGCAGGTGGCCGCGCGCGATCGCCAATTGCATTCGCGCGCCGTCGAAGTCGCCGAGCCTGCGGTGACTGTCGGCCAGATTCAGGTACAGCGAGGGCAGGAAACAGCGCAGGCCCTCGTCCAGCGGGATGCCCGGGCCGAACACTGCGGCGAGCGCGCGCTGATCCCAGCTCAGCGCGTCCTCGTCTTTTTCCTGTAGGACGGCTAGATGATGCGCGATCACGCAGCGCTGCAAGGGATCACCGGACGGGTCCAATTCCTCCCACAGCGCACCGAGCGCACGCCGCGCCGCTTCCGGGTTTCCGCTGCCGAGCCGCACCGCGGCAAAGATGTCCGCCATCCGATCGTCCGCCATGCGCACGAGTATCGCACATATGTTCGATCTATTCGAGGTTCCTTCGAACGCGTCCTCCAGCGTGACGAGCGCCACTTGGCGAGTAAACTTACTTCAGAGTAAGTTCGTGCCGACCCTGGCCGTCTCCATTGACGCGACAAAGGAGCAAACCCCGATGACCCAAGCTTCCGCCGACGACGCCGGTGTGCGCGGGCAGATCCGACACAACCGCCGCAACCGGGACCTGACCGGCAGGCACGTCCTCATCACCGGCGCCTCCTCCGGCATCGGCCGGGCCGCCGCGGTGGCCGTGGCCGCCAAGGGCGCCACCGTGTTCCTGCTGGCCCGCCGCGGCGACGAGCTCGCGACCGTGGTCGAGGAGATCCGCGCCGCGGGCGGCTCGGCGTACGGATACCAGTGCGACGTCACGGATTCCGATTCCGTCGACCACACCGTCAAGTCCATCCTCGACGAGCACGGCCACGTCGACATGCTGGTGAACAACGCGGGCCGCTCCATCCGCCGCGCCATTCACCGCTCCACCGACCGCCTGCACGACTTCGAGCGCACCATGGCGGTCAACTACTTCGGCGCGCTGCGCATGACGCTCGCCCTGCTGCCCCAGATGCGCGAGCGCAAGTTCGGCCACGTCGTGCAGATCAGCAGCGCGGGCGTGCAGGTCGCGACCCCCAGGTTCGCCGCGTACCTGGCCAGCAAGGCGGCGCTGGACAAGTTCACCGAGGTGGCGGCCGTGGAGACCATGGCGGACGGCGTCACCTTCACCACCATCCACATGCCGCTGGTACGCACGCCGATGATCACACCGAGCGGCGACCAGGGCCCCTCGGAATCGCCCGAATGGGCCGCGGCCACGATCGTGCGCGCGCTGACCGAACGTCCCAAGCGGATCGACGTCCCGATCGGCACCTTCGCCGAGTACGGCGCGCTGCTCACGCCCAAGCTCCGCGACCGCATCCTGCACCGCTACTACCGCGCGCTGCCGGACTCCCCCGCCGCGAAGGGCGAGATCACCGACACCGAGGACGACGCGGAACCCGTTGCCCCGCAAGCGGAACCGAAGCCGTCATCGACCACGCGCCGAGTCACCGGCACGGTGCTCCGCCGCGCCGCGCGCTGGGTCCCCGGCACCCACTGGTGACCGGGAGCTACCCCAGCACCAGGCGCGGCTCCGGCAGATAGGACCGCACCTGCGAGCGCACACCGTGCCACATCGCCAGGCCGATGGCTGGCGTGTTCGAGGCGATGTGCAGCTGCCGGTTCCCCAGATCCACCACCGCGGGCGTCACCACCGAGCCGAAGCTCATCGGCCGATTACGCAGCGCCTGCACGGCCCCGGGGTGCACGCGTTCGGAGACCAGCGCGGCCACACCCATCGCACCGCCCTTCATCCCGAACACGCTCCGCCTGCGCTGGTTCTTGGCGAAACCATTGACCTGGCGCGGAAAGTCGTCGACGGCGGCCGGTGAGATCTCTTCCAGCGTGGCGACGCACAGCACGAGATCGATCGGGTTCAGCGCGGTCGCGATCACCGCGGTGACGCCGACCAGGCTCATCAACGGACCGATCGTGTGCTGCGCGATCTGCATTCGGCCGACGGTCATGTGATGCGTCACCGCGGCGAGGTACGCCTTGACCGCGGGGGTACTGCCCGGCAATTCGAGATTCGGCGGAGCGGGATGATAGCCCGGCGGCGGAGCGGCATGCGGCGGATAGCCGGGCTGCACGGGAGCCTGCGGTGGCGGAGCGGGATACCCGGGCGGAGGCGGAGCGGGATACCCGGGTGGAGGCGGGATCGGATGACCGTGCTGTGCAGCGGGATACCCGCCGTGCGGTTCCGGCGGGTATCCGGGCACGCCACCGTGCTGCGGTCCCGGCGGATACCCCGGCGTGTGCGAGCCCCACGGCGGTGTCGTCATCTCGTCCCTCCCTCGACCGGCGCGCTTGCCGTCGGGACATTACTCGCTCCATGCCGCGGCCGGTCGCGCCGGCATTCGAAGCCGCTCGGTGGATAACCGGAAATGCGGCACAGGCGGCAGCCCAGGGATCAGGACAGCGGCTGGACGGGGTCGGCGACCAACGCGGTGACCGGTTTCGGAGCCGCGCCGCAGCTGGCTTGCCGTGGGGCGAAGGCGACCGTTCTGGCGGCGACCCGCCACCGCCTGCCGTCCCGGTGGGTGACGAGCGCACTGCCCGCATACGTGGGAGCGGCTGCGGCGGAGTTTGTTTTCAGGTTCCGAGTGCACGCTCAGGTCATCCAGACCCGCGTCGATCTCGGCGCGCACGGCGAGTTCGGCGACCTGTTCGACGGGCTTGTGTCCGCTGCGCCCGCGCAGGCCGGTGAGCGCCACCTCACCGCGGTGCACGGCGGCGACGGCCGCGGTCGCGGCAGCGGCGTCGACGCGGCCGTAGGTGAGTCCCGATGGCAGCAGCACCATGGCGGGCGCGAAACGGTGGCCGCCGGTGTGCGAGCACTCCCAGACCTGGCCGGGATGGGCGACCGACAACGCCGCGGCGATGGGACGGCCGAGCAGCGCGCAGCATTGGTCGCGCTTACCGTGCGCGCACACCAGGACCAGTGGGTCGGTCACCGGCGCACCGAGGCCCGGCGGCGGACCGTCGAGCAGGTGCAGGTCGAGGTCGAGCAACTGTTCCAGCTCGGTGATCTCGATGCGCTCGCACCAGCCGCCCTCGGCACGCGAGTTGACCAGCAGAACCGTTCGGGCGCCGGTGAATTCGTGGCGTCCGGGGCGGCGGATCAGGGTCGGGCGGACGCGCGCGGCCGCGGTGCGCGCGGCGAGCTCGGCGGTGATCTGCGCGCCGAGCACCTCGTCGCCGATCACGTCACGACCCCACGCGCCGGGATGTTCGACGCAGAGCCATCCGCTCACCCTCGTCGCGGTGCCAGGCAGCGGGACGTCGGCCGCGGCCGACGAACAGGGCAGACCGTCGAATGTGTTCACCGCGCGAGGAACGGAATGACCGCGGCTTCGAACTCGCGGTACCGGTCGCGATGGATGCTGTGACCGCAGGTGAAAGGGGTGACGGTGCAGTCGGGGACCAAGTCGAGCAGCACCGCCAGCTTCTCCGGATCGACCATGCCGCCCGGTCCGCCGCGCAACACCAGCGTTGGCGCGGTGATGTCGGACAGCCGGTCCCACCATTCCGGGTTCGGCTTGCGGAACTGTTCCAACGCGGTGCGGGTCATCGAGCGGTCGAAGGCCAGCACGGCGCGCGGATGCCGGATCAGGCTGGTCGTGGCGTGCCAGAGTTCGGGGATGGTGGGGAAGCGGCGGGTCAGCCGAAGTTCCTCGTCGCCGGAGCGCAGCGGAAGCGGGCATTCCTCGATCACCAGCCTGCGTACAAGCTCGGGCCGCTCCTGCGCGACGCAGGACGCTGCGTACCCGCCCAGCGAGTGCCCGACGAGATCCACCTGCCGCAGGTCGAGGCGCTCGCACAGGCGCAGCACGTCGGCGCCGAACTCGTCGAAACGGTAGGAATCGGTGTGCGCGCTGCGGCCGTGCCCGCGCAGGTCCGGGATGATCACCCGTCGCCCCGCCCGCGCCAACCGGCGCGCGAAGCGGTCCCAGGTGTGCCCGTCCCCACCCATGCCGTGCACCAGCACGACGGGCGTGTCGTCGACCGCCCCCGAATCGCGATAGGCGATCTGCACCCCACCGAACGCCATCCGGGCAACCGTCAGATCCACGATGTTCGAGGGTACCGACCACCACCCGGCCGCCACCCAGGATTTGTCGGCAGTATCACAGCAGCCGGACGCCGTCCCAACGACGAAATCTTGCGGGCAGTCGCCGTTCGGCGCGGTGGATGTCAGTCCTGGACGAGAGGGTGTTCCTCGCCCCACTTCAGCATGGCGTAGAGGATGCCGCTGAGACTCTCGCCGTCCTCGGTGAGTCGGTAGACGACGCGGGGCGGGACTTCGGCGTAGACGGTGCGGGTGAGGATGCGCTGATGTTCCAGGGCGCGGAGGCGGTCGGTGAGGGTCTTGGCGCTCGGCGAATTGAGTGCCGCACGCAGGTCACCGAAGCGCTTGGGACCGGTCAGCAGTTCTCGGACGATCAGCGTCGTCCACTTTCCGTCGAGAACCTTCAGCGTGCGCTCGACACCGCAACCCGAACAGGCGGCTTCTTGCAGGTATTTCAGCTGCTCAGCGCCAATGGTTTCCATGGGAAAACTATATAACTTCCTGGGTATTGCTTCATTTTCGAAACTAATGTCGCGACCATGAACACATCAACCGTGATCGTCCACGGCGCGACCGGAACCCAAGGTGCTGCCATTGTCCGCGGCCTGCTGTCGGCGGGGCACCGGGTGCGTGGCATCGTCCGCCAGAACTCGTCTTCCCGCGTGCACCCGGACGCCGAGCCGGTCCAGGCCGACCTGCTCGACTCCGGCTCGCTGGCCGACGCGTACTCGGGGGCCGACGCCGTGATCGTGCAGTTGCCGTTGGTCTTCACCGACGTCGCCGTCCGGCAGGCCGAGGCCGTGCTGGACGGACTCCGCAAGGCGGGCGTGCGGCGGGTGGTTTTCAACACCGGCAGCGTGATGCCGCCCGCGCCCGTCGGCGTTCCGTTCGTGGACGCCCGCGTGCTGCTGTCCGCCGAACTGTCCCGCTGCGCCGAGGCGGCCACGGTGGTCGCACCCGCTCGGCAGTACCTGGAGAACCTCGTCGCGCCCTGGTCCGCTCCGCTCGTGCTCGCCGGGGAGGTCGCCTACCCGTTGCCGAGGGAACTGCCTGTCCCGTGGGTCGCGCTGGACGACCTCGGAGCGGCCGTCGCGGGCTTGATCACCGCTACGGCTCCTCCGCCGCTGCGGATCGTGGCGGGACCGCAAGCGCTGACCGGAGACGAGGTCGCCGCCGAACTCAGCGCGGTCCTGGGACAGGCGGTGCGATGGAATTCCATATCTCCCAACACTTATCGGGAGATGCTCGCCCCGCACCTCGGGGTCGAGGCCGCCGAAGGGATCGCCGCGGTATACGCACCGCCACCTCCGGGAGCGCCCATGCCGCCCGAACCCGACCCGTCGGCGATCGAAACCGGAGCCACCAGCCTGCGCGACTGGGCGGCGCGCCAGGACTGGCGGGCCGATCAGTCGTAGAGTCCCTCGGCTCGCCATGACTCGTCGCTGTAGACGAGCAGCAGCACCCTGACCTCGCCCGCGTCGCCACCCAGTTGCACTTGGGCGCGGGCCGCCGCGGCGGAATCGGGGACCCACCAGTGCTCGTCCACCGGCCACGGTCCGGCCCAACCGGCCAGCGGCCAGCTGCGGCTGCCCCAGTGCAGGCGGGCCGGGTCGGCGGTGAACAGGCCGCGCTCGGTGACCAGCACGGGTGTTCCGTCGGCCGCCTCCAGACGCACCGCGGGACGGTTCACCAGCAGCACCGCGGGGGCGGGTTCCGGTAGCCGGCCGGGCCATGGCAGCTCCGGATCGGCCGCGGGCACCCGCTCGTCGCCGAGCACGACCATGGTGACGCGTTCGGCGGGTCCGCGGCCGCCGCTGAGCACTCCCACCTGGACCGCCTCGCCGCCGAGCAGTCCCTGCACCCGGACCAGTGCGCGGCGGGCCCGTTCGTCCTCCTCGCCGACGCCGCCCCACAGACCGAGTTGCAGCGCGCCCGCCCGGACGACCTCCACGGGTTCCAGGCGTAGCAGCGTGACCGGTGCGGTGGGGCGGTCGCGGCGGGTCAGCCAGCCGTCGAGCTGCCAGCGCACCCGGTCGGCGGTGTCCTCGGGGGTGAGCGGCTCGGCGCACCGCCAGATCCGGGAGAGCTGCTCGCCCGCTTCGGTTTCGGCGAAAACCGCGAGCCGGGTGCAGGCCAGCGCGGCGCCGGACAGCTTCGCGTGCAGCCGGGTGGCGAGCATGCGGCCCGCGAAGGCCGCCGCGTCGACCCGGTCGATCGGCGGGTCGCAGCGCTGCTCCACCGTGAGCTCCGGCGGCGGGCGGCGCACGGCGGGCGGGCGTTCCGGAACGGCGCGCGCGCTGCGGTGCGCGAGCACGGCGTCCGCGCCGAAGCGGGAGGAGACCTCGACGGGGCCGAGCGCCGCGAAATCACCGATCCGGCGTAAACCCAAGCGGTGCAGCAGGTCCACCAGCTCGGCGCGCTCCGGCGCGGCCAGGCTCGGCTCCAGCGCGAGTTCGGACACCGCGAGCGGCGCCAGGAATTCCGCGCCCTCGCCCCGCCGCACGATCGCCCCGCGCCGCGCCGCGATCACCGCCGTGGACAGCTCGTCGGCGATGCCGATCTGCGCTTCCACCCCGACCGCGGCCACCGCGTCGACCAGCCGTTCGGCGGCCGCCTCCTCGGAGCCGAAGAATCGGGCGGCCCCGCGCGCGCCGAGCACGAGCAGCCCGGGCCGCAGCACCTCCACGCCGGGCACCGTGGCGTCAACGGCCGCGACCACCGGCTCGAACAGTCGCGCATCCCGATCCGGATCCGCCTGCACCAGAGACAATTCCGGACACCGCGCCTGCGCCTCCCTGCGTCGCAGCCCGCGCCGCACCCCCTCGGCCCGCGCCACCGCCGAGCACGCCACCACCCGGTTGGCGGACAGCACCGCCACCGGCCGGGTCGGCGGTAGCTCGGCCACCGCCGCCGCCGCGACAGCGGGCCAGTCCTGGCACCACACCGCGAGCACCCGCGTCGCACCGCGCGACCGGCTCGGCCGAATCACGGTGCCGCACCGCCGCTCGCACCGAACCCAGCCCGAGACATTCGGCGGCAGCCGACGCCACACCGGCGGCCACCTCGCCGAGCCAACCAGAGCCGCGGGCTTTCGGCCGACACCCCGAGCACCGCTCGACCGCGCCGAAACCCTCGGGAAGGAGCGCACTCTCCCGGCCTGCACCACGGCGACGTGCACCGCACCGCGGCAGGCGACGACTGCGGAACCTCGACGCCACGCCGCCACCGCACGGAAGGCCGTGGCAAACAGCGCGCGCTCCCGGCTGCCTGCGCCACGCCGCACATCGCGCGGCACTTCGACCAACGCCCGAGGGCGCGGACCGGCCGGATACAGGACCGACGCGGCGCGGGATCGGACACCCGTACCGTGCCACGCACCCGGCTCGGCCGGATCACGGTGCCGCACGGCGACTCTCGTAGCCGCTTGGCACGACTACTCATGACGCCGCACCCCGCGCGATCGGCAGTTCGATGGGCGCGGGCGAGGTCTCCTGGGCGAACCATTCGACGCGACCACCGCTGGGGCGCAGTTCGACCCGTCCGCGCCGGGGCAGGCTCGCCCGGTGCCGCGCCTCGACCTCGAGGCTGAGGGAGCGCAGTCGGCCGTGGCCGGTGCCGAGGCCGACGTATCCGGCGATGCGGGCGTCGAGACGCAGGGTGGGGTTGGGCCAATCGCCGTCGGCGACAACCAGAGTGGCGCCCTTGCTGCGAGCACGCGCGGCGAGCACGCGAGTGCGCGCCGGAGGGACGGCGACGCCGTCGAGCCCGAGTACGACCAGGTCGAGACCGTCCAGCAGGACCGCGGCCACCTCGACCGGGTCGGGGCCGGGATCGGCGATCACGGCCAGCCGCGCCAGATCGGCGCCCATCTCCGCCGCCGCGAGCAGACCGAATCTCGGCACTCCGACCACCGCGGCGTGTCCGCCGTGCTCGGTCACCGCGGCGAGCAGACCGGCGAGCAGCGAGCGCGCCCCCGTGTAGGCGACCACGGAACCCTTGCCGAGACCGCCCTCCGGCAACAATTCCGCAAGGGCTCGGGGCACCGGCAGTGGTTCGCGGCGCATGTCCTCCGCATGCGGGGCGCGCGCGGCCGCCGACTCGCCGCGGCCTGGGATGGCGGCCATCCGACTGCGCAGCTCGTCCAGCTTCTGTTGTCTATCTGTCTCCCCCACCCGCACGTCCGAACCCATCACAACCACCTACTTCCCACGATGGACTCCGAGGCGAAGCGAGCGGACCGACCTCACCTCCACGCGGAGGAACGGAAGCCAGCACCGATCCAGCTATCGATCCATTATCGAATATACGTTCGATACGCCTTCAGTAGAAACCCACCCCCGGAATGTCGTCAAGAGCACCGGACGCGCCCGGGATCACCGCGTGCCCCGCGCCCGCTTTCCCCGCCGCCGAACGCCAGGCCGCCCGAAACCCGGCATATCGCCGGAACTTGTTCTCCCACCGCCCCTTGTCGGCACAAAGAGGCGCGGCGACGCAGGGATATTCGGATACCCTGCACACCATGATCGATCGCCCCCGTCCCATCGTCGGCCCCGAGTATCTGGTCGCAGGCCGCTACCGCCTGCGATCCAAGCTGGGCGGCGGCGGCATGGGCGCGGTGTGGCTCGCGCACGACCGGCTGCTCGACCGGGAAGTCGCCATCAAGCAGGTGCTCTCCACCGCCGGGCTGCCCGAGGCCGAGGCCACCGAGGTGCGCAACCGGATCATGCACGAGGGCCGGGTCGCGGCGAAGCTCTCGCACGAGCACGCGATCGCCGTCTACGACGTGGTGATCGAAGCGGGCGAGCCATGGCTGGTGATGGAACACCTGCCGTCGCGCAACGTGGCGCGGGCGCTGGCGCTGGTCGACACGCTTCCGGTGATCGAGGTCGCCCAGATCGGCGCCCAGGTCGCCGACGCGCTGGCCGCCGCGCACGCCGTCGGCATCGTCCACCGCGACATCAAACCGGGCAACATCCTCGTCGCCGACCGCGGCCAAGCCGTCGGCATGGCCAAGCTCAGCGACTTCGGCATCTCGCGCGGCGCGGGCGAGATCTCCGACGAGCCGGACGGCATCATCACCGGCACCCCCGCCTACCTCCCGCCGGAGGTGGCGCGCGGCGCACAGCCGACCGAGGCCAGCGACGTGTTCTCGCTCGGCGCCACGCTCTACACCGCGATCGAGGGCCAGCCGCCGTTCGGCTTGGACGAGAACAGCGACGTCCTGGTGGAGCGCGCCGCGATGGCCCAGATCATTCCGCCCTCACGCAGCGGCATCCTCACCAACGCCCTGCTGCACATGATGGAGCCCGCGCCGCAGCGCAGGCCGACCATGGCCGAGGCGCGCGACGAAATCCTCACCGCCGCTTTCGGTCCCGGCACCGGTCCTTATATCCTCGGCGCCCCCGTACGCACCGAAGACGGCACCATCCCACCTTGGGCGGCACGTAATTCGGCCTCCGGCCTACGCAGCCCGCACTCGGCCCCTCTCCCCCGCCCGCACCGCACCGCTCCGCGAACCACCCCCGCGCCCCCTCAACGAGCCCCCAAAAACCAACCCAAGAACGCCCCCCTGGCCATCGCCATCGGCCTCTTCATCGGCCTGCTCATCATCATGGGCATCATCATCATCGCGCTGTAACCGCACCTCGCAGACGTTCCACACGCCTCGCAGGGGCTGCATACGCTGCGAAGCGTGCGGAAGGTTTGCGAAGACTAATCGATGCGGCGGCGATGCGCCCAGCGGGTGAGGGCGTTGCGATTGGACTGCTGGGTTTTGCGAAGCACGTTGGAGGCGTGCGTCTCCACGGTCTTCACCGAGATGAAGAGGTTCTCGGCAATCTCGCGGTAGGTGTAGCCGCGGGCGAGCAGGCGCAGCACCTCGAGTTCGCGCGGAGTCAGCGAGTCCAGTTCCGGGTCGAGCGGCGGTTCTGGGACCGGGGACCTGCCGGTGAACGAGTCGAGCACGAATCCGGCCAGCCGCGGGCTGAAGACGGCGTCACCACCCGCGACCCTGCGGATGCCGTCGGCGAGCTCGGCGCCGGAGATGGTCTTGGTGACATAGCCGCGCGCGCCGGCGCGAATCACCGCGATCACGTCCTCCGCGGCGTCGGACACGCTGAGCGCCAAGCACACCGGGCCGTCCTCGATGCCCGCCAGCACCGCGACACCACCGCCATCGGGCATGTGCACGTCGAGCAGCACCACGTCCGGACGGGTGGACTTGATCCCGGCGATGGCCTCGGACACGCCGCCCGCCTCGCCGACCACCTCCATATCGGCCTCACGGCTCAGCTCAGCGCGCACGCCCGAACGGAACACGGCGTGATCGTCGACGAGAAAGACCCGCACGCTCACCTGCTTCTCCTCACCCTTCGGTGGAGCAATCCACCCTGACTGCGCCGACCGCCCGGAGGAGGTCCGCATTCCATCGGTACCACAACGCAGGCCCGACCACGGCATGTCCACCGCCCGCGTCTCATCGGCATCGACCACGTGTGGTCGCTTGCCGCTTCCACTCCGGTCACGCCGGTACGCGACCGTTATCGAGCGACGCGCTGCTCACGACCCCGTGGGGTTCCCGAGGCGACGAGAACGAGGGCGTCGCACCGTGGGCGAACGATAGCGGCGAACCGTCGAAGTGACGTGACCGACCGGCAGCTCCTGCGCCGCACGGCTCGGGCCCGTCGGGACCAGGCCAACCGGCACGTTCCGGCTCAGCACCGCACGACCCGATCACACCGAACCCCGGCGCACCGCGAAGGTGCGCGACCCATTCCGCACCGCGACTACTTACCGGACCGCACCGACTGCCTGATGCGCTCGGTCGGCGGATCACCGGCCACGCCCGCGGTGTCGCTGGCCTCTCCGGAGTCGCTGCGCGGCATGAAGATCCGCACCTCGGTGCCGCGGCCGGGGGTCGACAGAATCTCCACCTGGCCGCCGCGGCGTTCGATGCGGCCGCGGATGGATTTGGCGAGGCCCTGCCGGTCCTGCGGCACCGCGGCGACGTCGAATCCGGCGCCGCGGTCGCGCACGAAGACGCTCACCTGGTGCGGTTCGGCCTCGGCGAACAGATCGATGGTCGGCACGCCCGCGTGCTTGGCGGCGTTCACCATCGCCTCCCTGCTGGCGCCGAGCAGCGCGGTGAAATGTTCCTTGGGCAGGCCGCTTCCGGAGTCGTCCAAGTCCATCGAGACATCGCCGACCGTCACGGGGGTGACCTTGACGCCGTGCTGGTCCTCCACCTCGCCCGCGATGGTGCGCAGCGCCGCGGCCAGGCTCGACTGCGCGGGACCGGAATCCTCGAACAGCCACCTGCGCAGTTCCCGCTCCTGGCTGCGGGCCAGCCGCGCCACCTCCTGCGGGTCGTGCGCCTGGCGCTGGATCAGGGCCAACGTCTGCAACACGGAATCGTGCAGATGCGAGGCGATCTCCTCGCGTTCCTCGTTGCGGATGCGGGCGGCGCGCTCGGTGTTCAGCGCGCGCATCATGCGCAACCACAGCGGGACGGTCAGCAGCCCGGCGCCGATCAGGGTGACGGCCACGGCGATCAGCGCGGAACCGAGCGAGCTCAGGTCGATCCTGGCCAGCACCACCACACCGAGCCCGAGCACCACCATGGTGGCCCCGGCGACGATTCGCGCCCAGGTGACCACCGAGGGCCGCGCGGGCAGCCCGAGCAGCGAACGCGGGCCGTCGGTGTCGTATTCGCGCCAGACCAGCGCAGCGCCGACCGCGACGACGACGATCGGCACGATCACCTTCGCCGCGACGGTGCCGTTCATCAGCCAGGAGACCACCGCCGATAGTCCGAGCCCGAGCAGCGCGAGACCGACGGCCTGGCGCCGCTCGGCGTCACTCGGCTTGGCCGAATCGGCGCCGCTCGGGGTGAAGATCCACAGCAGGCCGTAGGCGATGATGCCCGCCCCCGCCAGCGCGGACAGCAGCACGAACGCCATCCGCACTTTGAACACGTCGAGCCCGAGATGGTCGGCGAGACCGCCCGCGACACCACCGACGATCCGTCCGCCCGACCGGCGCACCAGGCGCAGCTGCGGATGCCTGCCGAGATCGAGCACCGGAGCGGGCCCGAGGTCGCGCCCGGCGCCGTAGGCGCGGGAGGCGTCATACCCGGGCGCGCCCCCGAAGCCCGCAGCGGCGCCGCGGGCAGCGTCGAACGCGGGACCAGTCGGGTGCATGCTTCGATACTGGCACGCTCCCCCGACCCCGGCCATCAGGAATCACCCTGATCTTGCCGTCATACCCACAGGTTCATGACCGGACCCGCGCATCCTGGCCGCCAATGCTGTCCGGTCCGGACAAACAACCCTGCTGAGCTGGGCAGACGCAAACGTCCGCTCGGTCGTTCCCGCAGTCGGGACGCGGTGAGCCGGACCGCGCTCCTCGCCGGTCCGGAAAACCGACGCCGATGCGGCGACCAGGGCTTTCGCGCTCTTCACCCGCACGCGGCGCTGGGCCTGGGCAGCCACCGCCCCATACCTTTCCGTTGGGTCGTCGAAGACCCGGTCACCACCGGCATCACCCGGTTCGATCACCCGCATTCCGGCGGGAAAGCACTTGTTCGGGGAGGAACACATGAAGCACCTATCGGTACTCACGTTGGCATTCTCGGCCGCCGTCCTGGTGGTCTGCATGGTCCTCACGGGAAGCCCGTTCGCCGGAGCGGCACCGATGGCGCCGCACGAGAAGACGGTCGAAGGGCCGAACGGATTCCGGTTCACCGTCGGACACTCCGATCAGGCCTTCCATCCGGTGGCTCCGCTGAACGGCATGCCGACCAACCGGGAAGTATTCCTCGACGACACGTTCTACGGCCGGGTCGAGGCGGACGGAACCGGCACCTTGAAAGCCGGATACCTGGTCGCCTGCGCGGTCGACCTGACCGTCGGCATCGACCTAGGCGCCGCGATCGGCTTCGACGCGGGATTCCGGGTCGGCGGCTCGAGCAGCGGTGATTCGGCCTCGTCGAGCGTGGACGCGGGCCTCGGCCCCGACCTGAACATCGGCGCGAGCATCGATCTGTCGATAACGCCGGGCAAGGTGCAGCCCTTCGAAGTCGGCACCAAAGAGCTGCCGCCCGGCAGCACCGGTTATCTGATCAGCCGCGATTTCCACGTCGCGGTGCAGGACTGCGGCGGTCCGCTGACCATCCGCTCGTACACGATCGTCGACGCGCAGTCGCCGGAAGTCAGCGGGCGCGAAGCGGTCTACGGCGATCCGATCTTCCTGTGAGGTCGAGCTGGAAGGCGGTGCGCGACGCGGCGCACCGCCGCTGCCGGGAAGATGAGCGGCGGCCAGGCCGGGTAAATTGTCCCTGTGTTCGTACCGCCCAAACGTTTCCGTGGGTACGCGTGACAGGGGACGCGCCGCGGGGGGAAACTCGTTCGCCACGAGCGATTTTCGCTGAACGATTCGCCGACCTGTATGCCGCCGCGGGCAACCCGACGCTGCGCAGGGTCGCCGCCCAGGCGGAGAACCGCATGCGGGCCGCCGCGGCGGCGAACCCAGCGTCCGCCCAGCGGATCAGCGACTGGAAAGCGGGCCGAAATGTGCCCGCCCGCTTCGAATCCCTGTTGCCGGTGGTGCTGACGCTCATCGATCTCGCAAAGAAGCGCGGCGCCGCGCTACCCGCGAAACTCGCCGACCCGCAGGAGTGGAAGCGGCTGTGGACCGCATCGAACTCCTGGACGCCCGACGACGCCGACGACTCCACGTGCCCGTACCTGGGCCTGCAGTCCTATCGAAACACCGACAGCGACCTCTTCTTCGGACGCGAGCGGGCGACCGGAGAGCTCACCGAGCTGGTGCTGAACACCGCGCGCGACGGGGGCGGAATCGTCACGCTCATCGGCGCGTCGGGAGCCGGTAAGTCTTCGCTGCTCGCGGCGGGACTGGCATCCGAAGTTGCGCGGCGACAAGGCAACTGGCACATCGTCACAGTGACGCCCGGTGCGCATCCGTTGGACGCGTTGGCGAAGGTCCTTGGCGCGCAAGGCAAGAGCGCTGCCAGCGCAGACTCGCCGAAGACCTCCGACGTGCAGGGCAGTAGCGCCGCGGGCACAGGCTCGGTGAAGTCCTCCGACACGCACGGCAACGACGCCGAAGCGGTGAATTCCTCTGATGCGCAGGGCGAGGACGCCGCGGACACCGACTCGGCGAAGTCCTCTTACACGCAGGGCAAGGAGGCCGCAGGCACCGAAGCGGCGAATTTTCCTGGCGTGCAGACTGACGACGCTGCGCCGATCACCGGGCCTGGGCTACTGATCATCGACCAATTCGAAGAACTGTTCACCGTCTGCGCCGACGAACGGGAGCGCGACGAGTTCCTGGCGCTGCTCGATCGGCACGCAACCCAGAACGACCACATCGCCGTCGTGCTCGCCCTGCGCGCCGACTTCTACGCCCGCTGCCTCGACTACCCGATCCTGCAAGAGTCCCTGGAAAAGCGCAGCTACTTGCTCGGCCCCATGCGCGTCGACGAGCTGGCCGAGGCAATCACCGGCCCCGCCGAACGCGCCGGACTGAAACTCGAAGCCGGACTGGACGAACTCGTCATCACCGAACTCTGCGGCCTGGGCGACCACCAAGCACGCCAGAGCTACGACCCCGGAGCCCTGCCGCTGCTCTCCCACGTCATGGCCGCCACGTGGCAGCACCGGGAGGGACGCAAACTGACCATCGCGGGCTATCGGGCGGCGGGCGGTGTCGTCGGTTCCGTCGCCGCCACCGCGGAGCAGGCGTGGAGCGAACTGTCCGATCCGCAGCAGTCGGCCGCGAAAGACGTCTTGCTCGGGCTCGTCACCGTGGCGCGTGACTCCCGCGACACCCGGCGCATCGCGGCGCGCCCCACGCTCCAGCAGCGCAGCGCCGACCCGCTCTCCGCCACGGCCGCCCTGGAACTGCTCGCGCGCACCCGGCTCGTGACGCTGGACGCCGACGCGGTGTTCCTCACCCACGAGATCGTGCTCGACGCCTGGCCGCGACTGCGTGCGTGGATCGACGAGAACCGAGTCGGCTATCTGGTGCGACAGCGGGTGGAAGCGGATGCGGTCGAATGGGATTCGACGGATCGTGATCCGGCGCTGCTGTATCGGGGTTCCCGATTGGAGGCGGCGCTCGAGCATACTGCGGCGGCCGACGGGGTAGTGCGCGATTTCCTGCACGCCTCGCGCGCATCGCGTGGCCGGACCCGCCGACGCGCCTCGCTGACCCGGGTCGGTCTCGCGCTGGCGGGAGTGGTGCTGTTGATGCTCGGCCTCACCGCCTACACCCAGACCGAATTCGGGCGACGGCAGCGCGACGAGAAGAATTTCGCCGCCGTGCTGACCGAAGCTCAGCGCTTGCGCGCCATCGATCCCTCACTGTCCGCACAGCTCTATCTCGTCGCCGAACGGATGCGGCCCGGCGACGAGGCGGTGCGAAACCAGCTGCTCAGTACGCAGAATCAGCCACTCGCGACCACCGTCCCGGCCCACGTCAACGGGTACGTCGAGGTGACGCAGCAGCCAGGGGGTGCGCTGTTGGCCTCGGTCGACCACGACCGCGTCGCCTACCTGTGGGACACGCACAACGCACAGCACCCCCGCAAGCTGATGCAGCTTCCCGGCAAGATCTCGCAGGTCGGGTTCAGTCCGATCCGTCGCGTGATGGCGACGAGCGGCAACGAGGCCACACGGCTCTGGGACATATCCGAGCCGGGCACACCACGACAGCTGGCCGAGCTGCCGCGCGCCGAGGCGGGACCGTATGTGGCCACGAGCTTCAGTGCGGACGGCAACATCCTCGCCGCCGTGAACGCCGACTCGGTCACGCTGTGGAACGTCACCGATCCCGCTCGCCCGCAGCTTCGTCAGGTGCTGCCGCTGGGACGAGACATCAGTGCCGACGTGCTGTTCAGCCCTACCGAGCCAGTGCTGGCCGTCCTGACGAACAAGCTGTCTACGACCTCGCTGCCCAGCGATGGGCGGATTCAGCTGTGGGACGTCGGCCGCCCCGAGGGCCTCGTGCCGATCGGATCGCCGATCGAGGCCGACACGGCGGAACTGCGCCACATGGACTTCCGCCCGGATGGGCGAATTCTCGCAGTCGGCACCGGCGACGGGTCGCTGCGACCCGACGGGCAGGTGCAACGGGGGGCGGTGCGGCTGTGGCGGGTCGGACGAGACATATCGCCCGCACAGATCGGCGCACCGGTGGATGCCGGCGAGTCCGCCCTGTCGTCGTTCGTCTTCAGCCCGGACGGCCTGATGCTCGCGGTCGCCACCACCGAGCGGGCGGCACTGTGGACCGTGGCGGATCCGTCCCGGCCCGAACTCATCGATGAGCCGCTGGCGACCGGTCCGCTGACCTGCCAGTACTCGAACGGCTTGGCGATTCCCTGCCGTGGCGGTCCCACCGGCCTGGCGTTCGGTTCCGACGGGCGGACCCTGACCGTGGGCGGCCCGGACGGCAACCTGCGGGTCTGGTCCATGCCGCCTGGACTGGTGTCGGGCGCAGCTACAAGGTCGGCTTTTCCGTTCTTCGACGCGACAGGCCACCGCGCGGTCACCTATTCGGGCGCTGACGCGAGCGAGATCTGGGACACCCGAGATCCGTTGCGGTGGCGGCTGCTCGGTCGCTTCACGCACCGCCCCGGCACCTACCCGTTCGAGATCAGCCCAGACGGCACCATCATGCTCACCACTTGGTTCGAACGGCAGCTCACGCTGTACGACATATCCGATCCGGCGAACGTGCGTCGGCTAGGCGACTGGGCGAGAATGCTGGAGAACGCCGACCACTTCGCGATCCGGCCGGATTGGCGGATCGCCACGACGTCACAGGACGACTCGCTTCAAGTGTGGAGCCTCCAGGATCTCGCCAACCCCACCCCGCTCGGCGAAAAGATACCGCTCTCCAAGGCCGGAGACATCACGTTCAGCAGCGACGGCAGCATCCTCGCGGTTCGCACATTCGTGCCGGGCGACGGCGTCGTGCGGCATCCACTCAGGTTGTGGGACTTCACCGATCCGCGACGACCGATTCCACTCGGCGACGCCCTTCCCGAGCTGGGTACCTACCTCAACACGGTCCTGTTCGCACCTGACGGCCGGACGATGGTCCTGGTCAACAACCAGCTGATGCAGGTGTGGGACATCAGCGACCGCAGCCGAATCCGACCGATCAGCGCACCTATCGTCGCGGCCGGCCTTTCGGTCGACCGGATCTCCTTCACCGCAGACGCCCGCAGCGCCGTCAGCATCAGTCGCGATAGTCGAATAACGTTGTGGGACTTTACCGATCGCACTCAACCCCAACAGGTCGGCGCCCCCATCACACCGACCCGCGAGGGTGATACCTGGACCGCCCAATTCCTCCCCCACGGCAACCACCTCGTCATCTCCGGCGGCGGTCTCCGCGTCTGGGACCTCGACGTCTCCCACGCGATCGACCGGATCTGCGACGTCACCGGATCCCTGCTGACCGAAGACATCTGGCAACGCCACCTCCCCCAGCTCCCCTACCGCCCACCCTGTTCCTGAATCACACTCTCTTACAGGGACTTTCCAAGCATTCCTTCAGCACGCCCGACCAAGCTGAAAGCGACCACGGGGGCAGTCCGTGGTCACGCCGGGTAGGGAGCCCGGGCGTGGAACCGAGGGGGATACCCGAATGTATGGGAAGTCTGGGCTGGCCGCTGTCGCGATTGCCGTGGGTTGCCTCTCGGGGCTCGCTCCGCAGGCGGCGGCGGTCGATCTCGCACCGCACGAGAAGACGTACTCCGCCCCTGGCGGTCTGGAGTTCACGGTGGGCCACAACGAGCACGCGGCACGGCCGACCGGGTCGCTGAACGGCATGCCGACAAATCGGGACGTGTTCCTGGACAACACGTTCTACGGGCAGGTGTCGGACGGAACCGGCCACCTGAAGACCGGATACTTCGTCGCCTGCGCGGTCGACCTGGAGGCGACGCTCGATCTCGGAGCCGAGATCGGCATCGATGCGGACGCGAGCGCGCACCTGGGTTTGACGCCGGAGTCGCTGCTGCCCGGAGTCGATGTGAGCGTCGGCCCGTACCTGAGCGCGGGGATCGGCGTCGATCTCTCGATCAGCCCGGGCAAGGTGGTCGACGTGCCGGTCGGTGAGAAGGAGCTGTCGCCGGGCAGCCAGGGGTATGTGTTCAGCCGGGACCGGCGCATTCACGTCGA
Source organism: Nocardia sp. NPDC050793 (assembly GCF_040654065.1). Lineage (NCBI taxonomy): Bacteria > Bacillati > Actinomycetota > Actinomycetes > Mycobacteriales > Nocardiaceae > Nocardia > Nocardia sp. NPDC050793. The sequence goes on from NZ_JBFAHG010000013.1 coordinate 132,198, forward strand.
GGATTGCGGAGGGCCGTTGACGGTGCAGGCCTACGCGATCATCACCGTGGAAACGCCGGAGGTGATCGCGGACGGCGCGGTGTTCGGAGACCCGTTCACGATGTGATCGCCGGGACCCTCATCCGTCGGGCCGACCGGATCAGGCCGTTTTTCAGGGTTCACCCCGATGCGCCGCGCCGCTGGTCAGCCCCACTATGGGGACTATGACGAGAACAACCTTCGGCGATCAGCTGCAGCAGATGTGGCAGACGCGGCCCATCCGGTTGCCGCGGCAGGGTCCGGTCGCGGGCGTCGCGGCGGGGTTCGGGCAGCGCTACAACGTCGACCCGGTGCTGGTGCGGGTCGCGTTCGTGGTATCCACCCTCTTCGGCGGCGCGGGCATCGTGCTGTACCTGTTGGCCTGGCTGCTGCTGAACGAATCCGGCGACCGGTCCTCGGCCGCCGAATCGCTGTTCGGCAAGGGCCACAGCTCGCAGTCGCAGACCAAGACGGTCGTGCTGATCGTGGCGCTGGCCATCGCGGTCACGACGGTCGGCCCGATCGGCGTCGGGCTGGCCGGCTCCGGGATGATCAGCCTGGCCCTGATGCTCGCGGGCTGGTGGATGCTGTTCATGCGATGCCCGCAGCCGCCGCCCGGCACCAGCGCCATGGACGGCGGTTTCGCCGACAGCGGTCTCACCGACGGCCTGGCCGCGACGGGCTACCCGGGAGCGGTGTTCCCGACCGGCCCGCTGCGCAACCCCGGCTACCCGGTGCCCGACGTCCCGCCGGTGTACAGCCCGTACACCAAGCTGCCGGACGCGTACGTTCCCGATACCCCGAGCGAGCCGGAGACCACCGTGCTGCGCGCCGACGCGTCGGAGACCGTGTCGCTGGACAAAAGCGTCGACGGACCCGCCGAGGTGACCGACGCGAAACCCGAAGTGCTCGAAGCGCGGACCTCGTCACCGCAGCCGAGCGCCGGAGACTCGCTTTCGCTCGACAAGCCCGACACCGAGCCGAAAGCCCCCGCCGAGCCGAAAACGCTCGCGGAAAAGCCCGCCCACCCGACACCCGCGGCCTTCCCCGGCGTGCGGCCGCCCTCCTGGGATCCGCTCGGCGTGGCGCCGCTGGCCTGGGACCTGCCCGAGCCGGCCCCGGCCCGCCCGGTCGTCGCCTTGCCGCCGAAGCGTCCTCGTTCCCGGTTCACTCCGGTCGTGCTCGGCCTCGCCATCCTCGCCGCTGCGGTCGCGGGCGCGATCGCCGCCGCGGGTGTCGAGTGGATGACGCCCGGCCGCATCGCCGCGGTGGCCTTGGCCGTGATCGGTCTCGGCCTCGTGCTCGGCGCGTTCCTGCGGCGCGGCTACGGTCTGCTGGTCGTCACCGCTCCGCTCGCCGGCTTCGTCCTGCTCGCCTCGATGATCGGACCCATCGAATTCGACAGGGGCGCCATGGGCGAGCACGTGTGGGCGCCCGCGACGATGGCCGAACTGCAACAGGACTACCGGATCTCGATGGGTTCGGGGACGCTCGACCTGCGATCGCTGAACCTGACCGAGAACCGCACCGTGAACCTCGACTTGCAGATGGGCGAGGTCCGCATCCTGGTGCCGGAGAACATGACCGTCCGCACCGATTGCACCGTCACCATGGGCGACAACATGTGCCCGCGCGGCGTCACCGGCCCGAACACGCCGGGCGCCCCGGTGCTCGATCTCGATGTGGACGTTCAGATGGGCAGTGTGGAGGTGCAACGTGGCTGAGCAACCCCGAACCGACGAAACGAACGAGGGCCGCGGACCGTCGGCCTCCCTGCTGATCGTCGGCCTGCTGGCACTCGCGGTGAGCATATGGGGCTTCATCGGCCACGCCGCGACGGCCAGCGGAGCGATCTCCTTCGGCTGGATCGTCGTCATCGCCGCCATCGTCGTCGGCGTCCTGCTGGTGATCTCCCCCCGCAAAGGACGTTGACCGCGATGGCCCTTGTGCAGGAGAACCCCATGGCGCGAGAACAATTCGAGACAGACGTGGACGATCGGACACCGCCACCAGGACAGAGCACGCCCATCGCGCGAGTCGTGCCGGTTACGCCGGCGAAGGCCCCCGTCGGAGGTGGCATGCTACTCGGCCACCTCGTCCTCGGCCTCGGCTGGAGCCGCGCCGAGACGGTCTGAATCCCGAAACGCCGACGGCCCCCGCACACACCGTGTGCGGGGGCCGTCGAGGTCTCAGGGGATCACTCCCACTCGATGGTGCCCGGCGGCTTGCTCGTGACATCGAGCACGACGCGGTTGACCTCGGCGACCTCGTTGGTGATACGGGTCGAAATGCGCTCGAGCACTTCGTAGGGCAGGCGAGTCCAGTCGGCGGTCATAGCGTCCTCGCTGGAGACCGGGCGCAGCACGATCGGGTGACCGTAGGTGCGGCCGTCGCCCTGCACGCCGACGCTGCGCACGTCGGCGAGCAGCACCACCGGGCACTGCCAGATCTGCCGGTCCAGCCCGGCCGCGGTGAGCTCCTCGCGGGCGATCGCATCGGCCTGCCGCAGCGTGGCGAGACGATCACCGGTGACCTCGCCGACGATGCGGATGGCCAGGCCCGGACCCGGGAAAGGCTGGCGCGCAACGATTTCCTCGGGCAGGCCGAGCTCGCGGCCGACCGCGCGGACCTCGTCCTTGAACAGCAGCCGCAGCGGCTCGACGAGGTCGAACTCCAGATCCTCCGGCAGCCCGCCGACATTGTGGTGCGACTTGATGTTCGCGGTGCCGCTGCCGCCGCCCGACTCCACCACGTCCGGGTACAGCGTGCCCTGCACCAGGAACTCGACCTCGGGCGCTTGCCCGTCCTCGGCGCCGTGCTCGGCGACGACCTCGCTCACCGCGTCTTCGAAGGAGCGGATGAACTCGCGGCCGATGATCTTGCGCTTCTCCTCGGGATCGGTGACGCCCTTCAGCTCGCCGAGGAACTTGTCCACCGCGTCGACGGTGACCAGCTTGGCGCCCGTCGCGGCGACGAAATCCTGCTGTACCTGCTCGCGCTCGCCGGAGCGCAGCAGGCCGTGATCGACGAACACACAGGTCAGCCGATCGCCGATGGCGCGCTGCACGAGCGCGGCCGCGACGGCGCTGTCCACGCCGCCGGACAGGCCGCAGATCGCGTGCCCGTCGCCGACCTGCGCGCGGACCTGCGCGATCAGCGCGTCGGCGATGTTGGCCGGGGTCCACGCGGACGGGATGCCGGCGAGCTCATGGAGGAAGCGGCTGAGCACCTGCTGGCCGTGCGGCGAGTGCAGCACCTCGGGGTGGTACTGCACGCCCGCGAGGCGACGGGCGCGATCCTCGAACGCGGCGACCGGCGCGCCCGCGGTGGTGCCGGTGATCTCGAAGCCCTCCGGCGCGTCGGTGACCGCGTCACCGTGACTCATCCACACCGGCTGGATGGTGGGCAGACCGCCGTGCAGCAGACCGCCGTCGATGTTCAGCTCGGTGCGGCCGTACTCGCGGGTGCCGGTGTGCGCGACCGTACCGCCGAGCGCCTGCGCCATCGCCTGGAAGCCGTAGCAGATGCCGAAGACCGGAAGCCCGAGATCGAAGAGCCGAGCATCCAGCTGCGGCGCGCCCTCGGCGTACACGCTGGCCGGGCCGCCGGACAGAATCACCGCAAGCGGGTTCTTCTCGGCGATCTCCTCGACGGTGGTGGAATGCGGAATCACCTCGGAGTACACACTTGCCTCGCGCACCCGCCGCGCGATCAGCTGAGCGTATTGGGCGCCGAAGTCGACGACGAGGACCGGTCTCTGGGATTCTGCCACGGCCACAGTCTAGTGAGCCGGGTGCGCGCCCGAACCAACGGGCACGTCCCTGTGCAGGCACGTTGTGTGCTCTCGAAGCGGGCAACGCGAATCCCGAGTCGAGCCCGCCGTGGCTCGTTATCCTCTTGCTCGTGCCCTTCGCCCGTGCGATAGACGCCGACATCCATTACGAGGACAGCGGCGGGGACGGTCCGGTGGTGTTGCTAGCGCACGAATTCCTCATGGACCGAACCATGTTCGCTTCGCAGATGGCCGCGCTCGCGCCGGAATTCCGGATCGTCTCCTGGGATGCCCGCGGCCACGGACGCACCAAGGATCAGGGCCTACCCTTCACGTACTGGACCGCGGCGCGCGACGCGCTGACCGTGCTCGATCAGCTCGGCGCCGAGCGTGCGGTGTTCGGCGGCACGGCGCAGGGCGGCTTCACCGCGCTGCGCGCCGCGCTGATCGCGCCGGAGCGGATCGCGGGGCTCATCCTCATCAGCACCGAGGCGCACGGGCCGACGCCCGAGCAGTCCACCGCCACCCAGCGCTTCCTCGACGAGTGGTACGACGACGACAGCAGGGAGCACGCGGTCGACCGGCTCGCCACCTGGCTGATCGGCGACGACGACTGGTATCGGGCGATCTGGACCAAACGCTGGCTCGGCCGCGACCGGAGCGGTATCGAGGTCGCCGCAGGCTGCCTGCTCGCCAGGGAGTCGGTGCTCGACCGGCTTCCCGAAATCACCTGTCCCGCACTGGTCATCCACGCCACCGACAGCGGCATCACGCACGACCGCGCCGAACAACTGGCCGCGGGTCTCGCGTCGGCGACCTACGTGGAGATCGCGGGCGCTCGCCTCGCGGTCACCATGACTCACCCGGAACCGGTGAATCACACGATCCGGCAGTTCCTCCGCGATCAGGTGATCCCGACGCACGCGCGGTGACGTCTGTCCGCACGACCGGCGAGCACGGCCGAGCCCGCGCCCGATTCGTCCGGCGCGGGCTCGCGGCGAGCGGCCTCAGGCGCGAACGCTGAGTCCGACCTTCTGGAACTCCTTCAGGTCCGAGTACCCGGCCTTCGCCATCGAGCGGCGCAGGCCGCCCACCAGGTTCAGCGAGCCGAACGGGTCGTCGGACGGGCCGAAGAGCACCCGTTCCAGGCTCGGCCGCACCTGCTCGGTGGACTCGCCGCCCAGATCCCACGGATCGTCCACGTGCAGCAGCGAACCGCGCGGCACCGACGGGTGCGCGGCCGCCGACGGCCAGTACCAGCCGCGGCCGGGCGCCTCGGCGGCCAGCGCAAGCGGCACCCCGAGCATGGCGGCGTCGGCGCCGCAGGCGATCGCCTTCGCCAGCTGACCGGACGTGGCGACATCGCCGTCCGCGATGACGTGCACGTAGCGGCCGCCGGTCTCGTCCAGGTAGTCGCGGCGCGCGGCCGCGGCGTCGGCGATGGCGGTGGCCATCGGCACCCCGATGCCGAGCACCTCGCCGGTGGTCGTCGCGCCGGGGTACGAGCCGTAGCCCACGATCACGCCCGCGGCGCCGGTGCGCATCAGGTGCAGCGCGGTGCGGTGATCGCTGACGCCACCCGCGACGACGGGCACGTCCAGCTCCGCGATGAAGGTCTTCATGTTCAGCGGCTCGCCGTCACCGACGTGCTCCGCGGAAATGATGGTGCCGTGCACGACGAGCAGATCGATGCCCGCCTGCAACAGGGCGGGCGTCAGCGCGCGGGCGTTCTGCGGGCTGACCCGCACGGCGACGGTCACGCCCGCCGCACGCACCTCGGCCACCGCGGCCGCGAGCAGATCCGGCTGCATCGGCGCCGCGTGCAGCTCCTGCAGCATGGCGACGGCGCGCTCGTAGCCGCCCTTGCCGACCACCTCGAGCAGCTGATCGATCTTCGCATCGACATCGGCGTGCCTGGCCCACAGGCCCTCGCCGTTGATCACGCCGAGCCCGCCGAGACGGCCGAGCTCGATGGCGAACTTCGGCGACACGAGTGCGTCGGTCGGATGCGCGAGGAACGGAATCTCGAACCGGTAGGCGTCGAGCTGCCACGCCAGCGACACCTGCTTCGACGAGCGGGTACGCCGCGAGGGAACGATGTCGACATCGTCCAGTTCGTAGGTACGCCGGGCCGTCCGGCCCATGCCGATCTCGACCATGTCGCGCACTTGTCTGTCCTTTCGGTGTTTATTTGCGCGCTGCCGCGCGCGTGTTCGCGGCCGTGTCTTCGGCGCGCTGGCGCGCGCGTGTCCGCGGCCTTTTATGTCTCGCTTCCGAGCGGTCGAGACTCGCGACTTCGTCGCATGCGCTTCGACCGCTCGGAAGCGAGACGGCCGCGAACGGGCTCGTAAGACTCGCCCTCGAGGTGGTCGGGAGGGAGCCACGGGTTCAAGTCGCTTCGACTCGCGAACAGGTTAATCATGCACGGTTCGTCCGGGGTGATCGCAATCGCATCCGGCGCAGCGCACGGAATCCTGTCGAGCACCACGGTCCGTGCTTCGGTTGGCGGATCGCCTTCGGCCCGCCGGGTTTCTCCCGCGGCATTCAGCTGGTAGCTGCCGGAACCCGACGCTGTCAGGTCCCGGCCGCACCTGGTTACGTCAGCTACGACCGGTGTAGTTCGGCGCTTCGACCGTCATCGTGATGTCGTGCGGGTGGCTCTCCTTCAGGCCCGCCGCGGTGATCTGCACGAACTGCGCTTCCTGCAGCTCAGCAATGGACTGCGCGCCGGTGTAGCCCATGCCGGCCCGCAGGCCGCCGACGAGCTGGTGGATCACCTGGTTCACCGGGCCGCGGAAGGGCACGCGGCCCTCGATGCCCTCGGGCACCAGCTTGTCCTCGGCGAGCACGTCGTCCTGGAAGTAGCGGTCCTTGGAGAACGACTTGGCCTGGCCGCGGCCCTGCATAGCGCCCAGCGAACCCATGCCGCGGTAGCTCTTGAACTGCTTGCCGCCCACCAGGATCAGCTCGCCCGGGGATTCGGCGGTGCCCGCCAGCAGCGAGCCGAGCATCACGGTGGACGCGCCCGCGGCGATGGCCTTGGCGATGTCGCCGGAGAACTGGATGCCGCCGTCGGCGATGACCGGAACGCCGTGCGGCTTGCACGCGGCGACGGCCTCGAGGATCGCGGTGATCTGCGGCGCGCCGACGCCCGCGACCACGCGAGTGGTGCAGATGGAGCCGGGGCCGACACCCACCTTCACCGCGTCGGCGCCCGCCTCGACCAGCGCGGCCGCGCCCGCCCGGGTCGCGACGTTGCCGCCGACAACCTGGATGCGGTCGCCGACCTCGGCCTTGACCTTGGCGACCATCTGCAGCACCTGCACCTGGTGTCCGTGCGCGGTGTCGACGATGAGCACATCGACACCCGCGTCGGCCAGGGTCATCGCGCGCGACCATGCGTCCTCGCCGACACCCACCGCGGCGCCGACCAACAGGCGGCCGTCGCGGTCCTTGGTGGCGTTCGGGTATTGATCGGTCTTGACGAAGTCCTTGACGGTGATGAGCCCGCGCAGGCGGCCGTTGCCGTCCACGATCGGCAGCTTCTCCACCTTGTGGCGGCGCAGCAGCCCGAGCGCGGCCTCCGCGGTGACGCCCTCCTGGGCGGTGATCAGCGGCGCCTTGGTCATCACGTCGGCGACGCGGCGGTCCTGGTCCACCTCGAAACGCATGTCGCGGTTGGTGATGATGCCGACGAGGGCCCCGGTCTCGTCCACCACCGGAAGACCGGAGATGCGGAACCTGGCGCACATGGCGTCGACCTCGGCCAGCGTGTCGGTCGGGCGACAGGTCACCGGATCGGTCACCATGCCCGCCTCGGAGCGCTTGACCGTCTCCACCTGCGCGGCCTGGTCGGCGGCGGACAGATTGCGGTGCAGCACGCCCATACCGCCCGCGCGCGCCATGGCGATGGCCATGCGCGCCTCGGTGACGGTGTCCATGGCCGAACTGACCAGCGGGGTGCGCAGCCGGATCTCCCTGGTGAGCTGACTCGAGGTCTCCACCGAACTGGGAATCAGATCCGATGCGGCGGGCAGCAGCAGCACGTCGTCGAACGTGAGGCCGAGCATGGCGATCTTGTTCGGGTCGTCGCCACCCGTAGGGGGGCGGACTGCGAGTCGTTCGCCCGGTACGGGATTACTCATTCGGATCGACCCCTCCTGGAACGTCGAAAGCGAGAGACGCCGGACGGGCCGGCGTCGCGCACAACTGATGGGATGGACGGTGACGGCGAGGTCAGCGTGTCGGGAACTGTCCAGCGCCTGCCATCTATGGTATCTGTCCCGCAAACTCGTCGATGCACTGAGCCCAATGGGCGCGGCGCCGGAGGAAGTCCGCCTGAATACCGCGCACGCCGGAGCGCAGGCGGAGGTGCGCCCATGGGCGCCGCCGGACGAAGTCGCCCATGGACCGCGCACGGCCGGAGCGAACGCGGAGGTACGCGCAGTCGCGAAACTGGCACCCTACATAGCTGGCGCAGACCACCCTGTTCTGCGTACCGTGGGTGTGTGCGTGACCATCTACCACCTGGCTTGCCGCCGGATCCGTTTGCCGGAGACCCCTCCGACCCGTCCGCCGCGCTCGACGCCATCGAGCCCGGCGAGCCGCTGGATCCCCACGAGCGCCTTGCGGTCGAGGAGGATCTCGCCGACCTCGCGGTCTACGAAGCGCTGCTCGCGCACCGCGGAATCCGCGGACTCGTAGTCAGCTGCGAGGACTGTAGGCAGGACCATTACCACGACTGGGACATGTTGCGCGCCAACCTGCTTCAGTTGCTGGTCGACGGCACGGTGCGGCCGCACGAGCCCGCCTACGATCCGACGCCTGAGGCGTACGTCACCTGGGATTACTGCAGGGGTTACGCGGACGCGTCGATGAACGAAGCATTCCACGGCGACGGGTTCGACGGCTTCGACAGCTGATCCCGCGATCCGGACACCCGAACACGACGAAATGCCGACCGCCGGTCGGCAATCGGTCGACGCGCGTATTCGGATGACGGCTCGCAGGGCCTTCGCGACACGCCGACGCACGGCATGCGCGCATTCCTCTTCTTGGTGTCGAACGACACACGATCGTCCAACGACACGCGATCACAGTGGGATCCAACCGGCGACCGGCCAGGCGAGCAGTCACCGTTCGATGGTGAACTCGCTTACGCCCGAGCTCAGTTGCTCGGAGTCTGGCCCGTTGGCACGGTCGGAACTACGACGGTGCCCGGCCCATCCTCGATGATCGGCGACCGCGTCGCGGGCTGGGTCGTGGCTTCGGTATCTCCGCCGGTCGGCACGCCGACCGTCGTCGGCGCCTGGGTGGTGGGCGCCCCCTGGGTCGGCGGCTGTTCGACAGGCGTGGTCGGCACGGTGGTCACCGGCTGTTGCGTCGTCGGCGCGGTCGGACCGCCGGTCGGCTCGGCAGGTCCGGTAGGTCCGGCCGGCTCCGCGGTGGTCGGCGGCGTGGTCGCCGAGATCGGCGGCACCATCATGTTGGTGATGGTGGTGGTCTCGCGAGCCGGTTGCGTCGGCGTGGTGGTGGTACCGGGGGCGCCACTCGGCCGTGGTTGGTTCGTGGTGGTGGCCTGCTCGAGCGCGGCCGCCGCCTCTGGCGACAGGTCACGCAGCTGCGTCAGCAGCTTCTGCCACTCGGCCTCCAGATCCTGCTTCTTGTCCGAGTCGCTGACCTGGTCGACGTTCACCGACGCGCGCTCCAGCAGCGCCTTCGCCTGCGCCGGATTGCGCTGCGCCAGAGCCTGCTCGGCCTGGTCGAGCTCGGTGCCCGCGCGCTGCACGACGGTGGTCTGCGCCTGCTCGCTGAACACGACCTCTTTGACCCGCCACAGTGGATCGCCGGGCTCGGCACTGTAGGAGAACACCGTCACACCGCCGAAGACCAGGGCCAATGCCGCCGCGGTTCCCGCGATCGGACCGACAAGCCGAAGACGGCCACGGTTGACTGCGCCGACTCGAACCTTGCGCGCGCCGATCTCCTGGTTGACCGCGGCAGCGACCGCGTCCAGATCCGGTGCGCTCGGTAGCGGCGGCGAAACCAGTTCCGCACGCCAGTCGGCTAGCAGTGCCGCTAGCTGAAACTCCTCCGCGCTATCGGTCTGTACCGGTCCATCGCTGGCGATGGCGTCGATCAGAGCATCGTCACGGCGTACCGCGGCGATGTCCACCGGTCCGGTGTCACCAGTCCCCCCGGCGTAGGGACCGCTATTTCGCGATCCACGTCGCGCCTTCCAGTCACCCCGACCGCGCTCGCCATCCCTAGCCATACATTTCACCTGCCCTCGCCACTTGTGACTTCAGTTTCGCGAGTGCCCTGTGCTGGGCCACCCGTATCGCGCCCGCCGTACTGCCCACGGCGACTGCGGTTTCTTCCGCTGACAAACCCATGACCAATCGCAGGATCAGGATCTCTCGATGCTTTTCGGGGAGTGTCGCGAGCAAACGGTTCATCTGTCTGCTCGTCTCCGATTCGAGAGCTCGCTGCTCCGGTCCTTGGTCGGTGGATATGACATCTGGTACTTCGGCCATCGCCTCCGCCTTGTTACGGGCGGCGTTGCGATGTGCGTCGGCGACCTTGTGCGAAGCGATTCCGTATACGAAGGCCATGAAGGGCCTGCCCTGGTCCTGATACCTGGGCAAGGCTGTCATCACGGCCAGACATACCTCCTGCGCAACGTCGTCCGCGGAGAGCTGTCCGCGCTCCGCCGCGCCGATACGCGCGCGGCAATACCGGACAACCAGCGGGCGGATCAGCTCTAGTACCTGAGCTAAAGCGGATCTGTCGCCCTGCGCAGCGGCAGCGACGGCGAGGTCCAACTCTTCGCCCGTGTGCGTCATCGTCAGAGAGATTCCTGGCGTTACAAGTGGCACCGGCCCGATGACCTGTGCTTCCGCGGATGCGGCGGAACGGATCTAACAATAGCGATAGCCGCCGAGGAACCGAGCAACATGGTCACTTGTCTCGAGAACGAATCGCCGACCGTCACGCGGCGCCCGGCGGACGAAAACGCCCGCCACGACGGGCGATTCCGGCGGCGCACTCCGCCGCCTCGCCCGCGGCGGCAGGATCCGACAGCCCGGAACGCAGCATCGCGCATGCCCAGCGCAGCGGAAGCAGATCGTGCTCCCGGCATTCGGCGGCCACCGTGTCGGCCAGCGCCCTGGCGTGTTCGGCATCACCCGACGCGGCCGTCGCCGCGGCGACGAGGAGCCGGGACTTGACGCGGTGCCGCACCGAGGGCGCGGCCTCCGCGAGGGCGAGGGCTTCACGCGTGTGCGGCAACGCTTCCCCGGCCGCACCCGACGCCAAGGCGGTCTCGGCGCTGACCCAGTGCCAGCGGATCCATGCCCGCCATCGCAGGCCGTCCGGATCGAGCGCGGCGCGACTCCGGTCGAGCAGTCGGCGCGCCAGTGCCAGGCGGCCCGCGCCGAGCGCGTCGGCGGCCAGGCCGGTGAGTGCGTCGCAGACCGCGTCGACGCGATCCGGCGCGGCGGCGGGCACAGAGGCGAGTTCACCGCCGGGCAGCGCAAGCGCGGCCGCACGTCCGTCCGGACCGGACGCCGCGGCGTGCCAGCCGAGTTGACGCAGCAGCGAGCCCTCGGTGCTCGCAGCCAACGAGAGCAGCACCGGATCGGCGGTCCGCCGCCGCACCGCGGACAGTTCGGCACGGGCCGCGGCGTAGCGGCCCTGTCCCCCGAGAATCACCGCCCGAAGCCAGGAACTCAGGGCGTCTTCGGCGGCCGGCAACTCGGCAGCGGCGAGGCCTGGGCGAGCCCCGAAGGCCCCCATAGCGAGGACTTCATATCGGACATCCACGGTCGGAACTGGCGCGAACACGCGCGAACTCTATCCCGTCCGCGACCGACGACCGCGCGTAGTAAATGCCGGATCGGAGACCTGGTTACCTGCCAGCATTTCTGGTACGCCGCACATGTTTCCATCAGGTAAATCTCGCCTCGCCATTGCGAGATCATCCGCGACACAAATTCACGCGCGTTTCGCGCAATTAACCTCCGCGCCCCGTTTCCGCCATATGGGATGTGCTCGCGCACAGCCCACACGGTGGCCATCGTCACGCCGGTTACCTGTCCCCCACGGGACCAGTAACCTGTGAGCGGTCCCAAAAAAGACGGACGACCTGCGGAAACCATGACATACTCGACACAGGCGACTTCCGGCCGCGTTCTGGCCAACCGAACAGTATCACCGATACCTACGTTAAAAGTAAACAGCGGGTAGGTTAAATCTCGCCATTGCCAGATTTGGAAAACCGGTGCGCCGAACTATTGACGGAATTTCGCGGCTACCCCTAACGTAACTCATCGCCACGGACGGCGCCGCGCGAAATTGCAGCGACCAGAAGGGCGAGCCGAGGGACACCGCCGATCGCACGTGCCCCCCACCTGTTGCAGACAACTGCTCGACAACGCCGACGAGCTCGCATTACGAGGAGTTCACCATGCCCATGCCGACCCACCTCCCCGGACCGAACGCCGACGTCTGGGACTGGCAGATGCGCGGTTCCTGCCGAGGCGTGGACTCCGCCGTGTTCTTCCATCCCGACGGCGAACGCGGCCGCGCCCGCACCGCACGCGAGATGCGGGCCAAAGAGATCTGCCGCGCCTGCCCCGTGCTCATGCAGTGCCGCAGCCACGCGCTGAAAGTCAGCGAGCCCTATGGCATCTGGGGCGGCATGTCGGAGACCGAACGCGAGATGCACGCACGGCGCAATCGCCGCCGTATGGCCGTCTGAGCCGCGACCAGCCGTCGCCGCAGCACAACGCGAATCCGCGACCCATCCGTATCGCGTGGCGCGCCGAATGCCTAGCAAATAACCGGCCACTGAAACACCAGATACACATTCCGGCCGAACCGTGATGGCACACCGCTGTCCCAGTTCGGAACCGACGCCGACGCGCGGCATCAGGCGGCCACCACCGCCGGACCCGCGGTCGCGGCGAGCAGGAGCCGCGCGATTGTCGGCCCGGTGGCGAGCGGTAGCTGTTGGCGTGTCACATCTGAATTCGCCCGGCGTTTGGGAGTTCACCGCAAAGTAGCTGAGCTGCTTGCGGTTTGCTGGCACCCCACTGGAAGGAGGCGATAGCGGCACGCTACGGTAGTGACCGATGACACAGAATGGAGCGTTGTGACAACGCGGCCGCCAGCCGCAGAGGGCGACTCGTTCCGAAGAGAAGCCTTCCCACCGAGTGTGGATTCTGCGGTGTCGGCACGCGCAGCCGAAAGCATCGAACTAGCCGCTCTCTTGCATCGCTGCGGTGAGTCCGACCAAGAGGCTTTCGCCGAACTGTACGACCGGACATGCGCGCGCGTGTTCGGTCTGGTGCTCCGGGTGCTACACGATCCGGGGTACGCGGAGGAGACCACGCAAGAGGTGTATCTCCAGCTCTGGCGTACCGCAGCCAGTTTCGACCCCGCGAAGGGGTCGGCAGTGACGTGGTTGATGACGCTCGCCCATCGACGCGCCGTCGACCGGGTCCGCGCCGAGCAGGCCCACACCCAGCGCGAAGTCGCGTACGGGATAAGGGTTCTCGGCAACGAGTTCGACGAGGTGACCGAAGAGGTCGAGCGCAGGCTCGAACAGCAGGCGGTCCTCGAGGGACTCACCGGCCTCACCGAAACCCAGCGAGAAGCAATCTCACTGGCCTACTACGGTGGCCGGACCTATGCGGAGGTGGCCAACTACCTCGGCGTAGGGTTACCGACCGTCAAGTCCCGGATTCGGGATGGATTGACACGACTGAAGAAAAGTTTGGGGGTGACGTGAGATGAACGAAGCCCAGATCGATCTCGCGCACACCGTCGCGCTCGGATCGATCGACGACGAAGACCATCACGCGGTACAGGAATTGCTCGACGGCGAGGATCCGGTGCTACACGCCGAGTTCATCGCGGAGGTGCGGCAGGCCAAGGACGCCTTGGCCGCGCTCGCGGCGGTGACGGCCACCGCGCCGCCCGCCGCGCTTCGCGGTCGGTTGCTCGCGGCCATCGCTGCCGAGCAACCTCCCGTTGCCTCCTGAGCTCCACCCCTAGCCGGGCTGCGCCCCGCCACCGTCCTCCGGTGACCTCCCGCGCCGATCGCCCGAGAGACCGCACGCCACCCCGCAGGGGCTTCCGCGCGGACGTCACGTCTGCTGCGCCGAAGTCTCCGCAGCGGGCCGCGTCCCGCCGCGCCGCGACGGCTTGCGCCGTCCCATTCCGCACGATCGACCCGACACTTGTCATGTCTCACGATCCGCCCGTCCGGCTTGCCGAGCGCACCCGGAAAAGGCCCCCGAATGCGGACATCCGGGGGCCTTTCACACGCTCGACGCGTCAGTGGGCGTGACCGTGGTGACCGTGGTCGTGCGCCTCCTCGGCGGGCTTGTCGACCACGGCGCTCTCGGTGGTGAGCACCATGCGCGCGACCGACGCCGCGTTGACCACCGCGGAACGGGTCACCTTGACGGGGTCGACCACGCCGTCGGTGAGCAGATCACCGTAGGTGAGGGTCGCGGCGTTGAAGCCTTCCTTGCCCTCGGCGACCTTGCTGACCACCACGGCGCCGTCCAGGCCCGCGTTGGTGGCGATCCAGTACAGCGGCGCCTGCAGCGCCTTGCGCACCACCTCGACGCCGACGGCCTCGTCGCCGGACAGCGAGTCGCGCAGCTCGACGAGCTTGGCGCCCGCCTGCACCAGCGCGGTGCCGCCGCCGGGGACGATGCCCTCCTCGACCGCGGCCTTGGCCGCGCTCACCGCGTCCTCGACGCGGTACTTGCGCTCCTTGAGCGCGGTCTCGGTGGCGGCGCCGACCTTGATCACCGCGACGCCGCCCGCCAGCTTGGCCAGGCGCTCTTCGAGCTTCTCACGATCCCAGTCGGAGTCGGTGGCCTCGATCTCGCGGCGCAGCTGGGCGCTGCGGGCGGCGATGTCCTCCGCGGTGCCCGCGCCGTCGATGATCGTGGTGTCGTCCTTGGTGACGACAACGCGCCGGGCCTTGCCGAGCAGCTCCAGACCGGCCTCGCGCAGGGTGACGCCCAGGTCCGGGTTGATGACGGTGCCCGCGGTGACCACGGCCAGGTCGTCCAGGAACGCCTTGCGACGGTCACCGAAGAACGGCGCCTTCACCGCGACGGCCTTGAGGGTCTTGCGGATGGAGTTGACCACCAGAGTGGACAGCGCCTCGCCCTCGACGTCCTCCGCGATGATCAGCACGGCCTTGCCGCTTTCGGCGATCTTCTCCAGCAGCGGAAGGAAGTCCGGCAAGGAGCTGATCTTCTCGCGGTGCATCAGCACCAGCGCGTCCTCCAGGACGGCCTGCTGGGTGTCGGTGTCGGTGACGAAGTAGGGCGAGAGGTAGCCCTTGTCGAACTGCACGCCCTCGGTGACGACGAGCTCGGTCTCCAGCGTCGAGGACTCCTCGACGGTGACGACGCCGTCCTTGCCGACGGTGGTGAGCGCCTTGCCGACCATCGCGCCGAGCTGCTCGTCACGCGAGGACACGGTGGCGACCTGCGCGATGGCCGTCTCGCCGGAGACCGGGGTGGCCGCGGCGAGCAGCGCCTCGGAGACCGCGTCGGCGGCCTTGGCGATGCCCGCGCCGACCGCGATCGGGTTGGCCCCCGCCGCGACGTTCTTCAGGCCTGCGCGCACCAGCGCCTGGGCCAGCACGGTCGCGGTGGTGGTGCCGTCGCCCGCGACGTCGTTGGTCTTGGTCGCGACGCTCTTGACCAGCTGCGCGCCCAGGTTCTCGAACGGATCCTCGAGGTCGATGTCGCGCGCGATGGTGACGCCGTCGTTCGTGACGGTCGGGCCGCCGAACGCCTTCGCGAGCACCACGTGGCGACCGCGCGGGCCGAGGGTGACCTTCACCGCGTCGGCGAGCTTGTCGACGCCGCGTTCCAGAGCCCGGCGAGCCTTCTCGTCGAACTCGATCTGCTTTGCCATAAGTCCTTTTCCTTGGATGCCTGGGCGGGTCCGGCCCGGTAGGGCCGTGCGGACGCCGCCCGCTGGGCTGAAACGACGTTGCCCCGGCCCCGCTGGAGGGGAACCGGGGCAACGTCGTTACGACTCGATCCCGGGCGTGGCCGGGAAGCGCGATCCGATCCGGATCGCGCCGAGCGCGGTCACTTGCTGACGACAGCCAGCACGTCGCGCGCGGACAGGATCAGGTACTCCTCGCCCTGGTACTTGATCTCGGTGCCGCCGTACTTGCTGTAGATGACGACGTCACCCTCCTGGACATCCAGCGGGATGCGCTTTTCGCCCTCGTCGTCCCAGCGGCCGGGGCCGACGGCGACGACGGTGCCTTCCTGCGGCTTCTCCTTCGCCGTGTCCGGGATGACCAGGCCGGAGGCCGTCGTCGTCTCGGCCTCGTTGGCCTGGACGAGGATCTTGTCCTCGAGCGGCTTGATGTTCACGCTCGCCACGTTGAGCCCTCCACTTTCAGGGGATTTACGGTCGTCCGGAACTGTTGTCCCGGACCATCGGTTCGGTCACGGTGCTGACCCTGCGCATAGCCCCGTCGTCGCGGGTGCCGGGACCCCTGCTCAGTAGTCACAACTGCTGACACCCGGCGAATGCGGAGGGCGGACGGTTGCCCGGCCGTCCACGTTCACCAGTGCCACTAGCACTCTATACACGAGAGTGCCAGCGCTCAAGGCCGGGCGGTGCCAATGCGCGTCGGCCGCCCCACTTCGCACCCGCTTCGGTTCGGATATGCACTCACCAGGGTTGGTTGCCCCACGGCCTCAGGGCTTTCCATTGGTTCGGGAAATCTGTAACGTTCGGATAACGGATTGTGACAGTATTGACGACGGTCGTGCTTCGGCCGCCGAGTTCATCACGAACCGGCGTCCACGGGAGGCATCGAGCGTTACGAAAGAACCGGCACAGCGTCACAAATTCCGTTGCGCCACAGCTTCACCCAGAGGGCAAGTCCACACGTGATCCAAGGCCGATTCCCGCGACCCACCCGGACGCCGGTCCGGCCGGATCCCGAGTCCGGATCGCTCGCCGACCACGCGACGGTCCGGAAGTCCATTCGAGATGGTCGGCGACACGATGACCATCCGCTCGAAGGGAGGTGAACATGCGAACATCCCTCGGCATCTCCGCCGGGAACGAGGTCGTGTGCTCGGCGCTCGTCGCCACCGCGCCGAACGGCGCCCAAAGCTTCGACTACCGCGTCGTTTCCGCCGACGCGGCCCATTCCGATGTCGGTGATCTCGTCGCGTCCTCCATCGACCTGATGACCACCCAGCTGCCGAGTCAGCAAGTGCCGCACGACATCGCGTGGCCCGCCCAGCCGGTCGGCGTCCGGTTCGCAGGCACCGGCTCGGCCGGGCTGGAAGCGGCTGTGGGCAGGCCGCCGACCAGCGTCGCCGTCGCCTATCGCAGCAAGGAGCAGGCGCAGGTGATCCGTTCGGCCACCGGCAAACAGCGCGAGCTGAAGCTGGTCCCGGAAGGCACCGCCGCGCTCACCTTCCTGCGCCACACCGGGCTGCTCGATCGCTACGAGACGGTGGCCGTCGTCGATCTCGGCGCGACCGGTCTGAGCGTCACCGTCGCCGAACAGGCCGACGGCACCGTGCTTCGCTCCGAACGCATCCACGCGATCAGCGGCAACGCGATCGACGACCTGATCTACCACCACCTGGTCGACCTCCACTACGCCCGGCGCGGCACCAGGCCGAACCGCCGCATGCTGACCAATCGCGGCCGCGCCGCGAAGGAACATCTCTCGGTGGCGCCCGCGGTCACCATCGACCACGTCGCGGGCAGGCCGCTCAAACTCACCAGGGCCGATTTCGAGGAACTGATCGGAGATCTGCTGCGCGACACCGCCTTGTTCACCGCTGCGGTGTTCGCGCGGGCGCCCAGGTCCCCGGAAGCGGTGGCGGTGATCGGCGGCGGCGCCAACATCCCCGCCGTACTCGAGACCCTCGAACGCGTACTCGACGTGCCGGTGCTCACCGTCGACGATCCGGAGGCGGTCATCGCCAAGGGCGCCGCGCTGGTGGCCGACGCCGCACAGCCTTCCGCGGCACCGGTGGCGGCCGAGCTGGGCGGCGACGCGCCCGCGGGCACCTTCACCAAGGTCATCGGCACGCTCGCGGGAGCCATCGTGGTGGTCGGCCTCGTGGTCGGCTACGGCTTCAAGACCTTCGCGCCGACGTCGGACGAGGAGGTCTCACCCGCGGGCACCACGAGCAGCGCACAGCTGCCGACGACGCCGGGCACGCAGGCCCCGCAGACCGGCGCGGGGACCGTTACTTCCGGTGGCCGCGAGACCACCGACGTGGCCACCGTCGCACCGCCGCCGGTCACCCAGGACGTCGGTCTGCCGTCGACCCGCACCGGCGCCGTGTCCACCCCGACGCCGACACCGGCGCCGATCCCGTCGGTTCAGCCGACGCTGCGCCCGGACCCGAACCTGCCGCCGATCCCGTTCCCGGAACTGCTCGGCCCGCTGCTGAATCCCCCCGGTAATCCCCTGTTACCCACGCAGCAGAACCGCGAGGAGTACGGGCCGTCGACAAGCCCGGCACCCCCTCCGGCGAGTAGCCCGCCCCGGGACCCCGCGCACACCAGGATCCCGATTCCGATGCCGCGCTCCAACTCGGGCTCCGACCGGCATGGCACGACCAGCGCACTGCCGTTGCTCGAGGTCGAGTTCGGCCCGCACCGCTGAACGACACGCTCGATCCGATCGAACGAATCACCCGCGGACGGAATGCCATTCGCTGCTCGATGATCCAATTCGACCGCAGGCAGCCCGATCGGCAGACAGACCCGGCGACCTCAGCCGATCTGGCTGACCGATACCGGCAGCCCCGGATCGGTGGCGACGGTGAGGGGTGAGGGCTTCGCCCCGCCCGCGATGACGTGCGCGCCGAGCGCGGCGATCATCACGCCGTTGTCGGTGCACAGCCGTGGTTTCGGCACCCGCAGCGTCAAACCCGCTGCGGCGCAGCGCTCTTCGGCCAGCGAGCGGATCCGCGAGTTGGCGGTGGCGCCGCCGCCGAGCACCAGGGTCCCGGCCCCCACATCCTGGGCCGCGCGAACGGCCTTCATGGTCAGCACGTCGGCGACCGCCTCCTGGAAGGACGCGGCGATATCCGGAATCGGCAGGTCCTCGGCCGCGACACCGCTGCGCTGCGCGGCCTCCACGTAGCGGGCGACGGCGGTCTTGAGGCCGGAGAAGGAGAAGTCGTAGCGCGCGTCGCGCGGCCCGGTCATGCCGCGCGGGAACGCGATCGTCTTCGGATCTCCGCTCGCGGCGGCCGCGTCCAGCGCCGGTCCGCCAGGGAAGCCGAGACCGAGCAGCCTGGCCACCTTGTCGAAGGCCTCCCCCGCCGCGTCGTCGACCGTGCTGCCGAGTTCGACGATGGGCTCGCCCAGGTCGGTGACGTGCAGCAGATGGGTGTGGCCGCCGGACACCAGCAGCGCGACGCAGGGCGGCATCGGCCCGTGCTCCAAGGTGTCCACCGCGACGTGGCCGCCGAGGTGGTTCAGCGCGTAGAACGGCACATCCCAGGCCGCCGCATAGGCTTTCGCGGCCGCGACGCCGACCAGCAGCGCGCCGGCCAGGCCGGGGCCGATGGTGACCGCGAGCGCGTCGGGCTTGGCGATGCCCGCCGCCGACAGCGCCCGGCGCATGGCGGGAACAATCGCCTCCAGGTGCGCACGAGAGGCGATCTCCGGCACCACGCCGCCGAAGCGCGCGTGCTGGTCGACGCTCGAGGCGACCTCGTCGGCGAGCAGCTCGCAGCTGCCGTCCGGATGGCGGCGGACGATGCCGACTCCCGTTTCGTCGCAGGAGGACTCGATGCCCATCACGATCACGACAGCACCTCGTCGGGAAGCGGGAGCGCGGTCAGTTCCGGCCTGCGCATGGTGTAGGCGTCGGCGCCGCTGGGGTGGTAGTAGTTCTTGCGCAAGCCGATGATGTGGAATCCGTGCTTGGCGTAGAGCGCGATGGCGGGCGCGTTGTCGGTGCGCACCTCGAGGAAGACCGGTCCGCCGCGCTTGGCCGCCTCCGCGAGCAACGCCTCGAGCAGCAGCGTGCCGATGCCTGCGCGGTGGTAGTTCGGATCGACGCCGATGGTGTGCACCTCGGCCTCGGGGTGAGCGGCGTCACCGAGCAGCGCCACGCCCGCGTATCCGACCATCCGCCCGTCCTCGTCACGCGCGGTGATGTAGCGGTTGTGCCGTCCGGCCAGTTCCGAGCGGAAGGCGACCGCGTGCCAGGGATCGTCCTCCGGGAACAGCAGCTGTTCGAGTTCGACGCAGCGCTCGATGTCGTCCACATTCATCGGATCGATGCGGAAGGCCGCGGTGCGTACTTCGTCGTCCACCATCACGCTCCCGTCCTGTCGAGGGTGCGGTAGGCGTTCTCCACCGCGTCCGGCCTGCGCAGGTAGAGCGGCACCAGCGGCTCCGGCACGGCGCGCGCGAGCAGTTCGGCGGCGGCGACACGCACCAGTCCCGCGGGCGAAGGCGTCTCCACCGGCAGCACCGGCAGATCGAACAGGTCGACGTGCGAGGCGGAACCCGCGACCGCCGTCGCCGAGTCGTGGTCCAGCGCGCCGGGCTTGACCACGTCCGGCCCCGCGACACGTACCCCGGCGCGGTAGCGCGCCCAGTACACCTCGCGCCTGCGCGCGTCGGTCACGACGAGCAGCTCGCCGTCGGCGGTGAACTCGCCCTGAGCGAAGACGTCCGAGGCGATCGCGTCCAAGCTGCACACGCCGTGCACCGGGATGCCGAGCGCGTCACCGAAGGCGGCCGCGGTCGCCATGCCGACCCGCAAGCCGGTGAACGGACCGGGCCCGACACCGGCGACTACCGCGGCGATATCGGTCCTGGAACGGCCTGCCTCGGTGAGGCATTCGAGGATCTGCGGGGTCAGCACCTCGGCGTGGGCGCGGGCATCGACCCGGACCCGCGAGGCGATGGTGCGCAGCTCGGCCGCGGTGACCGCATCGGGCGCGGCCTGCTCCAGTTCCACCAATCCCGCTGTAACGGCGGGTGTCGCGGTGTCGACAGCTAGTACAAGCATGATTGGCCCAACGATACCGGGTGGTACCTCACCGCGGTGCGGAGCTACCGGGTAGCCAAACCCGGCGGCCGAATCGGCCCGCGCACGCTGTGACCTGCGTCTACTCCACCCACTCCCAGACCGCTGTTCGCACATCGGATTCCGGTTCCCTGGTCAGCAGGACGCGCAGGTGCCGCTCGGCCAGGTGCTCGACGACCCCGAGGCCCCACTCCACGACGACCACCGCCTCGTGCAGATCGGTGTCGAGATCGAGCGCGTCGAGCGCGTCCAGATCGCCGCCGAGCCGATAGGCGTCCACGTGCACCATCGGCACCGGCGCGGCGCCGACGCGCCGGCCCGCGCGGTGCTGTCTGGCAATGATGAAAGTGGGCGAGCTCACTCGGCCCTGCACGCCGAGGCCGGCGGCGATGCCGCGCGTGAGTGCGGTCTTGCCCGCGCCGAGCGGACCGTCGAGCACCACGAGATCGCCCGCGCCGAGTTCGCCTGCCAGTTCGCGGCCGAGCGCCTCGGTGTCTTCCACGGTCGGCAGCGTTCGCCGTTGCTGCGTCACCGCCGGCCTCCGATCCGTTCTCGCCTTGCCGCTGATCCGGGTCGAGCGTACCGGCGCGGGTCGGCCCGGCCGCCAGCAGCTTCGGGATCACCGCGGCCGGCCTCGCTCACCCTGCCGAGGCCTCGTCTGCGTCGTCCTTCTCGTCGGCGCGGAAGAACCCAGCGCGCACCAGCAGCCGGTGCAGCGCGTCGTTGACGGTGCCGGGGAACTGCAGATGCGGCATGTGGGCGGCCTCGGCGAGGCGGACCAGTTCGCTGTTGGGCAGCTCACGGGAGAGGGCCCGCGAGTTGCGGAACGGGATGACCAGGTCGTGCGCGCCGCCGAGTACCAGCACAGGAAGCCCGGCCAGCGTCGGCAAGGCAGCCGACTCATCGTGCAGCTCAATGGCTTTCAGGAACTTCACGATCGTCTCCACCGGGGTGTCGTCGATCATCAGCGTGGTGAACCTGGACAGCGCCGGGCTCACCGGGCCGCGGAACGAGCTGACGTGCAGGATCGGCGTGATCAGATGCCGCACCGTGGATCGACCGGTCTGCACCAGAGCGGGCGCGGTGTGCACCGCGAGCCGGAAGCCGTCGATCGCCGGATTGCGCAGCAGCTGGGTGATGCCCGCCGCGGTGACCTCGGCGGCCGCCGTTGAGAGCAGCGCGATCGCGATCACCCGGCGCGCGAACAGCTCGGGGAACTGGGCCGCCGCGGCGAGCACCGCCATGCCGCCGAGCGAATGCCCCACCAGCGCGACCGGTCCGGTGGGCGCGCTCGCCTCGATGACAGCGGCCACGTCGCGGCCGAGCTGCGCCACGGTGCAGCTCTCGGTAACCGGCGTGCCGGAGCGCCCATGCCCGCGCAGGTCGAAGAACACCAGGCGGGCCTGCGCGCCCCAGCGCTCTTCCAGATCGCGCCGCTGGAAGTGAAAGGACTCCATGCTGTTGCAGAAGCCGTGCACGAAGACGACAGTCAGCGGCGCGTCGGCCGGACCGCATTCGCTGGTGGCGAGCCGGACGCCGTCCTCGGCGATCACCGCGCCCGCCCGGTCCTCCGTCATGAGTGCGAAGTTCTCGTCGCGGTATTCGTCGCGGCGTGCGGGCCAGAGCACCTTCGAACCGACGCGGCGCAGCGCGTGCGCACCCGCGAGCGCGCCGACCATACCGGCGGTCGCTATCCCGCCGCGCCAGATGGTCGTGTGATTGTTGTTGCCCCGCACAACTTTCGGACGTCGTGATCGCATCGAGATCCCCTCACCTGTCAGCGGCACACACGTCGACGAGTCCAGCACACGACGTCAGCGCGGGCAAGCCGGATCCGCCCCGACATGGCGTCGCGCGACCCGCCCGCGCGGCGAGCAAACGATCTCGTAGTGGATGGTGCCGAGCAGGTCAGCCCAGTCTTGCGCGCCTGGCTCGCCCGCGCCGCCGCCGAACAGAATCGCGGTGTCGCCCTGCGCCACGCCAGCGGCATTGTCGCCCAGGTCGACGACGAACTGGTCCATGCACACCCGCCCGACGTTGGGCCGCCGCATGCCGCCGAGCCACACCTCGAAGCGGCCGCTCAGCGGGCGGAACACACCGTCGGCATATCCGGCGGGGACGAGGGCGACAGTGGTGTCGCGCGGGGCGATCCACTGGTGCCCGTACGAGACGCCCTCACCCGCGGCGACCCGTTTCACGAGCGCGACCTCGGCTTGGAAGGTCATCGCGGGACGCAACCCGAAATCGCCCATCTCGGGGACCGGGCTCAGGCCGTACACCGCGATGCCCGGGCGCACCATGTCGAAGGCCAGGTCGGGCCGGGTGACCGCGGCGGCGGAGTTGGCCAGGTGCGCGACCTCGGGCGGCAGACCGTGCCGCTCTGCCGCGGCGATGGCCTCGATGAACCGGTCGCGCTGCACGTCGAGGAACGGGTGGTCGGGCTCGTCGGCGTGCGCCAAGTGGGAGAAGATCGCGCGGAAGCGCACGACGCCCTCCGACACCAGGTCGCGCAGCACGGCGAGGACCAGCGGGTATTCGTCCGGAGCGATGCCGTTGCGGTTCAACCCGGTGTCGACCTTGAGGGTGACCGTCGCGGTCCGGCCGACCCGCCGGGCGGCCGCCTCGACCGACCGCAGATGCGTCAGCGAGGAGACGCCGATCTCGATGTCGCCCGCGATCGCGGCGGCATAGTCGGAGTCGGAGTTGTTGAGCCAGCATAGAATCGGCGCGGCGATACCGGCCGCTCGCAATTGCAGCGCCTCCGGAATCGTGGTCGTGCCGAGCTCACGAGCCCCCGCCGCCAAGGCTGCCCGCGCGACCTCCACCGCGCCGTGGTTGTAGCCGTCGGCCTTGACCACCACCATCACCGCCGCGTCCCCCGCGTACTCTCGCAGGACCCGCACATTGTGGGCAATGGCGCCAAGATCGACGACGGTCTCCACTTGCGCACTCACAGCTGCCGATCCTGCCATTCCCGGAATCCGCCTCGCGAGGGAGTACCGATTCCGCAGGTCATCGAGGTATACCGGGCATCGTCGGGTGAGGAGGGAGCACGGCGTCGAAGCCCTTTCGGACGAGCAAAGCGCGGCCGGAGAAGTGAAACGTTTGTGTCCATTGGGGCGGCATTCACCCTCGTCAACGCCGTCATGGTGCGCAGCCAATCTCCGGCAATCGTCACGCGTCGTCTGCGCCCGCACCGAGGGAACCGTGCATCCGGGAAGTGGCCCGGACCGCTGGTCTATCGCCCTGCGGCCGACCGGGCGACAACCGCTCGATCAGCTTTGCGTCCGGGCCGAACGTCGACCCCGGGGAAGAGGAGCTAGCTCGGCATGGACGCCTGGTGGACGAAATGCTGAGCCCTGAGCGGGCCGCGGCTGCTCTATCGAGTCCGGCGGTATCGGTCTGAGTCGATGCCTGCTGAGCTCCCTCATCCATCGCGGCCGACAGTCGGCCCCGCGTTGCTGCGCGGGCGCGGCCGCGATATGGGCAAGGTCACTGACGTGATGGACCACGAGGTACCTGTTAGTTGGCCTCTTTCCCGGAGCCGCCGCCTCGAGCTGGGTCGGCAAGGAAGCCGTTCAGGCCAGCTCTTCAGTCGCCCAGCGAACGCAGCGTGCGTATCGCCGCGCGAAGATGGGCGAGCAGCGGGCTCGCGGAAGTGGGAGCGGCGGTCGGGTGATTCTCGTGGGCGGCGAGGTTGGCGGCCAGAGCATGCGCACGGGCCGCGGCCGCGGCGGACCACGCCGGGTCACGACCCGCCGCCAGCAGTGCGCCGATGACGCCGGAGAGCACGTCGCCCGCGCCCGCCGTGGCCGCCCAGGAACCGCCCGCCTCGTTGACAAGCACCGAGCGTCCCGGCGCGGCCACCAGGGTGGCCCGACCTTTGAGGAGAACGGTGACCTGCCACTTCTCTGCCAGGTCGCGGACCGCTCCGACGCGATCCGCGCCCACCTCCTGCCCGGTCAGCCGGGCGAATTCCCCGGCGTGCGGCGTCAGCACCGTCGGCGCGGTGCGGTCGCGCACCAGCTCGGGCGCCGCGGCGAGCAAGGTCAGCCCGTCGGCGTCCACCACCACCGGCAGGTCGGTGGCGAGGATCTGCTCGAGCCGTTCGCGCGCGTCCGCGTCCGCGCCCGCACCCGGGCCGAAGACCCAGGACTGCACCCGGCCGGTGTCGGAGACGCTCTGCGCCGCAATCACTTCCGGGAAGTGCGTGAGCACCTGCGCCGAGCCGGTACCCGCGTAGCGCACCATGCCGGACGTCGCCGCCACCGCACCGCCCGTGCACAATACGGCCGCGCCAGGATAGGTCGCGCTGCCCGCGCAGATTCCGGTGACGCCCTGGGTGTACTTGTCGTCGCCCGGTCCCGGCACCGGCCATCGCGCACCGATATGGACCGGTTCGAGGGCTGCGAGATCGGGCTCTGGAAGCCGCAAACCAATGGGCACCAACTCGATTCGTCCGCACCACGGCGCGGCCAGCGCGTGCACCGGCTTGTACGCGCCGAAGGCGACCGTCACCGCCGCGCGCACAGCGGGCCCGGCCACCGCGCCGGTGTCCGGGTCGACGCCGCTCGGCAGGTCCGCCGCAACGATCGGAACATCCACCCCCGCAACGAGTTCCGCGGCGTGCGGACGCAGCGGACCGTGACCGGAGATGCCGACGATGCCGTCCACGACCAGATCGGGCACGCCGAGTTCCTCGCGCACCCGGCCGCCCGAGGCACGCAGCGCGGCAAGCCCTTTCGCGTGCGCGCGGGCGGGATCGAGCAGTACAGCCGTCACCGCCACACCTCTTCGGCGCAGTTTCGTACCCGCCCACAGGGCGTCGCCACCGTTGTCGCCGGAGCCGACCAACAGCGTCACGGCCCGGCCTGCGACACCGCCCGTGCGCGCTCGCAGTTCCCCGGCGACGATCGTCGCCAGACCGTGCGCCGCGCGCTGCATGGGTACACCCTCGGGCACCCTCGTGAACAGTTCGGCCTCGGCCGCGCGGACTTGGTCGGCGGTGAAATAGCCCCGTTGAACGGACATCGGCGCCTCCACTGGTTCGGAACCTGCGTGCCGCGGGCCTGCCGCCCGCACGTCCGGACACTACCGTCCGGCACCCTCGAAATCCGCCGTGCCACAAGCCACGGCGGTTCCCCGTAGGGCCGACGACTAGGCTCGGACATCATGCCGATGGTCAGCCACGCCAAGCCCGCTTCGTTCGTCACCGCGTTCGCCGTGGCGGCGACGCTGTTGCTGGTGGGCTGCGGCTCCGACGATTCCGCCACCGCGCCCACCACCACCGGGCGGGCCACGCCGGCGACCGCGACCCCGACCGGCGAACGCAAGGCGGCCGCCGTCACCGTCGACGTGGACGACATGAAGTTCTCCCCCGAGAACGTCACGATCGGCGTCGGCGACACCGTCACCTGGAAGTTCTCCGACAAAGCACCGCACTCCGTGCAGGGCATTGGCGACAAGGCCATGGGCATCAACAGCCCGATCTTCGACAAGGGCGAGTGGAGCTACACCTTCACCCAAGCGGGCACCTACCGCTACCTGTGCAGCCTGCACCCGGAGATGCGCGGCACCGTCACCGTGCGGTAGTTCCGGTCACACCGGCCGATACGCCCTGGTCCGCGCACCGCACCCGGACGCCGTGTTCAGCGCCTCGACCGCCGCGACGAGCGACGCGAGTTCGCGGTCGGCCGGGGCCTCGGCGGCTCGACCGAGGGTGATCAAGCTGCCGCGCGGCTCGTTCGGTCGTCAGCCGCGGCCGTCGTCGTCTCGGCCGAAAGTGGCCAACGGGCCGGACGGCTTATAGCCCGGTCGTCCGCCAGCAGCCGGAGGACATGCCCGGCCGAGATCTATTCGACCGTCACCGATTTCGCCAGGTTCCGCGGCTTGTCGACGTCGTAGCCGCGCGCCTGCGCCACCTCGGCGGCGAAGATCTGCAACGGCACGGTCGAGAGCAGCGGCTGGAAAAGAGTCGGGGCCGAGGGGATTTCGATCAGATCGTCGGCGAACGGGCGCACCGTGTCGTCGCCCTCCTCCGCGATCACGATCGTCCGCGCGCCGCGCGCCTGGATCTCGCGGATATTACTGAGCAGCTTGGAGTGCAGAACGGCGCGGCCCTTCGGCGATGGCATCACCACAATCACCGGCAGCCCGTCCTCGATCAGCGCGATCGGGCCGTGCTTGAGCTCACCCGCGGCGAAGCCCTCGGCGTGCATGTACGCGAGTTCCTTGAGCTTGAGCGCACCCTCCAGCGCCACCGGGTAGCCCACGTGGCGGCCGAGGAACAACACGGTCGGCACGTCCGCCAGCTCTCTGGCGATCGCCCGCACCTGCGGCGCCGTTTCCAGCACCCGCTCGACCAGTTGCGGCATGGCCTCCAGCTCGCGGAATTCGCGCGCGACCTCGTCGGGGTACTTGGTGCCGCGCGCCTGCGCCAGCGCCAGACCAACGAGATAGTTCGCCGCCACCTGCGCGAGGAAAGCCTTGGTGGAGGCGACGCCGATCTCCGGGCCGGTGCGGGTGTAGAGGACCGCATCGGACTCGCGCGGGATCTGTGCGCCGTTGGTGTTGCAGATGGCGAGCACGCGCGCCTTCTGCTCCTTGGCGTGTCGCACCGCCTCCAGCGTGTCGGCGGTCTCACCGGACTGCGAGATCGCCACCACCAGCGTCGACCGGTCCAGAACCGGGTCGCGGTAGCGGAACTCGCTGGCCAGCTCGACCTCGACCGGCAGACGCGTCCAGTGCTCGATCGCGTACTTGGCCAGCAGGCCCGCGTGATACGAACTGCCGCAGGCCACCACGAAGACCTTGTCGAACTCGCGCAGCTCCTGATCGGCGAGCCGCTGCTCGTCGAGCACGATCCGGCCACCGGACTCGTCGGTGGTGAAATGCCCGATCAGGGTGTCGGCGACGGCGGTCGGCTGCTCCTCGATCTCCTTGAGCATGAAGTAGTCGTGGCCGCCCTTCTCGGCGGCCGCCAGATCCCAGTCGATGGTGAACGGGCGGGTACGCGCCCCGTCCTCGACGCCGGCGAAGTCGGTGACCCGGTAGCTGTCGGAGGTGATCACCACGGCCTGATCCTGACCGAGCTCGACCGCCTCGCGGGTGTGCTCGATGAACGCGGTGACGTCCGAGGCGATGAACATCTCGCCCTTGCCGACGCCGACAACCAGCGGGGTGTTGCGCCGCGCCGCGACGATCACGTCCGGGTGATCGGCGTGGGTGAAGACCAGCGTGAACGCACCCTCCAGACGGCGAAGCACGGCCAGCGCGCTGGCCGGGAAATCGCCTGCGGTCGGACCGTCGGCGTAAGCGCGGGCCACCAGGTGCACCGCAACCTCAGTGTCGGTATCGCTGTGCAGTTCGAACCCGGCGTCCTCGAGCTCGCGCCGCAGCGGCGCGAAGTTCTCGATGATGCCGTTGTGCACCACGGCCACCTTGCCGGTGACATCCCGGTGCGGGTGCGCGTTGCGGTCGGTCGGCGCGCCGTGCGTCGCCCAGCGTGTGTGGCCCATACCGGTGGTGCCTGCGAAGCCAGCCGCCCCGGATTCGGCCAGCTCGGCCTCCAGATTGGCCAGCCTGCCCGCCTTGCGCTCCACCGCGAGAGCGCCCTGTCCGTCCAGGATCGCGACGCCCGCGGAGTCGTATCCGCGATATTCCATGCGGCGCAATGCGTCAACGACGACGCCGAGCGCGTCCCGGTACCCGACGTAGCCAACGATTCCGCACATGGCTCCCCAGAGTACTTATCGGTTAACGTTCACGTCGTGTCGGCGTCTGTGAAATCGCTACTGAGCACCCTGACCAGCCGCGGCCCGCATCGGGTGCTGCGGGGAAATCTGGCCATCGCGGGCCAGCCCGGGGTCGTCTATACGCCCGAAAACGGACGCGGCCTACCCGCCGTCGCGTTCGGACACGGCTGGCTCACCGGCGTCGGCAACTACCGCGACCTGCTGCAACACCTAGCGTCCTGGGGTTTCGTTGTCGCCGCACCCGACACCGAACGCGGTCCGATTCCGTCACACCTGGGCCTCGCGACCGACTTGCTCACCAGCCTCGACATCTGCACCGGCGTCCGACTCGGCGACGGCGAGATCAGCGTGCACCCCGACAAGCTCGCCCTGGTCGGGCACGGCATGGGCGCGGGCGCCGCGGTCATCGCCGCGGCGCAGCGCAAGGTCGCCGCGTACGCCGCCCTCTACCCCGCGCCGACCGCCCCTGCCGCGGAAACCCTCGCCCCTGACCTCGACATCCCCGCCCTCATCGTGGCGGGCGCAACGGATGTCTCCTCCGTCAGCTCCAACGCGTTCCCCCTCACCGCCGCGTGGGGCGGCGAAGCGCTCCTGCGCACCGTCGACGGCGCCTCGCACAACGGCATCATCGAAGGCCGCCGCGCACTGGCCGCCCTCGGCGCGGGCAAGCACGAAGCCAAAACCGCCCGCACCACCCGCGCCCTCCTCGTCGGCTACCTCAACTACACCCTGCTCGGCGACAAGACCTACAAGCTCTTCGCCGACCCGGAAACCGTCATCCCGCACACCCAGCTCGTCGACCCGAACGCGCCCGTCGAAGAGGAAAAGCCGAAACTCTCCATCGGCACCCTCGCCCAACTGCTGCGGAAGTAAGAGGAAAGCGCCACCCGTCGAACGCGACGGCGCTCCCAGCTTTCAGACGCTCCCGGCCCTCAGATCAACCAGCTCTTCCGCCGGTAGTACTCCGACTCGGGATCGTCGTCCTCATCGATCGGCGTGACGACATCCTTCGACTTGCGGGCCGCGATCGAGCGGGCGATCGCCTCGCGCTGCTCCCGCGCCTCGGCAGCGAGCCGTTCCTGCTCTGCCCTGGCCTCGACCTCCCGCCGTTCCTCTTCCTCGGCTTCGGCCTGGGCCTTCGCGATCTCCTCGCCGTGCTCTTCCCAGAATTCGCGCATCGCGGCCGCGGACTGCTCGGCGAGTGCCTGACTCGTCTCGGCCGTCCTCCTGTTGATCTCGATCAAGTCTTCCGAGATCGCCGCGGATATCCGTCGGCACTCCTCGCCGATCCGGGCCATCTCCTCGGCGTAATTCACCATGACTGCACTCCTACCCGATCTCGATCATGCTGCGCGAGTCGGAATCACAGCGGGCCAGCCTCGGCCAACTGCGCGCCGCTGTCGAAAGGCTCTTCCGGTTCTTTGGTGTCCTCTTCGATGACCGGCGCCGGAATGGGCTCCGGCTTGTACTCGCCATCTTCTTCGCGCTTGGTGCCCGGCGGAACCGGCGTGGACGCACCGGGATTGCCGGTACCGCCCTCCGGATTATCGGCGGGTTTGTCCTCCCCTGGAGGAGCCTCGCCCTCGCCAGGCTTCTGCTCGGTGTCTGTAATGACCGGATTGCCGTTCTCGTCGAACTTCATGCTGTATTCGTGGGAGGTGCCATCGGCATCGGTCGCGACCAGTTTCAGCTGACCATCCGGTCCCATTTCGAACTTCAGATGCTTGCCCGCGAGATCGAACTCGGCCTTCGCCTTGTCGTCCTTGTTCTCCTCGTCGGCCTTCGCGTCGTCTTCCGCCTGCTTTGTGACCTCTTCCCACTGCGCCAAGGCCGTGTCGACGCCATCTTGAACGACACCGCTCAACGCGCTCAGACCCGAACTCAACCCTGTGGCGATGGTGCTGGCCGCCGAAGAGAGCGACGAGGCCAAGCTCGCGAGGCCCTCCAACGACGCCGATTGCGTCGAGTCGTCGTCAGTCTTCGTGTCATCCGGCGTGGTGCTCGGACCGGGGGTACTGGGTCCAGGGTTGCTCGGCCCAGGGCTAGGGCCGGGGCTGGGACCCGGGTTGTTACCCGGTGCGGGATTGGATGTCTTGGGTGTCCCAGCGGGCCGGGGATACGGCTCCTCGGAGATCTTCTTCACCGCGGAGATGATCAGGTCGTAGGCTTCCGTGACCTTGGTATCCGTCTTGTCACAGGCTTCGAGGAATTTCGTTGTCTTCGATGCGTAGTCCGGCTTGAAGACGTTGTCCAGCCAGTGCTGACATCTGTCTTTGATCATCTGCTCGTATGGCGAGCCTGGAAAGATCACGCCGCCCATGAATTGATTTGTCGCCCACCCCGTTAAGCCATCTTTGACCCCCTCCAACATATCAGGGAAGATGCGCACGACCTTGTTGGCCTCACTGTCGCCGGACCAAGTGTTGGTCCACGACACGCCCCTCGCACCCGAGATGATTGCGTCCACATCCTCCGGCGTTTTGCCGTCGATTTTCACATGTTCGCCATTCTCCAAAATCTGGAGAACCTGGTCCGACTTGATTTTGACGGCCAAACGAAGGCTCTGCGGAGCCTTTTCGAAGGCCCCGAGGATTTCCTGGGCGATCTTGGCGTCTGCGTCGGCCAGCCTGAGCTGCGTGGACATCATGTTCAGCGACGCGGTCGCCGCATCACCCTGCCATGCCTGCGAGATGCTCTGCGACGTCTTCGATTGTGCACCGTACTGCTCTTGCATCACCTTGACGACCTCTTTCAAGGCGTCCACCGTGTGCGTCAGCTTGTCCTCGTTCAGCCCGTTCTGCTCGTAGTACCGCTTGTGCAGTTCCTCATAGCTCTTCAGGTTGCTGGGTAATCGACCGAAGGCTTCTTCGTAAAGCGGCTCGAAGTGTTCGAAGTAGCGCAGCATATTCGATCCGTAGTCCAGCAACTGCGTGATAGTGCTGGAAACAGGCGCATCGGAAGTCATTCTTCGGTCCCCCGGGTCACTTGTTGTTCAGTTCGCTGGCACGCTGTTCGTCCACGGTGGAGTAGCTGACCACCGCGGCACCGATCACGTCCGCGGTGGCTCCACTCGCGTTGGACCAGTCATCGATGCGCTGACGCAGCTCCTCCAACCCGGCCTGAATGTCCTTGCCCTTGCTCGTGTACTTCGATCCGGCGTCGCCCGGCCCGAAGAGGTTGTCGCTGATCTTCTTGATCTGGTTCTTGACGACGTCGGTCGACGCCTGAAGCTCATTGCTCAATCGGCCGAGTTCACCGGTCTTCACACCAAGCGTGCTGCTCGAGTCGGTCATCAGTACGGGGCCCCTCCGTAGTCGCTTCGTCCGATCCCCAGCTCGGAACCCTAGGGAGCCTAGGCACGCCGAGTATCGCCATACCTTCTTCGACGCGCTTCGGCGTTGCTCGGTTCCGTTGGATCTTCAGCACTGCGCCGCAGTCGTACAGAGAACTTACTGGGCGCCGGAACGAGGCTCAATCGGGCTCGTGAGGACGCGGACGCAGGTTCCAATGATCCGCACGGAGATGTGCGGATCATTGCAGCCTGCGGCCTGTTTCACCCTCCGAGGGGTTCGGCGTTCGGGGGCCGTATGGGAGGGAGTGTAGCCAGAGGCGAGGGAAGTCGTCGGGTTCATATGGCGGCGCATGGCTTTCGGCCGCGTGCGGACGTGTCGTCGGCCGAGTCGGATTGGGTCTTACCAATGCAGGATCACGCGGCCGCGCGGACGTGTTTCGGAAGAGTCTGGGGCGGATGGCTTTTGGCAGCGCACCCGCCGCAAACATCGATTACTGCCCGATCTTGCCCTGATCGGTGCGCACCCATTCGGAGGATCCGTCGGGGTGGCGGTGGAACTCCCAGGCGGCGTAGTCGCCGTCCTTTTCCACGACGGTGACGTGGTCGGCGAAGCCGTCGTGGTCGTAATCGGTCCAGACCTGCATCGCGTCGTCGCCTTGGGTGGTGATGGAATCCAGGATGCCGTCGGCGTTGATGTCCTGGGTGGGCTGGTCCAGTTCGACCGCACCGAGGCCGCCCAATGGCGTGGACGCGTCGATATCGGGTAAATCCAGGCCCGGGAACTCGCCGGACGTGATCATGGCTCCTCCTCGGACGGGACTCGTGCGATGGTACGGAACTCCCGCGGGACGCGGGGAATCACTCCATCCTGTCATCCACGAGTCCCTGGCGCAGCCCCCGACCCGGTCGCGCCGGTCACTTTTTCGGAATCACCAGCCAGAGAACGAGGTACAGGATGAACTGCGGGCCGGGCAGCAGGCAGGACAGCACGAACAACAGCCGGACGATGCCTGCGTTCCAGCCGAAGTACTGTGCGATGCCGCCGCAGACTCCGGCGATCCACTTGTCGTGGGAGGTGCGGGTGAGGCGGCGGGCGGGTGCGGTCATCGGATTTCCCTCTCTGGTGTCGATCGCTGTGCCATCCACTCTCCGCGTGAACGTGCTCGCGCACATCGGTCCGTTGACCCATCGGCACCCTGAATTCTCGAAGCTCCGACTCAGGGTGGAACCCCGAATACGACCGCGAACCCGGTTCGTCCGACGGCCGGTGGGGGTCGTTCGAGTGCGGCCCCGTGCGGTGCGCTGAGGCGAGCACGGCAGACTTCTTCAGGTGAGCACCACTTTGCATGCGCGCGGACTCTCCGCCGGACACGGCGAACGCACCCTGTTCGACGAGCTGGACCTGACGCTCGCTCCCGGTGACGTGATCGGCTTGGTCGGCGTCAACGGCGCGGGCAAGTCGACGTTGCTGCGCATGCTGGCCGACCGGACGGCGCCCGCCGGCTCTATCACCCTCAGCCCGCCGGACGGGACGGTCGGCTACCTGGCGCAGGAGCCGGAGCGGATTCCCGGCGAAACCGTCCTGGAGTTCCTCGGCCGCCGGACCGGGGTCGCGGCGGCGCAGCACGCCATGGACTCCGCCGCGGAACGCCTCGCCGAGGGTGGCGCGGACGACTACACGCCCGCGTTGGAACGCTGGCTCGCGCTCGGTGGAGCCGACCTCGATCAGCGGGCCGAGGAAATCGCCGCCGACCTCGGTCTCAGCGCCGGCCTCGCGAGCGGGCTCGACACGCCGATGACCGGTCTCTCCGGCGGTCAGGCGGCACGGGCCGGTCTGGCATCGGTCTTGTTGTCCCGCTTCGACATTCTGCTGCTGGACGAGCCGACGAACGACCTGGACTTGGACGGACTGGCTCGCCTCGAACAGTTCGTCACCGGCGTGCGGGTGCCGCTGATGGTGATCAGCCATGATCGAGAGTTCTTGGCGCGCACCGTCAACCGGATCGTCGAACTGGATCTGGCGCAGCAGCAGGTCGGTATCTACGACGGCGGCTACGAGTCGTACCTCGCCGAACGGGCGATCGCCCGCCAGCACGCCAGGGACGCCTACGAGGAGTACGCCGACACCAAAGCGGGCCTGGAAGCGCGTGCGCAGATGCAGCGCAACTGGCTCGAGCACGGTGTGCGCAACGCCCGCCGCAAGGCACGCGATCCGAAGAAGCTGGATTCCGACAAGGCGGGCCGCAAGATGCGCGCGGAGTCGACCGAGAAGCAGGCGGCCAAAGCCCGTCAGACGCAACGCCGTATCGAGCGGCTGGAGGTGGTGGAGGAGCCGCGCAAGGAGTGGGAGCTGCGGATGTCCATCGCCGCCGCGCCGCGCAGCGGGTCGGTGGTCGCCACGGTCTCCGACGCGACGGTCACCCGCGGTGACTTCACCCTCGGCCCGGTGACGACCCAGGTCGACTGGGCGGATCGGATCGTGCTGACCGGAGCGAACGGTTCCGGCAAGTCGACGCTGCTCGCACTGCTGCTCGGCAAGATCCGGCCCGACTCGGGGACCGCGACGCTCGGCTCCGGTGTCGAGATCGGCGAGGTCGATCAGGCGCGCGGCCTCTTCCGCGGAACCGACTCCCTCGCGGACACTTTCGGCGCGCAGATGCCGGACTGGCCGGACGCGGAGGTGCGCACACTGCTGGCGAAGTTCGGGCTGCGCGGGCCACACGTGCCACGCGCCTGCGACACCCTCTCGCCCGGCGAGCGCACCCGCGCCGCGCTTGCGCTGTTGCAAGCACGCGGCGTGAATCTGCTCGTGCTGGACGAGCCGACGAACCACCTCGACCTGCCCGCGATCGAACAGCTCGAACAGGCCGTCGAATCCTTCACCGGCACAATGCTGCTGGTCACCCACGACCGGCGGATGCTGGATTCGGTGCGCGCGACGCGACGTTGGCATATGGACCACGGCAGACTCATCGAGGACTGACCGGCTTACCGGCGCTGCGGGGCCTGGGAGTTGGGCACGCATTGCTCACCGTCCCCTCATCGCGCACCGGATGGGCTCGACGAAGTTTTGTGGTCGCAGGTACACGTCGGTGGCGGTCGCGTAGTAGACAGTCCAGCCGTCCGCCGAGAGCCAGTTGTGCCGCAGGTCGTCGCGTGCTGCCGCTGCTTCGCCGGAATGCCATGTCGCGCTGTCGTACTCCAGGCCGATACGCCACTCCGGCCAGCCGAGATCGAGTCGCCGAAGCCCGTTCCCGGTCGACACCTCGACCTGCGGCTCAGGACGCGGCAGTCCGGCGTCTATACAGCGCAGCCGCGTTCGCGACTCCATCGGCGACTCCGCGCGACCGTCCGCGAGTTCGATCAGCTCCACCGCCTGCACGTAGCCGCGACGCCCTCGGTGCCGCTCGCTTTCCGCGAGCAGAGCTGTCCGGGAGATGCCGTGGCGCAGTGCGGAGTCCAGCGTCGCGAGTGTGTCGAGCCGGTCGGCGGTACGTGCGACGTCGACGGCGGTGCGGATCGCGTTCGTGGCCACGATGCCGTTGCTCAGTTCCAGATCTCCCCGCTCGGTCCGATCGCTGTGCACGACCAGGCGCGAGGTTCTCGATCGTTGAGCGCCGAGCACATGCGTTGCTGTGCTTTCGCATACTGCGAAACCGTGGAGTTCCGCGGCAGTCTCGTATGCGGCGGCCAGCGACTGGGCGCCGATCGATAGCCGCGCTGCCTCCACCCGCAGTTGCGGAATCGGCGTTGTGGTGTTTTCGCGGTAGACGCCGTGGAACACGCGCACCCATTCGCCGCGGTCGACGCGAGTGCGCATTTCGGCGCGGGTGTACTCGCACAAAGCCTGCCAGGCGGTGAAGGCGCCGAATTGCTTGTCTCGAACTTCCGTCAGTCCCGGTCGCATGGGACCACCATCGGCTACGTGCGGCGTGGGCCGGATTTGGTGACCTGCGGAAACTGTTGGGCGGTGGATAACTTGGGGGCTGTGGACAACTCGCCTGTCGGTGCAGGTCCGGACTCCGGTTGGTTGCGGGTCGTGGGCAACGCGCGCCGGGGTGATTGCTGGGACTCCGGTTGGTCGCGTTCTCTTCGGCAACTCGCGTATGGGGTGGTAGCTGGGGCGAGACTCCCAATGCTCGGCAACCTCGGGTAGCGCGCCTACCCAAGTATTCCTCGAAGCAGTGCTGGGCACGACGAGTGCCGTACCCGACTTACCTCCCGCAGTCACAAGGGTTAGCGCAACTCCCAGCCCGGTCAACCGGCTGCGGTTGCGCTCGAGGAGGCGGGATAGGCGACGGAATCGGCGGGAGAGAAATGGTGGTTCTGGTCGCGGTTTCAACCGCCATTTGACTACCGTCGAATCCATTTCTCTATCGACGGGAGTCAAATGGCGGTTAGGGGGTTGACAGGTAGTGCGGATTGGAGCGGCGCTTGCTCAAAATGGCTCAGCCGCAACACAATCAGCCCCCGACGAACACACGATCCCTTCTCCCCCAACCCGACCGAAACGCAACCACAGCCAGCCGACCATGCCGGAAGCCGAACAAACCCACCCAACAGCGGGAGGTAAGCCGGGTACGCCACACGACGCGCCCAGCACCGCTCACGGTAAAACCATGGCGGGCAGACAAATTCGAACAGGCAAAGTCCAGGAATCACGTCCCCGGACGCAACCCGGCGGCTCAGCCGCCGTCACCCGCTAACCAAGCCCGAGCCAACCGAACCAGCAGAAGCCCCACGCGAACCCCATCCTCGCAGAGCTTCCCAACGCTTCGCAGCGCGTACAGCTGCTGCGAAGCGTACGAAGCCCCTGCGAAGCACCCGACCGATCAGCGAAACCTAGACCGACGCAACTCGCTTTGCCAGGTCGTCCGCAAGCTGCTTGGCCTGCACAAGATCGGTCGCCTCGACCATCACCCGCACCAACTGCTCGGTACCGCTGGGACGCAACAGAACCCGTCCCGTATTACCCAGCACGCGCTCGGCTTCCAGCACCGCCTCCAGTACCTCCGGCGCAGCGGCGACCGCCGCCTTGTCGCCGACCGGCACGTTCACCAGCACTTGGGGCACGGTCCGCAGCACGTTCGCCAGGTCGGCGAGGGTGCGGTGGGTCTGGGCCATCCTGGCCATCAGGCGCAGGCCCGTGAGGATGCCGTCGCCGGTGGTGCCGTACTTCGGCAGCACCACGTGACCGGACTGTTCGCCGCCGAGGCTGTATCCGCCGCGGCGCAGTTCCTCCAGCACGTAGCGGTCGCCGACGGCGGTGGTGCGCAGGGTGATTCCGGCCTCGCGCATGGCGATGTGCAGGCCGAGGTTGCTCATGACGGTGGCGACGAGCGTGTCGCTCGTCAGTTCGCCCGCGTCCTTCATGGCGAGGGCGAGGATCGCGAGGATCGCGTCGCCGTCGACGACATTGCCTTCGGCGTCAACGGCGAGGCAGCGGTCGGCGTCGCCGTCGTGGGCCAGGCCGAGGTCGGCGCCGTGCTCGCGCACCGCGCGCTGCACCTGTTCCAGGTGGGTCGAGCCGCAGCCATCGTTGATGTTGAGGCCGTCGGGTTCGGCGTTGATGGCGATCACCGTCGCGCCCGCCTCGCGGTACGCGGCGGGGCCGACCTCGGCTGCCGCGCCGTGCGCGCAGTCGACCACCACGGTGAGCCCGCTCAGGTCCTGCCCGGTGGCCTCGACCAGGTGCTCGACGTACCGCTCGTGGGTGCCTTCCAAGCTGTACTGGTCCGGGATGACAAGGCCGTGATCGCGCGCGCCGGAGGCGTTCAGCACCCGCCCGATGCCCGCGCCGGTCGGGCGCGCCATCGCGTCCTCGGCCACCAGCGCCTCGATCCGGTCCTCGACGGCGTCGTCGAGCTTGTGACCGCCCGCGGCGAAGATCTTGATGCCGTTGTCCGGCATCGGGTTGTGCGAGGCGGAGATCATCACGCCGAGACACGCGTCGTAGAGACCGGTCAGGTAGGCGACCGCCGGAGTCGGCAGCACCCCCACCGAGAGCACGTCGACACCCGCAGCGGTCAGCCCGGCGGTCACGGCGGCCTCCAGCATTTCGCCGGATGCACGCGGGTCGCGGCCGACAACCGCGAGCGCACGCTTCTTGCCGCGGCCGAGCACCTGCGCCGCCGCTCCCGAAACCCGCAGTGCCAGCTCCGGACTCAGCGATCCATTGGCAAGCCCACGGACACCGTCGGTGCCGAACAAACGTCCCATACCTCGCCCCTCATCGATGGTTTCGCGACATGCGAAGAGGCCCGCAGGCGTCGGCCTGTGCAACCGTGCGGGCCCGCGAACGCCGCGACTCAATACAGCGAGAGCAGGCGACCAGCGGTGCTGGAAGCCTGCTCTCGTACAGCTGCAGCGCCGACCATACCGCCCCCGGCACCTCCACGGTGCCGGATGGCGGAGATCGACGAAGCCAAAATCAGCGCTTCGAGTACTGAGGCGCCTTACGCGCCTTCTTCAGACCGTACTTCTTGCGCTCGGTGGCACGCGGGTCACGGGTCAGGAAGCCCGCCCGCTTCAGAGCGGGACGGTCATCGGGGGTGACCTCGATCAGCGCGCGGGCGATGGCCAGACGCAGGGCGCCTGCCTGGCCCGACGGGCCGCCGCCGACCAGGCGGGCGTGCACGTCGAAGGACTCGGTGCGCTCGACGGTCACCAGCGGCGACTTCACCAGCTGCTGGTGCACCTTGTTCGGGAAGTAGTCCTCGATGGTGCGGCCGTTGAGCACGAAGTTGCCGGAGCCGGGCAGCAGCCGGACGCGGACGACGGCCTCCTTGCGGCGGCCGACGGTCTGCACCGGGCGGTCGATGACGACCGGAGCGTAGGCGGCGGGCTCGGCCTCGTAGCCGTAGTCCTCCTCCACGACCTCGACGGCGGCTTCTTCGGAGAAGTCCTCGTTGTATTCCTCAGGAGCGGTCACTGGGCCACCTGCTTGATCTCGAACGGAACGGGCTGCTGAGCGGTGTGCGGATGGGTCGGGCCCGCGTAGACCTTGAGCTTGCCCGCGATCGCGTTGCCCAGCTTGTTCTTCGGGATCATGCCCTTGACGGCCTTCTCCACGAGACGCTCCGGACGGGTCTCCAACACCTGACCGACAGTGCGCGACTTGAGGCCGCCCGGGTGCCCGGAGTGGTGGTGGATGAGCTTGTCGGTGCGCTTGTTGCCGGAGATGGCAACCTTGTCCGCGTTGATGATGATGACGAAGTCGCCACCATCGAAGTTCGGCGCGTAGGTCGGCTTGGTCTTGCCACGCAGCAGATTCGCTGCCTGAACGGCGAGACGGCCGAGCACTACGTCAGTGGCGTCGATGACGTACCACTTACGGGTCACGTCACCCGCCTTGGGGCTGTACGTAGGCACAGTGCTTCCCTGTCTGTCGTCGGTGTTGCCAGCCAAGCGTGCGGTCGAGGTGACCCCGGCGGCCGGTTGAGACCCGGGCCTCGGTGTGCGACCTGGTGATCCACGGGGAATCGCCCGGCCGTCCACACGCCAACGCAGAACGATACCAGGAAGGCATCGAGGGACCCGAATCCGGTCAGATCTCGACCGGGGCCCCCGGATCGATCGCGCCCGGCGGTCCAGGCACCACGTATCGGAGCGTGTCCATGTTCGGAGGAGCACATTCCGACTCAGTCGACGAAGGCACCCGCACCGTGGCGATCCCCTGCCTGCGGTCTTCGGGCGCGATGTGCGGCGTCAGCCCGCACGACACGGGCCGCACCTCGCCGAGCACCGAGCGGACGGACTCGGCGGCGCCGGTGAGCTCGACCCTGTCGCCCTCGGAAGGCATGACCACTACGGCAAGCGCTACCGCGCCCATCACGGCATGCGCGCCGAACAGGTTGCCCTTCATCTTGTTCCAGAGCTTGCCCTTGCGCTCCTTGCTGTCCTCGTCGTCCTCGGCGGACGGCTCCTGCCAGGAACCCTGGTGGCCGGGCGGCGGGTACGGCGGCTGCGAGCCGGGCGCCTGGCGACCCAGCACGGTGGTCCGCTGATCATCGGGTTGCTGGCCCGGCGGCCTGGTGAACCGGCTGCCCAGCTCCGCCAGGTTGGGCGGGAGACCGCGCGCCAGCTCCTCGCGGGTGACGCGGGTGGTGGGCTCCTCGCTGGGCTGCGGTTCGGCGCTCGGCGGGGCAGTCGGGTAGCCGGGGCCGTAGGTGACCACGGGCGATCCCGGCGAAGACGGCGGACCGAGTTCGGGCCGCTGCGCCGTTTCTGGTGGACGCTGGGCATGCTCGACGGGACGTTGTGCCGGTTCGACCGGCCGCTGAGCCGGTTCGGCCGCCCGCTGCCCCGCATCCGCCTGCCACTGCGGCGTCTGCATTCGATGCTGAGGATGCGCCTGCTGCGGCGGGGTGTAGTCGTTCCGCTGCCCGCCCTCGGCGTGCCTGCCCCCTTGCTCCGGCTCGCCCGACTCGTTGTCGGTCACCAGCAGATGGGTGGCCCCGAGGACCAGCGCGTGCATCGGATGATCGGCGACCTGCAACCGGTGGCCGAGGTGGTTCTGGAAAGCGAACCGCAACGCCTCGTTGAAACAGACATTGCCGCTCAGCAGCACCGTCGAGGTGTCCGCCCCGATGGAGCGGGCCGCGGCCATGACCTCGATCACCACGTTGTCGGCCGAGCGGGCGTCGCGCATCGCGTCACTGGTCACCGGTACGTCGACCGATTCGGTGGGCTGCTCGTCGTCCCCGTGCACCGCGACGACGAGCATCGTGCGGCCATCCGAATACACGCCGGTGGCGCCGACTCCACGCGGATTGCGCTCGTCGGGCGCGCGCACCAAACCGAGAGCCCGCACATAGCCCGAGAGCGCGACGCTCTCCGGCAGCGGTTCCACCACCACATCGAGCGTCTCGACGAGCTCGGCGTACACCTCGACCTTCTCGTCCGGCCAGCCGTCAGGGAAGGGCAGCGCCACCACGTCCGGTTTGCCGCGCAGGTACTTGCCGATGGCGGCGAGCGGGTTGTACATCCTGGCGCGGAAGACCATCTCCGCGGGCCAGGTCGCCCCGGCCACCACGATCTGCGAGTGACCGAGGATGTCGCGCACGTCGGCGATGGCCATCCCGAGATCGGGACGCTGCCGGTCGACGCCGGCGGTGTGCAGCCGTCCCGACGAATCGGCCAGCAAATACGCCGGCGGTGTGTACGTACCCTCCACCTGCACCGGCCGGATCGGAGTACGTCCGCCGCCCGCTGCCACGGACACCACATCCCAGCCGAGATGCACTGCCCCTACTCGCACCGTCACAGTCATAAGTGTGCCTGCTGGGTGAGCGACACGCGCGCGATCCCACCCGACCACAGGTCGTGGCGGCTCGAGTAGGTGGTCACGCCGCCGACTTCTTCAGCCGCAGCCGCTGCCAGGTCACGAACGCGAGCAGCGCGGTGATCACCAGCAACAGCGCCACGTCGAGGATCCAGATGCCCGCCGTGTGGTCCCAGAGTTTGTCCTGCTGGGCGTTGGCGAAGATGGTCTTGATATCGACGGTCGACGCCCCCGCCGCATACCCCCAGCGCGAGGGGAACACCCAGGACAGCTGTTCCAGAACGACCCGGTCGGTCACGGGGATGAGCCCGCCCGCCATCACCAGCTGCACCATGATCATGACGACGAGCATCGGCATGACCTGCTCGTTCGACTTCGCCAGGCTCGAGATCAGCAGACCGAACACCACACAGCACACCGCGGTCAGCGCGATATCGATGTACAGCTCGAAACTGCCGGAGGACAACACCGAACCCGCGCCGGGCGGGTTCTTGCCCGCCAGTGTGATCCCGACAAGCACCGCGGCCTGGAGGAACGCGGTGACACTGAACACCGCGATCTTGGCCATCAGATACGCCGAGGGCAGCAGGCCGACCGCGCGCTCGCGATAGAAGATCGTGCGCTCGCCGACCAGGTCGCGCACGGTCAGTGTGGCGCCCATGAAGCAGGCGCCGAGAATGAGCACGACGAGCAACTGCTGGGTCTCGCCACCGCCGACGCGCACGATCTCGCCGGTGGGCAACGTCGTCAGTCCGCCGGGCGCGAAACCGTTCTTGCCCGGCACCACCAGCGACAGCACACCGAGAATGAACGGCAGCAACAGGAGGAAGACCAGATAGCCGCGGTCGGCGAAGATCAGCCGGATCTGTCGACGCACCAGCGTGGAGAACTGTTTGAACCCGCTCGACTGCGGCGGGCTGCCCGCAGGTCCGTAACGCGGCGGCGGGGGCGGCGGGGGCGCGAACGCCTGTCTGGATCGATAAGCGGCGAACGCCTGGTCCGGATTGGCCGCCACGTTCGCGAAGATCTCGGCCCAGTCGCTGGTTCCCAAGGCCCCGCCCACCCCGGCCGGATGCCCGCAGAACGCAGTCTTGCCGCCCGGCGCCAGCAGCAGCACCTGATCGCACATGTCCAGGCAGGCCACCGAGTGGGTGACCACGATGACCACGCGACCTGCGTCGGCCAGCTCGCGCAGCATCACCATGACCTGCCGGTCCAGCGCCGGGTCCAGACCCGAGGTCGGCTCGTCGAGGATCAACAGCGAGGGACCGGTGAGCAGTTCGAGCGCCACCGAGGCCCGCTTGCGCTGACCGCCGGAGAGCCGGTCGACCCTGGTGTCGGCGTGCTCGGTGAGCGAAAGTTCTTTCAGCACACCATCGATCACCTGCTGGCGGTCGGCCTTGGTGGTGTCCGGCGGCAACCGCAGCTCGGCGGCGTAGCCGAGCGCCTGGCGCACCGTGAGCTGCCGGTGCAGCACGTCGTCCTGCGGGACCATGCCGATACGGGAACGCAACGCCTCGTACTCGGCGTGCAGGTTGCGGCCTTCGAACGTCACCACGCCGCCGGACGGCTGAGTGGTGCCCGCGATCAGCTTCGAGAGCGTCGACTTGCCCGCGCCCGATGGACCGATGAGCGCGGTGAGCGTGCCGCGACCCGCCTGCATGTTCACGTCGACGAGCAGCTGCTTGTTGCCCTCGACAGTGAATCCGACGCCGTGCACGTGCAGACCTTGTTCGGCGACCGGCTTCTGCCGATGCACCAGGGTGCCCTGCTGGACGACGAAGTCGATGTTGCCGATGGTGACGATGTCGCGCTCGCGCAGCACCGTTCGCTGCTGACGGGTGCCGTTGACGAAGGTGCCGTTCGCCGAGCCGAGGTCCTCGATGGTGAGGCCCTCTCCGGCCGCGACGAGGCGGGCATGCTTGCGGGAGGCCAGCGGATCGTTGACGACGATCTGGTTGTCGGTGGTGCGGCCGATGGCCAAGCCACCGGACGGGATCCGGTCGGCCCTGGCGATCGGCGAGGTCGACGCCCTCGCGCGCAGCGGCGGCAGCGCGGAGGTGTCGGCCTTGGTGGTCATGTTGAAGTTGGGCTGCTGTGGCGTCGGCTGCGAAGGCGGCTGGTGCGCCCCGACCGGTTGGTGCGAAGGCAGCGGCTGATGCGGCGTCGGCGGATGATGCGATGGGGCGGGCTGGTGAGCCGGCTGCCCGATCGGCGGACGGTTCGGATGCTGGTAACTCGGCCGTTGCCGAACCGCCTGCTGCGGCTGCGACGACGGCTGCGGCGTGTGCGCCTGCCGGACCGGCGCCGCGGCGGGCAGCAGGTGCAGCAGCGGACCGCTGATCGCGTCGCCGAGCCTGACCTGCGTCGGCCGATCGATGGACACCGGCTGACTCAGCCGGCGCGCGTCCACGAAAACGCCATTGGTACTGCCGTTGTCGGTGAGAACCCAGCCGCTCCCCTGCCAGGCCAGCGTCGCGTGTACCCGCGACACCAGCGGGCTGTCGACGAACAGCG
This sequence comes from Nocardia sp. NPDC050793, assembly GCF_040654065.1. NCBI lineage: Bacteria > Bacillati > Actinomycetota > Actinomycetes > Mycobacteriales > Nocardiaceae > Nocardia > Nocardia sp. NPDC050793. The sequence goes on from NZ_JBFAHG010000013.1 coordinate 175,920, forward strand.
TCACCTCGGGCGCACGGCCCATGGTGACTTTCTGATTCGAATCGAAGACCCGTTCAGTTCCATCATGGCGCACGGTGATGGTCTGCGCCCCCGGTAAAGACATGCAGCGGATACTATGCCATCAACCGGACATCGGCGGTGCCCCCGACGCGCCTCTCGCCCCGATCCGGCGACCGACGTGAACGTGCTACCGGCCGACTAGGGGGAGCTTTGCCGAAACTCCAAGCGACCGCTGTCATTACGGTTGTGCTGTGCGCGATGGCCCTGCTCGCGGGGTGTACGCGCACGGTGGACGGACGCGCGGTCTCGGTCTACGACGACCCGTTCAAGGTAGCCGGACTGCCCACGACGAGCGGCCCGAGCGGACCGCGTCCCGGGGTGCCCGACTCCGGCCTCACCGCGGTCAACGGCGACGGCGGCGCGACCGACACCCTGGCGCTCAACGCCATCGACGACATCCAGACCTACTGGCGCGCGGAGTACGGCAAGGAGTTCGACGGCGAGTTCGAACCGGTCGAGCGGCTCATCTCCTGGAGTGCGAAGGCGCCGCGCAACGACGCACCGGAGTTCTGCAAGGAGACGACCTACCGGCTGGTGAACGCGGCCTTCTGCCGCTTGGACAACTCCATCGGCTGGGACCGCTCGGTGCTGCTGCCCACCATGGAGGACACCTTCGGCAAGATGGCCGTCGTCATGGTGCTCGCCCACGAATACGGGCACGCCGTGCAGGCGCAGGCCAAGATCGTCGATTCGAAGGACCCGGTGATCGTCAAGGAGCAGCAGGCAGACTGCTTCGCGGGCGCGTTCATTCGTCATGTGGCGGAGGGCAAGTCGAAGCACTTCACCATCAACACCTCCGACGGCCTGAACACGGTGCTCGCCGCCACCGTCGCGATCCGCGACTCCGACCCCGACGATCCGGAGAGCGTGCACGGCTCCGCGTTCGAGCGGGTCACCGCGGTGCAGATCGGATTCACCGACGGCCCCAAAGCGTGCAAGGGCATCGACATCGACGAGATCAACCAGCGCCGCGGCGGTCTGCCGCAGACGCTGGGTGGCAGCACCGGCGAGTATCCGATCGACAAGGAGAGCCTGGTCGAGCTCACCAAGGCGCTCGCCTCGATCCTGCCCATCGAAGACAGCCCGACCTACAACTACAACGGCGCGAAGATCGACTGCCGGGACGGCACCACCACCGCGCCGGTCTCCTATTGTCCCGCCGAGAATCTCATCGCCACCGACATCCCCGAGCTGGCCAAACGCGGCACCGCCGACGTCGACGAGGACGACCCGCTGCCGCTCAAGGTGACCGGCGACTACAACGGGTACGTCGTCTTCATCGCCCGCTACACCCTCGCCGTGCAGCAGAGCCACGGCCAGTCGCTGGTCGGCGCCAAGACCGGACTGCGCGCCGCCTGCCTGGCCGGCGTGGTCACCGGCAGGCTCGCCGACCCGAATCGCCAACGCACCCAGGGCGACATCTCCCTTGCCGCGGGCGACCTCGACGAGGCGGTGTCAGGTCTGCTCACCGACGGCCTCGCGGCCAGCGACGTGCAAGGCAAGACGGTGCCGAGCGGGTTCGCCAGGGTGGACGCCTTCCGCGCGGGCGTGCTCAACGGCGAGAACACCTGCATGTCGCGATACTCCTAGGCCCGCGCGAACGCGCCGATCGGGGCGACGGTTCGTCAGCCCCCGAACGGCGGCGGCGCGGCGGGCTCGAAGCGCAGCACCCGGTTGCCGATCATCACCTCGGTGCCCGGCACCAGGATCATCGGCTGGTTGGGATTGAGGCGGATCCAGTCGCGGTACCCGGGCAGCCGCGTGCGGGTGCCGTTGGTCGAGCCACGGTCCACCACGGCCACATCCCAGTTGATCAGCCGAATCTCCGCGTGCGCGCGCGACATTCCGCCGGAGTTGTCCTCGACCTTCAGCGGAATCAGCCCGCGCTGCGCCGCTTCGGAGTGCTCGGGATCGCGGCCGAGCACCGCGTCGGCGGCCAGCATGTAGGTCATGCCGTCGTCGAGGATCAGCATGCCGAGCGGCGGGCGGACCACCTCGATCAGCGCCTGGGTCTGATCCACCGGCATGCCGCAGACGGTGCAGAACGCCCCGCGCGGATCACTGGGATGGGCTCGCGCGCACTTGAATCCCATCACCTTCACGGTGAGGGCGGTGGCCTTGGCGGTGGCTTCGAGGCGGCGTTGCAGATCGGGATCGGGCAGCGGCGCCGGGTTGGTGCCGCCGATCTGAGTGTCGGCCTCGTGCGGGTCGGCCTGGTCGGTCACCGAGTCCAGCATCGAGGTCGACGCCTGCGTCGCCGCGGGTTGCGGTTCGGGACGGGGCCGCTGGCGGGGTTCCGGATCGATGCGGGCGGTCGGCAGCGGCGCGGCGGGCGTGCGATGGTGCTGCGGCGCACGCTGTTCGGCGGTGTCCGGCCGGGCGGCCTGCGCCGGACGCGAACGAGCACCGTCCGACCAGACGATCGCGCCTCCGGCTTGCGCGATACCTTCTACCAGCCAGCCGATTCCGCGCTGCGCGGGAATTTCGGGAACCCGGCCCTCGTCGTCGTCGATGAACAGCGCGACACCGAGCGCCGGAACGGACCCGACCCGGTCGACGGTGAACGCCGCGTCGCTACCCCGGTAACGCTCGACCCTGCCGTCTCCGGCGAGCACCGCGGTCACCGCACCGTGCAGGAAGATCGCCACTCCGCCGTTCTCCGCTGTGGAGAGAATGCCGAAATCGATCGGCACACCGGGGCTGATCTGCTCCGCGTGCTTCATGAGCCAGCGCGTCGCCTGCCGCGCAACCAACGCGCCTTGGCCGTTCGGCTGTTGCTCGACGGCCGCTCTGACCAGTTCCGCCAGCGATTCCAGCGCGATGACGGCGGGCGCGTCCTCGGTCGGCTTGTCCCGGCCCCGATGCGCGACCACCAGCACCGAGCCCGCGACCCGGGCGACGGCGTGATTCCCCGCGACGACCTCGACCTGCCGATCCTTCACCGGTATCGGCCTCCACCGGGGGTCTGGTTCAAGGTCGTCGCCATGTCCCCCAGCGTATTGCAATCGGTGTCTGATCGGTCGCTCTGCCCGGCGTTCGTCGGGTAACTTCAAGGGCAGGTACGGGAGGAACGAGGGGCCTGTCATGGTTCGGACTTCGCGCATCGCGATCTTGGCGGCGTGTGTGGTGGCGGCCGGTGCGTTGACCGGGTGCAGCGGCGTGGCAGGCACCGCGCTACCGGGCGAGCTCGACGTCCGCAAACTGGAAGTGGGCACCTATCCGGTGGACAAGCATGCCTACGACCAGGATTCGGGCGGCGACGGCGCGCTGCTGGAGGGTATGCGCATGTCCGAGGCCGTGGTGCCTACCGTGCGCATCGATCCGTCGCTGAACTTCGGGCGCGGCAGCACCGTGCTCGCCGACACCGAAGCCGCACTCGACTTCGTCGCCAACGTCTCCAAACCGGTGCTGGACAACCGCAAGATGGTGACCGGGTTCGCCGCAAGCGGTTCCGACAAGGCCGATCCCACCGGCCAGACCCGCCCCGCCGCCGATGCCACCGCGGTCACCAACGTCGTGTTCCGCTTTCCGGACGAGGCCACCGCCAAACTCGCCGCCCGCGAACTGGAGGACGCCGACATCGGCATCTCCGACCAGAACCGCAGGCTCGGGTCCACCAAATACCCCGACGCCTACCTGCATTGGCGCCCAGGCGTTCCCAACGTCGGCGCCTTCCTCGCCCACCGCGAGTTCGTCATCTCGCTGTTCGTCCAGCGCCCCCGCGCCGACAGCACCGACCTGGTGAACTGGGTGGACAAGACGTTCGCCGCCCAGGTGCCCGCGCTGGACAAGTTCCAGCCGACCCCGGTCGCCAAGCTCGACACCTTGAAGGTCGACCCGGACGGCCTGCTGGCCCGCGTCGCCGTCGCCGACCGCTCGGGCCACTCACCCGACCCGGTCTCCTTCGCCATCTACAGCGGCAACCACGGCATCCACTCCGCCGACGATCAAACCGCCACCCAGCGCCTCATCGAGGAAACGGGCGTCGACAAGATCGCCATCGTCGACGCCAGCTCGGTGACCCGCACCCGCGACAGCGACGCCGCCCAGAAACTCGCCACCGGCCTCATCGATACCGTCGGCGACCAGTTCGACCCGATCAACGCCCCCAACGACGTCCCCGGCGCGAAATGCCTGCAGCTCAACAGCAAAGGCGACCCGGAGCGCGAGTACAAGTACCGCTGCTACGTGCCGTACAAGCGCTACGTGGGTGTGGTGACCAGCGATAAGGAGCCGGACGTCCGGCAGAAGGTGGCGGCCCAGTACGCGTTGCTGGCGAACAGTTTGTGACGGCCACGGGCGGACCAACCGCCGTCGGAGCCGGACCGACCGAGCCACACCAACTCAGCACGTCCAAGTGAAACAGCGTGCCGCCGCAAGCATTCGATCGAAGGGAGTACCGTGCCGCGCCCCGTCTCGGGATTCCGGACGCTGTCGTCCGTAGCCGCGGCGCTCGTCGTTCTCGCCGGTGTGACGTCCGGCTGCGGCACACAGACCATCGAGGGGCGTGGCGTGCCCGGCATGACCCCCGTCGATCTGCCGAGTCTCGCTGTCGGACCATTTCCGTCGGCTCCCGTCGACTACGAGCCGAAGTTGGAAACCAAGGCCGACGTTTTCGCAATCGAGTCGAGGCGGTTGTTCAGCTATCTGGTCGCGCCCTACGAAGTCGACAGCGAGATGTCCGCCCTCGACACCACGCGCATCGTCTCCGCTCCGAGTTCGGTGTTCAGTGATTCCCTCGGCGCTCTTCCCGCCCAGTTCGAGCCGATCGCCGAACGCAACCAGCTGATCGCAGGCGTCGTCACCACCCGCTCGAATCAAAACCTACGAGCTATGCGCAACATGTCGATCGCGTTGTTTCGATTTCCCTCCGACGAGTCGGCTCGATCCGCCGCAGCGGAATTCGACCGCGCCATGGGCGAACTCACACCGAACCGGCACGCTCTCGAAATCACCGGGCATGCGGATGTGCTGGCCTCCACCGCGAACGACCAGAAGGGCTACGTGTTCACCGCCCGCGGAGCGATGGTGATCATGAGCATGTCCACGGTCCCGCAGCCCGACTCGACCGCCCTCGCGACGCAATTGCGAAAGATGCTGGAGTTGCAGCTCGAACGGTTGTCTCGGTTTGTGCCGACACCGGTCGACCAGATTCTCGATCTGCCCGCCAACCCGGGCGGCATCATGCGCCTCGCGTTGCCACCGCTGCCTGCAGGCGGCAGTTCTACCTCACAACGATCTCAGCCGATCGGCATCTATGACGCCGCGGCGCAGGTGCATTTCGAGCCACGCGGTGCCGAACTGAAGGCGGCGCTGACAAATGCTGACGTCGACGTCGTGGCACGCAACGACGCGACGGTGTACCGCACTCGTGATCTCGATTCGGCGTTCCGCCTTCAGCACGCCCTTGCCGCGCCAGGCGACGACGAGCAACTCTTCGAGGGTCCGCCGGGCATCGCCGACGCCCAGTGCCTACAGCGCGACGCAGACGCCTTCGACCCGCGCTACGACTACACGTGCGTCGTGGTCCACAGTCGCTACGTCGCGGTCGTCGAAGCTGACAGCCTGCCCGGTGGGCAATTCACTCCGAGCCTGTATCAGCGTGTGGCTGCGCAGTATTCGATCCTGGCGCGGGGTGATTGACCAATGCCACATTCCCGCATCGCACTCGCCTGCCTTACTGTGCTCCTCGCACTCACCGTCGGCTGTGGGTCCGAGCCAGAAGCGAGTGTCGACACCTCCGCCCTCGATCCGGGCAACTACCCGACCGCGCCTCGGGACTTGTCCGCGCTGCGCACCGCGGACGGCGGAGCGGTCCGGGAATCCATCCGACTCGGCGGCCTCGTCCCGCTGCCGATGGATCTCGACAGTCGGCTCGTCCACGGCCGCACCAACTTCGCGGGCCACCACTACACCGCCCGAAACCCACCGTACCGAGGCAGCGGAATCAGCAATCTCCAGAACTTCGGCGAACGCGTGCCGGGCTTGGTCGCCGGGTGGCACACCGGCGGTTCCCGCCGCGCGAAGCGCACCTTCGGGCTCGACGTCAGCGTCGGGCTGCTCCGGTTCACGACACCCGACCAGGCCACTCATGCCATGCACGTGCTCGCGGACGCCAGCGCCGAACAGTATCCGCCGAAGCAGCCCCTCGAAATCCCCGGTTATCCCGTCGGCCGTACCTATTTGACCGCTCACGATTCCGTACAGTCGTGGACCGCTCAGGGCGAATACCTGCTGTGGGCCTTCGTCTCCGACGGTATCGCAACCCCACCCGACCCCGCCCCGCTGCTGGCCTTTGCCAAGAAGCTCTTCGACCGGCAGTTCGAGCTGTTGCGCGGCTTCACCCCAACTCCCGTAGGCGAACTCGCCGATATTCCCATAGACGATCTGCTCGCCCGCACCCTCGCAGCCGAACGCCCCGGCACGCTCGAAGACGTGACCGGCACTTACACCGTGCCTGCCGCTTTGCATCTGGAGAGCCGTCCGGATCTGACCCGCCGTGCCTTCCAAGACGCGAAGGTCGACCTGATCGCCTACGCGGGCTCTCGCGTCTACCGCGCGGGCGACTCCGCCGCCGCGGGGCGCCTCACCGCTTTCCTTGCCGACCAAACTCCACCGGGCTACGACCCGATCGACGCTCCGCCCGGCCTACCGGACGCTCGATGCTTCCGGGAAGACCCAGGTCCTCCGCAAAGCGCCCGCATCATCCTGGAACACCGCTGCTACTTCTCCTACGACCGCTACGTCGCCGAAGTCGACGCGAACCAGCCTCAAGACCTCGCTCAGCGGGTGAGCGCCCAATACCTGCTGCTCGCCAACGATTCGGCGGGTTGACGTAGGATCCGGCGGGAAGTAACGCGGTGGCATCGGCACCGGTGCCCGGATTGGGGGAGGCATGAAAGTCCGTCGCGGCCTACTCGGGCTGCTCGCAGTGACGGCATCAGCGGCTATCGGCTGTTCATCGAGCATTGCGGGCACTCCCCAACCGGGCTTGGCCCCGGTGGACGTCGGCGCCCTGAACACCGGCTCGTACGCGAACGAACCGACCGCATACGACCCGAGCGTGGGCAGCGCGGCGGATGTGATGGCCATCGAAGCCAGGCGGATGCTCAACTATCTGGTCCTCCCGACCGATATCGACAGCGCGCTGACGGTGATCGGCGATGTCGAACTGTTCTCGTTTCCCGAGGATCCGTTCATCGGCAAGACTCTTCCCGAAGAGTATCGACCGGTCACTGTCGACAACAAACTGATTGCCGGAGCGTATGTCTCGCGCATCAACCCCGATTTGCGCCACCGCAAGAAACTCATTGTCTCTATTCTCCGCTTCCCAACCGAACAGGACAGCAGGAAGGCCGCGGACGATTTCGACCGGATCACCAACGCCGATCCGGGCCGTCACCCAATCGCTGTCGACGGGCATTCCGATGCGAAGGCCACGTCGAAGGACGACGTAACCGCAGTATCTTTCCTCGCCAAGGGACCCTTTGTAATCCTGACGAATGTTGGTGTGCCGCAACCTGATCAAGCCGCGCTGGCGAGCGTCTTCAAGAAGACCATCGACAAGCAGATCGAACTGCTCGGCCAACTGCGCCCGGCGCCGCTCGACGATATCCTCGACGCCCCGCTGGACCCGGAGGGCGTCATGCGACGTGCGGCACCGAAAGCGACGGACGGCACCGACCCGTTCTACGTCGAGTACGACTTCGGGCCGCTCGAGCCTTCCGGTGAGCTGCACTACGAACGCAACGCGGTGGAGATGCAGGCGGTCTTCCGAGACAGCGGCGTCGATCTCGTCGGGCGACGTGGCGGAATCGTCTACCGGGCACGGGATCTGCCTGCCGCGATCCGACTGCAATCGGCACTGGTCCGGCTGGGCAAGAACGACGAAGAACTGATCGCGCCGCCGGGCTTGCCAGATGCGCGCTGCGTCAGACTCGACACCACCGACTCGATCAGGGACTACGACCTGTTCTGCGCGGTGGTCCACGGACGCTATGTCGGGATCGTGGTCTCGAAGGCTCGCCTCTCCGGCGCCATCGATCCGGCCCTGTACCAGCGCGCGGCCGCCCAGTACGCGATTCTGGCGAAGAGCGAGTGATACCCATGCGATACCGACACACTCTGTGCCTCGTCTTTGCCGCCGTGGTCACCGCCGCTTCCGGCTGCGGGCAGGACGACTCCGGCGGCGCAGCGCCCGCCATCGATATCTCGGCGCTCGACTCCGGCAACTACCCCTCGGTCCCTCGGGATGCGGAAGCGATACGGTCGGAGCAGACGGGTCCGGCATTGGAGGCCGTGCGGATCGGCGAGCATGTTCCATTGCCTGTAGAGATCGACGGCAAGTTCGCATTCCAACGTCTTGTAAACACCGATCGGAGACTAACTCCGGACAACAACTCGACGCCCTATTCGATCGACCGCGAGGAGCTTCCGGCGCTCTTGCAGGGGTACGTCACCGGATGGGAGGCCTCCGCCGAACGTCGCGCCGTACCGGCGCCCGGTCGGTCCGTTGAGATGCGGGTGCTCCGATTCACCGACGCAAACCACGCCGACGAGTCGGCGAGGAGACTCGCCGAACGCCAAGCGGCGAATCTCCCTGGTGAGGCGGTCAGCATCCCGGGGTTTCCCAAAGCCAGGGCCAAGTGGTCGCCCAGCAAGAAGTTTCTCGATGCCTGGCTGACGCAGGACGCATTACTCATGTATGTGCATATGGACGATCCGCTGACGGAGCCCCCCGAGGCGGCGCCGCTCGTGTCCTTTGCGCAGAAGGCGTTCACGGACCTGATCGACGCTCTGAAGGGATACAGCCCGTCGCCACTCGACAACCTCGGCACCCTGCCGCTGGACCCGGAAGGGCTGCTTGGTCGCACCCTCCCGCTCGAAGACAACCAGAAGCGGAAGTACGACCAATCCGTTGTGATGCCAGCGCAAGCGGCAATGCATTTCGAACGTCATCCCGGACTGACGAGGGCTGCGTTCGCAGACGCTGAGGTCGATCTTGTCGCGTACTCCGGCGGCCGGGTGTATCGCACCGCGAACGCCGATGCCGCCGAGCGGCTGCTCGCAGCATTCGCGGAACTCGACGCGAGCGGATATACACCGATGGACGGCCCGCCGAAGCTGCCCACCGCGAAATGCTTCGACACCAAGGACAAGAAGATCGACTCACCGCAGTATCCGCCGGTGTGCTTCGTGATCTTCGACCGCTACGTGGCGCGAGTGGCGGGTAAGAACACCCAGCAGCTGCATCAGAAGGCAGCGGCACAGTACAAGTTGCTGGCTTATCAGCAGTAGCCGAGAGGCAGAGATGAAGCTCGCAAAGAATTCGGTATTGCCGCGCACCGGCGGGGCACTGTTGATGGCCGTCGCTGTGGCGATAGGGCTCGGCGCATGTGGCTCGGTGGTGCCGGGAACAGCCAAGCAGGTTCAGCCGGACGTCTCGAAACTCGACGTCGGCAACTACTCGACCCAGCCGCGCACCGTCGGAAATGCCAAGAACGACAAGCAGGCTCGCTCGCGCGAATCGCAGCGGCTGGGCGATTTCGTGGCACTGCCCTACGAGGCGGATCCGTCCTATGTCGAGGACGTCTGGTTCCTCCGGCCGCACATCGTGCTGAATCGCAAGACACTGGGCAACCTGGTTATCAACGACACCTTTGATGACGTCGCCAAGGACCTGGTCGCGGGCTGGGTGAACGCGTGGTCCACCGGTGGACCACGCGAGGCGCCGCGGCGCACGATGAACGTCGCGGTCTTGATGTTCCCCGACGCGAACACCGCGAAGGCTGTCGGGCCGACGCTGGAACACGACGACTTCACCTACAACCGCGACAACGAGCCAGTCGGGATCACCAAACATCCCGATACGACCGCACATTGGCGTCCCGGCGTCTCCTCGATCGGTTCGTGGACGGTGCACGACCGCTACGTCATCTTCATCAAGGTCGTCGACGACACCTCGGGTCCCGACCTTCCCGCGTTGGTCTCCCAGGTCGAGCGGATGCTCGACACGCAGATTCCGCTGCTGGACAAGTTCCAGCCGACGCCGACCGCCGAACTCGCCCGGATCCCGCTCGATCCAAGCGGCCTGCTCGGGCGCACGCTGCCGAGCAACCCGACTGCGCCGTTCCGGCCGGAGCCTGACGGTATCTACACGGGTCGCGGCGCACTGTCGCTGTTCCAGCAAGCCACGCCGGAGACCCTGCCCCTGCTACAACGCGGCGAAATCGACCTCGTCAGCTACGGCGACGCGGTGGTCTTCCGAAGCAAGTCCGCGAAGGGCGCCGAAGCGCTATGGCGCGAGTGGCAGCCGTCGAAAGACCTGCCCGCCAACCAAAAACTCATCGAATCGCCACCCGGCCTCGACGCGAACGTGGAGTGCTTCACCGAGTACTTCGAGAACAAAGGCGACCAGCAGGAACCGAAGGTCGCGGCGAACCTGTGTGTCCTTCAGGTGGGTCGCTACGTCGTACAGGCGCGGAGCATGCAACCCCAGGACCTTCTCCAGCGCATTTCCGCGCAATACGCCCTGCTGACAACCGGATGACGGGGTGCGTGCCGCGCTCGCGGACACCCAGTGTGCGGAAGCGATCACTCGCGATGCGAGTCGATCCATCGGGCGGTGCTTGCTAGATTCTTCCGGAGGGCTCGTGGCTCCGGGCGTTCGAGATCGTTGAGGGAGGACCGAATGGCCTTGCGGCCCGGTGCAGTTGTGGGCGGATACCGGGTTCTTCAAGTTCTCGGCAGCGGTGGGATGGGGACTGTCTACCTGGCGCAGAACCCGATCCTGCCCCGGCGCGACGCATTGAAGGTGCTCAGCGCCGATCTGTCGACCGACGCGGAGTTCCGCGCGCGTTTCGAACGCGAGGCCAATCTCGCCGCTGGACTGGACCATCCGAACATCGTCGCGGTCTACAACCGTGGCGAGGAGAGCGGCCAGCTGTGGATCGCCATGCAGTACGTCGACGGCACCGACGCGGCCGAGGAGGCGAAGAAAGGGCCATCGGTCATGACGCCGCAGCGCGCGCTGCGCATCGTTTCCGAAGTCGGCAAGGGTCTCGACTACGCGCATCGGCGCGGACTCCTGCACCGCGACGTCAAGCCTGCCAACTTCCTGCTCTCCGCCGCCGACGAGGGCGATGAGGAGCGTGTGCTGCTGACCGACTTCGGCGTGGCGAAATCCGCCGAGGACGGGCAGGATCTGACTGCGACCGGAAATTTCATGGCGACCGTCGCCTACGCCTCGCCGGAACAGCTGATCGGCGATCGGCTCGACCATCGCTCCGATATCTACAGCCTCGGCTGCGCCTTCTACCGCCTGCTGACAGGTCAGAACCCGTACCCGTCGACCATGCCCGCAGTGGTCATGATGGGGCACATGCACGAGCCGCCGCCGAAATTGAGTGCGGCACGAGCGGGCCTTCCTCCCGCGCTCGACGCCGTCATCGAGAAGGTACTCGCGAAGAGTCCTGACCACCGGTACAACTCGTGCCGAGAGTTCGTGCAGGACGCCGAAGCCGCGCTCTACGGTGCCCAAATGTTCCGCGCGCCCGGCCCGGCCTATGTCACCGATCCGCGCGCGCAGGTGCGGACACCTTTCACCGACCCGCGCGCCGAGATGCCGACACATTTCACCGACCCGAGGCACACGGTCACCGCGCCGGGCGACAGCCCGTACCCGCTGCAGGGCGGCTATACCCCGTCGCACGAGGCGACGGATCAGCAGCTCGTCTCGACGCTGCGCAACGGTAGCGGCGCGAAAAACTCTCGCGCGCGAAAGTTCTTGCTGCCCGCCATCGTCGCGGTGGTGATCGCGACCGCCGTCGCCGCGGGCACGTTCTTCTTCACCAGCGGGTCCGACTCGAGCGGGGGCGGCGGAACCCAGCTCGCCGACGTCCGCAACAACAATCCGCAGTTCGACGGAAAGACGATCACCGCGCTCAACTTCGGAAATTCCACGCTGTCCGCGGTGCTGAATCCGAGTACGCAGTCGAAGTTCCTGCAAGATATCGGTTTCCGCTACAGCACGAAATACAAGGCCGTCGGCGACGAGAAATCACCACGCAAGCTTTCGCTCGGGATGTCCTCGAACGAGATCGATTCCGAAGTGCTCATCGTCGTGCGAACGGACAGCGAGGCCGGTAACGGCGGTTTTCGCGGTCTGCCAAGCAGTATCACGAACAGTTCCGCCAAGATCGTGATCGTCGACGATCCAACGACGATCCAGGCATTCCAGGTCTGGACCGACCAGTCGACCGGCGTACTCGTGGACAAACTGGTGCCTACGATCGCGAGAGTGGTGAAGTAGCCGCCCACAGGTTCGAGCGGCTGGATTCACCTGCCCGACACCGCACCACGTCCGACGCCGACGCGCGCTCGCGGACACTAAACGCTGGTAGCGCGCGGGGAGCCCATTCGGTAGGGTAATGCCCAGCCAGCCCACTCGCCGATCAGGTGTAGCGAGCAGGGGGAAGGAGGGGAGAGAGCGCTGGCAGCGACCGATGCGACGGCACCGCGGTCGAGATGTGGGGGGAGAAAACTCATCCAGGCCCTCCGTCCTCGGTGTAGCTGGTCGACCACGCGCAGGGGCGTAGAGACGCGATCGAATCCGCTGAAAATCAACAGAACTCGATGGAACCGATCGAGCCCAGAGCGCGTCCAATCATATGAACAGGGTCAGCTCACACTCCGGGCGTTGACCACGAGCAGGAGGAGGAAGCCGCTATGGCGGACAACTTGAAGGCTGATAGCGCACTCATCGCACAGAAGGCGAAGGAGTTCCAGGAGCAGCACAGCAACCTGATGCTCGCCATCCGGCAGCTGAAGGCGGATGAGGACGCCGTCACCAACGGCGCGAACTGGCAGGGCCAGGCGCGCGACGCGTTCAACGCCTTCATGGAGCGCTACTACTTCCAGGCCGACAAGATGAACGACAAGCTGATGGAGACGTCGGAGAAGCTTGTCAAGATGAGCGGGCAGTTCTCGGACCAGGACACCGACTTCGCCTCGAAGGTGCAGCAGCAGGTGTCGAGCCTCGACCTGCCGGCGCTCTGATCCCGTTCTTTCCCTAATCGCCGACAAAGGAGCCTGAAACATGAGCAAGCCCATCTCCGCCAATTTCTCGGGCGTCGAGTCCGGTGCCCAGCAGATCATCAAGCGCGCCGAAGGCATTCGCGACGAACTGGACGCCTTTCACAAGAAGGTCGAGCAGTACGTGGCTGACCACGGCGCCGGTGCTGCGAACGAGGCCTTCAGCGAGCTGCAGCGGAACTGGCAGAACCACGTTCTGCAGCTGCAGCAGACCCTGAACGGCGCTGCGCAGCTGGTGAGCACCGGTAACTCCGAGCTGCAGGGCACCGACTCCGCGCTCGCGAACCTCTTCTGAGTCCGACTCGATCGGTTCGAAGCTTTCGGGCCCCCAGCATTCTCGCTGGGGGCCCGAATTGGTTTGTGCCGAAGGGAGAACCGGCCGGGGCGAAATTATCGACCGCGCACCGCCGCGATAGTGCGCGGCGATGCGGACGGGAGTGGAACTCACCCCCTCACGGAACCACATGCACCGACGACGTGAATTTCTCACACGTCGGCTCGAATCCGTCCCACCCGTTCCCCACGTACTGGCAGCCGACGCTGACCTGAATTCCGTGCTCCACCAACACATGCCATTGCACCGTCGATCCGCCTTCCGGCCGTTCCACATAGGCGAGGCCGGAGCGGCCGCCGAAGACGACATCGCGGCGGAGGTCACTGATGGACGGCTTCGTCTTCATCTGGGCTTCGAGGTTGGCGGCGATCTGTTCGTAGCCTGCGTCCGGGGCGACGGTAGTTTGCACGAGGGTCATACGGAAGCGGGCGCCGTCCTGCGGGCTCAGGTCGACGCGGCTGCCTTGGCCGGAGGGCGGTGCGAGGCGCCAGCCGTCGGGCACCTTGAAACGGATGCGGCCCACTGTTTCCTGCGCCCCCGGTGAGTCGGTCGGTGGCAGGCGTGGGATGGACTCGGCGGTCGTCGGTGTGGCCGGTGCAGTGGTGGACGGCTGGGCTGCGGCCGGGGCCTCGTCGGAACCGCCCGAGGCGACGATGCCGCCGACGACGACCGCTGCCACGACGGCAACCGCGGCAACGCCCGCGAGAACGTATTTGGCGATGGGGCGGTCCGGAGCTTGGGCGGCGGCGCGTTCGCGCAGCGGCTGGAGCCATTCGTTGGACGGCAGCGCCGGGGCGGCTTCGGGGCGATAGTCCGGTTCCTGGTGCGTCCCGCGGACGAGTTCGGCGCCGGAGATCGGCCGCAGCTCGGCGTCGGGGCCGCAGGACTGCTGCACCGCAGCGCCGATGAGGTCGAGCTTGGCGGGATCGGAAACAGCAACGGCCTGAACCACATCCGCAGGGCGGCCGTCGAGCAAACGGGTGATCAGGGCGGTCAGCATGTCGAAGGCGCGCTGGTCGATACCGAGGTCGGCGACGGCGAGATTTGGTTCGTACTCGCAGGCTTCGACGTGGACGCCGAGGTGGCTGCGCGTCACCGCGGTGGCGGTGGTGGTGGTGATGGCGCCGAATTCCAGCACGACGGTGCGGCGGCTGCGCGCGGTGCCCTCGTCGGTGACCACCGCGCGCGCGGCCATGTCCTCGAACGCCACGTCGTGCGCGAACCGGCGGGCGGCGGCGTCCAGGACGGCGCGCCGGGGGCCGCCCCACTCCGTCGGGCACACGAGGGTGATGCGTTCGCACGGCACCTCGACGCCGAGGTTCTCCAGCGCCGTGCCGAAGACCGCGGTCAGCGCCTCCGGCACCGCAGGGACGCGCGGCAGCAACGCGATCCGCTCCGCGGGCACGAACTGGACGGCGGAGCTGACCTGGGTCGGCGGGTTCAACGACTCGCCGACGACCAGATTTCCGTTGCTGCCCAACACAACCGAGGGCGGCGCGTCCCAGTGCGTGGCCGGGCCGCGCGCCCATACACGGGTGTCCGTCAGGACCAGGTCGACCGTCGACATCACTCGGCCGCCGGCATCCATGCCAGCTGGATCAGCTCCTGCGCGTTGCGGGTGATGTACGTACCGCGGCCCGGCGGCAGCGGGCTCGGCCGCACCGTGCCCATCAGCACGCCCTCGTCCTTCGGGCAGCTCATGATCAGGCCGGCCGAACCGAGATCCTTCATACGCGCCATGGTGGCCTCGTACATGGCCCGGCTCGCGCCGCCCGCGCGGCGGGCGACGATCAGGTGGAAGCCGAGATCGCGGGCGTGCGGCAGGTGCTCGACGAGGGCCGAGACCGGGTTGCCCATGGAAGTGGCCACCAGGTCGTAATCGTCGACGATGACGAACAGCTCCGGCCCGCTCCACCAAGACCTTTCGCGCAGCTGCTGCGGCGTGACGTCCGGGCCGGGCGTGCGCTGGGCGACATAGGCGGCCAGATCGTTCATGTTCTGTGTGAACTGCGGTGCGGTGGAACCGTATCCGGCGAGGTAGCCGTCGGGCACCAGGCCGAGCATGGTGCGCCGGTAGTCGCCCAGGATGAAGCGGGCCTCGTTCGGCGAGTTGGCGGCGGCGATGCCCTCGATGATCGAGCGCAGCAGTGTCGTCTTGCCCGACTCGGTGTCACCGATGATGACGAAGTGCGGGCTCTCGTTGAAGTCGATGTGGACGGGCGTGAGCTCGGATTCGTTGATGCCGAGCGGGATTCGCATGTTCTTGACGCCCGTGGTGAGCTGCGAGGGCCAGTTCCCTGCCAGCTGCAGCAGCTGTTCACGGGGCAGCACCTCGGGCAGCATGCGCGCGGCGGGCGCGTGCCTGCCCGGGGTCAGGCGCGCGATGGTCGCGACGGCGTCGGCAACTGCCTGGCCGAGCGTGGTCGGCTCGGCGCTGCCGTCGATGCGCGGCAGACCGGTCAGCATGTGCAGGCAGTCCGGCGTCATACCGCGGCCGGGGCGGCCCATCGGGACCAGCGCCGCGAACTTGCGGCCGAGGTCGGAGTCCATCGGGTCACCGAGCCGCAGCTCGATGCGGGTGCCGATCTGGTCCTTGAGCGCGGGACGGGCCTCGGCCCAGCGGGCCAGCGCGATGACGACGTGCACGCCGTACGAAAGACCCTGCACCGCAAGGTTCATGATCGGCTGCTCGAGCGGGTCGAAGTCCTGACGGATCGAGCCGAAGCCGTCGATCACCAGGAAGACGTCGCCGAACGGGTCCTCGTGCGCGCCCGCCGCGGCGGGGCTGCTGGACGGATCCATCGAACGCAGACGACGGAACTCCGCCATCGACTCGATGCCGAGCTGACGGAAACGGGCCTCGCGCTGGCGGACGATGGTGGTCATCTCGGCGATGGTGCGCCGGACCTTGTCCGCGTCCAGACGGCTGGCCACCGAGCCGACGTGCGGCAGGCCCTCCAGGCTGGCCAACGTACCGCCACCGAAATCGAGGCAGTAGAACTGCACCTGCTCGGCGGTGTGCGTCATCGACATCGCCATGATCATGGTGCGCAGCGCGGTCGACTTACCGGACTGCGGACCGCCGACCACCGCGACGTTGCCTCGGGAGCCGGAGAGGTCGACGACCAAGGGGTCGCGCCGCTGGTCGTACGGGCGGTCGACGATGCCGATCGGCGCGCGCAGTGTCGCGACGGCCGAGTAGTCGCCGGTGAGGATCGAGCGCGGGATGAGCTGGTCCAGAGTGGGCGCCTCGTCCAGCGGCGGCAGCCAGATCTCGTGCGCCGGACGGCCGTGGCCGCGGATGCGCGAGACGAGCATGTTGAGGTTCGAGATCTGCTCGCCCTCTTCGGTGCGATGCTCCTCCGGCTCGTGGCTGGCCTGCGAGGGCATTGGAATCCGGTCGATAGGACGGAAGTCCACGTGGTGGGCGGTGAAAGCCCGTGCCTTCACATCGATCTCGCCGCCCGCGACACCGGCTTGGGTGACCTCGCGCTGCGAGCCGCCGCCGACGTACGCGCCGGAGACGTAGGAGGCCTGGAACCGCTGGATCTCGCCGGAGTCGGATTTGAGGTAGCCGCCACCGGGGCTGTTCGGCAGGTTGTAGGCGTCGGGGACGCCGAGTACCTGGCGGGATTCGTTGGCGGAGAACGTCTTCAGACCGATCCGGTAGGACAGGTGGCTCTCCAGGCCCTTGAGCTTGCCCTCCTCCAGCCGCTGCGAGGCGAGCAGCAGGTGCACGTGCAGCGAGCGGCCGAGGCGGCCGATCATCACGAACAGCTCGGCGAAATCCGGGTGCTGGGTGAGCAGTTCGGAGAACTCGTCGAGCACCACGAACAGCGCGGGCAGCGGATCGAGGTCGGCGCCCGCCGCACGGGCCTTCTCGTACTCGGAGACGTTGGCGAAGTTGCCCGCCTGGCGCAGCACTTCCTGGCGGCGGTTCATCTCGCCCGCCAGCGCGTCCTTCATACGGTCGACGAGGTCGGCCTCGTCCTCGAGGTTGGTGATGACCGCCGCGACGTGCGGCACGCCTTCCAGACCGAGGAACGTCGCACCACCCTTGAAGTCGACGAGCACCAGGTTGAGCTGATCGGGCGAGTGGGTCGCGAGCAGGCTCAGCACGAGGGTGCGCAGGAACTCGGACTTACCGGAACCGGTGGCGCCGATGCACAGACCGTGCGGGCCCATGCCGTTCTCGGCGGCTTCCTTGATGTCCAGCTCGATGGGCAGACCCGCGGCGTCGAGACCGAACGCGACGCGCAGCCGCTCACGGCCGTATCGCGGGCGCCACGCGCTCTCGGGGTTGAACGAGCCGATGTCGCCGAGGTTCATCAGCTGCGCCCACGTCGAGATGACCTCGGCGTCCTCGGTTTCCACGTCGCTGCTGCGCTGGGTGGCGGCGCGATACGGCGCCAGCCTGCGCGCGGCCTGCTGTGCTTGGTGCGCGCTGACCCGGTCGATGAGCGCGAACCGCTCCTGGTTGCCGGTGGCGCCGCGGCCGACGCACTCGCCGTTCTCGACGATCATCTTGATGCCGCGCGAAACCGCCAGCCGCGGTGCGTATCCGCACAGGTCGATAATTGTGACGCCCTCGTACCCGGATTCGCGCAGCTGATCGTCCTCGGCCTCGAGCAGACCGCCGTCGACGACGACGATGAGCTGCACGAGACCGGCGTTCGCGGGCTGGTTACGCGAGTAGCGGACGCGGTTGGCCAGCAGCGGATGCAGGCTTGCGGTGGCCTCCCGGATCGAGCCATAGAACATGCGCTGGGTGCCGATGCCGTCCTGAGCATCGGGATGCTGGGTGTGCGGCAGCCACTTGGTCCACTCCCACTCGCGTGCGGTGTCGGGGCCGCAGACGACCGCGACGAGCACCTGGTCCGGACCCTGGAACATGCACAGCTGCAACAACATCGCGCGCACCATGTCGCGCGCCTCGGCCCGATCGCCGTCCAGCGCGATGGTCGCGAAGCCCTTCACCGCGATCGCGGTCGGCAGGTCGGGCACCGTCGAGTGGGCGCGCACGAAACGGCGCAGCGACACCGCCGCGATCGGCTCCAATTCCTCGACCGGGCCGGTCTCCGGCGCGACGAGCCTGGTGGCGAGGCGCTGGCCGCCGATGCCGATGCGGGCGTGGCAGAAGTCCTTGTCCCCCGCGCGGCGCTCCCACATGCGGCTGGTGCCCGCGAGCATCCAGATCAGCCCGGGCTCCGGGTGGCTCCATTCCACCGAGGCGCGTTGCTGTTTGGCGGTCTCGTCGACATCCTTGCGCACCTGGTCCAGGTACCGCAGGTAGTCCTTGCGATCCTCGTTCGCCTCGGCGGCCTTCTGGCCCTTGCCACCGCCTTGGCCCGCGAACATGCCGACCATGGAGAACAGCATCATGACCGGGAACATCATGGCCATCGGGTTCGACGCGATGCCGCCGCCCTGCGTGAACATCAGCGCCATCATGCCGACCATGCCGATGACCATCACGACGGGCATCAGCTTCATCAGCAGATTGCCCGGTGTCACCCTGGGGATTTCGGGCGGCGGCTGCAGGGTGACCTCGCCACCCGGCGTACGCGGCATCTCCCGACGAGCACGGCGCTGGAACCGGACGGTGCTCAAGAATTCCCCCTCTTCACATGCTGCGACTTCGGGCTCAGTGTAGAGGCCACCGCCGACATGTCGTACAGTTCGACCTGCATTCTGCTGCCCCGACGTCAGGGTCGCAAGCTCGCCCCCCAGCGCGACGGGTCAGCGGAAAATCGAGGTAGAACACCAGGTTGGGGGAAGTTTGACGCACGCGCGACTTGACCATATCGACGAAGACTCCTCGCGCGGTATCGTCCGTGCGCCGGATCTGGCTCGGGTGACGATCCTGGCCAAGCACACCCAGGTTGACATGGCGATCCCGGTCGACGTGCCGGTCGCGCTGGTCATCCCGAGCGTCGTCGACATGGTCGCTCAGCACAGCCGTACCAACGACTTCGACAACGACGGCGAGCGCTTCGAGCCCGCCGAGTGGGTGCTGGCCAGAATCGGCCACCCGCCGCTCTCCAACTCGCTCAGCCTCGGTGAGCACGGCGTGCGCGACGGCGAGCTCCTGATGCTGGAGAGCGCTTCGCACACCGCGCCGACGCCGCTGTTCGACGACATCATGTACAACGTCGCGATCGCGGACACCGACCACTACCGCAACTGGACCCCGAAGGTCGCACGGATCACCGGCTCCGTTCTGGCCGCGCTGACGATGATCGTCGGCTGCCTCGGCCTGTTGCTCGCGCCGGACGAGCTACCGGAGTGGGTCAGCGGTTCGATCGCGCTGTCGGTGGCGATCCTGCTCGTCGTCGCGGGCATGGTGCTGAGCCGGATGTACGGCGACACCGCGACCTCGCTCGTCCTCGGCGGCTGCGCGCTTCCCGCCGCCCTCACGGCCGGAATGCTCTACGTGCCTGATCATTACGGCTGGGCGCACATCCTGCTCGGATCGGTGCTTGTGGGGGCCACCGCGATCCTGGCGTGGCGCGTCACCGGCGTCGGTCTCGCGCTGTTCATCGGCGCGGCCACGCTCGGGGTGTACGCGGTACCCGCCGCGCTGGTCGGACTGCTCACCGACCAGCCGCTGAAGGCCATCGGCGCGGTCGCCGCGGCGCTCGGCCTCGCGGGTCTTTCGCTGTCGCCGCGGGTTTCGATGCTGCTGGCCAAACTGCCGCTGCCGCCGGTGCCTTCGCCTGGCACCCCGATCGACCCCACCGAGGACGACCCCGACGACCACCGCGCGCTGCCCACCATGGAGGCGCTGCGAGTGAAGTCGGAACGGGCCCGGATGTACCTCGCAGGCCTGGTCTCCGCGACCACGCTGGTCACCGTCGCCGGCGCGCTGGCCGCCACCGATCCCGAGTCCGGCGACCCGTACTGGCAGGGCATCGCGCTCGCGCTGGTCTGCGCCGCGGTACTGATGTTCCGCAGCCGTACTTACGCGGGCGCCGAGCAGGCCGTCGTGCTGATCGCGGGCGGCGCGTCGATCGTGCTGATCATGTTGGTCGGCGCCAGCTTCGCGATGGACATGCCGCTCGCCATCTTCGGTGCGGCGATGCTGATCCTGGTGGCGGCGCTGATCCTGGGCATCATCATCCCGAACCAGACGGCGACGCCGCCGATGCGCCGCGGCGTCGAGCTGCTCGAGTACGCGTTCGTCGCGGCGGTGCTGCCGCTGGTGTTCTGGGTGGCCTCGCTCTACTCCCTCGTCCGCGGGCTGTGAACGCGAGTCTGCGAGTTGCCATTGTTGCGGTGGCACTCGGCTTGAGCGCATCGATCGGTCTCGGGCAAGGCGCCGCCTACGCCGATCGGCCACCTCCGATCAATCCTGCTCTACTCCCGCCCGGCGACCCCGCTGTCCCGCCGGATAAGACCGAGCAGAAGGCAAACAACCCTTGCGTCAGTACGCAATCGGGTGGTGATGGTCCCCTCATTCCGCAACCGCAACGTTCGCTGGACTTGCCCCGCGCGTGGGAATTCTCCCGTGGTTCAGGTCAAGTCGTCGCCGTCATCGACACCGGCGTCGCGAGACACCCCCGCCTCCCCGGTCTCGAAGCAGGTGGTGACTACGTCGCCGAAGGCGGCGACGGCACCAGCGATTGCGATGCCCACGGCACTGCGGTGGCAGGCATCATCGCAGCCGAACAGGTCGACGGCCAAGGATTCTCGGGCGTGGCACCCGAGGCGCGCATCCTGTCGATCAGGCAGACCAGCAAGATGTTCCAGGTCGCGGGTCGATCACAAGAGCAGCGTCCGGAGGACCCGCCCGAAGGGTACGGCCGAATCGAAGCGCTGGCATCAGCGGTGCGGCGCGCGGCGGACATGGGGGCCTCGGTAATCAATATCTCGCTTGTCGCGTGCGTGGCAGGCTCCACCACTCCGAACGACGGAGCCCTCGGTGCAGCGCTTCAGTACGCCGCGATCGAGCGAGATGTCGTGGTCGTAGCTGCCGCCGGAAACAAAGAAGACAAGTGTCAAGCAGGGAATCCTGACGTAGACCCGCTCGATCCGGAGGGCGACCTCTGGCAAAAGCTGTCCACCAATGTGACGCCCGCACGGTTCGACGAGTATGTGCTCGCCGTGGGTTCCATCGACCAGAATGGTCAGCCTTCACAGTTCACGGTGCCAGGCCCGTGGGTCGACATCGCCGCACCGGGCGAGAACATTGTCTCACTGGACACGAATAGCAATGGCACCGCCAATGGGACGATCGGAAAGCAGAATCAGCCGAGCCCGATGCAAGGTACGAGCTTTGCGGCGCCGTACGTCTCGGGGGTTGCCGCCCTCGTGCGCGCTCGCTTTCCCGAATTGTCGGCGCTCGAGGTGATCAAACGTTTGCAGGCGACGGCCCACGCGCCGGCCGAGGGGTGGAACCCCTTCCTCGGATACGGCGCGGTCGACCCGATCGCGGCATTGACGAATGCTGTGCCGAACCAGCTTCCGCCCAAGCGGCCGAGTCCCGCCGAGAATCAGCAGCTGGCAGTGCCGGCCCCGCCACCGCCACCAGACAATCGAGCACGCAATGTCGCGCTGATCGGCTCCGGCACGATCGCAGGCGCACTACTCCTCGGCTATCTCGCGTCGTTTCCGATAAGGCGACGGTTCGGTGTCGCCTCCGACGATCTGTGACCTCGCGGTGAAGATCGGCTTTCCACAGCGGATGCCGTTCTCCAGCGCCTGCATTTCGACCGGCATGGAGTGACAACGCAGGTGGGGCTCGAGCATCCCGTGGATGCTCGGCCGGTGCCGACGACGACGAGGCGGTCCACGTCGAGACGCACCGCGAGCCTGCCGATGCCGTCGTGCTCGACCACGGAT
>NZ_JBFAHG010000014.1:0-84198 GCF_040654065.1 Nocardia sp. NPDC050793
GCGCGCTGGCGCGCGCGGGTCCGCGGCCCCTTGTGTCTCGCTTCCCAGCGGTCGAGACTCGCGACTTCGTCGCATGCGCTTCGACCGCTGGGAAGCGAGACGGCCGCGGACGGGCTCGTAAGACTCGCCCTGTGGGTGGCTGGGAGTGCGTGGATGTTGCGGTGGGCATCATGGCCCGGGCGATGGTGAGCGGTGTCGGGGGAGCCCGTTCTGCTGGCAATCGGGGAGCCCATCTTGCTCGCTACGTGGGTGTGCGGCCGCAGCGCGGCACGGGTGCGGCCGGTGCGTTACCCGCGAGTAGGGGCGGGCGTCGATGGCGATACGCTGCACGCATGCCGTATCTGGAGCGTCAGGGTGATGTGTTCGTGCTGTACCTCGGTAGCGAGGGACAGGCCGACAGCGAGAACCGCTTCCATCCGGACTGGATCGACGAGGTGCACGGGCTGTTCGACGAGGTCGAGGCGTCCGAGGGACCCGCGGCGCTGGTCACAACGGCCACCGGCAAGTTCTTCAGCAACGGCCTCGACACCGACTGGCTGTTCGGCAACCCCGGCGAGATTCACGGCTACCTGGACAAGGTGCACTCGCTCTACACCCGCCTGCTGGCCTTCCCGATGCCGACGGTCGCCGCGATCAACGGGCACGCGTTCGGCGCGGGCGCGATGCTGGCCACCTCGCACGACTTCCGCGTCATGCGGGCCGATCGCGGCTTCTGGAGCCTGCCAGAGGTGCACCTGGGCATGCCGTTCACCGTCGGCATGAACGCCCTGCTCACCAACCGCCTGAGCAATCAGGTCTGCGTGCAGGCCATGACCACCGGCCACCGCTACCCGGCCGACCAGGCCGTCGCGGCGGCCATCGTGGACCAGGCCGCCGAAGCCGACGCGTTGCTGGACACCGCCGTCGGGTACGCCGCGGCACTCGCGGGCAACCGCAAGCCGAACCTGCCGGTCATCAAGCGGGCGCTGCACGCCGACGCGCTGGCCGGACTCGCCGTGCCGACCACCAAGGAGAACCTGGCGTTCGCCGCCGGGTAACCCCTGGTCCGGCCCCGATGTGACCGGACGAACCGGCACCGGCGCGCCCGAAGCGCGCCACAGTGCCAGACTGTGTCCCATGCCACCACCGAGCCGCGCCGACGACGCCGCGGCGGCGTCCGATGCCGCCGTGGCGGCCGCTGCCGAGCGACTGATCGATCTCTCGCACGCCATTCACGCCGAGCCGGAGGTGGCCTTCGAGGAGACGCGCAGCGTCGCCAAGGTCCTCGAGCCGCTCGCCGAGCGCGGTTTCGAGATCAGTGCCGGCGTCGCGGACCTGCCGACGGCGTTTCGCGCCCGCTACGGAAGCGGGCCGCTGACGGTCGGCATCTGCGCCGAATACGACGCCCTGCCCGAGATCGGGCACGCCTGCGGGCACAACATCATCGCCGCGTCGGCCGTCGGCGCGGCGCTCGGTCTCGCCGAGGTGGCCGACGAACTCGGCATCACCGTGGTGGTGCTCGGGACGCCCGCCGAGGAGAGCGGTGGCGGCAAGGTGCTCATGCTCGAGCGCGGCGTCTTCGATGACATCGCGATGGCGATGATGGTGCACCCCGGTCCGTACGACATCGCAGGCGCGCACTCGCTGGCCCTCGCCGACATCGGCGTGGTCTTCCACGGGCACGAGGCGCACGCCAGCGCGGCGCCTGAGCGGGGCCGTAACGCGGGCGACGCGGTTACCGTCGCACAGGTAGCTCTTGGTTTGCTGAGGCAGCACCTCAACCCCGGTCAGCAACTACACGGTATAGTCAGCGACGGTGGCGTAGCCCCCAACATCGTGCCCGGACGTGCGGAACTGCTGTACTACCTACGCGCAGTCGACTCCGCATCCCTCGATGATCTGACGCGACGAGCGTCGGCTTGTTTCGAGGCGGGCGCCCTCGCGACCGGCTGCACCCACGAAATCCGGACGCTCGCGCCTACATATACCGAGCTGACACCCGATCCGGCGTTACTGTGTGCCTATCGCGAGCAGATCGCCGACCTCGGACGGGTGCCGATCGCACCGGAGCTCGAGGCGCAGCGACCGCTCGGCAGCACCGATATGGGCAATGTCACCAACGTCATCCCGGGCATTCATCCGGTCATCGGCATAGATGCCGGTGGGGCGGTGACACATCAGCCGGGCTTCGCCGCGGCCAGTGTCAACGCCTCGGCGGATCGCGCCGTAACCGATGGCGCGGTCGCGCTCGCGCGTACCGCAATCGCCGTCGCCCGCGATGAAGAACATAGAGACAGGTTGTTGCAACGACTCGTTCAACGACAGGAGGACATTCGGTGAGCACTACAGGCCGACCGGCGGCGCGAGCGACGGGCCAGGAGGCGGCGCGCGCTACCACGGAGGGCCCCGCGAGTGCCGCATTGTCGAACACCTCGGCGCGAGCCACCGGGCCCAAGGGCGCGGCGTGCCTGAGCCAGGAGGCGCCGGCAGGCGTCGCGACCAACACCGTCGTGACCGGCCGGGATGCGGTCGAATCGTGGCTGGCCGAGCACGCAGTCGACCTCGTGCAATGGCGCAGGCACATCCACGCCAACCCCGAGTTGTCCCGCACCGAGTTCGGCACCACCGAGTTCGTCGCGGCCTGGCTGACCAAGGCGGGTCTCTCGCCGCAGAAGATGCCAGGCGGCACCGGCCTGATCTGTGACATCGGACCCGAGGGCCCGCGCATCGGCCTGCGCGCCGACATGGACGCGCTCCCGCTGCAGGAGTTCACCGGCCTCCCCTTCGCCTCGACCGTGCCCGGCGTCTCGCACGCCTGCGGCCACGACGCGCACACCACGATCCTGCTCGGCACCGCCTTGGCGCTCGCGGAGGTGCCCGATCTGCCGGTCGGCGTGCGGCTGGTCTTCCAGCCCGCCGAGGAAGTGATGCCGGGCGGCGCGATCGACCTGGTCGCCGCGGGCGTGATGGAGGGCGTGGAGCGGATCTTCGCGCTGCACTGCGATCCGCGCCTCGAGGTCGGCCGGGTCGGCATCCGCGTCGGCGCGATCACCTCGGCCGCCGACACCATCGAGCTGGTGCTCGACTCGCCGGGCGGCCACACCTCGCGGCCGCACCTGACCAGCGACCTCGTCTACGCCATCGGCACCGTGATCACCGGCCTGCCCGGCCTGCTCAGCCGCCGCATCGACCCGCGGACCAGCACCGTGATGGTGTGGGGCGCGGTGTCGGCGGGCAAGGCGCCGAACGCCATACCGCAGACGGGCATGCTCACCGGTACCGTCCGCACCGGCGACCACGCGACGTGGTCGCTGCTCGAGCCGATGGTGCACGAGATCGTCGACGGTCTGCTCGCGCCGACCGGGGTGCGATACCAGCTCAACTACCGCCGCGGCGTGCCACCCGTGGTCAACGACGAGCACTCGACCAGGATCTTCGAGGACGCGATCCGCGCGCTCGGCCCCGACGCGCTGGCCGACACCATCCAGTCCGGTGGCGGCGAGGATTTCTCCTGGTACCTGGAGGAGGTGCCGGGCGCGATGGCGCGCCTCGGCGTCTGGTCCGGCCAAGGCGAACAGCTGGACCTGCACCAGGCGACCTTCGACCTCGACGAGCGCGCGCTCGAGGTGGGCGTGCGGGTGCTGTCGAACATCGTGCTCCAGCAGCAGGCGCCCTGAGGCTTCGAAAGGAACGGCTTCGAAACGAAAGAACCCCGCCGCCGGGGTGAGCGCCCGGCGGCGGGGTTCGTCGTTTCGTTCTCAGCTCGAGTAGTTGCCCGGTCCCACGTTGCGGCTGTTCCTGGTGCGTAGCGCGTGCACGTATTCCTCTGGCGCGCCGGCCTTTTCGGCCGCGTCCGCCATCACGCCGAGGTAGCGCGCCGAGGGTAGGCCGCCCTCGTAGGCGTCGAGCACGTACAGCCAGGCCAGTCGCGGCTCGGTCCCGCTGCCCGGACTCGGCGTGACGCGCAACCGGATCTTCTTGTGGATACCGAAGTCCGAGCCCTCCCAGCGGTCGAGGAGTTGTTCGTCCTCCGGTGAGACGTCGTAGAGCACCACGAACACCCGCGAGCCCGGCTCCTCGACGACCGTCGCCAGCGGCCCTTCCCACCCGATGTCGTCGCCGGCGAAGGTCAGTCGCCAGCCCTCCAGCCAGCCGGTTCCGGACATGGGGGAGTGCGGACAGCGCTCGAGCATTTGGGTCGAGTCCATGTTGGACCCGTA
Source organism: Nocardia sp. NPDC050793 (assembly GCF_040654065.1). NCBI lineage: Bacteria > Bacillati > Actinomycetota > Actinomycetes > Mycobacteriales > Nocardiaceae > Nocardia > Nocardia sp. NPDC050793. The sequence goes on from NZ_JBFAHG010000014.1 coordinate 4,200, forward strand.
GGCGGCGTAGATCGGCACCTGCAAAGGGTAGCCAATGATGCCACCGGATCGCCGCTATCCCGCCCACATCACGCCGTGTTCCCGGCGCAACGGCCAGGTGTGGCGCGACCGGCAACGGCCCGACCACTAACGTTAGCCAGGTACCGGAGATCCCGGTCGACAGCTCGAGCGGAGGTATCCATGACCCGCATTGCGATCATCGGTGGCGGACCGGCCGGCTATGAGGCGGCCCTTGTCGCGGCCCAGCACGGCGCGGATGTGACATTGATCGACCGCGACGGCATCGGTGGCGCGTGTGTGTTGTGGGACTGCGTCCCCTCCAAGACCTTCATCGCCTCGACCGGGGTGCGCACCGATCTGCGCCGGGCCAGGGATCTCGGGATCACGCTCGATCCGAGCCAGGCGGGCGTCCAGCTGCCGGAGGTGAACGCGCGCGTGAAGGCGCTGGCTCTGGCCCAGTCCTCCGACATCCGTTCCAAACTGCAGTCCGCGGGCGTGACCGTGCTCTCCGGCTGCGCCCAGCTGGCCGAAAACGGGGGCGGACGGTCGGCACACCGCGTGCTGGTGAAGCTCGACGGTGGCCGCGAGCGCGAGCGGACGATCGCGGCCGAGGTGGTGCTGATCGCCACCGGAGCGAGCCCGCGTGTGCTGCCAGGCGCCGAACCCGACGGCGAACGCATCCTGAACTGGCGTCAGCTCTACGACCTGCGCGAGCTGCCGGAAACCCTGGTGGTGGTCGGTTCCGGTGTGACCGGCGCCGAATTCGTCTCCGCCTATACGGAATTGGGCGTCCGCGTGAAGCTGGTGTCCAGCCGCGACCGGGTGCTGCCCCACGAGGACGCCGACGCCGCCCTCGTGCTGGAGGAAGCGCTGGCCGAGCGCGGCGTCGAACTGGTGAAGCACGCGAGGGCCGACGCCGTCGAGCGCACCGCCGAGGGCATCGTGGTCAAGCTCTCCGACGGCCGCACCGTGGCGGGCACGCACGCGCTGATGACAGTCGGTTCCACCCCGAACACCGAGGGCCTCGGCCTGGAAGAGGCGGGAGTCGAGCTCGACCGCGGCGGCTACCTCCGGGTCGACCGGGTCTCGCGCACGTCGGTGCCCGGCGTCTACGCCGCGGGCGACTGCACCGGCCTGCTCCCGCTGGCCTCGGTGGCCGCCATGCAGGGGCGCATCGCGATGTACCACGCGCTCGGCGAGGGCGTCAGCCCGATCCGGCTCAAGACGGTTGCCTCGGCGGTGTTCACCCGGCCGGAGATCGCCACGGTCGGCGTCAGCCAGTCCGCGATCGACAACGGCGAGGTCCCCGCCCGCACCGTGATGCTGCCGCTGAACACCAACCCGCGGGCCAAGATGTCGGGCCTGCGCCGCGGTTTCGTCAAGATCTTCTGCCGCCCGGCCACCGGCGTGGTGATCGGCGGCGTCGTTGTCGCGCCGATCGCCTCCGAACTGATCCTGCCGATCGCCCTCGCGGTGCAGAACAACCTGACGGTCAACGATCTCGCCCAGACCTTCTCGGTCTACCCGTCGCTCACCGGTTCGGTCACCGAGGCCGGTCGTCTGCTCATGCGCCACGACGACCTGGATTGACGCGCCGCAGGGCGGTTCTCGCGGCATTGCCCGCCGACGCGTCGAGTGACGTTGTCGGCTCGGGTATTTCACTGCGTTGCCTGCACGGCGCACATATGGTTGACTGCCCGCAGAGATGCGATCGGCGGGCGGTTGCGTGGTTCTGGTGTGGGGGGATGGTCCTTTCCGAAACCGAACAACGAACGGCCCTTGGGGCGTTCGGCGATCGCGCGCGTCTCACCAGGGACAACTGAGTGCGGTCGATTCGATCGCACCCGGGAAAGGGATTGGCGAAAAGTGAAACATCGTAAGCCGAGTCGGGCGCAGCGAGCGATGGCTAGCACATCGTTGCCACTGGCCACCGCGGCCGCTGTGGCTACATTGTTCGCGGCGCCGGCGGGGGCAGTTCCGAACGATCCGAGCACACCGACCACACCGGCTCCGGTGCAGCCTGGCACCGAGACGCCGCAGGCCGAGAACACGCCGGAGACCACGCAGCCGCAGCCGGGCAAGCCCGAGCAGGCGGACCCGAACAAGCCGGAGACGAAACCGACTCCGAGCCAGCCGGGTGTCACTACCCCGGATCCGGACCAGGTGATGCCGGATCCGAAGAAGGACCCCAAGCTAGCGGCGCCGACCCAGCCGGGCGTCACCACCCCGCGCGTCGCGCCGCTGCCGGTGCCCGGGCAGGTCGAACCGGTGCAGCCGGTCGTCGTTCCCGGCACCGAGTCGAACGACCCGAAGCCGGGGCAGCCGGGCGAAACGCGGCCGGGCGGCGAGAGCGGTGCGCAGCCGGGTGGCGACGCCGACGCGCGCGCCGCGCAGCCGGAAAAGCCGCGCTCCGCCCCGCAGTCGGAGTCGGAGACGCTGGTGCAGCAGCCGCGCTGGGAGGCTCCGCGCCTGCAGACCGCGCCCGCCGCGCCGGTCGTCGAGATGACGGGCCCGCACCAGGAATTCGGCGCCAACGTCGACGGCGGCACCGTGCTGCCCGGTTTCGTGGCCAACACCCACCACTTCCGGAACGAGGCCGGTTACGTCGGCACCGTCGGCTACAACACCCCGACCGGTAAGGGCGAGGCCGGTGTGTCGGTCGAGTTCGTCGACGTCAACACCATCAAGGTCACCAGCTACACCGGTGGCGAGGGTCTGGCGCCCAACACCAACTCCTTCGTGCTCGACACCACCCAGGTGAACCTGGCCAAGGCGTCGGTCGAGCAGTGGATCGCCGCTCAGCCGGGCGGCGCCGCCGCGCTGGAAGCCGCCGCACAGGTTAAACTTCCGCCGATTGTTCCGCCGGGCGACTTGGCTCCGCAGACGGTCAACGTGGCTGGCGTGACCACGCAGTGGGGTGGCTCGTTCCAGTACTGACACGAGCTGTTCAGCGGGTGGGGCGGTCGTTCTCGACCGCCCCACACGTGTGTTCTGGGGAAAGGATTGGGTGTGGGCTCCGAGGGTGACGCGAAGGGCAACGAAGCCGACCAGCCCGGGTCGCAGTTCGGTCCGCCGCTGAGCGAGTTCGGTCCGCCGACCGGAGATTTCGGCCCGCCGGTCGACGGCGGCTTCGGTCCGCCGGTGAGCGAGTTCGGTGGTCCGCAGCTGGGTGAGGTCGGTCCGCAGTGGCCCGAGCCCGCGGGCGAGCATCCGGATGTGGGCTGGCGGCCCGCCGCCGAGGCGCCGCCCGTTCCGCCGACGCCACCGCAATACCGCGCGCCCGAGACCACGGTCTTCCCGGATACCCCGCCTGCGCCGCAGTCCCTTCCCGCCTCGCCGTCTCGCCCCGCGCCCGACTTCGAGCGGGACGTGTCCTCCGATGCGACTGTCCGGCACACCGTCGCGCCCGCGGGCGGAACGCCAGAACGCTGGTGGAACAGCCCGAGCGAATCCGGCGATGTGCCCAAGCCGCCGCCGGAGGCGTCGCGCAAGTCCGATGCCGGGCTTTCCTGGGCCGACGATCCGATCGCCAAGCGGCTCGCACCCAGTGCGCCCGTCGCGTCCGCCAGCAGCTCCGGAGGGAGCAACACCCGCTGGATCGTGCTGGGTGTCGCGGCCGCGCTCGCCGTGCTGATCGGTCTCGTGGTGACCATCGTCGCGGTCAACGGAGGCGGTGACGAAGGCACGACCGCCGCGCCGCCGCCTGCGACCAGCGTCGCGGGAGGTTGCCCGCCCGCGCGCGACGGCAACATGACCCGCGGCAACGGCGCGGGCGGCACCGACAGCGGCCCGGACGCCATTCTGGGCTTCCAGTACGCGTTCTACGTGGAGCGCAGCGGTGAGCGGGTGCGCAAGTTCGTCGCGCCCGACGCGGTGAACATCTCGACCGGTGAGGTCATCCAGAAGGCCATCGACGAGATCATTCCGAAGGGGACGACGCACTGCCTGTGGATGTTCGAGATCGCGCCGGGCACCTACGAGGTGGACCTGCGGGAGCATCGTCCCGACGGCTCGACGATCGTCTACAAGCAGACCGTGACCACGGTCGAGAAGGACGGCGAGACCCTGGTCTCGTCCATCAAGGAACGGCCGTAGTTCTCATATTTTGAGATGACAATTTCATATCCTGGTAACGATGTGCGAGAGTGGGACATCGCGTACTGTGGCGTTCCCCTGGGAGGTTTCCATGTCGCCGACTGTTCCACCGCTGGCAGGCAAGCTCGGCGGACTGAAGAGCTCGGCGATTCGCGACCTGCTGAAGCTCACCACGCGGGCCGAGGTGATCAGCCTTGCGGGCGGATTGCCGGACGCGGAACTGATGCCGCGTGAGCGCATTGCGACGGCGGCCGAGTCGGCGCTGCGCGGCAGCGGCTGCCTCCAGTACACCGAATCGCCAGGCTGGGCCCCGCTGCGCGACGTGCTCGCGGAGCGCGAGTCCGGCCGCCTCGGGCGCCGGGTTCCGGTCGCCGAGGTGTTCGTGATGCACGGTTCGCAGCAGGCGCTTTCGCTGCTGGCCGAGGTGCTGCTCGATCCGGGCGCGCTGGTGGTCGTCGAGGACCCGGCGTACGTCGGGGCGCTCCAGGTCTTTCGCGCGGCCGGTGCGCGCATCGTCGCGGTCCCGCTGGATGGCGAGGGCATGCGCGTCGAGGTGCTGCGCGAGTTGCTCGCGCGCGGCGAGCGGCCCGCGGTGGTGCACACGGTGAGCAACTTCCACAACCCCGGCGGGGTGACCATGAGCTCCGCGCGTCGCCGCGAACTCGCCGAACTTGCCGAGGCACAAGGCTTCTGGGTGATCGAGGACGACCCGTACGGCGAACTCTGGTTCGACCGGCCCGCACCGGAACCGGTGGCGACCTACTCGCCCAACGTGATTCGGCTCTCCAGCGCGTCCAAGATCCTGTCGCCGAGCCTGCGGGTCGGCTGGATGGTCGCCCCCGACCCGGTGTGCCGGGCGGTGGAACTGCTGAAACAGGGTGCGGATCTGTGCGGTTCGGCGCTCACCCAGCAGATCGCGGCGGAGCTTCTCGCGGACCGCGACTGGCTCACCACACACGTCGACCACGTCCGCGGCGTCTACGGCGAGCGGGCCAAGTCCCTGGTGCACGCGGTGCGCACCCGCTTCGGTGAGCGCGTCGTCTGCACCGACGCGGCGGGCGGCATGTTCGTCTGGGCCGACTTCACCGACGGCACCGACACCCAGCTGCTGCTGCCACGCGCCCTCGACGCGGGCGTCGCGTACGTGCCCGGCGCGGCGTTCGCCGTCGAGAACGGCTACCGCAACTCGATGCGCATGTGCTTCACCACCTCCGACACGGCCGTGCTGGAGCAGGCCGTCGACCGGCTTGCCGCGGCGCACGCCGGATAGCGCGTCAGCGTCGGTCGGCACTGCGGCCCGCGGCACTCCACTCGGTGCGCATGCGTCAGTGACCAGCGCGCCCCGCGTGTTCACGCCTTCGTCGGTGGGCAGTGCGCTGGTCGGGCCTGCGCGCCTGCCTCAGTCGACCCAGTTGTAGGTGCGCTCGACGGCCTTGTTCCACGCCGCGATGTGCTCCTCGCGGTCCTCGGCGCTCATGCTCGGCTGCCAGGTGGTGTCGGCGGCCCAGTTGGCGCGAATGTCGTCGGTGCCGGACCAGTAGCCGACGGCAAGGCCCGCGGCGTACGCGGCGCCGAGCGCTGTGGTCTCGGTGACGACCGGCCGGACCACGGGGACGTCCAGGATATCGGACTGGAACTGCATGAGCAGGTCGTTGCCGGTCATGCCGCCGTCGACCTTCAGCGTGGTCAATTCCAGGTCGAGCCGCTGGGATTCGGCGTCGGCGCGCATCGCGTCGACCACCTCGAGGGTCTGGAACGCGGTGGATTCGAGAACCGCTCGCGCCAGGTGGGCTTTGTTGACGAAACGGGTGAGTCCGGCGATCACGCCGCGGGCGTCGGGCCGCCAGCGCGGGGCGAACAGCCCGGAGAACGCGGGCACGATGTAGGCGCCGCCGTTGTCGGCGACACTGCCCGCCAGTTCCTCGATCTCCTCGGCGGAATCGATGATGCCGAGATTGTCCCGGAACCACTGCACCAGCGACCCGGTCACCGCGATGGAACCTTCCAATGCGTAGACCGCGGGCTGATCGCCGAGCCGGTAACAGACCGTGGTGAGCAGCCCGTGCTTGCTGAACACCGGGGTGGTTCCGGTGTTGAGCAGCATGAAATTGCCTGTGCCGTAGGTGTTCTTGGCCTCGCCGGGGATCAGGCAGGCCTGGCCGAAGGTGGCGGCTTGCTGGTCGCCGAGTATGCCCGCGACCGGGACCCCGCGCAACGGACCGGAGCCGATCTCGCCGTAGACCTCCGAGGAGCTGCGGATCTCCGGCAGCATCGCCTCCGGTATCCGGAATTCCGCGCAGATCTCCGAATCCCATTGCAGGGTGCGCAGATCCATCAGCATGGTGCGGGAGGCGTTGGTGACGTCGGTGATGTGCCGTCCGGTCAGGTTCCACAGCACCCAGCTGTCGATGGTGCCGAAGCACAGTTCGCCCGCCTCGGCGCGCTCCTGCGCGCCCGGCACATGGTCCAGGATCCAGCGCAGCTTGGGGCCCGCGAAGTAGGTGGACAGCGGCAGTCCGGTGCGGTCCTGATAGCGGGTCGGGCCCGCGTCGCCGCCGAGCTCGGCGACGAGCCGATCGGTGCGGGTGTCCTGCCAGACGATGGCGTGGTGAATCGGCTTGCCGGTGGCGCGTTCCCAGACCACGGTGGTCTCGCGCTGATTGGTGACGCCGACGGCGGCGATGTCACCCGCACCGAGGCCGTTGCGTTCCAGCACCTCGCCGATCACCGATTCGGTGTTGTGCCAAATGGTTTCGGCATCGTGTTCGACCCAGCCCGGCCGCGGGAAGAGCTGCTCGTGTTCGCGCTGGGCCACCCCGACGACGCGGCCACGCCGGTCGAAGACGATGCACCTGCTCGATGTCGTGCCCTGATCGATGGCGGCCACATAGCGACGCATTGCAGCAGGCTACTAAACGCCCGGCGCGCTCGGTATCGCATCGCGGCATGATCGCCGGTACCACCGCCCGCGCTCCGCCCGTGCGCGGCTTTGGACGGACTTCGTCCGGCCGCGCCTATTAGGCTGGGGTGGTTACCGGCGAGTAGTTCCGCACGACACACGGAGCCCGCGCCGACCGGCGCTCGGCGTGGCGATTCGCATAGCCTGTACGAGAACAGCTCGATCGGTGCCCGTGAAGACCGTACGTCCGATGCAGGCGAATCGGCTGGAGGAGTCGAGCATGACCATGAAACCGGAATCGCAGTTCCTCGGCCCGGAGCAGCGCCGTACGGCCTGGGAGCGGTTGGGTAAGGAACACTTCGACGTGATCGTCATCGGCGGCGGTGTGGTCGGTGCTGGCATCGCGCTCGACGCGGCGACCCGTGGTCTCTCGGTCGCGCTGGTGGAGGCGCGGGATCTGGCGTCGGGCACCTCGAGCAGGTCGTCGAAGATGTTCCACGGCGGGCTCCGGTATCTGGAACAGCTGGAGTTCGGTCTGGTACGGGAGGCGCTGCGCGAGCGCGAGCTGGCGCTGGCCCGCCTGGCGCCGCACCTGGTGAAGCCGCTTCGCTTCCTCTATCCGCTGACCCGCCGGGTGTGGGAGCGTCCGTACGTCGCTTCCGGGCTGATGCTCTACGACACCATGGGCGGCGCGAAATCCGTTCCGGGACAGCATCATCTGACGCGCGCGGGCGCGCTGCGACTGGCACCCGGTCTTCGGCGCGACTCCTTGATCGGCGGCGTCAGCTACTACGACACGGTCGTCGACGACGCCCGCCACACCATGATGGTGGCGCGTACGGCCGCGCACTACGGTGCGGTCATCCGGATGTCCACCCAGGTCGTCGGGTTCCTGCGGGAGTCGGATCGGATCGTCGGTGTGCGGTTCCGCGACAGCGAGGACGGGCGTTCCGGCGAGGCGAAGGGGCACGTCGTCATCAACGCGACGGGCGTGTGGACCGACGAGGTTCAGGCGCTCTCGCACAACCGCGGCCGGTTCCACGTGCGCGCGTCGAAGGGCGTGCACGTCGTGGTGCCGCGCGACCGGATCGTCAGTGATGCCGCGATCATCCTGCGCACGGCAACCTCGGTGCTGTTCGTCATTCCCTGGGGCGCGTTCTGGATCATCGGCACCACCGACACCGACTGGAATCTGGACCTGGCGCACCCGGCCGCCACCAAGGCGGACATCGACTACCTGCTCGATCGGGTGAACCAGGTGCTCGTCACTCCGCTGACGAGCGACGACATCACCGGCGTCTACGCGGGCCTGCGGCCGCTGCTGGCGGGCGAGAGCGATTCGACCTCCAAGCTCTCCAGGGAGCACGCCGTCGCGCGGATCGCGCCCGGTCTGGTCGCCATCGCGGGCGGCAAGTACACCACCTACCGCGTGATGGCCTACGACGCGATGGACGAAGCGGCGCAGGACATTCCGGCGCGGGTCTCGCCGTCGATCACCGAGAAGGTGCCGCTGCTCGGCGCGGACGGCTATTTCGCGCTGGTCAATCAGACGGTGCAGCTTGCCGAGGCCTATGGCGTGCACCCGTACCGCGTGAAGCACCTGCTCGATCGCTACGGGTCGCTCATCGACGAGGTGATGGCGATGGCCGCGGGCAAGCCCGAGCTGTTGCAGCCGATCACCGAGGCGCCCTCGTATCTTCAGGTGGAGGCGGTATACGCGGCGGCGGCCGAGGGCGCGCTGCACCTGGACGACATCCTGGCCCGACGCACCAGGATCTCCATCGAGTACTCGCATCGCGGCGCGCACTGCGCCGAGCAGGTGGCCCGGCTGGTCGCGCCGGTGCTCGGCTGGGACGAAGCCGAGATCGACCGTGAGATCAGGACCTATCACGCCAGGGTCGAGGCCGAGATCCGCTCGCAGACGCAGCCCGACGACGCCGCGGCCGACGCGCTGCGGGCCGCCGCGCCCGAGCCGCGCGCGGAGATACTCGAGCCGGTGCCCACCGACGGCTGAACCACCCGGTCAGGATCGATCGAGCGCAGCCTCGACGCCGACCGCCCAGTCCACCAGCGTGCGCAGGTAGCGCAGCACGAGCTCGTCCGGATAGGTGACCGGGTCGGTCAGATGCAGGCGGGCCAATTCCTCGATGGCGGCCAGCATGATTCGTTCCGTCGCGCCGTTCGGATCGACGGTGACCCCGGCGTACCGGGAGAGGTGTCGCGCGCCGATGGCCCGTGCGTAGGCGCGACCCGTCTCGAGCCGGTCGCGCAGTTCGGGCGGGCCGCCGTCGGGCGGGCTGAGCATGATTCGCCAGCTGGTCGGCGCGGCGTGCAGGTAGGCGAGCACTCCGCGGCCGAGCCGATCGACATCGTCGGCGGTGCCGACCCAGTCCACGCTGCGCACGCCGGCCAGCGCGATCGCGGTCTCCCGGTCGAGCAGTGCGGACATCAGCCCGGGCAGATCGGTGAACTGCTGATAGACCAGGGCGCGGGCGACGTCGGCGGTGCGGGCGACGCGATCGATACTCACCGCGGCGAACCCCTCGGCGGCGACGATGTCGCGGGCCACGTCCAGGAGCTGGGTACGCCGGTCGGCCGCGGACATGCGCCGCTTGGGCGCACGTGAGGCTCGCTCCGTGGTCACGGCACAGACGGTAGCGCAAGCAACAGGTCCACCGCCTTGGCCGCACTCTGCACCGCGCTCTCCATGGTCGCCGACCAGTCGGTGGCGGTCCAGTCGCCCGCCAGCACCAGGGTGGGTACCGACGTGCGCTGGTCCGGGCGCAGCCCGTTGGTACCGAGTACCTGCGAGAAGGTCGCCTTCGGCATGCGCACCACGTGGGCCCGCACGACGCGGGCCGAGGCCATCGCCGGATAGTAGCGGCGCAGCAGATCGAGTTGTTCGGCGACGATCTCGTCGTTCGTCTTGCGGATCTGCTCGTAGGCGCCGCTGGTGGTGAGGCAGTACAACCAGGCCTTGTCGGTGCCGCGCCCGGTCATCAGCTGGCGATCGAAGACTTCGTCGATGACGCCGGTACCGCCGATCAGCGCCTCGAACTCCGCTGTCGTGCCGAGCGGACGGTCCAGGTAGAGGTTGGTGCTCACGATCGGCGTGTAGCCGAGTTTGTCTGCCGCGGCGTAGATTTCGGCATGCTCAGGCAGGTCGTCGAGCAGACCCGCGATCGCGGAGTTGGGGACCGCGCAGACCACCGCGTCGGCGGGCAGCACCGAACCGTCGGCCAGCGCGACACCGGTCACCTCGCCGTCGGCGATGTGGATGCGCCGCGCGACGGCGCGATGCCTGACCTCCACCCCGTATCGCTGGAAAACCCGTTGGGCCCCGGTGACATACAGCGTGTCCAGGTCGGTCGTCGGGTAGCCGATGGTGACCGCGCGGCGGTGCCGGACGCCGAGCCGGATGCCGGTCGCCATCACATCGGCGAAGACCTTCGCCGACTCCCGCTGCACCGGTTCGGCGGCGATGCCGAGCGCCAACCAATCCCACAGCGCCTCACGGGCTTTCGCGGGCATGCCGACCCGCTGGAACCACTGCTCGGTGGTGATATCGCCCAGATCGGCTGGCTGGCACAGACATTGCCATCCGAGGAGAACCGTGGCGCGGGCCGCGCGCAGCCGGTCCAGGGCGCTCGCGTCGGGATGTGCGCCGAGGAAAGTGCGCAGCGCCCCGAATCCCTTGGTGGACATGCTCACCGCGCGTCCGTCCGGCCAGCGCAGCGTGGCCCGGTGCGGGAAGGCGACGAATTCGCGGGTGCCGACGCTGGTGAGATAGCGGAACAGGTGTTCGTAGCCGCTGGCGATCACGTGCTGGCCGTTGTCGGGCGGATCGTCGACGGCATCGACCTGCATGGCGTGGGTGCGCCCACCCAGCCGTCCGCGGCGCTCCAGGAGCGTGACTCGTTTCCCCGCTTCGGCGAGCCAGACCGCGGACGCGAGCCCCGCCAGTCCTCCGCCGATGACCACATAGCGCCGCGGATCGTCCATGGCCGTACCCTTCCCGCTTAACTTACATGTTGCAAGTTAGGCGGGAAGGGTTGAGCGGTCAAGGGTTTCAGGCAGACACGCCCTGGAAGGCGCGCAGCTCGGCGGCATTGTGCGCGGAGAAGATCCGCACCCGCGAGCCATGCTCGCGGAGAAGGTCGCGCAGGCGCTGCTGGTTCTCGCGCCGCGGTCCGCCGAGGGTCTCCACGCTGCGCTCGAACAGGGTGACGCCGAGCGGCTGGTGCGGATGTGTGAGATCCAGTTGGCCGGGGTGGAAATACGCGTCGCCCGCTGCCAGCAGCCAGCCGTCGCCGGTGTCGACGGCGATGCCGGCGTGACCTCGGGTGTGCCCGGCCAGCGGCACCAGCAGCAGGCTCGGCGGCAGCCCGGCCAGTTCGCGGACCGCCTCGAAGCCGAACCACCGCTCGCCGTGATCTGCGTAGGACTGCCACTTCGGTCCATGCTCGAATTGCGCCGCGCGGTAACGGAATCGCTCCTGCGCGGTGTGCGCGCCGCGGAAGGCGCGCAGCTCCTCGTCATAGACGTGCACAGTGGCGTGCGGGAAGTCGGCGAGGCCGCCCGCGTGATCGAGATCGAGGTGGGTGAGCACGATGTCGCGCACGTCCTCGCGGCGGAAGCCGAGCGCCTCCACCTGCCGCACCGCGGTCCGCTCCAGGTCGAAAACCGGGCGGGTGAGGTGGATGAAGCGACGGCCGAGCCATTCGTTCGGGCGATGCACGCTCTGCTCGCCCATCCCGGTCTCGATCAGGACCAGCCGGTCGTCGAGTTCGAGAAGCAAACAGTGACAGACCATTTCGGCTCGGCGCAGCAGGCCGGGCGCGCCGTCGAGCAGCTTTCCGCCGAAGGGGCGCATGGTGCCGCAGTCGAGGTGATGGATGCGCATCAGGAGAGCTCCCGTTCGAGGGTGGTGCGGAGGTGGTCGGCGACGGTGCGCAGCGGGGCGATGTCGCGCTGGGTCTTGGCGAGCAGCAGCGCGCCTTCGAGGCTGGTCAGCGCGACGATCGAGAGCCCCGCGGCGCGCTCCTCGTCGACGCCCTTGTCCCGCAGGAACTCCTCGATCGCCTCCCGCCACGAGGCGAACCCGCTGACACAGGCTTGCCTGATGGGTTCGCTCTCGGCGGCAGCGTCCAGCGCGACCGTCGCGAGCGGGCAGCCGCGCCGGAAATCGGAGGCGAGCAGGTTCCGCTCCAAGGCGGCGAACACCGCGTCGGTATCGCCGTCGGCGAGCAGCGCGCGCAGGGTTTCGCGCAGTTGCGCGCTGGACTGGGTCAGCGCCTCCGCCGCGAGCTGCTCCTTGCCGCCGGGGAAGTGGAAGTACAGCGAGCCCTTCGGCGCGCCGCCCGCGCTGACCAGCTCGTTGAGGCCCGTGGCGTAGTAGCCCTTGGTGTGGAAGAGGTCGGCGGCGGCGTCGAGAAAGCGCTGCCGCGAGTCGGTTCGTGGGGACACGAGGTCACGGTACCTCGAGCTATGACGACCGGTCTAGTTATGTTCAGCGCGGCGAGTGCTGGGTGACGCTCGAGTGCGGGACCTCCGCGGTGCCCTTCGGCTGCGGTGGATTCAGGAGCAGGTAACCGAAGACGGCCGTCGCCAGCAGCGCGACCAGCGCTGCGACGTACTGCGCGGCAATCGCGCGCAGCGAGCGCGTGCGCCGCGCCGATCGGGTCGTCATCTGTCCTGCTCCTGTCGGGTGAGTAGCGGTCGGCCGCAAGGGCTGTCGTCATCGAGGGCCGAACTGTTAGCAACTGAGTGGCAACTAACACTCCGCGACACGCGCATCCGCGCGGGCCCTACCCAGATGCCTCCCATGTGAACCGGAACGTTTTCCGACGCGGGCGCGTCCGCCGGGTGAACTTCCGGCCGCCGGCTGCTCGTTGGTCAGCAACTCACGGCGAGCCATCACGGAGCGTGGTGGGTGGGCGTACACGGCGCAGCCGCCGCGGTGGTCACATACACCAGGTGACAAACCACTGCGCCACGGCCGGTCTACCCGCGCGCCGCGCCCTCCGGCCACACCACATGGACCGGCACGCCCTTCGCGCGCGCGAGGTCGACCACCGAACCGGTGCTGCCTGCCTGTCCTGTCTCGCCGTCCCACACCGCGATCAACCGATCGACCGAGCCCAGCACCGCCTCGTTCGCGGCTTCGTAAGCTTCCCGGCCCGCGTCGTCGTAGTCCATGACCAGCACCTTGGCCGCCCGCGCCACAAGATCGTCGAAAAGAGCTGCGTGGTCCGGCTTCACCTTCGCCGCACGGTAGTTTCGTGACGGCAACACGACCTCCAGGCGGGCACCGGCGTCGAGCACCGCGCGCGCGAACACCGAGTCCGCGCCGCGGGCGATGCAGCTGACGCCGACCAGCTCGCCTGGGTCGTCGTCGGCGATCAGTACCCGCACCGCCTCGTAGACCATCAGCTCGGTGGCCTCGGTGATGTTCATGTGCCCGGTGACGCCGACCCGCACCATACTTTCGCTCCTCATGCTGTCGCGGCGACCAGTGGTCGCATCCGCTCCCGCAGCTCGACCGCCGCACCCACCGTCGCGAACCGTCCGGTGCGGTTGTACACCCTCGCCACCTTCTTCGCGACCCTGTCCGACGCGGTCTGCTCGACGACTTGCAACGCAGCGTGACCGATACGGCGAGCCTCCTCGAGCTCGCCCTCGATGAGCCGCGCCTCGACCATGCCCAACTGGTCGAGTGCGGCGCTGCGCCGCCGCCCCGGTCTGCGCACGTTCCGGCGCAGATGAGTCGGCAGTCCCACGTACGCGCCGCTGACTGGCGTGCGGCGGATTGCAGTGATCACCGCTCTCGGGAGGCATAGTCCCCGACTGTCTTGCTTGGTCCACGAACGAGATTCGTTACGGACGTCGCTCTCGCCGCGGCCCGCGAGGTCGAAGAAGAGACGGGTTGGCGCCCGAGGACCATGGAGCGCCTGGTCACCTACCAACCCGCGATCGGCACTCGCCACGGCAAGGCCATCCCCTGGCTGCCCGTCCCCGGCTGTCCTCTCGGACGTCGCGCTACGACAGGTCGAGCTGACGGTTTATCGGCATTGCGGCGTAGGTGAGCACGGGTAGCTTGACGACGACTACACCGAACTGGTCAATTCGGCTACGCCGATGTCGGTCCACTCGTATCGACGATGGTCGCGGTTCAACGCGATCAACGACACAGCGCTCACCTCCTCCTCCACCGCGATGTCGGCAAGCCCGGCGTCGACCAGTTGGCGGCGGATACCTGGGATCGACGTGACTCCGGTCGAATAGGCCAAAGTCAGGTGCGGCCGAAATGCGTTGCCACGCTCCGGTACTCGCTCCCGGCCCCACACTGACGCGATCGCGTCCTGGATGTCGTCGCGCACTCTCCGGAGACCATCTGGGTTGGCTATCGGTAGCTGAATGGTTTCCCGGTCCACGATCGGGGGGCCAATACGGATCTTGACGGGATCGCATGCGGCGAGCCGCTCGCGCACGGCCTTCATGATCCGCTCGAGGTCGACTTCGGCAACTTCATCGATGAAGCCGATCCCTTGGACGGTGATGTGGAGTCCGGCCGCGTCAACGGGGTCCATCGTCGCTACTTGGGCCAGGGTCGACGCGAACGCCGCGACCAGGCCGCGGGCCGCTGGCTGCTCGGGGATTACGTGCCAGGTGTAGAAGGCTTTCCCGATCGACCAGCCTGGCCGCCACCACCAATGGCTGATCGTCGATTCCTGCTGCTCCTCGAGCACAAGCGGTCACCTCGCTATGTCGTCAACGGGAGAGGGCAGGGCAGACGGAACTCCGCGGCCACTTCCGCGATCTCGGCGACACCACGGGCAGAGCGCCCCGCAGTGTTGCGCGCCATCAACGCTATCTCCTCCACCCGTTGTACGAGGGGCCCCAACACGAGCTCACGACATCAGGTTTCGCAAAACCAGTTGCACGGTCACCGACGCCCATGGCGTAGTCGACTACACCGGCCACTACGGTATCCGCGAGCGGTGTGACATCTGCCCAGCCCAGTTCGACCGCTGCGCGCAGGCGTGGCGACAGCCCGACGCGTTCTACACCGCGGCGATCGCCAACGATCTCGGCGGGCGCGTGGTGGAGATCAACGACCGCGCTGTCGTGATCGAGGCCTGCCTGAGCAAAGCGCTACCTGATGCAACACGGCCTGGCCCATCAGGCGCACGACACCACCAAGCCCGACCACCGAACCGGCACGGCCGCGCCGAACTCGGCTGGTCCACGATGAGGGAGACGCTGTGACCACCCCAGTTCCGCACGCGTTCACCGGCAAGGCTCTCGCCGTCGTCGATGTCGAGGGCAACGGTCGCACCCCAGCGGAGATCATCGAAATCGCCGTCCTGCCGATCACCCTCGGCTCCGCGCAGGCCACCGACATGCGCTCATGGCTGATCCGGCCGACCGCACCGATCACCCCGATCGTGACCCGCAAGGTCCACGGCATCACCAACGCCGATGTCGCCGAATGCCCCACCTGGCGAGAGGTTCGGCCCGACGTACAGGCCGCACTCGGTGACCGGGTTCTGGTGGCGCACAACGCGAACGTCGAACACAGGGTGTTGTCGGCACACCTGCCCGGATGGGCGCCGCCGATGGTGCTGGACACCCTGCGCCTGGCCAAAGCGGTGTGGCCGGGCCTGCCCCGCTACGGCTTGGACAAGCTCATCGACCACGCCGAACTCGACACCGCGGCGTTGGCCGAACAGGGCTACCACCGCGCCGCCTACGACACGTGGGCGGCGTGGCAGTTGTTGCGCCGCCTCGTTGGTGACAGCGGCCTCGATTGGGACGGTGTCGTGCGCGCCGCCGCACCGGGCCGAATTCGTACCGGTGCTCGAACCCGAAGGGGGACTGTGGTGAACCAGTTCGGAACGCAAACGGCACTCTGGCCACCGGTAGGTGAGTCGAATCGGCCGATCTTGAATGAGATAGGTTCGAAAGGGGCGACGCGACAGGAGAATTCATGATGACTGAAGTGCACGGTATGTCTGTCGATGTTCGGACGCCCGATGGTGTCGCCGACGCGTATGTTGCCTACCCCGACGATGGCGCCGCCCATCCGGGAGTGCTGGTGATTCAGGACGGTTTCGGATTGCGGCCGAGCCTGCGGTCGCTGGCCGATCGTCTTGCCGCTCACGGCTATACGGTCCTGCTGCCGAACGCCTATTACCGGCACGGGCGTGCGCCGGTGATCGAGTTGCCGGACTTCATCGACCCGGAGGAGCGGCCGGAGATCTTCCAGCAGGTCTTCCCGATGATCCGCGAGCTGACGCCGGAGCTCCTGCGTTCCGATGTCGGCGATTACCTCGAGTGGATGGCCGCGTCGCCGCAGGTCGCCGAGGGGAAGGTCGGTGTCACCGGCTACTGCATGGGTGCGCGGCTGGCGGTGCTGGCCGCCGCCATGTTCCCGGATCGGGTTGCTGCGGTTGCCGGATTCCATGGCGGACCACTCGTCACCGACACCCCGGACAGCCCGCACCTGACCGTCGGAAACATCACGGCGGAGCTGTATTTCGCTCACGCTGGCGAGGATCACCACATGACCCCGGAACACATTGCCCAGTTCGACAAGGCACTCGAGGCCGCAGGCGTCCGCCACCGCACCGAGGTCTACGAGGGGGCTCAACACGGCTACACCCAGGCCGATACTTCCGCCTACGACCCCGAGGCCGCCGAACGGCACTACCGCGAACTGCTGGCCCTGTTCGACCGCAATTTGCGCCAGTAGCCGGGCCTGCCGAGCCTCCCTGGGGCATTACGCACCGGCGGATCGGTCGGTCAGACGGCGATCGACCTCGAGGGCGGCGGGCCAGCGCCTGCTCGCCCCACCTCAGCGCGCCGGGAACGCGCCGGTACATCACCACGTGCCAGGCTGATCGTTCCCGGCGCGGCGGTGCCAGCGGGAGCGGGCGAGGTTGTGGGCGGCGCGAAGTAGTTCCAGGACAGCTGTTTCCGTGCGCGGGCCCGGATTCACCACCGCAAGCCAGCCCTGAGTTCCGTAGACCGGGTGCGCAATGACGGTGTCGGTGGCGCTCGGGTCCACGTCGTGTGGATCGGCGTCGCGGGGCGTGCGGCCCATCCAGTTCAGGAAGGCGTCCTTGCCTGCGAAGAAATTCACGCGGAAGGTGTCGGGGCGGTTCAGGTGCGAGGTTTCGTCGCCGGGGTAGTCCTTCGTGACGACCGTGGCGAAGGGTTGTGTTCGGGGGACGACGCCGTCCGGGGCGTAATAGAAGAACGCATCGCCCCAGCTGAGTTCGGGGGAACCGTCGCCGGGTTGCGGCTTCAATGTCAGGACTCCGTCGAGTGCCGCGACGAATTCGATGATCTCGTCCATCTTCATGTGTTCTAGCGTTTCACTCATGTGCTTATGGAGACTTCAGACCGAGAATGCCGAGCTCCCAGGATGACAAGTCGCAAATCGCCTGGATTGCGCACGGTGGACATAGCCAGAGAGACCGGGTGCTCCGTTCAGCAGGTGCGCAACCTCGAACGCGACGGGGTCCTGCCTCCGGCGACGCGCACCGCCGCCGGTTACCGGACCTACACGCAGGCGCACCTGCATTCCGCGTTGGCCTATCGGGCCTTCGCGGTGGGCGCGGGTCCGGTCGAGGCCAAGCGGATCATGCGCGCCGCGCACGCGTACCCGGGTTCGGATCTGCTCGCCCTGCTGGACGCCGCCCACGCCCGGCTCGCCACCGAGCGCCGGGAACTGGAACTGGCCAAGCGGGCGGCGGGCGCGATCACCGTCGAGCCGATGGACGATGTCCGGCCTGCTGACTCGATGAGCGTCGGGGAGCTCGCCGGTGCACTGGGCGTGCGGCCGTCGACGTTGCGGCACTGGGAATCCGAAGGTCTCCTCGCGCCTCCGCGCGGCATGCCGCGCGGAGCACGCGAGTACACGCCCACCGACGTCCGAGACGCGCGGATCGTCAACCAGCTGCGGCGGGCCGGTTACCGAATCGCTCCGCTGCGCGCCCTCATGCCGGAGCTGCGCCGAGCGAGCAGATGGCACGAGATCTCATCCGTGCTGGCGGCGCGAGACGCGAGCATCGATGTCCGCTCGCGTGCCCTGCTCGACGGCGCCGCCGAGCTGGGCGTTGTGCTCGCGTCGGCGTGATGGTTCGAGAACATGTTGCGGAGCACGGCGGTGAGTTCACCCCGTGATCGAGCGAACCTGTTCCTCGTATTTCGCCCGCACGCCGGCGTCGGCGGGATGCAGCGCGCGGTTGCCGTCGAACAGTTTTCGGACCAGCTGAACCGCGCGTTCCGGCGCGGCGGCCAGCGCGACGTCGAGAGAACCGAGGTAATTCGGCACGGCCACTTCGGCTTTGCGGGTCTGAAGGGTCTGGACGATGGCGGCGGCGACGTCTTCTGGGTCGACGGTGGGCATCCCGCGCCCGAGGGTCAGGCCCGACGACAGCCTGGTGCGCACCGCGGAGGGCAGTACGCAGCTGACGCTCACGCCGTGCTCCGCGAACTCCAAACGCGTTGCGGCAGAGAGACCGACGGCGGCGAACTTGCTGGCATTGTAGACGGCCAAGCCGGGAATCGGAATCTTGCCCGCCAGGGAGGCGACGTTCACGATGTGCCCGCGCCCGCGCGCGATCATCCCCGGCCCCACCGCGCGCATGCCGTGGATCAGGCCCCAGACATTGATGTCGATGGTGGCCCGGCCGACCGCGTCGGGCTCGTCCAGGAACGCGCCCGCCGGCATCACGCCCGCGTTGTTGACCAGAATGTCGACGCGACCGAGCTCGGCGACGGCCTTGTCCCACTGCTCGCGGACGCGCACGTCGAGCTCGAAGGCGTGCGCGCCGATGGACGCTGCCGCTTCTTCGGCCGCCGTGGTGTCGACGTCGGCGATGGCCACCTCGGCTCCGGCGTCGGCGAAGATCTGGGCGGTGGACAGGCCGATGCCGCGGCCCGCTCCGGTGATCAGCACCCTGGCGTCCCGCACATCGATGGCCGGATATCCGTGTCCGAGAATTCTCATGCGAACGCTCCTTGTTCGAGGGCGCGGCGGGTGCTGCGCAGACTGTGCCGGAAGGTGTCGAGGCGGCGGCGGCCGTCCATGAAGTTGGGACCCATCACGGCGAGGTCCTCGGCGGTCGTGCCGAGCATCAGCACCCGGGTGCCCGCGTCGCGCAATGCGGCGATCTCCGCGGCGAGCTGCGCGCTCATCCGGTCGCGCAGCTGACGTTCCAGGAAATGGCCGGGGCCGGTA
Organism: Nocardia sp. NPDC050793; assembly: GCF_040654065.1. Taxonomy (NCBI): domain Bacteria; kingdom Bacillati; phylum Actinomycetota; class Actinomycetes; order Mycobacteriales; family Nocardiaceae; genus Nocardia; species Nocardia sp. NPDC050793. The sequence goes on from NZ_JBFAHG010000014.1 coordinate 23,444, forward strand.
GCGGGGACACGCGACGCGGAGGCCATCGGCGCGAGCACCACGACCTCGTCCAGCCCCTGCCCCGCGAGCAAATCCACCGACGCGGTGGACCCCGCACCGCCGTCGACGAACCGGCGACCGGCGATCGAGACCGGCGGCAGCCAACCGGGGATCGCCCAGGAAGCGCGCAGCGCCGCGCCGAGGGCGGCATGGGGAGCATCCGGCGCGCCGAACGGAACCCGTTGTCCGGTGGCGTAATCCATGGCGACCAGCCATGTCGCGGGATGCGGCGTCCAGTCGCGGCCCGGGTTGAGTCGCTCGGCGAGCCGCTGCAACCATCCTGCGTCGCCGCCGCCGATCGGCAGCAGGCCGCTGCCCGCGGTGAGCAGCCGCTGCGCCGAGCCCGCCGCGCGCAGACTCAGCCGCGGTGCGCCGAGGCGGGGACGGGGCAGCGGCGGGAACCGTCCCGGCGCATCGCGCATGTGCTCGAGCAGGATCGGGTTCGTGCTCCGGCCTTCCTGCATGGCGACCAGTTCCTCGACGCCGAGGCCGCTGCCGAGCATGGTCACCAGCTCCGCGCCGGCCGACGTGCCGATCAGGACGTCGGCCTCGCGCGGGTCCCAGTCGAGCACGTCGCGCACCGCGGCCAGCGCGGCGACGATCCAGGCGGCGCCGACCGTGCCGCCGCAACCGATGGCCAGGCCACGTCGCTGTGACCCGTTGTTGTTACCCATGGTTTCGCACACTAGCAGAATCCAAATTCTCTCGGTATCCGAAATCTCATGGTACGTAGAATCGCCGCATGGCACGACTGACCCGATCCGAGAGTCAGGCCCGAACCAGGGCCGCTCTGGTCGCGACGGCGCGCGATCTCTTCCTTGCCGACGGCTACGCGAAGACCTCGATGGAGCGGGTTGCGGAGGAGGCCGGCTATTCCAAGGGCGCGGTCTACTCCAACTTCCGCACCAAGAAGGAGCTGTGCCTGGAGGTGCTCGAGCACATCCACACCACCAAGTTCGGTGAGGTGGCCGAACTCGTCGCCGCGGACGAGAGCCTGGACGACCGGCTCGCGCGGCTTCAGGACTGGGCCGAACGCACGCTCGGCGACGTCGGGTGGACATTGCTCGAGTTCGAATTCGCCACGCTCTCCCGCGACGATCCCGAGTTGCGGGCCGCGCTGGTGTCCAGCCTCGGCGCGGTGCGCGGTGCGGTGGCCGCGCAGTTGCAGACCCTGGCCGACAGTCTCGGGTTGGTCTTGCCGATGCCCGCCGAGGATGCCGCGGCCACGGTGCTGAGCCTCGGTCTCGGTCTCGGCATTCAGCGCGCCATCGACCCGTCCCTGTCGGCCCGGCTGATCACCGACGCGGTGCGGCTGCTGTTGAGCGTCGCCGAGCGGTCGACGACCGCGCTCACGGCGGGAAGTGCAGTGTCCACTCGCCGCGATAGTGCAGCCGGGTGACGCTACCCGGCGGAATGTCGATGCGCCAGAACGATTTCGGCGGGGCGTCAAGGGTCACCAGCAGCGCCGCGCGGATCACGGCGGGATGGGTCACCGCGACGGTGGACATCCCCCCGGACGCGATCTCGGCCATCCAAAACCTGGTCCGTTCGATCACGTCCAGCACCGATTCCCCGCCGTGCCCGCGGAACTGCGGGTTGGTCAGCCAGGCGTAGAGCTCGTCCTGCGGCACCGACATCAGCTCGCCGCCGCGCCACGCGCCCGCGTCCAGGTCACGCAGCCGGTCGTCCTCCTCGCCCGGCAGACCGAGCAGAGCGGCGGTCTCGACGGTGCGACGCTCCGGCCCGGTGAGCACCCGCGGCGCGGTCAGCGGTGTGCAGGCGGCGATGGCGCGGCGGCCGGCCTCGGTGAGAGATTCGTCGACTGGAAAGCGTGCCTTTCGCATCGCCTCGGTCATGCCATGGCTGACCAGGTCGAGTCTCAGCACCTTCTGCACGGTTGGAAGCGTACGACCCGGCGCCTGCGGGCGGACCTTTATCCCTCGCTAGGGAGGCTCGGAGTGCGCTGTCGTGTAGCGCACGGTTTGCCTGTTGAAGGACCTGGAGGGTTCACGCAGGGCCCGGCGGCCCAGGTCCCCCTCGCGCGGCTGGTTGCCGCCGCGCGGCCGGGCGCCTGTCGGTGCCGGGGTGCAGACTGATCGCATGGCCACGTTCTCCACCGCCATGTTCTCCCGCGCGACCCAGGAATGGTTCGACGGCGCCTTCCCCGCGCCGACCTCGGCCCAGCTCGGCGCGTGGCAGTCCATCGCGGCCGGAGAACACACCCTGGTGGTCGCGCCGACCGGCTCGGGCAAGACGCTCTCGGCGTTCCTGTGGGCGATCGACGAACTGGCCGCGCGGGAGCGACAGGAAGGCACGGCGGCCAAGCGCCGCCGCCGAGGCGCCGAGACCGGAGACGACAAGGTCGGGCACGCGGGGACCACGGTGCTGTACGTGTCGCCGCTGAAGGCGCTCGCGGTGGACGTGGAGCGCAACCTGCGCGCGCCACTGGTCGGCGTCACCCAGACCGCCAAACGGCTCGGCCTCGACCCGCCCGACATCAGCGTCGGTGTGCGCTCGGGCGACACCAGCGCCGCCGACCGGCGCGCGATGCAGCGCACCCCGCCCGACATCCTGATCACCACGCCGGAGTCGCTGTTCCTCATGCTCACCTCCGCGGCGCGCGAGACCCTGCGCACCGTGCGGACGGTGATCGTGGACGAGGTGCACGCCATCGCCGGTTCCAAACGCGGCTCGCACCTGGCGCTGTCGCTGGCCCGGCTGGATCTCATGACCGAGCGGCCCGCCCAGCGCATCGGGCTCTCGGCCACCGTGCGCCCGCCGGAGGAGGTGGGCCGGTTCCTGGTGGGCAACGCGCCGATCACCATCGTGTCTCCGCCCGCCCCCAAGACCTTCGATCTGTCGGTGCGGGTGCCGGTGCCGGACATGACCGAGCCCGGCGAATCCGATCAGCCTGGTTCGATCTGGCCGCACGTCGACGAGGCCATCGTCGACCTGGTCCTCGACCACAACTCCTCGATCGTGTTCGCGAATTCGCGCAGGCTGGCCGAGCGGCTCACGGCCCGGCTCAACGAGGCGTACTCGGCCCGGCTCGGCGACCCGATCGACACCGCGCACGCGCCGCCCGCGCAGCTCGGCGCGTCCACCGAGGTGATCCACGGTGCCGATCAGCTGCTGGCCCGCGCGCACCACGGGTCGGTGAGCAAGGAACAGCGCGCGCTCATCGAGGACGACCTGAAGAGCGGTCGCCTGCGCTGCGTGGTCGCGACGAGCAGCCTGGAGCTCGGCATCGACATGGGTGCGGTCGACCTGGTGGTGCAGGTCGAGGCGCCACCCTCGGTGGCGAGCGGCTTGCAGCGCATCGGGCGCGCGGGTCATCAGGTCGGCGAGATCTCCCGCGGCGTGCTGTTCCCGAAGCACCGCACCGACGTCATCCACTGCGCCGTGGCCGCGCAGCGGATGGTGACCGGGGAGATCGAGGCGATCCAGATCCCGGCCCACCCGCTCGACATCCTGGCTCAGCAGACCGTCGCCGCCTGCGCGCTCGAGCCGATCGACGTGGACGCCTGGTTCGACACGGTGCGCGGGACCGGCAGCTACGCCGGGCTGCCGCGCTCGGCCTACGAGTCGGTGCTCGACCTGCTCTCCGGCCGTTATCCCTCTGACGAGTTCGCGGAACTGCGTCCCCGGCTGGTGTGGGATCGCGACGCGGGCACGCTCACCGGCCGCCCCGGCGCGCAGCGGCTGGCGGTGACCTCCGGCGGCGCGATCCCGGATCGCGGCATGTTCGCGGTGTACATGGTGGGCGAACGGAACTCGCGAGTCGGCGAACTCGACGAGGAGATGGTCTACGAATCCCGCGTCGGCGACGTGTTCGCCCTCGGCGCGACCAGCTGGCGCATCGAGGAGATCACCTTCGACCGGGTCATGGTGACGCCCGCCTTCGGACAGCCGGGCAGGCTGCCCTTCTGGCACGGCGACGGGCTCGGCAGGCCCGCCGAATTAGGCGCGGCGCTGGGCGAATTCATCCGCAAGGCGGACCGGGAGTCCGCGGCGGCGGCCGGGTCGGTGGCGCTCGATGCGTCGGGCGACGGTGCGCGCTCCGCGGCCCCGGCTCGCGGCGCGAAACGCGGGAAGAGCGGCGCCGCGAACGATTCCGAGACCGACGGGCTCGGCCGCATCGTCCGCGCGGCCGGACTCGACGACAACGCCACCGCGAATCTGGTCACCCTGCTGGAGGACCAGCGCACCGCGACCGGCAGGCTGCCCACCGACCGCACGCTGATCGTCGAGCGGTTCCGCGACGAACTGGGCGACTGGCGGCTGGTGCTGCACTCGCCGTACGGTCTGCCGGTGCACGCGCCGTGGGCGCTCGCGGTCGGCTCCCGGCTGCGCGAAAGGTTCGGCGTGGACGCCGCGCCGACCGCCTCCGACGACGGCATCGTCGTCCGGCTACCCGACACCACCGACGATCCGCCCGGCGCGGAGCTGTTCGTCTTCGAACAGGACGAGATCGATGACATCGTCACCGAACAGGTCGGCGGCTCCGCGCTTTTCGCGTCCCGGTTCCGCGAATGCGCGGCGCGCGCGTTGCTGCTGCCGCGGCGCGATCCCGGCAAGCGCGCCCCGCTGTGGCAGCAGCGGCAGCGTTCGGCGCAGCTGCTGGACGTGGCGCGCAAGTTCCCCGACTTCCCGATCCTGCTGGAGACGGTGCGCGAATGCCTGCGCGACGTCTACGACCTGCCGAACCTGCGTGATCTGCTCGGCCGGGTCGCGCGCAGGCAGGTGCGGCTCGTCGAGGTGGAGACCGCGACGCCCTCGCCGTTCGCCAGCGCGCTGCTGTTCGACTACATCGGCCAGTTCATGTACGAGGGCGACAGTCCGCTGGCCGAGCGCAGGGCCGCCGCGCTCTCACTGGATTCCGGTCTGCTCGCCGAGCTGCTCGGCCGGGTGGAGCTGCGCGAGTTGCTCGACCCGGTGGTGCTGGAGCAGACCGAGCGCGAATTGCAGCGGCTCACACCGGAACGACGTGCGCGCGACGCCGAAGGGCTCGCCGATCTGCTGCGTCTGCTCGGCCCGCTGACCCCCGAAGAAGCGGCGCTGCGCTCTGTCGGCGCTGCGCTGCCGGGCGGTGCTCGTGATGAGCTGGCGAGCGGTGCCGCCGAGCGGGCGGGCATGGACTTCGCCACCGCCGACGAGCCCCCGCCACCGGTCGGCGATCCGCGTCCCTGGTTCGCCGAACTCGCGAAAGCCCGCCGCGCCCTCGAGGTCTCGTTCGCGGGCAAGACCTGGTGGGTGGCCGTCGAGGACGCCTCCCGCCTGCGCGACGCGCTCGGCGTCCCGCTGCCGATCGGCACGCCCGCCGCGTTCATCGAACCGGTCGCCGACCCGCTCGGTGACCTGGTCGGCCGCTATGCCCGCACGCACGGGCCGTTCACTACCGAGGCCGTCGCCGCGCGGTTCGGCATCGGCCCCGCCGTCGCCGCCGCGGCGCTACATCGCCTGGTGGCCGAAAAGCGCGCGGTGGAAGGCGAATTCACGCCGGGAGCCAGCGGCGCGGAATGGTGCGACACCCAGGTGCTGCGGCGGCTGCGACGGCGGTCGCTCGCCGCGGCGCGGCACGAGGTGGAACCGGTCGCGATCGCGGCCTTCGGGCGCTTCCTGCCGTCCTGGCAGCATGTCGAGACCGGCGAGCTGCGCGGCGTCGACGGTGTCGCTGCCGTGGTGGAACAGCTTGCCGGAGTGCCCATTCCGGCCTCGGCGTGGGAGTCGCTGATCCTGCCGGCCCGGGTTCGCGACTATTCGCCCGCGATGCTGGACGAGCTGATGGCCACCGGTGAGGTGGTGTGGTCAGGGCACGGCGCCATCACGGCCAAGGACGGGTGGGTCGCGCTGCACCTGGCCGAGCAGGCGTCGTTCACGCTGGCGCCACCGGACGAGATCGAGCTGTCCGAGGCGCACCTGCGCCTGCTCGACGCGCTCGGCGCGTCCTTGGCGGCGCGGACGCCGCTCACCTCGGGAGACACCGCGGCGGCGCTCGACGGCTCCGTCCCGTCGACGGACGAGCGACCGGCCGGTGCCGCGCTCCGCGCCGATTTCGAGCCCAGCGCCGATGCCGAGCCCATCCGGCTGCCTCCGGTGCTGCACGGCGGCGGCGCGTACTTCTTCCGTCAGCTCTCCGACGCCACCGGCCTGCTGGACGACACGGCGGTGGCCGCGGCGCTGTGGGACCTGGTGTGGGCGGGTGTGGTCTCCGGCGACACCTTCGCGCCGGTGCGCGCCCTGCTCGCGGGCACATCGCGCACCACGACCGCGCACCGGACCCCGCGTCGCGCGCCGCGCGGCCGCGCCTATCTGCCCCGCCCGAGCATGCCGACCAGGTCCGGCCCGCCCGCGGTCGCCGGTCGCTGGTCGCTGCTGCCGGAACGCGTCGCCGACAACACGATTCGCGCGCACGCGACGGCGGACATGCTTCTGGAGCGCTACGGTGTGTTGACCAGGGGATCGGTGCAGAACGAAGGTGTGGCGGGCGGTTTCGCGCTGATGTACCGGGTGCTCACCGAATTCGAGGATCGCGGCCGGTGCCGCCGTGGCTATTTCGTCGACTCGCTCGGCGGCGCGCAGTTCTCCACCACCGACGTGGTCGACCGGCTGCGCTCCTTCGACACCGACCGTGCCCGCTCCGGCGATCCGGCGCGGCAGGGCAAGGCGCTGGCCCTGGCCGCCTGCGACCCAGCCAATCCGTACGGCGCGGCCCTCGGCTGGCCCAAGGGCGACGGCGACAGCGGCCACCGCCCCGGCCGCAAGGCAGGCGCGCTCGTCGTGCTGGTGGACGGCGAACTCGTGCTCTATCTCGAGCGCGGAGGTAAGACGCTGCTCACCTTCACCGAGGACCCGAACGCGCGCCAGGCCGCCGCCGCGGAACTCGCCGAGCTGGTCCGGCGCCGCCGGGTCGACTCGCTGGTGATCGACCGGGTGGACGGAGAATCGGTGCACGGCAACACCTTCGCCGGCTTTCTCGCCGAGGCGGGCTTCTCCGCCACGCCGCGCGGGCTGCGGCTGCGGAGGCAGCTGTGACGGCGGGAGCGGTGCATGCCTGAGGGGGACACGGTCTTTCTGACCGCACACCGGCTGCGGCTCGCGCTGGCCGGAAAGACTCTGGTGCGCAGCGATTTCCGGGTGCCGCGCTATGCGACGGTGGATCTCGTCGGCGACTTGGTCGAAGAGGTCGGCAGCTATGGCAAGCACCTGTTCATCAGAACCACCACCGCGAGCATCCACACACACTTGAAGATGGAGGGGGAGTGGCGCACCTATTGCGCTGGCGAACGCTGGACCCGGCCGCGGGTGCACGCGCGCGTGGTGCTCGGCACCGACGACACAGAGGCCGTCGGCTTCTCGCTGGGCACCGTCGAGGTGCTGCGCCGAGCCGACGAGCACACCGCGACCGATCACCTCGGCCCCGATCTGCTCGGCGTGAATTGGGATGCGGCCGAGGCGGTTCGGCGTTTGGCGGCGCATCCGGCGCAACCCGTCGGCCTCGCCCTGCTCGACCAGCGCAACCTGGCGGGCATCGGCAACATCTACCGCAGCGAAGTCTGCTTCCTCCGCAAAGTGCACCCGGCCACCCCCGTCGCCGCGGTGCCGGATCTGCTCGCCCTGGTCAACGAGGCGCACCGGGTGCTCGGCGAGGCGGCGCACCGGCCACCGTGGCGAGCACTGGTCTACGGCCGCCAGCGCCGTCCCTGTCAACGCTGCGGTACACGGATCGAGGTGCGGCCGCTCGGCGAGACGAGTCCGCCCTCGGATCGCATCACGCAGCGCGAGCGCGGCATCTACTATTGCCCTCGCTGCCAACCCGAACCGGCTTGAGAGCGCAGCGCGACGGCCTTCCGGGAAGTTGTTCCACATTCTCTTCGGATGTTGACGTCGCCCGGCCCGAATAGTTGCCAATCCGCCTTTACGCCCATAAAGCTCCGGAGTAGTGTTCGAGCTCATCGAACATATGTGAGCCGTAATTCCGATTGCGCGGCACACTTTTTTGGTCTCGGGGAGCACACCATGGAACTGACGGCAGGGCAGCGGGCGGCGTTGGAGCTGATCTGCGACACGTTCGCGCCCGGCGACGGTCTCGCGCTGCCGCCCGCCTCCGAGCTCGGCGTCGCCGACGTGGTGGTCCAACTGCTCTCCCGCAATCCGCGCGAGGCCGAACGCAAACAGGTGGCGACGCTGCTCGGGCTGTGGGATTCGCCGGTTCTCGGCCTGCTCGCGGGCATGGGTCCGCGCCGGTTCTCGGCCCGTTCGCAGGCCGACCGCGAACGGCTGCTGCTCCGCCTCGGCGAATCGCGGTTCGGGGCCAAGCGCGCGATCTTCCAGGCGCTCCAGCAGGCCGCGCTGCTGGCGTACTACACGACGCCGGGACCCGACGGCACCAATCCGCTGTGGAAGGAGATGGGCTATCCCGCTCCGCCCGGCCCGTTGCCCGGCGCGCCGAAGCCTGCCCTGCATCCGGTGCGGCCAGAGGCGGGCGGCACGCTCGACTGCGATGTGGTCGTCGTCGGTTCCGGAGCGGGCGGTGGCGCCGCGGCGGCGGTGCTCGCCGAGGCGGGCCTCGATGTGATCGTGCTGGAGCGCGGCGAGTACTACGACGACGCCGATTTCGGCGCGGGAGAGCTCGACGCGCTGCTGCGGCTATACGCGCCGGGCCCATCGGCCACCGCGGAAGGCCAGCTCACATTGGTGGCTGGCACGTGCCTCGGCGGCGGCACGGTGGTCAACTGGAGCACCTCGCTGCGCACACCGGACGAGGTGCGCGCGGAATGGGCTGGCCTGGGCGCCACCCAGTTCGCCGAGGACGAATACGGCGCCGCGCTCGACGCCGTCGAAGGACGGCTCGGCGTCACCTACGACCGTTCGCCCGGCTCGGCGCGCGACGGCGTGCTCGAGCGCGGACTCGCGGCGCTGGGCTGGGACGTCTCCCCGCTGCCCCGCAACGTCACCGCGGCGTGCGACGCGGGCGTGGAGTGCGGTCGCTGCGGCTACGGCTGCCGGCTCGGCGCGAAGCAGACCGTCACCAAGACCTGGCTGGCCGACGCGGCAGCGCACGGCGCTCGCCTGGTGGTCGGCGCCGACGTCCGGCGCGTCGAGGTCGCCGGCGGCCGCGCCGAAGGCGTCCGGGCGGTCACCGCCGACGGCGCGGAGTTCACGGTCCGCGCCCGCGCCGTTGTGGTCGCCGCGGGCGCCGTCCAGACGCCCGCGCTGCTGCGCCGCTCCGGATTGCGGAACAAGAACATCGGCGACTACCTGCGGCTGCATCCGGCCTCGGCGGTGTTCGGTGTCTTCGACGAGGAGATCCGGCCGTGGGAGGGCGGGTTGCAGACTCGGATCTCGCGCAGGCACAGCGATCTCGACGAGCACGGCTACGGCGTGATCTACGAGACCGGCCCGCTGCACCCAGGGCTGCTGGTCGGCTTCATGAACTGGCGGGGCGGGGCCGAACACCGCACCGCCATGCTGGATCTGGCCCGCACCGCGGCCGTCGGCGTCATCACCCGCGACCGCGACCACGGGCGGGTCACGGTGGACCGGGCGGGTGAGCCCGTCGTCCGCTACCGGCTCTCCGAGCGCGACCGCGCCCACCTGCACACCGGAATCGCAGGCGCCGCGAGCATTCTCGAGGCGGCGGGCGCGCGACGCGTGTTCTCCGGCCATCAGGCGGGCGCGGTGTACGCGCCCGGGGTCAGCGGCTCGCACGCGGAATTCGTCGCGGCCTGCCTCGCTGCCGGATACGAACCGGGTCGCTGCGGCATGGGCGCGCTGCACATCATGGGCTCGGCGCGAATGGGCGGTTCGCGCGACATGTCGGCGACCGATCCCGACGGCGCGACCTGGGAGGTGCCCAATATCGTCGTCGCGGACGCGTCCTGCTTCCCGACCGCGTCCGGAGTGAACCCGATGGTATCGATCGAGGCGATCGCCCTCATGAACGCGAAACGTCTTGCCGCGCGGCTGGGTTGAGCGCGGGGTCCGGCCACCACAATGTCGGGACGCTTCGATGTCGTGCCGCCGGAGCGCGATGTCGGAGCGCTGGAAGGGCAGAGCGCAGGAAGGGTCAGAGCGCCTGAATCCCCTTGAGCACGGCGCGCAGCACGTCCATGTCCCGCGGACCGGCCTCGGGTGTCGGTTCGGGATCGCGGAAGTCGAGCAGGCCGTCGTCGATGAGGTCGCCGATCAGGATCTTGGTCGAGGTCAACGGCAGGTTCAGCTGTGCGGCCAGCTCGGCGACGGACTGCGGTTCGCGGGCGAGTCGCATGATCTCGGCGTATTCGGGCTCGTTGCGCCGCAGCGTCCGCGATCCGGCGCGCACCACCAGGGTGAGCATGTTCAGCTCGGCGCGGCCGCCGCCGGAGCGCCCGTTGGTGACCGCGTAGAGGCGGACGAGGGGGCCGGCCTCCTCGTCGAACCAGGACTCCCGCCGGTCGTTCATGGCCGTCGCGAACCGACCTCGTCGAGCGGTTGCGGACGCGGGTCGACCGAGAGGTGCGCGCCGACGCGCTGCACGGTTTGGTTCATCTCGTAGGCGACCATGCCCATGTTCGCGTTCTCCGCGGTGAGCACGGCCAGACACGCGTTGTCGCCTGCGGCGGTGATGAACAGCACCGCGCGGTCGAGTTCCACCACCGTCTGACACACCCCGCCCGCGTCGAAGTGGCTGCCAGCGCTGCGCGCCACGCCGTGCAAGGTGGAGGCCATCGCGCAGAAGCGTTCGGCGTCCGAGCGATTCATCGCTGTGCTGTGGCCGAGGAGCAATCCGTCGGTCGACAGCACGACGGCGTAGCGGACGTCGGGCAGCCGTTCGACGAGATCGTCCAGCAACCAGTCGAGACTACGGGGCTTGGAGGTCGTCACCGGTGCCTTCCTGCGGGTTGGAGTTCGTTGCGGTCGGGTCGTCGACGCGGTTCAGGCGACCCTGCCGGGTGCCGTTCTCGATGGCCGACATCAGCGTGCGCGCCTCCTCGGCGGTGCGCGGGCGGGTACCCGCCGCGCCACCGAGCCGAGCGGACGGATCGGCGGAGGCGTCGGAGCGGCGGCGCCGCGGCAGCGCCGGTCGATCTCCTCCGGTGTTCGCGGCGGGCGGGATCTCGATGGGGCTGGGCGCGGCGAGGACGGGAACGGGCGCGAAGCCGTTGAACGTCCCGTTGCTCGCCAGCGCGTGCGGTTCCTGGACGCCCTGGTTGCCCCGCACGGGCGGTTCCTGACCGGTGGCGATCACCGCCGTCGGCACCAGCACGATGGCTCGCACTCCGCCGTAGTCGGATTCGGTCAGCCGCACCGAGATGCCCTGCCGCGCCGCCAGCTTCCCGACCACGAACAGGCCGAGCCGGGCGTCGCTGGAGAGCGTGGCGACGCTGAAGTCGGGCGGGGACGCCAGCACGGCATTGCGTTCGGCGAGTTCGGCTTCCGGCATGCCGAGCCCCTGGTCGATGATCTCCACGGCCACGCCCTTGCCGACCAGCGTGCCGGTCACCTCGACCCGCGATTCGGGCGGGGAGAAGGCCGTCGCGTTGTCGGTCAGCTCCGCGATCAGGTGCATCACGTCGGCCACCGCGGCGCCGGAGACGCGCACGTCGGGCAGCTTGCCGATCTGAATCCTGGTGTAGTCGAGGCTCTCCGCGACCGCGCTGCGCACCACCTCGATCAGCGGCACCGGATTGCGCCAGCGACGGCCCGGCTGCTCGCCGCCGAGGATGACGAGGTTCTCGGCGTTGCGCCGCGCCCTGGTGGCCAGGTGGTCGAGCTGGAAGAGCACGTCCAGACGTTCGGGGTCCTCCTCCTGGCGTTCGGCCTTGTCCAGCAGCGCCAGCTGACGGTGCACCATCACCTGGTTGCGGTGCGCGATGTTGAGGAAGACCGCGGCAACGCCCGCTCGCGTCTTCGCCTCGCCGACCGCGGCCGACACCGCCGCCCGGTGGGCGCGGTTGAACGCGTCGGCCACCTGACCGATCTCGTCGCCGCCGTAGTCGAGGCGCGCGACTTCCCGCGTGTCGACTTCAGCGCCCTCGCCGAGCAGGCGGATGGTCTCGGGCAGCCGCTGGTCGGCCAGTTCCAGGGTGTCGCGGCGCAGCCGCTGCATGCGACCGATGAAACGGTTGGCAAGCAGCAGGGCGGAGAGGAAGGCCAGCAGCGTCAGCGCGAGCACGGCGAGGCCACCGTAGAGGGAGTTGCGCGCGACGTCGTCGCCGACGCGCTCCGCGGTGCGGTGGGCGTCGCGGCTCTGGTCCTCCCACAGCTTCAGCAGTTGCGAGCGGACGGCGGTGGCGGACTGCTGCCATTCGCCGACGCCGAGCGGCAGCGGCGGCGGGGTGTCGGCCGTGCGGGTGGTCCGAGAGGTCGACTGCCTGCCGGAACCTTCGCCGGTGGAGCTGCTCGAGGCGTCGGAATCGCCGGTCTTCGTGCCTCGCTGGAGGATCGCGTCCTCCATCGCGGTCAGCTGTCGCCAGGTGGGGCTCGCGGTGATCTCTTGCAGCTGTGCCTGCCGCTTGCCGGTCAGCACCGTGGTCGCGTAGCCGACCTCACCGCGGGCGTCGCCGACGTAGCCGCTGAACTCGGTGAGCTGTTCGGGGGTGAACTGGTCGGCGATGAGCGCCGCCGAGCCGAGCGCGCTTGCCCGCGACACCGCTTCGGCCGCACGCAGCGCGTGCACCGCCCTGTACAGGTCGACGGCGATCTCGGCGTCCGGCGCCACCTCGGCGGCCAGCAGCGAAGCGAGCACGATGGTGTCGATGATCCGGCTGAAGGCGAGGAACACCTGCGCCGACGGCACCGCGTGCGCGTCGATGCCGCCGCGCAGCGCGGGCAGTTGCTGGTAGAGGACGTCGTAGCTGTCGATGTCGCCCGCCAGGTCGGGACGCAGTTCGGAGGCGGTATCACCCAGGGAACCCAGCGCGTCCAGCGCGTCGTCGGAATTCTTGCGCGCGGCGGGCAGGGTGTGGGTGGCGTCGTCGTCGCCCGCCAAGTGCAGCAGCGAGGCGCGACGCTCCTCCTGGAATGCCTCGATCATCAGGATCGCCGGGGTGGTGACGGACGTCGCCAGCTCGGCCCAAGACGACGCATTGCGACCGGATTTCACCAGGTACGTGGTGGCGCCGATGCCGAGCGCGAGCAGGGCGACGCTGGGAATGAGGACGATCGCCAGCAACCTGGTTCGGACGCCGAGGTGGCGGGACCACGTGCCGGTCGGTAATACGCGGTGGATTCTGCTGCTTATCACCGATGTTCTTTGCCTACCTCTGGGCGTCGCTGCCCCGTGCGGAACCGGCCTGTGCCAGGTCGAGAACCGACATGGGCCGAGTCTCCTGAGTAACCCTAGTCACTGAAAGAACGGCGACGCAATAACTTTCGTCGAGCATAGAGGAGAGTAATAGGGAGCGGCGGTATCCGGGTAACGAAACGACATATTCGGAATTGCTACCAATGCCAATGCAGTGGTCACAACGCATTTCACGGGCAATTTCACGGTAAACGCACGCGGTACGCGGGTCCCACACCACGGTGGTCACGGTTCTTGTCGACATCTACGGGTTGAGGATGTCGATGCGACCGCCGGTTCAGTCGTTCCGTCCCGGCCCGGTGACCCGCGCGGGTGAACACGACGACGAGGGAACCGTGGTGGAGCACGCTCATTTCGGGCTCTCCCCGATGAAGGCGTGCATGGATGGCCGGGGTGGGATCGTGCGCTGGCCGTCGACGGCTTCGGTTCGGATTGGGGCGTCAACTTCGTCCACCGCGGAGCCGTCTGCGGCGACTGTGGCGCGGGCCGAGGGCAAGGGGCTGTGATCAGCGGTTCGCCGCCGAACGTGTTCACCGTCACATCAATTTCGCATCGTGCATAGGTGATGCCAACCATTTGGTGCTCAAGTTGAGCAGAATGCGCAATATCTTGTTCATCTATTGTGCACTTGGTCCATTCGGGACAGTATGTCGTCACCAAGTGCTCAACGATGCGAAGCGCCCCGATCGGGCGCCGAGCGGATGGGTGGACCGATGACCGAGCTCGCCGACCGCGATCTGATCACCGCGCCGTACGACCTCGCCGACCGCTACCGGGTCGGCTCCGGCGCCGTCGTGCTGACCGGTGTGCAGGCGATCGCGCGCCAACTGGTGGAACAACACGTTCGCGATCTGCGGGCGGGTCTGCGGGTCGGCACCTTCGTCTCCGGCTATCAGGGCAGCCCGTTGGGTGGCGTGGACAAGATGCTCAACGGAATGCCCGCCGTGCTGGCCGAGCACGACATTTCCTTCGTCCCCGGTCTGAACGAAGAACTCGCCGCGACCTCGGTGTGGGGCAGCCAAGCGCAATTGCCCGCGGGCAACGCGACACACGACGGTGTCATCGGGGTCTGGTACGGAAAGGGTCCCGGCCTCGATCGCGCGACCGACGCGTTGCGCCACGCGAATATGTACGGCGCGAACGCGCGCGGCGGGATGCTGTTGCTGGTCGGTGACGATCCGGCCGCGAAGTCCTCGACCGTGCCCGCGGTGAGTGAACGGTCGCTGGCCGCGATGAACATCCCGGTGCTGTTTCCCCGCAACGCGCGCGAGATCATCACCATGGGGTTACACGGCGTCGCGCTGTCTCGGGCGTCCGGATGCCTGGTGGCGCTGAAGATCGTCGCCGATGTGGCCGACGGCGCCTGGACGGTGGACGGTTCGGTCGGCGACATCGCCATCGCGATGCCCGAGATCGAGTGGGAAGGAAGGCCGTTCACCTATCGGCAGCGCCCGATGGCGGCGCCGACCGACAGCGTCGTCGCCGAGGCGGACCTGTACGGGCCGCGCTGGGAACTGGTGAAGGCCTACAGCACCGTCAACGAGCTGGACGTGATCGAGGTGAATCCGGAGCGCGCCAGAATTGGCGTCGCCGCCACCGGAACCACCTTCGACGCGATGCGCCAAGCCCTGCTCGATCTCGGCGTGGACGACGCCGCGCTGTCCCGGGCCGGGGTCAGGTTGCTGCGCATCGGCATGCCGTTTCCGATCGCGCCTGAGCGGGTACGGCAGTTCGCCGACGGGCTGGAGCGGATCGTCGTGGTGGAGGACAAGACTGCGTTTGTCGAGACGCAGATCCGCGAGATCCTCTATGGCCGCGCGGGTGCGCCGGAGATCATCGGCAAGACCGACGCCGAGGGACGCACGCTGTTCAGCCCCAACGGCGAACTCACCTCGGGTCGCATCGCCGGACCGCTGCGCCGGGCGCTCGCCGGCTACCTGGAGATGAAAAGGCCTCTGCCGCAGGCGCTGTCGCTCTCGGTGCTGCCCGCCAAGCGCGCGGCCTACTTCTGTAGCGGCTGTCCGCACAATCGCTCCACCGCGGTGCCGGAGGGCTCGCTGGCCGGTGGCGGCATCGGCTGTCACACCTTGGTGACCATGTCCGGTCGCGCCGACAGCGCCGTCACCGGCTTGACCCAGATGGGCGGCGAAGGGGCGCAGTGGATCGGGCAGGCGCCCTTCACCGACGTGGGCCATCTGTTCCAGAACATCGGCGATGGAACGTATTTCCACTCCGGGCAGCTGGCGGTGCAGGCCTGTGTCGCGGCGGGGGTGAACATCACCTTCAAGCTGCTGCACAACGACGTCGTCGCGATGACAGGGGCGCAGGACGCGGAGGGCTCCATCGGCGTTCCGAAGCTCACCCACAAGCTCAGCGTCGAGGGCGTGCGGAAGATCATCGTCTGCGCCGACGAACCCAACCGCTACCGCAAACGCGATCTCGCGCCGGGCACGCTGCTGTGGCACCGCGATCGGCTCGACGAGGCCCAGCGCATGCTGCGCGAGATTCCCGGCGTCACCGTGCTCGTGTACGACCAGCACTGCGCGGCCGACGCGCGCCGCAAGCGCAAGCGCGGCGCGCTGCCGGTCCGGCGGACCAGGGTGATCATCAACGAGGCGGTGTGCGAGGGCTGCGGCGATTGCGGCGTCAAGAGCAACTGTCTCTCGGTGCAGCCGGTCGACACCGAGTTCGGTCGCAAGACGCGCATCGACCAGACCTCCTGCAACACCGACTACAGCTGCCTGGACGGCGACTGTCCCTCCTTCGTCACGGTGGAGCTGCCCGACCCGGCGAAGCGCAAGCGGCGCAAGGAGGTTCGCCGTCCGCAGCCGGCGCGTCTGCCGGAGCTCGCGCTCGCGGCGCCGACCGGCACGCAGAACGTCTTCCTCGCGGGGATCGGCGGCACTGGCATCGTGACCGTGAACCAGGTGCTGGCGACGGCGGCGCTGCGGGCGGGCTTCGACGTGGCGAGCCTCGACCAGATCGGCCTGAGCCAGAAGGCCGGACCGGTCGTGTCGCACCTGCGGTTCGCTGCCGACGCGCTGGAGCCCGCCAACCGGCTCGCCCCGGCCTCCGCGGACTGCATCATCGCCTTCGACCTGCTCACCGCGACCGACGCCAAGAACCTCGCCTACGGCTCGCCGACCGCGACCGTCGCGGTGGCCTCGACCAGCAAGACCCCGACCGGCGACATGGTCTACGACAAGTCCGTCACCTACCCGGACGAGGCCTCGCTGCTGGCCCGGCTGGCGCGGGCAGCCAGGGTGGCGGGTTCGTTCGACGCGCTCGCCGCCGCCGAGGTGCTCTTCGGCAACACCGCGGCCGCCAACTTCCTGCTGGTCGGTGCGGCGTACCAGAGCGGGGGACTCCGCCTGCCCGCGTCGGCGATCGAGGAGGCCATCGAGATCAACGGCGTCGCCGTCGCCGCCAATATCGCGGCCTTCCGCTGGGGCAGGATCGCGATCGCGCGGCCTTCGGAGTTCGCCGCCGCCGCGCGCAGCAAGCCCGAGCCCACGCGTGTGGTCGTGCCTGCGGATCTGCTCGACGGATTCACCGCGACCGGCGCGACGCGGCGGCTGGTGGAGCTGCGCGCGGCCGAGCTGATCGGATTCCAGAGCGTCGCGGTGGCGCGCGACTACGTGCGCACCGTGCAGCACATCTGGGACACCGAACGGCGGGTTACCGACCGCACCGAATTCAGCGAGCAGGTGGCGCGCGGGCTGTACAAGTTGACCGCCTACAAGGACGAGTACGAGGTGGCGCGACGGCTGACCGACCCGGCGTTCCTCGCCGAGGTCGCCGAGCAGGTGCCCGACGGCGCGAACCTCACCTACCGCCTGCACCCGCCCGTCCTGCGGGCGCTCGGCCGGGAGAAGAAGATCGGCATGGGCCCGCGCAGCCACTTCGCGCTGCGCCTGCTGGCCAAGGGAAAGCGCCTGCGCGGCACCAAGTTCGACCTGTTCGGCTACGCGCACCTGCGCCGCGTCGAGCGGGAACTGCGCGCACACTACGTCAGCATGGTGACCGATCTGGCCACCACCTTGGACGCTGCGGGCTACGACCGAGCCGTTCGCGCGGCGGGCCTCGCCGACATCGTGCGCGGCTACGAGGACGTCAAGCTCGCCACTGTCGTGACCTACTCCGAGCGGCTGCGCGAACTCGGCATCGAGCCGCCGAGGATCTGAGGCCCGACGATCGCGTCGGTCGTCCGCCGGTTATCTCGGTGGCCATGTCGAGCTCGATGGTGATGCTGGACGCCTTGTGGCTAGACCATTCGTTGTTCCCAGGCGTCACACACGATCTCGAGTGCCTGGCGTGCCGACACCGTGAGGCGGGTCTGGCCCGCCAGCTGGGCGTGCCACTGCTGTTCGCTTGGGGCCGTGGAGAATTGCCAACGCTGCGGCACCTTGTTGGTGGGCCCGTACCGTCGGAACAGCTCGGCTGCGGCGGAATCGATCGCGCCGATGACGACACTCTCGTCCTCGGTCATGAGGTACGCGGAGTCGGAACCTGCCACCTCGCTCGGACTCGGTCGCCACTTCAGCCTGCCGAATCGACGCAGCACGGCGCGCGGCAGCTCACGCGTCAGCTGCGCGGCGATCTCGGACCGGTTGCCCAGTGCGATCAGGTCGATGTCTTCGCTGAGCCGACCGTCTGGCAAGTGAGTTCGAGCCAGTGCGGTTCCGCCGATGAAGAGCACACCGTCCACGCTCTGCTAGGAGAGATGGGCGAGTACAAGCGAAATCAGAAAGTCCCGCTCGACTTGGACCGCCGACACACCAAATCGAGTCGCGACCTCGGCACGCTCGTCGAACCCCGGCCTCAACGTTCACCGACCATCTCGGCGACCCGCCGCGATGTTGCCCGCATTCGTTGCTCGGCGGCCAACTCCGTCAATCGATCGGCGTCGCAGCGCGGATACAGCGCGCGAACCGCAGCGGGTACCTCCACCGCCATATCGCCCAGATCTGGACGCCGGGCCAGATCGAGCACCGTCTGTTCCACCGTGGTCACGAGCGCTTGTCCCAGTTCGGTGCTCATCAGTTCGGCGTCGAGGCGGGCCGTGTCGCGCGTCACGAAACGCACCGACGCATCGCGATCGTTCAGTTGGAGCAGCGCACGCTGCCTCGGCACGGCAAGTATGGCGACCGCGAGCGCGCGAGGGATCGCACCGTGCACGCGTGCTGCGCTGACGCCCATCAGGACCGCGTGATCGGGACCGAACATGGCCGCACCGATGCCTGCCGCCGCCGCTTCGAGTTCCGGCAGCCACGGCACACCGACATACTCCTGCGGGACCACCACGTAATACCCCTGGGCAACCCGGTGCAGAAGTCCTTGGCGAGCCAGCCGGGCCAACTGCTGTCGGGGATGGCGGTAGACATCGGTGGCGTCCGCCGACCCCACCGTGCGCAACGGACGACGCGCGAAGTCCGGCAGCCCCCCGGTGCGACGCCGACCGTTCACCCGCCACACCTCCTTTTGGTACCGAATCTGTCCTATTAAAGGTTACATATCCAATACTTAATGATCAAAGACAGCTAGTTGAGGTAGTTGGATCAGATCCGCAAAGGCGAGGGAAGGGGAACATCGACAGCGTCAACACCTCGGGCACCGACGCCCGCATCCGATCTGCATGAAAGCCGTTGCGGTACACAAGGTACCGAAGCTCAGGACCCGTTGTGCAAGCTTCGTTACGAAGCTCTGGCGGCGACATCTGTGCACTCGGTCCGTGGCCAGCCCGGGATGAAGTGCCGCCGAAAACCGTTGCCGGGGAACCCGGGATACGCGCCAATCGAGCGCGTGAGTCGGAGCGTCGACCGGGGCGCCCTCACCGCCGACCCTGCCTGGCCGCCAATCCACCCGGCGACCCAGCGCCCTCGGTCGCGATAGCCATCGGCATCCTGTGCGCCCACGACGGGCTTCCGGCGGGGGTGGGCCGGATCGTGACCGACTCCTCGTTCCATCACTACGTCGACGTGAACCTGATCGGTGACCGCTGCGGCTCACACTGGATCGCCGCCGCGGGTTCGGTACGCCCTACCGCCCACCCGCACCGGGAAGCGTTCTCGGGACCTGGTGCGTCAACACCGTGCGGTGGCTCGCCGGATCGAAATAGGACCGGGTGCGCGCCTGGGTAGTGCGAGAAAAAGCTCAGGCCAGAGAGATTCGAATCTCTCTGGCCTGAGCATTTGTAGCGGGGACAGGATTTGAACCTGCGACCTCTGGGTTATGAGCCCAGCGAGCTACCGAGCTGCTCCACCCCGCGTCGGTAGTCTCAACATTACACATGCGGCGGGCGTGGCGCCTAATCGGCTGGTCGGAGGGGGTTTTCAGCCGAACTGGATGCCTTGGGCGAGGGGCAGTTCGGCGGAGTAGTTGACGGTGTTGGTGGCGCGGCGCATATAGGCCTTCCACGAGTCCGAGCCGGATTCGCGGCCGCCGCCGGTGTGCTTCTCGCCGCCGAACGCGCCGCCGATCTCGGCACCGGAGGTGCCGATGTTGACGTTGGCGATGCCGCAGTCGGAGCCGTCGGCGGCCAGGAAGCGTTCGGCCTCGCGTTGGTCGCCGGTGAAGATCGCGGACGAAAGTCCTTGTGGTACCGCGTTGTGCAGTGCGACGGCGTGGTCGAAGTCGTGGTAGGTGAGCACGTAGAGGATCGGCGCGAAGGTCTCCTCGCGCACCACGGAGGTCTGGGCGGGCATTCGCACGATGGCCGGGCGCACGTAGTGGGCGTGCTCGCTGAAGCCGGGCACCGGCTCGCCGCCGCAGACGAGTTCGCCGCCGTCGGCGAGGGCACGGTCGATCGCCGCTCGCATGCCGGTGCGCGCGGATTCGTTGATCAGCGGCCCGACGAGGACCCCCTCGTCGAGCGGATTGCCCACGCGCAGTTGGCGATACGCGTTCGAGACCCGGTCGAGCAGCGGCCCGGCCACGTCGGCGTGCACGATCAGCCGCCGCAGGGTGGTGCACCGCTGCCCCGCGGTGCCCGCCGCCGCGAACACGATGGCGCGCGCGGCCAGCTCCAGATCGGCCGACGGCGTCACGATGGCGCCGTTGTTGCCGCCGAGTTCCAGCAGGCAGCGGCCGAAGCGGGCGGCCACCCGCGGCGCGACGATCCGGCCCATCCGCACCGAGCCGGTCGCGCTGAGCAGCGCGACTCGCTCGTCGTCCACCAGCCGGGCCCCGACCTCGGAGCCGCCCTGGATCAGTTGGTGCACTTGCGGATCCGCGCCCACGTCGACGGCGGCGCGGCGCAGCAGCGTGTGACAGGCCAGCGCGGTGAGCGGGGTGGTCTCGGAGGGCTTCCACACCACCGTGTCGCCGCACACCAGCGCGATCGCGGTGTTCCACGCCCAGACCGCGACCGGGAAGTTGAAGGCCGAGATCACACCGACGACGCCGAGCGGATGCCAGGTCTCCATCAGCCGGTGACCTGGCCGCTCGGAGGGCATGGTGCGGCCGTACAGCTGGCGGGAGAGTCCGATGGCGAATTCGCAGATGTCGATCATCTCCTGCACCTCGCCGACCGCCTCGGGACCGATCTTGCCCGCCTCGAGGGTGACCAGCTGGGCCAGCTCGGACTTGTGCGCGGTGAGCAACTCGGCGAGCCTGCGCACCACGGCGGCCCTGGCGGGCGCGGGCACGGTCCGCCAGGCGCCGAACGCGGCGGCGGCGCGTCCGATGGCGGCGTCGACAGCCTCGGGCGGGTCGGCGGGCAGGGTGGCGAGCACGCCGCCCGTGATGGGAGTGCGGGCGGTCAGCTCACCCGCCTCGGGCGGCTCGGCGCCGAGGCCGCGCAACAGGGTTGCCGCGCGGTCGGCGAGATCGCGGGTCAGCTGATCGCTCAGGGTGTTCGTCATCGATTGCTCCGCTTCGGCTTTGGATTCTGCTTGGTGCGTGCACCCGGTGCTGCCAGGTTGCCGGAAGTGAACGAGTCGGGGTTTTCGACACGAGCCGCGCTCGCTGGGTTAGCCTCCACTGATGGCGGATACACCGGCAAGACCCGTACTCGATGACATCGATCGCCTGCTGATTCGTGAACTGATGGCCGATGGTCGCGCCACCCTGTCGAACCTGGCCGAAAAGGCGAGCCTATCGGTCTCCGCGGTGCAGTCCCGGGTGCGCAGGCTGGAAGCGCGCGGTGTGATCCGCGGCTACGCCGCGCACGTCGATCCGGAGGCCCTTGGACAGCTGCTCTCGGCATTCGTCGCGATCACTCCTCTCGACCCGTCGCAGCCGGATGACGCCCCCGCTGTGCTGCAACATATCCCGGGAATCGAGGCATGCCACTCGGTGGCGGGTGACGAGAGCTACGTGTTGCTGGTGCGGGTCGCTTCGCCGCGCCACTTGGAGCAGCTGCTCCAAGAGATCAGGGCGACCGCCAACGTCCGGACGCGCAGCACCATCATCTTGCAGACATTCTACGACAGGTAGCGATTTGGTGTAATTACTACGCAATGTTGTAGCGATTCCGTAAATATTTTCGTACCCTACTGGTGTGACCATCGAACTGGAGCGCACCCGATCGGGCGGTGACACGGCACCGGTCACCCCCGCCACCCGGGTACACGAGATCCTGTCGGCGCACATCCTCGCCGACGGCTTCGATTTGGTGCTGGACCTGACGAACTCCCGCGGCTGCCGCCTCGTCGACGAACGCGACGGCAGCACCTATCTCGACATGTTCGGTTTCTTCGCGTCCAACGCGCTGGGCATGAACCACCCCGCGCTGGCCGACGATCCGGACTTCCGCGCGGAGCTGGCGACGGCCGCGCTGAACAAGCCATCCAACTCCGATATCTACACCGTGGAGATGGCGCGGTTCGTCGAGACGTTCGCGCGTGTGCTCGGCGATCCGCGGCTACCGCACCTGTTCTTCATCGACGGCGGCGCCCTCGCCGTGGAGAACGCGCTCAAGGTCGCGTTCGACTGGAAGAGCAGGCACAACGAATCTCGCGGCAGGTCAACGGATCTCGGTACGAAGGTGCTGCACCTGACCGGGGCGTTCCACGGCAGGACCGGCTACACCATGTCGCTGACCAACACCGACCCGGTCAAGACCGACCGCTTCCCGAAGTTCGATTGGCCCCGCGTCGACACGCCCTACCTGGCGGCCGGCTGCGACATCGAGGCCGCCGAGGCGAAAACGCTGGACCAGATGCGCCGCGCGTTCGCCGAAAATCCCCACGACATAGCGTGTTTCATCGCCGAGCCGATCCAGGGTGAGGGCGGCGACCGGCATTTGCGGGCCGAGTTCCTGCTCGCCGTGCAGCGGCTCTGCCACGAGAACGACGCGCTTTTCGTCCTCGACGAGGTACAGACCGGCGTCGGAATGACCGGAACCACTTGGGCCTACCAGCAACTCGGACTCTCGCCCGACGTGGTCGCCTTCGGCAAACGGACCCAGGTGTGCGGCGTGATGGCGGGCGGGCGCGTCGACGAGATCGCCGACAACGTGTTCACGGTCGGCTCGCGGCTCAACTCCACCTGGGGCGGCAACCTGGCCGACATGGTCCGCGCCCGCCGCATCCTCGAGGTGATCGAGCGCGACGAACTCATCGAGCGGTCCAAGCCGCTCGGCGAGCATCTGCTGCGCAGGTTGGCGGAGCTCGCGGCGGCGCACCCCAGGGTCACCGAGCCGCGCGGGCGCGGCCTGATGTGTGCGATCACCCTGGCGACGGCGGAACTGCGCGACGCGGTGCTGACCGCGCTGCGTGAGCGCGAGCACGTGCTGATCATCGGTACCGGCGAGCGCGGCATCCGCTTCCGGCCGCCGCTCACGGTCAGCGCGGCGCAGCTGGACGCCGCCGTCGACGCCGTCGAAAGGGTGCTGGGTTCGGTCGACTGACACGCGCGCGTCGGCGCTGCTTGCGTGGATAGCCCGGAAATCGCTGTCCGACCCGTAGGCTTCGCTTACATGTCGTCTCACTCCTCCCAGGCACGGTGCAGGCGCGTGAACCGACGTGGCGCACCTAGCGTATTCTTCGCGTCTTTGGCCGCTGTTGCGGCGCTGACCAGCTGTACGACGAGCGAGGCCGGCATCGTCGTCACCGAATCGACGAGTTCGGCCGCCGCGGCGGCGCCGGGCTCGGACGCTCCGCCTCCGCAGATCGCCAATCTGTTGCCAGGTATGCCGCCGCCGCTTTCGCCGACCGATGTGTACGCGGCCAACCGGGAGCTGAGCCCCTCGGTGGCCGATCACCGGCCGCTGGTGTACGTGCCCAACAGCCAGTCCAACACCGTCTCGGTGATCGACCCGAACACCTTCCAGGTGATCGACACGTTTCCGGCGGGCGGCCAGGAGCCCCAGCATGTAGTGCCGTCCTACGACATGCAGACGCTCTACATCACCAACGATCTGCCGATCGGCGGCGGCAGCCTGCGGCCGATCGACCCGCGCACCGGTCTGCCCGGGGAGCCGTTCCCGGTCCGCGACCCCTACAACATGTACTACACACCCGACGGCCGGTTCGCCGTCGTCGTCGCCGAGGCGGACAGGTCGCTGGACTTCTACGATCCGCGGACCTGGGAGAAGGCGCACGCCCTCTCGGTGCCCGATTGCGCGGGCGTTGACCACATGGACTTCACGGCAGACGGCCGCTTCGCCCTGGCCAGCTGCGAATTCATCGGCCGCATGCAGGTTTTCGACGTCGCGGACCGCAAGCTGGTCAAGACCATCGATCTCGCGGGCGGGCGCTCGGGCAAGCCACAGGACGTGAAGCTCTCCCCGGACGGGCTCACCTTCTACGTCGCCGACATGGCGGCGGGCGGCCTCTACGTCTTCGACGCGCTCACCTTCGAGAGCAAGGGCTTCGTGCCCACCGGCGACGGCGCGCACGGTCTCTACATCACCCGCGACTCCAAGCAGATGCTCGTCACGAACCGGCACGAGGGCAGCATCTCGGTGTGGGACTTCGCGGAGAACCGCCTGGTACACAAGTGGTCCGTACCCGGCGGCGGCAGCCCCGACATGGGCAATATCTCCGCCGACGGCCGGGTCTTCTGGGCCTCGGGTCGCCACCACGGCGAGGTCTACGCGATCGACATCGTCGAGTGGAAGCTGCTGGCCCGCATCCCGGTCGGGCGCGGACCGCACGGGCTCACCATCTGGCCGCAGCCGGGGCGCTACTCGACGGGCCACACCGGGGTCATGCGTTAGGCCCTGTCTCGAAATCCATCCGGCGCCTCCACGGCCCGGATCGCCGCTTGGCCGCGTTGTCGTCGTCACCGATCCAAGCCCGGTATCGGCTCCTGCTTCCGCCTTGCCACGCGATGAGTGCATTCGGCCGGAATTCGTAGGCGTACCACCGCGACTGGGCGCCTTGTCCGGCCCGGCGCGTCCGAGCGACGGCAACCGGTTGCGGCGGGTATCAGCTGGTCTCGGCGAGACGCAGCCCGAGGCCACCTTCGACGAATCGACCGACCGCCGTACGCCCGGCGTCGAGCGCGGATTCGTAACCCGCGCGCGACCAGCCGGCGAGCTCGGCGGTGCCGTCAGCCGCCGGGGTGACGACGATCTCGGCGACCATTTCCGCCGTGGTGGGTTCGCAGACCGCCCAGGAGTAGTGGGTTTCCTTGTCCCACTGGGCGCTTCGCTGGGCGACGTACCCGGGATCGGTGATACCGCCCGCGGCGAGCGCGGGGCGGTCGTCGATCCGTTCGTCGGCGCGCAGTGCGCGCAGGTACCAGCTGCCCGCGTTGATCTCGATGGGTTCCATCAGTGCTCTCCATGTCGGTCGCCGAACGACAGGGCGCGACCCATCGCGCGCTCCCGCACGGGAGCGCCGGTCCGGATGCCGGGCAGCTCGTCCACGGGGAAAGGCTAGCGTGAGCGGCCCCGGCCGCCGCGGGGCGGGCAGCGGGGGCGGAAGTCGGGCAGCTCACACCATTCGAGTCGGCCAAAGCGGGGTACGCTCCCTGTAAGGCTGGGCCCGACACGACAGTGTCGTGAGCTGGACTTTCGGTGGTGTACCCCGGCATTCGGGAGTCCGCGTCGGCGCGGCGGATGTCGACGGTGACTGGGAGGTTCGCGATGACAGCGGCGCGGTTCGGTCGTTATCGGCTGGAACGGCTGCTCGGCAAGGGCGGCATGGGCCAGGTCTGGCTGGCCTACGACACCACCGACCGCAGGCACGTCGCGCTGAAACTGCTGCCCGCCGAGCTCGCGGCGGACGCGGTCTACCGGAAGCGTTTCGAACGCGAGGCCCAAGTCGCCGCCGCGCTGCGCGACCCGCACATCGTGCCCATTCACCGGCACGGCGCCGTGGACGAGCGGCTGTACATCGAGATGGCCTTCGTGGAAGGCACCGACCTCGCCGCGCGGCTGTCCGAGGGCGGACCGCTCGCGGCGGGCGCGGCGCTCGACATCCTCGGGCAGGTCGCCGCCGCCTTGGACGCCGCGCACCGCGCCGGGCTGGTGCATCGCGACGTCAAGCCCTCGAACATCCTGGTGGCCCCCGGCGGCTTCACCTATCTGATCGACTTCGGCATCGCCCGCGGCACCGGTCAGACCTCGGTCACCACAACGGGTCTGGCGATCGGCACCTGGGCCTACATGGCGCCGGAGCGCTTCAGCGGCCACGCCGACGCGCGCGCGGACGTCTACTCGCTCGCCTGCGTCCTCTACGAGACCCTCACCGGCGGCCGCCCGTACGGCGACACCGACCCGGCCCGGCAGATGCACGGGCACCTGATGACCGACCCGCCGAGCGCGTCGTCGGCGAACCCGGACGTTCCGGCCGGGCTCGACGCGGTCATCGCGCGGGGGATGGCGAAGGAGCCGGGGGATCGGTACGCCAGCGCGGGGGAGTTCGTGCGGGCGGCCCGCGACATCGTTTCGCCCTGCGCACCTTCTCCGCAGCCGACTCGTGTGCTCGGGCAGCCGGGGGGCTCGCGGCCTCGGGTTGAGGCGGTCGGGCCTGCGCCAGCCGGTGTGTTCGAGCATCCGGTGCTCCGGCCGACGCGGGTCGAGACGATCGGGCCCGAGATGCCGGGCGGGCAGCCGCCGACTCCGGTCGCGGCGGGGACCGGTGCTCCGAAGCCGACGGATGTACCCGCGCGACTGTCCAGCCCGGCGGCCTCGGGCGTTCTCCCTCCGACGAAGGTGATGCCCGCGCCGGGACCAACGCCGACGCTGGTGCAGACCAGGGTCGCACCGCAGGACCCGCGGCCGCAGGGCCATTCGGCAGGTGTCGTGCCTCCGACTTCCGTGCCGCCCGATGGCGTGTCGCAGGGCCGGCCACCGTCAGGTATCGGGCAGAGCCTGGTGCCGCTGGGCTACGCGCCCGCGATGCCGCCATCGGCCGCCGCCCGTCCTGCATTGCCGGTCGGTCACCCCTACGGCAAGCGGTGGTACCTGCGGCGCAAACCGGTCCCCGCGATTCGGCGCCCACGGTCGCTCGGGCCGGTGTGGCCGTCGCGTGGGCCCGCGTACGTCGCGCCGCCGCGTCGGGAGCTCCCGCCTCGGCGCAAGCGTGGTGGGGTGCTGCGGAAGGTGATCGGTGCGTTGGTCGTGATCTTCTTGGCGCCCTTCGTCTTCGCGGCGGGGTGCCTGGCGTTGATCGCCGCGGTCAGCGGGGACGAGTCCGCGAGGACGCCGCCGACCGCGATGGTCGAGGAGCGTCCGGAGCCCGCGCCGAACCCGGACGCACCCGCCCCCGCGTACAGCGCGGTGCGGGACGGCAAGTTCGAATTCGCGGTGACCGACGTGAAGTCGGGAGTCTCGCGTGTCGGTCTGCAGTCGGCGCGCGGCGCGTTCCTGGTCGTCACGCTCGCCGTCCGGAACATCTCCGACGAGGTGAAGTGGTTCCTGCCCTTCGGCCAGAAGCTCATCGACGCCGAGGGCAACGCGCTCGATCACGACACAACGGCCACCGCTTGGCAGGCGATGCAGTCACGTCTCGGCTACTCCTTCGAACTGCGTCCCGGCATGTCGGCGACCACCGTGCTGGTCTTCGACGTGCCCGCGGGCAGCACACCGGCCCACCTCGAACTGCACGACTTCGTGCTCTCCAACGGCGTCAGCGTCGCGCTCGACTGAGCGGTCCGGCCGCTCCTCGGCTCGCGGATCGCGACGTCCGATCGCTCGGTCGCGGGTATCGGCCCGTTGCCCGCCGGATCGGCCCCTTGTCCGCACGGTGACGCGCTCGATCGGGCGCAGCCGCTCGCCGAGCAGCAGCGCGCCGAGCACCAGCGCGCCGAGCACCAGCCTCAACAGTGCGGGGAGGCGGGGCCGGGACGGTGTGGCGCGCCAGAGCATTCGGCAACGGACTTCAGGCGGCGTCTACCCGGGCAAGGGTCGTGAGGACGGACTGGCGGCCGATCTCGAGCGCCTCGGTGAGCAGCGCGGTATCGCGGGCGGTGCCTTCGACAGTGGGCGACCCCGCCGGGGGACGGATCTCCAGAACCGTGTCACCCAATTCCGCCAGGAGTGCGTCTTCGGCCTGTTCCGTTTGCGGGCGGCGCAGCCAGGCACGGTAGGCGCCGGGTGCGCGCAGGCGAAGATAGTTGCCGCCGACCAATTGGTGCACGCGGGAGGCGGGCGGACGGGTCTCGTCGGCGCGGCGGGTGCGCAGCACCAGGAAGTGGGTCGCGCCGCCGCGGACCGCGCTGTGGATGGGGATCGGCTCGGCGATGCCGCCGTCGAGATAGGGCACGCCGTCCAGCACGACCGGCGGACCGGCCAGGATCGGCAGGTTCGCGCTGGCCCGCAGCGCCCGCATCAGGGTGCGCTTGTCGTAGATGTGCGGGCGCAGGTCGATGGCGTTGCCGGTGCGGATGTCGGTGCCGATCGGATGGAAGGTGGTGGGGTTGTTCAGGATCGCCGGAAAGTCCATGGGTTCCAGGCCGTCGTAGACGCGGTGCACCAGGAACCGCACGTCGAAGGCGGCGCCGCCGCGCAACAGCCTGCTCGGATCGATCACCCGTCGCATGATCTCGGGGTTGGACCAGGACCGCATCCCGGGCACGGCCCGCCCGCACAGCAGCCAGGCGCCGTTGATCGCGCCCGCCGAGGTGCCGTAGACCGCGTCGAACACCCCGGAGAGGCCGAGCTCCTCGAGCGCCTGCACCATCCCGCTGGAATAGACCCCGCGGCTGCCGCCGCCCTCGATGACGAGCGCGAGCCGATGCCCGTCCGCGCGGGAACCGGTGGCGCTGCGGCCGCGGATGATCTCGGCCACTGTAGAGCTGGTCACCGCACCACGATACGACAAGAGCGGGCGTGGACTTCGTTGTCCATCACCCGCTCTCGTGCGGTGTCGTTCGACCCAGTGTGCGCGAGGTGCGCCTTACTTGATCTCGGCCAGCACCGTGCCCTGGGTGATCGCGGCGCCCGCCTCGACGGCGAGACCGGTCACGACGCCCGCCTTGTGCGCGTTGACGGGGTTCTCCATCTTCATGGCCTCGAGCACCGCGATCAGGTCGCCCGCTTCCACGGACTGGCCCTCTTCGACGGCCACCTTCACGACGGTGCCCTGCATCGGCGCGGTGACCGCGTCACCGGAGGCGGCGCCGCCGCCCGCGCCGCCACGCTTGCGCGGCTTCGGCTTCTTGCGGATCACGCCTGCGCCGTTGCTCGCGGCGCCTGCGGCGCCCGCGCCCACGGTGAAGTTGCCGGGCAGCGAGACCTCGACGCGGCGGCCGCCGACCTCGACGACGACCTTCTGCCGGGGCAGCTCCTCGTCCTCGTCGGCCGGGGCGCCGCTACCGGTGTAGGGCTCGATGTGGTTGGTCCACTCGGTTTCGATCCACTTGGTGTAGACGTCGAACTTCTCGCCGTCGCCGATGAACGCGGGGTCATCGACGATGGCGCGGTGGAACGGGATGACGGTGGCCAGGCCCTCGACCTGGAACTCGGCCAGGGCGCGGCGCGCGCGCTCCAGCGCCTGGGTGCGGTTCTCGCCGGTGACGATCAGCTTGGCCAGCATCGAGTCGAACTGTCCGCCGATCACGCTGCCCGCGACCACGCCGGAGTCGACGCGCACACCGGGGCCCGACGGCTCGCGGTAGACGTCGACCGGACCGGGGGCGGGCAGGAAGCCGCGGCCCGCGTCCTCGCCGTTGATGCGGAACTCGAAGGAGTGGCCGCGCGGGGTCGGGTCTTCCTTGATATCCAGCTCTTCGCCGTTGGCGATGCGGAACTGCTGACGCACCAGGTCGATGCCCGCGGTCTCCTCGGTGACCGGGTGCTCGACCTGCAGGCGGGTGTTCACCTCGAGGAACGACACGGTCTCGCCCTGCACCAGGTACTCCACGGTGCCCGCGCCGTAGTAGTGGGCTTCACGGCAGATCCGCTTGGCCGACTCGTGGATCGCGGCGCGCACCTCGTCGGACAGGAACGGCGCCGGTGCTTCCTCGACCAGCTTCTGGAACCGGCGCTGCAGCGAGCAGTCGCGGGTGCCCGCGACCACGACGTTGCCGTGCTTGTCGGCGATCACCTGCGCCTCGACGTGGCGGGCCTTGTCCAGGTACTGCTCGACGAAGCACTCACCGCGGCCGAACGCGGCGACCGCCTCGCGGGTGGCCGACTCGAACAGTTCGGGGATCTCCTCGATGGAGTGCGCGACCTTCATGCCGCGACCGCCGCCGCCGAACGCGGCCTTGATCGCGACCGGCACGCCGTACTTCTCGGCGAACTCCACCACTTCCGCGGCGTTCTTGACCGGGTCCTTGGTGCCCGCGGCCATCGGCGCGTTCGCGCGCTCGGCGATGTGCCGGGCGGTCACCTTGTCGCCCAGATCGCGGATGGACTGCGGCGACGGACCGATCCAGATCAAACCGGCGTCGATCACGGCCTGGGCGAAGTCGGCGTTCTCCGACAGGAAGCCGTAGCCGGGGTGGATCGCGTCCGCGCCCGCCTTGGCGGCGGCGTCGAGGATCTTGTCGAACACGAGGTACGACTCGGCCGAGGTCTGACCGCCCAGGGCGAAGGCCTCGTCGGCGAGCTTCACGAAGGGCGCATCGGCGTCGGGCTCGGCGTACACCGCGACACTGGCGATGCCGGCGTCCTTGGCCGCCCGAATCACACGCACGGCGATCTCGCCTCGATTAGCTACGAGTACCTTCGTGATCCGCGCGCTGGCATGGCTGGGCACTGAGCCTCCTGGTTGCAATCTTCTGGTCGCTTCGCGGGATGGGGGCCGCACATGGCCCGTTCCCGGTAGGGGTCGGAACACCGCGCAGGCCCCGTGCCCGTGACGACAATTTTCGTCTGGGGCGAGTGTAGGCAGTCTGCCAACAGACGCCGAACTCGGATAGCCCTACTGAACAGTAGGTCGCGCATCACACAATCGCATCCGGTGTGATCGCGCACCAGTTGGGCTCCCGAGCGAAGGCTTACTTGCCGCGGCCGCGACGCGGGCCGTTTGCCGAAACCTCGCCCGGTTCGGTCCCCTTGGCGATGGGCATCCGCACCGAATTGCCCCACTCGGTCCACGAGCCGTCGTAGTTGCGGACCGTACCGTAGCCGAGCAGGTAGGTCAGCACGAACCAGGTGTGGCTGGAGCGTTCGCCGACGCGGCTGTAGACGACCAAGTCGTCGGCACCGTCGACCGGCGCGTAGATGGTATCCAGCTCGGCGCGCGAGCGGAAACGTCCGTCCGAGCCGAGCGAACGGTCCCACGGGATGTTCAGCGCCGTGGGGATGTGGCCGCCGCGCAGCGCCGCGTCCTCGGGATTGTCGGGCTTGGGGGTGAGCTCCCCGGAGTACTCCTCGGGCGAGCGCACGTCGAGCAGCGGCTTGCCGAGGTGGGTGAGCACGTCGTCGCGGAAGGCGCGTGCGGTCGCGTCGTCGCGGCGCACGGTCGGGTAGTCGCTGGCCGCGAGGTTCGGGGTATCGAAGGTGGTGTCGCGCTCCTCGGAGATCCACGCATCGCGCCCGCCGTCGAGCAACCGCACGTCCTCGTGCCCGAAGAGGGTGAACAGCCACAACGTGTGCGCGGCCTGCGCGTTGCCACGATCCCCGTAGATGACCACCGTGTCGTCGCGCGCGATGCCCTTGGCCCGCATCAGTTCGGTGAAACGGGCGCCGTCGATATAGTCACGCGTGACCGGATCGTTGAGATCACCGCGCCAATCGATCTTGACGGCCCCCGGCACATGTCCGATGTCGTAGAGCAAGATGTCCTCGTTGGACTCCACGATCCTGAGTCCCGGCGCGCCTATGTTTGCCGACAGCCACTCTGTGGTTACTAGTCGGTGAGGATGTGCGTACGTTCCGAATGAGGGATGAGCGTCCGGGGCAACGGGCACGATTGGGGTCCTTCACGCGAGGTAGACGGTGGTTACGGCGGTTCGGGTCTCACTGCGATGGTAAATGTGAGGCGGTAGTGAACTTCGTTTCAGATCACGAATCGGCTGATTGGGCGAATAAATCGCACCCTCATCCGATAAAGTCTCCCGGGAGGAGGGGTGAGCTATGTCCGATTCTTGGCCGCGGCGGCGACTGCTCGCGATCCTACGTGGCGCAAGCGAGCCTCTCGATGCCCAGGAACTGGCCAGGATCACCGGACAGCACGTCACGACGGTGCGATTTCACCTCGATGTGCTCACCAAGGAATCCCTCGTTCGGCAATTCCAGCAACCTCCGCGCGGCCGCGGCCGACCGCGCATCGGTTACAGCGCGGTGCAGCGCTCGGTCGGATATCAGGAACTGGCGCAGGTGCTCGCCGACCAGCTCGGCCTCGACCAGCGCCGCCGCTCGGAGGCCGCCCTCGCGGCCGGACGCGCCTGGGGGGGCAAGCTCGACGCCGGCGATCACCCCGTGGAGTCACTGGAGGACGCCAGAGACCTCACGCTGACGTTGCTCTCGGAACTCGGGTTCGCGCCGGAACGCGATCCGGCCGCGGAGAACGGCGATCAGGTCCTGATCCGGATGACCGCCTGCCCGCTGCGCGAACTGGCCCGCACGCACTCCGAGGTGGTGTGCGGCGTGCATCTCGGGTTGATCAGAGAAGTGCTCGACCGCAACGGCGCGCGCGGCGAGGTGAACGTCCAGCTGCGCCCGTTCGTGGAACCGGAGCTGTGCCTGACCCGGCTCGAATACCTGGCCCGCCGGAATCAGGAGAATCGCGAGACGGCGTCGGCGCCCGTAGTCGCCGAGCAGGGCGGCGCGGAACCGCCTCTCACGCCGCCGCTACTGGGCCGTGTGGCGCCACAACTGCGCAATGCCGACCCCAACGTCGCCAAGCAGTCGGCGCAGCAGTGGTAGACCGATACCGATGACGCTCGACGGATCGCCGTCGATCCGGTCGACGAACCAGCCGCCGAGCCCGTCCAACGTGAACGCGCCCGCCACCTGCAGCGGCTCGCCCGTGGCGATGTAGGCATCCAGCTCGTCGGGTTCCGGCTTCGCGAAATGCACCGTGGTGGCACTGCAGTCGACGGCATCGGCGACGATCTCGCCGTCCCGCATCCGCAGCACACAGTGGCCGGTGATCAGATCGGCGCTGCGCCCGGCCATGTCGGCCCAGCGGGCCCGCGCCACCTCGGGAGTGTGCGGCTTGCCCTGCAGAACGCCGTCCACCAGCAGCATCGAATCGCAGCCCACCACAACGCAATCGGCGGCGAATTCGGGGATGGTGGCGGCGACGGCGGCCGCCTTGGCCCTCGCCAGCTCGACGACGACGATCTGCGGAGCGGTGTCCGCGGGCAGGGCCGCCGCGACCGCGTCCTCGTCCACGTCGGAGACACGGACAACCGGGTCGATGCCTGCCGAGCGCAACACCTCTCGGCGGGCGGGTGACGCGGACGCGAGAATCAGCGTCGTCGTCACCGAAGGTGCGACAGCTGCGGGAAGGCGTACGGCGAGAACGGCGACGTGCCGCGGTGCATCATGGTCGGGCGTCCCCACCCGTCCGCCGGGCCGGTCGGGGCCGAAGCGCCCGAGGCGTTGGCGGCGGCGGAGAACACGCACACCAGCGCGGCGATCTCCTCGTCGCTCGGTGAGCCCTTGATGATTCGAATGAACGGCTGCTCGCCCGCCTCGGCGGTCGGGGCCGCGTCAACGGTGACCGCCTCGACCTCTTCCGCGATCGGGTCGACTGCGAGATCCAACTCGGCGGCGGTCAACACGTCTTCCTCTGCCACGGTCGTCACAGTGCCAGATCCTTCCTCTAGCTCGATCGGGCGTAGACCTCACCCGAAACGGGATGACGCGATAATCATCCTCGGATCCACTCATTGCGTCTCGGCAACCAGTGTGCGCGGCCTACCGAGGGTATCGCTGATTCAGAGCGGGATGTTGCCGTGTTTCTTCGCAGGAAGAGTCACCATCTTGCGCTCCAACAGTCGCAGCGCGGACACGATCTGACCGCGAGTGTGCGACGGCGGGATGACCGCGTCCACGTAACCGCGCTCGGCGGCGACGTAGGGGTTCACGAGGGTGTCCTCGTACTCGTTCTGCAGCTCGAGCCGCAGCGCATCGACGTCGTTGCCGTCCTTGGCCGCCTGCTGCAGCTGCTTGCGGTAGACGAATCCGACGGCGCCCGAAGCGCCCATCACGGCGATCTGAGCGGTCGGCCACGCGAGGTTCACGTCGGCGCCCATGTGCTTGGAACCCATGACGTCGTAGGCGCCGCCGTAGGCCTTGCGGGTGATGATCGTGATTTTGCCCACAGTGGCCTCGCCGTAGGCGTAGAGCAGCTTCGCGCCGCGCCGGATGATGCCGTTGTACTCCTGGCCGGTGCCGGGCAGGAAGCCGGGAACGTCGACCAGGGTGATGATCGGGATGTTGAACGCGTCGCAGGTGCGCACGAAGCGCGCGGCCTTCTCCGAGGCGTCGATGTCGAGGCAGCCCGCGAACTGGGTGGGCTGGTTGGCCACGATGCCGACGCTGCGGCCGTCGATGCGACCGAAGCCGACGATGATGTTCATCGCGCGCTCGGCCTGCACCTCGAGGAATTCGTCGTCGTCGAGCAGGCGACGGATCACCTCGTGCATGTCGTACGGCTGGTTCGGCGAGTCCGGGATGATCGTGTCCAGCTCGAGGTCCTCCTCGGTGAGGGAGTCCTCGATGGCGCCGTCGATCGGGTCGGTGGGCGCGAAGCGCGGGGCATCGGCGCGGTTGTTGCTCGGCAGGTAGCTCAGCAGATCCTTGACGTAGTCCAGTGCGTCCTGCTCGCCGGAGGCCACGTAGTGCGCCACACCGGACTTGGTCATGTGGGTGTGCGCGCCGCCCAGGTCCTCCATGGTGACGTCCTCGCCGGTGACCGTCTTGATGACGTCGGGACCGGTGACGAACATCTGGCTGGTGCCGTCGACCATCACCACGAAGTCGGTCAGCGCGGGGGAGTAGACGTGGCCACCCGCGGCCGGGCCCATGATCAGCGAGATCTGCGGGATCACGCCGGAGGCCTGGATGTTGCGGTGGAAGATCTCGCCGTAGAGGCCGAGCGAGACGACGCCCTCCTGGATGCGGGCGCCAGCGCCCTCGTTGATGCCGATCAGCGGACGGCCGGTCTTGAGCGCCAGGTCCATGACCTTGACGATCTTCTCGCCGTACACCTCGCCGAGGCTGCCGCCGAAGACGGTGACGTCCTGGCTGAAGATGCACACGTCGCGGCCGTCGATGGTGCCGTAACCGGTGACGACGCCGTCGCCGAGCGGGCGGTTGTTCTCCAGGCCGAAGTTGACGCTGCGGTGGCGGGCCAGCGCGTCGAGTTCCACGAAAGAGCCCTCGTCCAGCAGTGCGAGGATGCGTTCCCTGGCGGTCATCTTGCCCTTGGCGTGCACCTTGTCGACTGCCGCCTCACCCATCGGGTGCTTGGCCTCTTCCAGCCGATTCCGCAGGTCAGCCAGCTTCCCGGCGGTGGTGTGGATATCGGGTTCGCCCGCCGAACCGGATGCGGACTGCTGCTGGACACTCGTCATGGCTCGGAGTGTAACCAGTGGCAGTTGGTCTTTCTAACCCAGTAGGGGCTACCCGCTAGTAGAAAAGCCCAGGTGGACAAGGGCGCAAAGGGAAATTCCACGGCCGTTTACGGGACATCGGCCGAGTGTCCGGAACCGGCTGCGACGAGGCGCCGCGGCGGCGCCGGAAAATTCGGTTTCCCCGCCGCGGGGCGTCCGGATATCCTCTCGGAGTCCATCTTTCGGCTCATGGGGAGGAGCCAGACATGTGGGAGTGGGGTAGAACCGTCGCCGAATACGCCACGGCGGCGGCATGGACGAATTGGCGAGTTCGCGAGGCCGAGCCGACCATCCTCGATCCGGAAACGGACGAAGAGGAGGCGGCCGGGGACAGCGGGGCGCGCGGGGAACGAGAGCCGGGCATGACCATGGCCGGCTACGACCTCGCGGGCTGACACCGTTCGCTCCCGTCCCGGCTCGGGACGGGAGCTAGTAGCCTGCACGTTCGTGCAGACGCCACCGCCCGATACAGCGCATCGACCGCCTTTGGATGCCGAGCAGTTGCGGCGGGGTCTCGCCGAGAGCGACCACGCGGCCTTCTTCTCGCGCGTGGAAGTGGTGGAATCCACCGGTTCCACCAACGCCGATCTCATCGCGGCGGCCGCGACATCCGATGACCACCGCGTCCTGATCGCCGAAACGCAGGAGGCGGGCCGCGGTCGGCACGCGCGTACCTGGGTGAGCCCGCCGCGGGCGCAGATCGCCCTGTCGATGCTGGTGCGCCTGCCCGGCATCGAGCCCGCGGCGCTGGGCTGGCTGCCGCTGCTCACCGGCGTGGCCGCGGTGGACGCGCTGCGCGCGACGGCGGGTGTGGACGCGATGCTGAAATGGCCCAACGACGTCCTGATCGGCGGTCGCAAAGTGGCGGGCATCCTCGCCGAGGTGGCCGCGGGCGGCGATGCGCCTGCTGTGGTGGTCGGCATCGGTGTGAACGTGAGCCTCACCGAGGCCGAATTGCCGGTGCCGCATGCCATCTCGCTCGCGCTGGCCGGTGCCGCGCAGACCGACCGCACGCTGGTGGCGCAGTCGCTGCTGATCGAGTTCGCGCGCCGCTTCACCGACTGGCGCGACGCGTCGTGGGCCACCGGCGAACTGGCCGACGCCTACCGCGAGCGCTGCGCCACGCTCGGCATGGACGTGCGCGCCGAACTGCCCGGCGGGCAGACCCGCACCGGTGTCGCGACCGACATCGACGCGAGCGGGCGTTTGCTGATCGGGGACTACCCGGTGTCGGCGGGCGACGTCACCCATTTGCGCGCCGATTACTGAGATAGCCGTCATGCGCGCTGCAGGTCTCCCTTCGCCGCCTCCCTGGCGAACATGCGGTCGCGCTGCTCCTCGAACTTGAGCACATCGCGGCCGAGCTTTTCGATGAACGCGCCGAGCCGCTCCCGCGCTTGCTCGCCGCGCGGCCCGAAGTCGTTGCGTTCGAAGACGTCCCACTTCTTGAGCACCGGGTTCATCACCTCGTCGAGGTGCTGGCGCAGGTCGTAGATGCCGTGCTTGGCCATGAGCACGCCGTTGCGGCGGAAGTTCGGCATCCCTGCGCCCGGCATGACGAAATTGGTCAGCACCTGGGTCAGCGCGTGCATCGCCTGGTCGGGCACCAGGTCGAGGGCCGCGCCGTACATGTTGCGGTAGAAGATCATGTGCAGGTTCTCGTCGGCGGCCACCCGTTGCAGCATGCGGTCGGCGATCGGGTCGTCGCAGACCTTGCCGGTGTTGCGGTGGCTGACCCGGGTCGCGAGTTCCTGGAAGGTCACGTACGCGACGTTGACCAGGAAGCCGTCCCAATCTGCAGGCGCGTGCACGCCCTGGGTCATGTGGATCATCCTGGCCTGTTCGAGCGCGACCGGATCCACGCCGCGGGTGACGACCAGATAGTCGCGCATGACGATGCCGTGCCGGTTCTCCTCGGCGGTCCAGCGGCCCACCCAGGTGCCCCACGCGCCGTCGTTGCTGAAGTTCTCCGAGATCAGGCGATGGTAGGAGGGGAGATTGTCCTCGGTGAGCAAGTTGGTGATCATCGCGGCCTTGGCCACGTCGCTCAGCTTCGACTGTTCGGGATCCCAGTCGACGCCGCCCATCGCGGCGAAGTTGCGGCCTTCGTTCCACGGCACGTAGTCGTGCGGGTGCCACTCCTTCGCCATCGACAAGTGCCGGTCCACGTTCTCTTCGGCCACCGGTTCGAGTTCGGTCAGAATTTCGAGCTGAGTCAGATCCCTGGTCACACACGCCTCCTCAGTCGTCAGTGCACGTCTTGCCGAGCGGTTGTCTTCGGAGTCTTGGCCGAGCTTGTCGAGCAGCGGAACCGGGTCGTGCGCATTGCGAATCAGCTGAGTGAAGCGGGTGTCCCGCAAGCTGACGATTGTGCAGCACTCCGGGGCCGGTGTCAGGCATTTCGGCATCATGCCGCGGTAGGGTTCCCCCATGGGTTATCCGGAGGATGTGCTCGCACCCGACGAGCAATTGATACTCCATCGCCATCCGCATTGGAAGATGCTCTTCTGGCCCATCGTGACGCTCATCGCGGCCACGGCGCTGGCCGGTTTCGCGGGGGGCCTGGCATACCGCAACACCCCGGAGAGCGCCAAGACCGTTGTGCTGGTCCTGGTCTTCGCCATCTGGCTCGCGATCGTCCTATGGCGTTGTATCGCACCGATTCTCAGCTGGAAGACGACGCACTTCATCGTCACCGAGCGGCGGGTGCTGGTACGCCAGGGCGTGCTCACCCACACCGGCATCGACATCCCGATGAGCCGCATTTCGAGCGTCCAGTTCCGGCACGGGCTGTTCGACAGGATGCTCGGCACCGGCACCCTGATCATCGGCTCGTCCTCGGAGGAGCCGCTCGAATACGACGACATCCCCGGCGTGCAGGATGTGCACGCGTTGCTCTACCACCAGGTGTTCGAAGTGGGGCGATCGAGCAATCAGCACGGGTACGGCTCGGCGGGCGGCTATCGGTGAGTCCGGCGTGGTCGCCGGATATCCGTAATCTGTTCGCATGACCGCCGTACTCCTGGCCGAAGACGACGAGGCCATCGCCGCGCCGCTGTCGCGCGCGTTGGGGCGCGAGGGTTACCACGTCACCGTGGAGAGCTTCGGCCCCGCCGTGCTGCGCCGCGCGCTCGAGGGCAACCACGACCTGCTGATCCTCGACCTCGGCTTGCCCGGCATGGACGGACTGGAGGTGTGCAGGCAGGTGCGCGCCCGCGGCGCCGACCTGGCCGTGCTGATGCTCACCGCCCGCACCGACGAGGTGGATTTCGTGGTCGGGCTGGACGCGGGCGCCGACGATTACGTCGGCAAGCCGTTCCGGCTCGCGGAGTTGCTGGCTCGCGTGCGAGCGTTGTTGCGCCGCAGCGGAATCGGCGACGAGGCGGTCGAGGTGGGCGGTATCAGGCTGGAGCCCGCCGCGCGCCGGGTGCTGGTCAACGGCGTCGAGGTCGGTCTGGCCAACAAGGAGTACGAGCTGCTCAAGGTGCTCATCGACCGGGCGGGTCAGGTGGTGCCACGCGAGACGATCCTGCGCGAGGTCTGGGGCGACGCCGAATTGCGCGGCTCCAAGACGCTGGACATGCACATGTCCTGGCTGCGCCGCAAGATCGGCGACGAGGGGCCGATGGCCGAGCGGCGCATCGTCACGGTGCGCGGCGTCGGCTTCCGGCTGAACACCGACTGACGTGCGGCGCCGAATCCTGCGGTCGATGCTGACCGTGCTGACCATCACGACGGTCGTACTCGGCGTGCCGCTGACCTACACGGCCTGGCTGTGGGTCGAGGACATCACCCGCAACGACCTGCAGAGCAGGCTGGATCGCGTCGCCGCCGAGGTCATCGCCCAGGAAAAGGCCGACGGTCTGGTGCGCGGCGGCTTGGACGTGCGCGTGGTGCGCCCGCTGGTGCCGGAGGACGGCAAGCTCACGATCGTCTACCCGAGCCCGCAGGACAACGCCTCCCGCCTCGACATCGGCGCCGAGTCGGTGGCCGACCCGCTGGTGGAATCGCTGTCCATGGGCACATCGGGATCGCTGCGCCTGGAGGTGCCCGCCGGGCCGATGCACGCGCGGCAGCGGCAGGCGGTCGCGGTGGTCGCGCTGGCCGTGCTCGCCTCGCTCGGCGCGGCCGTGACGGTCGCGGTGGTGACCGCGCGCCGCGTCGCCGATCCGCTGCGCGACGTCGCGGCGCGCGCGGCGCGGCTGGCGATGGGCGATTTCCGCCCCGATCCGCGCCGCCACGGCATCTCCGAACTGGACCGGGTCTCCGACGTGCTCGACTCGGCCACGGTCGAGATCGCGGGTCGGCTGCAACGCGAGCACGCGCTGGTCGCCGACGTCTCCCATCAGCTGCGCAGCCGCCTGACGGCGGTACGGCTGCGGCTGGACGAACTCTCCGCGCACGCCGACCCCGAGGTGGTGCACGAGGCCGAGGAGGCGATGGCACAGGTCGACCGGCTCACCGACGCCATCGACGAACTGGTCCGCGCCTCCCGCGACGAGGACGCCGCCGACCGCGATCCGATCCCGGTGATGGACGAGCTGTGCGGCATCGTCACCGAGTGGACCCACCCGTTCGCCGAGGCAGGCCGCACCCTGCTGCTGACCGGCGACGCGTCGCTGCGCGCGCCGATCACCGCCTCGCGCCTGCGGGAGGCGGTGACGGTGCTGATCGACAACGCGCTCATGCACGGCGGCGGCACCTGCACGGTGTCGGTGCGCACGGTCCGTCCAGGGAATGCCCGCGAGCCGCTGGTGTGCGTCGAGGTGGCCGACGAGGGGGAGGGCGTGCGCGACGAGCTCGCGCCGCACATCTTCGATCGCGGCTTCTCGGCGGGCGGATCGACAGGTGTCGGCCTGGCCTTGGCGCGCGCGTTGATCGAGGCGGACGGCGGCCGCCTGGAGTTGCAGCGCCGCAGGCCCGCGCTGTTCGCGGTGTTCCTCGGGTCGTCGGTGTCGGCGCGGACGGCGGGTACGGTCCCCGAGCCGCGCTGAGCCATTACGCGCTGAGCCGTCAGCTGCGGCCCAGCTGTTCCTCTTCTATGAGTTCCTCGAGCTCGGCCTCCAGCTCGGTCATCTCGTCCGGGAAGACCCAGCGGCGCATCGCCCAGAAGCGGAAGGCCATCTGAAGGAAGTTGCCGATGACGAACGCGCTGACGAAGTCGGCGACGTTCTCGACCGTGAAGCTGACGTTCGGCTGCCGCAGGTCGAACACGTAGCTGGAGATCCACAGCGGGATGTTGCTCAGCACCACTCCGACGCCGCTGACCGCGAAGAACAGCAGGGCTTCGTGGTGGCGTTCCCGGCCGCCGCGGTTCTTGAACGACCACTCCCGGTTCAGTATGTAGGAGGCGATCACGGCGATGACGCCGGAGATGATCTTCGCGGTGACCGGTTTCTCGGTCAGCACAGTCCATTTGAGCGCGTAGAAGAAGCCGCTGTCGATCACGAAGGTCGTTGCGCCGACGATGGCGAACTTGATCAGCTCGTGATGGCGGTAGGCCATCTCCCGCAGGGGCCGGGGGAGGACGCTGACCACGTCGTCGACGAAAGACACGAGAGCCGAGTGTACCGGTAGCGGTCATGGCAGCCGGACATGACAAGATTGCACGACGTGAGCACCCGTTCCTTCGATCAAGCCGCCATGCCAACCGTCACCATGATCGGTGGCGGTCAGCTGGCGCGGATGACCCATCAAGCCGCGATCGCGCTCGGCCAGCGGTTGCGGGTGCTCGCCGAGAACCCCGAGGATCCGGCCGCGCAGGTCAGTCCCGACGTGGTGCTCGGCAGCCACACCGATCTCGCCGCGCTGCGCAAGGCCGCCGTCGGTTCGCACGCGCTGACCTTCGATCACGAGCACGTGCCCACCGAGCACCTCGCGGCGCTGGTCGCCGAGGGCGTCAACGTGGCGCCGCCGCCGCAGGCCCTGGTGTACGCCCAGGACAAGCTGGCCATGCGTACCAAACTCGCCGAGCTCGGCGTCCCGGTGCCCGCGTTCACCCCGGTCGCCGAGCCGGCCGACGCGGTGCGCTTCGGCGACGAGCACGGCTGGCCGTTCGTGCTCAAGGCGGTGAGCGGCGGCTACGACGGTCGCGGCGTCTGGATGCCCGCCGACGCCGCCGAGACCGAGCGGATCGTCACCGATCAGCTCGCGCACGGGGTGCGGCTGCTCGCCGAGGCGAAGGTCGATCTCAAGCGCGAGCTCTCGGCGATGGTGGCCCGTTCGCCGTTCGGGCAGGCTGCGACGTGGCCGGTGGTGGAGACCGTGCAGCGCAACGGTCAGTGCGCGGTGGTGGTCGCGCCCGCGCCGGATCTGGCCGACGCGCGGGCCGCCGAGGCCGAGACCCTGGCGCTGAACCTGGCCGCCGAGCTCGGCGTGGTCGGCGCGATGGCCGTCGAGCTCTTCGAGACTCACGCGGGTGAGCTGCTGGTGAACGAGCTGGCGATGCGCCCGCACAACTCCGGCCACTGGGGCATGGACGGGGCGCGCACCGGGCAGTTCGAACAGCATCTGCGCGCGGTGCTGGACTATCCGCTCGGCGACACCAGTCCGCTGGCTCCGGTCACCGTGATGGCCAACATCCTCGGCGCGGCGCAGGCGCCGGAGATGTCGATGGACGAGCGGCTGCATCACCTCTTCGCCAGGATGCCGGAGGCGAAGGTACATCTGTACGGCAAGGGCGAGCGCCCCGATCGCAAGATCGGGCACATCAACATCCTCGGCGACGACGTCGCCGAGGTGCGCGAGAAGGCAGAGCGGGCGGCGCACTGGATGTCGCACGCGGTGTGGACCGACGGATGGGACCCCCATGAGTAATCCTCGAGTTGGCCTGATCATGGGCAGCGACTCCGACTGGCCGACCATGGAGGCCGCCGCCGAGGCACTGGCCGAGTTCGGCGTGCCCTTCGAGGTGGGTGTCGTCTCCGCGCACCGCACGCCGCAGCGCATGCTCGACTACGCGCGCGACGCGGCCGACCGC
Source organism: Nocardia sp. NPDC050793 (assembly GCF_040654065.1). Classification (NCBI taxonomy): domain Bacteria; kingdom Bacillati; phylum Actinomycetota; class Actinomycetes; order Mycobacteriales; family Nocardiaceae; genus Nocardia; species Nocardia sp. NPDC050793. The sequence continues at coordinate 65,659 of NZ_JBFAHG010000014.1, forward strand.
GGCATCCAGGTGATCATCGCGGGCGCCGGCGGCGCCGCCCACCTGCCCGGCATGGTCGCCTCCGCGACCCCGCTGCCGGTCATCGGCGTCCCCGTCCCGCTGAAGTACCTCGACGGCATGGACTCCCTGCTCTCGATCGTGCAGATGCCCGCGGGCGTCCCGGTCGCCACCGTCTCCATCGGCGGCGCCCGCAACGCGGGCCTGCTCGCCGTCCGCATCCTCGCCGCCGCCGACCCGGCCCTGCGCACCCGCATGACCCAGTTCCAGTCCGACCTGGAAAAGCTGGTCCTCGACAAGGACGAAGCTCTCCGCACCAAACTCCTCGGCTGAGGTGCGGCATCCGGATGCCGCCTAACAGCGGCGCCCGGATCGCAAGGCTGCGACGGATTCGACCAAACCGGCGCTTTCCAAGGCGTCGAGTATTTCCTCGACGGATTCCGGCGGATTGCGCCGAGAGTCGGCGATCTGTTGGACACACGCCCACACGATCCGATCATCGACGGCGATCTGGTCGAGAACGAATTCGTCGGGACTCTTGGCTTGGATGTCCCACTCCGCCAGGCGCTCGGGTGGAAAGTCACGCAGGTTCGAGGTGACGATCACTTGCGCGCCCACCTTGATGGCGGCCGCGAGGACGTGCCGGTCGCCGGGGGTCCGGCAGTTTCAGGCCCTCGATGAGCGCCTCGTACCCCTCTACGAGGCAGTCGGGCACCGCATCGATGATCAGCTCGCGCAGCCGATCCAGCTTGTGAGCCGAGATGTCCGGTCGCTTGTCCGCGAGATTGCCGAGTGTCTCGTCGAGGATCGCGTTCGTCCACTTCGCCTGGACGACACCGGATCTGGCGAGGCGGATGAGCATGTCGCGGAGCGTGTTGCCGTAGAGCACGTTGGCGTCGTACAAGACAACGAAGGCCATGGTCAGATACCGAGTTCCTGCCCGAGGCCGGACAGTTCGTCGGCCGCCGCCCGGCTCTTGGCCTCGCTGCGGCGTTTGTACTCCTTCAGGTCGTCGAAGCGGATCCTGCGATGGGTACCGATGAGACGGAAGGGAATCTCGCCGGCCTCCAGCAACCGAACGACATAAGGACGGGAGACGTTCAGCATGTCTGCCGCTTGCTGGGTCGTCAGCTCGGCGTGCGACGGCACGATGGAGACGCCTCGGCCCTCGGCCGCTTGGGCCAGGATGAACGCCACCATATTGACAACCTCGCGGGGGAGGATCAGGGCGTTGTCGCTACCCGTCTCACCGTCGACCCGAACAGTGTCTTCCGAGGGGTGACGCATGAGGTAGTCCTTGATGCGCCGCATCGCACGCGCTGCGACTTCGGCATCGATCTCACCAGGCTCGATGCGCTTGGCGGCATGAATTCCGGCCATGAGATCCTCCTCTCCAGTCGAATTATACGAAACAAACGAAATAACCGAAACAACCTTGCCGGGCGATGCGGATCTCCGCGCGTCGGTCGCTACGGTGGCTGCCGTGGCAACTGAGGAGAGTGCGCGGGCGCGGGCCGCGGAGGATCCGGCGCAGTTTCGGCTGACGGTGGTGGATCAGGCGCTGCGGTTGTTCGCGGACAAGGGGTACGAGGCGACGACGGTCGACGAGATCGCGGAGGCGGCGGGGATTTCGCGGCGGACGTTCTTCCGGCAGTTCCGCTCGAAGGAGGACGTGATCTTCGCCGATCACGAGTCGCAGCTGGCACAGGCGGCGGCCTATCTCGCAGGCGCGCGGGACGACGATCCGTGGGAGGCCGTGTGTGCGGCCGTCGTGCAGGTCTTCGAGCGGTTCACGCAGTGGCGCGAGATCGCGGCGCGGCGCTACCAGGTGGTGCGCCGGGTGCCCGCGCTGCGCGAGCGCGAGATCGTCACCGTGTTCCGTTACGAGCGCCTGTTCACCGACTACCTGCGCGAGCGTCTGCCCGATGTGCCCGACCTCGCCAGGGTGCAGTTCACCGCGGCGGTCACCGCGACGCACAACTATCTGTTGCGCCGCATGGTGCGCGGCGAGTCGGACGCGGGCGCCGCGGACCTGCGAGTGGAACTCTCGGCCATTCCGCGCGGTCACGGCCGGATCTGCGAGCCCGAGGAGATGGTGGTCGCGGTTTTCCCGAGGGACATGCCCTCGCGCCAGGTGATCGATCTGCTGACCCGCAAGCTCGGTGGCCTGTGACCTGCCCAACAGTGCCAGGCTTTGACACTCAGTGCCAATAGGTATCCGCACGTTGCGGCGAATCTCGTGCGTATACTTGCGCTCGAAGTGGCACTGAGTGCCGACCTGTTGAAAGCTGCCGACCGCGGCCTAAGACCCATCACCCAGGAGCGTGTCCCATGGCGGGAAACCCCGATTTCGACCTGTTCAAGCTCGAGGACTTCCACGACGAACTGCGGGCGGCCATCCGCGGTCTGGCGGAGAAGGAAATCGCGCCGTACGCCAAGGACGTCGACGGTAACGCCCGCTTCCCGGAGGAGGCGCTCACCGCGCTGAACGCCGCGGGCTTCAACGCCGTGCACGTGCCGGAGGCCTACGGCGGCCAGGGCGCCGACTCGGTCGCCACCTGCATCGTGATCGAAGAGGTCGCCCGCGTCTGTGGTTCCTCCTCGCTCATCCCCGCGGTCAACAAGCTCGGCACCATGGGCCTGATCCTGAACGGCTCCGAGGAGCTGAAGCAGAAGGTGCTGTCCGACATCGTCAACGGCGAGATGGCCTCCTACGCGCTGTCCGAGCGCGAGGCGGGCTCCGACGCCGGCTCCATGCGCACCCGCGCCAAGCGGGACGGCGACGACTGGATCATCAACGGCTCCAAGTGCTGGATCACCAACGGCGGCAAGTCCTCCTGGTACACCGTGATGGCCGTGACCGACGCCGAGAAGGGCGCCAACGGCATCTCCGCGTTCATGGTGCACAAGGACGACGAGGGCTTCGTGGTCGGCCCGCTCGAGCACAAGCTCGGCATCAAGGGTTCGCCCACCGCGGAGCTGTACTTCGAGAACTGCCGCATCCCCGGCGACCGCATCATCGGCGAGCCCGGCACCGGTTTCAAGACCGCGCTGCAGACTCTGGACCACACCCGCCCGACCATCGGCGCGCAGGCTGTCGGCCTCGCCCAGGGCGCGCTGGACGCGGCCATCGCCTACACCAAGGACCGCAAGCAGTTCGGCACCGCCATCGCCGACTTCCAGAACACCCAGTTCATGCTGGCCGATATGGCGATGAAGATCGAGGCCGCCCGCCTCATGGTCTACACCTCGGCCGCCCGCGCCGAGCGCGGTGAGAAGAACCTCGGCTTCATCTCCGCCGCCGCCAAGTGCTTCGCCTCGGACGTGGCCATGGAGGTCACCACCAACGCCGTCCAGCTCTTCGGCGGCGCCGGTTACACCACCGACTTCCCGGTCGAGCGGATGATGCGCGACGCGAAGATCACCCAGATCTATGAGGGCACCAACCAGATCCAGCGCGTGGTGATGTCCAGGGCGTTGCTGCGCGGCTGACGCCGGCACGCTGCGTATTCGGGAACGGCCGGGTTGTTACCCGGCCGTTCCCTTTTTTCGTTCACCGACCGATCTCGGAGATTGTTCCGAGTCCTATCGGTAGTTTTATCGTGTCCGTCCCACAGCTCGTTTCGAGACCTCCAGCGCCATAAACATTGATAGCTGGATTTTGCGGAAGCCGTCGGGGCTTTGTCTGTGGCTGACGTCGATCCTCGCTGATAGGAAGCGCCTCAACGGGCGTTTCGACGGTACGTCGGCAGGAGTTGACGGCATGTTACGCCATATTGCATTCACTAGTGAAAGTCACTCACGAAGAAGGAAATGGGGTGGTTCGTCGATCGCCGAACGAGGAGACTCGCGAAGCGATGCTCGACCTCGCACTGCGACGAGGTGAGTGATGTCCAAGATCGTCATCGGACCGCAATCGGGGATGAATTGGTTCCCGTTGTCCGACACCGAAATCTCGTGTCCGCACACCATGTCCACGGTGGACGCCGTGCGGATCTGGGCCGAGGACTATCTGACCGGCACCGAGCCGGACCTCGGCCGCGACGGGCCCGTCTGTCCTTATGTCAGACCGTCGCTGCACCGCGACCTGATGTGGGTCGGCAGGATAGCCGGCGTGCGTCCGTGGCCGCCGTACGTGCGACTGGTCATCGAGGACGCGCTCGAGCTGTTCGGGAGCCTCCCACCGGAAGACGGCGGCGGTGCCGTCCTGCGCTGCCTCGTCACCGCACTGCCTGATCTGCGGGACTTCTCGCTGATCGACAACCTGCACGACGTACTCAAGACGCGGTTCGTCGAGCGCGGCTTCATGCTCGGGCAGTTCTATCCCGGATGCAAGGAGCCGGGATTGTGGAACAAGGACTTCCACCCGCTCGATTCGCCCATTCCGATGATCGTGGTGCGCAGCATGATGGCCACCGACTTCCCGTTCCTGCTGGGGCGGCCGGAGTGGATGTCCGCATACGTCAAGAAGTTCGCGCCCGGTCTGCCCGCCCACGTGCGGCAGGTGGTAGTCGGCCGGTTGACCGCGAGCTCGAACCTCGATGTGCCCGTCTACCAGCTGCAAGCGGAGCAGGGCAGTGCGGCGATGCCGACCGAGAACGGCAGTCCGGTCCATCTGGGGCCGCGGAAAGCCAGCTGAGACACACAGCGATCGACGACCAAGGGACCGACTATGACGCACGGACTTTCGGCCGCGCGGGGGATCGACATGGGCCAGAACGGGGAGTTTCCGCTCTCGCCCGCACAGCTGGGCATGTGGTACGCACAGCAGCTCGATCCCTCCGTGCCGCTCAACGAGGCGCAGTACATCGAGATGCGCGGCCCGCTGGACATCGACACCCTCGTGGAGGTCGGGCATCGCGCCGCGCACGAGTTCGAATCGGCGCTGCTGCGGTTCGGCGAGCGCGACTCGCGTCCGTATCAGGTCGTCGACCACAGCCTCGACACCACGCTGGCCTATTTGGATCTCAGCGATTCCGCGGACCCGGACGCCGAGGCCATGCGGTGGATGCGCGCGGACCTGTCCGCGCCGGTGGATCTGCTGGGCGAGCGGCCGGGAGTGTCGGTGTTGATTCGCGTCGCACCCGATCGGGTGCTGTGGTACTCGCGCGGACACCACGTCGTGGCGGATGGGTTCGCGTCCGTGACGGTTTTGTACCGCGTGGCCGAGTTGTACAACGCGGCGCTGGCGGGCGAGGAACCGAAGCCGAACCGGGCGTCCGGGCTGCGCGAGATTCACGACGCGGAAATGGCCTACCGGGAGTCGAGCCGGTTCACCGCCGACGCGGAGTACTGGGAGCAGCGCATCGCGGAGATGCCGCAGCGATGCAGCCTGGTGACGGGCTCCGCGCCCGCGCACGCGCTCGGGCGTGCGCGCACGCACCAGCTGTCCGACGAGGTGAAGGCTCGGCTCGACGCGGCGGCAACACGTTTCGGCGTCGGCGCGCCTGCGCTGGTGATGGCGGCACTGGCGGTCTACTACGCGCAGGCCACGGGCGCGCACGACGTGGTGCTGAGCCTGCCGGTCTCCGGCCGCACCACCGCGGCGCTGCGCCGGTCGGCCGGCATGCTGGCCAATGTCGTTCCGCTGCATGTCACGGTGGGGGAGCGCAGCACGCTGGTCGAGATCGTCGACGCGATCCGGATCGAGGTCTCCGGTGCGCTGCGCCACCAGCGGTACCGGCACGAGGAGATCCGGCACGCGACGGGCGAGGTCGAGGCTACGGGCGGGCGCGGTGTCGTCGGCCCGGTGGTCAATATCATGCTGTTCCCCAGCGAGGTCGAGTTCACCGGCATCGAGACCAGCCTGCACGTGCTCACCTCGGGCCCGATCGAGGACCTGTTCGTCAACATCTACCAGCACGGCGCACAGGCGCCGGTCCACCTCGATTTCACCGCCAATCCCGATCTCTACGACGACGAGACGCTGGCCCGCCATCACCTGCGGTTCCTGAAGCTGTTCGAGGGCCTGCTCGACGCCGAGCCCGGCACCGCGGTCAGGGACGTCGAGTACTTCCTCGACGACGAAATCGCCCTGCGCACAGGCGCGCACGGGCCGACGCCGCCCGCGCCGCGGCGGCTCTCCGATGTGCTCGACGAGGGGCTGAACACGGCGGGCACGGACACCGCGGCCGTGGTGGACGGCGCCCGCACCGTGAGCTACGGCGCGCTCGACCACGCAGCGGCCGTCCTGGCCGGACGGCTCGCCGAGCTGGGCGCGGGGCCGGACGACGCGGTGCTGGTCGCCCTGCCGCGCTCGGTGGAATCGGTGCTCGCGTTCTGGGGCGTGGTGCGTTCCGGCGCGGCATATGTGCCCGTCGGTACCGGGAATCCGGCCGAGCGGGTCGCCAAGATGGCGGCGGAATGCGGTGCGCGCCTGGGGATCACGACCCGCGAGCAGGGGGCCCGGCTGCCCGATGGGGTGCGGTGGCTCGAGATCGATACGGATGCGGCGATTCTCGCGGCTCTCGAACCCGGCGACGGCGCGCGGGGTGCTGGGGACAGAAAAGCCGCGGAGCAGGATTCGACCGAATTCCGGCCGCGTGGCGAGGTCCGTCTCGACCACACCGCTTACGTCGTCTTCACCTCCGGGTCGACCGGCGTGCCGAAGGGCGTCGTCGTCACCCACGCGGGAATCGCGGGTCTGGCCGACGCCGTGCGCGAGGCATACCGGCCCGAGGTCGGCTCGCGCGTGCTGCACTGCCTGAACCCGAGTTTCGACGCGTCGATGCTCGAACTGCTCATCGCCTTCGGCAACGGCGCGACGATGGTGATCGGCCGGGGCGAATCCATGGCGGGCGCCGAATTGACCGCCGCGGTCGCCGATTTCGGAATCACCCAGGTGTGCTCTACGCCCGCCGTGCTGGCGACGCTGCCCGAGGGCGCGCTGGACGGCGTGGTCGCGGTCTCCACCGGCGGCGAGATCTGCCCGCCGGAACTGGTGGCGCGCTTCGGTCCCGGCCGCAGGCTGGTGAACTCCTACGGCCCGTCCGAGACCACCGTCGCGGCCACCTTCACCGGCGCGATGGATCCGGAGCGTTCCTCCGGCATCGGCCGTCCGGTGCCCGGCGCCCGGCTGATGGTTCTCGACCGCAGGCTGCGCCCGGTGCCGATCGGCACGCCGGGAGAGCTCTACATCGCCGGACCCGGCGTGGCCCGCGGTTACGCGGGGCGTCCGGGCTCGACGGCGGACCGGTTGGTCGCCGACCCGTTCGGCCCGCGGGGAAGCCGGATGTACCGCACCGGTGACCTGGTCCGCTGGCGTTCGGTCGAACCGTTCGACGACGCGGCGCGCGCGAGCGCCGACGGTGTGGTGCTGGACTACTTGGGCCGCAGCGATTTCCAGGTCAAGCTGCGCGGAATGCGTGTCGAACCGGGAGAAGTCGACGCGGTGCTCGATTCGCATCCCGAGGTGGAGATCGCGGTCACCGTGGTGCGCACCGGCGCGTCGGGCCGCGCCATGCTTGCCTCGTACGTCGTTCCGGTGCACCGTGATTCGCGGCCCGCCGAGCTGGACGTGCCGCACCTGCGGGAATTCTGCATGCGCAGGCTGCCGGGCCACATGGTGCCGGGCACCATCACCGTGCTCGACGCCCTGCCGCTGACCGGCAACGGCAAGGTCGACCGCCGGGCGCTGCCCGAGCCGACGGCCGACGCCGCGCCGCGCACGGCGGCGACGGAGGTCGAGGGCGCGTTGTGCGCGCTGTTCGCCGAGGTGCTCGGCGTGCCTGCGGTCGGAGCGGACGTCTCGTTCTTCGCGCTCGGCGGCGATTCGATCCTGTCCATCCAGCTGGTCGCTCGCGGCCGGGCGGCCGGTCTGGTGTTCTCCGCGCGTGACGTGTTCGAGCACCCGACGCCCGCCGCGCTGGCGTCGGTGGTCAGCGCGCCGGGTGAGCGGACGGTGCTGGCCGAACTGCCCGGCGGCGGAGTGGGTTTCCTGCCCAGGACGCCGATCGTGGACTGGCTGCTCGAGCAGCCGGGGTGGCAGCGGTTCAGTCAATCCATGGTGCTCGCCCTGCCCGCCGGGCTGCGCGAGCCGGAACTCGTGCGCACGCTCGGCGCGGTGCTCGACCGGCACGACATGTTGCGCGCCAGGGTCGTTCGCGGCGGCTTGGAGGTCGCGCCGCCCGCGACGATCGCGTCCGAGTCGCTGCTCGTTCGCGTGCCCTGCCCCGAAATCGACGGCGTGGACACCGAATCCGTCGTCGACGATGCCGCCGCGCGGCTGGCGCCCGACGCGGGCGTCATGGTCGCGGCGACCTGGCTGGATCCGGGCCCGGATGGCGCGGGCCTGCTCGTCCTCGTCATCCACCACCTGGCCGTCGACGCGGTGTCCTGGCGCATCCTGATCACCGACCTGATCTCCGCCTGGGCGCAGGTGCGCGCCGGCGAGACGCCCGAGCTGCCGTCCGTCGGCACCTCCATGCGCACGTGGGCGCACGCCCTCACCGAGGCGGCGACGACCGAACTGTGGACCGCCGAGGCCGACTACTGGGCCGCTGTGCTCGCCACCCCCGATCCGCCGCTGGGCCGCCGGGGGCTCGACCCGGTCGTCGACACCGGCGACACCCTCGACCGCCTCGAACTGAGCCTGCCCGCCGCGACCACCGCGACGCTGCTCGACCGGCTGCCCGCGACCTATCGCTGCGGTATGGAAGAGGCGCTGCTCGCCGCGCTGGCCACGGCGCTCGCCGACCATCGTGCGCAGACAAGCCCCGCGCTGGTCATGCTGGAGCGGCACGGCCGCGACGAGGCCGCCGTGCCCGGCGCCGACCTCTCCCGCACCGTCGGCTGGTTCACCAGCCAGTTCCCCGTACGGCTCGAGATCGGCGACGCCGGTCCGCTGGACGCGCTCGCCACCGTGAAGGAACAGCTGCGCGCCGTCCCGCGCGGCGGCATCGGCTACGGCCTGCTGCGCCACGCGAACCCGGAGACCGCAGCAATCCTCGGTGCGGCCCCGCACCCGCAACTCGGATTCAACTACCTCGGCCAGGTGGCAGAAGGTGATTCCGACGCGACGCAGAACGCGGTGCCGTGGCTGCCGGTCTCGCTCGCGGCGAGCCTGGGCGGTGGCGGCGGCGCCGAGCTGCCCGCCTCGGCGGTTCTCGCTGTCGACGCGGTGGTCGTCGAAAGTCCGAAAGGTTCGGTGCTGCACGCGGTGTGGCGGTACGCCTCGGGGATTGTCGACGGCGCGGAGATGGAAGCCCTTGCCGGGAAATGGATCTCCGCGCTCGAGGAGCTGGCGTATCGGCTGGCCGAGTCCGATGCGGGCAAACTGACGCCCTCCGATCTGCCGCTGGTCGCTGTCGATCAGCGACAGCTGGACGCCTGGGCCACAAGGTATCCCGCCATCACCGACGTGTGGCCGCTGGCTCCGCTACAGCATGGTCTGCTCTTCCACGCGCAACTGGCCGCCGGTCGCACCGACGAGTACGCGGTGCAGGCCGTGTTCGAATTCGACGGCGCCGTGGACATCGAGCGACTGGCGGCCGCCGCCACCGCGACCGTGCGCGCACATGAGGCGCTGCGCACCGCGTTCGTGGCGGGCACCGACGAGCCGGTGCAGATCGTGCTGGCCGACGTCGAGGTGCCGTGGCGCACGGTGGATGTCGATCCCGCCGAATTCGACACGTTCGCGGCTCGCGAGCTGGCCGCGCCGTTCGACATGGCGCGCCCGCCGCTGGTTCGGTTCGTGTGCGCGCGGTGCGGCGACGACGACATTCGGCTGCTCGTCACCAACCACCACTTGGTGCTCGACGGCTGGTCCATGCCGCTGCTGCTCGCCGAACTGCTCGCGCGATACGAAAGCGGCGGCGACGGAGCGGGTTTCCCGCCCTCTGTCTCCTACCGCAACTACCTGGAATGGCTGACGCACCGGGACCGCGCCGCGGCGATGGCGGCGTGGACGGACGCGCTGTCCGGACTGTCCGGTCCGACGCTGGTCACCGCGGGGCGTACTCCGCTGCGAACCGGCTCGGGGAAACTGGATCTGGAGTTGCCGCTCGCGCCCGCGAGTGCCCTCGCCCTCCAGCGCATGGCGGCCGACCAGGGCGTCACCCTCAACACGGTGGTGCAGTGCGCATGGGGCCTGCTGCTCGCCGAGCTCACCGGCGAGACCGACATCGTCTTCGGCGCAACGGTTTCCGGTCGCCCGGCCGATCTGCCTGGCGCGGAGCGGATCGTCGGCATGATGGTCAACACCCTTCCGGTGCGCATCGCCCTCGATCCGGCCGAGCCGGTCGGTGACCTGCTGCGCCGGGTCCAGCGCGAGCAGGGGGCCCTGCTCGACCACCACACCGCGGGGCTCACCGAGATCCAGTCCGGCGCCGGGCTCGGCGTGCTGTTCGACACCGCCATCGTCTACGAGTCCTATCCGGTGGACGCGGCGGCCCTCCGCGGCGCCGCCGAGCACGCGGCGCTGCGGGTTCGCGACTTCCGTGGCCGCGACGGCACCCACTACCCGCTCTCGCTGGCCGCCCACGCGCGCGACACCTTGCGGCTGATCCTCAGCTGTGCCACCGCATTCTTCGACGCCGCCGAGGCGGACGCGATCGGCGCGCGCCTTGTGCGGATGCTCGACCGCATGGCCGCCGCCGGCCCGGCTGGGCAGACCGCCGCCGTGAGCGGCGTGGATCGCGCCGAGGTGATGCGCTCCCGCCCGCAGCCGACGCGACTGCTGCCCGATCTGCTGCACTGCGGCGTGCGCCCGGGCCGGGTCGCGGTCGAGGACGGCGCGTCGGCGCTCGACTACGCCGAACTCGACGCCCGCTCGAATCGCTTGGCCCGCAAGCTCGTCGCGGCCGGGGCGGGTCCCGAGACGGGGGTGCTGCTCGCGCTGCCGCGGTCTGTCGACTGGTTCCTCGCGGTCTGGGCGATCGCGAAATCCGGCGCCGCGTTCGTCCCGGTCGATGTCGACCATCCCGGGGACCGTCTCGCCACGCTCGCCGCCGACAGCGGCGCGCAGCTGGGTATCACCACCACAGAACACCGAGATCGACTGCCCGGCACCGTGTCTTGGATGCTGCTCGACGATCCGGTGCTGTCCGCCGAACTGCCGGACCATTCCGACGCGCCGGTCACCGACGCCGACCGGCCGCGTCCGCTGCGCGCGGAACACCCGGCCTACCTGATCTACACCTCGGGATCGACCGGAACGCCCAAGGGCGTCATGGTGACCCACGCCGGACTCGGCGGACTCGCGGTGGGCACCTCGGCGCGCATGCGGGCCAGGCCGGGCGATCGCGTGCTGCTCAGCATGAACCCGAACTTCGACGCCGCGACGCTGGTGTGGCTGTCCACCTTCTACACCGGCGCCACGCTGGTGGTCGCGCCAGCGGCGGCGACCGCGGGCGACGAGCTGACCTCCGTGATCGTGTCGAACGAGGTGACCCACGTCATCGCGCCTCCCGCCGTGCTGGCCACGCTCTCGACCGACTCGTGGAACGGCGTGCGCACCGTGGTCACCGGCGGCGAGGTCTGCCCCCCTGAGCTCACCGCCCGGGTCGCGGCCGGGCGGTCGATGATGAACTCCTACGGCCCCGCCGAGGCGACCGTCGCCGCTACGTTCAGCGGGGCCCTCGTCCCCGGCGAGGTCGCGGGTCTCGGCGGGCCGATGCCCGGATTCGGGCTGGTCGTGCTCGACCGCTGGCTGCGGCCCGCACCGGTCGGGACGGTCGGTGAGCTGTACCTGATGGGTCCCGGCCTGGCGCGCGGTTACAACGGCCGCGCGGGGCTCACGGCCGGGCGGTTCGTGCCCAGCCCGTTCGGCGCCCCCGGTGACCGGATGTACCGCACCGGCGACCTGGTCCGGCGCATCTCGCGCAGCGGCCTGGAATACGTGGGTCGCAACGACTCTCAGGTGAAGCTGCACGGCATCCGGGTCGAGCCCGGCGAGGTCGACGCGGTGCTGCGCGATGTGCCCGGCGTCGGGCTCGCCGTCACCGTGCCGCGGCGCGGGCCCACCGGCGATCTGGCGCTCGCGGCCTACGTGGCTCCGACGGCGGGCGCCGAACTCGACGCCGCGCGCCTGCGCGACCATCTGGTTCGCCGCCTGCCCCGCCATCTGGTGCCCGCGGCGGTGACCGTCCTGGACGTTTTGCCGGTGACCGGTAACGGCAAGGTCGACGTGCGCGCGCTGCCCGAACCCGAGAGCGTCGCCGTGGAATACGTGGCTCCGCTCGGCGTCGAGCGCGTCGTGGCGGAGGTCTTCGGCGCGGTGCTCGATCGTCCCGGCGTCGGGGCGTTCGACGATTTCTTCGCGCTCGGCGGCGATTCGCTGTCCGCGACCAGGGTGACCGCCAGGCTCGGCGCCGCACTGGACATCCAGGTCCCGGTCCGGCTGCTGTTCGAGGCGCCGACGGTGCGCGCGCTGGCCGCCCGGCTGCCCGCGGCGGGCGACGGTGCCCGGCCCAGCATCGGACCACGCTCCGGTCCGCGACCCGAGCGGATTCCGCTCGCGCCCGCCCAGCAGCGGATGTGGTTCGTCAACCAGTACGACCCGGAATCCGGCGCGTACAACATCCCCGCGGTGCTCCGCCTGCGCGGTGAACTCGACGTGGCCGCCCTGCGTGCGGCGCTGTCGGACGTGCTGGCCAGGCACGAGGCGCTGCGCACCGTGTACCCGGCGCGCGACGGCGTCGGCTATCAGGTCGTGCTGCCGCCGGACGCGCTGGAACTGGACCCGGAGCCGACCCCGCTGGCGGCGGACGAGCTGCCCGCCGCGGTACTCGACTGCGTCACAAGAGGTTTCGAGGTCGCGTCCGAGGTTCCGTTGCGGCTGCGCCTGTTCCGCGTCGCCGCCGACGAGCACGTCCTCGTCGTGGTGGTGCACCACATCAGCGCGGACGGCTTCTCCATGGGCCCGCTCGCCAGGGACGTGCTCGCGGCCTACGCGGCCCGTTCGCACGGAGCTGTACCCGACTGGGCCGAATTGCCCGTTCAGTACGCGGATTACACGCTCTGGCAGCGGGAACGGCTCGGTTCACCCGACGACCCGGAATCCCTGCTCGCGGCTCAACTGGACTACTGGACCCGCACATTGAAGGGGCTGCCCGACCGCCTCGAACTGCCCGCCGACCGGCCGCGTCCGGCCATCCCGTCGCTGCGCGCCGGCACCGTGCTGCGCACCCTCGACGCCGAATCGGCCGCCGCGCTGGACGAACTCGGCCGGACACACCACAGTTCGCTGTTCATGGTGCTGCACGCCGCGCTCGCGGCGCTGTTCGCCAGGCTCAGCGGCACACCGGACATCGCGATCGGAACGCCGGTCGCCGGTCGCGGCGCGGCCGAATTGGACGACGTGGTCGGCATGTTCGTCAACACCGTCGTACTGCGCACCGAGATCGACTCCGCCGCGTCGTTCGCCGAACTGCTCGCCGGGATCAGGCGCACCGATCTGGACGCCTTCGCGCACGCCGACATCCCGTTCGAGAGCCTGGTCGACGTGCTCGATCCGGCGCGCTCGGCGGCGCGGCACCCACTGGTCCAGGTGATGCTGGTGTTCCAGAATCTCGCGCCGGTGGAACTCACGCTGCCCGACCTGCACGTGGCCGCGGTGGAGCTGGAGCAGCAGAGCTTGCGCTTCGACCTGAGCGTGACGGTGGCGCCGGACGAGACGTCCGGCCTGACGATCCGCTTCGGCTACGCCACCGATCTGTTCGACCACGACACCGTCGAGCGCTTCGCGGACCGCTGGCTGCGGCTGCTGCACGCCGTCGCCGCGGATCCCGAAGCGCCCGTCGGTGATGTCGAGCTGCTCGACCCGGAAGAGCGTACGGCCCTTGCCATCCCGGCTCGCCCTTCGGTGGCCGAACCGACCGTGCTGCCTCGGCAGCTGGCCGAGGCGGTGGCCGCCAATCCCGACGGCGTCGCGGTGGCCGACGGCGTCACCCGGCTCACCTACCGCGAACTCGACGAGCACGCCAATCGGTTGGCCCGGGTCCTCATCGCCGCGGGCGCGGGCCCGGAGGGGCTGGTCGCGATCGCCATCCGGCGCTCGCTGGACGCGGTGCTCGCGGTATGGGCGGTGGCCAAGACCGGCGCCGCGTTCGTGCCGATCGACCCCGCCTACCCGCCCGAGCGGATCGCGCAGATCCTGGACGATTCCGGGGCGCGGCTCGGGGTGACGGTCCGCGCCGTCGCGCCGACGCTGCCCGGCTCGGGATTCGACGACGCCGCGGAGACCTCCGGCGACCCGCGGGTGCGCTGGCTCACGCTGGACGATCCGGCCACCACCGATCTGGTGCACTCGGCCGCCGGTGCGCCGATCGACGCCGCCGAACGCACCGCGCCGGTGCGCTGGCAGAACCCGGCCTACGTCATCTTCACCTCGGGGTCCACCGGACGACCGAAGGGCGTCGTCGTCACGCACGAGGGTCTGGCGAATCTCACCGCCGCGCAACGTGATCGGATGCGCATCACCGCGGACTCGCGAGTGCTCGCCGTGGCGTCCCCGAGCTTCGACGCCGCGGTGCTCGAACTGCTCATGGCCGTCGGTGCGGGCGGCACGCTCGTGATCGCCGGTCCCACCGCCTTCGGCGGTCCGGAACTCGGCGAACTGCTTGCCCGCGAGCGTGTCTCGCACATCGCGCTGACACCTTCCGCATTGGGCTCGGTCGATGCCGCCGCACTCGGCCCCGAACCCGCGCTGCGCGGCATCATCACCGGCGGCGAGCCGTGCCCGCCGGAGCTGGTCGAGAAGTGGGCCGCGCCGGATCGCCTGCACTTCAACGACTACGGCCCGACCGAGACCACGATCTGGGCGACCGGCAGCGAGGCGCTGCGACCCGGCGACGAGATCACCATCGGCGGCCCGGCCCCCGGCCTCGCGGTCCGCGTGCTCGACGAGCGGCTGCACCCGGTCCCGGACGGTGTTGTCGGCGAACTGTATCTGTCCGGCCTGGCCCTCGCCCGCGGCTACCACGGCCGCTCCGCGCTGAGCGCCGCCCGATTCGTCGCCGATCCCTACGGCGCGCCCGGCGGACGCATGTACCGCACCGGCGACCTGGTGCGCAGGCGCGGCGGCGCACTGGACTACCTGGGCCGCGGCGACCTCCAGGTGAAGCTGCGCGGGCTGCGCATCGAGCTCGGCGAGATCGAGTCGGCGCTGGCGAGCGACCCCGCGGTGCACCAGGCGGCGGTGACGGTGTACACCGATCCGGCCGTCGGTGAGCTGCTGGTCGGCTATGTGGTGCCGCACGGGGCTGGGGTGCGAGAGGCGGCGGCGCTTGGCATGGAGGCGCATGAGCCGCAGGCGCGCGAGGCTGGAGCCCCCGCGGCCGGGGCGCACGAGGCGGAGGCGCACGGCATGGCGGCGCGCGACGCCCGGGTGTACGAGGCTGAGGCCGGGACGTACGAGGCCGAGGCGCGCGGAGTTGATGCAGTGGAGGCCGAGGGGCGCGAGCTCGAGGCGCTCGAGGCTGAAGAGCGCGACGCCGAGCTGTCCAACCTCGCGACGATCGACCTCGAGGCGCTGAAAGCGTCTCTTGCCCAGCGGCTTCCGTCGTACATGGTGCCGTCGGCGCTCGTCGTGCTCGACGAACTACCGCGCACCGCGAACGGCAAGCTCGACCGGCGCGCCCTGCCGGCCCCCGATATCAGGGCCGGTCGATTCCGCGAGCCGAACACGCCCACCGAGCGCGTCGTGGCCGACACCTTCGGCGAGCTGCTCGGCGTGCCACGGGTCGGCTTGGACGACAACTTCTTCGCGCTCGGCGGCAATTCGCTGATCGCGACCCGTATCGCGGCCCGCCTCGGCGCCGCGCTGGACACCCGCGTTCCGGTGCGGATGGTGTTCGACGCCCCGACCGTCGTCGAACTCGCCGAAGCGGTGCGCACCGCGGCCGCGGCGCCGGGTCCGCGGCCGGGTCCGCGTCATCGCCCCGCCCGCATTCCGCTCTCGGCGGCGCAGCGGCGGATGTGGTTCCTCAACCGGTACGACCCCGCGTCACCGGCGCACAACGTGCCCATCGCGGCCGAGGTGGAAGGCGATCTGGATCCGGCGATCCTGCAGACGGCGTTGATGGACGTGCTCGCCCGCCACGAGTCGCTGCGCACGGTGTATCCGGTGGACGCCGAGGGCGAGCCCTACCAGGACGTCCGCGGTCTGGCGGAAGCCTATGTGCCGGTGCGGATTTCCGATGCCGACCCGGACGCGGTGCCGGGGCGGGTCGCCGCGGCGATCGCCCAGGGCTTCGATCTCACCGCCGAGCTTCCGATCCGCGTCTCGCTGCTGCGGCTCGGCCAACGGCGGGCGGTGCTGGTGGTGGTCATGCACCACATCGCCTCCGACGGCTGGTCGCTGGCGCCGCTGACCCGCGATGTGATGATGGCCTTCATGGCTCGCCGCGCGGGCGCCGCGCCGTACTGGTCGCCGCTGCCGCTGCAATACGCCGACTACGCCCTGTGGCAGCACGAACTGCTCGGCGCCGACGACGATCCCGACAGCGTCGCGCACCGGCAGCTGGAGTACTGGCGCGGTGCGCTGGACGGATTGCCCGAGGTCTCGACCCTGCCGAGCGACCATCCACGACCCGTGGTGTCCACTCACCGCGCAGGCGTGGTCGAGTTCGACATCGATGCCGCTGTGCAGCAACGGATTCGGCAGATCTGCCGGTGGCACGGCGTCAGCATCTTCATGGTCGCGCACGCCGCGCTGGCCGTGCTGCTCGGCGGGCTCTCCGAGGAGCGGGACGTGGCGATCGGCTCGGTCATCGCAGGCCGCGGCGACGGTGAACTCGACGAGCTGGTCGGCATGTTCGTGAACACGCTGGTGTTGCGCAGCCGGATTCGCTCCGAGGACACCTTCGAAAACCTGTTGGCCGCAACGAAAGACAGCGATCTGGACGCCTTCGGCAACGCCGACCTGCCGTTCGAGCGGCTGGTCGAGCTGCTCGCCCCGGCTCGCTCCACCGCCCACCATCCGCTGTTCCAGGTGCTGCTCGTCTTCCAGAACTTCGAGCGCGAACCGGCCGCCCTGCCCGACCTCGACGTCCGCCCGCTCGAAATGCCTTCGGTGGGAGCGAAATTCGATCTGGAGTGGATGCTCGCCGAGCGCTTCGACGAGGAGGGCGGGCCGGCCGGTATGCGCGGCAGCCTGACCTTCGCGCTCGACCTGTTCGAACCGTCCACCGCGCAGACCTTCGCCGACCGGTACGTCGAGGTGCTCGACGCCGTCACCGCGAATCCGGGTCTGCTGCTCGGTGAACTGGACGTCACGGCCCCGCCGGGAACGGTCGTCTACGAGCCGCCGCCGAACCTGACCCAGCGGCGCACCGCCGACCTGCCCTACCGGCCGCCCGTCACCCGCACCGAGCAGGAGGTGGTCAGCGCTTTCGAGACCGTGCTCGACGCCGACCGGGTCGGCTTGGACGACAACTTCTTCGAACTCGGCGGCACCTCCATGGTGGCGATCCGCCTGTGCGCCGAGCTTGGGGAACGCCTCGGCTGCGCCGTGCCGGTGCAGTGGATGTTCGGCGATCCCACGCCGGGTGCGCTGGCCCAGCGCATCGTCGAACAGCGAGAAGCCGGGCCGGACGGCGTGGATCCGGCGCTGCTGCCGCTGCTGCCGTTGCGTGCTTCTGGCAGCGGACCCGCGCTGTTCTGCGTGCATCCGGCGATCGGATTGGCCTGGGGCTATGCGGGATTGGTGCGTCATCTGGATCCCGGCCATCCGGTGTACGGGCTGCAATCGCCCGGCGTCGCCGCCGAGCAGCCGGACATGTCACTGACCGAACGCGCGGCACGCTATGCCGACGAGATGCAGGCCGTCCAGCCCGGCGGTCCGTACCGAGTGCTCGGCTACTCGGCGGGCGGACCGCTCGCGCATGCCGTTGCCGTGGAACTCCAGCGCCGCGGCACGACGGTCTCCGCGCTGGTCGTCATCGACGGCCGCGCCGACGTGGAACCCGAGAGCACCACGGAGATGCCGCCGCCGGAGGTCTTGCTCGCCGAGTTCGGCGGCATCGACCCGGACCTGCTCACCGGAGACCAGCCGCTGGCCGAGCGCGCCGCCGAACTGCTGCGCGGTGGCGAGAACGACTTGGGCGCGGTGGCGGGTGGCGGCTTGGGCGCTGGGCCGGACGGTGCTTTGGGCGCGACAGCCGCAGGCGCTCTCGGCGCGCTCGACGCCGCGGCCCTGGAACGCCTCCACCTCGACTACCAGCAATTGGTCCGACAGGCGGCCGAGTACCGGCCCGGCGTGTTCGACGGCGACATGCTGTTCTTCAGCAGCACCAGCGTCCGACCCGGCTACGGGCCCAACGTGGACACCTGGAGGCCGTATGTCGGCGGCGCGATCCTCGATCATCGGACCGGTCACGAACACAACCGGCTGACCAGGCCAGAGGCCCTCGCGGTGATCGGCCCGATCCTGGCCGAGTACCTGAGGGAGCGCGGCTGACTTCGATCGCAACCGCCGTGGGGGGGGGGGGGCGCGCGCCCCCCCCCGCGGGGGGGCGGCGCGCGGGACCCCGCGACCGGGTACCCCCGGGGGGGGGGGGTAGGTAGAGAGGGAAGACCAAGGGCGGCGCCCCGACGAAAAAGCGG
>NZ_JBFAHG010000014.1:84208-157881 GCF_040654065.1 Nocardia sp. NPDC050793
AGTCAGCGGCGGGTCCGTCTCCGCCCCCGGCCCGCGCCCCCCCGCCCCCCCCCGCCCCCCCCCGCACGGCCGGGGTTACGACTCAGGCCACCAGGCTCGCGTACTCGCCGTGGTCGGCGATGTACTTCTCGACGTACCAGCACGTCGGCACCACCGAGAAACCGGCGTCCCTGGAGTCCTGGAGCGCGTACTCGACCACCTTGGCCGCGATGCCCTGCCCGCGGAACTCGGGAAAGGTCATGGTGTGGTGGAAGTCGCGGACCTTGGTGTTCTCGCGCTCGGCGTAGTCGGCGTACCCGGCCAGGGTGTCGTCGACGTAGATCTCGAATCGGGTGTCGGCGGCGTTGTGCTCGAGCCTGGTGGTCATGGTGGTGCCAACTCCTTCGTGCGCGGGAATGTTCCGGACTCCATCAGGGGCGCGGTTGCGTGGCGGGGGACCAGTCGCGGCCGTCGTGATAGCGGAGCAACCGTCCGTCGGACGGGTCCGGGTACCAGCCGGGTGCGACCGTCGAGCGCGGCTTTCTACCGGATCGAACAACAACGACAATGATGCCGCTGACCACCGCGAGCACGGCAACGAGGAGCACGAGCAGCAGGACGGTCGCGGACAGCATGCGCCGAGTGTATAAGCCCGGTGGGCGGGTTCCGCGTCAGAGGATCGCGCCGGGGTTGAGGATGCCGTGCGGGTCGAGCGCGTCCTTGATGCGCTGCGTCAGCGCCATCACATCGGGCCCGAGCTGGTCGGGCAGCCAGGCTTTCTTGAGCCTGCCGACGCCGTGTTCGCCGGTGATGGTGCCGCCGAGGGCGATGGCCAGGTCCATGATCTCGCCGAAGGCGCGGTGGGCGCGCTCGGTGTTGTCGGCGTCGGCGGGGTCGTGCACGATCAGCGGGTGGGTGTTGCCGTCGCCCGCATGCGCGATCACCGAGACGGTCACGTCGTTGCGTTCGGCGATGGCGGCGACGCCGGTGACCAGATCACCGAGGCGCGGCAGCGGCACCCCGACGTCCTCGAGCAACAGCGAGCCGAGCCGTTCGACCGCCGGAATCGCGAAGCGCCGCGCCGCGGTGAACGCCTCGCCCTCCTCGGCGTCCTCGGTGTGGAAAACCTCGGTGGCGCCGGCCTTTTCGCAGGCCGCGACGATGATCTCGGCCTCGCGCGCGGCGAATTTCCCCGGTGCGTCGGACCGGGCGACCAGTAGCGCGGCGGCCCCGCGATCCAGCCCCATCCGCATCTCGTCCTCGACGGCGTTGATGGCGATGGCGTCCATGAACTCGAGCATGGACGGCCGCAGCGTGCCGGTGATGCCGAGGATGGCTTCGGTGGCGGCGGTGAGCGAGGCGAAACTCGCGACCACGGTGCTCTGCATCGGCTGCGCGGGCAGCAGCCGCAGCGTGAGTTCGGTGATCACGCCGAGCGTGCCCTCGCTGCCCACGAACAGCTTGGTGAGCGAGAGACCCGCGGAATCCTTCAGGCGCGGCCCGCCGAGCCGTACCGGAGTCCCGTCGGCGAGCACCACTTCCATGCCGAGCACGTAGTCGGTGGTGACGCCGTACTTCACACAGCACAGTCCGCCCGCGTTGGTGGCGGCGTTGCCGCCGATCGAGCAGATCTCGAACGACGAGGGATCCGGCGGGTACCAGAGCCCGTGCTCGGCGACCGCCCGCTTGACCTCCGCGTTCAGCAGACCCGGCTGCACGACCGCGGTCCGCGTGACCGGGTCGACGGTGATCGCGCGCATTCGCTCGGTGCTCAGCACGATGCCGCCGTCCACCGCGGTGGCGCCGCCCGACAGCCCGGATCCGGCGCCGCGCGGGACCACAGGCACCCGGTGCTCGTGCGCCCAGCGCAGGGTCGCCGCGACGTCCTCGGTGGTGGTGGCGCGGACGACCGCCGCAGGCGTGCCCGCGTCGGGATCGCGCGCCCAGTCCTGCCGGTAGCCGGTCAGTAGATCGGGATCGGTGAGCACTGCGCCCTCGGGCAGCGCGGCGACGAGTTCATGCAGGTCCACGCCTGTCCACACTATGCCGTTGCGGGCGACTGGTACGGCCGGACTGGTAATTCGCGGCGCGTCGGGCAAGAATCGCGGGTGCAGGGGCTCGCCGTGCGCGGACCGGCCGTCGTCGTGACGGCGGACGCCAGCGGCCGACGGATCGTTCGACCATTCCGGAGACCTGCCACGTATTCGGAGGGTTGACGGCATGCGGGTCGAATCACCGGACTACCGAGAGCTCGTCGATGCGCTGTTCGCCGACGAGTTCGCCGACGGCGCAGTCGATCTGGAGGCGCTGCGGAGCATCCACGCGGGCGAGTTCGGTACCTGGCTCACCGCGCTGGACCGGTCCGGATTGTTCGGCAAGGAGGCGCTGGCGACCATCGCCGGGCAATGGCGCCGCGATCCGAGGATCCTGCTGGACGCGCTGCTCGCCGACGCCGACGACGTCACCCGCCGCCGCTGGCTGATGGCGTGGTCGAGCCTGGACCGCCCGGAACCGCTGGGCCGGATCGGC
Source organism: Nocardia sp. NPDC050793 (assembly GCF_040654065.1). NCBI lineage: Bacteria > Bacillati > Actinomycetota > Actinomycetes > Mycobacteriales > Nocardiaceae > Nocardia > Nocardia sp. NPDC050793. Next base: position 86,717 of record NZ_JBFAHG010000014.1, read on the forward strand.
TGATCGTTTGCCGGTGCGGCGGGCTCGGCCGAGGCCGCGCGGCCCGGCGACTATCGGAGCTGTCGGCCCGGATCGCACCGCGACCGAGATCGGCCGCGCTCCCGCGGGTTTGCCAACAGCTCACCTGACGGACACTTGCCGCTGCCATGCTGGCTGCGTGCCCGATCTGGCCGTCGCCACCGATTCCATTGCCGACCGGTTCACCCGTTGGTGCGAGATCGTCGTCGCGCGGCTGCCGTTGGGGCTCGACCGGGTGGTCCCGCCGACGTTGCTCGGTTTCGCGCTGATCAACAGCTTCACCTTCGGCGTCGACCTGGTGCTGCTGACGTTGTTCCACGGCTGGTGGAACTGGCCGGTGCCGGTCTCGATCACGGTGGCCTACATCTGCGCGTTCGGACTGGCCTTCGTGCTCAACCGCACCTTCAACTTCCACTCGCACGCCCCTGTCGGCAGGCAGGCCGCGGTGTACGTCGTGGTCGTCGTGATCAACTACCTTGCCTTCATTCTCGGCCTCGGTAGCGGACTGACCGCCCTCGGCGTCGAATACCACCTGGCGCGCCTACTCGCGGGCGCCTGCGAGGCCATCTATATGTACAGCGCGATGCGCTGGATCGTCTTCCGCAAGACCACCCCCGCAGCCTGACCGCTCCCACATAACGTCTGCACTCCTCGCATAGTCGGTGCCTATGTGAGGCGTACATATGGTGTGTGGGAGCGTGATGGTCAGCGGAGGTGCTCGACTTGGTCGCCGTCGACCACGACCACCTCGTCGTCGGTGAGGGCCCAGTGAGGGATCCCCGCGGCGCGGTAGTCCGCGGCGAGCCGGTTGCCGAGGCCGTCCGGGTCGGTGGGGGAGTCGATGTGCGGGACGATCCGGTGGTCGACGAAACCCAGTCCGTCCCAACTCGGTTCGACATCGCAGGTCGGCGGCACCTCGCGGGGATCGTCCATCGACTCCAGGCCGTGCAGGTCCGGGGTGAGCAGGCAGGCGCCCGCGCTGTACCCGGCGTAGACGAGCGCGTCGGCGGCGAGTAGCCGGGTGAGTGCGAGATCGGCTCCGCTGCGCGCGAATTGGGCACGCAGCACGAACGTGTTGCCGCCGCGCACCCAGAGCAGCGGGAACTCGGCGAGCCGCCGCTCCAGGTCCGCCGCGCGTCCGAGGTAGTCGCGCAGATCGAGCACCTCCGGCGCGTAGCCGAGCTTGCGCAGCGGCACCAGGTCGCTGGTCACCGCCGACGACCACGCCGCGGGCCAGGCGTCGCAGGCGTTGGGAATCACGGCGACCCGGCCCGGCCCGCCGACGAGCGCGGCGAGCCGATCCGCATGCTTGCCGAACCGATAGCTGGCCAGGAACAGTCGCACGGCTCAGAGGGTGAAGGCCAGATGCCGGACCAGGCGGCCGCCCAGTTCCTCGTCGCCCGTGACGGCGATCTCGTCGAGGTGATCGGCCGCCTGGCGGCGCCCGCCGCCGAGCCGCACGAAAAGCCCGGAGTCCATGGTGATCTCGACATCGGCGGGACCGTCGAAGGCGTCCACATAAGAGGCGCGCTCGTCGACCGCGATGCGCAGGGTCTGCGGCAGCGCGCCGGTCAGCACGAAGGCGATGCGGGACCCGGTGGGCGCCTTGCCGAGCTTGACGACCACCCGCGGCACCGACCCGGCGAACTCGGCGAACGCCAGCTCCGCGCGCCTGCCGCCCTCGTCCACGCGGACGCCGAGCGCGTCGGCGATGTCGAGTTCGTGCATCCAGCAGTCGAACAGCCGCACCCGCATGAACCGGCCGTAGGGGACCTGACCGATCGGCGAGACGGTGGGTGTCGTCCATGCGGCGTCGTCCATCTCGCGCAGCGCCGCGAGCCGTCGGTCCGCCACCTCGCGGAACAGCTCCAGCAGACGCGCGCCGGGCAGCGGCCGCAGCCGATCGACCCAGATCTCGTTGAGCACCGCGGTCTCGTTGCGGACGTGCGGCAGCGACCGGACGTCGGTCTTCTCGCGCATCGGATCGTGCGGCGGCGGCTTCTCGCCGAGCAGCCACGATTCGGTGCCGATCACGTGCGCGACCACGTCGAACACGGTCCAGCCTGGCAGCCGCGACGGTGTGCGCCACCGGTTTTCGTCCAGATCGGCGACCAGGGCCGCGATGGCCTCCCACTGGTCGGCCAGTAGCGCGGTCAGCTCGGCGCGGTCCATCGTCTGGTCGATCATGCCTGCGTTCCTTCCTCGGTGCCCACGCCCTCGGTGTCGTCTTGACGTGCCAGCGTCGCCAGGCCCGTCCGGATGGCGTCGGCGGTGCTCTGCGGGTCGTGCGGCCTGCGCAGCAGGAAGCCCTTGGCGAAGCTGAGCTTGTCGCCGTGCCTGCGCGGGATGACGTGCAGGTGGAGGTGCGGCACGGTCTGGAACGCGGCTCTGCCGTCGTTGAGCACCAGGTTCGCACCGTCGGCGGCGAGGCTGCCGCGCCGCATGGCGAGCGCGATCCGGTGCCCGGCCCGGAAGACCAGCGCGCCGAGATCGGCATCGAGATCCGCCAACTCGGTCGCGTGCCGCTTCGGCACGATGAGTGTGTGCCCACGCGCGACGGGGCGGATATCGAGGAACGCGCACAGCAGTTCGTCCTCGTAGACCTTGGTCGCCGGAGCTTCGCCCGCCACGATGCGGCAGAAGACGCAGTCGTTCACACCCGCGACCATACGGTGTACGAGTGGCGCGGAACACCCCGAACCCTCCGTCGAACATGACGCCCGTCACTCCGAGGCCCGGTCTCGAGCGCCTGACCAGTTCGCTGATGTTCCGGTAAGTAAGAGACCTCTAGGTTCGTTCTTGTGGCGCTCACCTGCGCGGACGAGTATCGCAGTCGAGGTGATCGCGGCGGCGTGCTGGGAACGGAGGTGGCGACGGGCCGCGCCGACTTGGTGCAAATCCGGCATATGGGCGAAATCCGGCCACGCCCTGTGACGGGCATCTCAGCTACGCTCACCGCGAGCCGGGTACAGTTGCGAGGATTTTCGGCGAACTTACTCGCAAGTAACTTCATCTGGACATCGGTCGGTGGCCAACAGCCAGCACGAGAAGGAAGTCTGACAGTGGAGACAACGCAAAACGTTGGCGACTCGTCGCCGCGCGGCGCGCGTGTCGGAGTCGTTCGCGAGTCCAACGCGGGCGAGCGGCGTGTCGCTTTGGTGCCCAAGATCATTCCGGCGCTGCTCAAGCAGGGTGTGGAAGTGGTCGTGGAAGCCGGCGCCGGACTGGGTGCGCTCATTCCCGACGAGGCCTACGTGGAGGCCGGCGCGACCATCGGCGATCCGTGGTCGGCCGAGGTGATCGTGAAGGTGGCCCCGCCGAGCGACGCCGAGGTGGCCAAGCTGTCGGGCGGGCAGACGCTGATCGGATTCCTGGCCCCGCGCAATGCCGACAACCAGATCCCGGCGCTGAAATCGGCCGGTGTGCAGGGGTTCGCGGTGGAGGCGATCCCGCGTATCTCGCGTGCGCAGGTGATGGACGCGCTGTCCTCGCAGGCCAACGTCGCCGGATACAAGGCCGTCCTTTTGGCCGCGTCGGAGTCGACCCGGTTCTTCCCGATGCTGACCACCGCGGCGGGCACGGTGAAGCCCGCGACGGTGCTGGTGCTCGGCGTGGGTGTGGCCGGGCTGCAGGCGCTCGCGACGGCCAAGCGCCTCGGTGGCCGCACCACCGGTTACGACGTGCGCCCCGAGGTCGCCGATCAGGTGCGTTCGGTCGGTGCGCAGTGGCTGGACCTCGGCATCGACGCCGCCGGTGAGGGCGGTTACGCGCGTGAGCTGACCGAGGAAGAGAAGGCCACCCAGCAGCAGGCGCTCGAGGATGCGATCAAGGGCTTCGACGTGGTGATCACCACCGCGCTGGTGCCGGGTCGTCCCGCGCCGCGGCTGGTGACCGCCGCCGCGGTGCAGGGCATGAAGCCGGGCTCGGTGATCGTGGACTTGGCCGGTGAGACCGGCGGTAACTGCGAGCTGACCGAACCCGGTGAGACCGTGGTCAAGCACGGTGTCACCATCGCTTCGCCGCTGAACCTGCCCGCGACCATGCCCGAGCACGCCTCGGAGTTGTACTCCAAGAACATCGCGGCCCTGTTGGAGCTGATGCTGGTCGACGGCAAGGTGGCCCCCGACTTCGACGATCAGGTGCTGGCCGATTCCTGCGTCACTCGTGAGGTGAACTGATGTATACCGAACTGTTGGCGAACATCGCGATCCTGGTGCTGTCCGGGTTCGTCGGTTTCGCCGTCATCTCCAAGGTCCCCAACACCCTGCACACCCCGCTGATGTCGGGTACCAACGCCATTCACGGCATCGTCGTGCTGGGCGCGTTGGTGACGCTGGGCCGGGTGGAGGATCCCTCGATCGGCATCCAGATCATCCTGTTCGTCGCGGTGGTGTTCGGAACCCTGAACGTGGTCGGTGGTTTCGTGGTGACCGACCGGATGCTGGGCATGTTCAAGGCCAAGAAGCCGGTCGCCGCGGTCGAGAAGGCGGGCGAGTAACTCATGGACAACTTGGTCAACATCCTCTACATCGTCGCGTTCTCGCTGTTCATCTACGGTCTGATGGGCTTGACCGGCCCCAAGACCGCCGTGCGCGGCAACTGGATCGCCGCGGTCGGTATGGGCATCGCCGTGGTCGCGACCCTGATCGCGGTGCGCGACACCAGTAACTGGATCATCATCGTCGCCGGTCTCGTCGTCGGTGTCGCGCTCGGCGTGCCACCGGCCAGGTTCACCAAGATGACCGCGATGCCGCAGCTGGTGGCCGCGTTCAACGGTGTCGGCGGTGGCACGGTCGCGCTCATCGCGTGGGCGGAATTCCTCGACACCACCGGCTTTTCGAACTTCCAGCACGGTGAGGAACCGACCGTGCACATCATCGTCGGCTCGCTGTTCGCCGCGATCATCGGTTCGGTGTCGTTCTGGGGTTCGCTGATCGCCTTCGGCAAACTGCAGGAGATCCTGCCCGGCAAGCCGATCGGTGTCGGCAAGCTGCAGCAGCCGCTGAACCTGCTGCTGCTGGTTGTCGCGATCGCCGCGGCGGTGGTGATCGGCCTCGGCGCCGCCGACGGCGGCGCGCCGTGGTGGTGGATGGTGCTGCTGCTCCTCGCCGCCGGTGTGCTCGGGCTGATGGTGGTGCTGCCCATCGGCGGCGCGGACATGCCCGTGGTCATCTCGCTGCTCAACGCGTTGACCGGTTTGTCGGCCGCCGCGGCAGGTCTGGCGCTCAACAACACCGCGATGATCGTGGCGGGCATGATCGTCGGCGCGTCCGGCACCATCCTGACCAACCTGATGGCCAAGGCCATGAACCGTTCCATCCCCGCCATCGTGGCCGGTGGATTCGGTGGCGGCGGCACCGCGCCCGGCGCGGGTGGCGGTGAGCAGAAGCAGGCCAAGGCCACCTCCGCGGCCGATGCCGCGATCCAGATGGCCTACGCCAACCAGGTCATCGTGGTGCCCGGTTACGGTATGGCCGTCGCCCAGGCCCAGCACGCGGTCAAGGAAATGGCCGAGTTGCTGGAGAAGAAGGGTGTGGAGGTCAAGTACGCCATCCACCCGGTCGCCGGTCGCATGCCCGGACACATGAACGTGCTCTTGGCGGAGGCCGAGGTGTCCTATGACGCGATGAAGGAAATGGACGACATCAACGGCGAGTTCGGCCGCACCGATGTCGCCCTGGTCATCGGCGCCAACGACGTCACCAACCCCGCCGCCCGCGAGGACGCCTCCAGCCCGATCTACGGCATGCCCGTGCTCAACGTCGACCAGGCCAAGAGCGTGATCGTGCTCAAGCGGTCGATGAACTCCGGCTTCGCCGGCATCGACAACCCGCTGTTCTACGCCGACACCACCTCGATGCTGTTCGGCGACGCCAAGAAGTCCGTCGGCGCGGTCACCGAGGAGCTGAAGGCGCTGTAGAGCTCGAGGCGCTGTAGAAAGCAGTACGGCGGCCCCTCGCTCCACCGGAGCGGGGGGCCGCTTCGTTTCGTCGTGGGTTTAATTCGGTGGACGCCGCCGGTCCGACACGCCGATCATGGTCGGAATGTTGGAACGCAAGGAACCACTTCGATTGATCGGGCCCGAGACGGGTCCGGCCGATCCGGCCGAGAGCCTGCGGTGGTCCGTCGCACTGGACTCGTACTACTCACCGCGCGATGTGCTCGACGTGCTCGCGCTGACCCCGTTCGTCCGAGGCGATCAGGCCCGCTACCGAAAGAAGCAGCTCGAACGGGTGCGGGTCGACGCGCCGCTGCGCCCGGCGGGTTCGCGGGTCGCCCGCGCCATCGAGGAGGACAACAGCAGGTCGATCCTCGTGGTCGGCGACGGCTGGACACTGCGCGCCGACCGCTGGGCCGACCGGTCCGCGGTGGTCGAGGTCACGGCCGTCACCGACGAACTGGCGGACGACATTCTGGCCGAATCGATCCGGGACGCCGAGGAGCCGTCCCCGGTGGACGACGGCATCCAGATGGGATTCTGGTACCTGCACGGGCAGCATGGTCCGCGGCGGCGTCAACACGACATCGAGACACCGGTCTGGCCGGATATCCGCCGCAATTACCCGGATCTGGCCGCGGCCGCGCTGGACCGGCTGATGGCATTGTCGCCGAACGACATTCGCGGTCGGCTGCTGTTGCTGCACGGCCCGCCCGGCACCGGGAAGACCACCGCGTTGCGCGCGTTGGCGAGGGCGTGGGCGCCGTGGTGTCAGGTCGATTGCGTGATGGATCCGGAGATGCTGTTCAGCCAGCCCGGCTACCTCATGTCGGCCGCCACCGAGGTCGACGGCGAACAGCGCCGCTGGCGGCTGCTGGTGCTGGAGGACTGCGACGAGCTCATCAGGGCCGAAGCGAAAGCATCGGCGGGCCAGGGGCTTTCCCGACTGCTGAACCTCACCGACGGCATGCTCGGCCAGGGCCGCGACGTGCTCGTCGCCATCACCACCAATGAAGACCTGTCTCGCCTGCACCCCGCCGTCACCCGCCCCGGCCGCTGCCTGGCGCAACTGGAGATCGGCCACCTCTCCGCCGCCGAAGCGCGCCGTTGGCTGGGCTCTTCCTCCGCCACCGTCCCCGACGAGGGCGTCTCCCTCGCCGAACTCCTCGCCCTGCAACACGGCGCGAACCGCATCGACACCACCGCGGCCCGGCCGGAATCGGGGATGTACCTCTAGGAGTGCGTGCGCCGGAGAACCAGCACCCGTCGCGCGACGCCCAGGTACCGTCGAAGTGGTGCCAGCCATGACGGTCGACGGGCGAACGCGCCTCGCGCGGGGTGCGGTTTTCACGGTATTCGGTCTGAACGGGTTCCTGCTGGCGATGTGGGTGGTGCACATCCCGGTGATCACCGATCGGACGGGTGTTTCCCATTCGACGTTGGGCATGTTCATTCTGCTCATGGCCGGTGCGGGCATCGTCGGCATGCGGATCGCGGGGCCGCTCGCCGACCGGTTCGGCAGCGGCAGGCTGGTGGGCGCGGCGGCGTTCACGGCATCGGTGGCCGTGCTCGGTCCGGGATTCGCGACCGGCCCGGTGTCGTTGGGTGCGGCACTGGCTTGCTTCGGGTTCGGCAACGGCGCGTTGGACGTCTCGATGAATGCCCAAGCGGTGCAGGTCGAGCGGGCCTATGGACGTCCGATCATGTCGGCGTTCCACGCGCTGTTCTCCGGCGGCGGGCTGCTGGGTTCGCTGCTCGGCGCCGCCGCGCTGCGCGCGGGCTGGGACGTGCGCGGCACGCTCGTCCTGGCCTCGGTGGCTTGCCTGGCGCTGGTGGCCGCAAGCGTTCCGCGTCTGCTGCCCGGTGCCGCCACGCCGCACCGGCCGGAGCCGCCCGGCTCGGAAGTGATCGGCCCCGCGCACACCGAGGACGCCGCCGACGTCCCGGAACCCGGGCACGGGCGCAAGGTGCTGGCGTTGGCCGCGCTCGCCTTCGCGGTGCTGCTCGCGGAAGGCGTCGCCGCCGACTGGAGCACCCTGCACATGCGCGAACACCTCGGCGTCGACCAAGCCACCGCCGCGCTGGCGTTCGGCGCGTTCTCTGTGACCATGACCGCGGGCCGCTTCGCCGCCGACCGCGTCAGCGGCGCGTTCGGCCGGGTCGCCGTGGTCCGCTACGGGACCCTGCTCGCCGCCCTCGGCCTCGGCCTCATCATGCTGTCGCCTTGGACGCCGCTGACGCTGACCGGTTGGGCGCTCTGCGGCCTCGGTCTGTCCGGCAGCGTCCCGCAGATCTTCACGGCCGCGGGCAATCTCGGCACCCGCACCGCCGCCACCGACATGTCCCGGGTCTTCGGCCTCGGCTACCTCGGCCTGCTCGCGGGCCCCGCCATCATCGGCTGGCTCACCGAACTGATCCCGCTCACCACCGCCATGGTGGTCCCGCTCGTCGCGGTACTCCTCTGCGCCTGGCGAGCGGGTGTCGTCGCCCCGGCGGAGCCGGAGCCAGCCGTCGAATCCCCCAGCGATACCAGGGCCTCCGACGATGCCCACTGATCAATGTCACGCAGCTGCTGCCCCTGGCGTCGAGGCCGACACCCGACGGGGAGAGAAAGGCGGTTCACGACGGCGGCCCGCGAGCCGAAATCCGACTCCCCTCGGCTCGCGCCGACCGCAGGGCAATTGATCGGCTGTCCTTCGCCAACGTAGCGGCTCGCCACGGTGACCCGCCCGATTCATGGGCAACCTCGCCGCGCAGCGCATCGTCGCCAACCGCGATCGATCACCACCCTCAGCACCCACCCGCAGATCCGGTCCGGGACATCGTTGGCCCGAGCGATCCGGTTGCGTGGCGCTCGCCGTTGAACTCCACGTCCGCGGGTGGGTACATTCCTCGCCTTATCTTTCAACCGGTCTTCGCCATCCGCTATTCCGTCGGATCGCATCACCCGTCACATCGAGCCGTACCCCGAGGCGACGTTGCCTCTTGCTCGAATCCCGTGCCGTTGCCGAGTATTCGGCGTCGAACCGCGGCTCAGTGCACGGGCACCTCCGGCGCCGCCCACACCCCGGCCCCTGCGGTCTCGGCGACGTACTCGGCGAAATCCTTGGCCTCGCGGCCGAGCGCGCGCCGCACGCCGTCCGTGACCGCGGAGTTCCGGCCGTCGAGCAGGGTGCCGAAGAGGTAGTCCAGCAGACTGATCTCGTCCGCAGGCACCTGGTATTCGGTCAGACCCGCAACGAATTCCGTGCGGGTGATCGGGACGAACCCGATGTCGCGGCCGGTCGCCAGCGCGATCTCGGCGGTCGCCTCGGCGAAGGACAACGCGCGCGGTCCGGTGAGTTCGTAGACCTCGCCGTCGTGCCCGGATTCGGTCAGCGCGGCGACCGCTACGTCGGCGATGTCGTCGGCGTGCACGAACGGTTCGGGCACGTCGCCGTTGGGCAACGCCACCGCGCCGGACAGGATGTAGTCCGCGAACGCGCCCTCGCTGAAGTTCTGGGCGAAGAACGCGCAGCGCACCACGGTCCACGCCAGTCCGGATTCCCGTACGATCCGCTCGCAGTCCAGCGCCTCCGGTTCGCCGCGTCCGGACAGCAGCACCAGCTTGCGCACGCCGGCGGCTTCGGCGGCCGCGCTGAACGCCCTGATGACGTCCGGAGCGCCCGGTGCGGCGAGATCGGGCTGGTAGGCGAGGTAGACGGCGTCCACATCGGTCAGTGCGGGCCCCCAGGTGGCGCGGTCCGTCCAGTCGAACGGAATCTCCGCGGAGCGGGACCCGATGCGGACCTCGTGCCCGCCCGCCGCGAGCCGGGCTGCCACCCGGGAACCGGTCTTACCGGTGCCTCCGGTGACGAGGGTGCGGGGCTTGGCGTTGTCGCTGCTGTTCATGTACCAAGTACATCGCCCGGAGCCGAGACGGAACATGGTTCAGCCGCTCGCAACCATGCGTCTGCGTCTACCCTGGACACGTGGATGCGCTCGCCAGTCTGCTCGAAGGTCCGCGCGCCAGGGGCGCGTTCCTGATGTGTTCGCTGCTCGATCCGCCGTGGTCGTTGCGCATCCAGGACGAAGCGCCGCTCACCGTGCTGTCGATGATCCGCGGCACCGCCTGGATCGTCCCGGACCGGCCTGCGCCAAGCGCGAAGCCGAAAACGCAAGAGCCGAGCAGGGTTTCGACCAGCGAACCGCGCCAACTGCACGCGGGCGACGTCGCCATCTTCCGCGGCCCGCACCCCTACACCGTCGCCGACGACCCGGCGACCCCGCCGCAGATCATCATCCACCCCGGTCAGGTCACGAAGACACCCGACGGTGAAATCCTCTGCGAGACGCTGAGTCTGGGCGTCCGCCAATGGGGAACCGATCCGGAGGGCGCCACCATGATGGTCACCGGAACCTACGAGTCCGCCGGCGCGGCGAGTCAACGTCTGCTGCGTGCCCTGCCGCCCATCGCGGTGCTCCCGCACGGCGATTTCGACAGCCGTCTGCTCGACATCCTCGCCGACGAGGCCACCAAGGATCAGCCCGCCCAAGGCGCGGTGCTGGACCGCCTCCTCGACCTGGTGCTGATCGCCGCGCTGCGCGCCTGGTTCGCCCGCAACGACGCGCCCGCCTGGTACCACGCCTACAGCGATCCGCTGGTCGGCAAGGCCCTGCGCCTGCTCCAGCACAACCCGGCGCACGGCTGGACCGTCGCGAGCCTCGCCGAGGCCGTCGGGGTGTCGCGCGCCGCGCTGGCCCGTCGATTCACCGATCTGGTGGGCGAACCGCCGATGGCCTTCCTCACCGAATGGCGCCTCGCGCTCGCGGCCGACCTGCTCCAGGAATCCGACGCCACCATCGAGGCCATCGCGCGCCAGGTCGGCTACGGTTCGGCGTTCGCGCTCAGCGCCGCCTTCAAACGCCACTTCGGGGTCAGTCCGCGCGACCACCGGCTAGGCGCGGCCGCCGCTGAGCTATCGTCGGCCGGGTGACGCAGCAGTATCCCGTGCTCTGGCCGATGCCGACCCGGTGGGCGGACAACGACCACTACGGCCACGTGAACAACGTGACGTACTACTCGTACTTCGACACCGCGGTGAACGCCTGGTTGATGCGCGCGACCGGCACCGACATCAGGGATCTGCCCGCGCTCGGCGTGGTCGCGCAGACTTCGTGCCAGTACCTCGGCTCGATCAGTTTCCCTGACCAACTCCAGGTCGGCCTGCGCATCTCCCGGCTCGGCCGTTCCAGCATCACCTACGATCTGGCGATCTTCCGCGACGCCGACGGCTCACTCGAGCTCGTGGCCACGGGCGTCTTCGTGCACGTCTACGTGGACTCCGAGACGCGCAAGCCGGTCGAGATCCCCGAGGTGATCCGCACCGCGGCCGCCGAGCTCGTCACGGACTGACGGCGCTCTCGGCGATCCCGAGCCGGAGCCGTTCGGTCAGCCAGGCGCGGAACCGCGGATAGTCGGCCTGCTCGGCCAGGTCGACCTGGCACTCGCCCGGCACCATCCGCCCGATGTCGTCGAGGTCGACGCCCGTGCGCGCGGTGCGCACGAACGGCTGGTCCATGGCCAAGGCGAGCGCGAGTGCGTCGGCCTGCATGGTGCCGGGATGGAAGGCCGCGAACCATTGGTCGATGTGGGCGCGGATCAATGCCCACGGACCGTCGGCGCCGGCGAGCAACCGGTATTCGGTTGCGTCCGTGGTGATCTCGTTGTCCGGGACGAAGCTGATGTTCGACGGAAGCACACGCAGCGGCATCCCGGCATGCAGCACGGTGCGAGCGGCCTCGACGTCGAGCCGGACGTTGTGCTCGGCGCGGTCGGCGTGCCGATAGGTGAGCCCGCCGCCCATCTGGGTGATCCGCAGACGCCGCGCATCGGGAACCGAGGTGAGGACCGCGGCGAGATTGGACAGCGGACCGATGCCGAGCCACCGGATCTCGCCCGGATGCGCACGCAGCGCCGCGTCCACGGCGGCGGCGACGTCCGTCGGCTGTTCCGGTACCGCGTCGGGAATCAGACCGTCAGCGGCCCAATATCTTTCGTTCCCCAGATCGATGCCGGCCACGACCTGGACATCGGAGCGGCCGAGCAGATCGAGCAGGTGGCGGGTCAGACGCGCGCGCCTGCCGCCGCATTCGTCGCTCGTCACGACCAGCGCGAGCTCGGGCAGCCTGCTCGCCGCCGCCAGCGCGATCGCGTCGTCCGGGTCGCCGCCGAGATCGGTGTCGATGATCAGCACGCGAGCGCCTGGATCACACGCTCGTCAGAGACGTCGCCACTCACGGAAACGGCATGCGCGCCAAGGGATTCCGCCGCCGCGGCGGCCGACTCCGCGTCGATGTCGGCGACCATGACGCGCACTCGGCGCTCGGCGAGCCGCCGCGCCAGAGCCGCCCCGATCCCCGCGCCCGCCCCCGTGACGATCGCGACCTTTCCCGAAATCCCCATGCCCGCACCATACGCGGCCGGAGCTCAGCTGGTTCCGGCCAGTCGATCCAGCAGCGGCGCGGTACGCGGACCCACCAGTTCCCGCATCACCAGCGCCATATTGGTGCGCTCGACGCCCGGAATCTTGAGGATCTGCCCGGCGATTCGATAAAGATCGTCGGCGTCTTGGGCGACGACCCGGACGGTGAGATCGGTGAGCCCTGTCATGCCGCACACCTCGGTGACCTCGGGGACCTCGGCGAGTTCGTCCACCACCGAATCCAATTGGTGCTGATCGACGACCACCGCGACGAACGCGGCGAGCGGATACCCCAGCGCCCTTGGCTGCACCCGTCGTTCGAAGCTCCCGAGCACGCCGCTGGCCTCCCACCGCGACAGCCGCGCCTGCACGGTGTTGCGGGAAAGGCCGAGGCGGTTGGCCAGTTCGACGCCGGTCGCCCTCGGATTGGCCACCAGCTCCAGCAGCAGGCGCGCGTCGGTGGCGTCCAACGTGGCGTCGACGGGTTCCTTACTGGACATACAACGCAGTATGACACCAGCCGGGCGGGCCGATTTGAGCATTCTGCTCATTCGTGTCTCGGGCACTTGCGCAGACCGCTTTCTCGTGGATGCTGTGAGGTAGGACACATTCGTGCTCGGCGCAGATGAGGAGGCGAGCGGCCATGGCGGAGAAGCCCACATACCCGGTGCAGTTGATCCAGCCCGACGGCCGCCGTGTTCTCGATCGCAGGCACGCCGCGCTCGTCGCGGACGTCGGACCGGACCAGCTGCGCGCGCTCTACGAGGACATGGTGGTCACCCGCCGCATCGACGTCGAGGCGACCGCGTTGCAGCGGCAAGGACAGCTCGGCCTGTGGCCGCCGCTGCTCGGGCAGGAGGCCGCCCAGGTCGGCTCGGCGCGCGCGCTGCATCCCGACGACTACGTGTTCTGCAGCTACCGCGAAGCCGCCGTCGCCTACTGCCGCGGCGTCTCGCCCGCCGACCTCACCCGGCTGTGGCGCGGCGCGGCGCACTACTGCTGGGATCCGGGCACGGTGAACATGACCAACCCGAACATCGTGGTCGGATCGCAGGGCCTGCACGCCACCGGATACGCCTACGCCGCGCACCTGGACGGCGCCGAGATCGCCACCATCGCCTACTTCGGCGACGGCGCGACCAGCCAGGGCGACATCGCCGAGGCGCTCGGCTTCGCCGCGAGCTGGAGCGCGCCGGTGGTCTTCTTCTGCCAGAACAACCACTGGGCGATCAGCGTGCCGGTGCGGGTGCAGAGCGCGACGCCGATCGCGCGGCGCGCGTACGGGTACGGCATGCCCGGCGTGCAGGTCGACGGCAACGACGTGCTCGCCGTGCTCGCGGTGACCAGGCAGGCCGTGGCGCGGGCGCGCTCGGGCGGCGGGCCGTCCTTCATCGAGGCGCTCACCTACCGGATGGGTCCGCACACCACCGCCGACGACCCGACCCGCTACCGCTCCGCGGCCGAGACCGAGGAGTGGAAGCGCCGCGACCCGATCGACCGGGTGCGCAGGTTGCTGGAACGGGAGGGTCTGCTCGACGAGGACTGGGAACGGCGGGTCGCCGCCCACGCCGACGACGTCGCGCGGCAGTTGCGCAGCGCGACCATCGAGATGCCCGACCCGGCGCCGATGGAGCTGTTCGACCACGTCTACGCGACACCGCATCCGCTGCTCGATCAACAGCGGCGGGAATACGCGGAGTACCTGACCGGCGACCCCGGTTCTTCCTCCGCGCGACCGGAAGGAGCACGCCCATGATCACTACCTTCGCCAACGCGCTGAACACCGGGCTGCGCCGGGCGCTGGAGGACGATCCGAAGGTCGTGCTCATGGGCGAGGACATCGGCAAGCTCGGCGGCGTCTTCCGGGTGACCGACACGCTGCAGAAGGATTTCGGCGACAACCGCGTCGTGGACACCCCGCTGGCCGAATCCGGCATCGTCGGAACGGCTTTCGGCATGGCGCTGCGCGGGTATCGCCCGGTCTGCGAGATCCAGTTCGACGGGTTCGTCTATCCGGCGTTCGACCAGATCGTCTCCCAGGTCGCCAAGATCCACTACCGCACCAAGGGAAAGGTGATCGCGCCCATCACGATTCGCATTCCGTTCGGCGGCGGCATCGGTTCGGTGGAGCATCATTCCGAATCGCCGGAGGCGTACTTCGCGCACACCGCCGGGCTGCGGGTGGCCTCGCCGAGCAACCCGGGCGACGCGTACCACCTTCTGCGCCAAGCGATCGCGCTGGACGACCCGGTCGTCTTCTTCGAGCCGAAGCGGCGCTACTGGGACAAGGCCGACATCGATTTCGGAGCCGCGCCCGAGCTGCCGATGGATCGGGCGCGCGTCTGCATCACGGGCGAGGACGCCACCCTCGTCGCGTACGGCGGCACCGTCGCCACGGCGTTGACGGCCGCGAAAATCGCCGCGGAGGAAGGGCATTCGCTCGAGGTCATCGACCTGCGCAGCCTCGCACCGATCGATTTCGACACCATCGAGGAATCGGTCGACAAGACCGGCAGGCTGGTCGTGGTGCACGAGGCGCCCGTCTTCGGCGGGCTCGGCGCCGAGATCGCGGCCAGGATCACCGAGCGCTGCTTCTATCACCTGGAATCGCCGGTGCTGCGCGTCGGCGGGTTCGACATCCCCTACCCCCCGGCTAAGCTCGAGAAGCATCACCTGCCCGACGCCGATCGCATCCTCGCCGCGGTCGATCGTTCGCTCGCCGCCTGACATCGATCCGATCCGAGAGGCGCTCCCGTGGAAGACGACGGCCACGTTCTGGAATTCCGGCTCCCGGATCTCGGGGAGGGACTCACCGAGGCCGAGGTGGTGTCCTGGTCGGTGGCCGTCGGCGACGACATCGAGCTGAATCAGACCATCGCGGAGGTGGAGACCGCCAAGGCCGTGGTGGCGCTGCCCTCGCCGTTCGCAGGCCGGGTCGAGGAGTTGCTCGTCGAGCCGGGGGAGACGGTCGAGGTGGGCGCGTCGCTGATCCGGGTGCGGATCGCGTCGCCCCCGTCGGCGGTGGCCGCCGACCAGACCGAAGCGGAGACGGCCGCGGCGCCGTCGCCAGGACCCGACACCGCGGACGGCAACGGCCGTAGATCGGTGCTCGTCGGCTACGGACCCGAAGGCGAAGCCGAGACGCGCAGGCGCAGGCCCGCGCCGGAAGCGCGCGCCGCGGCGACGCCCGCCGCTCGCAAGCTGGCCAAGGAACTCGGCATCGATCTGTGGTTCGTCGCCGGTTCCGGTCCGAACGGCGCGGTCACCGTCGACGACGTGCGCGGCGCGGTGCCCGTCTCACCGCCGCGGCCCTCCGCGCCACGGACCGATCTCGCGCCCGCGACGAGCACCGCGCCGTCGGAGTCGGATCAGAACGCCGGCGTCATTCGCCCCTCGGTGCGCGAGGAACGCGTACCGGTCGGCGGCATCCGCAAGCGCACCGCGGCGGCCATGTCGGCGAGCGCGCGGACGATCCCCCAGGCCAGCGCCTTCGTCGCGCTCGACTGCACCGCGTCGATGGAGCTGCTCGATCACCTGCGCACCACCAAATCCTTTGCCGGACTGACTCTCACGCCGCTGGCCTTGGTCGCCAAGGCGACGCTCGCCGCCATCGCGGAGTTCCCCGCCGTGAACGCCCACTGGGACGAGGCGAATCAGCAGATCGTCACCAAGCACTACGTCAATCTCGGCATCGCGGTGGCCACCGCCCGCGGCCTGCTGGTGCCCAATCTCAAAGAGGCGCAAACGCTCGGCCTGCGCGACCTGTGCCGCGAGATCGGCTGGCTGGCCGAGACCGCGCGCTCCGGTTCGGCGACACCGGCCGACCTGCGCGGCGGCACCTTCACGATCACGAACGTCGGAGTCTTCGGCGTCGACGCCGCGGTGCCGCTGGTCAACCCCGGCGAGGCCGCGATTCTGTGCCTCGGTTCGATTCGACGGCGGCCCTGGGTGTTTCGCGACGAGCTGGCCGTCCGCTGGGTGACCACGCTCGGCGTCAGCTTCGACCACCGCATGATCGACGGGGAACTTGCCGCGCGCTTCCTCACCACCACCGCCGGACTCCTGGAAGACCCGCTCACACTGCTCAGCCGGTAGCGGCGGTGCGCGTGCGGAGCGCCGAGCGCACGATCAGACCCGCGATCAGGGCCCAGAACGCGGCGCCGATACCGAGGAATCCGACGCCGGACGCGGCAACGAGAAAGGTGATCACACCCGCCTCGCGGTGCTCTTCGGCGCGCAGTGCACCCGCCAGCGCCGCGGCCAGCGTCGCCAGCAGCGCCAGCCCGGCCACCGTCTCCAGCGTGCCCTCCGGCGCGGCGGCCACCAGGGTGACCAGGGCCGCGGAGCCGAGGGCCAGCAGCACGTAGGCGACGCCCGCGGTGCAGGCCGCGATCCAGCGGCGCTTCGGATCCGGGTGCGCGGCAGGCGCGGCGGACAGGGCGGCGCTGATCGCGGCCAGGTTGATCGCGTGGCCGCCCGCGGGCGCGCCGAGGATGGTGCCGACGCCGGTGACGGTCATGGCCGCCCGCCACGGAACCTGGTACCCGAACGACCGCATCACCGCGGTGCCAGGGATGTTCTGCGAGGCCATGGTGACGATGTAGAGCGGGATCGCGATGCCGATCATCGCCTGCCAATTCCACTGCGGCAGACCGAGTTCCACCGTCGGCGCCATGGCGGCGAGATCGACGGCGCGATGCTCGGCCACGATGCTCACGCCGGCACCGACGGCGGCGACGCCGAACGCGGCGATCACCGCCCAGCGCTTGGCGAAGCGCTGTAGCACAAGCCACACCACGATCACCGGGACCACCACCGCGGGACTGGTCGCCACCGCCCGCACCGGCGCGAGGCACAGCGGCAGCAGCACACCCGCCAACATGGCCTGCGCGATCTCGACCGGAATCGCGGCGACCAGGTCCCCGAGCCGCTGCCACAGTCCGGTGATCACGATCAGCACGCCGGTCAGCGCGAAAGCCCCGAGCGCGGCCCGCCAGCCGCCCCCGATCGTGCCCGCGCCCGCGAGCAGCGCGGCGCCGGGCGTCGACCAAGCCAGCGTGATCGGCATGCGGTAGCGGTAACTGAGCAGCACGATCCCGACGCCCTGGGTGACGCACAGCGCGAGCAGCCCGGACGCGGCCTGGGACGAGGTGGCGCCGACCGCCGTCAACCCGCTCAACACCACCGCGAACGAACTGGTGAACCCGACCAGTGCCGTCACCACGCCAGCGCCGAGCGGCTGCGCGAGCCCGGCGGCGGGCGCTTCGCGCGGCGCGGTATCGAGGGCGGTGAGCGCGGAAAACTTGGCCATTGCCCGGATACTGCCGCTGGTCGCACGGCGTGTCACCGGCCAGTGCCCGGAAACTGGACCGACTTCGCGGACGGTTCCTATCGGCGGGTACGTCGCGCGACTGCGCACATCCGCGGCGGGCGATGCGTCGGCGTACCTCCGCCTTCGCTGCGGCCATGCGCGGGCTGTCGACGGACTTCGTCCGGCAGCGTCCATTAAGGTGAGAGGGTCGGCGCGCGAGGGAAACTGGACGAGGAGCTGGGTTGAGCGCGGTACTGATCTCTGCGGGGGAACTTCGGGAAGCACTGACGGACAAGCGGTTTCGCCTACTCGACGTGCGGTGGGCGCTGGGCGATCCGGACGGTCCGCAGCACTACCTCGACGGGCACATTCCCGGTGCCGTCTTCGTCGATCTGGAGACCGAACTCGCCGCACCGCCGTCGCCCGCGCGCGGACGGCATCCGCTGCCCGATATCGCGCAGCTGGAGAAGTGTGCGCGCAGCTGGGGCATCCGCACCGGCGACCCGGTGGTGGTCTACGACGCGACCGGTGGCATGGCGGCCGCGCGGGGGTGGTGGCTGCTGCGCTGGGCCGGTATCGACGACGTCCGCATCCTCGACGGCGGCCTGCCCGCCTGGACGAGCGCGGGCGGCGAACTCGTCTCCGGCGCCGAACCCGATCCGGAGCACGGTGACGTCGAGTTGCGACCCGGCAAGCTGCCGGTGGTCGACGCCGACGCCGTCGCCAAGTGGAAGGGCGTGCTGCTCGACGCCCGCGCGGGCGAGCGGTACCGCGGCGAGGTCGAGCCGGTCGACCCCAAGGCCGGACACATCCCCGGCGCGGTGAGCGCGCCGACCGCCGAGAACCTCGACGCGGACGGACGCTTCCGCGCGGCGGCCGAATTGCGCGAGCGTTTCGCCGGATTCGGCTCCGGCCCGGTCGCGGTGTACTGCGGCTCCGGCGTCACCGCGGCCCACCAGGTCGCCGCGCTCGCCGTCGCCGGTGTCGAGGCCGCGCTGTATCCCGGGTCCTGGTCGCAGTGGTCCAACGATCCCAAACGACCGGTCGCGACCGGAGCGCAGTAGGTTCCGGCTCGAGGCGCTCCCGCGGGTAGACCTTCGAGCATGGCGGCCGGGCACGCGGAACCATTGCGGACGCACGTCGTGACAATCCGCCGACGGCGGGCCATGTCGCCGCTCCGCTCGTGTCGCGACGGCAAGGCGCGGCGACGCACGACGGCGCCATGCCGGGGGCCTCGACTCACGGGCAGGTGTCTCACGGGCAGGTGCGCGCGATCTCGTGCAGGACAGCGTTGTCCGCGACGGTGACGGGCAGGTCGTAGCGCACCGCGACGGTGAGGTAGCGGCCCGCGTAGAAGCAGTGACCTGCGCGCGACGGCGGCAACCACCGCGACGGTGTGTCGTCGCCCTTGGCCTGGTTGACGCGCGCCGAGGTGGCCAGGAGATTGGTCTCGACATCGTTGGCGAACAGCACGCGCCGCTGCGGCGGCCAGGTGAACGCGCCCATGTCCCAGGCGGCGGCAAGCGGGTAGACGTGGTCGATCTGCACGGCGCCTGCGTCCGCTTTGCGGAAGGCGCTTCGATCGCCGGTATACGGGTCGTCGAGGGTGCCCGACACGACGACGCAGTCGCGCGTGCCCTCCCGGAAGCGCACGTCGGTGAGCTGGGCGGCGAGCACGTTGTTGCGGGTGTCGCAGCCGTCGTGCCCGCCTGCGCCTTCGTGGTCGTCGGTCCAGGACGGCCCGAAAACGCAGCCCTCTCCGTTGCCGCAGCCGCGCTCGTAGCCGCCGGGCCGCGGCCGCTCGGCGATCACCCTGACCTCGGCGAGCAACTGTTCGAGCTGGGTCCTGCTCGGACTGCCCGGTGCGGGGGCGACCGGCCCGGTGGACCACCCGCCGCAGGCGGCGAGCAGCAGCGCCGCGACCAGCGGCGCGAGCAACCGACCCCGAATGTCCGCACGCACAATGCCACTTGTACTCGTGTGCACCGACATTCGCGGGTCTCGCGAAAAGCGAGCCGATCAGTTGTGCGGGGTCCTCACAACCAGGCGCGCGCCAGCAGGTCGTCGCCAGCGACCTCGGTCGCCCGCGGCGGGAATCGGGTGGCCGCGATGGACGCGATGTGCGCGCCGTCGTGCCCGATCAGCCACGAGCCGCCGCCCTCCTCGCACTCGGCGATCTTGGCGAAGGTGGTGAGCAGGAACGTGATCGCCTCGTGCGGGTCGAGGACCTGGGCCAGGTGCTGCGATTCGCCCGGACGTGACAGGTCCAGCCACACGCCGCCCTGACCGTCGAGACGCATCCCGACGATCTTGGCGGCGTTGACGAAGGTGAATCTGCGCCGCTCCCACGGCATCGTAGGCGAGAAGCCCTGCTCTGTGACCTGGAGCAGAATTGTCATGCTGCTGCCCTCCGCTTTCCTTGACACTCAGTTGGTTGTCGGTCGTGACCAGCGGATATCCCAGTATGTTCCGCCCAGCTCCAGAAATCCAGGACAGCACGGCGCCGGGATGTCGGACCCGCCTGATTGGATGGGCGGATGCTGCACGGACTGTGGTCGCCAGGGGCCGGTCTGCTGCTGTGGACCGAGAACGGGGTGCCGGACGCCCTGCCCGACCCGCTGGGCGGCGTCCTGCGCGCGTCGCGGTTCCGGCACCGGGCCGAGGTTCTCGCGCCCGCGTCCGGCGCGGCCGAGCGAGTCACGGTGCCCGCGCACGCGCTCGCGCCCGAGGCCGCCGTCACGGCGCTGCGCCAGCCGTTGCCCGCTTCGGCCGTCTCCGGTGATCTGCGCTTTCTCGCCCATGTCGCGCACGGAGTCGAGCGCTGGGTGCGGGCCGGGCGGATCGTGCCCGAATTGCGCAGGGACGACGGCCAATGGTGGGTGCGGTGGCGGTTGGTCGGCGGCGCACGCCAGCGCGCCTGGCTGGCCGAGCTCGCGGTGACCGCCCCCGCCGCCCTGCACGTGGCCGGACGGCCCGCCGCCGTGCTGGAGGATCTCGTCGGCGAATTGACCGACCCGATCGCCAGGCGGTCGATGGACGCGTCGCCGCCATCGCATCCGCTGCTGGCCGCGCTGGTCGGCGACAGCCCCCTCGACAGCGGCAGCCATCAGCTGGCGGAGATGCTGGAACGCTGGCGCGCGGGCCTGACCGTTGACGAGCCGGAACTGGTGCTGCGGCTGCTGGAGCCGGACGGCGAGCTGGGCTTCGCCGACGACTCGGTGGCGCTGTGGCGCCTGGAGGTCTGCCTGCGCACCGAGGGGGAGGCGCCGGCGCCGATTCCGCTGCACGGCGACCCGAGCCTGGTCCGCACCGCGATCGACAAGCTGGGCGAGGCGCAGCGCGCCTATCCCCGGCTGCGCGACCTGCCGACCGATCCGCGCACGATGGACCTGCTCCTGCCGACCGAGGTGGTCGCCGATCTCGTCGCGCACGGCGCGCACGCGTTGCAGGCGGCGGGCATCCGACTGCTGCTGCCGCGCGCGTGGAGCATCTCCGCCCCGTCCATGCGGCTGCGGGTGGAGAGCGCGGTTCCGGCGGCGGAGAGCACCGTCGGGATGCGCGGATTGGTCCGTTACCGTTGGGAATTGGCGCTCGGCGACACGGTGCTGACCGAGGCCGAGATGGCGCGCCTCGTCCGCGCCAAATCCGATCTCGTGCAGTTGCGTGGCGAATGGGTGCAGGCCGACCACAAGGCGCTCGCCGCCGCGGCCCGCTACGTTGCCGCGCACAGCGACGATTCGCCGATCACGTTCGCCGACATGATCGGCGAACTGGCGAGCGGCCGCGTCGAACAGGTGCCGATCACCGAGGTCACCGCCACCGGATGGGCGGCCGAACTGCTGGATCGCAGGCACGACGCGGAGCCGGTGCCTGCCCCGAGCGGCTTGAAGGCGCAGCTGCGTCCCTATCAGCTACGCGGCCTGTCCTGGCTGGTCACCATGAGCCGAATGGGTTGCGGCGCGATCCTCGCCGACGACATGGGCCTCGGCAAGACGGTGCAGGTGCTGGCGCTGCTCGTGCACGAACGGGAACAGTCTGCGAATCCCGGCCCGACGCTGCTGGTGTGCCCGATGTCGGTGGTCGGTAACTGGCAGCGCGAGGCCGAGCGGTTCGCGCCGGATCTGCGGGTGCTTGTACACCACGGCGCGGGCAGGCGCGGCGGCGCGGAACTGGACGCGGCGGTGGCCGAGGCCGACCTCGTGCTCACTACCTATTCGCTACTCGCCAGGGATGTCGAGGGGCTGAGCAGGCAGGATTGGGAGCGCGTCGTGCTCGACGAGGCTCAGCACATCAAGAACGCCGGGACAAGGCAGGCCCGCGCCGCCAGCGCGCTGCCTGCGCGACATCGCTTGGCGCTCACCGGAACTCCCGTGGAGAACCGGCTGGAGGAGCTGCGCTCGATCCTCGATTTCGCGATGCCGAAACTGTTGGGCAGCCCGCAGACTTTCCGCGCGAGGTTCGCGGTGCCGATCGAGCGGGAGGGCGATCAGAACGCGATCTCGCGGCTGCGGTTCGTCACCCAGCCGTTCGTGCTGCGCCGGGTGAAGACCGATCCCTCCGTCATCAGCGACCTGCCGGAGAAGATGGAGTGGACGGTCCGCGCCAACCTGACCGTCGAGCAGGCCGCGCTGTACCAGGCGGTGGTCGACGACATGATGGAGAAGATCAAGAACGCGAAAGGCATGGCGCGCAAGGGTGCGGTGCTCGGCGCGCTGACCCGCCTCAAGCAGGTGTGCAACCACCCCGCGCACTTCCTCGGCGACGGCTCCGGCGTCATGACCCGCGGCAAGCACCGATCCGGCAAGCTGGCCCTGGTCGAAGACGTGGTGGACGCGGTGCTCGCCGACGATGAGAAGGCGTTGCTGTTCACCCAGTTCCGCGAGTTCGGCGATCTCATCGCGCCCTACCTCGCCGAGCGTTTCGGCGCACCGATCCCGTTCCTGCACGGCGGCGTGCCCAAGCGCCGTCGCGACGCCATGGTGACCGGGTTCCAGTCCGAGGACGGGCCGCCGCTGATGTTGCTGTCGCTCAAGGCCGGTGGCACGGGACTGAATCTGACGGCCGCCAATCACGTGGTGCACCTGGACCGTTGGTGGAATCCGGCGGTGGAGAACCAAGCGACCGACCGCGCGTTCCGCATCGGTCAGCAGCGCGCGGTGCAGGTGCGCAAGCTCGTCTGCGTCGACACCATCGAGGAGCGGATCGACGAGATGATCAACGGCAAGCGCAGGCTCGCGGATCTGGCCGTCGGGGCGGGGGAGAACTGGATCACCGAACTGAGCACCGACGAGCTGCGCGACCTGTTCGCCCTCGGCGCCGAGGCGGTGGGCGAATGACGTTCGAGGACTACCGCAAGTACGGCAAGCGACTACCGGTCGAGGGCGGCGTGGCGGCGCGCAGCCGTCGCGGCGGATTCGGCCGTACCTGGTGGGGCCGCGCGCTGATCGACGCGGTCGAGGCGATGGCCGAGCCGGGCAGGCTGGCCCGTGGGCGCAGCTATGCGCGGTCGGGGCAGGTGGTGAGTTATCGGATCGAGCCCGGTGCGATGGTCGCGGAGGTGCAGGGCAGCCAACCGCGCCCGTTCACCTCGGCGTTCCGCGTGCGCGCGGTGCGCGAGGAGGAACTGGACCTGCTGATCGAGACGATCCGCAGCTCGCCGGGCATGCTGGCCGAGATCGCCTCGGGTGCGCTGCCCACCGGGCTCGGTCCGCTGCTGTTGCCGAGCACGGCGGCCGAACTGGACTTCGACTGCACCTGTCCGGACCCCGGCTGGCCGTGCAAACACGTCGCGGCGGTCTGCTACTTGCTCGCCGAGCGACTCGACGAGCGGCCCCGCGAGATTCTCACGCTGCGCGGGTTGGACCTCGACACGCTCATTCGCGGTATCGAGCGAGATCCGCGACCGGTCCGGAGCGACGATCCCTACGGTGACGAGACGCCGCTTCCCGACCTACCGAAGGTCGAATTTCGTTCCGCGATGGACGATCTCGATTCTGTGCTGCTGCGCAGCGCGCTTCGTATGAGCGCCGAGGACGAGGCGAGCGCGGCGGCCGGACTGCGCGAGCTCGCCGCGCTGTACACGCTGTTGCGGCACTGAGCCGCGGCCTTCGCGCAAGAGTCAGCACCCGGCATCGAGGCAGGCCCGCGTCTCCGGACTTCGTCGGGCGGATCCCGTCCGGTGCGCTGGGGGCCGGTGCGCCTCGGCGCCGGGTGCCACTTTCCAGTCTGCTCCGGCGGGGCGGATGAGGTAATGCCCGATTGCCGTCCGTTCACTGCCACTGTGCCGAACCTGCGCTGCCCTACCGCTCCCTGAGCTGGCGCGCCGGCCAGCGCTTTCGCGTCGCGTTCCTACTCCACCGATGGCCGCGGCCCGCCCACCAATACGGCGGCGTAGCAGAGCGTCGACAGTCCCGCGAACGCGACGATGAGTTCGGGGAAGTACAGGCAGGAGATCCAGAAGGTGCCGCCCGCCGCGGCGAAGCAGATCCAGTTGAACAGCGACCAGCGCGCGATCAGCGCAGGCGCTGTCCGGACGGCCACCACCGCCAGCATCGGAAAGAGCAGGCCGAACAGCCCCATGCCGACGCTGTAACCGGTGTTGAGCCCGAAGACCGTCACTTCTCTTCCGCCCTCGAACAACGTCGTGGTGGTGTTCCTCGACAGCTCGTTGATCACTTCCTCACCGGCGACGTCGGCTCCGTTGAAGATGTGCAGGGCGAGCTCGTGCCCGAGGCCGATGATGCCGAGGAACACAGCGCCCGCGCAGTGGACGCGAATCGGCCACCGTGCGGCGGTGGTGCGGGGCGGGGCAGTGGATGTCAACGCGGTCATTAGCGACCTCCGAAAGTGAGCACTCCCAAAACAGAACAAAAATTATGTTATAGGCTGGGTGATGTGGCGGGCAAGACCTCATGGCTGACATCCGGACTGTCGATCCTCGGCACGGCGGGACCGACGGCGCTGACCATCGACAAACTGGTCGCGTCGACCGGGCTGAGTACCGGGTCCTTCTACCACCACTTCGCGGGCATGCCGGGCTACAAGAAGGCGCTGCTCGCGCACTTCGAGGAGGTGCAGACGCTGCGCTACATCCGCGAGGTGCAGGCGGCCGAGCAGCTGGACCCGCGCGGCAGGCTCGATCTGCTGATCGACCTGGTGCTCGCCGACGGTGAACCGGCCCGCCTGGAGGTGGCGGTCCGGGCGTGGGCGCTGGACGACCCGGTCGCCGCCGCCGCCAAGCAGCGCGTCGACGCGGCCCGGCTGGCGTTTCTGCGCGAACTGCTCGGCGAGATCGGCTATCCGGAGCCCGCCGCCGAGCAGACCGCGCAGATCCTCTACCTGCTGGTGCTCGGCGCGGGCAACACGCTTCCCGAGGTGCCGCCCGAGCGGCTGCGCGTCCTGTGCGACCGGATTCTGACGTGAATACCGTTCCGCCCCGGCGTATCTCGCTGCGTGACGACCTCGGCGCCGAGGTCTCGATCGCCCGCCCGGTGCGGCGCGTGGTGTCGCTGGTGCCCTCGCTCACCGAATCGGTGGCGGCCACCTGTCCCGAGCTGCTCGTCGCGGCGACGCGGTGGTGCACCCACCCTGCCGATCTTTCCGTCGAACGCGTGCGCGGCACCAAGAACCCGAACCTGCGCCGGATCGTGGAACTGGCTCCCGATCTGGTGCTGTGCAATCGAGAGGAGAACCGCCGCGCGGATGTGGAGCGCCTGCGCGCGGCGGGTATCCCGGTGTGGGTCACCAGGATCGAGACGCTCGACGGTGCGTTTCCTTCGCTCACCAGGCTGTTCGCCGAGGCGCTCGGCGTGCCCGCGCCTGCCTGGTTGCACGCCGCCGAAAATGTCTGGGCCGCAGCGCCTCCGGAGCCTGTCCGGGCGACCGTCATCCCGATCTGGCGCAAGCCGTGGATGGTCGTCGGCCGCGACACCTTCACCGGCGACCTCGCGCGCCGGCTCGGGCTGCGCCTCGTGCACGCGGACCGGCCCGAGCGTTACCCGCGCGTGGACGAGGCCGAACTCACCCGCGGTGTCGAGCTGGCGATCCTGCCCGACGAGCCGTATGACTTCACCGAAACAGATGGGCCCGAGGCATTTCCGGGCATCCCCTGCGCGCTCGTCGAGGGCCGCAACCTCACCTGGTACGGCCCTTCCCTCGTCACGGCGCGCGAGACCTTGACCCGGCAGATCGCCGCCGCGACCCTCCGTCGATGACCGTCCGCCGCGCTCAGGACGCCGCGGCGAACCGATAGTCGGCCAGGTCGAAGTGACCGCTGCGCCACGCGGCCTCCACGGTGGTGGACGGCCGCAGCGGCACATCGCCGTGCTTGTCGAAGTAGTAGCTGTTGGACAGGGCGCAGGATTCCTGCCAGAACACCTGGCCGCCACGCCGGGCCAGCATCTCCCGAAAGTAGCGATCGTTGGCCTCCTCGGTGACCTCGACCATGGTCGAACCGGTCGCGCGGGCGTGCCGCAGGCAGCGCAGGATGTGGCGGACCTGGTTCTCGATCAGCGCGAAATACGACGAGCCGTTGTAGCCGTACGGGCCGATCACCGAGAAGAAGTTCGGGAAGCCGGGCACGCTGACGCCCTCGTAGGCCTGGAGCCGGTGCTCGTCCCACCACTTCTCGAGATCCCGGCCGCCGACGCCGCGCAGATCGTAGGTCGGCATGTTGCCCGATTCCATCACCTTGAAGCCGGTCGCCAAGATCAGCACGTCCGCCTGGTGCTCGGTGGCCTCGGTCCGCACGCCGGTGGCGGTGATCTCGCGGATCGGGTCGGTCTCCAGCAGCACGTTGTCGCGGTTGAACGCGGCCAGATAGTCGTTGGAGAAACTGGGGCGCTTGCAGCCCAGTGCGTAACGGGGCGTGAGCTTTTCGCGCACCGCCGGGTCGTCGACCTGGCGGCGCAGGTGGGCAAGCCCGGCGCGCTCGGCGACCGCGGCCGTCGGCAGCGACCGGTAGTAGTGCGCCGCGATGGGGAAGGTCAGTTCTACGTAGGCCTGGCTGATCAACCTGGTCAGCGACCGCCCGCCGGGCAGTCGCAGCGCCAGGCGCACCGGGGCGGGTAGCGGGAGATCGGGACGCGGCAGGCACCAGATCGGGGTGCGCTGGAAGACGACGAGATGGGCCACCTCGGGGGCGATCTCCGGGATCACCTGCACCGCGGAGGCGCCGGTCCCGATGATCGCGACTCGCTTGCCACGCAGGCTTTCCCGGTGATCCCAGCGCGACGTGTGCATGGTCGCGCCGCCGAAATCGCCGACGCCGGGAATGTCCGGCAGTTTCGGCCGGGTCAGCACGCCGGTCGCGCTGATCACGTAGCGGGCGCGCAACTCGTCGCCGGAGCCGGTGCGCAGCCGCCACAGGTGGCGCTGTTCGTCGAATTCCGCGTCGGTGATCGTGGTGCGAAAACGGATACGCGGGCGTAGTCCGTACTTGTCGACGCACGATTCGGCGTAGGCCTCGAGTTCGCGGCCCGGCGCGTAGACCCGCGACCAGTCCGCCCGCTGATCGAAGGAGAACTGATAGCTGAACGACGGAATGTCCACGGCCACACCGGGATAGGTGTTCCAGTGCCAGGTGCCGCCCGCGCCGTCCGCGTCGTCGACGATGAGGAAGTCCTGAAAACCGGCCGCGCGCAGCTTGATCGCCGCGCCGATACCGGAGAACCCGGCCCCGACGATGATCACTTCGTGGTCGATGGTCGTCTCGTTCATCGCACCGCTCGCTCCATGAGTCCGGCTGCGCGGACACATGTGATGTCGGGCGACATCACTGTCCGCACCTGCCACCTCATTAGGCGCGCGCCCTGCGGCTTTGTCAACGGGCCGCGACCAGGCGGAGCTACTCCGGCGCCTCGATGCGGTAGACCCGCTCGGCGGTGCCGCGGAAGATCTGGGCCAGCTCGACGGGCCCGCCGCCGTGGGCGGTCACGGCGTCGGCGATCACCTGCGCGCTGTCGGCGATGCGCGTGATCGGTTTGTCCACCGGGAAGTTCGAGCCCCACAGCAGGCGCTCGGGCCCGAACACGTCCATCGCGTGCGTGACCAGCGGACCGATCCGCTCCACCAGCTCGGGCACCGGCGTCGACCTCCCGCGCGCGGGCACCGGGTGTCCGAGTATCGGCATCATCAGTCCGCTGACCTTGGCGACCACGTTGGGCATGGCGCCCAGCGCGCTCAGGTCGTCGCGCCAGCTCAGGAATAGTTTCCTGCGCTCGCCCGGATTCGTGCCGGTGTGCTTGCCGACCTTCCCGTACAGGCCGACGGGCGTGGCGAGGTGGTTCAGCACGATGGTGACCTCGGGATAGCGCTCGGCAAGCGCGGTCACCTCGGGCAGCTGGTGCGAGTACACCCACGCCTCGAAGGAGAGCCCGCGCTCGGCGAGTTCGGCGAACCCATCCAGGAAACGGCTTCCGGTGAGCGCGCCCGCGCTGCCCGCGAAGGACCTGATGCCGGTGTCCGGGTGGTGCGCGACCATCGTGCGAATGCCGCGGAACAGCGGCGATGCCGTCCGGTGCGCGTCGAGCAGGGCCGCGAAGCCGTCGGCGGACGGATCGGCCGAGCCGATGACAGCGCCGAGCCGCGGGGTGTCGACGCCGAACGGCAGGCTGGCGACCCAGCGGGTCTCGTCGGCCTTGGCGGTCGGGCCGGACCCGGTCCACTCGACCTCGATGTGCACGATCGACTCGACCGGGACTCCCGCCGCGTCGCTCCGATAGTCCGCGGGCAGATACGGATGCACGTATGCCGTTGGGTCGCCGACGAATTCACGGTCGCGGCGCGGAGCGAGCCGGGTGGCGAGACCGATCGGCACCGGCAGGTACTTGAACAGCCGGGCGAGGTTGCTGAAATCGCGCGGCGTGGTCAGCGGATCCCACTGGTGGATGTGCGCGTCGATCACGCGTAGGCCCGCGAGGTCCATCGTGCCCCTCCTGTCGTGGCGGATTACCCGGCTCGGCGATTGTCACACGGCGGTGGCCGCGCGCGGGCCAACGACGAGCTTCGCCGGCCTCACACGTTGCGGCGGTACTGCCCGCCGACGGTGAAGAAGGCGTCGGTGATCTGCTCCAGAGTGCAGACCCGCGCGGCGTCCATCAACGCGGCGAAGATGTTCTCGTCGGTGCGCGCCACCGCGTCCAGCCTGGCCAGCGCCGCGTGCGCGGCATCGCGGTGCCGCTGCTGGAACTCGCGCACCCGGTCGAGCTGGGATTTCTTCTCCGCCTCTGTGGCGCGCGCTAGCTCGAGCACCCGGTGCTGCTCGCCGTTCGGATTGCGGAAGGTGTTGACTCCGATGATCGGCAGTGAGCCGTCGTGCTTGCGCCGCTCATAGAGCATGGATTCGTCCTGGATCTTGCCGCGCTGATAGCCGGTCTCCATGGCGCCGAGCACGCCGCCGCGCTCGCTGATCCGCTCGAACTCGACAAGTACCGCCTCCTCGACCAGATCGGTGAGTTCGTCGACGACGAAGCTGCCCTGCAGCGGGTTCTCGTTCATCGCCAGGCCCCACTCGCGGCTGATGATCAGCTGGATGGCCATGGCGCGGCGCACCGACTCCTCCGTCGGCGTGGTCACCGCCTCGTCGTAGGCGTTGGTGTGCAGGCTGTTGCAGTTGTCGTAGACGGCGATCAGGGCCTGCAACGTGGTGCGAATGTCGTTGAAGTTCATCTCCTGGGCGTGCAGCGAACGACCCGAGGTCTGGATGTGGTACTTCAGCTTCTGCGAGCGTTCGTTGGCGCCGTAGCGGTCACGCATGGCGATCGCCCAGATGCGCCGCGCGACCCGGCCGATCACCGAATACTCCGGGTCCATGCCGTTGGAGAAGAAGAACGACAGATTGGGTGCGAAGTCGTCGATGTCCATGCCGCGCGCGAGATACGCCTCCACGTAGGTGAATCCGTTGGCGAGGGTGAAGGCGAGCTGGCTGATCGGGTTCGCGCCCGCCTCGGCGATGTGATACCCCGAGATCGACACGGAGTAGAAGTTGCGTACCTTGTTGCGCACGAACCACTCCTGGATGTCGGCCATCATGCGCAGGCTGAACTCGGTGGAGAAGATGCAGGTGTTCTGGCCCTGGTCCTCTTTGAGGATGTCGGCCTGCACGGTCCCGCGCACGGTGGCCAGCGTGCTCGCCCGGATGCCCGCGGCCTCGTCCACGGTCGGCTCGCGTCCCTCTGCGGCCGAGAAGCGTTGCAGCGCTTGGTCGATGGCGGCGTTGAGGAAATAGGCCAGGATGGTCGGGGCCGGGCCGTTGATCGTCATGGAGACCGACGTGGTCGGCGCCGTCAGGTCGAAACCGTCGTAGAGCGCCTTCATGTCGTCGAGCGACGCGATCGAGACACCCGAAGTGCCGACCTTGCCGTAGATGTCGGGCCGCTCGTCTGGATCGCGACCGTAGAGCGTCACCGAATCGAACGCGGTCGACAGCCGGGTCGCCTCGGCGTGCGCGGAGAGCACCTTGAAGCGCCGGTTGGTGCGGAACGGATCGCCCTCGCCCGCGAACATCCGCGCGGGATCCTCGTTGTCACGCTTGAACGGGAACACCCCGGCCGTGAACGGAAAGCGACCGGGCAGGTTCTCCGCGCGCAGAAAGTGCAGCAGCTCACCGTGATCGGTGTAGCGGGGGAGCGCCACGCGCGCGATGCTGCTGCCCGACAACGACTCCCGGCGCAGCGGCGTGTGGATCTCGTGATTGCGCACCCGCACCACCTGTTCGTCCCCGCGGTAACTCTCGGCGACCGAGGGCCATTCGGCCAGCAGCGCGGCATTGTCGCCGGTGAGTTCGGTGCGTGCGGCGGTCAGCAAATCGGCGATCGCGGTGTCCTCGGGCAGTTCGGCGAGCACCTGTTCGAGCCGCTGGACGCGTTGCGCTGCGGCGACCTGCCTTGCGGTCTCGGCGTGGTAGCCGCGCACCGCTTCGGCGATCTCGGCCAGGTAGCGCACCCGGGCGGGCGGGATGATCTGGGCGAAACGAGTGGAGACCTTGGTGTCGACCCGCGGCAGCGTCCCTGGCTCCAGCCGCAGGCCGTGCTCGCCGAGCAAGCCGGTCAGGTGCTGGTAGAGCGCGGTCACGCCGTCGTCGTTGAAGGTCGCCGCGCTGGTGCCGAAGACGGGCATGTCCTCCGGGCGCGCGCCGAAGGCCTCGCGGTTGCGCAGCAGCTGGCGCGACACGTCGCGCACCGCGTCGGCGGCGCCGCGGCGCTCGAACTTGTTGACGGCCACCACATCCGCGTAATCGAGCATGTCGATCTTCTCGAGCTGGGAGGCGGCGCCGAACTCCGGCGTCATGACATACATCGACACGTCGACGTGGTCGACGATGGCGGTGTCGCCCTGGCCGATGCCCGGCGTCTCCAGGACGACCAGGTCGTACCCGGCCGCCTTGCACGCCGCGATGATGGTGTCGATATTGCGCGGCAGTTCGTGATTGCCCCGGGTGGCCAGCGAACGGAAGAACACGTGCGCGCCGTCGAGCGCGTTCATTCTGATGCGGTCGCCGAGCAGCGCGCCGCCGCCGCGGCGGCGGGTCGGGTCGACCGCGAGGATCGCGACGCGGAGCTTATCCTGCTGGTCGGAGCGCAGTCGTCGCACCAATTCGTCTGTCAGTGACGACTTTCCGGAGCCTCCGGTGCCGGTGATGCCGAGCACCGGCACCGCGCGCGCGTTCGCCGCGGTGAGCAGTGCCTCCCGGTCGGCGGCGGGCAGCGTGTCCTGTTGCAGGCAGGTGATGGCGCGAGCCAGCGCGGGTCGTTCGCCCGCCAGCACGGCCTCGGTCGCGGGGAACTCCTCGGCGAGGTCGTAATCGCAGGCGCGCACCAATTCGTTGATCATGCCGGGCAATCCGAGCCGCTGACCGTCCTCGGGGGAGAAGATCCGCACACCCGCGGCGGCAAGCCGCTCGATCTCCTCGGCGACGATCACCCCGCCGCCACCGCCGAAGATCCGGATGTGGCCCGCTCCCGCCTCTTTCAGCGCGGCCGCGAGATATTCGAAATATTCGATGTGGCCGCCCTGGTACGAGCTGACCGCGACGCCGTGCACATCCTCCTCGATCGCCGCCGCGACCACCTCGTGCACGGCGCGGTTGTGCCCGAGGTGGATCACCTCCGCGCCCTGGGACTGCAAGATCCGGCGCATGATGTTGATCGCGGCGTCATGCCCGTCGAACAGGGCCGCCGACGTCACGAAACGGACGGGATGGGCGGGAGTGTGGAGCGCGCTGCTGTCGGCCACGGGAGTCCTCCGGCGAGTCCTTATGGCGCCCAATACTAGGACGTCAAAGTAATTCTACGGTGACAGCGATCACACCGCCAGGTAATCGCCGGGCCGCCGCACCGTAGTCGGAGGCGGCCGCACGCGGTGATACTGGACCGGTGGCTCATGAGCATCGGGTGGGGGCAGCGCTGCGCCGGCTGGTCGACGAGGGCGTGCTGACCGCGGCGCAACGGGATGCGGTGACGGCCGCGGTGGCCGCCGAGGATGCCGCGGCGCGACCATCGGCGGGCAAGCTGCTCGCCGAGATCGCGGCGTACGTCGGCGCCGGTCTGCTGATCGGTGGGCTGGTGTTGTTCCTCGAGGCGTCGTGGGGCGATCTGGCGCGAGCGAGCCAGGTGGCGATCCTGGCGGCCCTGGCGATCGGGCTCGCGCTGGGCGGCGTCGCACTGGCCGGACGCGCGTCGCTGTTCCGTACGCCGACGCCGACCGCGCGCATGCGGCTGGCCGCGGTGTTGTTCGCGCTCGCGGCGGCCACCCTCGCCGGTGCGGTCGGGGCGGGCGTCGACGATTCGGGATCCGACGAGGCATGGGTGCTCGCGGTGTGCGTGGGTCTGGCCGCGGCGGTGCTCGGCTATGTGGCCTTGCCTTCGGTGGTCGGAATGCTCACGTGCGCGGCTTTCGGTGTGCCCTGCGTCGTCGGCGTGTTCGGCGAGGTGTTGAACCTGGACGAATTCTGGGTCGGCTGCTGCCTTTTCGCGCTCGGCATGGTCTGGTTCGGGCTGACGCGCGCGGGTGCGTTCATCGAGGACTGGTCGGGATACGCGATCGCGATCGCTACCTCGCTGCTGGGTGCGCAATGGGCCGACCTCGAGGCGGAACTCTGGCCGGTCGCGCTCACCGCGCTCGTCGCGGTCGTCTGCTTCGCGTTGTACGCGACGCAACGTTCGGCAGTGCTGGTGATCGGCGGCGCGGGGGCGGTCGCGCTCGCCATCGCGGGGGCCGTGTCCGAGTGGTCCGACGGATTGGGCGCGGCCGGGTTGGTGCTGATCGTCGGCGCCGTGCTGCTGGCGGCGGGTGCGATCACCATGGCGCGGTCGCCGCGCGGGTCCGGCTGACCAAGCGGTGGGATGAATCACATTCGCGTCCGGCCCGCTATTTACTTGGACATCCAACTATAGGATGACCGCAGATTGCGCGCCCGCGCGTCGACGACGACAGGCAAAGGACTGGCATGGTTCGCGAACTCACTCACTTCATCGGCGGGCAACACGTCGCAGGCGCCTCGGGCAACTACGGCGATGTCTTCGACCCGAACATCGGCCAGGTGCAGGCGCGCGTGCCGCTGGCGAGCAAGTCCGAGGTGGAGGCGGCCATCACGAATGCCGCGGCGGCCCAGCCGGAGTGGGCGGCGTTCAACCCGCAGAAGCGGGCCAGGGTGCTGATGAAGTTCCTCACCCTGGTGCAGGACGAGATGGACAGCCTGGCCGCGCTGCTCTCCGCCGAGCACGGCAAGACCATCGCCGACGCCAAGGGCGACATCCAGCGCGGGCTCGAGGTCGTCGAGTTCGCCACCGGCATCCCGCACCTGCTCAAGGGCGAATACACCGAGAGCGCGGGCACCGGCATCGACGTCTACTCGATGCGCCAGCCGCTCGGCGTCGTCGCGGGCATCACCCCGTTCAACTTCCCGGCCATGATCCCGCTGTGGAAGGCCGGTCCCGCGCTGGCCTGCGGCAACGCGTTCGTGCTCAAGCCCTCCGAGCGCGACCCCTCGGTGCCGCTGCGGCTCGCCGAGCTGTTCCTCGAGGCGGGCCTGCCCCCGGGCGTGTTCAACGTGGTCAACGGCGACAAGGAGGCCGTCGACACGCTGCTGCACGATCCGCGGATCAAGGCCGTCGGTTTCGTCGGCTCCACCCCGATCGCCCAGTACATCTACGAGACGGCGACCGCGAACGGCAAGCGCGCCCAATGCTTCGGCGGCGCGAAGAACCACGCCATCGTGATGCCGGACGCCGATCTCGACGACGTCGCCGACCAGCTGATCGGCGCGGGCTACGGTTCCGCGGGCGAGCGCTGCATGGCCATCTCGGTCGCCGTGCCGGTCGGCGAGGAGACCGCCGACCGCCTGGTGGCCAAGCTGACCGAGCGGGTGCACAAGCTGAACATCGGCCGCTCCGACGACCCGGGCGCGGACTTCGGCCCGCTGGTCGGCGAGGACGGCGTGGACCGGGTGAACAACTACGTCCAGATCGGCATCGATGAGGGGGCCGAGCTGGTCGTGGACGGCCGCGGCCTGACCGTCGAAGGCGGCGAGGACGGCTACTTCGTCGGCGCGACGCTGTTCGACAAGGTCACCGCCGACATGCGCATCTACCGGGAGGAGATCTTCGGCCCGGTGGTCAGCGTCGTGCGCGCCAAGGACTACGAGGAGGGCCTGCGCCTGGCCAACGAGCACGAATACGGCAACGGCGTGGCCATTTTCACCCGCGACGGCGACACCGCCCGCGATTTCGCGGCCAGGGTCGAGGTCGGCATGGTCGGCATCAACGTGCCGATCCCGGTGCCGATCGCGTACTACACCTTCGGCGGCTGGAAGCGGTCCGGCTTCGGCGATCTGAACCAGCACGGCCCGGATTCGATCCGCTTCTACACCAAGACCAAGACGGTGACCCAGCGCTGGCCTTCGGGCGGAAAGGAGACGGTGTCTTCGGGCCGCTCCGCAGGCTCCGCGGCCAACGCGTTCGTCATCCCGACGATGGACTGAGCCGGATGTTCACTCTGAACGAGGACGAGCGCGCGATCGGCGAGACCGCGCGCCAGTTCGCTGACGAGTTCCTGGCGCCCAACGCGCTGGAATGGGATGAGCAGAAACACTTTCCGGTGGACGTGCTGCGCAAGGCGGGCCCGCTCGGCCTCGGCGGCATCTACGTCCGCGAGGACGTCGGCGGCTCGGGGCTGCGCAGGCTCGACGCCGTGCGCATCTTCGAGCAGCTGGCCACCGGGTGTCCGGCGGTGGCGGCCTACATCTCCATCCACAACATGGCCGCCTGGATGATCGATGCCTACGGCACCGACGATCAACGCAACCGCTGGCTGCCGGGCCTGACCTCGATGGAGCTGCTCGGCAGCTACGCGCTCACCGAGCCCGGCGTCGGCTCCGACGCGGCGGCGTTGAGCACCAAGGCCGTTCGCGACGGCGAGGACTACATCCTCAACGGCGCGAAACAGTTCATCTCCGGCGCGGGCGCCAACGACGTGTACGTGATGATGGTGCGCACGAGTGACGAAGGGGCGCGCGGCATTTCGACGCTGATCGTGCCCGCCGACGCCCCTGGCCTCTCGGTCGGGCCGAACGAGCGGAAGATGGGCTGGAACGCGCAGCCGACCAGGCAGGTCGTGCTGGAGGACGTCCGCGTCCCGGTCGCCAACCGCCTCGGCGCGGAGGGCGACGGGTTCCGCATCGCCATGAACGGCCTCAACGGCGGGCGGCTGAACATCGCCGCGTGCTCGGTGGGCGGCGCGCAGACGGCGCTGGACAAGTCCGTGCCCTATCTCGCCGACCGCACGGCCTTCGGTAAGGCGCTGCTGAAGAACCAGGCGTTGCAATTCGAATTAGCCGATATGCGAACCGAATTGGAGGCCGCGCGGACGCTGCTGTGGCGCGCGGCCGCCGCGCTCGACGCGGACGCGCCCGACAAGGTGGAACTGTGCGCCATGGCCAAGCGATTCGCCACCGACGTCGGCTTCGAGGTGGCCAACAAGGCGCTCCAGCTGCACGGCGGCTACGGCTACCTGCACGAATACGGCCTGGAGAAGATCGTCCGTGATCTGCGCGTCCACCAGATCCTCGAGGGCACCAACGAGATCATGCGGGTCGTCGTAGCCCGCTCGGTGATAGGAGCAGCGTGACGGGGCGCGAACCTACCTATCTGAGGCAGGCGCACCGTTCACCTAAGGAGCACCATGACTGAAGTACTGATCGACAAGCGCGACGGCCTCGGGCTGATCACGCTGAACCGGCCCAAGGCCATCAACGCGCTGAATCACCCCATGGCGCTGGCGATCACCGACGCACTGCGCGCGTGGGCCGAGGACGACGAGGTGCGCACCGTCGTGGTCACCGGCGCGGGGGAGCGCGGGCTGTGCGCGGGGGGCGATATCGTCGCCATTCACGCCGACGCGCTCGTGCTGAACGATCGCTCCGCGACGCCCGATACCGCAAGCGCGGATTCGCCGACCGGCGTGTTCTGGCGCGACGAGTACATCCTCAACGCGCTGATCGGTCGCTACCCGAAGCCGTACGTGGCGATCATGGACGGCATCGTGATGGGCGGCGGCGTCGGCCTTTCCGGCCACGGCAGCCACCGCATCGTCACCGAGCGGTCCAAGATCGGCATGCCCGAGGTGGGCATCGGCTTCATCCCTGACGTCGGCGGCACCTACCTGCTCTCGCGCGCGCCCGGCGAGATCGGCACGCACGTCGCGCTGACCACCGCGCGGATGGGCGCGGGCGACGCCATCGAGGCCGGCTTCGCCGACTACTACGTGCCTTCGGAGCACATCCCGGCCCTGCTGGAGACGCTGCGCACCGAGACAGCGGAGGTGGCGATCGCGAAGTTCGCCATGGCGGCGCCGGAATCCGAGTTGTTCGCGCAGCGGGACTGGATCGACGCCTGCTACGGCGCCGACACCGTCGAGGAGATCGTGGCGCGGCTGCAAGCATCCGACGCACCGGAGGCTGCGAAGGCGGCCTCCGACCTGCTCGCCAAATCGCCTGTCGCGCTGAAGGTCACGCTGCGCTCGTTGCGGGCGGCCGGTGCTCTGCCGAGCCTGGAGTCGGTGCTGAACAAGGAGTATCGCGTCTCCGTCGCCTCGCTGCGCTCGCACGATCTGGTCGAGGGCATCCGCGCGCAGGTGATCGACAAGGACCGCAATCCGCAGTGGCGACCGGCGACCCTCGCCGAGGTCACCGACGCGCAGGTGGCGGCGTACTTCGCCGAATTGGGCGACAAGGAACTGGGTTTGGCTACACCGGAGGCACGGCAGTGACGACAAAGATCGGTTTCCTCGGCCTCGGCCACATGGGCGCGCCCATGGCGGCCAACTTGGTCGAGTCGGGTTATGACGTGCTCGCCTTCGACCCGGTGCCCGCGGCGCAGGAGCAGGCGCGCAAGGACGGCGCGACCGTCGTCGACACGGCCGTCGCGGCGGCCGTCGACCGTGACGTGGTGATCACCATGCTGCCCAACGGCAAGCTGGTGCTCGACGTCTACGCCGACCTGCTGCCCGCCGCGCAGCCGGGCACCCTGTTCATCGACTGCTCCACCATCGACGTCGCCGACGCCAAGGAAGCGGCCGCGCTGACCGTCGCGGCCGGGCACCGCGCTTTGGACGCGCCGGTCTCGGGCGGCGTCGCCGGCGCGGCCGCGGGCACCCTGACCTTCATGGTGGGTGGTGCGGCGGCCGATTTCGCGGACGCGCTCCCGGTGCTCGAGGTAATGGGCGGCAAGGTCGTGCACTGCGGCGATGCGGGCGTCGGCCAAGCCGCCAAGATCTGCAACAACATGCTGCTCGGCATCTCGATGATCGGCCTGTCCGAGGCGCTGGTGCTCGGCGAGAAGCTGGGCCTGAGCCACCAGTCGTTCTTCGACGTGGTCTCCACCGCGTCGGGCCAGAGCTGGGCGCTGACCAGCTATTGCCCGGTCCCCGGCCCGGTCCCGACCAGCCCGGCGAACAACGACTACCAGCCCGGATTCGCCACCGCGCTGATGACCAAGGACCTCGGTCTCGCCGCGAACGCCTTGCGCGCCAACGGCATCGACGGGCAGCTCGGCGCGCTCGCCGCGGAGATCTACAGCCGGTTCAACCAGACGGACGCGGGCAAGGACTTCTCGGCTATCGTCACCGATATCCGTAACCGATCCGAGCAAGAGGTGACCGAGTGAGCGACTTCGAGACGATTCTGCTGGAGCGCAAGGGCCGGGTCGGCTGGATCACACTGAACCGGCCGAAGGCGCTCAACGCGCTGAACGCGCAGGTCCTCGATGACGTGATCGCCGCGCTGGACGAGCTCGAGCGCGACGACGCGATCGGCGCGGTCGTCATCACCGGCTCGGAGCGGGCCTTCGCCGCGGGCGCCGACATCAAGGAGATGCAGCCCAAGTCGTACATGGACATGTTCATGGACGATTTCTTCGCGCGCTGGGACCGGCTGGCGAACTTCCGCAAGCCCACCATCGCGGCGGTCGCGGGCTACGCGCTCGGCGGCGGCTGTGAGCTGGCGATGATCTGCGACATCCTGATCGCCGCCGACACGGCCAAGTTCGGGCAGCCGGAGATCAAGCTGGGCGTCATCCCAGGCATCGGCGGCTCGCAGCGGCTGACCAGGGCAATCGGCAAGGCCAAGGCCATGGACCTGGTGCTGACCGGCCGCAACATGGACGTCGAGGAAGCCGAGCGCGCCGGACTGGTCTCGCGCATCGTGCCCGCCGCCGAACTGCTCGACACCGCGCTCGAGGTGGCGGAGACCATTGCCGCGATGTCGCTGCCGGTCGCCATGATCGCGAAGGAGGCGGTGAACCGCTCCTTCGAGACCACCCTCGCCGAGGGGCTGCGTTTCGAGCGTCGTGTCTTCCACTCGCTGTTCGCGATCGAGGATCAGAAGGAAGGCATGACCGCCTTCGTCGACAAGCGGCCCGCGAAGTTCAGCAACCGCTGAGTCCGTTTACGGCTCGCGCGTTCGCCTTTCGGTGCGTTCGCGCGAGCCGTTGTCGTTTCCGTGGGAAAGCGACCCGCGTTGGAATCGCGCCATGCTAGCCAACGGGATGCGGGGGCTCCGGCCTCAGTTGCCCGAGGGCTGCGGGGTGGTGCGCAGTTCGATATGCGTCGGCGCGGTTCCCCCGGTCGGTGGGTGTGCCGAATCCCGTTCCACGGCGAGCAAACCGGCGATGGTCGCGCCGAGTGCCGCGGTGACCGCCACGGCGGCGATGATCTTTCGGCGGCCGACGCTCGCGGGGGCGAGCGTGGGCAGGGCGCCTGTCCGCAGCCGCGCCATGCGCACATCGCCGGATGGGCGTTCGGCGGCGAACAGCAACGCCCCTCGCGCCGAGACGTAATCCGGCTCCGGGTCGTAGATCAGCGGCAGGTCGACCAGTTCGGCCAGCTCGCCGCGCACGCTCGGGCTGCGGGTGCAGCCGCCGACCAGGACGAGCGCCTCGGGCCGCACCCCGGCCTCCTCGATGAGCTGGCGGACGAACGACACGGAGTGGTGGATGCCCGCGGCGCACAGTTCGGCCAGATCGCTGCGGGTCACCACGGCTCGTCCGCCGGAGCCGGGATCGGTCGCGGTGACCACCCGCGCGCTGCTCAGCGCCTCGCGGTGCCGCCTGCTGGTGAGCCGATCGGTGAGCACGCCTTCGCGGGCCAGTTGCCAGCGCAGCAGCGCGTCGTAGCCGTCGCCGCCGAGTACGGTGCTGCGTTTGCTGGAAAGGATGGCGTCGGTGCGGCAGTCGGCGTGCGTGACGGTCAGCCCGGAGCTGCCGAGGTCGTAGAGGATCACGGTGCCGGAGTCCGGAAGCTTGCCGGTGAAGCGCAGGTAGCGCAGCTGGGCCAGCGGCTCGTCGACGATGGTGAGCCTGCTGCGGCCCGCGGCGGACCGGATGGCGTCGGCGTGCAGAGTGCAGCGGCAGGTGACGGCGGTGCCGGTGATCAGCTCATCGCGCAGCTGGGCCGAGCGGCA
The DNA here is from genome assembly GCF_040654065.1 of Nocardia sp. NPDC050793. Lineage (NCBI taxonomy): Bacteria > Bacillati > Actinomycetota > Actinomycetes > Mycobacteriales > Nocardiaceae > Nocardia > Nocardia sp. NPDC050793. Next base: position 126,400 of record NZ_JBFAHG010000014.1, read on the forward strand.
CATCTCGCGGATCGCCTCGAACACGGCCTCCTCTACGCCCGCGCCCGCGCGGCGCGGGACATCGCAGCGATCGATCGGGGGAAGGTGCGGTTGGTCGCTATGCGTCAACATCGCGCGCGCACCACCAGCGCCCGCCGATACCCCCAAGACCAGCACCATGGATCCATGGTGGACCTTTTCTCCTCCGCTGCCAAGGCAACGCCGCCGCGAATTCGCTAGTTGGATGCCGGACTGTTACGCGGAGGTCGATTCCCTGGTGTATGAGACCGCCAGGTACGGAACGGGGTTCGGTGCAGTTCAGCGTTCCCTGGTGTTCCAGCGGGCCGGCGCGTCGCCGGTGTCGAAGTCGCCCGCGGCATGCCGGAATTCCGCCAGCAGCTGCAACAGCAGGTGCAGCCGATCCGGCCGAAGACCCGGGTGGGCGAACACCTTCGCGTTCAGTTCCTCGGTGGCTTCGGCGACCAATTCCCTTCCGGCGTCGGTGATTTCGATGAGAGTGGCGCGGCGGTCGCTGGGATGCGGTACCCGCTCGACGAGGCGTGCCGCCTCCAGTCGGTCGACGGTGTTGGTGACGCTGGTCGGGTGCACCTGGAGCCGGGCGCTGGCCTTCGCCATCGGCAGCGCGCCGGTCTTGCTGAAGCTCAGCAGCATGAGCAGTTCGTACCGGGAGAAGGTCAGACCGGTCGGTTTCAGTGCTTCGTCCACCCGGGCCATCACGATTTGCTGTGCGCGGACCAGAGAGGTCACCGCCGCCATCCCGTCGGCGACATCGCCCCAGCCGTGGCCGACCCACTGGCGGTGGGCCTCCTCGATCGGATCGACTGGGAGCGGGCGTGACCGAGACATTCCCCGATCATTGCATGCCGGGCGGTTCTCTCCCCGTCGCGTGCTCGACGTTCCGGCGATATCGGCGTGTGGGGCCGGCCCAAGCCCGAGTGGGATCGGGGCGATCTCTCGAGCTGCCGCGAGGTTTGAATCAGCTCGAGCCCAAGCCTGGTCGCCGGTGGCGCGGCCCGGCATTCTCGAATGCGAGGCGGGCGTGGCTGAGTGGTTGAGGCAACGGTCTGCAAAGCCGTTTACGCGGGTTCGATTCCCGCCGCTCGCTCTAGGCAAGATCGGATGCGCCGGTCGTCGGAGCCTCGGTTCGGTGTTACGCCACCGCCGGACCGGGGCGCCGTCGATGTTCGCGCCTTCCCCTCGTCGGTTTCCGTCCGTTCAGGACAGGCCGGAAGAATCCCGCGCGACAACGTGATTACGGTCGGCGAAGGTTCCGAGGGTGTAATCGGGCAGCAGTCCGAAATATTCGCCCCGGGTGGTGCTGCTCCACCGCCGAGCGTCCTCGGTGCGCGTCTTGTAGAAGTTCACCATGTAGCCGCCCTCGTACACGCGGAGCAGGCTGTAGCCGCCCGGATACTCCTTCACCGCGGCGACCTCCAGGAATTCCACCGCGATGTTCGCGTCCGGCCGGGTGCGGCGGTTGCGGTGGGTGTGGCCGCTGTGGTGCAGGAAGACGCCGGGCGCCCGCTCGTAAAGACGCTGGAGTTCGGCGCTGTCGGTGCCATCGAGGACGAAGGCCGGGCCCGCGGTGTTGGTGAGTCCCGATTCGACGGTCACCGGGTGGTGGCCGAAGACCAGCGTCGGACGGTCCGGGTCGGCGCGCAGCGCCTCGGCCAAGCGGTCGAACTGGGGTCGTTCGATGCGGCCGCCCGCGCCGTCGAGGTCGCTGGTGTCCACGCCGAGCAGCCGCAATCCGCCGACCTCGTGCTCGGCCAACTCCTGCCGGGCGAGGAAACTGTCGCCCCAGCAGTCGCGGTGCTCGCCGAGGTGGGTGCAGCCCTGGTAGTCGACGTGCGGGCGATCGTGATTGCCGCGCGTCACCAGGTAGTCGCTGCCGAGCGCGCCCCACGAGTCGAGCCGGGTGCGGACGGCGCGCGACTCCTCCGGGGTCGCCTCGCTGGTCAGATCTCCCGCGACGACAAGATGATTCACGCTCCTGGCCCGGAGGTCGTCGAGCAGCGCGGAAAGCATGACCTCGGGGTAGGGCGGGAGACCGGCCTGCTGGCGGAAGCCGGGCGGAAACGCGCCGATCACCAAGCCGCTCACCGTCTCTCCGTAGTGCACGTCGTTGGCCAGCGCGATGGTGCGCAACAGGCGGCCGGGCGGCGGCACCATGGTGGTGAATTCGCCGGTGGCCTCCGGTGTTCCGGGCGACCGCGTGGTGAGCGAGAGCGCGGGCGTCGCCCGCACGCCCTGCGACCACGCCTCGAATCGGTAGCGGCGGCCCGGCTCCAGACCGCCGATCTCGGCGTAGTGGAACGGCGTTCGATCGGGATCGGCGAAGACCGGGACCGGCGCTCGCGGCGAATCGGCCGGGCCGAGCCGAACTTCGGCGTCGGAGGCGACCGGGGTCAGGCGTCCAGACTCGTCCGCCGCCACGGTGGTCCAGGTGAGCACGACCGATCGGTCGGTGACGGTGACGACTTCCAGATCCGTCGCCAACAGCGAAACAGGCTGTGCCCGAGCGCGACTGACCGCCGTGCCGCTGACCGAGAGCAGTGCCGCGGAGGCGATCGCGCCGAGCAAGGTCCGGCGCGAGGGTCCGCAGCAGGTCATGATCGCGAGGGTACGGCAAGAATGTAGCCGCGATCCGGTCTACTTCGCGCTGCGCAGCGCCTGGTGCTGCTGCTCGAGCAGCCGGTGCGCGTCGTCCTGGGTCTTCGCCCAGATTTCGCCGACGTACCGGCCCGCGGTGACCAGGCAGAACCACGAATTTGCGCCGCCTTCCGGCTTGGAAAGACAAGTGGCGGAAGGGATTCCGGCGGGTGCTTGCGCAGGCTGGTATGCGCGCTGCATCTCGCCGAGAGCCGCGCTCAGGCGCTGCGCCCCGGCGGCGTCGTCGGCGCGGTAGACCGTGGTTCCCTTGTTTGCCATCGCATTCAGCCCGACCTCGCGGAACAGGGTCGCCGCCCGCGGCTGGTCCGGTGCGAAAAGCATCGCGCCGCGTTGGCGATACGCGCCCTGCTGCGCGTCGCCGTCACCGACGGCGAGGGCGAAGACGCCGTCAGGGTCATAGGGCAGCTCGGGATAGTCTGCGGCCGCCGTCGGACGGAACTCGTCCAGCAGCGGACGCTGTAATTCGAGGGCGCGCAGCGTGATTCGCTCCAGTTCTTCGCGAGACCCGGCCCGCACCCACGTGTAGATCACATATTCGCGGACGGCGGTGAAGGCCATGCTCTCGACGCGCCCCCGTTCTTCCTTGTGACTGAATTGCGTCTCCGGCGCCCCGGGCAGCGGTGCGGCCGTGCGGGATTGCGATTCCAGCAGGCCCCGGTAGTTCACCGCGCCGTCCGCGAGATCCTCGGCCGCCTTGCTCGCCGCGGCGGCATCCGGAAAACGCATCACGCCGTGCGTCAGGTCCTTCCGCCGCTCCCGGTCCCCGTTGGTGCGATGCGTGATGGCGCCGGTCAACAGCCCGTTGTCATCGGCCGCCGCCTTGATCGCATCATTGTGCCCCGCCATCACCAGCAGGGTCGCCGACGTCAGCACCCCCGCCCGCCCGTACACGGTGACGTCCGGATCGATATCCGTCGGCAGCGCAAGCACATCCGCCATCCGCGTACCCTCCGCCAGCATGCCTTGGTGACGCCGCTGATCCGGCGTCAACACGCTCGTCGGCGCCGCCGAAGTAGTCGTGGCTACCGAAGCCGGAACATCATCGGAATAACAAGAACTCAGGGCGATCATCGCAGCCACAAGGGCCCCCACCCGCAATACAGAACGCACCCGGCAATCCTGCCAAAGATCGAGTGCGTTGCCCACCGACCCCTCCGCAAGCCGACAGCGCGGCATAGATCAGCGGCGCACCCGCATTCGAACCGGCCACAGACGCCGATCGATCTCAGCGGCGGTCTCTCCGACGCACCGTCGATCGAGCAGGACGCCCAACGCCAGCTCCTTCACCCCGATGTGTCGTGTCATGGCGAACCCAAACCGAACGATTCCCCCAAAACCCAGCCCGCGACAGGGGGGTCCGGGGGCGCAGCCCGCCGGGCGGGGCGTGGGGGTCGCACCCCCACAAAACACTACGAAACGAGCAAAGGCCCACGCCCTCCGTGGGCATGGACCTGCTGCGAGTGGAGTGCCCTCGGCAGGATTCGAACCTGCGGCCTTCTGCTCCGGAGGCAGACGCTCTATCCCCTGAGCTACGAGGGCGGGATAGATCTCGGTCGGGCCGGGTGGTCCGATCGGGCGGGGCAAGCGTATCGCATCGTGCGCTGGACGCCAAAAAGAGCGTCGGGCCGGGGGCTTTCGCCTGGGCCGACCCGACGCCCGGTCAGTTGAGGGGGAGCGGGCTGCCGCCGCGGGCGGTGAGCATGGTGGTCAGCAGCCGGGATTCGGCCTGCTGGGTTTCGGCCATGCTGGCGGCGAGGGTGCGGACGGCCGTGGTCGCCGCGTGCTTGGCCGCGTATTCCATCATCGGCATGCCGCCCTGGTGGTGGCGCAGCATGAGGCGCAGGAAGATGACGTCGGCCTCGGGTGCGGGAGCTTGGCGCAGCGCCGCGAGCTCCTCCTGGGTCGCCATGCCGGGCATGCTCGCCATCGAACCGGACATCTGCTGCCCGCCGCCGTGTCCGTGCTCGGAGCCGGGCTCGCTCATCCACCCCATGAAACCGTCGGCGCCCTGCGCCGGCTTGTTCCACAGTTGCAGCCAGCCCTGCATCCGGCCGACCTGGTTCTGCTGGGTGGTCATGATGTCGTAGGCCAGCCTGCGCACGTCGTTGTCGGTGGAGCGCAGCAGGGCGATGCCCGCCATCTCGACGGCCTGCGCGTGGTGCGCGGACATGTCCTGGGCAAAGCCGACGTCGACGGCGGTCGGGTCGGGTTCGCCGGAGCCGCCGTCCAGCGGAAGCCGGACGAGGGTTCCGATGGCGAATCCGAGCAGGATGGCGCCGAGCGTGCCGAGGATCAGCAGCGCGACACCTTGCCTGCGCACCTGCGCTTTGAAGCCGTGCTCCGCGCCGGATTCGGTCTCGATATCGGCCTCCATCTAGGGGGCCGCCGTTGGCTCGGCAGGCGCACTGGGCAGTCCGGGCGCACCGGGCAGTCCGGGCGTGCCGGGCAATCCGGGGGCGCCGGGCAGGCCTGGAACACCGGGGATGCCGGGCACACCAGGGATTCCGGGCAGTCCGCCGCCGAGCTCGGACGGGTCGGTCGGGATGCCCGCACCGTCCATCGGCACCGCGTCCGGCCCGGGCGGCGCCGGGTCGAACGGCTCCGGGTTCTCCCTGTCGAAGTACGGGTTGGAGCAGGCAGCGCCGACCTCGGGGTAGGTGTACTGGTTCTGCCGCAGCGCGGTGATGAACTGGCTGACCCGCTTGTCGTCCGGGCTGTCCAGCTTCAGCTGATGGCCCCAGGATTGCAGCGAGACCGCGCTGTCCAGCCCCGGGTAGGGCGACATCAGCGTGTACTGCTTGCCTTCGACTTTCTTCTTCAGCGTGTCGATGCCCGCGGCATCCACCTTGTCGGGGTTGTAGGTGATCCACACGGCGCCGTGCTCGAGCGAGTGCACCGCGTTCTCGGTGCGGATCGGCTTGCCGTAGACGACGCCGGTGCAGTCGGCCCACGCCTGATCGTGCGGTCCACCGAACGGCGGCTTCTGGTCGTAGGCCACCCGCTGCGTCGGGTCGACGTGCTTGCCCGCGCCCTGCGCGTAGTCCTTCTTGACCACGCCGGCGATCTGATCCGAGGGATCCTTCTTCTGCGCGCTGGGCGTGTATTTGTCCAGTTCGGCCTGTTCGCGATATTTGGGGACCAGGCTGTAGGCGAGGGCGCCGATCAATGCGATGATTACTGCGGCCGCGCCGATGGCCAACCACGGGATCTGACGCTTCTTCGGAAGCTGGCCCTTGCCGCCGCCCCCCTTGCGGGAAGGCGACACCTTCCCGGCGGCTCGGACGGCCTTGGCCGACTTCGAGGCGCTGTTGCTATTCGGCATTGCTCGTTGCTCTCTCGATGTGATGAACCGCTGTGCTGTTCGTTACGGACGGATCCGGGGCAGTGCCCGCCCGACGGCGTACACCTGTCAAGACCATAGGATAGAGACTCGTGACTCCAGCTGACCTTGCAGATCTCCTTCGCTCCACCGCGGCGAAGGTGCTTGTCGAACGTGGACTGGACCCTGCAGTCCTGCCCGACGAGGTCAATGTGGAGCGCCCTCGCAATCCGGAACACGGTGACTATGCCACGAATGTGGCCATGCAGGTGGCCAAGAAGGCCGGAACGAATCCGCGCGAACTGGCCACCTGGCTGGCCGACGCGCTGAGCGCCGCCGAGGGCGTGTCCTCGGCGGAGGTCGCCGGTCCCGGCTTCCTGAACATCCGGCTCGCCGCCGCCGCGCAGGGCGCGATCGTGCAGAAAGTGCTCGCGGCAGGCGCGTCCTTCGGCACCGCCGACGCGCTCGCGGGTACCAGGATCAACCTGGAGTTCGTCTCGGCGAACCCGACCGGACCGATTCACCTCGGCGGCACCCGGTGGGCCTCGGTCGGCGACGCGCTCGGCCGCATCCTCGCCGCGCAGGGCGCCGACGTCACCCGCGAGTACTACTTCAACGACCACGGCGCGCAGATCGACCGGTTCGCCAACTCGCTGGTCGCCGCCGCCACCGGCGCGCCGACCCCGGAGGACGGGTACGCGGGCGCCTACATCGGCGAAATCGCCGACCAGGTCGTCGCTGGCAACCCGGGCGCCGTCGACCTGCCCGAGGACGAGCGGCACGAGGTGTTCCGCCGCGAGGGTGTCGAGCTGATGTTCGCGCACATCAAGCAGACGCTGCACGAGTTCGGCACCGACTTCGACGTCTACTTCAACGAGAGCTCGCTGTTCGCCTCTGGCGCGGTCGACAAGGCGGTCGAGGAGCTGAAGTCCTCCGGCAAGCTGTACGAGAAGGACGGCGCTTGGTGGATCGCCAGCTCCGAGTACGGCGACGACAAGGACCGGGTGGTCATCAAGAGCGACGGCAAGTCCGCCTACATCGCCGGTGACATCGCCTACTTCCACAACAAGCGCGGCCGCGGCTTCGATCTGTGCATCTACATGCTCGGCGCGGATCACCACGGCTACATCGGCCGCCTGAAGGCCGCCGCGGCAGCGTTCGGCGACGACCCGAACACCGTCGAGGTCCTGATCGGCCAGATGGTGAATCTGGTGAAAGACGGTGCGGCCGTGCGCATGAGCAAGCGCGCGGGCACGGTGGTGACGCTCGACGACCTGGTCGAGGCGATCGGCGTCGACGCGGCGCGCTACTCCCTGGTGCGGTCGTCGGTGAACTCCAGCATCGACATCGACCTGGACCTGTGGACCAAGCAGAACAACGAGAACCCGATCTACTACGTGCAATACGCGCACGCCCGCTCCAGCCGCATCATCGACAACTCGGCCGCGTTCGACTTCGCTTCGGTGGCACCGGATTTCGGCCTGATGTCCTCCGATCGCGAAGGCGAGCTGATCCGTACGCTGGGCGAGTACCCGCGGGTGATCGCGACGGCCGCCGAGATGCGGGAACCGCACCGCGTGGTGCGCTACCTGGAGGAACTGGCCGGTGCGTACCACCCGTTCCAGTCCGACGACGACATGCGGGTACTGCCGAAGGGTGACGAGCCGGTCACGCCGCTCAAGTCCGCCCGGCTCGAACTGGTGAAGGCCACCCGTCAGGTGCTGGCCAACGGCCTCGGCCTGCTCGGCGTCAGCGCCCCGGAGCGTATGTAGTGCGCGAGCGAGTCGAGTCGAAGAGGTCGTACCCGTCCACGTGCCCGGCGCGTGCGGCAAGGAAGGAACAACTATGAGCGCGCACCCCGCCGGGCCACGCCACGCAGAGATCCCCCATGCTCCCAACCTCCCGGAGCGGCCGACCGCCCCGAAGCAGATGATCGACCTGCCCGCGAACGTGTGGCCGCGCAACGCCTCCCGCGACGCCGACGGCGTCGTGCATCTCGCGGGCGTGCCGGTGCACGACCTGGCCGCGCAGTTCGGCACCCCGCTGTTCGTGGTGGACGAGGACGACTTCCGCTCCCGCTGCCGCGACATGGTGCAGGCCTTCGGCCCCAACGCCAGGGTGCACTACGCGTCCAAGGCGTTCCTGTGCGGTGAGATCGCGCGCTGGATCCGCGACGAGGGCCTCTCGCTGGACGTGTGCTCCGGCGGCGAGCTCGCGATCGCGCTGCACGCGGGTTTCCCCGCCGAGCGAATCGCGTTGCACGGCAACAACAAATCCGTCACCGAGCTGGAAGCCGCGGTGCAGGCGGGTGTCGGCCACGTGGTGGTCGACTCGCTGATCGAGATCGACCGCCTCGAAGCGGTGGCCGGGCGTGCCGGTGTGGTGCAGGACGTGCTGGTCCGCGTCACCGTCGGCGTGGAAGCCCATACGCACGAATACATTTCGACCGCGCACGAGGACCAGAAGTTCGGCTTCTCGATCGCGGGCGGCGACGCCATGGAGGCGCTCGCGCGCGTCTTCGAGGCCGGCAACCTCCGGCTGGTCGGCCTGCACTCGCACATCGGCTCGCAGATCTTCGAGATCGACGGGTTCGAGATCGCCGCGCGCCGCATGCTCGGCCTGCTGCGCGAGGCCATCGACAAGTTCGGCGTGGAACGCACCGCGCAGATCTCGACGCTGGATCTCGGTGGCGGACTGGGTATTTCGTACCTGCCCAACGACGACCCGCCGCCGCTGGGCGAGTTCGCGGCGAACCTGCGCCGCTTGGTCGCCGAAGAGGCGGCCCGCGCAGGCCTGCCCGAGCCCACCATCGCCGTCGAGCCGGGTCGCGCCATCGCAGGACCGGGCACCGTCACCCTGTACGAGGTCGGCACCATCAAGGACGTCTCGTTGGACGGCGGCCTGCACCGCCGCTACGTGAGCGTCGACGGCGGCATGAGCGACAACATTCGTCCCGCGCTCTACCAGGCCGACTACGACTGCCGCTTGGTCTCGCGCTCCTCGGACGCGCAGCCGGTGGTCGCGCGCGTCGTCGGAAAGCATTGCGAGAGCGGGGATATCGTCATTCGTGACACCTGGATGCCCGCCGACGTCGGCCCGGGCGACCTGGTGGCGGTGGCGGCGACCGGCGCGTATTGCTATTCGATGTCCAGTCGATACAACCAGTTGACCCGTCCGGCGGTCGTCGCCGTCCGCGACGGTCAGCCGCGACTGGTGCTGCGCCGGGAAACGGTGGCGGATCTGCTGAGTCTGGAGGTTGAGGCATGACCGAAGTAGCCAAGAACAGCATGTGGGGGACCGATCGCCCGATCGGCGTCGCGGTCCTCGGCATGGGCAATGTCGGCACCGAGGTCGTGCGGATTCTGCGGGATCACGCCGATGACCTGCACTCGCGGGTCGGCGCGCCGGTCGTGCTGCGCGGCGTCGCGGTGCGCAGCCTGGACAAGGATCGCGGCCTGCCCGCCGAACTGCTGACCACCGACGCCGACGCGCTGGTCGCCCGCCCCGACGTCGACCTGGTCGTCGAGGTCATCGGCGGCATCGATCCCGCGCGCCGCCTCATCCTGGCCGCGCTGAACGCGGGCAAATCCGTGGTGACCGCGAACAAGGCGCTGCTGGCCGACTACACCGGCGAACTCGCCGCGGCCGCCGAACGCAACCGCGCCGACCTGTACTTCGAGGCCGCCGTCGCGGGCGCCATCCCGGTGGTCCGCCCGCTGATCCAGTCGTTGTCCGGCGACCGGGTGAACCGCGTGGTCGGCATCGTGAACGGCACCACCAACTTCATCCTCTCGGCCATGGACGAGACCGGCGCCGACTACTCCGCGACCCTCGCCGAGGCCACCCGCCTCGGCTACGCGGAGGCCGATCCGACCGCCGACGTCGAGGGCTACGACGCGGCCGCCAAGGCGGCGATCCTCGCGTCCCTCGCGTTCCACACCCGCGTCACCGCGGCCGACGTGTACCGCGAGGGCATCTCCAAGATCACCGCGGAGGACCTGGAGACCGCGTCCGCGGTGAACTGCACGGTCAAACTGCTGGCAATCTGCGAGCGCGTCGACGCGGGCCCCGGCGAGCCGAGCGCCGCCGAGGGCGGCAAGGATCGCGTCTCGGTGCGGGTCTACCCGGCGCTGATCCCGCGCAGGCATCCGCTGGCCGCGGTCAGCGGCGCTTTCAACGCCGTGGTCGTCGAGGCCGAGAACGCGGGCAGGCTGATGTTCTACGGCCAGGGCGCCGGCGGCGCTCCGACCGCCTCCGCGGTGCTGGGCGACCTGGTGATGGCCGCACGGAACAAGTTCTTCGGTGGCCGCGCGCCGGGCGAATCGGTTTATGCTGAGCTACCGATCGCGCCGATCGGCGATACGCCCACCCGTTACCACGTGAACCTGCAGGTCGAAGACGTCCCCGGCGTCCTGGCCAAGGTGGCGGGCGAATTCGCCAAGCATGGGGTGAGCATCTCGACCGTCCGTCAGGAAGGGCACGGCGAGGGTGCGCGCCTGGTCGTGGTGACCCACCACGCGGTGGAGTCGGCGCTCGCGGACACCGTCGCCGCCTTGGCGGAGATGGCATCCGTCACATCAGTGACCAGCGTTTTGAGATTGGAAGGCACCGAGGAATGACGACAGCGTCGCGCAGCGACTCCATGAGGGGTGGCGGCCGGGAGACGGGTGGGCGGACCACTGGCGTCGCCCCGCAGACAGGAGTGCACTCCCGCTGGCCGGGTCTGATCGCGGCCTACCGTGATCGGCTCGCGGGTGCGGCCGACTGGGAGCCGGTCACGCTGTTCGAGGGCGGCACCCCCCTGGTGCCCGCCCCTTACCTGTCCGAGCTGACCGGCTGCGAGGTGTACCTCAAGGTCGAGGGCGCCAACCCGACCGGCTCGTTCAAGGACCGTGGCATGACCATGGCCATGACCGACGCCAAGTACCGCGGTCAGAAGGCGGTGCTCTGCGCGTCCACCGGCAACACCTCGGCGTCGGCCGCGGCGTACGCCACCCGCGCAGGCATGAGCTGCGCGGTGCTGATCCCGCAGGGCAAGATCGCGATGGGCAAGCTGGCCCAGGCCGTCATGCTCGGTGCGCAGATCATCCAGGTCGAGGGCAACTTCGACGACTGTCTCGAGCTGGCGCGCAAGGTCACCGCTGACTTCCCGGCCGTCGGCTTGGTGAACTCGGTGAACCCGGCCCGCATCGAGGGCCAGAAGACCGCGTCGTTCGAGATCTGCGACGTGCTCGGCAAGTCGCCCGACGTGCACGCGCTGCCGGTGGGCAACGCGGGCAACATCACCGCGTACTGGCGCGGCTACCGCGAGTACTACGCCGACGGCATCACCAACGGCCTGCCGCGCATGCTCGGCGTGCAGGCCGCGGGCGCGGCCCCGCTGGTCAACGGCGCTCCGGTGAAGGACCCGGAGACCATCGCCACCGCCATCCGCATCGGCGCACCGGCCTCGTGGAACGGCGCTGTCGAGGCCAAGGAGCAGTCCGGCGGCGCGTTCCGCGCGGCCACCGACGAGGAGATCCTCGAGGCGTACCACCTGGTCGCCGCGAAGGAGGGCGTCTTCGTGGAGCCCGCGTCGGCGGCCAGCGTGGCGGGCGTGCTCGCGGCGCGTAAGGAAGGCTGGCTGGACGCGGGCCTGACGGTGGTCTGCACCGTCACCGGCAACGGCCTCAAGGACCCCGACACCGCGCTGCTCGGCATGCCGCAGGTGCAGCCGATCGCGGTCGATCCCGTCGCGGTCGCCGCCCGACTCGAGCTGGCCTGAGTTGAGTTCGCGCGAAAGTCAGTTGATGTCGCGGACACTTCCCGCCGGACTCGCCGTCACGGTGCGGGTGCCCGCGTCGAGCGCCAACCTCGGTCCCGGATTCGACTCGCTCGGTATGGCTTTGGGCATCTACGACGAGATCGTGGTGCGCACCACCGATTCCGGGCTGACGATCCGGGTCGAGGGCGAGGGCGCCGACGACGTGCCGTGGGGCCCTTCGCATCTCGTTGTGCGTGCCATCGAGCGCGGCCTGGAGTCGGCGGGTGTGTGGGCCGACGGCCTCGATGTGGTGTGCCGCAACGTGATTCCGCATTCCCGCGGGCTCGGCTCCTCGGCCTCCGCGGTGGTCGGCGGCCTCGCCGCAGGCTGCGCGCTTGCCGCGAAGCTGGATCCCGAACTGACCGTCGATGCCGGGCGATTGGTGCAGCTGGCGTCGGAATTCGAGGGTCATCCGGACAACGCGGCGGCCAGCGTGCTCGGCGGGATCGTGGTGTCTTGGACCGAGACCGCCGCCGACGCCACCGACGCGGCCGCGGCGATCCCCGAGCACGGCCGGGTATACCGCGCCGTCCGGCTCGACCCGCACCCTTCGCTGCGCCCGGTGGTGCTGATTCCCGAGGTTCGCTCGTCCACCGCGCACACCCGCGGGCTGCTGCCCGAGACGGTGCCGCACGGCGACGCCGCCTTCAACGTCAGCAGGGCCGCGCTGGCCGTGGTGGCGCTGACCCAGCGCCCCGACCTGCTCATGCCCGCTACGGCCGACCGTCTGCATCAGGGCCAGCGTGCCCCCGCGCTACCGCTCACCACCCAGTGGATCGAGCGCCTGCGCGCGGCAGGAATCCCGGCGACGGTGTCGGGGGCGGGACCGACCGTGTTGGCCCTCGGTACCAGCGAATTTCCAGCAGAACTCCGCGAACTCGCGGCCGCCGACGGCCTCCGTGTGGTCGAGCCAGGACTCGCCGAGGGCGTGCAGGTCGACTGACGGCGAGTCTGTCTTGCCGAGTTTCACAGTTGCCAGCTATCCTGAGCAGGTCCGTACATCGTGCGCATCAGACGCCGGTGCTTCATCAGGGCAATCGCTCCAGCAGGCTCCAGGCTCGAGCCTCCAGGCCATGGGGGTACTGCGTAGCTGCGCAACTGGAATGATCTCTCCCACCTTTCACAACCGGTGGCGAAGCCTCCGGCCCGGCGGGGCAGGCGATACGGCAATACCGAGTCCGGCAGAGTGCCCGGACTGCGGGACGAACCCTCGAAACAGCACACGGCGGTCGAGGGAAGGAAAGGATTTCCGTGACAGATACGGACCTGCTCGCGACACCCGGGGTGGAATCCAACCCAAGTTCCTCGGGGGCCCGCGAAAGTGAATCCGGACAGATTTCGAAGATGAGCGAACAAACCGACGTCGCACGATCGGGGCTTACTGGAATGTTGTTGCCGCAGTTGCGCGCGCTGGCGGGGGAGCTCGGTATCCGAGGCACCTCCGGAATGCGCAAGGGTGATTTGATCGCCGCCATCAAGGAGAACCAGGCCGGTAAGAACGCCAAGTCGGAGAAGCCCGCGCGCGCCGGGAAGGCCGAGCAGGCGGCCCTCGACGTGACGCCCGCGCCGGCCAAGGAGAAGGCTCAGGCGAAGGAGACCGCCAAGGAGACGAAGGCGAAGGAAGCCGCGCCCGCCGAGAAGGCCGCCGCGCCCGCGCCCGAGGCTCCCGCCGATCCCGCTCCGTCGAAGTCCGAGAAGGCCGAGTCCGCGCCGACCGAATCCGTCGCCGAGACCAGCGAAGAGTCCGGCCGCGACGGTGGCCAGCGCGGTCGTGGCAGGCAGCGTCGCGGCCGTGACCAGGCGCGTTCCGGCGGGGAGACCGCCGAGGCGCGTGGTGACGAGCAGAAGACGGACGCCGAGCAGGGCGAACGGCGCCGCGACCGTCAGGGCGAGCGTGGCCAGGGCGAGCGCAGCCAGAACGGTGAGCAGCGCGGTCAGGGCGCGGGCGGCCGTGGCGAGAGTGGTCGCGGTGAGGGCGGCCGCGGCGAAGGCGGCCGCGGTGGCGACGACGAGGAAGGCGGCCGCGGTCGCCGGGGTCGCCGGTTCCGCGAGCGCCGCCGCGGGCGCGATCGCGAGGGCGGCGGTGGCGGTGAGACCCGCGAGCTCGAGATCCGCGAGGACGACGTGCTGCAGCCGGTCGCCGGCATCCTCGACGTGCTGGACAACTACGCGTTCGTGCGCACCTCGGGTTACCTGGCCGGACCGAACGACGTCTACGTCTCGATGAACCTGGTTCGCAAGAACGGCCTACGACGCGGCGACGCGATCACCGGCGCCGTGCGTGCTCCGCGCGACGGCGAGCAGGCCAACCAGCGGCAGAAGTTCGACCCGCTGGTGCGGCTGGACACCGTCAACGGCGGCGACGTCGAGGCGGCCAAGCGGCGTCCCGAGTTCGGCAAGCTCACCCCGCTGTACCCGAACCAGCGCCTGCGGCTGGAGACCCAGCAGAACAAGCTGACCACCCGCGTGATCGATATGATCATGCCGATCGGCAAGGGCCAGCGCGCGCTGATCGTGTCCCCGCCGAAGGCCGGTAAGACCACGATCCTGCAGGACATCGCGAACGCGATCGCGACCAACAACCCCGAGTGCTACCTGATGGTGGTGCTGGTCGACGAGCGTCCCGAAGAGGTCACCGATATGCAGCGTTCGGTGAAGGGCGAGGTCATCGCCTCGACCTTCGACCGTCCGCCGAGCGATCACACCTCGGTCGCCGAGCTGGCCATCGAGCGCGCCAAGCGGCTCGTCGAGGCGGGCAAAGACGTTGTGGTGCTGCTGGACTCGATCACTCGACTGGGCCGTGCGTACAACAACTCCTCGCCTGCCTCGGGCCGTATCCTTTCCGGTGGTGTCGACTCGACCGCGCTGTACCCGCCCAAGCGGTTCCTCGGCGCGGCGCGCAACATCGAGAACGGCGGCTCGCTGACGATCATCGCCACCGCCATGGTGGAGACCGGTTCGACCGGTGACACGGTGATCTTCGAGGAGTTCAAGGGCACCGGTAACGCGGAGCTCAAGCTGGACCGCAAGATCGCGGAACGGCGCGTGTTCCCCGCGGTGGACGTCAATCCGTCCGGTACCCGCAAGGACGAGCTACTGCTGAGCCCAGACGAGGCGGCGGTGCTGCACAAGCTGCGCCGCGTGCTGTCGGGCCTGGACTCGCACCAGGCGATCGATCTTCTGATCGACCGACTGAAGAAGTCCAAGAACAACCTCGAGTTCCTGATGCAGGTCAGCAAGACCGCGCCGGGCGCGCTGGACGAGTAGCGGCACGACTCGCCGTGCCACCGAAGGGGCTTCGCTGTCGCGGAGCCCCTTCGGCGCGTACGGACGGAAGAAGATCAGGCCGATGGCGGCCGCGCCGACGATCATGCAGGCGAGGAACAGCGCCGTCGCCGGCGCGGAAGCGCCTGCCGATTCGGGGGAGCGCTCGGAGTAGGCGACCCTGTCGGCGGGTGCGTAGACGGCGGCCTGCGAGGGCTCGGGAGTCGCAAACCAGCCCACCGCGACAGTGAGAATCAACAGGACGAAGACCGCGAGAGCGACTCGGCTGTTCACAGCGTTCTCCTTTCTGTCTCGGCACGCCGGCGTGCAGCAGGAACTCGATGCCTACGAACTCTATGAACAGTGCTGTTCGCCTTCCCGAGTAGTTGACTACTCGACTCGAGAGTTCCGTAAGGGCGGAAAATCCGCGTGCCCAGTGTTGTTGGCGCGCTGGCGCGCGCGGGTTCGCGGCCCCCTGGTGTCTCGCGTCCGAGCGGTCGCGTCTCGCGCCTGCGGCGCATGCGTCGCGACCACTCGGACGCGAGACGGGCCGCGAACGGGCTCGTCAGGCTCGCCCTCGGGGTGGGCGCGGAGGTGGGCATGTTGCGGTTTGCCGGTGTTGTGCACATGCGGTTGGCTCGTGGTTCGTGAACGTTTTTTCGGCTCGCGGTTTGTGAGCGCGGGCGTTCTGGCTGTGGCCATGAACGTGGTGTGTTCCGCGTCCTCGTGAGCGCGTGGCGCTGGTTCCTGAGCGCTGGCGCTTGGCTCGTGGTCGTGAGCGCATGGCGTTCAGTTCATATTTCAACGGGTTGTCTTAGATACACGAATCAGGGAACAAAATGGTTGCCCGGTGTGTTTTGGGTGCGTATAGCGGTTCTGGCATACTGGACCGCTGTGTGTCTGCGCCCGCAGACAACCCCGCCGACTTCTGCGAAGCAGAGTTCGGAACCAGCGGTTCCGGTTCACGCCCCAGTGGCGACCCGGCGACCACTATCGAGAGGACACCAGCCATGAGGGCAGGAATTCACCCGACGTATGTCGACACCACGGTGGTCTGTGGTTGCGGCAACACCTTCCAGACCCGCAGCACCAAGGAGTCGGGACACATCACCGTCGAGGTCTGCTCGCAGTGCCACCCGTTCTACACCGGCAAGCAGAAGATCCTGGACACCGGTGGTCGCGTGGCCCGCTTCGAGGCGCGCTACGGCAAGCGCGCGGGCAAGAAGGCCGACGCCAAGTAGCTTCCTCGCCGACGCCCGGTTCTGCATCGCAGGCCGGGCGTCGGCGCATTTGTCGGCCCGGTGTGCCCAGCGCCGGATGACCTGAAATGCCGACCCGGCGCCGCCCGGGTACCGAGAGAAGGAAGCATCATGACGCAGCCGTCCGCGATCGACGACATTCTGGCCGAGCACGCGGGACTCGAAACGCAGCTGGCCGATCCGGCGCTGCACAACGATCCGGGCGCCGCGCGCCGCGTGGGCAAGCGGTTCGCCGAGCTGGCCCCGATCATGGCCACTTACCACAAGCTGAAGACCGCGCAGGACGATTTGGCCGCCGCTCAGGAACTGGCCGACGACGATCCTGCCTTCGCTGCGGAGATCCCCGATCTGCGGAGTCAGGTGGAGGAGCTCGAGCAGGCGCTGGCCGACCTGCTCGCCCCGCGCGACCCGCACGACGGCGACGACGTGGTGCTCGAGGTGAAGTCCGGCGAGGGCGGCGAGGAATCCGCGCTGTTCGCCGCGGACCTCGCCCGCATGTACATCCGCTACGCCGAGCGGCACGGCTGGAAGGTCGAGGTACTCGGTGCCACCGTCTCCGACCTCGGCGGATACAAGGACGCCACGCTCTCCATCAAGAGCCGCGACGCGGTGCGCGACGGCGTGTGGTCCCGGTTCAAGTTCGAGGGTGGCGTACACCGGGTGCAGCGCGTACCGGTGACCGAATCGCAGGGACGCATCCACACCTCGGCCGCGGGCGTGCTCATCTACCCGGAGCCCGACGAGGTCGAGGAGGTGCAGATCGATGAGTCCGATCTGCGCGTCGACGTCTACCGCTCGTCCGGCAAGGGCGGCCAGGGCGTGAACACCACCGACTCGGCCGTTCGCATCACGCACCTGCCCTCCGGCATCGTCGTGACCTGCCAGAACGAACGCTCCCAGCTGCAGAACAAGGCCCGTGCCATGCAGGTGCTCGCGGCCCGCCTCCAGGCGCTGGCCGAGGAGCAGGCCGATCAGGAGGCCGCCGCCGGTCGCGCCAGCCAGATCCGCACCGTGGACCGTTCCGAACGCATCCGCACCTACAACTTCCCGGAGAACCGGATCACCGATCACCGCATCGGCTTCAAATCGCACAACCTCGACGCGGTTCTGGACGGCGACCTCGACGCCCTCCTCGACGCGCTCGGCAAGGCGGACCGCGAGGCCCGCATGGCGGCCGAATAAGCGGCCCACACGTTTCGCGCGCCACCGGCTCCGCGTGGCGTATGGGCGGTGTGTGCGGTACCGATCCCGGGAAGTGAACAATGGGCGCATCGGAAATCGGCGAGAGTGGGGTGGTGGGTCGAGTGTCTCTGCGTTCAGTGATCAATGAAGCCGTCGAACAACTGCAGGCCGCGGGTGTGCCGAGTCCGCGCGCGGATGCCGAACAGCTCGCCGCGCATCTGCTCGGAGTCGAGCGGACTCGATTGGCCTTGGTGCCGCTGGTGGATCCGGCGCTCGTCGCGGACTACCGCGCGGTGGTGGACCGGCGCGCCCAGCGCATTCCGTTGCAGCATCTGACCGGCGTCGCGGCGATGGGAGAGATCGATCTCGCCGTCGGCCCCGGCGTCTTCGTGCCGCGGCCGGAGACCGAGCTGCTCTTCGCTTGGGCGCTGGCCAATTTGGAGGCGCTGCCGCACGATCACCAGCCGATCGTCATCGATTTCTGCACGGGTTCGGGAGCGCTCGCGCTCGCGGTCGCGCACGCGCGACCCGACGCCCAGGTGCACGCCATCGAGATCGATCCGGCCGCTCTGCAATGGGCTCGCCGCAATGCCGACGAACGCATCGCAGACGGCGACACCCCGATCACCCTGTACGCCGGCGACGTCACCGATCCCGACCTGCTCACCGAGCTGAACGGCCGCGTCGACCTGCTCCTGTCCAACCCGCCCTACATCCCCGAAGGCGCGGTGCTCGATCCCGAGGTCGCCGACCACGATCCGCACCTGGCGCTGTTCGGTGGCGCCGACGGGTTGGACGTCATCCGGCGGATGGTGCCCAACATCACTCGCCTGCTGCGTCCGGGCGGCGCGACCGCCATCGAGCACGACGACACCAACGGCTCCGCCCTCGCCGCACTCCTCGCCGACACCGGCAATTTCGTCGACGTCGTCGAACACCCCGACCTAGCAGGCAAACCCCGCTTCGTAGTCGCCACCCGCACCTGAGGCCTCACCTGCCCCATGTGCCAGGATGGGGGCCGTGAGTACCGTCTACGACTGCGCGGATCCCGACTCGCGCGCCGCCGGACTGTCCGCAGCGACCAGCGCTTTGAAATCCGGGCGGCTGGTGGTGATGCCCACCGACACGTTGTACGGCTTGGCGGCCGACGCTTTCGATTCCACCGCGGTGAGCGAGCTGCTGGCGGCCAAGCGCCGCGGCAGGGACATGCCGGTGCCGGTGCTGGTCGGGTCGTGGCACACCATCGACGGACTGGTCTTCTCGGTGCGCCCGCAGGCGCGCGAGCTGATCCGTGCGTTCTGGCCGGGTGGTCTGAGTCTCGTTGTGCAGCAAGCGCCTTCGCTGGCCTGGGATCTCGGTGATACGCGCGGCACGGTGATGCTGCGGATGCCGCTGCACCCGGTCGCGCTTGATCTGCTGCGCGAGGTGGGCCCGCTGGCCGTGTCCAGCGCCAACGTCTCCGGTCAGCCGCCCGCGAAGACCGCCGCCGAAGCGCGCGAGCAGCTCGGCAGCCTGGTCGGCGTGTACCTCGACGGCGGTCCCGCCGCGCACGCGGTCGCCTCCACCATTGTGGATCTCACCGCGGATCAGCCGCGCGTGCTGCGCGAGGGCGCGGTCCCGGTGGCCGAGATCGCCGAGGTGCTCGGCATGTCGCCGGACGAGCTGACCAACCCCCCCGCGCGGTGAGCGGGAGAAAGGTCGCATGATTCGGGCGATTGCTCCGATTTCCGGCTCTGGCTCGGTCGTTCCGCTGCGCGAGCTGCTGCTCGTCCTGTTGATCTCGGCCACGGTGACCTTCCTCGCCACCGGCGGTATCAGGCTGCTCGCGATCGCGTTCGGCGCGGTGGCGGTGCCGCGCGAACGGGACGTGCACGTCAAGCCGATCCCGCGGATGGGCGGCGTCGGCATGTACATCGGCGTGGTGGCCGCGGTGCTCTTCGCGCACCAGCTGCCCGCGCTGCGCCGCGGCTTCGATTACGCGGTCGACATTCCCGCGGTGCTGGTGGCGGCCACCATCATCGTGATCGTCGGCATCGTCGACGACCGGTGGGGATTGGACGCGCTCACCAAATTCGCGGGTCAGGTGACGGCGGCGGGCGTCATGGCCGTGATGGGGCTGAGCTGGTACGTCATCTACAACCCGTTCAACAATTCCACCGTGGTGCTGGACGCCTTGCAGGGTGGCTTGGTGACCGTGGCGGTAGCCGTGACGCTGATCAACGCCATGAACTTCGTCGACGGCCTGGACGGTCTCGCGGCAGGGCTCGGCTTCATCTGCGCTGCGGCGGTTTTCGTGTTCTCCGTGGGGTTGCTCTACGAGCAGGGCGGCGACGTGAACACCTATCCGCCCGCCCTCCTCGCCGCCGCGCTCGCGGGGGCGTGCGCGGGATTTCTGCCGCACAATTTCCAACCGGCGCGGATATTCATGGGCGACTCCGGCTCGATGCTGATCGGTCTGATGCTGGCCTCGGTTTCCACCGGTGCGTCGGGTCGAATTCCGCTGCAAGGCTACGGTCCGCGCGACATCGTCGGTCTGCTTTCGCCGCTGCTGTTGGTCGGTGCCGTGATGTTCATTCCGGTGTTGGATCTGCTGCTGGCGATCGTGCGCAGGGTGCGCGCCGGTGTGAGTTTCTCCACGCCGGACAAAATGCACTTGCATCACCGTTTGCTGCAGATCGGCCATTCCCACCGGCGCGTGGTGCTGTTGATCTATTTGTGGGTCGGTGTGCTTGCATTCGGCGCGGTCGGCACCTCGTTGATGGACCGCCGAATCGTGGTCCTGCTGATGGCCGCCGGCCTCGTCTTCGCCCTCGTGGTGACCGCCATTCCGGGGCTGCGGCGCGGGGAGCCGGCGGCCGACCATCAGGCCGCTGAGTAAAGTCGCACCCGTGAGCTTTACTCCGAACCCGGTCCCCGGTCCCGATGCGCCGCTGAAGTCGGCGCTGCGCTACGGCCTGATCGGACTGGCGGTACTGGTGGTGCTGAGCGCCGCGATCGCGACCGCCGTCGCCGGGCTGCCCGGGTTGTGGGGCGCGCTGCTCGGCGCGGCCATCGGCGGTGTGTTCATCCTCACCACCGCGGCCGTCGTGCTGTTCGGCGCGAAGCTGCCGCCGAGCACGGCGGGCCTGGTCATGCTGGCCAGCTGGGCCGGCAAGGTGCTGCTGGTGCTCATCGCCGTCGCGGTGCTGAACCAGTTCGACTTCTACAACCGGATGGCGCTGTTCCTGACCGTCATCGGTTCCCTGCTCATCGTGCTCGGCGCGGAGACGTACGGCGTTCTGCGACAGAAGGTTCCGTATGTCTCGACCACCGCGGGCGACCCGGACCCGGCTCCCGAACAGGATTGACTCACCCCCCTACACAGCGTCGTAGATAACTTGGTAAAGTGTTGGTAAGCAAGTGACCAAGCGAGGGGGGATCCCCATGATCCCTCCGAGTACCGCTATGCTTACTGCCGTGCCGGGCTCCGAGGGTTCCGGTTCTGCATGTCGACGATGTCGCCGACACACGTACAGACGCCGCCCGAGCGGTATTGCCGCGCAGCTGCTGACGAACTTCGAGCCGACCTGAGTCGACCAAATTGATCGTCAATGTCCGATCGAACCGCGGGAATGACCGTACCCGCGGCCCGAACACGGGAGAGAACGCTGAGCGTCACCACTTTGGCGGCGGGTGAGTTCCACGCGCCGTCGCTAACCGACTTCTTCCCTCCAGCTGTGCTGTTCGAGGGAACGCCGTTCGAACTCGATCGCTTGATGCTGGTCCGGCTGCTGATGACCGCGGTGCTGGTCGTTGTCATGCTGCTGGCATTCCGGAGTCCCCGAATCATTCCGCGCGGCCTACAGAATGTCGCCGAAATCGGGCTGGTCTTCGTCAAGGAGCAGATCTCCGAAGAGGTCCTCGGCAAGGAAACCGGACGAAAGTTCTTCCCGCTCATCGCGACGATCTTCTTCACGGTCCTCTTTCTGAACTTCTCCGGCATCATTCCGGGCTTGAACATCTCCTCGAACGCGCGAATCGGCATGCCGCTTGTGCTGGCCGCCATCGCCTACATCGCGTTCAACTACGTGGGCATCAAGAAGTACGGGTTCTTCACCTACCTGCGCAGCAGCATCGTGGTGCCGAACGTGCCGCCCGCCCTGCACGTCCTGCTGATTCCGATCGAGTTCGTCTCGACCTTCATCCTGCGTCCGTTCACGCTGACCGTCCGACTCATGGCGAACATGCTGGCCGGCCACATCATGCTGGTGCTGTTCTTCAGCGCGACCTGGTTCTTCCTGTTCGACGCCGCCTCGTGGATGAAGGTGTTCTCGCCGTTCTCGCTGCTCGCGGGACTCGGATTCACGCTGTTCGAGATGCTGGTCATCTTCCTGCAGGCCTACGTGTTCGCGCTGCTGACCGCCGTGTACATCGGCCTCGCCGAGCACGCAGATTCTCACTGACCGCATTACCAATCACTGGAGACCTGCTACACCGCGCCAACCGGCGGGTGAGCAACAGAAAGGGAAAGAAGACTCATGAGCCTCTCGTACCTGGCCCAGGAAGCTGCCACCGAGTCGACGCTGAAGGGCCTCGGCGCCGTCGGCTACGGCCTGGCCGCCATCGGCCCGGGCATCGGCGTCGGCATCGTCGTCGGTAAGGCGATCGAGGGTATCGCCCGTCAGCCCGAGCTGCAGGGCACCATCCGGACCAACATGTTCCTCGGCATCGCGTTCACCGAGGCGCTGGCCCTGATCGGCCTCGTCGCCGGCTTCATCTTCTGATTCCGATGTACGAGTTCGCAGTACTCGCAGCGGAGGGCGGAGAGGATGTGAATCCTCTCGTCCCCGAAACGTACGACATCGTCTGGTCGGTGGTCTGCGTCGCGATCATCGCGGTGCTGTTCTACAAGTACGTCATCCCGCGCCTGACCAAGGTGCTGGACGAGCGTACCGACAAGATCGAAGGCGGTATCGCCAAGGCCGAGGCCGCGCAGGAAGAAGCCCAGCAAACGCTGCAGCAGTACCAGCAGCAGCTGGCCGACGCCCGCCTCGAGGCCGCGCGCATCCGTGAGGACGCGCGCACCCAGGGCCAGCAGATCCTGGCGCAGATGCGCTCGGAGGCCCAAGCCGAAAGCGACCGCATCGTGGCCGCGGGCCACGCCCAGCTGGAAGCCCAGCGCCAGCAGATCCTCACCGAACTGCGCTCCGAGGTCGGCCGCACGGCCGTCGACCTGGCCGAGAAGATCATCGGTCAGTCGGTTTCGGACGAAGCCAAGCAGGCGGCCTCGATCGAGAAGTTCCTCAGTGAGCTCGACGAGACCGACGCCGGCATCGGGGTCGGAAGGTAACGACGCGAAAGTGAGAAGCATGTACGCAGCGAGCCGCGAGGCCAGCTCCCGGTCCCGGGAGGCGCTTCGGGCCGCTCTGACCGGAAGCGACAGTGTTGCCGCCACGACGGGCTCGGAACTGTTCGCCGCTGTCGCCGTGCTGGACGACCAGCGTTCGCTGCGTGTTGCGCTCGCGGACGTGTCGGTGCCCGGTTCGGTGCGCGCCGAGCTGAGCGAGCGGGTCTTCGGCGGCAAGGTCAGCCCCGCCACCCTGGCGGTGCTGACCACCGCGGTGGCCCAGGACTGGTCGCGCACCTCCGACCTGGTCGACACCCTGGTGCTGCTCGGCCAAGAGGCCCTGCTCGAGTCGGCCGCCGACAGCGGCAAGCTCGAGACGGTCGAGGACGAGCTGTTCCGGCTCGGCCGGATCATCGCCGACAACCCCGAGCTGGAGCAGGCGCTGTCCGATCGCGGGAAGCCGGGTTCGGCCAAGCGCGAGTTGATCGCCGGGCTGCTGTCCGGCAAGACCGAGACCATCACCGTGACCCTCGCGGAGCAGGCGGTGGCCCGGCAGCGGATCGGCCTCGGCCCGGCCTTCGACGAGTTGTCCGACCTGGCCGCCGCCCGGCGTGACCAGATCGTCGCGCACGTGCGTGCCGCGATCGCCCTGACGCCGCCGCAGCGGGAGCGGCTCGCCGCCTCCCTGCAGCGCATCTACGGCAAGCCGATCACGGTGCACGTCGAGGTCGATCAGAGCCTGCTGAGCGGGCTGGTCGTGCGCGTCGGTGACGACGTGATCGACGGCAGCGCCACCGGCCGACTGGAGCGGCTGCGCCGCGAACTGGCGTAGCCCGGCTCTGCCGGCCTGGCACCGGCACCCACCGACATTCGAGACCCTTACAGCGAGAGCAGGAAGAACATGGCGGAGCTGACGATCTCCTCCGACGAGATCCGTAGCGCGATCGAGAGCTACACCCAGAGCTACACCCCCCAGACGTCCATCGAAGAAGTCGGTGTCGTCACCGACACCGGCGACGGCATCGCGCACGTCAGCGGCCTGCCCTCGGCTATGGCCAACGAGCTGCTCGAGTTCCCCGGCGGCGTGCTCGGCGTGGCGCTGAACCTCGAGGACCGCGAGATCGGTGCGGTCATCCTCGGCGAGTTCGCCGAGATCGAAGAGGGCCAGCAGGTCCGCCGCACCGGTGACGTGCTCTCGGTGCCGGTCGGCGACAAGTTCCTCGGCCGCGTGGTGAACCCGCTCGGCCAGCCGATCGACGGCCTCGGCGAGATCGAATCCGAAGAGCGCCGCGTGCTGGAGCTGCAGGCCGCGACCGTGCTGGAGCGCCAGCCGGTCGAGGAGCCGATGGCCACCGGCATCACCGCCATCGACTCCCTGACCGCGATCGGCCGCGGCCAGCGTCAGCTGATCATCGGCGACCGCAAGACCGGCAAGACCGCCGTCTGCATCGACGCGATCCTGAACCAGAAGGCCAACTGGGAGTCCGGCGACCCCACCAAGCAGATGCGCTGCATCTACGTCGCCATCGGCCAGAAGGGTTCCACCATCGCGGGCGTGAAGTCCGCGCTGGAGGAGCACGGCGCGATGGAGTACACCACCATCGTCGCGGCCCCGGCCTCCGACTCCGCCGGCTTCAAGTGGCTGGCCCCCTACACCGGCTCGGCCATCGGCCAGCACTGGATGTACCAGGGCAAGCACGTCCTGATCGTGTTCGACGACCTGACCAAGCAGGCCGAGGCCTACCGCGCCATCTCGCTGCTGCTGCGTCGCCCGCCGGGCCGCGAGGCGTACCCGGGTGACGTCTTCTACCTGCACTCCCGTCTGCTGGAGCGTTGCGCCAAGCTCTCCGACGAGATGGGCGCTGGCTCGATGACCGGTCTGCCGATCATCGAGACCAAGGCCAACGACGTCTCGGCGTTCATCCCGACCAACGTCATCTCCATCACCGACGGCCAGGTCTTCCTCGAGTCCGACCTGTTCAACAAGGGTGTCCGCCCGGCGATCAACGTGGGTACCTCGGTCTCCCGTGTCGGTGGCGCCGCCCAGACCAAGGGCATGAAGAAGGTCGCCGGTTCGCTGCGTCTGGAAATGGCGCAGTACCGCGAGCTGGAGGCGTTCTCCGCCTTCGCCTCCGACCTCGACGCCGCCTCGCTGGCGCAGCTCGAGCGCGGCGCCCGCTGGGTGGAGTTGCTCAAGCAGGACCAGTACTCCCCGGTCGCGGTCGAGGACCAGATCGTGTCGATCTTCCTGGTCGACGCGGGTTACTACGACTCGGTTCCGGTCGCCGACATCCGCCGCTTCAACGCGGAGCTGATCGAGGATCTGCACCGCAGCGCGGCCGACGCGTTCAAGTCGATCGAGGGCGGCAAGGTCCTCGACGCCGAGAACGGCGACGCCATCAAGGCGGCCACCGACAAGTTCAAGCAGGGCTTCCTCGCCTCCGACGGCAGCCGTGTGGTGAACGAGGCGGAGGCCGGCGAGCTCGACCACGAAGAGGTCGAGTCGCTGTCGGTCACCCGCAAGCACGTCGAGAAGTAATCGGTCGAGCAATGCGCTATTGGAATCTGGCGAATGAAGGGAGGGTGAACCGTGGCAAGCTTGCGTGAATTGCGCTCCCGCATTCGTGGTGTGAATTCGATCAAGAAGATCACCAAGGCCCAAGAGCTGATCGCGACCTCGCGAATCTCCAAGGCCCAGGCCAGGGTCGCGGCCGCCAAGCCGTACGCGGAGGAGATCACCAAGGTCCTCGCCGAGCTCGCGAGCGCGTCGAAGAACCTCGCGCACCCGTTGCTGACCGAGCGCGCCAACCCGCGCCGCGCCGCCGTGCTGGTGATCACCAGTGACAGCGGCATGTGCGGTGGCTACAACTCCAACGTGCTCAAGCGCGCCGAAGAGCTGATGACCACCCTGCGCGGCGAGGGCAAGGAGCCGGTGCTGTACGTGATGGGCAACAAGGGCCTCACGTACTACACCTTCCGCAACCGCCCGCTGGTCTCGTCGTGGACCGGCTTCTCGCAGCAGCCGAAGTACACCGACGCCTCGTCGGCCTGCGGCCACCTGGTCGAGGCCTTCATGGCGGGCTCCGACCGCCAGGTGCCGCATCCGCACGGGACCGGCGACATCGAGGGCGTCGACGAGCTGCACATCGTGTACACGCGGTTCGTGTCGATGTTGGCGCAGACCCCGGAGGTGCGCCGCCTGGCGCCGATCCAGGTCAGCTTCGTCGACGAGAACTTCGACATGGGCGCGGACTCGTTCTCCGATTCGCCCACGGCCGAACCGCAGGCGCAGTACGAATTCGAGCCCGACGCCGATGTACTGCTGGCGGCGCTGCTGCCGAAGTACGTGAACACGCGTATCTACGCGTCGTTGCTCGAGGCAGCGGCATCCGAGTCCGCGGCTCGGCGCACCGCAATGAAGGCGGCCACCGACAACGCCAACGAACTCGCGAGTGTTCTTCAGCGCGAGGCGAACTCGGTGCGTCAGGCCCAGATCACGCAGGAAATCAGCGAAATCGTCGGCGGCGTGAACGCGCTGGCGTCGAGCTCGGACCGCGACTAGAAGCGCAGGAAGAGAACCAATCCAAATGACCGCAGCTGTCACTCAAGACAACACGAGCCGGACCGGCGCCGCCGCAGGCCGCGTCGTCCGGGTCATCGGCCCCGTCGTGGACGTCGAGTTCCCGCGTGGCGCGATCCCCGAGCTTTTCAACGCTCTGAACGCCGAGATCAAGCTCGCGTCGGTGGCCAAGACCCTGACCCTCGAGGTCGCCCAGCACCTCGGCGACAACATCGTGCGCACCATCTCGATGCAGCCGACCGACGGCCTGGTCCGCGGCGCGACCGTCACCGACACCGGCAAGCCGATCTCGGTGCCCGTCGGTGACGTCGTCAAGGGCCACGTCTTCAACGCCCTCGGCGACTGCCTCGACGCGCCGGGCACCGGCCGCGACGGCGAGCAGTGGGGCATCCACCGCAAGCCGCCGAGCTTCGACCAGCTCGAGGGCAAGACCGAGATCCTCGAGACCGGCATCAAGGTCATCGACCTGCTGACCCCGTACGTGAAGGGCGGCAAGATCGGTCTGTTCGGTGGCGCCGGCGTCGGCAAGACCGTTCTGATCCAGGAGATGATCACCCGTATCGCGCGTGAGTTCTCCGGCACCTCCGTGTTCGCGGGCGTCGGTGAGCGCACCCGTGAGGGCACCGACCTCCGCCTGGAGATGGAAGAGATGGGCGTCCTCCAGGACACCGCCCTCGTCTTCGGTCAGATGGACGAGCCGCCGGGCACCCGTATGCGCGTCGCCCTCTCGGCCCTCACCATGGCCGAGTACTTCCGCGACGTGCAGCACCAGGACGTGCTGCTGTTCATCGACAACATCTTCCGGTTCACCCAGGCCGGTTCCGAGGTGTCGACCCTGCTCGGCCGTATGCCCTCCGCCGTCGGTTACCAGCCCACGCTGGCCGACGAGATGGGTGAGCTGCAGGAGCGCATCACCTCGACCCGTGGTCGGTCCATCACCTCGCTGCAGGCCATCTACGTGCCCGCCGACGACTACACCGACCCGGCCCCGGCGACCACCTTCGCCCACCTCGACGCGACGACCGAGCTCTCCCGCCCGATCTCGCAGAAGGGCATCTACCCGGCCGTCGACCCGCTGACCTCGACCTCCCGCATCCTGGAGGCCTCGATCGTCGGCGACCGGCACTTCGCCGTGGCCAACGAGGTGAAGCGGATCCTGCAGAAGTACAAGGAACTGCAGGACATCATCGCCATCCTCGGTATGGACGAGCTCTCCGAAGAGGACAAGGTTCTCGTCGGCCGCGCCCGTCGCCTGGAGAAGTTCCTCGGCCAGAACTTCATCGTGGCCGAGAAGTTCACCGGCCAGGTGGGCTCGGTGGTTCCGCTGGAGCAGACCATCGACGACTTCGACCGGGTTTGCAAGGGCGAGTTCGACCACTTCCCGGAGCAGGCGTTCAACTCCTGCGGTGGTCTCGACGACGTCGAGGCGGCCGCGAAGAAGATCGCCGGAAAGTAGTCACCGATGGCTGCTGAAATGTCAGTCGATCTCGTCGCCGTCGAGCGACTGCTCTGGTCCGGCCAGGCATCGTTCGTCAGCGCGCAGACCACCGAGGGCCAGATCGGCATCATGCCGGGCCACGAGCCGCTCCTCGGCCAGCTGGTCGAGGGCGGCACGGTGAACATCGTGTCCGCCGATGGCGAGCGGATCGTGGCCGCGGTGCACGGCGGCTTCTTCTCGGTCACCGCCACCACGGTGCGGGTCCTGGCCGAGTCCGCCGAGTTCGCCGGTGAGGTGGACGTCGAGGAGGCACGCAAGGTGCTGGCCGACACGTCCGCCACCGAGGAACAGCAGCGCGCGGCGCAGGCCCGTGTGCGTGCGGTGGAGCAGGTCGCGAACGCCTGAAGACCCTGACGGGTCGTGAACATCCCATTGTCGGCGGTGAAGGTATCTTCGCCGCCGACAATGGCATTCAGCCCCAGTTGCTCACCCGTTTGTAGACTCGTGTTTGAATGTCGCAACGGATGGGTATCCGCCGCGGTTCGTGTCGCGGATGCCGAGCGAAAGGACGGACAGCATTGCAAACCGGGATGGTTGTCTTGATCATTCTGGTGCTGCTGCTGGTCGCATTGGCGTTGATCTCCGTCTACCGACTGATCATGCTGCGCCGCGGCGGGACCGCCGCGATTCTGCGTGTGCTGCCCGCGAACGGCGGCCAGGGCTGGCGGCACGGTCTCATTCGCTACGACGAGGACCGTCTCGTCTTCTTCAAACTCACCAGTCTCAAGCTGGGTCCGGACGCCACCATTCGGCGCCGCGGCATCGAGGTCGGTGACCGTCGCGGTCCGCGCGGCGACGAATACGACATCATGACCGACGAAATCATCGTCACCGCGGTGGCCGATGCCGAGGGCAATTACGAACTCGCGCTGGACCGCGGCGCCCGCGCGGCCTTCCTGTCCTGGGTGGAATCCCGCCCGTCGGACCGCACCCGCCGCATGCCCGGTCTGTAGCCAGCGGAGGAGTCATCGCATGAGCGAGCGTCAGCGAGTGAATCATCGACACAGCGTGCCGACGCGCGCGACGTGGCCGAGCGCTAGCGAGGACGCGTCGTGAGTGTGCACCTGACCCGGATCTATACCAGGACCGGTGACGACGGAACCACCGGACTCAGCGATTTCTCCCGGGTCGCCAAGACCGATCCCCGTCTGGTCGCCTACGCGGACTGCGACGAAGCCAATGCGGCCATCGGGGTCGCCATCGCACTCGGCGCGCCGGACGAGCACCTGCTGACCGTGCTGCGTCAGCTCCAGAACGATCTCTTCGACGCGGGCGCGGACCTCTCCACCCCCGTGGTGGCCGAACCCAAGTATCCGCCGCTGCGGATCACCCAGGACTACATCGACCGCCTGGAAGGCTGGTGTGATGAGTTCAATGCCGAACTGGCGCCGCTGAATTCGTTCATTCTGCCGGGCGGCACCCCGCTTGCCGCGCTGCTGCACACCGCCCGCACCGTGGCTCGCCGCGCCGAACGCTCCGCGTGGGCGGCGGTGGCAGCGCATCCCGATGACACCAGCGTCCTCCCGGCGAAGTACCTCAATCGGCTTTCGGATCTGCTCTTCATCCTGAGCCGGTACACCAATCCCGAGGGCGACATTCTGTGGCGACCCGGTGGCGGCAAGAAATGACCGCGAAGTCAGCCCGTCGGACCGTGTCGGAGCACACCGGGATCGCGTACACGCGCGTGCGCATCGCCGACGGTGGATAAGCTACCCAGTGTGAGCGAACGGTTTCTGGTCACCGGGGGCAATCGGCTCGTCGGCGAGGTCGCGGTAGGAGGCGCTAAGAACAGCGTCCTCAAGCTGATGGCCGCTGCCCTGCTTGCCGAGGGCACATCGACGATCACGAACTGCCCCGACATTCTCGATGTGCCGCTGATGGCCGAGGTGCTGCGCGGGCTGGGATGCGAGGTCGTCATCTCTGACGACGCGCCCGGCGACCGTTCCGTGGTCACCATCACCACGCCCGCGGAACCGAAGTACCACGCGGACTTCCCCGCCGTGACGCAGTTTCGTGCCTCGGTGTGTGTGCTCGGTCCGCTGATGGCCAGATGCAAGCGCGCGGTGGTCGCGCTGCCTGGCGGCGACGCGATCGGTTCCCGTCCGCTCGACATGCACCAGGCGGGCCTGCGCCTGCTCGGCGCGACGAGCGAGATCGAGCACGGCTGCGTTGTCGCGCGTGCCGACGAACTGCAGGGCGCGCGGATCCGGCTGGACTTCCCCTCGGTCGGCGCGACAGAGAACATCCTCATGGCCGCGGTGCTCGCCGAGGGCGAGACGGTCATCGACAACGCGGCGCGCGAGCCCGACATCGTCGACCTGTGCAACATGCTGGTGCAGATGGGCGCCCGGATCAGCGGCGCTGGTACCTCGGTGCTCACCATCCAGGGCGTGAAGCGGCTGCGTCCGACCGATCACCGGGTGATCGGCGACCGCATCGTCGCCGCGACGTGGGGGATCGCCGCGTCGATGACGATGGGCGACGTGCGCGTCACCGGCGTGAACCCGAAGCACCTTTCGCTCGTGCTCGACAAGCTGCGGTCCGCGGGCGCGCGAATCTCCTTCGACCTGGACGGCTTCCGTGTCGTGCAGCCGGAGCGTCCGCGCGCGGTGAACTTCTCGACCCTGCCGTTCCCGGGTTTCCCGACCGATCTGCAGCCGATGGCGATCGGCCTGGCCGCCATCGCCGACGGCACGTCGATGATCACCGAGAACATCTTCGAGGCGCGATTCCGTTTCGTGGAGGAGATGATCCGGCTGGGCGCCGACGCCCGCACCGACGGTCATCACGCGGTGGTTCGCGGTATTCCGCGGCTGTCCAGCGCGCCGGTGTGGTCCTCGGATATTCGGGCCGGCGCGGGTCTGGTGCTCGCGGGGCTGGTCGCCGACGGCACCACCGAAGTGCACGACGTCTTCCATATCGACCGCGGTTACCCCAATTTCGTCGAGCAGCTGCAGGCGCTGGGCGGTTTGGTGGAGCGGGTCGGGGCGCCTGATTGATCTTGTCCGCCGACAGTGTTGATCTCCGGTCGTCGAAAACCCGTACTGACCAGGCGATTTGACATCGTGAACGCAGACACGTAACTTTATTCAAGTCAGAGCGACACGGACACCGACCCGGAGCCGAGACGCCAAGCCGAAAGGCTGGGCGCGGACCGGGAAACGAGGTAGTACGAGGAGCGCCTGACAGTCACACTAGCTCGATTGAGACCCCGATTTGGTTTCGGGTTATCGACCGCGCTAAGCTGTAAAAGTTGCCTCTCGGAAGTGCCGGATGAGTTCGGTGTGGATGGGTGTGCGTGTGTTCTTTGAGAACTCAATAGTGTGTCGATGAATGTCAGTGCCAAATTTTAATGTTTGGTTCCGGCTCTTCACTCCCCGTGTGGAGGGCTGGACATTTAAGTCAGCTAATTTCCGGCTGGCGATTGTTTGCTAGGTTTTCGGACTCTAGTTTAGATCTGATTGCACCTTCGGGTGTGATTGTGAGTCTTCAACGGAGAGTTTGATCCTGGCTCAGGACGAACGCTGGCGGCGTGCTTAACACATGCAAGTCGAGCGGTAAGGCCCTTCGGGGTACAC
>NZ_JBFAHG010000015.1:0-104699 GCF_040654065.1 Nocardia sp. NPDC050793
TATTTGTTGTTTTTTTCTTTACACTTTATTTTTACCACCCCCCACAACAACCTTGGGGGGGGGGGGGGGGGGGGGGGGGGGCGCCCTGTGCCCGGGCCCCCGCCGCGGAGCGATCTACGACCTCGGCGCCCCTTCTTGCCACGGCGAGTTGATCGCCGCGATGGTCAGGGCTGCCATCCACGCCATCACGTTGATGGGATGGGAGCTTCTGGTCGGCGACGGCGGAACATCAGCTGGCCCGCCGCAGACCCACCGCGGGGAAGTCGACCGGGACCGCGAGGGCGATGTTGATGTAGTTGGTGAACAGGTTGAGTGCGACCTGCCCGATGACCTCGACGATGTGCTCATCGCTCCAGCCCTGATCGCGGACCGCCTCCACGTCCTCTGCCGTGACCTGGCCACGCTCTTCGACCAGCTTCAGCGCGAAGCCCAGGAGTGCCGCAGTCCGAGGGTCATCGGACTGGCCCGTTTGCGCGGCTTCCAGCGCCGCACGGCTCACTCCGGCCTTCTGTCCGAGAGCGGTGTGCGCTGCCAGGCAGTACTCGCAGGAGTTTCGGTTGGCGACGGCCACGGCGATCTGCTCGCTGAGCGCCGGCCCGAGGGCACCGCCGCCGAAGGCGCCGAACGAAGCCCACATGCTCGTCAGAGCGGCAGGCGAGTTCGCGACGGCTTGGAACATCGCGGGCACGGTGCCGAACGCGGCATGGATTCGATCGAGCTGGTCCTTGACGGTTCCGGTCGCGGACTCGCGCTCGACAAAGGGGACGAGAGACATGGAGTGCTCCTTCGGTCGTGATTCGGACGACGCCCCGCAGTGTCTTGCCGGGCGACGCACTCTCAGACTTCCAGGACCACTCGGACTGATTGAGTCATATCATCTCGATTTCCTACCAGATCGTCTGGCATCCTTGGTATGTGGCTTCCCTCGACCGGCTCTCGCCCCTACTCGAACGCTTCCGGGTGCGAACCCGCCTGTTCCATACGGGACCGCTGTGTGGCGTAACGACCTTCGACGCACAGCAAGGACGAGGCTTCCTGCACGTGCTCCGATGCGGTGAGATGCAAGTGACGCACCAAGGCGTCAGCGGTCGGCTGGAAAAGCAACAGATCGATCAGCCCAGCCTGCTCTTCTACCCACGCCCGCTCGAGCACGCCTTCCACAACGCGCCCACCGAGGACTCCGACTTCGCCTGCGCGACACTCGACTTCGACGGCGGCCCAACCCATCCCCTGGTGCGGACGCTCCCTGCCGTGATCGTGCTCCCGCTGAACGCCGTCGGCACCCTCGAACCAGCGCTCGATCTGCTGTTCGCCGAGATCGACAATGTGCGGTGCGGCGAACGAGTGCTGGCCGATCGGCTCTTCGAAGTTGTCCTCATCCAGCTCTTCCGCTGGATTCTCGACCACGCCGACGAGCTTGCGCTGCCCACCGGTCTGCTGACCGGGCTCTGCGATGAACGCCTCGCCCGTACGCTCGCCGCCGTCCACGAGTCGCCGGGGCGGCCATGGACGCTCGCGACGATGGCGCGCGAAGCGCGCATGTCCCGCAGTTCCTTCGCCGCCCGGTTCAAGGAGATGGTGGGGCAGCCGCCCGCCGAATACCTGACGGGGTGGAGGATCACGGTCGCCCAGGATCGGCTCCGCGCAGGCGCCTCAGTCGCTCGCACGGCCACGGAACTCGGGTACGCCAACCCTCCGGCGTTCTCGCGGGCATTCACCCAAAGAGTGGGATGCTCACCGCGCGCGTGGCTGGCGACTGCTCTCTGAGCCAGCGGCAATCAGGGCCGCTACTCGTCGATCCAGCCGAGCTCAACTGCATTCTTGTGCATGACGTCTTCGACCGCGGGCAGCGTGAGGAACGAAACGGCAAACAGAAGAACGAGGAGCCCGATCGCAACGGCCCAATCGCGAGAGCGGATTCCTGGCAGACCGGCCCCGACCTGTCCGGCGCCGGCGGTGCGGTCCCGACGCAGCCGTGTCTGCGGGAGCCGGCGGTCGGCCGGCCTCAGCATCCACGACGCGACAGCGCACATCGCGAACACCAGCGCCCCCGACCACGACTCGACACCGTCGCCGACTGCCAGATGCGACACCACCGCACCCGACCACAGGAAAAAGGCACCCGCGTACGCCCATTCCTTGATCACGGGCAACCCCGGCGCAACGATCGCGACGGCCGCACCGACCTGCCACGCACCCAGAACGTAGGCGAAGAAGTGCGGGTAACCCAGGTGGTGCAACTGAATTTCTATCCATTCGATCGCCAGCAGGTTCCACACCGATCCCGCAACCAACTCGAAAACAATGACAAACGTGGTGGCCCAAAAGGCGATTCGTCGGATCCGGCCCCGGTTCAGGTCGCTTCGTGCGACCAGGGCTGACTTCTCGGCAGTCGATTGCTGTGACGTTGTGGTTGTTGGAGTGTGCATTTCAGCCTTCTTCGTCGAGTAGATCTGATGTGCTCTAGAGGTTCTCTATGTGGCCGACGACCGCATCGTCGGTCCCGCTCATGAGCGCTGGTGCAGACCCGGCCGCGGGAAGAACAGCAGGCGTGCATTGCTCACCATCACCGTCACGTCGTCGGGCTGGGTCGAACGAGAGGCCGCCATCACACCGGCATATCCGCCGACGATGACGAACGACCCTGTCGTGCGTGTGTCTTGTTCAGCCGGAAGCTAGTAGGAAAGCCTGCGCGGTGAGGCCCCGGCAGCACTTCTGCGACCCGTCAGGGCTCGAGATCGACGACGCCTTTGCCGGTCTCGATGTCGAGCGGCACCGAGACTTGGTCATGTGCGATCAACCAGGTGCCGTCGATCTTCCGCATTCCGTAGGTGACCCGGACCCACATGCCGCTCGTTGCCGTCCCATTCCTCAGCGTGCCGCTGAGACGAGCAAAGGCGTGCCCGAATGCCACGTCATCGCCGACGGTGAACGTCAGGTCGCGAACCTCATAGGTCACGCTCTCGAAGAACAGAAACACCTTCGCCCAGTTCTCGAGTTTCGCCGCTGTCCCGACATGCTGGAGCGGCGGCTCGACGTCGAAGGACACG
Organism: Nocardia sp. NPDC050793; assembly: GCF_040654065.1. Taxonomy (NCBI): domain Bacteria; kingdom Bacillati; phylum Actinomycetota; class Actinomycetes; order Mycobacteriales; family Nocardiaceae; genus Nocardia; species Nocardia sp. NPDC050793. The sequence continues at coordinate 3,051 of NZ_JBFAHG010000015.1, forward strand.
ACGTCGGTTGTGTAGAGCTGCTTCAGGGCCTCGAGATCCTTGGCTCGCAGTCCTTCGACTACCTTGTCGATTTGCCTGCGAAGCTCGGCTTCATCGGACTCGATGCGGTCGGCGCGTGACTGAAAGGCGTTGGGCATGGTCATGATTGGCTCCTCAGGAATTGACGAGAGCGGTTTCGGCGCCCGCCCGCAGCGGTGCGAGCGCGGTGCTCCAGGCGATGAGCTGATCCAGCGTCTTCTGCAGAGCGGCGGCATGGTGATCGCGCGGTGTGAAGGTGGTGTGGTTCTCGAAATCGGTGAGCAGCGAGATCGCGACCTGATAGCCGACATCCGCCATGCCCAGCGTGCCGCAGACCGTCCGCAGTTGCACTACGGCGCGGGCGCCGCCACCCGCGCCGTAGGAAACGAATCCGACCGCCTTGTCGGTCCACTCCGCGAACAGATGGTCGATGGCGTTCTTCAGCACTCCGGGGACGCCGCCGTTGTATTCCGGGGTCACCATCACGAAGCCGTCGAACGGGGCGATCCGCTCGGCCCAGGCACGGGTGTGTTCATGGACCGATGGGCCGAACATCGGCGGCGCGGGCTCGTCCAGATGCGGTAGCGGGTGGTCGCGCAGATCGATCAGTTCGAATTCGGCGTCGCCGCGCTGCGATGCCGAATCCAGCACCCATTGGGCGATCTGCGGGCCGTTGCGGTTGGGCCGGGTGCTGCCGAGGATGATGCCGATTCTGGTCATGTCCGGAACTCCTGCTTTGCTGAACGGGTTACCACCTTCCGACGACACAGCCGTCGGGAATGTCAGGCCGCCTGACAAATCGGGTCTCTGATTCGTCGATGTCGGTGAGGGACGCACAGACCGGAGGAGCCGACCATGACCGACCCGCACCTGCCCGCGGTGATCAGCGAACGCCGTCAGCTGATCAATCTCGCCTACCGGCTGCTGGGCTCGCTGGCCGAAGCCGAGGATGTGGTGCAGGAGACCTACGCGCGCTGGTACGCGCTGACCGAGCGGCAGCGGCGGGAGGTGGCAGCGCCCGGCGCGTGGTTGACCACGGTCGCCGGCCGGATCTGTCTGGATCTGCTCGGCTCGGCGCGCGCCCGGCGGGAACGCTATGTGGGCGAATGGCTTCCGGAGCCGGTACCCGGCCATTCCGAATGGATCGGTGGTCCCGTCCCGGCCGATCCCGCCGACCGGATCACCCTTGACGAGTCGATCAGCATGGCTTTTCTCGTCGTGCTGGATTCCATGACGCCGGCCGAGCGGGTGGCGTTCGTCCTGCACGACGTGTTCCGCTACTCCTTCGCCGAGGTCGCCGAGGTCGTCGGCCGCACCCCCGCGGCCTGCCGCCAGCTCGCCTCCAGCGCCCGCCGCCGCATCGACACCTCGCGGGGCCCATCGACCAGCGAGCGCGCCGAGGTGGTCCGGGACTTCAAGCGAGCCTGGGAGACAAACGATATCGAGGCCCTGATCGACCTGCTCGACCCGCAAGCGACCGCGACGGCCGACGGCGGCGGCCTGGCCCTGACCTTCCGCGCCCCGATCACCGGCGGTGAGCAGATCGCCCACGCCTGGATGGAAATCGCCGCCCGCGGCGCCGAGCTAACCCTGCTGGAGCGCACGGTGAACGGCCAGCCCGGCTTGGTCGCACAGCTGGACGACACCATCGTCTCGGTCTACGCCTTCGACATCGCCCACAGCCGGATCACTCGCATCTGGGTGATCCGGAATCCGGAGAAGCTGCGGCCCTGGACGGCTGGCTGAATTGCCCCGCTGGGTGTCGAAGCGCAGTAGCAGCGCGAACCCAATCGCGTCGCGCCGCGCTTGCCCGCCCACCATCACCGCACCGGCATAAGACCAAGGGCCACATCCTCATTGCGCGGCAGCAATCTGAAAAAGATTGCCCGGGTGCCAGTCCAAGGGCCTTAATGGTATGGAGCCGGGCAGCTATAGGTCGGGCACCCCCCAGGTACAGAGGACCAGCAACAAGGAGGCAGCGCCACTGGGGGCGATCGAGGTGAAGGTGGACGCAATCCTAGTCGCGGTCGAGGAGGAATGATGGCGTCGCTGAATCCGTTCGGCTACCGGCCTGGAGAGCGCGAAGATCCTTGTTGCTCTGCTGATGCCGGGCTTCACGAAGGGGTGCTGAGGGGGATGTTCGAGGGGGCCCACGCAGTTCATCGAAGTGAAGAATCCGCTTTGCGGATAGTCATCGTCTCGCCGATCCGGCTGTACCGCGAAGGGCTGGCGGCGGTACTAACCGCGCTCGGCGGCATCGGTGAGATCGCCACGTGCGAGCATCCCGTCGAAGGACTCCACCTCGCCCGTCAAGTCGTCCCGCACATTCTCCTGCTGGACATGTCCGCGGTGAACAGTTCGGCAAGCGCACGTCTGTACGCCAGAGAATTCCCCGAGACCAAGATCGTGGCTCTCGCGCTCCCGGAAACCGAGCAGCATGTCGTCGACTGTGCAGAAGCAGGGGTGGTCGGATACGTCCCGCGCGAAGGATCTATCGACGATCTCATGGCGACGATACGGCATGCGGCACAAGGGAAAACACTGTGCTCACCGGTGATCGCGGCCGGACTGATGCGCCGAGTCGCCGCGCTTGCCAACGAAAATCGTCTGCGCCGCTCACGCCCATTGCTGACCGCCCGCGAGTCGGAGGTCGCCGATCACATCGCGCTCGGCCTGAGCAACCGCGCGATCGCCGCGTGCTTGGGAATCGAAGTATGCACCGTCAAGAATCATGTGCACAACATCCTGGAGAAGCTCGGCGTGACTCAACGCGCAGACGTGGCCGAACATCTCGGGCACAGAATCCGATCCCTCCCGGACAACTGCCTTCCGTCCGAGTGACCGATCTATCCGGATCCGGGTAGCTGAAACCAGCCCGCCAAATTATTTGATCTTGACGATGTCGCCGCGGTGGCACACGCGCACCGCGGCTCTGGCCCGCTGAAACCGCCCTGCCACCCGCGCGAACAACTCCCCCGGCCCAGCCGTCCGCGTGGCCAGACCCTCGTCAACCAGCACGAAACCCTTTGCTACCCCACAACATCACGCAGTGATGCTGGAGTACTAGCCGACCAGTGCGAGCGTCGGTCCGGATCCGGGTTCATTGGAAAACGGATCCGAGGATTCATTGTCCGAGTGCCGGTGCTGGGGCGTTACTGGATAGAGCCCGGCGATGACGAGAGTCGGTACCCGGGGTGCAGATGGAGCGCTATTCACCTCGTATCACCCTTTCACCACGTCAGCAAGGAGGCAGCGTCATGCCTACTATCACTTCGCTTTCGCCGACATCGGGGCCCGCTTCGGGGTTCAATGGTGTGGTCATCACCGGTACCGACTTCACCGGTCCCGCGACCGTGCGGTTCGGTACGACCGCGACCACTTTCACCATCGATTCCAGTACGCAGATCACCGCGATCGCTCCGCCGGGATCGGGTACGGTGCAGGTCACTGTGACCACTGCGGCCGGTACGAGTAACGGCGTTCCCTACAGCTACGTTTCGGTTCCCACGGTTCCCACTGTGGCTTCGATCATTCCGGGTTCGGGCCCGGTGACCGGCGGGACTTTGGTCACCTTGACCGGTACCGGGTTCACCGGTGCTACTGCGGTGAGTTTCGGTGCTACTGCGGCAACGTCGTATTTCGTGTTGTCGGACAACCTGCTTGTTGCGTTGTCTCCTGCCGGGACGGGTACGGTGGCGGTCACGGTCACCACAGCAGGCGGTACGAGTGCCGGGGTCCCGTTCACGTATGTGCCGGTTCCCACGCTGACGTCGATCAGTCCGACTTCGGGGCCGGTGACCGGCGGGACTACGGTCACGTTGACCGGTACCGGGTTCACCGGCGCTACTGCGGTGTTTTTCGGTATTCTTCCGGCGACGTCGTTCACGGTGAATTCGGATACGCAGATCACCGCGGTCGCTCCGATAGGTCTGGGCACGGTGCCGGTCACCGTCACCACAGCAGGCGGTACGAGTAACGGGGTTCTTTACACGTATGTGCTGCTTCCGATCCTCCTTTTGCTGATTCCGAATTCGGGGCCGTCGGCTGGGGGGACCACGGTCACTGTGACCGGTGTGGGTCTGTCCGGTGCCACGGGCGTGAGTTTTGGTGCTACGCCGGCAACTTCGTTCACGGTCGTATCGGACACGCAGATTACCGCGGTTTCTCCTGCGGGGGTCGGTACGGTGCCGGTGACGGTCACCACCGCGGCGGGGACGAGTAACGGGCTGCCGTTCACCTACGGATCTGTTCCTGCGATTCCCGTCGTGGCTTCGATCAGCCCGAATTCAGGGCCGTCGGTCGGGGGAACGTTGGTGATTTTGACCGGTACCGGGTTCACGGGTGCTACCGCGGTAAGTTTCGGCGCTACTCCGGCGGCATTCTATTTCGTGTTCTCCGACACCCTGATCATCGCGTTGACCCCCGCGGGGGCCGGCACGGTGCCGGTCACGGTCACCACCGCGGCTGGAACAAGTATCGGCGTTTCCTACACCTACATCTGACCGCACCCCCTCACCGGCTTCACTCCAGGGCCAGGGCATATGCGATCACCAATGGGACCGACCCGAATCCACGGGCCGGTCCCATCGGTTGTAGTTGTTGTTCCGGCAAACGATGCCCCGTTCTGCCGCCGCCGCACCGGCTCCTGACCAGTCCAAGCGCGTCGCGGGCCACGTCCCGAACATGTACCAGGTTCTCTGATATTCGTGGGCTATGACTACCCCTCATGATTTCGAATTCGAAGAAATCTACCGAGGTACAGGAGGCCTGTTCGGGCCGGGCGTCAAACCACCGTGGAGTATCGGGGAACCCCAGCCGGAACTCGCCGCGCTGATCGAGCAGGGCAGATTCCATGGCGATGTCCTCGATGTCGGATGCGGGGAGGCGGCGATCTCGCTGTATCTGGCCGAGCGGGGTTTCACCACCGTCGGCCTGGATCTGTCGCCGACCGCGGTCGAACTGGCCCGCGCCGAGGCCGCCAGGCGCGGCCTCGGCAACGCCTCCTTCGAGGTCGCCGACATCGCCTCCTTCACCGGCTACGACGGCCGCTTCGGCACCATCGTCGACAGCACGTTGTTCCATTCGATCCCGGTCGAGTCGCGGGAGGGCTATCAGCAGTCCATTGCGCGCGCCGCCGCGCCGGGCGCGTCGTATTTCGTTCTGGTGTTCGACCGGGCCGCCCTGCCCGAAGCACCGGAACCGGGGCCATCGCCGGTCACCGCCGACGAGCTTCGCGAGGTGGTGTCGCAGTACTGGGTGATCGATGAGATCAGGCCGGCGCGAATCCATGGCAATCTGCCTGCGGAGTTGCCGGCGGACGCGGGTTTCCGGTTCGAGGGCATGCGCGACGAGCCCAGTGGCCGCAAGTCGATTCCGGCCTGGCTGCTGTCGGCCCATCTGGACTGATCCACACAGGATCGCGGGGTGCGTTGCCCGGGCCGGATGCGTCAGGCATCCAAGTGCCCGGGCTCTCCCGGCCCGACGCTCATCCGATGTAGCGGCGATCACGTTCCCAGCCGCCCTCCGACCAACGTAATCCACTCGCTACGTGCGCCTTTCGTGGGTATCAACAGACTCCGGTGGCGGCTCGACCGGGTGTGTCAGCATCGTGCGTTCGCCCCGAAGGCGTGCGCTTTTCAGGCGTGGGCGATACCGACTGCGGGTGGTAGGCCAGGCAGGCTGCCGATACCCCGTCTGCTGCCAGAAAGATCACGGTGCGCGCGGCGTCGAGCAGACCCACATCCAACGCGTTCAGGTAGGCGTGCACCGGGGCCGCGGTATAGGGAACGCCGACCGATGGAGCGAAACCGATCACCGACCGCGACGGGATGGCGAGAATGTTCGCCAAGCGGGTGCGGAATCCGGACACGTGGGCTGGCACCAGCAGCAGGGCCTGCCCCTCGGCGAAATCGCTCCCGTCGAGTCCCTGCTCATCCACGCAGGAGCGCACGACCGCCACGGCCAGATCGACCGGGTCCTGCGCACCGGCACGAACACATATGACGCGACGACCGTCGGTGCGGGCTTCATCCAGATCCACCCAGGCCATCGGGTCGACCGGGCCGGGGATTTCACAGGTGTGCAGCCGACCGAATCCGCCCGCGGTAGGCGAGCTTCCGAGCAGCAGTGCGGCGCTACCACTGCTGTAGGGAAAATCAGTGACGTCGCGCTCAGTGGAGGGATGGACATCGCCCGCTACGAGCAACGCGTACTTCACCGCGCCGGTGGCGAGGAAAGCGTCGGCGGTCACGATGGCGTGCAGCAGACCGGTGGCGCCTTGCATCAGGTCGAAGGAGAGTGTCGGCGCCCGCCCGGCCTCGTAAGCGAGGCCCAGCCCGATCCGCTTCTGAATGAGCGCCGCTACCGCGGGCTCGCAGATGTTACTGTCGCGGAATACCCCAGTGTTGATCAGCACTCCGATCTCGCCGAGGCCGATATCCGCACGCTGCACGCAGGTGCGCGCCGCGCGTGCAGCCAGTTCGAAGTAGCTGCCGGTGTCGGGGTCGGAGTTCGTCGCGGCCGAGATGATCGTCGTTGCCATGCTCATGCCTCCAAGCGAGAGATGGTCGCGGCGAGAAATCCGGAGACGATTCCCGAAGCCGCCGGGATCATGAGGATCTTCGACCCTTTGGGGATCTTTTGTTGCGCGAGATGCTCGTGCAGTACCAGGAAATGCGAGGTCGAGGCGGTATTGCCGTAGTCGCGTAGCACGTTGAGCGCTTGCGGCATCGGCGTGCCGAAATGCCGCTCGGTCAAATCCGAGATGTAGCCGATCGCGGGTGCGCTGAACTGGTGATGGATCCAGTAGTCGTATTTCTCACTGTCCCAGCTGCGCCCGGTCTCGGCGAGAAAATCGGCCAGCCGGTTGATGCCCTGCTGGTAGCGGGCCTCGTTCTGCATGGCCCGGTTGTCGGTGTACATCGCCATTCCACCTGTGTGGTCACTGGGCATCCCCAGGCAATGCTCGGCGCCGTCGGCGGCGGTCATGAGTTCGACGTAATGGATCTCGTCATCGTCGTCGCCGCGACCGTCCAGGACGACCGCGGATGCGGCGTCCCCGACGGTCAACGACGCGAACTGCGGGTCATACGGCTGGCTGATCTCCCGCACCGCGGTTTCCGCGATCGGGGTAATCTGCTCCCCGCTGACCACCAAACCATTACGCACAACCCCGGCTTTGATCATCCGATCCAGCACCATCACCGCGGTGAACATCCCGGCACACGCGTTCGACACATCGAAACACCGCGCTGCGTCCGCACCGATCGCACGACCCAACATCATCGCGAAAGACGGCGCATAACAGAAGATTCCCTTGCCGCGGGTGCGGGTGATGGAGGCCGAGATGATGACATCCAGTTCGTCGACGGCGTAGCCGGAGTGCCGCAGACAGTCGGCGATCGCGTGCAGCGCCAAGTCGAAGGACGATTCATACCGGTCCGGATGACTGTCATAGACCCGCCGATTCCGGATTCCCGTGATCCGCTCGATGTCCAACGACTTCGGCACGGCCAGCTCGGCGATCAGATCCTCGGTGGAGCGGACAGTTGTCGGTGTGTAGGCACCGATCGACTCGAAACGCGTACGCATCATCCCTGCTTTCCGCTTCGGTTCGGCAACAAAGATCCTGTGTCGCGCTCGGCGACAAACGCAGTCGTGGAAACGTCACGCCGCTGCGGCTACCCGGTCGGCCCTACCGGCCTCGCGCTGCCCTCGCGCACCGCACGCGCCTCGCGGCATCAGCAAGCTTCTCCAGGTTCCGGCCAACCAGCACAAACCGGTCCCCCTCCGCCGTCAACTGGCATGCCGACTCCGCACCGATACCCGACGTCGCCCCCGTGACCAGGATCGTCTTCACAGCCGACCACCCTGCCACAGAAATTTCGTCACAGACTGCCGACACGAGCGCCCGGACCAAATCCTTCGGCTTTCCCCGAACACGATGCACTAGAACGATACTGAGCAACCGTCCAGCTCGAGGCAGTGTGGCGCCCGGTCCACGTTTTCTGGTCGAATCCAACTCCGGCACATATCCGTCTCTGCGGCAGCGGCGCCTCAACACCACACCCGGCAACGGCTCCGAATTCGGAAAATATCCGGCAACCATAGGCCCCCAACGACGTAGAAGCGGTCGGCCAGGGCTCCGGCAAAGTCGTCAAGTGAGCGTGTGACCTGGAGTTATGGCTTTCCGTTCGAAGTGGGCACAGCGACAGCGCGTGATGATCGTGGAACGCCCGATAGTGCCATGTACTTGGGATACGCCCTCCGCCCGCGGTGTCATTCGGGGACGCAGGTTCGGGCGTTGCCCGGAGGTTCTCCATGGGAGGAAGATCGATGGGATGGATGCGGGGCGTTTGCTCCGCTTCAGCACGGCTCTGATGATCGCTGACACCATGGGGTGATATCGATGCGAACGGATGGAGACAGCTGGGACATCGTGACGAGCGTGGGTCTGACCGCCCTGGGCGTCGCCACGTTTCGCGCACTCGAGACGATCGATCGCGAGCCGATGATCCACGACGACTACGCGGCGTGGTTTGTCGAGGCCGCGGGTGAACCGCACTTTCTGCGGATGCTGGACGACCCGGCGTCGGCGGGCACGGTCGGTCTGTTCGGGCGGTTCATGGGGGTTCGGACAAAGTTCTTCGACGAGTTCTTCACCGCGGCGTGGCAGCGGGGTGTGCGGCAGGCAGTGATCCTGGCATCCGGTCTGGACGCACGAGCGTATCGGCTGGAGTGGCCCGCGGGCACGGTCGTCTTCGAGGTCGATCAGCCACGCGTGTTGGAGTTCAAGAACCGGGTGCTCGCCGATCACGGTGCCGTTGCCACGGCCGATCGGCGTGCACTGGCGGTCGATCTGCGCGACGACTGGCCCGCGGCGCTCACTACCGCGGATTTCGATCCGGGGCAGCCGGCAGCGTGGTCGGCCGAGGGGCTGTTGCCGTTCCTGCCGGGTTCGGCACACGACGCATTGTTCGAACGCATCGACGCCCTGTCCGCGCCCGGCAGCTGCGTGGCCACCGACGACTTCGGCCGCGGCCTGGACCAGCGCCACTTCGACATGGAGGAAAAGTTCTTCGGCAGCAGCGGCAACCCGTTCGGCAATCTGAACGTGCGCGACCTGTGGTACGACGACGCCCGCGCCGAACCCGGGGAATGGCTGTCTCAGCACGGCTGGTCGGTCGACCGCGCCACCCCCTTCGACCTGGCCGCCACCTACGGCCGCCCGATCACCGACTTGCCCGCCGACCTGCCCGACGAGCTGCTCGACCGGATGCGGCAGGCGGGCTACGTATCCGCCGAGAAGCACCGGTGAACCCAAAGGACAAGCCGCCGGGTCGGCTTCACTGGCAAACAGGGCGTGATGCGCGCGAACGGATGTGTTCGTCAGGGCGGCGTGGTCGTGTCACGCGCATCACGAGCACCAGCAACCGGCGGCCGGTCGGCGCGGGCCGCGACCACAGGTTTCGTTGTTGACCCGGCGCCTACTACAACATCGTTCACCGGCACTCCGAATCGGATTGCACACGCCTGCCACGGTTTACATCTGCTCAATCCACACGATTCCGCGCTACGCCGTCGCGTCGGATCTCGGGCAGGTCACGACTGGCTGAAGCATTCGTAGTTTGTCTCGCCGACCTCGTGTACGACCGTTACAGTACCGGCGTTCGGGCTGGTTGGAGACCTGGGATGTGGTGTGGCAGTGATGGCTTCGTTGGAGCGGCCCGTGCTCGGCGGCCGGTTCGGGTTGTGGAGTCTCGCGAGATGGGCCGCGCAACGCCTTCGCGGAGTGCCGCGACCGGGTGAAGCCGCTCGAGACGAGCCGGCGGTTGGTGATCAGGGCTCCCAGGCACCGACCAATGTCCACGCGCTTCCGCCGAATTACACACCGGCACCGCGGGATTCGGACAGCGACAACCTCGGTGACGTGCGAAGGCGGCCTACCCGCCGGGACGACGAGCCGGAGATCGACCACAACTTTTCGAAAGGCCAGGCAGATATGACAACTCCCGACGACCGGGCGACGATCACGGACGACGCGGCCGCCGCCGAGGAGACGACGACAGCTACCGCAGGCGAGGGGGCGGTAGCCGAGCAGGAGACCGCTACCGTGGCCGAGGTCGAAGCGTCTGCCGCCGCGGGCGACGCGGTGTCAGCCGAGGGCGAACCGGTAGCCGAGGAAGACGTGACGGTTGCTGATGGTGAAGCACCGAAGGAGGCGGTGGCCGAGGGCGAGGCCGTTGCCGAAGGTGGAGAGGAAATCGTAAACGTGGCACCCGAGGCAACCGCATCCTCGGTTGTCGAGAACGAGTCGGTTGCCGAGGTCGAAGCCACGGCAGTCGAGGATGAGTCCGCCGCCGAGGAACCGGCTGTCGAAGCAACTGTCGCTGAGGCCGAAGTAGAAGGGGACACAGCCGAGCAGGAGGAGGCAGCAGCCGATACCGAGCCTGCGAGCGAAGGTGAAGTGCCGCACGCCGAGTCGGCTGTCGACGCCGCAACGGCAGTCGAGGTTGTGGACGCGGCCGATGAATCGGAGGTGGTGGCTGCGGAGGGCGGAGCTGCTGCTGAGACCGAGGTGGCGGCAGAGGATGCCGGTGATGTTGCCGTCGACGCTGAAGCGGAAACAGCAACCGAAGGTGAGGTTGCGGAAGCCGGGTCGGCTGTTGACGCCGACGAGGTTGCCGAGGAATCGGAGGTAGTGGCTACTGGAGGCGAGGCTGTCGCCGAGGGTGAAGCCGATGCCGAGGCCGCAGTCGAGGTCACCGCAGATGGCGATGTCGGCGAAAGCGAGTCCAGGGTGGTGGACGACGAGGAGGCGGTCACGGACGGCGCCTCGGATGCGGAGGCGGTAGCTGAAAGCGGTTCGGACGTCGAGTCCGATACATCGGCCGAGGTGGATGTCGTCGCAGAAGTGGGCGATCCGGTTGCGTCCGAGGCCGAAGCAGCTGAGACCAAACCAGCTGAGGTCGAGGCAGCTGAGGTCGAGGCAGCTGAGGTCGAGGCAGCTGAGGTCGAGGCAGCTGAGGTCGAGGCAGCCGAGGCCGAACCAGCCGAGGTCGAAGCAGCTGTCGCCGAACCAGCCGAGGCCGAACCAGCCGAGGTCGAAGCAGCTGTCGCCGAACCAGCCGAGGTCGAGGCAGCTGTGGCGACGGAGTCACCTGTTGCCGAGGTGGCTGCTGAAAGCGAGGCGCCCGCTGTGGACGAGACCGAGGCAGAGGTGGATGCCGTTGAGGTAGCTGAAAAAGAGGGTCGGACCCAGCCCCTCGAGTTGGAAGTGGCCGAAGTAGAACCGACCGCCGTGGAAGCGCCTGCGGTCGAGGAGGCTTCGGAGCCGGAGGAGGGGCCGGTGGCTGAGGCAGAGATGACGGAGCCGCCTGTTGCCGAAGGTGAAGAGGTCGTCGAAGCCGAGTCCGTGGTTGACGAGGAGCAGGTCGTGCCCGAAGTCGAGCTGGCCGAGGCCGAGCCGGAGTCGGCGGTAGTGGTTGTGGAGGCGGTCGCCGCCGGGGAAGAAGCAACAGCCGACGGCGCGGAGGATGCCGAAACCGAAGCGGTCGCCGAGGTGGAGGCCGCCGATAGCGAGACGTTCGCCGCGGACGAGACCGTGGCCGACGTGAGTGCGATCGACGTAGCTGAAGAGGTGGATGAGGCCGAGCCCTTCGAGGCGGAGGTGACCGAAGTGCCAGCGGCAGTCGAAGAAGTGTCCGCGGTTGAGGACACGGCGGAGCCGGAGGAAGAGCCGGTGGCCGTGGCAGAGGCGGCGATTGTGGAAAGCGAGAAGGTAGTCGACGGTGAAGCCGTCGGTGACATCGAGCACGTGGTCGACGACGAGGCCGATCCCGCCGAGAGTGAAGTAGCAGCAGTCGCCGAAGACGTGTCGGCTCTCGAGTCCGAGAAGGAAGTGGGTTCGGTGCCGACCGGAACCGGGGACCTGGTGAGGTATTCGAGTCCAGTCGTCCTGGCCGACGGGAACGCGCCCGCCGCCGGCGACAGTGCGGCGGCGGTCATCCGCGACCAAGCGACGACGATCAGCGATCAGGCGCGGATGATCGCGAAACTTCGGCGGAAGGTGATGGTCCTCGAAACCATCATCAAGACGCAGGAATCCCAATCCGCCTCCATGGTCGGCGTCATTTCGACGTATAAGAACGAATTGACCAATCTCGCAACAGATCTCATCGATATCTGATCCGTCGATCACGGAACGCCGGGAAGTGCCTGCACGCTGAAAAGCCGGGGCGCTTCTGGGCGGCGGCTGTTGCGGCGGGCGGATTGGGATGTCGACGAGGTGCGCGCCCGCGACATCGGGGTGGTGATCCGGATTCCCGCCGACCGCCGAGTGTGCCGTGTCCAGCGATCACTGGACACGGCACACTCGCTCAGCTCAGTGTGAACGCCGCCGTACCCGAGATCTGCTCCATCTCTCTGTCGTTCGAGTCCAGCGCGACGATCCGAGCCTCCACCCGGCCGACGCCCGGCGCCGTGCCGAAACCGACGATCACGCCGTCCACCGTGTTTTGGACGACACCGTTCACGACGCGGTGCTGCTGCCCGTCCGCGTACCCGGTATCCAGGTTCTTGAAGCGCACAGCGACCTTCCAGTCCGCACAGCCCTCCCCGGTCTGGGTGACCTTCACCCGCACGCCGAACGTGCCAGGCTTCTCCTGCTGCACGGTGACTGCGTCGATGATCGCGGAGCAGCTGGTCGGAACCAGGCGTGTCAGGGTCGGCGAGAACGGAAAGCCCGGGTCATGCGGAATAGCGGTAGATGGCGCCGCGAGCCCGACCACCCCGGCGGCGGTCACCGCTGCGATGACACCGGCGCGGGCCGAAAACTGTTGCAGCTGCTTGCGATTGAGAGTCATGCCCGGTTTGTCGGGTCACCGACAGCCGTTGTTACCACAGTAGTTGCGTTAGTGAAATCACTGTAACATCCGGAATGCAGGTCGTTCGCCGCGCGGCGGGTCCGGGGGCCGGCGGCGCTCCCCTCGCCGAGGTGGTCGTTTCCTGCGCCGAAACGCTCATGACAGCCACCTCGGCGAGCTCAGGCGAATCTTTATCGCGCGCACGCTCTTTCGATCAGCGCGACCACATCGGCGGGGTTGTCGACTTGGAGGACCAGCCGTGCGTACTGCTCGTCGGCCAATGCGACGACCACGGCCTTGTCGGGGTCGCGGACGTCCCAGAACACTCGTTCCCCGTCGATGTGGAAAGTCCCGGCCGTGATCACGCGGGGTAGATGCGTGCCGGGTGCTCGGATGCCCTTGCGCTCCTTGATGATTCCCGGATCGGCGGTCGCGCCACGGACGTTCGCCAGCGGGATCACCAAGCGGCTCTTCAACGCCCACAGCTTGTCCAGGCCTTCGATGCGGACCACCAGATCCCTGCCGTCGATGCTGACTTCGGCCATGTCGTTCTCCTTCGTTCGTGTTACTGATCGGTCTGTGTTCGTCTGGTGAACTCGTCCGCGATGCCGGCCACGTCGTCACCGGCGCGGGCGCGCAGCCGAAGTCCCAGCAACGTTGCGGTCGACAACGTTCCGTCGCCGAGCGCCGCGGTGACCGCATCGAGTTCCGCGAAGGCGCCCGTGACCTCGGCGGCGACTTCGGGGTCAGCCGCGCCCTGCTCGATCGCCGCCATCAGCAGCAGATCGATACTGCCGATCCCCTCGGAAACCACTGCGGCGTAGAGGATTTGCAGTGGATCGTCGGCGGCGGCGAGCGCGTACAGGTTCTGTTTCCGTGTCGCTCGCAGCGCCCGCAGATAGAGCCCGCGCTTGCTTCCGAACGTGCGATACAGGCTGTGGCGGTGGACGCCCAGCTGGCCGACGAGGTCGTCGATCGACACGGCGTCGAACCCGCGCCGGGCGAACAGTTCCGCCGCGGACTCGACGACAGCAGCCTCATCGAATGTTCTCGGTCGCGCCATGTCGCCACGGTACCCAATTTGGGAACATCTAGTCAAGAACGATCGTTTCCAAACTCACGCCCGAACCATCGACATCAACCGAGTGCGTTGACCAAACGGCGTTCCCTGGCCGGCGAGCGGACCGTCGGCCGCATTTCGATCGAACAACCCAGTGGACGAGTCACAGCCGGGCGGCGATCTCCTTCGCTGTCTTCTTGGCCGATCCCGGGTTCTGTCCGGTCACGAGGTTGCCGTCCACCACGGCGTAGGAGATGAACGGCAGCTTGGCCTTCTCGTAGCGCGCGCCGCGCTTCTTCATCTCCGCTTCGGCGTTGTAGGGCACGAGCTTGTCGACTCGGGCCAGGACTTCTTCCTGCCAGGCGAAGCCTGTGAGCTTGCGTCCGGCGACGAGGTAGGTGCCGTCGGAGAGTGTGGTGTTGAGCAGGCCGCAGTAGCCGTGGCAGACCGAGGCGACGATGCCGCCGCGTTCGTAGATCTCTCGGGTGATGCGTTGCAGGCCCGCGCTGTCGGGGAAGTCGTACATGACCGCGTGCCCGCCGGTGAAGTAGATGGCGTCGTAATCGGCCGAGTCGATTTCCTCGGGCGCGGCGGTGTTCTCCAGCAGCGCCATCCGGGCCGGATCGTCGTGCCAGGCCTTGGCGGTCTTGCCGTAGCTGGGGAACTTCAGGGAGCGCGGTTCCAACGGAGTGGGGCCGCCGGCCGGGCTGACGAGAGTCTGCTCGAATCCATACTCGGCGAACACATCCCAGGCATGGGTGAGTTCGGACAACCACAGTCCGGTGGGGTGGGACGGGTCGTCGTAGTGGCCGACGTTGGTGACGACGTTCAAGATGCGCTTGGTCATGCGTGATCTCCTCTGGGCGTCGCTATGGTCACGTGGTCCTCGGACTCAGTGTGCACCTACGCGCCGCAATGTCCGGAGCGCGAAGGTGAGGATTCGGTACCACTGATCGTGGTCGACACCGCGCGGTGGGTCGAAGCCTTGCAGGCGCTGCTGCGCGACGGTCTGTACCTCGGTGTACTTCAGCAGCCCGTCGGCGCCGTGGCGGCGACCGAGACCGGAATCGCCCATGCCGCCCATCGGCGCGTCGATGCTGCCCCACGCGGCCGCGAAGGCCTCGTTGACATTGACGGTTCCGGCGTGCAACCGGGCGGCGACTGCCCGGGCGCGGGCGCCGTCGCGAGACCAGACGCTGGCGTTGAGCCCGTACGGAGTGGCGTTGGCCAGCGCGATCGCTTCGTCGACCTCGCGATAGGGGTAGATCGACACCACCGGGCCGAAGGTTTCGTGGGCGAACAGCGTCATCTCGGGGGTGACGTCGGCCAGGATCGTCGGCTCGTGGAACAAAGGCCCCAGATCAGGCCGTGCGTGGCCACCGGCGAGGACGGTCGCCCCCTTGGCGACGGCATCGGCCACATGTGCGGTGACGGTTTCGAGCTGGCCGGGATTGGTCAGCGAGCCCACGTCGACGGAGAAGTCGTACGCGGCACCCAAATTCAGTTTGCGGGTGCGCTCGGCGAAAGCCGACGAACTTCTCGCGAATCTGCTCGGCGACATAGAGCCGCTCGATCGACACACACAGCTGACCCGCCGACGGGAAGCACGCGGCGACCGCCCCGTCGGCGGCCCGGTCGATATCGGCATCGGCCAGCACGATCATCGCGTTCTTCCCGCCGAGCTCGAGGGATGCGCCGATCAGCCGTTCGCCGGCGCCTCGGGCGATCTGCCGTCCGCTGGCGGTGGATCCGGTGAACATCATGTAGTCGCCGCCCGCCATCAGCGCCTCGCCGATCGAACTGCCACGGCCGATCACCATCTGCCACACGTCTGCCGGTAATCCGGCTTCGCGCATCAGGTCAAGGGCCCACAGGGCGGTGAGCGCGGTCTGGGTGTCGGGCTTCTGCACGACGGCGTTGCCTGCCATCAGGGCCGGGATCGCATCGCCTGCCGCCATGCTCAACGGGTAATTCCACGGCGAGATCACCGTGACGACGCCCTTCGGATGGCGCAACTCAGTGGTGTGGGTAAGCACGGGGATAGCGCCGCGCCGCCGCTTCGGCGCCAGCAGTCCGGCGGCGCTGCGGGCGTAATAGCGCGCGGTTATGGCGATGTCGGTGACCTCGAGGAAGGCATCGCGGCGAGTCTTGCCGCTCTCGGCCTGCATCAGGTCCAGTGCCTCGTGCTGGCGCTCGAGCACGAGGTCGTGGAAGCGCAACAGGATTCGCTTGCGCTCGCGAACCGGGATGGCCGCCCAGTAGGCCTGGGCGGTGCGGGCGCGCGTGAACGCGTCATCGACATCCCCGGGCGTCGAGACGGGGAACTCGGCGAGTGGCCGGCCCGTGTACGGGGCGGTCGTGACCGTGCGGGCAGCGTCCGGGGCTGCCGCGACCAGTGAGGTCAGCCGCCCGATCAGCGACGCGGTGAGGGTGACAGGCAGGCCGGGGCCGTGCACCGCGGCGTGGTCGATGGTCATCGCAGGGCTCCGTCGAGGTTCCGGACGGACGTGGGGACCGGCATGTGCAGGGCGTTCTGCGCCTCCGTCACGACGTCGAGCTGGATCGTTCCGATCGGTCGCAGCGAACGGATGTCGTCGGCGACCCGGCCGGTGCCGAGTCGCAGGTCGATACCCCGGGGCAGGCGTGCGGCCCCGGCCGCAAGGACGTTGGTCTGGCTGAGCGTGGAGTGCCACGCCCCGTTGATCGTCGTGTACGAGGTCAGGCTCGAGACCTGTTCGCCCGAGGCGAGCGCCGCCTGGCGAGGGGTGCGCGCGGAGAAGCTCACGTCCATGCCGCCGTCCGCGTTCGCGACCCGCGCCGCGGCGCGCGTGTCGTCGATGTCGACCCCGATGTCGGTGACCCACTTCGGGAATCCGTAGCCGTCGTGGCCGCGCACCTGGGCGATGTCGCTGCTGACGGGAAGCGAGAGGACATAGGAGTGCAGGTGATCGTTCTTCAGTCCGGCGAGCAGGTCGACCACACCGAGGCCGCCGTGGCGGACGGGTTTGACGGCGATGCCGACCGCCGCTTCGGTGTAGAAGTCGATGTCGCACACGTCGTAGCGGAAGAACATCACCGAGACCAGTCCCAGGCCCGGCGTGAGCTCCAGCGGAGCCAGCTCGCGCGGCAGCCTCGACCGGATCGCACGCGCGGGCGCGACCATCGTCAAGCGTGCGGTGGAGATCCGGTAGTAGAAGTTCGGCGTCCAAGTGGGGCCGATCGGGGAGTCGACTCTGGCCTTGGGCAGCTGCCGGAAGAAATCGATGCCGGGCACGCGCGGATCGGCCGCGACGGCGTCCAGGTCGGTGTTCATGCGGTAGCGGTCGTACAGGCCGCCCTTCGGGACCTCGACCGAACGAGCGCCCAGATCGACGGTGATCGTCTGTTGCGTAGTCGGCGCCATAGCCATCTCCTGAATGTTGACATTGCTTACATCGACGAGGCTAAGCAAGGATGTAAGCGCTGTCAACATTCGCCCGAGTGGAGCGGCGGATCCCCTATCCCGCGTGCATGGACAGGATCGCGGCGAAAGCGGCGCGCACGCGATCGGCCACTTCGCGACCGGAGTCCGCCGACAGTTTGCCGTCCAGGTGCAGGCAGGCCAGCCCATGGGCCAAGCCCCAGCCCGCCGAGGCCAGCGCTTCGTGGTCGCCATCTGGGAAGACCTGCGTCATCGCGAATCGCAGCAGTTCGTGGATCTCCTCGGCGGCCCGGACCCGGTCTTCTTCATCTTTGTCGCAGGGGTTGCCGAACATCAGGCGAAACAGTGCGGGGCGGCGCAGGGCGAACTCCACATACGTGACCGCGAACTCGCCGAGTTCCGCCGGGGCCGTAGGCAACTCGCGCCCCTCGATCAGGTCCGCCTTCAGGTCGCGCAGGCCCTGCGCGGCCAGCGCCGACTCCAGCGCGTCGCGATCGGCGAAGTGCCGATACGGCGCGGTCGGCGAGACGCCCGCCTCGCGCGCGACCGCGCGCAGCGAGAACGTCTCACCCGCTTCGAGCATGCGCATCGCCACGGTCAGGAGCGAGGCTCGCAGGTCGCCGTGATGATAACCACTCTTCGCCGAAGTTGACACTGCTTACATCCCTTCCTAGGCTCATGTTAGCAATGTAAACATACCGCACGGAGGAGCAGCGATGCCATCGACGCAGTCCACCCCCGCCAAGGTCGCCGATTCGCGGCAGAGCTCACCGGTGTTCGCGCCGTTCACGCTCCCGAACGGGGCCACCATCCCGAACCGGCTGGTCAAAGCCGCCATGGAGGAAAACATGGCCGTGGCAGGCCAACTCCCCGGCGAAGCCCTGTTCCGGCTCTATCGACGCTGGAGCAGTGGCGGAGCCGGGCTGATCATCACCGGCAATGTGATGGTCCACGCCGAGGCGCTCACCGGCCCGGGTGGTGTGGTCCTCGACGCGCACTCACCCCTGGAACCGTTCCGCCAGTGGGCGGTTGCCGCCAAGAGCGGCGGTGCCCGAGTGTGGATGCAGATCAACCATCCCGGCCGCCAGGTCCGCGCGGATATGCCCGGCGTCGCCTGGTCTCCGTCCGCGATCCGCGTCGATATCGGCAAGAACAGCAAGCGATTCGCCGATCCGGTGGAAATGAGCGCACAGCAGATCGAACAGACCGTGGGTCGTTTCGCCGAGACGGCTCGCCGGGCCGAGGAGGCCGGGTTCGACGGCGTCGAAATCCATGCCGCGCACGGCTACCTGCTTTCACAGTTCCTCTCGCCGCTGACCAACCGGCGCACCGATCGGTGGGGCGGCACGTTGGAGAACCGGGCCCGGATGCTCCTCGATATCGTTCGCGCGGTGCGGGCCGCGGTCTCGCCCACATTCGCCATCGCGGTCAAGCTCAACTCCGCCGACTTCCAGCGCGGCGGCTTCGACGCCGACGACGCCGCCACCGTGATCGCGCTGCTGGCTCCGCTCGGTGTCGACGCCGTCGAGCTCTCCGGCGGCAGCTACGAAGCCCCCGCGATGACCGGGCAAGCCAGTGATCAACGGACCCGGTCCCGCGAGGCCTACTTCCTGTCCCTCGCCGAAGAGCTGGCAGTGACCAGTCCGCTGCCGCTGATGCTGACCGGCGGAGTCGTCCGGCTCCCGGTAGCCGTGGAAATCCTGGCCGGCGGTATCGATCTCGTCGGCATGGGCAGCGCGCTGGCCGTCGATCCCGACCTGCCGAACCGCTGGCGGGAGAACGCCGAGGCCAAGGTCGTGCTGACACCGGTGCGGATCAAGGACAAGGCAGTCGCCTCCGCCGCGAGTATGGCCCGGGTGCGCCAACAGCTTCGCCGCGTGGGCGCCGGCCGACGCCCACGCCTGGGCATCAACCCCAAGTTTGCTCTTGTCAAAGAGACTCTGCTCCAGCGGAGTGCACTGCGCCGCTATCGAAACTGGCTGAGCGGGCGTGTCGTGTGAGGCAACCTGGCCAGCCAGACCCGCCCGCAGCGGCTTGCCGACAGCGCTGCTCGTGCGATGGCGCTGGTCGCCAACGGGTCGGTGCGTGTCGATGTCACCGCCGAATACGCCCTCGCCGACGTCGAGACCGCGATCGCGAACCTGGCCAGCGGAGTGACCCACGGCAAGAGCGTCGTCCGTATCGGATGAATCACCGTCGCTGATCTGGTGTGGGGCACCTCGTCACCTGTCCCCCACCGGATCACCGACCGTGCTGCAGTGACGAAGACCGACGAGGAGATCATGGAAATCCTGGCCGCCTGGGACCCTGCCGGCAGCTACCGGCGCGCCGCGGAACTGGTCGGATGTCACCCATCACACCGTCCGCCGCGACGTCTCCGTGTGCCGTTTCCTCACGGCGCGGGCGGTACGTAGCCTTCGTAGGGTCTCTGGTCGGGGGTGTAGATGCGTGCTCGCAGCAACCAGACGCCTTCGTTGTCACCGATATTGGGATCGTTCATCGTCAACACGAGGGTGGTGGGCACGGCACCGGTATATCGCAGACAACTGTCGCCTCCCCCGACCCAGTGATGGTCCGGGATTCCTTCCCACTGCCCGACCAGACCGTATGCGGGCAAGCCGGGGGCCGGCCAATCGGAGGGGGCGGGGTGGTCCCAGCCTGCGCCGTCCAAGCCGTAACTCGAATCCCACGGCCAAGAGCCTATTTTGATGCTGGGTGGGTTGACTCCGCTATCGCCGGGACCCGGTGCATAACCCGGCACCGGTGACAGCGACCAGGAATTGCCTATTCCGGTGATCCTGTAGGTCTCGCCGGGGAACATCGTCAGCCGGACGGGGGCGAAGCCGTTTCCGACGCCGTACGGGACGACAGTGCTGCGCTGGGCGTCCCAGTTCTGCCTGCATCGCTCGTTCGCGAACTCCGGCAGGAACACCGTCCCGGTGTCGGGGCACGGGTCGGCCAGGCTTCGGCCTATTTGCGAGCAAGCGGGTTCCGGCCATGCGTAGCCCCGAACGAAGACTCGGAAACCTTCGGTGTTGTCGTAGGGATTGGCATCGTTGACAGTGAGCCGGAACTCTTGGGTTTGTCCACTGGTGTTGGTCAAGCAGACCGGACCGTTGCCCACGAACTGCATGCTGCCTTCCGGACCGGCGATGAGGGCGTACTTCGACACCCCGGGGGCCGGGTATCCCGCATCTGCGGGGCTGCCGTCCCCCTGCGGCCCGACGCCCGAATCCCACGGCCATTGTGTCGTTTTCACTCTGGAGCCGGGATCGGCGACGACTCGAACCGACTCTCCGGGTTTCAGCGTCGCCAGGTAGTTGGACCGCTCATAGGACAGACCGAAACCGTTGACGACCTGCGTTTGATCCGGCGTCAAGTAGTCCGGCCTCACCTCGGAAGCGCATCGTTCGGCGGGGCTGGCCTGCGACTGCCCGGCCGGTGCCGCCTGAACCGGCGCCGCCACCGCAGGTAGCGTCACCGCGAACAACGCCGCTGTCAGCGCGATCCGCAGGGCTGGATCTACTCGCATACCTCGAAGTCCCCGACACCTCAGGCCAGCCATGAGCCTCTCCGTATGGTCACTGACGAACACAAGAGGACCCGCCTGCGGCGAGCTCGCCAGCGTGCACCGACGAATTCCCTCTGACGTGTCAGGTCGATCGCTTCGGTGATGTTACCTGCGCCCAGCGAGGCTGCGGCGTGTCGAATATTCCTGAGATGTCGTGTCGTACAGCGATGTTCGATCGGCTCGCCGCCGAGCTGCGGATCAGCCCGCAGCTCGATGGTGAGCATCTGCGGGTGCGGTTGAGCGAGCGATCGACGAGTTCTGGTCATGAACCGTCACCCCGGACCGATGAGTTTCGGCCGCGGAAGTGGTCTCCTCACCAGGGACGCAACCGCAGAGGAGTCGCCATGCCGCTTCATGTTCAACGATCGCCCGAGCACGTGGTCACCGTCGGTGATGTCGACCTGTGTGTGACCACCTTCGGTGACCAGCGGCAGCCGCCGGTGCTGCTGCCGAGCACTTCGAGGCTGTTCTGGGAAGACCAGTTCTGCGACCGGCTTGCCGAAGCCGGCCGGTTCGTCCTGCGCTATGACATCCGCGATACCGGCCGGTCTACTGCCTACGTGACCGGCTCTCCCGGCTACAGCCTCCGTGACCTGGTTTCGGACCTCATCGGACTGATGGATCTCTTCGAACTTCCGCGAGCCCACCTGGTGGGTTTCTCCGTGGCCGGATGGATCTGTCAGCTCGCCGCCCTCGACCACCGCGACCGTGTGTCGGCCCTGACCCTGATCAACACCCGCCCAACGCCTCCCGGCCCGGCGGACCCGGATCTGCCTGAACACTCGGACCGGGTCATGGAGTTCTTCACCAAGACACCCCATCCGGACTGGTCCGACCGGGCGGCGGTGATCGACTACGGCGTCGAACAGGCCCGGGTACGCGCAGGCGCACACGGATTCGACGAACAGGAGGCACGGCGGCAGGCGACCCGAATGGTCGACCGCACGACCAACATGGCCTCCAGCATGCTCAACCTGGCGTTTGTCGAGGCGGGCGACCGCTGGCGGGAGCGTCTGGGCGACCTCACCGTGCCGACCCTCGTCGTCCACGGTACCGATGACCCGTTCTTTCCGTACGGCAACGGACAGGCCATGGCCCGAGAGATCGCCGGTGCCCACCTGCTCCCGCTGAACTGCATCGGCCACGAACTTCCGGCCACCACCTGGGATCAACTGCTCGCCGCCATGCTGGTACTCCAGCCGGAAGCTGCGATCGATGAAGGTGCTGGAGGGTCGGCCACCGCGTGATCATGTCGTGTTTGTATGTGACACAACGGAATTGGCCGTGGCTGCGGGTCGCAGCGTAGCGCCTGATCGCTGGCAGCGGGAGTTCGAAGAGCTGACCGGTCGGGTCGGCGGCCGCGTCGCGCGGGTGGAGACCCGCCGGGCCGCGGCGCGGATGCTGGTAGGGATGGTGTCGTGAGCTGCCGGTCAAGAACGGCTGAACACTCGCCTAACACGCCGGTGACCGGTCCCCGGGCGCGATGCAGCATTTGCTCGCGTCGGCGGTGATCGACGACGACGGATTGCGAGATGACCTGCGCGACTACGTGATCGAGCGTCGGTTCACCGCCCTCGCCGGTCCATTCGAACGTCGAGCGGGAAGTCGATCCACGAGGTGTCCGGGCCGCCGGCCAGCTTCTGGCAGTGCGGGCACGAGCACAGATACGGCCAGCCGGCCTGCGCGTCGGTGCGGAATCGAATCCGCCCGCTTCTCAGCACCTTGCAAGCGGACTCGCCGAAGAGGCTGGCTGCGATCTGGTATTGGCGATGAGCACTCGACCTGATTCTGGCGGTATCACCCTCGCGGCAGACCGCGGTGACGAGTCGTCGACGGCCGCACTGATCAGGACGCGGGCGGGATTGTGTTTGCCGCGGCCCACCCGATCCGGATCCGGGCCGATGTAGGTGACGGTGCGGGCGAGGAGTTGCCGCAGATAATGGGCGCTTATCTGCGGCAACTCCTCAGGGTGACTTTCGCGAAAGTGGGCAGGTCCGTCACGAAATCAGCTTCAGCGCGACGCATTTGGCGTGCGCCGACTGTTTAGAGTTACTCCTCGGCCAGTTGGACCCCCACGGGCCGTCGCATACCCGCGAGGGAACAGCTCTAGGTGATGCGGCAACTCTGTCGGCAGGGTTCAGCCGACTACTTCACGAAGTCGCGCACGCCCTCGAAAACCGTCGACGACGACAGCAGCGTGAGATGTCCGGGGCACAGCGTCTGGGTGTTGGTGGCACCGTTGAGAATGGTGCTCTGATCGGGGTTGATGATCTCGTCGCACGGTGACCACCAGGTACCGTAGTTCACCAGGCCGGGGGTTTCGTCGCCGCTGTTGAGTTCGGCCAGGAAGGCTGAGCCGGGCCGCATTTCCACGCAGGAGGTGTCGGCGCATCCGTTGGCGGTGTCGGTGCCGTGGTTGGGGCCGCCGATGGAGACCCAGTCGTCGACGAAATCGAGGCCGCCCAGGTTCTTCAGGTACCAGCGACTGTTGAGACCGCCCATCGAGTGGGTGATGATGTCGACCTTGGCGGCACCGGTTTTCGCGCGCAGCGCGTCGGCCTGCGCTTTCACCTCCAGCGCGATGTCCTTGTTCGACTGGGAGCTGTCGTAGCCGAATCGTGCCATCGCCCCCAGGGAGTACCCCTCGCCCAGGAATCGGCCCCACATGTAATCCCAATTCGACGCCGATCCCTGCCATCCGTGGACGAAAAGGATCGGATCTCGCGCCGGCGCCGCGGCGGCCTGTGGCGTGGCGATGCCGAGCGAAGCGGTAGCCGTCGCGACCAGGGTGAGTGCGGCCATCCCGAGGCGGCGCGTGATCGATGTGATGTGCATGTGTGTTGACTCCGATCTGCTCGCTGCGCTGCGAGCAGACAGAAACTAGCGCCGCAAGGTTAATCCCGCACACTGTGGAACTTGGCTATTTCAACTTGCCGCCAGATCCGGGGATCTCTCGCGGCATTCCGTGCAGGAGAAGCTGCGCCGTGCCGCCGAGCTGACAGGAGAGGGCAAGTGTCGCGCTCGGCCTGCCGCAGTTCGGGGTCGCATCCTGGCACCTACCCTCGAACGCAGAGCCAACAGATCCGCGTCCGCTGAGACTGGCTTGAATAGCATTCATAAAGGGGTCCCCCACAGACACGCCTACCGTGACCTCGGCGCCCGCGAGCCTCGGTGGATACTCATCGGTCGAATCCGTCCCACACGGCTTCCCGCTCGAAGACATCGGCGAGAGCACTACGGGGAACGCCTCGGCGATGTTCACGGCACGCTCGGCGCGGTCGCGGGCATCGACGAACAAGCTGTGCGCCTGGCGGCTGAGCTGGATCAGATTGGCGCGCCGCGCATCATCGACCTCGTCGATCGTCCGGCGCACTTCGTCGACCAACTCGGCGAGATGCTGACGAATCTCGCCGACACGCGCGGTGTCCGGCGCGTGTCCGAGCTGCTTCAGATCATCGATGGCGTCACCGATTCGGCGACTCGACATCGGGTGCCGATGTCCGCGTTTATCCAGTGGCGGCGTCGAGCGCATTCCGGGGCGGACGGTATCGGCGGCCTCGTCAACTTGCACGCCGACTCAGCCGTATGCGACCCCTCTTAACATCGAAGCTCCTGGGATGCCTGACATTACGCCGCGCTGTGTCGTCGTTCTGGCGAGGTAGTCGAAACCCGATGGTCTGGTGACTGCCGAACCGCAATGTAACCGGGACCTCACGTCGCCGCGTCACTAAGGCATATCGGAAGTCCCCGCGAGTGAGGAGAAGATCATGTCGCACCCGAAATCTTCGATCAGGAGAACGGTCACCGCTGTAATCGGGGCCCTGTTCGTCGGTGGTGGGCTCAGCGCCTGCGGCGCGGACAGCGGCGAAACGGCGGGGCCGAAACAGCGGGTCGAGATCATCGAGGCGGCCGCCCTGACAGATCAACTCGCAGCCACGGACCTCGATAAGCCCGGTGCGAGTATCGGTGACCTGACCGTCTTCTCGGGCGATATCCGGCAAGACGGTCGCGAGATCGGGCACGGTGGTGGAGCATGCCAGAACATCCATATCGAGGGTGACGAGATCACCATGCAATGTGTGCTCACCGCGCAGCTCGAACGGGGATCGCTGACCATGCAGGCGGTGTGGGTCCAGGGCGCGAGCCCGCTCGATATGGCGATTACCGGTGGTACCGGCGCATACCGTGGTGCGACCGGCACCGCTCGGTTCTGGGAAATCGGGACACCGGATGAGCGGATGCGCGCCGAGGTCACTCTGCTCACGCAGGAGTGACCGGTCGGCGATGTGGGTTATGCATTCTTCGACGTGTGTTGTTCAGTTGTCGGGCAGCGGGAGTCGGGCCAGTTCGGCGCGCGACGCGACGCCCAGTTTCGGGAAGGCCTTGTACAGGTGTGAGGCGACCGTGCGTGGGCTCAGGAACAGTTGCGCGCCGATCTCGCGGTTGGACGCACCTGTGACTGCCAGACGGACCACCTGCAGTTCCTGCGGTGTGAGCGGCGACTGGTCCCCACGATGCGGCACCGTTGTCCCGGTGGCTCGTAGTTCGGTGGCAGCGCGGGCAGCCCAGGGGGCTGCGCCGAGCTGGTCGAAGGTTTCCATGGCCGACTCGAGCTGGACGCGAGCCTGAGCTCGTCGTTTGTTGCGGCGCAACCATTCTCCGTAGACGAGGCGGGTGCGTGCCTGGTCGAAGGGTTGGGTGTCCTCGGCGTGCAGGGCGAGCGCGGCGTCGTAGAGTGCTGCGGCGCAGTGGTCGGGGGCCAGTAGTGCGCGGGCCCGCTGGAGCACGGCCCGCGGCGCCGGGCGGCCGGTGGACTCGGCCCATTGGGTGAAGCGGTCGAGATATTCGCGAGCCCGCGAGGGTTCGCCCGCCCGGACGGCTGCTTCGATGTAGTCCGGCCAGAGGTACCGCCACAGGAAGGCGTGCCGCAGTGGGCCGGTCATCACGCGATCGGCCCGGTCGAGCACGGCGCGGTAGTGGCCGAGTCCCAGGTCGAGCGTCGCCCGGGCGTACTCGGACCAGCAGTCGGCCATCAGCCACTGGCGGTGATCCGCGTCGCAGATCGCCTGCTGGGCCATTGATTCGCATTCCTGCCGGTCACCGGCGGCCGCGGACAGCCAGGCATGGACGGCTGCCAGGTATCCGCGCCACATCGGCTGGCCGACATCGGTGGCAAGGGCCAGGCCCGCGCCTGCTGTGGCGCGCGCGGATCGGTGCCGGCCGTCGAGCAGTTCGGCGATGGCGAGTAGCACCATGGTCTGCGGTAGGCGACCGAGCCGCCCTTCGGCCCGGCACTGCTGCACCAGGGCTGTCGCGCTGTCGAGCATGCCGTCGATGTCGGCCCGGTCGAGGCCCTGCAGTCCGATGAGGAAACGCAGTTCGTAGGGGACGTTCTCGTCTAGGTCCGGGAGTCGGTAGGACGGGATGGTCACGGCGTCGCCCTGCAGGATGAGCCGGAAGGCGTGGTTGATCGTGCGCACCGCGGTGAGGGCGCTGTCGTCGCCGGCGGGGCACAGCTGTTCGGTGCGGCGGGCGAGGACGAGCTGATCGGGGTGGGCGGCACTGGCCCACGTGTAGTAGCCTGCCACGCTCAGTAACGTCAGTTTGGTCGGCAGGTCGTCGGTGGCCTCGATGCCGTCGTGCAGCAAGCGCACTCCCGCCAGCGGCCTGCCGTTCTCCACTTCGAGAACAGCACGCGCATAGGCGAGTTCGGCCAGGACCGGCCCCGGCACCGTGACCGATGCGGCCCGCGCGCGAGCTTCGTCCACCAGCTCGGCGGCGCGCTGCCACAGGCCGGCCTCGATGGCGGCGTGCGCCGCGACGACCCAGCGCCGGACGGCGTCGGCGGGATCGGTGGACAGCTCCGCCGCCCGGGCGTAAGCCGCCGACATCGCGGTCTGTCCGCCGCGGCTGCGGGCCCGCAGCGCCATGTTCTCGAGTTCCTGTGCCACCTGTTCATCGGGTGTCTGGGTGATCGCGGCCAGATGCCAGGCGCGACGGTCGGCGTCCGATGTCCGGGCCAGGGCGCGGTGTGCGGCCATGCGCTCGGCGATATCGCAGGCCAGCAGTACCGCTGTCGAGACGAGTGGATGGTGGAAGGTGAGACCGTCTGGGCCGACCCGGATCAGGCCTGCACGTTCGGCTGCGGCGAAGTCGGCCAGGGACGCGTCGAGCAGTTCGACGGCGTGCGACAGCCGGTCGAGTCGGTCGTGGTGGTCCAGCGCTGCCACCAGCAGGCAGGTGCGTGTGGCGGCGGGCAGCGTCGCGACGCGATCGCGGAATCCGATCAGGACGCGGTCGGTGGCCTGATGGGCGCAGCCGAGGGAGAACGACAGCGGCAGGCGGGCGCCGGTGCGCTGGTCGGGGGTGAGCATGCGGGGCAGCTCGCGCAACGCGAGTGGATTGCCCTGTGCCTCGGTGATCAGCTGATCGCGGACCGCGGGCGGAAGGTCTGCCGCTTCGACGGAGAGCAGTTCGCGAGCCGCCTCGGCGTCGAGGCCGCGAATGTGCAGCCCGGGTAGACCGTGCCCTGCGAATGCCTGTGTGCGGGTGGCGAACAGGACGACGACGGGCTCGTGGTGCAGGCGGCGGGCGGCGAACAGCAGCGCGTCGGCGGACTCACCGTCGAGCCATTGCGCGTCGTCGATCAGGCACAGCACGGGACCCTGCAGAGACAGCTCCACCAGCAGATTGAGCGTCGCCAGCCCGACGAGAAACCGATCCGCCTTGGTGGCGGCGCCGACGCCGAGAGCTCCGCGCAACGCCGCTGCCTGCTGGGGCGGCAACGCGTCGGTGTGATCGAGAACCGGGCGCAGCAGCAGATGCAGGGCGGCGAAGGGCAGGTCTGCTTCGGACTGGATCCCGGCTACACGCAATACCTGTCCTCGCGCATCGGCGGCGGCGTGGGCCAGGAGTGCGGATTTTCCGATGCCGGCCTCACCGCAGACGACCAGCGCGCCGGATCCGTGTTCGAGTAGCTCGGAGATGGCCGACAGCTCCGGCTCCCGGCCGAACAGCATGGGCGCCGCGTCGTGTGATGTGTTGGTGCCCTTCATGTTCGCGCCGTGCTCCGGCGGTAGAAGGCGATCTGGTCGGCGACGACGCGGTCCCGGAAGCCGGGATCGGTGTAAAAGGTGAAATGGGTGCCCGGGTAGACAGCCAGCTCGCCGCGTGGGGCGCGTTCGGCCAGCACCCGGCTGGTCTCGAGCGGTGTTTCCCGGTCCTGTTCGGCCGCGCAGACCAGTAGTGGGCAGGTCAGCCGCGGTGCGGACTCGGCGGGACGGTAACGCATCATCTGCAGCAGGCCTCGGGGAGCGACGGTGTTGCGCCACAGCGTGTTCCGGTCACCAGCCAGGGCCTGGATATGGTGCTCGGCCTCCGGACCTGCGGTGACCGCCAGTTCGCCGGTGTGACCGACCATGCGGATGTAGTAGGGGGACAAGCCAAGCGCGCCGCGGAGTGCATCCCAGACGATGGCGGCCAGCAGCTTCAGTGTTGCCCCGGTCGATCGGCCCTCCACCCTTTTCGGAAAGCCGTTGAACGGGATCTGCGCCACCACCGCCGCGATGCGGGGATCGCCTGCAGCCACGGTGATCACGTGCGCACCACCGAGCGAGTTGCCCCACAGCAGTATTCGGTCCGGGTCGATGCTTTCGTGTGCGCGGGCGAAGGCGACGGCGGCGGCGAGATCGACGAGCTGGCCACGGATGTCGGGAAGTTGGCGTGGCTCGCCGTCGCTCTCGCCGAAGCTGCGGTAGTCGAACACCAGTGCCGCGAAGCCTTGGTCGGCGAAGCGCTCGGCATAGTCGAACAGGCGGTCCATCGTGCCGCTGTATCCGTGGCACAGTACGACACATGGTGCTGGGAGGTCGGTGGTTGGTAGGTGGAGGTAACCCCCGCACCGCACCCCGGAAGAGCTGAATGACACCTTGTTTCGCATGAGTATCGCCCCGCGTCGATCGACTGACTTTGGGTAGACACTCTAGCGGAGACCTTGACTTTGGGTAAGTCTTTTGTTGCCTGATCTGCGGCAGAAAGGCGCAGAAGTCGCCGTCTCAGTAACAAAAGATTCTGCGATTTGATTGTGAAACTGAGACGGCGTTCACGCTACGCGTGCGCCCGCGTCGCTGCACTACCTGACCGGCAGTGGGTCCGCCGCCGGTCGATCCGCCGCTGCGAGCTGACGGCTCTCCTTGACGAGGAAGTAGATCAGCAGTGCGCTCATGATGAAGTGGCCGCCTGCGGTGTAGAGGCCCGGGAAATAGCCGCCTTTGATGATCGGGAATACGAAGTGCGAGATGCCGTTGAGCAGGCCTGCGCCCAGGGCGTACCACCACAGGAAGAAGTTGGACACGCGGATTCGGTAGAGCGCGCCCGCGCCGGCGAAGAAGTACAGCGCGCCGAAGCCGAAGACGAACACCAGCAGGAACTCTCGCTCGGGCCAGTCGCGGGGGGAGTCGAACAATTCGACGATCTCGTGGGGGAAGCCACCGGTGTATTCCTCGGCCATGTGGATCAGCTGAAAGCCGACGGCGCACAGATAGATCGCGACAGCTTTCCGTGATTTCACCGGGCGCCGATAGCTGAAGGCGATCCATCCGGTGTAGGCCAGAACGCTGGCTGTCGTGAGGATTACGGCACCCTGGATGGGCAGAGTCAGCAGCGCCCAGGCGCAGAAGCCGACGGCAAGGACCGCCATCACGGCGGCCGAATAGGGTTCAGGTCGTTTGGTCATGAGCGAACCATAAGAACGTGGCGCCGCGGCCCGCCTCCGTCGGATGACTGATGTGGGGCCGGTGTACATCAGTCATCCAACGGAGGCGGCGGGAGACGGTGCGGACCTAACGTCGCCACCGTGAAAGTGATCGACGTGGCCGCGACGGCCCTGCTGGTGCTGTTGCCTGCCGCCCCGGCGCACGCCCACGTGGTGCAATCCGGGTCGGAACTGCGTGTGACACAGACTTTTTCGGCAGGCGAGGTGACTCTGGTCCTGCCCGGCATCGCGCAGGCTCCCGCGCCGCTGCCGGTGAGCGCACACGCGCCGTACCCGATACGGCTCGAGCTGGAGCTGCGGTCGCTCACCGACGGCGGCACCTCGACGGGCACAGTGACCGCCGGCAGTGCAGCCGCGGCGCTGCAGATACAGCACGACGGTCCGCACGAACTGCGGGTCCGGGCGGGTGACGAGGTGTCGGTGATCCCGTTCCGGGTCGTGGTGCCCGAGCCTGCCGGGTGGGGGATGCTGGTCGACGGCGCCGCCCTCGTCGCCGGGTTGCTGCTGGTCGGCTCGGTACTGGCTACGCGCGGATCCCGTGTCCTGGCCGGCGGCGGCACCGCGGCAGCTGCCGTCGCGATCACGGTCACGCTGCTCACCCCGTATATGTCCGCAAACGGCGCCGCGGGCGCACCCGAGACCGGTAGGCCCTACGCCCAAGCTCGGTTCTCGACGCAGGCCGAGCCCGTCACCGGCGCCGACTTCACCCTCAGCGTGCGGTTGACCGACGGAGCGACCGGGCGGCCGGTCGACGACCTCGCCGTCCACCACGAGGCGATGGCTCACCTGGTGGTGACGAGCGAAGACGGCAGCGTCTTCCGGCATCTGCACCCGTTGCGGACCGCACCGGGCGTGCTGGCCGTCAGCCTGAATGTCGCCCGGCCCGGCCGCTATCTGGCCTATCTCGAGATCGAACGGCAGCGGGCGGGTGGGCAATTGCTCACCGGTGAGTTCCACCTCGCCGGTGCGGTTCTGCCGGACACCGCCGACCACGACGGCGCCGGACGCGGTGCCATCGTTCCCCGGCTGTCGCCTGCAGTGCCGATCGCCGGGAATCCGGTGACGATCGAGGTCGACACCGAAGGGCCGCACCAGCTCTGGCTCGGCATGCCCGGCCATCTCGTCGTCCGCAGTAGCGACGGCGACCGGCTGACGCACGTACACGCGACCGCGGCGGGCATATCCGCGCTGCGGTTCACGGTCACCTTCCCCGAACCCGGCCGCTACCTGGCGTGGGTCCAGTATGCGGTCGGCGACCGCGTCATCACCGAACCGTTCACACTGGAGGTTGTTCGATGAAGTATCCGAGTCTGTGTCTGCTCCTGGTGGGAGCGTCGGTCGCGGCCATATCGTGCGGGTCAGGTGACTCGCCCGAACCCGTGCAGGCGGCGGGTGCTCAGTACACCGTCACCGTGCGGGCAGCCGATCCCATCGAGGTACGGGTCGTGTCGGGCACCGCGGAAACGGTCACCCTGGCGGCCGTCATGCCCGCCATGGGGCACGCTGTGCCGCCCATGGGGACCGAGCGGACCGGGCCGGATCGTTTCGTCGCCACCGGAAATCTGCTGACGATGGACGGTGAATGGGAGCTGTCCATCTCCCTCTCCGGTGACCGGGGCATGGAGACGATCACCGTCGACCTGCCGGTGTGACCCGCGATGGTCACACCCGACGGTAAATGATCGGCTGCGCGGCAATGCCGTTGGCCTGGAAGTTGGCCAGCACGAACCGGCGGAAACCGGGACGAAAGATCAAGCTGGGCAAGAAGGTTCGCCAGTGCGGCCAACTCGCGTGGTTGATGATCCCGTAGTCGTCCGGTTCGCCCGCCAGCGGCTCCATCATGGCGGAGTTGGGTAGCGCGGTCTTCGCCTGGAACCACCCCGCCGTGTACTCCCACACCCGCAGCAGGGTTTCGCGGTCGTCGGCGTAGAAGTAGTTGAACAGGAAACAGTGGTTCGGTCCATGGTCGACGTCGCCGAGGCGCCCGGCATTGCGCGCGACGATCTCGTGGGTGCGACGGGCGGCCGCGGTCATCGACTCGGCGAGCGTCCGATAGGCCGGGCTCTCGCGCAGCGCTTGTGCGGCAGCGACGGACTCGGTGCGGACGAGGACGACGATGTCGTACCGCGCCGACCGGATTCCCCTGGCCGCCAGCAGTTCATCGCCCTCGCCCGGGGTGCGCAGCACCGCACGGAACACCGTCGCTTCCTCCGCATCGATCTCCCTGGCCAGTACGGCGAGGTCGGTCGCCACCGAGCCTGGAGGAAACGCGAAATTACCGCGCCATGTGCCGATTTCGCCAGCCAGCAGGAGAAACCCGTCGTCGGTGAGCGGCAAGGTGCGGGCTTTCACGGCCAAGTGATCGTTGATGAGCTTCATGGCAGGGAAGCTAATCCGGTGCGTCTGCCCGCCGCATCGGTCGGGTGACTGAGATTCTCGCTCACCCGCCACGGGTGACCTCGTCCAGCGCAGGGCGGCATCCGGGTAGCCACTCCTGATCGATCTGGATCCGAACCCTGTCGGGCACCCGGCTGTCCGGAATCCGAGTGGGCGGGCTGTGGGCATCGCCTCGTGATACACGGGGTGACCGATGCGGCGCAGACCTCGATCAGTCATCTGACGGACGCGAAGTGCCGCGCCGCCTGCCTAGTGTTGCCGCCATGACCACGCGATCCGCCACCATGGGCCGACTTCGCCTGCGCCACATCCAAACTCGCACCGGCAGGCGGCAACCACCGAATGCAGGATTCGGGTCGGCTCGTCGAGAGCCGGGCGCGAACGAAGGGAGAAGCTGATGTCGAAAACCGTTCTGGTGACCGGTGCCTCGACCGGAATCGGCCGGGCCACCGCGCTGCTGCTGGCCCGGCAAGGATTCACCGTTCACGCCGGAGTCCGCAAGGAAGCCGACGGCGCCGCCCTCGGACCCTCGGTCACACCCGTCGTCCTCGATGTCACCGATGCCGGCCGGATCGCGGAGGTGGCCGACAGCTTCGACCGACTCGACGCCCTTGTCAACAATGCGGGCGTCGGCGTCACCGGGCCGGTGGAGTTCGTCTCCCTGGACGCGCTGCGCCGGCAATACGAAGTCAACGTGTTCGGGCAGGTCGCCGTCACCCAGGCCGTGCTACCCCTGTTGCGCGCCGCGCGGGGCCGGGTAGTCACCGTCGGCTCGGTGGGTAGCTGGATCACCCTGCCCTTCGGTGGGCCGCTGTGCTCCTCCAAACACGCCATCCGCTCGCTCAACGATGCCCTGCGGATGGAAGTGAAACCGCATGGAGTGGCCACGATCCTCATCGAACCGGGTTCCATCCACACTGCCGCCGTCGACAAACTGGCGGACGAGATCGAACCCCGGCTGGACGCGATCGGCGCCGAGGGCAGGCGCTTGTACGGCGAGGCCTACCGGACCATGACCACCGCCGGCTTACGGGAGGAGCGAGCCGGATCCGACCCCGAGGTCGTCGCCCGCGCCATCCTGCACGCGCTGACCGCGCGCAGGCCACGCGCCCGGTATCCGGTCGGCCGGAAATCCCGGCTGATGAGCACCCTCGGCCGTGTCCTTCCCCAATACACCCTCGACGCCGTGCGGCTGCGCGCGCTCGGCCTGGCCTGAACGGATTCCCGCCATGACCCAGCTCGCCGGAGCCGACGCCCTGGCCGCCCTGGACCCGGTCTTCGCCCAGCTCGCCGTCGGCGCGGGCTACCACCTGTGGGGCCTACCGCACCTGACCATGCGTGAAAAGGCATTCATCTGCCTGACCGCCGACCTGTGCCACCCGCACCTGGACCTGCCCCTGGCCATGCACGTCCAGATGGCCACCGCAAATGACGTCGAACCCGAGGCCATCCGCGAGCTGTACCGCCACCTGGCCCCCTACGTCGGCTACCCCATCGTCGTCCCCGCCTTCCAGCGCCTGACCGAACTGGGCCTGCCCGACGCGCAGGACACCGACCCGGTCGCACCCGTACCACCTGCCGGCGCACTCGCCCGCGCGGTGCACGCGATACAGCACCTGGACCCCGGACTGGCCACCTTCACAGAGGACCAGTTCGCCCAGCGGTGGGCCCGCCCCCACCTCCGCGTCCGGGAGCGGGCGCTGGCCTGCCTGGTCGTCGACATCTGCTATCAGACCCTCGGCCCGTCCCTGCAGCTACACGCGGAACTGGCCGAAACCGACGGCGCCACCGAGGACACCTTCCGTGATCTGATCCGCGGAGTGGCCGAGTTCGGTCTGACCCGAGCCTGGGCCGCCGCCGAGGCCCTGCTTCCCAGCTCAGGGGCCGCGGATCGCTGCAGGTGACAGCCGCGCGCATCCGGTGACGCCGCCTACGACCCGCTCGGCACCGTGCTCGTCGGGATCGCGCAGGTACAGACTTCGGTAGTCATGAAGGTGTTCCTGGATTCGGGGCGCGGATGATCGTCGCGGCCGAAGTCGCCACCGCACGATTTCTCACGGCCCGTTCGTAAGCTCGGCGGCACGATTCGCCTGCATCCTCACAGCGGGCGCCGTGGCTTGCTTTCGCGCGAGCACTGTGAACACACCGTGGCCCGGTATCGACAGTGCGGTGCGCGCGTCGCTGTGGCCGGTTCAGCGAAGTGCGGAAGCGGCCTGAGCCAGCAAGTCGCACTGGTGTCGCCAGTCGCCACCCGCGATCCCGAACACGAGGTGGTCGGCGCCGGCGTCGCGGTAGGTGGCGAGACATTCGGTGGCGCCTTCGAGGGGGCCGGTGATAGGGACGCGCATCGTATCCTCGACGGATCGCCGGTAGGCGTGGCTGATTCCCGCGGCGATCTGGTCGCGCGTCGGTAATTCCGCGGCGGTGCCGAGGACGCCGGTGGCGCCGACGGCGACCGCAGGCACCGGTCGTCGACCCCTGGTTGCCAGGTCGGTGAGTTCGGCGAGTCCGGCTGCCAGTTCTGCCGGAGTGATCAGCGAGGGGAACCAGCCATCGGCCACCAGGGTGGCGCGACGGCGGGCCACCGCGGAGTGGTTACCTACCCATATCGGGGGAACCGGGACCGCGGGCGACAGCTGGACCTCGGCCGGTCCGGCGGGCTCGGGCACGGTGACACGGCGGCCCGCGAGCAGCTCGGGTAGCAGGCGTAGCGCGGTGTCGGTGCGAATTCCGCGCTGCGCGTACGGGATTCCGGCGGCGGCCCACTGCGCGGGGTGTCCACCGGACCCGATGCCGAGCACTACCCGGCCGCCGCTGATGTGCTGCAGCGAGGCGATCTGTTTCGCCGCCCATGCCAGCGGGCGCAGCGCGGCGACGTACACGCTGGTGCCGAGGTGGATGCGGTGAGTGGCGGCCGCGGCCGCCGCGAGAGCGACGGTGCAGTCCAGCGACGGGGTGCCGGTGGCGAGGTGGTCGCCGTGCCAGACCCCGGCCAGGCCGGCCTGTTCGGCGTGGCGGGCCGCGGTCGCGATGTCGAGCTGCTGGTCGCGCTGGGTTGCCACCGAGGGCAGGATGACACCGATTCTCATGGAACGAGCACCACTTTGCCGACAGCCGTACGGTTTTCGAGCGCGGCGTGTGCCGCGGCGGCATCGGCGAGCGCGAACTCCTGGACGTCCGGAGTCCACCTGCCTGCGGCCAGTTCGCTCAGCGCCCGGGTTTTCAGCTGCCGCAGACCGTCGGGGATCAGGCAGTCCGGCGGGCCGAATTTGTGCTGCCGCACCGCGAACATGGCGAATATCCCTTCGCGTCGATCGCCACAGCCGGTCGATCGCATACGGATGATCGCGGCGGCCATAGACTGACTATGGGTCAGCACCCTACCCGACATTTTGACCGAAGGTAAGCCATTGACGACTTCCGAGCGCATCTTGGCCGCGGCGCGAATCCTGTTCGCCGCGCGGGGGTATCGGGCCACATCCATGCAGTCGATCGCCGATGACGTGGGAATCACCAAAGCGGCCCTGTACTACCACTTCGAATCCAAGGACGAGATCCTGCGTCAGCTCACCCTCCCGATGCTGGACGAGCTGGACGCGACGCTGGCCGCTGCCGAGGCGGAGCCCGATGCCGAGATGGTCCGGTGGCGGGCGATCGAAGGCTACGTTGATGTGCACCTCCGTCACCGCCATACCCTCACGATGCTGGTCATGGATATGACATTGCTGGTCCAGGCCCCGGTGGCCGACCGATTCCGCGTGGCAATCGCGCTGGCGAACGAACTCGTCGCCGGGCCGGGTGCGAGCATCGAGCAGCGGGTTCGGGCCTGTCAGGTGGTCGCCGGCTTGGCCGATCCGGTGGTGTTGTTCCGCAACGAACCGGCCGACCGGCTGCGGCAACTGATCCTCGACGGCGCGCGGGCGCTGCTGGGAGCGCCGCTCCTGGCGCGCCCGCGAGGAGCCGCCCGCGGGCGAAGCGGTGGACGGCCCGCCAAACTCGGCGCCGAACAGGTCGAACAGATGCGGAAGCTGCACGCCCAAGGCGCAGGCATCGACGTGCTCGCCACCCGTTTCGAGGTTTCCCGCGCAACGATCTACCGCCATCTCAAAATGTAACTCAGCAAGACTTAGATTTTGATACGAGACTGCCGCTGCGCCCGGATATCGATCGACGGCGGGAATCCTGGTGCGACATCGTTGGTTCAGGTGTATCGAATGTCGTCCTCACGGCACCTCCCCGCTGAACTTCGTTCAGCGTGTCAGGCCGGAAACACCGTTAGATCCAGTCCCCACCCACACTGAGAGGGGTGCCTAGTTCTCGTTGCTCGGCCGCGTATCCCCAGCCGCGCCCTATGGATCACCGGCGTAACCCCATCAACGACTCCGCCGTCTAGCTATCCTTGGTCATGGCTAGGGGGTTCAGTTGACCGAGCGGGATGTACTTGCCGAAACCATCAGGCGCCGTATCGATTACGGCCCAGAAGGAGCAACAGGATATCTCGATGCAGGCACCGTAGTCGACGGGCTTCGGTACGCCGAGATCCTTCGGAGCGAGGGCGGCACAACTGAGGAGTGGGGGCTGCTCGGTACTCTGCACTGGCAGCGGTTCCAGCACCCCGACGGTGGGCTTCAACACGACCTCGTCAACGCGATCTGGGCGTTCGCCCCCTGTTTCGTCTGGGGCGCAGTCGATCTGCCCGAGCAACTGCTCCATATCCTGGCCGATCAGGTCGAGGGTGAGGCACTCGCTTTCCTCGAGTCGGTCATCATGTCGGCCGCTGATTCCTCCGAGTTCGCTGAAGCGGTCGAACTTTGGGAACGCATCCTGAGCGCGACGCCCATCGATCACCCCAACCGAGCCGCGCGGCTGAACAGCATGGGTGGCCTGATGCTGACACGATCGGAGCAGACCGAATCCGAGGAAGACTTCCTTCGTGCACACAAGTTGTTCGAGGAGGCAATCTCGACACTCCCCCCGGACGATCCGCAGCGCGCCTTCATCCGCAACAACCTCGGCGTGGCACTCCACGACAAATTCGAGCGAACCGGATCGCCGGCCGACCTGGAGCTTGCCATCGAATCCCTACGCGAGGCCGAGACAGTCCTCGCGCTCGACGATCCGTTTCGCGCTAGGGTCGTTCCGAACCTGGTCGACGCACTCGACGCACGGTTCCTCCTGCTCGGCGACCAACGAGATCTGGACGCGGCCATCGAGTTCCGGCGCGAGCTGATCGATCGAACAGATCCCGGTGATCCGGACCGATACCGTCAGTTGGGGAACCTGGGTGCCTCGCTGAATCGCCGGTCCATCATCTCCGGCAGCAGCGCCGACCTCGATGAAGCGATCGACCTGCTGAGTACCGTGATGGCG
Source organism: Nocardia sp. NPDC050793 (assembly GCF_040654065.1). Classification (NCBI taxonomy): domain Bacteria; kingdom Bacillati; phylum Actinomycetota; class Actinomycetes; order Mycobacteriales; family Nocardiaceae; genus Nocardia; species Nocardia sp. NPDC050793. The sequence continues at coordinate 40,524 of NZ_JBFAHG010000015.1, forward strand.
AATTCAACCCCAGACCCCCGTGCCGCGAGCAGAAGCGCCCTGCTCAACGATCTGGGGGCCGCGCTCGCGACGCGTGCTCGCCGGATCGACGCTCCACGGGATCTCGATCGGGCTATCGCATTGTTCGAGGAGGCCGCCGCGAGTGCCGACTTCGGACAGCCCCAAACACTCTGCAATATTGGTGAGGCGCGGATCGATCGCTTTCTGAACCGCGGCGAGATCGATGACATCGACACCGCCGTGCGAGCCTTTCAAGATGCCTTCGCGCTGAACCCGGATCCGTTGTGGCATGCGAGCATTGGTTTGTCTATTGCGCTCTGGCATCGCTACGAACGCCTGGGCGCAATAGACGACCTGAACGCCAGCATCGATCTGCTCGATGCTCGGCTCGACAGCCTCCCCGGCGACAACTCCCCACCGGTCGAGGAGCTGGCCAACCTGGGCACGATCCTCACAGCGCGGTTCGAGCACTTGGGCACGGTCCCCGACCTCGATCGTGCGATTCGAATCGACCGACAAGCCGAAACCCTCGCACGTGTTGGCCATCCCGCGCGACCCAATGTTCTCAACGGCCTCGGAATAGCCCTCAGAGTGCGGCATCGGCGGTTGGCTGTCCGATCCGATCTGGACGAAGCGATTCGATATCTCATCGAGGCGGTATCCCTTGGCACCGGATTCTTGAAGGGACAGATACTGCACAATCTCGCCACGGCGCACGTGTCGCGGTTCAAGGTCACAGGCGAGATCGCCGACCTCGACGACTCGATCCGCGGCTATCGGGAAGCTCTGCGTTCGGTCGCCGACCGTGACAGGCCCGGGATTCTGAGCAGTCTGGGACAAGGCCTCGGCGACCGGTTCGAGCACCTGGGCAATCCCGAGGATTTGGATGCGGCCCTGGCCGCCAGCGCCGCCGCCGTGGCCGAAGTGCCCGAAGACCATCCGGAACGATCACGCTTCCTCAACCATCTGGGAAATCTCTTCGAGATCCGATTCGAACGACTGCGCGATCTGGCGGATGCGGATGCCGCGGTCCTTCGGCACCGGGAGGCGGTCGCCACCACACCCGACGATCATTTCGAGCGCGCGGGCTACCTATTGAGCCTCGGGAATGTGCTCCTGAAGCGATACCAAGTGGCACACAATGGCACCGACCTGGACGCCGCGGTACGTACCGCGCGCGAGGCCGTCGATCTGGTGCCCGAGGACAGCGCCGAGCGCGCAGCTGTACTGAATCTACTGTGCAGCACCCTGACCGAACGATTCCAGGAGTTGCACGACCGTAAGGACATCGACGAAGCAGTCACCGCCGCTGGCGACGCGGTGGACTGCACTCCTCTCGGCCACTACAACCTCACCGCAGAACTCAATACCTATGCCACTGCTCTCCACGCCCGGTTCCAGCAATTCGGTAATCCCGACGATGCTGCGGCTGCGATGACCGCACTCGAGCGGGCCGTCGCGGAGCCCTCCGCAGCGGCTTCGCTGCGTATTCAGGTGGCTCACACTGGAGCCGGTCTGCTGGCTGCGCACGAACCCGCCCGCGCCGCAGAACTTTTGGCCACCGCGGTAAGCCTACTGACCGACGTCGCACCGCGTCGGTTGAAGCGCGCCCATCAGCAGCAGCGGATGGAGGAATTCACCTTCGTGGCCTCGGATGCGGCCGCACTGCTGCTCGCCGACACCTCCCGTCCCGCCGATGAAAGAGCCATCCGAGCCCTGGAGACGCTGGAGGCCGGCCGGGGTGTACTACTCAGCCAGACCCTTGAAACGCGCAGCGATATCACCGAACTGCGCGCGGCACATCCACCTTTGGCGGCCCGGTTCGAGGACATGCGTGACGCACTGGACACACCCGCCGACCCGACAGCGCCCGCTGAGTATCGCGAGTCGCTGGCGTCCCAATTCGGCTTGCTGCTCAACCAGATTCGCGGACTACCACACTTCGGCTCGTTCGGGCTCCCGCCGACTGCTGGGCAGCTGATCCGCGAGGCGGATCACGGCTCGGTAGTGACGATCAATGTGAGCAGATACCGCAGCGACGCCATACTGCTGACCGGTCACGGTATTCACTCACTCGAATTACCCGCTCTCACAATGGAGGCCGTCTTCGAGCAGGTACGAGCTTTCCATGCGGCACTGGCTGATTCGCTGGAGGCCGAGTTTTCGATCGCGGTCCGGCGCGCTGCCGAAGCACGGCTGCACGAGGTGCTCGCATGGCTGTGGGATGTCGCCGCCGAGCCGATCATGAATGCGCTGGATCTGACGTCCGCCGGCGAACCCCTCCCCCGTCTCTGGTGGGCGCTCAGCGGGCTGCTCGGTCTCCTGCCCATGCACGCTGCCGGACGTCATGGCGAATGTGACAATCGCACGGTCCTGGATCGGGTTGTCTCATCCTACATTCCGACGATCCGCGCGCTCGGCTACGCCCGTCGGATGTCGAAACCTGATACGCACTTCGACCAGTCACTGATCGTGGCCATGCCGAGCACGCCGGGCACCCTCGACGGCGATCTCCCCTCGGCGCTCGACGAGGCAGCCAAGATAGAGCAGTTGCTACCGCTGCCGATCACCCTGTTCGAGTCGAACGAGTCCGCCGATCACCAGGATAAGACCCCGACGGTATCGACGGTCCTGCGGCACTTGACGGACTCTGCATACACCCACTTCATCTGCCATGGCTTCAGTAGCCCTGGCGATCCGTCGCAGAGCGGCCTGTTGCTCCACGACCATCAAGAGCAGCTGCTCACAGTCGGCAGCCTGGCGGGAACCACACTCGCCAAGGCCCGGCTGGCCTATCTGTCCGCGTGCGACACCGCGCTCAACAGCAATCTGAAGCTCCTCGACGAATCGATACATTTGGCAGGCGCCTTCCAACTCGCCGGATTCCCTCATGTCATCGGAGCATTCTGGGCGATCTCGGACGAGTACTCCGCGGCGGTGGCCGAATCCTTCTACCGCGCCTTGTCCACTGGTGAGGCCGGTCGATTGAATGCCGAGCACGCCGCCAGGGCGCTACATCGAGTCGTACGCACCGCCCGTGATCGGTCGCCGATGGCTGCCTCGAGATGGGCCGCATACCTCCACACCGGCGCATGAGCTGTAACTGGTACTGCGCGAGCCGGATTCGCGCAACGCAAGCCGGGCCGGTCGAGGATACTGATGCCATCGGATCGGGCGAATCGGAGGGCCAGTGGGGGTCGACATCAAGGTCAAGATCTCGGCCTTCTGCCGTGAACTGGCGGACGCGAGTTTGGAGTCACTGGCGCGTGACGCCGGTCAGATGGAGATCTACACGCGTGCGCGCACGGCCCTGGAATCCGGCACCATCGAGCCGACGCTCGAAGCCGATATCGATGCCCTGCAAGCGATCGTGCTCGCAGCCACCGGACACGGCCTTTACCCAACCTCGCAGCGTGGCTTCGGTTTCCTGCCTGGTGCCGCCCGTGGCCACTCGGCGCAGATGTGGCTCTGTCCTCGTGCTGTCTGCGCCGGACGCGGACGAGTTCGCCCCGGCCAACCCACTCCCACCTGCAATGTCAGCGGAGAGCCACTGGACCCGGAACAACTTGCGCCATGAACGGATTCCTCACCGAGGTGGCCAAACGACTGGCCGAGCGATGGGCTGTTCTCCTGGCCTTCCCAGGGCTCCTCTACCTGGCCACCGTCGCGATCGCGTACACGCTGGGCTGGGGGCACGCGCTGGATGTGCGCCGACTGAATGATCAGATCGGCAGGTGGGCACAGGATCCCACCCTACGGTCGGTCGGCGGAAGCATCCTCATCATCGCCGCTACTCTGCTCGGCTCTGTCGCCCTCGGGCTTGCCGCAGCGACGCTGGGGCGCGCGGTGTCCTTCGTCTGGACCATCCCAGGGCGACGCCCGCCAGCAGTGTGGCTGACCAGATGGCGACGAAATCGGTCTCAACAGGCCAAACGAGATGCCGACGAGCCATTCGCCAACGCTGACCAGATCCGCGCCGCCATCAGCCGAGCCGATCGCATCAGCCCCTTCGAAGCCGACCGGCCGACCTGGATCGGCGACCGGCTGCTGGCCAGTCGCCTCCGCATCGACCGCGTCTACGGCCTCGATCTCGACGCGATCTGGCCGAGGCTCTGGCTGATCGTCCCCGAAACCACCCGCACCGAACTGAACGGAGCACGCGACGCCTACACAGCATCTGCCCGCCTCATGGGTTGGGCATTGCTCTACGCGGTGTTGACGATCCGATGGTGGCCCGCGGCCCCACTGGCCCTGATCATTTCGATCACCGCCCAGGTGCGCGCTCGCGAGGCAATCGCGATGCTGGCCGATCTGCTCGAGTCCACAGTCGACCTCCACGCCCGCGAACTCGCTACCCAACTCGGCTTCCCCGACCCCGGCGGGCCACTGACCACGGATGAGGGCAGAACAATTACATTCCACACTCGAAAATCTCGGTGGGACCCTAATTCATCTGCGGCAGAGTGATATTCGTTCCGAACTGAAGTCAGTGATGTCCAGAGGCGCCCAGATCTTCTCGGCCCATGCAGCGATTCCAGTCGTCGTTATCAGTCGTCGACGACAGCCGCCAAGGCCGTGATGTTGAATGTCTCGTTCGAGCCCTGGATCCAGGCATCGATATCGAGCTCGGTCGGACCATCCACCCGCAGCCCCTGAGACAGCACTATCGATACATGGTCCGCGACCATTTCGTAGGCACAGAAGGGCACGGGCCAGGCGACCAATCGATGCCAACGACACGCTGTACCGATGGGCGCCTCGAACACTGCGGATCGGTCTGGTTGTCGGCCTGCCGATTTCGGCGGTCACCTTCGCTGACACCATGCGATGGATCGGCGAGCCCGAGACCTGGCCGGAACTCCAAGCCCTGACCAGCCCGCTGATGACGTTCGTATGCAGGTTGCAGCATATCCGGCCGGCGACGAACAGGCCGGTAGCGAGGTAGACCCAGGCCGCGCCGCAGAGGAATGCGGCGTGCGTTCCTTGCGCGGTGGCGGCCATTGCGGTGGCGCCGGTGTCTGTCATGGCGGCCGAACGCACTGACATGACGGTACGACGAAATATCAATCGAAGGTGGGTGAGGACGCGCGGCGCGCCAACAGCCCGGAGCATCAGTCATCTGTCGGCATGTGACTGCGGCCGGCTGGAGAACGACGAGCCTGCGCGCTCGGCGCGATGCGATCGCGCACCTCACCAATATAAGTAACATTTGTATATTCGGTTACATGCGTTACCATCGATCGAGCCTGGGGACCGGCAGGCCCCGCGAACGAGAAGTCTGGGGTGATGACGCTCTGACCCGCCGGACTCGGCGAGTGCCACGAAACGTCGCCGCCCGACCGGTCCCGGCGGCTGATCCCCTATGCACGAAGGAATCACGAATGAGAATGCCGCCGTTGTCGAGCTGGTTGAACCAACGGTTGCTGGGTCTACCCACGCCGGATACTCGGACATTGCGAGTGGATGACTCCTTGCGGATTCCGATGCGCGACGGCACGGTCCTGCTGGCCGCGCGAATCACGCCCCGTTCGGGAGGTGATGGCCTTCCGGTCGCGTTGATGCGCGGACCGTACGGGCGTGGGGGGCAGTTCGCGTTGCAACTGGCTCGACCGTTGGCCGAACGGGGTTTTCAGGTGGTGTTGCAGAGTGCGCGCGGCACGGCCGGCTCGGGCGGTGCGTTCGAACCGTTACGCCATGAACGATCCGACGGGATCGACACCGTGGAGTGGTTGTGTAAGCAGCCGTGGTTCGGCGAGTCGATGATCATGTTCGGCTCCAGCTACCTTGGCTACACCCAGCTCTCGATGGCGGACCTGTTCCCCCCGCAGGTCAAGGCGATCATTCCGTCGGTCACCACATCCGCGCTGATACAACAAATGGTCCGAGCGGACGGCTTCCCCCTTGAAGCGACCTTCGGATGGGGTGTGCTGATGGAGCGCCAGAAACAACCGCTGGCGATGACCCGGATGCTGCTGGGCGCAGGTAAACGGCGACGCGCGGAAAAGGTACTGCCCCTGGGTGACGCGGACACGGTCGCACTGGGATACCGTTCCGAACTGATACAGAATCTGCTGGCCCATGACGCGGGTTCCCCGCACTGGGCCGACACCGATCACCGCGACACCATCGGGCGGGCCGAAGTCCCTGTCAGCATGATCGCCGGGTGGTTCGACATCTTCGTGATCAATCAACTGCGCGACTACATCCGGCTGGTCGCGGAAGGGCGACAGCCGCGGCTCACAATCGGCCCGTGGTCGCACGGTTCGGTGGGGATCATCTCGCGAATGGTTCACGAGGTGCTCGACTTCGGGCTGCCGCATGCACGCGGCGAAGTACCAGCCGAACGGGCACCCGTGCAGGTCTTCGTCATGGGCGCCGAACAATGGCGTGACTTGACTGCGTGGCCCCCGCCCGAATATCGCGCCCGCGACTTCTACCTCCACCCGGGCGACGTTCTCACCGACGAACGCCCGCCGGCAGCGGCGTCGGAGCCGAGCCGATACCGCTACGACCCTGCCGATCCCACGCCCGCCGTCGGTGGCCTTCGCCTACTGCCCGGAATCAAGGCCGGAAGTGTCGACAACCGCGTGCGGGAGCAGCGCGAGGATGTGCTCACCTTCACGAGTGAAGTACTCGCAGAGGATCTCGAGATCATCGGCGAGGTCCGCGCGAAGATCTGGTTCCGGTCCAGCTTGGCGCATGCCGATGTCTTCGTCCGCGTCTGCGACGTCGACACCGACGGTCGCTCCATGAACGTCAGCGAAGGTATAACCGGGCTCACCCACGCCGACGAACTGGCCTGCGTCACAGTGGAACTCACACCGACCGCGTATCGGTTCAAGCATGGTCACCGCATTCGTGTACAGGTCTCGAGCGGTTCGTTCCCGCAGTACAACCGCAATCTCGGCACCGGGGAGCCCCGGCTCACCGCCACTCGCATGGTGGCCGCCGACCAGCAGGTCCACCATGATCCGGCACATCCTTCGGCGGTCGTGCTGCCGGTCCGGACACACTGACCGGCAACTCCGCGGCGAAAGAACCTCCGGCCACTGCCTCAACCGGAGTTCACGCCGACCGCCAATTGTTCCCGGCTCTCACCCCCCCGATTACCGCTATCAAGGAAGACTTGTGATCGCTCACACCGTATCCACCCTCCGCATCCCGATGCGCGACGGCGTCGAACTGTCGGCGACAGCTTTCATCCCTATCGGCCGCGACGCCTCGACATTGCTGGCCCGCAGCCCGTACGGGTCGGTCGACTATCCGATCATGGGCGGCACGGGGGGTATAGCTCCCACCCTGCTGACGTTCGTCAAAGCCGGGTACGCCGTCGTGTGGGTGGAGTGCCGTGGCACTTTCGACTCCGACGGAATCTTCTCTCCCCTCGCCGATGAGGTCGCCGACGGCTACGACACCGTCGACTGGATCGTGCGACAGCCGTGGTCGGACGGCAAAGTCGGCACTTACGGGATGTCCTACCTCGGCATGACCCAGTGGGCTCTCGCCACAGCAGCCCACCCCGCGCACAAGGCGATGGCGCCGGCCGTGACCGCGATGAACTGGTACAAGGGCGTCATGTACCACCCTGGCGGGGCACTGTCGGCGGGAATCGCCGTCGGCTGGTCGGCGATCATGCGCCTCGCCGAGGAAATGCGCCGCGAGGACAAGAACGCCGAACTCATCGCCGAATTGACCGGACACATGCTCAATGGGAGCGCCGCCTCCGAAATCAGCCCGCTGACCGAGTTCACAGCACTGACGGCCAGCCCCTGGTTCAGCGACCTCCTCGCGCATCCGAGTTACGACTCGTTCTGGCAACAGCACGATTTGACCACGGACGTCGGCAAGGTCGCCACCCCCGCCTTGCTGATCGCCGGATGGTTCGACATCTTCATCAACCAGCAACTGCGCGACTTCGAACTGCTGCGCCGAGACGGCGCCACCGACGACGTCCGCGAAGGCTCGCGGCTGATAGTCGGGCCTTGGGATCACTACGACGGCATGCTCATCGCCCGCACTCCCGACCGCGACTTCGGTGTCATGGCCAGCAGCGTCGGGATCGATCTGACCGCCGAACACCTCGCTCATTTCCAGCGTTGGATGTCCGACATCCCGACCGAGGACACTCCGCCGCGGGTGCGGTTGTTCGTCATGGGCATCGACCAGTGGCGCGACGAGAGCGACTGGCCCCTGCCTGACACCCAGTACACCGACTACTACCTCGACTCCCACACCCTCACCACGACACTCCCTGACGCCGCCGGCGAGCACACCTACGTATACAACCCAGCCGATCCGGTCCGCACGACCGAGTCCACGCGATTGTCGGCCATTTGGGAAGCCGCGGACCAGCGCTTCAACGACGATCGCCAGGATGTAGTGCGGTTCTCGACTCCGCCGCTGGAGCAGCCGGTGGAAGTCACCGGCTACGTCACCGCGGTACTGTTCGTCTCCTCCGACGCTCCGGACACCGATTTCACCGCCAAGCTGATCGACGTCTCCCCTGACGGCAGGGCGATCGCCTTGTGCAACGGCATCGTCCGCGCCCGCTACCGCAACGATCTGTCGACCCCAAAGCTGCTCGAGACGGGTCACATCTACGAATTGGCCATCGACATGGCGGTGACTTCGAACGTCTTCCTCGCCGGTCACCGGATTCGCGTCGACATCTCCAGCAGCGACTTCCCGCAGTACGACCGCAACACCAACACCGGCGGACAGATCAACGCCGAACCCATCGAATACGCGGTGCCCGCCACCAACACCATCCACACCGGCCCGGATCACCCCAGCCGTCTGGTGCTGCCGGTGATCCAGCGATAGGGACACCTCCGTGGGGGCGCGCTGGATGCGAAGCCGATCGCGCGAATCGAGACAGGCAGTAGCAATCGAAACGACAGTTACACAAGGAGGTTCGAGCAGTGACACCTCGCACAGACCGCGACGAGCGGACGCGGCGCGCTACCTCCGGGACTTTCACCCAAATCTCCGACCTGACCGTTGACCAGGCATGCGATCTGTGGCTCGCCGGTCGCCGCGGCATCCGCCCGAACACCTTGCAGGGCTACAAGAACGCCCTGAAACCCGTGCGGCGGCGTCTGGGCGGCAAGAAGCTGCGCGATGTGTCCAAGCACGATGGCGACGCGCTGGTCGAATGGATGCTCACCGAGGGACGGCAAAGCCCCCGCCACTACCGCACCGAGTCACTATCGTCACGAATCGCGACCTTCATCGCCGAACACCCTTCAGGTGTCTCAGCAGCGACGATCAAGACCGCATTCCCCGACGCGGACGTGCACACCGCTTTGTCCGGCCTCATCCGATCCGGCCGGGTCAAAAGGCTGCGACGCGGCTTCTACTCCGCCGTCGATATCGCCAAGCTCGCCCCGACCCAACCCGGCGTCAAGCCCATCACCGTCCGATCCACGTTGGTCACATTCAACTCGGTAATGGAATCCTTCGTAGCCCAAGGCAAACTGGCGCGTAACCCCATCGCGTTGGTGCAGCCGCCCAACGACACGATCGACGACGAAGACAGCACCGACGACACCTCCAAGTCGTGGACAGTCGCTGAAGTCCCGTGAATCAGTACGCGAGGAAAGGCTCTACGCCTGCTGGCTGCTGAGCACCGAGTGCGTGGCACTGGGCATCCCCTGGTCGGACGACAGACGCATCGCAGTACACGCCGATGGGACCCAGATCCGCCCCGACCGGTACTCCGAAGAGTTCCAGCGGCTCAGGAAACGCGCTGGGCTGCGCCGCATCCCGTTGAAGGGACTACGAAACACATCGGTGAGCCTGATGCTCGCCCTGAAGATTCCCGTGCACATCGTCGCCGCCTGGCGCGACCCAGCGGTCTCGCTGTCGATCTACTCCGATGCACAGCCAGAAGACCTCGAAGCCGCAGGGGCGGCACTCTGCCCGGAGACATGACTGCATCATCGCCACCACCACCCGCCCACCGGCCATCAGTTCTCCATCGGCGTCGAGCTGGACGAAACCCTTGTCAGCGTCGCTATCGTCGGGCGACCGGTCGCCAGATCCCTCGATGTTCCGTGGTCATTGGCGGTGCCGTGCCGAGCGGGCGGCGAGGCGGTCGCTGTCGGGAATGCGAGGGCTGATGACGGCCTGGACCCGCGCAATGCGTTCGGCCAGAGCGACCGGATCCAGTGGCTCGGCGGCTTCGATGAGCCATTCGCTGAGCACCGCGGTGGTGCCGCCGGTGAGGAAGTCGGCGATCTCGGAGGCGGTGGTGTCGTCGAGGTCGCCGAACAGCTCGCGAGCGCCGACGATACTGTAGGGCCGGAACAGCTGGGCGATCGTACGGGTGGCGGCATGGGAGCAAGATCCGACCAGCATGGCCCGATAGAAGGTGCGATGCGCCGCGAAATGGCGGGCGGTGTCGAGCATCGAGGGCAGGTCACCGGTACCGCCGGGCGCGGAGCTGGTGAGCAGTTCCTGGGTCAGCAGCTGCGCGGCCGCGGCCGTGAGCAGCGCGTCGCGGTCACCGAAGTGCTGGTAGAGCACGCGGCGGCTGACGTCGGCGGCCTCGGCCAGGTCGGTCACCGAGATATCGGTGGTTTCACGCTCCTCGACCAGCCGCACGGCCGCCGCCAGCAATGCCGCTCGCGTTTTGCGTACACGCCGGTCGGTCACTTCCGCTCGAGCCGAGAGTTCGACATTCACACCTCTGATATTGCACAGTTGTACAGAAGTTTACCAGTGTTATTTAAGTGACATTTTCGACGGAATCACTGCCGAGCCGCAGCGCACTCGGCCTGTCCTGGTCCGTAGTGTAGAGATCGGCGATTTGAGTCATGTATTTGTCGAGGATCGCGGCGCGGCGCAGCTTCATCGTCGGCGTCAGCTCGATGCCCGGCTTCCATTCCTCGTCGAGGATCGTGAACTTCTTGATCTGGGCGACTCGCGCGAGCGTGCTGTTGGCTCGCTGGATCTGCTGATCGACCTGCTCACGGATCTCGGCAGCCGAGGCATCGGGCGCCGCAGCAGCGGGGTCGACGACGACGAGGGCGACGACATAGGGAAGACCGTCGCCGACCGCGCAGACCTGGCCGATGAGATTGCCAGCGGAGCGGACCGCCATCTCGATGTTGGCTGGGGACAGGTTCTTTCCGGCCGAGGTAATCAGCAGTTCTTTTTTGCGGTCGATGATCGAGATCACCCCGCCGTCGATGCTGGCGATGTCGCCGGTGTGCAGCCAGCCCTCGGCATCGATCGCCTCCGCCGTCTTCTCGGGCTGCCCGCGATAGCCGCGCATGATCTGCGGTCCGCGGACCAGGAGTTCCCCGTCGGGCGCCAAGGCGACTTCGACGCTGGGCAGAGGATGTCCGACGCTGCCTGGGCGCAGTGTGTCGGGGGTTTCGGTCGCGATCGCGCAGGAGGTTTCCGACATTCCCAGCAGTTCACGCAGGGGCAGGCCCAGCGCGATGAAGAAGTCGATCACCGAGCGCGGGGTCGGCGCCGCGCCGGTTACCGCCCAGAGTGTCGATCCCAAGCCGATTCGTTCGAGAAGTTGTCTGCCCAGGGCGGGATTCGCCGTCACCGAGGCGAGCAGGTCGCCGGGAAACCGACGCTCGAGCGCGGTCTTGAACTTCTCCCAGACACGGGGCACCGCGCCGAAGACGGTCGGTTGCACCTGGGCGACGCAGGCCGGGAGGTTTGCCGCGTCGGCGACACAGGTCAGGGTGTTGGCATAAGAGCGTGTCTCACATGGCCGTTTTTGCTTTCGCCAACTTCTTGAAGCAGGTGAGTGCGGCGGCCAGCGTCAGGAAGGCGCAGAAGAGGATGCTTTTGCGCTCGTAGCGCAGGTTGAGTCGGTGGTAGCCACTCAACCAGGAAATCGTGCGCTCAATAACCCAACGGTGGCGACCCAGCCGCTCGCTGGACTCGATACCCTTGCGCGCAATGCGGACGACGATCCCTGGCTGCCGTACCCGGCGACGCAGGTCCGCCGTGTCATACGCCTTGTCCGCGTGCAGCTTTGCGGGCTTGCGCCGACGTGGCCGTGACTGACGCAGCGGTTTGCCGAACACATGTTCGAGACTACACACTGTAGTCATGCATGATGAGCAGGGTGGCTGGGCTGGCCTCGGCTGGGCGGGATGGACCGATCCAGGGCAGATACGCGCACGTCTAGAAGCGGGTGCCGACCCCGATGTCCTACTGCGTGGCCAGCAGAGACCGTTGGACATGGCCGCCGGGCACGGGTCTGCGGAGGTGGTGGCGGAGGTGGCGTCGCGGGTGCATGATGTCGACGCGATGGCGTGGGGCCGTACCGCGTTGTGGCGTGCGGTGTATGCCAACCGTCCCGACAACGCCCGCGCGTTGCTGGCTGCGGGCGCTGATCCGGCGCGACCGATGATGGCGGGCTGGTCCCCGGCAAGGCTGAGCCTGGCTGGGCAGCATCCGCTGGTCACCGGCGCGTTGTCGGCCTCCGAACAGGCCGCAGTCGAGGAAAGACGCCAGCTGACCACGGCACTGGGCAAACCATGGATCGACGGGATGAGCCTGGTCTGTGTCGCGGGCATCGACGCGGCCGAGGCTGTCCGCCGGTTGGACGCCGAGGTCGTCCCGGCAGGATCGGTGACTCCGGACGACATGGCGAGCTGGCCCCTGTCCGCTGACACCGAGTTGACGATGTGGGCGACCGACGTGCCCGGCGGCTGCGCGATCGCCCAACCCTGGTCCTACATCGCCTCGATGCCCGGCATCTCCACCCGCCTGTCTCCCGGCACGAAATGCTATGGGATGTACTTCAACCCGAAGAGCGGCTGCCAGGGCAGCACCAGTCTCGACGGCGCGCTCACCGGCTCGGATATCAGTCCCGCCCTCGACCCGTCCGAGGATGATTCCGCCGAGGACATCCTCACCTCGTACCTGTATCAGCACGACGTCCTCGCCTACTGCTGCGCGTGGGCCGGGTTGCGCCCGCGCGACGCGCGCGCCTTCGCTGGACCGCCGGACATGTGGCTACGTGTGCCCGACGGCGACTATCGGTACCGACCCTGACCGCTCGGATGGCCGAACTGGTGGCCGCGGGCGCGGGGCGTTCCCAGCCGTCGGGTGACGAGGGCGGTGGATGTAATTCGTTCTGGCTGCATCGAGATTGGTTGTGCTGCATGATGATCGGTCGTGGTTGATGCGTTGTCGCAGCGGCTGGTGCCGGACGAGTTGTGGGAGTTGACCGAGCCGCTGCTGCCGAAGTTCACCCCGCTTCCGCAGGGCGGCGGTGTCGCTCCGGTGGACCAGCCGGCGGTGTTCACGGCGGTGGTGTATGTGCTGACCAGCGGTTGTGCCTGGCGGATGCTGCCACCGTCGTTCGGGTGAGCGTGCCGACGGCGCATCGCCGGTTCACCGTGTGGACCAAGACCGGCGTGTGGCGGCGGTTGCATCGAGCGGTGCTCGACGAGTTGGGCAGCCGGGGCCTGATCGACTGGTCGCGGGCGGTGGTGGACGCGGCGAGCGTGCGGGCGAAAAGGGGGGCGATCTGACCGGCCCGAACCCGACCGACCGCGGCAAGCCGGGATCGAAACAGCATGTGTTGTCCGATCGTGCGGGAATCCCTCTGGCGGTGGCGGTTTCGGCGGCCAACGTCCACGACTCGCAGGCACTCAAACCGCTGGTGAAAGCGATCCCGGCGGTGCGGTCGCGGCGCGGGCCGCGGCGGCGCCGGCCGGGCAAGCTGCACGCCGACAAGGCTTACGACCAGCCCGAGCTGCGGTTGTGGGTGCGCCGCCGCGGGATGGCGGTCCGTATCGCCCGCAAGGGAATCGAGTCCGCCGAGCGACTCGGCCGCCACAGGTGGGTGATCGAGCGGACCGTGTCGTGGCTGACCGGCTACCACCGGCTCAACATCCACTACGACCGCAAGGGAATCCATTATCTAGGTTTCCTGACGCTGGCTGCCGCACTCACCTGCTTCAAGAAGTTGATGAAAGCAACAGCCGCCATGTGAGACACGGTCTAAGTCATGAAAGCCGAGTAGTGCGAACCCCATCGGTCGGCCACATGAGCAGCGGGCAGGAAGCTGATCTGGCGGCCGTGGCCGTCGAGCGGAACCACGGTGTGAATCCCGCGCAGCTGGGCGAGCATGCCAGCGTGGGTCAGCTCGACTCCCTTGGAAGGCCCGGTGGTGCCGGAGGTGTAGATCAGGGTGAGCAGGTCCTCGGGACCGACCTCGTCGGCGGCGGCGAAGTCGAATCCGGTGTCCTCGGCGGCGAATTCGGCCAGTAGATCCTGCCCACCCCCGGCCGCGACATCGACGATCAGCAGGTGCTCGAGCGGCGCCCCCAGCTCGATGGCGGCGCGAAGCACCGGCACGAAGCCCGACTCCGCGATCGCCACTCGCGCCCCGGCGTTGGTGAGCACGTGCCGGGCATCCTCGGCGGGAAGGGTGTTGTAGACACTGAACGGGACCGCGCCCAGCATCATCGCGGCCGCGTCGGCGATATGGAACTGCGGGATGTTGCGCATCATCAGCGCCACCGTGTCACCACGGGTCACGCCCAGTTCGCGCAGCAGTTCGGCGACGGCTCCGATACGAGCGATCGCCTGCCGGTAGGTCCATTCGGCTCCGGTCTCGTGCGAGCGCAGGGCGATGCGGTCAGGGTAGGAGTCGGCGGTTGTCCGCAGCAGGTCGCAGACGCTTCGCGCATCGGTCAGCCGCTGGTGGATCTCGTCGTGGCGCGCGGTTGTCATCGGGTTTCCTCCTGTTGTGCTGTGTCCGGAGACCGGCGAGACCGTGGGTGCTGTCCTGGGTGCTCCAGCGAGTCCGATAATGCACATCTGTATATAAAAGAACAAGTGTTTACAATGATTGGTTCGGATCCTTGTCCGGTCGCGTTCAACTGCCTGACACTAAATTCTCAATTGTTACTTATCGTGACGGTATCGGTGTCGCCTGCCCGGCAACAGTAGGTAACACTTGTGCTTTGAGTCACACATGTGCCGATCCAGGTCCGCGCGATGCCCGGTACGTCTCGCTCGGTGATTCCTTCGTCGCGGCCGGCTCGTATACGAGCACGACTGTCCGAGCACGACTGTCACCGAGGGTTGCGTACAGGCCGGCGACGACGTCGGACACCTTGTCTCGCAACGGCTTCCGGGGGTCAGCTTCGCGGACTGGGCCTGCGGGGGTACCCCACCGATGTCATCACCAAGACCTCGCAAGCGCTCTCGGACCGTACCGCCTACATCTCGGTCTCCATCGGGGCCGACAACGAGGACTTCTTCATGGACTTTCTCGTCAACTGCCTCAGCGGAAGCAACTGCAGCGCCGAGGTCCGGCGGGCCGCCGAGGCCAAGCTCGACCGTCTACCCGCCAGCCTCGATGCCACCTACGCCCTCATCCGGGCCAAAGCACCCAACGCCACGGTCGTCGTGCTGGGCTACCACCGCATCCTGCCCGACACCATCGCCGGTTGCTTCATCGATGCGATGCTGACCCCGCGCCCATGGTCGGCACCGCGATGTAGGCGACCAGGTGCTCGTTGTTGTTCCACATGAACGTGCCGTCGCGGTCGCCCACCTCGATCCCAGGCCGGCCAGTGTGTCCGCCGGCCGTGCACCCTCGGCGCCGACCTCGCGGTAGGTCATGGTCCGCAGTCCGTCACCGGTCCAGGTGGATACGGTGGAATCGCCGAGAACGGTCGAGGCCTAGTGCAGCAGAGTCGCCAATGACAGCCGCTCGTCCTGCATCGTGCTCATCATCGGCACGATCTCTCCCCCTGTTCGTGGCCGCGCGCTCAACGCGCCCGGACCGGCAGGATGATCGCAGAGGCATGCTCCGGGCCGTGGTGCACCTGCTGATCAGCGACCCGCATTCGGGTGGCATCACGGCGGGGATCACCGAAGCCCAGATTGCGGTTGTAGAGCGGGAATGCCCCACTCGACACCTGGATGCGAATCCGGTGGCCCCGCTTGAACAGGTATGCGGTGGGACTCAAAGAAACTGTCACACAATGGAGTTCGTCGGCGTCGGCCACGCCGGTGAGGCCGTCGCAGATATTGGTCGAGTTGCCGGCGAGGTCGACATCGCAGAGCCGCACGAACACATCGGCGTGGGAGGCGCTGGAACGGAACCAGATCTCGGCAGCGACGTCACCGATGACCTCGAGTTCCTCGGTGAGCGGATCGCTGATGTAGGTCAGCACATCCTGACGCGCTTCCACCGCCGCGTTGTCGACACGACCGGCGGTTGTCCCGGGCAGCAGCCGCGAACCGCCGAGGATCGGCGTCGGGTCGGCGGGGTCGTAGCGGTATTCGCCCGGGCTCGACGCCGACTCGGGCTGCTGCCGGGCGAGCTTGCCGCTGGGGTGCAGGTGGAACCGGTCCGGCGCGTATCCCGCGGGTGGCCAGGTTTGCAGGTCGCGCCACTGCTCGGCCCCCATCACGAACACCCGCACCGGCGCGCGGTGCTCCGGCTCGATCCCGCGCGCGTGCGCCATACCGAACTCGAGGACCTCCTCCACCGCGGTGGAGACCACCTCGGGGGAATTGTGCGACCACGGCCCGACGGTCAGCCGGGCACGGCGCCCGCCCTGCTGCAACTCGATGTAGTCGCGCAGCTGATTGGCCAGGAAGACGTCGAACCACCCGGCCACCAGGCTCGCCGGGACTTCGACGTCCTTGACCTTGTCACTCATGTCCACCTCGGCCCAGTACGGATCGGAGCCGTTGTGCACCAGAAAGTCCTGGATCGTCTTGACCCGACGGCCCAGCGCGACACGGTCGGCCTCGGCCAGTGGAAGCGTGGACTCGGCGCGATGACGGCGGCGGCCACCGAGCAGGAAACGGATCGTCGCCAGGGGGCGGCGCTGCAGATCGGTCAACACTCCCCATCCGAGCGCCGACTCCAGCACGAAACCGTCCTCGCGCATCCAGTTCAGGCCGATCGCGGAATTGGTCACCGCCGGGATGATGGCTTTGACCTGCGCTGGTACTTGATCCGCCACGGCCCACTGCGTGTAGCCGAGGTAGCTGTTGCCGTACAGCACCAACGAATCCCCGAACCACGGCTGCTTGCAGATCCAGTCGATGGTGTCCAAGCCGTCGAGCCGCTCGTCGCGCAGCGGATCGAACTCACCGCCCGAACCAGCGGTACCTCTGCTGCTTTGATACAGAACCTGGAATCCGCGTTCTGCCAGCGGCCGCGCCATCTGCAACTGGATCACCCCACCCCGCCCGTACGGCCCGCGCATCAACGCGGTGGGCAAGCCGTCACCGCCCCCGCGCGGCGCGTAGCGATCGGCCAGCAGGACCGTGCCGTCCCGCATCGGAATCCGCAGCCCGCGCTCGACCCGCACATCTCGGGTCGGCGGAGACGACAGCTTCAGCATCCGTTGGGCGAGAAAGCTTGACAGCGGAGGTGTTCTCATCGAAGTCCTTCGTGTGCGACGGGCCGACCGCGCCATCGCGTCGGCGGCATGGTTCGAATGCCCGGACAATCTGGAGATCGGCCAGGTCGGCCAGTTCGCGTTGCCCGCGGCACCTGTGCTGTGTGCAGCCGACTCCGGAGCCGGTCGCACCGTGAGTCGCCACACCCACCACTTCATAATGCACACTTGTGCGTAAGAGAACAAGTGTTATTCAACGCAGAGTGAGTTGGTCGACGAAAGCGCGACCTCGACAGGTGGCAACGCGGTCGCGAGTGCCGCACCCTCGGCTTGCAGCAGGTCAGCGCCGACGGGTCGCACCCCCGAGGATCGATCGAATCCGGGCCAGGCGCTGGGAGAACCTCAGGATCGAGGGAGGTCGGCGCCTCGATCAGGGCAGCAACTGTTGCCGCAGCAGCTCTGCCGCCGCCTCGGCGAACAGCGTTTCGCGATCGCCGAAATCGAAAGTGGGAGCGCTCGACCATCGCCACAGTATGCAACTCGTTGCATGCTGTGGCCCCGAGCCTTAGCCTCGCTCCAGTCGCCCCAAAACCGCCACCGTCAATGGAGATTCCGTGGCGCTGCCTGCCGCACTCGCCGGTCCGCTCACCCTCCCAGTCATCGCATCACCACTGTTCATCGCCTCTGGCGTCGACCCGGTCACCGCTCAATGCCAAGCCGGCATCATCGGCTCGTTCCCGCCCTGAACGCCCGCCCGGCCTACGTGCTCGACGAATGGCTGCGGGAGATCACCGAAAGCAACCGCGCCTTCGCCCACGACAACCCCGGCGCAGTGGTCGCCCCCCTTCGCTGTCAACCAGATCGTGCACCGCTCCAACGACCGCCTCGACCACGACATGGCCGTCATCGCCGAACACCGCGTCCCGATCGTGATCACCACGCTCGGTGCTCGCCCCGAGATCAACGAGGCCGTCCCCCCTACGGCGGAATCGTGCTGCACGATGTCACCAACGACCACTTCGCGCGCAAAGTGATCGACAAGGGTGCCGACGGCATCGTCGCCGTCGCCGGACTCGACCCCGACAACCTCCCCCAATCCGACCCCTCTGCCATGAACTTCGGTTCCACCGGCTTCGACGCCTCGTTCGGGTGAGGTGCCACCTCCGACACCGAGTCAATCGCAGTCGTCAGTCCTCGCACGGAGGGTGGCCTCCAGGGCCAGGCGGGTCGGTGTGGGCTCGATGCCGAGTTTCTCGGCCGCCGCCGACGAGTTCAGGACGAACGGACGGTCGAATTGGTATCGCAGTTCCCGGATTTCGCGGGCGTCGGCGTTGAAGAGTCCGGCCGCCCACAGCAGCGCCGAGGGCATGCGGCGGACCCGTGCCGGGGGCGCTCCGGCGAGAGTGGCGGTCAGCTCCGCCAGGGCGCGGACCGATATCGGAGCTGCGGTGGGCACGTGCCACGCCCTACCCCAGGTGGATTCGTCATCAGCCAGCGCGACGAGGGTGCGGGCCACGTCCTCGACGGCGGTCCAGCTGTGCGGAACATCCGGGTCGCCGGGGAACAGGGCCACCTTGCCCGCGGCGACGGCGGGCAGCACCACGGCCGTGAATGTCGAGTTGGCACCGGCTCCCAGGTAATCGGAGCCGCGCACCTCCGCGGTACGAATTCGGCCTTTCTCGTGCGCGGACAGGGCCTCGTTCCATAGTTCGGCACGCACCCGCCCCTTAACGGAGTTGGGGCGCAACGGATGTGATTCGTCAACCGGACCTTCGAATTCCCCGTAACCGTAGAGGTTTCCGACAGTGAGCAGGACCGCGCCGGAGGCTTCGGCGGCGCTGATCGCGGCGTGGATCAGCGGAGGGAAACCGGTGGCCCACCGCGTGTACGGCAGGCCCGCGCACTGGTGGATCGCGGTCGCTTCCGCGCAGTGCACCGCGAGGGCCGCGGCGTCGGTAGCGTCGACGGGGATGCGCGCGATGCGTGGATGCTCCGGCCCCGATCCGCTTCGAGTGAGGAGACGAACGTCGTCGCCTCGCGCTGCCAGGAGTTGAGCGGTGGCCGACCCGACGGGTCCGGCTCCGATGACGACGTGCAGGGACATGACGGTCCTCGATCCTGTCAGGTGTTCCACTTCAAGAACAGTGTTCTCGCTCGGCTCGACAGTAGATCTCGAGGTCCGGCGCTGTCAAGAACAGTGTTCTCGAAAGCATCGATCGTTCTCTGATCAGGCACGCGTTCTCTACACTGTCCTCATGTCCGCCCCATCACTGCGAGCCCGCGTCCGCACGGAAATGATCGAGGAGATCAAGGCCGCCGCACGCCGACGCCTGGCAACAGACGGGGCCGACCTCTCACTCCGCGGCGTCGCCCGCGATCTGGGCATCGTCGCCTCGGCGCTCTACCGCTACTTCCCCAGCCGAGACGATCTCCTTACCACCCTCATCCTCGAGGGCTACGAATCCCTCGGCGCGGCAGCTGCTTCCGCTGCCGCGGCGCTTCCTGACGATGACTACCGCGGCCGCTGGCTCGCGGCCTGCACCGCCGTCCGCGACTGGGCCCTGGCCCACCCCGCCGAATACGGCCTGCTGTATGGCAGCCCGGTCCCCGGCTACAAAGCCCCCGCCGACACCATCGGCCCGGCCTCGGTCGTGGTACTCCTGCTCTCCGATATCGCCGCCGAGGCAACCACCGCCGGACACATCGATCCCCCACCGCCGTCTCCCCCACTCCCCACTCCTGTCCGTGCCGACCTGCGCGCCCTGATCGAGCGGCGCACACAGACCGCACAGCTGACCGGCAACCTCCCAGAGGAAGTCCTCGACCGCGTATTCGTCGGCTGGACACAGCTCTTCGGACTGATCAACTTCGAGATCTTCGGCCGCCTCGAAGGCACCATCGAGGCGCGCGCGGAGTATTTCACCCACCACATGACCCTCATGGCCGATCTCGTCGGCCTGCCCAAGACCCCCGAACGATACAGGGCCGTCACCTAGCCAGGCCGCACTCCCATCCCGGTGGCGCCGGCCAACTGCGCAGCCGTAACTCGGCCAGAAGACGCTCGCCCGGCGTCGCCGCGCGGGATCCGGTCTACGAAATCGGCCGAACGAGGGCATTTTTCCGCGACCGGCACACCGATGACGACTACGTCTGCGACCAGCGAACGACCGCGACGGCAGCGCCGGGGAACGGCTTCTCATCACCGCACTACGTCGGCTCTACCAATTTCGCCCTAGAGGACAGTCTCATCGACCCCACCACAACCCCGCCGCACGACTCGAAAGACGACCGGCCCTGATGAGAAGCGGCCGTTCACCCGAATCGGTGGGCGTCCAACCACTTTCGGACATCCACTCATGCCGCGCACCGCACCGATCGTCGGCTACGCCACGACAGGATCTTCGATAAGGCAGCGGGGCGTCTGGTGTCTACGATTGACCATGAGTCGTAATTGGGTTCGATCCGCCGTCGGTTCGCTGATTCTCGCCCTTGCCCTGCGGATGCTGTCGGATCCCCTACTCCGGCGGCATTGTCTGTTGCCGCAAAGGGATTCGTATCGAGAACCGTCGCTGAGCCATGATTCGTGGCATACTTCGCGGATCTGTTCACAGCGGTTGACTGAGGGGACCGTCGGTCAACCATTGACCTTGGCGGCACATGATGAGGACCACCAGATCAAGCAACTCGTCACCCGGCTGGCCGACCGATTCCCTACCATCGCCGGTGTGGTCGCCGATGTCGTGTACGAGATCCAGCAGGGATTCGAAGGCCGACCGGTCCGTGATTTCGTTCCCTTGCTCGTGGAGCGTCAGGCCGTTCGGAGACTCGCGGTCAACATGCGCTGAATCGAGTCCGTCGTGAGCGAGGATTCCGAAACAGCCCAAGCCAGAATCTTTCTGGCCGAACTCGATCAGCACGCGCGTACTCTGGCACGCCGAAGGGCTCAATGGCCGCGCGGGGAATCCAACCAGGCCATCGAAGCGGAGATGGCACAGATCCAACGACAGATCGAGAACCTGCACCACAAGTTTCCCCACCTACCTCGTAGGACGCACTGAGCAGACCACGCTCGGTTGCCGCATATCAGTGCCTTCACCCTTCGAACCGAGCATCCGCTCATGCCGCTTCTCGTGCTGTTCGGATGGGCCGCCATGGAGCCTGTGGTCGTTCACCGTGGCGATCGGCCTTCGATGATGGGCATTCCGAGTTCTGTGAGATTTGTGGTGCGGGAACTTCTTTCGGGCATCACTCCTTGTCGTTGGGCACCATGCGCGATTGGTCGTTCTGGCCTTGTTCGCACCCAGCGTGACCGGCGCCAGCAAAGGCATCGGGATCGCGATCACTCAGGCGCTGGTGGAAGCCGGCGCTCACGTCGTGGCCGGATCACGCAGTCGAGGGGCCGGTCTCGAGGCGTTGGAGGAGGCTGGGGCAGTGACCTTTGTGGCCGCCGATTTGTCGCAGCCCGGCGGTGCGGATGACCTGGTTGCGGCTGCGGCGGACCGCGGCGGCATCGATGTCCACCAAAGCCGCTGTCACCAACTTCGGCAAGGCTTTGTCAAAGGAATTGGGGCCGAAGAACATTCGCGTCAACTCCATTAGCCCCGGACCCGTGACGACCGGGCTGTGGCTGGACGACGGTGGAGTGGCCGACACGATCGCCGACGCCGGCGGTCAAACCCCCGAAGAGGTCAGGTCCGCCACCGCCGGTGCTGCCGCCATGGGCCGGTTCACCACTCCGGAGCAGGTTGCCGACCTGGTCGTGTTCCTGGCAAGCGACCGATCCGCCGATATCACCGGATCCGACCTGCGGATCGACGGTGGCTTCGTCACCACTATTTGAGGTAAGGCCCTGGCATTTGTGTGCGGCGGTTCCGGTGCCAACCGGCTCATGGCGGTGCGTGCCGCCGCGATGCTTGCCGATGCCGCGAGGCGCCCGCCTCGTGATGAAACCGCGGATCCGGGTATACCCGACTTACCGATGTGCGTACCGAATCGGTGGCTGCCAGCGAGGTGCGGCTGGGTGATGTGATCCAGGATCCGGCCGGGGAAAATATGTGGCGGCGTGTCGAGGACCTCGTGTACGACTCCCAGGCCCGCGACGACGGTTCGGGGGAATTCTGGCAGCTCTACGCGTTCATCGGGCCCATGATCGACCCGGCTGCGGCCTCTTCGACGGTGGTAGACGGCCTACCGGGTGCCGACCGGTTCATCTTCCGCGAGGACGATACGGTGACCCGCCGCGCGTGGTCGTGAGCGCCGGGCGACTCAGGCCGAGGTGCTCGACGGTTCCCACGCTTCGATCGGGTCGCGGGAGTACCAGTGGCCGGTCCATTCTCTGCTGGCGGCCAGTGCTGCGTAGAACTCGCCGTCGTCAGGCAACGCGGGGGCATGGGCCTGCACGACGCCCGGCTGTTCACTGTGAAAGCGGCGGGCGCGTTCGACCGAGCGGGCCGAGCACTCGGCGTGGTAGGCACGTTGGGTGATCAGCCAGTCGTCGGCGGCCCGCCCGGACGGATCGCCAGCGTGGTCGAGCGGATAGTGCATCTGGTACTCCATCCGCGCGAGTTGTTCGCCGGCATGCTCGAACAACCACGCGATCCACGCCGGAATCTCCGGTTGCGCGGCGAGTGCCCGTGCGGCGAACCTACTATCCCCGGCGCGGCCTTCCAGGTCGTGTCGCAGCTCAGCAAGAACGTGGGCGAATACAGTGGAGTCCATGCGGCTGACCTTCCGGTCCCTGCCTCCCATAGCAGATAACTCTAAGCCTCCCGACGGCCGCAGCCGCTCGTCGTGTGGGTGTGTCGGGCTTAACGGGCGTGTGCAGGACATCCGGCCGGGCGGGCTCGTCGTTTGCGGCACGTAGCAGCACGCTTTACACGCATTCGAGCCGAGCCCCGACCCATGAGGTCACAGCCGCAGTCAGGGCTTTCAGTGTCGACCGGTGGCGCAGGCGGGATGATCCCGGCCCGCGAGGAAATCATCCCCGCCGTCGCCAACAGCGGTAGCGTTAGGGACAGCGCGCGGTCGTTTCCGCCGAAGCGGCGACGACAACGCAGACCCATCGGGACGGCCATCCGAGCCAGCCCACGCTGTCATCGGCCGCCATCTATGAATGCCACTTACTCGCTTGTGAGAAAGACCCGCACTCATGACCGGTCACATCACCAACCGTGAGGTCCACTCCCCTGGCGTCGCTCAACCCGATCCGTGGGATGAATTCTTTTCTCTGTTCCTGGATCCGACGCGGACCTACAGTTGCGCGTTCTGGACCCGCCCCGACGACACACTCGAACAAGCCCAACTGAGCAAGCTCGACCTTGTTCTGGGCAAATGCGACCTGCGCCCCGGGATGACCCTGCTCGATGTCGGGTGCGGCTGGGGGTCGGCGATCCTGCGCGCCATGGACACCTGCGGGGTGAACACGATCGGGTTGACCGTCAGCCGTAGCCAATACCGGTACGTGCGCGACCAACTCGCCGACCGGCTCGTCCGGGGCCGCCCATGCGGCCAGGTATGGCTGCGAGGCTGGGAAGGCTTCGACGGCCACGCCGACCGGATCACCTGCATCGAAGCGTTCGAACATTTCCATCGCGAGCGCTACGCCGACTTCTTCGATTTCGCCTACCGCACTCTGCCCGCCGACGGGGTGCTGGTGCTGCAGACCATCATCGGCTACAGCAGCGACGATCTTCGCGCGCGCGAGGTCGCGCACACCAGCGCTGACGACCCCTTCATGCGATTCCAGTATGAAACGATCTTCGCTGGCGACCCGCTGCCGCCGCCGACCGGACGCGACCCCCAAGGCGTGAGCGCCTACGCCGAAGACGCCGGATTCACCGTCACCGACATCCAGCCACTGGGACCGCACTATGCCACCACCCTCGACCATTGGGCCGATGCCCTGCATGCGCACCACGATCGAGCGATCGAGCTGACGGGGCCCGAGATCTACAACGCCTACATCCGATACCTGACCGGATGCGCCGACCACGCCCGCAGCGGCCACATCGACGTCATGCAATTCACCTGCACCAAACCCAGCACAGAACACTGAACGACCGGCCCGGCCATCGATCGCCAGTCTCGTCCAGCCCACCGACCCGCGGCACAACAAGCACCGCACAGATCCCGCTCGATTCCATCAGCGCGGGCACGGACACGGATGTCAACGTATCTCGAGCGAATACCGACCTGTCAGTTTCTTTCGTTAGGGGGTCGTCGATCGTGGAGTTCAAAGCGGTGATCTCGTCCGGATCGGAAGTAGAGGGGTGAGCGTGTTCGTGTTGTCGAGATCGGTGTCGACGACAACCCCGGCATGGCGCTGATGGAGGCGGTCGGTGAACCTCGCCCTCACCGGCCGTTGCTCGAGGGCGCGGGTCCCCGCCGGGTCGTGGCCTTGACCGGTGACGATAACTAGATGATTGCGCATATCATCGAACCTCGCCACCGCGCCGTCGCGACGACGAATCGAACATCGCGACCGCCTCATCGCTCTTTAGGTTTTCCCTGCACATATCCAGGACATATGTAAAATCAGCGCCGGGGAAGGGCATCCGAGGAGGCGCCTGTGGCAGCACTGATCCCGGTCGTGGCCACTCACGGACTGTGGATGCGAGTCAGTAGCTGGAGCAATCGGGTCGAGCTGTTCAACGATGCGGGCTGTCATCGGGGTGGCCCGGCGATGGGGACACCGTCGAGGCCACTGCGCCAACCACGGGGCTCTGAACAATCTCCGAGTCGAGCGAATCACCGACGACTACGCAAACGTCATCGCGGACCTTCCGGCATTGACCGCGGACAGCTACCACGGCTCCGGTTGGCCATCGGTGCCGACCGTGGGGAGTTGGACCGGCTGTTCGATGGCTTCAGCATCCCCGCGCCCGCGCGACCGCTGCTCCAGGGCGGCCTGGCGAACTTCACACCCCGCAGCGATGCGGCGAGGGAAATCCGCACCGAACGCGGGCCGCTGCGGATGATCGCCGCCGGGCCAGATTCGGCCTGACCACGTCCCGCGCACACAGCGAAGGAGCACGCCATGAGCTTTGTTCGATTCGCCCGAGCCGCACTCGTGACGATCGCCCTCGTCGCCGCCTTGGCCTTGACGCTGGTCAGTCCTGCCGCCGCCCAACCATCGCCGACGGTCGTGTTGGTACACGGCGCCTTCGCCGACACCACCAGTTGGGACCCGGTCGCCGCCGAGTTGCGCGGCCGCGGCTACACCGTGGTCGTCCCCGACAACCCGCTGCGCGGACCCGGCTACGACGCGGCCGCCGTCGAGAAGGCCCTCGCCGGGATCTCCGGGCCCGTGGTGCTCGTCGGCCACTCGTACGGCGGCGCGGTTATCAGCAACACCCACAACCCGAACGTGAAGGCCCTCGTCTATGTCGCCGCCTTCGCGCCGGCGCAGGGCGAGCCCGTCCAGCTGGGACTGGACCCGATCCGATTCCCCGGCAGTCAGCTGCTTCCGCCCGTCTTGCAGGTCAAGGTCGTCGACGACGCTCACGCAATCGGCGGCAGGAACCTCGACGGCTACATTGCCGCCGACGCGTTCCACCGGGTGTTCGCGCCGGATGTCAGTGATGCGACGGCCGCCACCATGCTGGCCCACCAGCGCTCGATCGCGCTGTGGGCCAACCTCGAGCCATCCGGGCCGACCTCCTGGTCGAACACCCCGAGCTGGTCCCTGATCCCCACCGGCGACAACATCATCCCGCCCGCCTCACAGCGCTTCATGTCGGGCCGCATCGGGGCGCACACCACCGAGATCTCCGCCTCACACGCTGTACTCGTATCCCAGCCCGGCGCCGTCGCCGACGTCATCGACACCGCGGCGGGCAGCTGACCCGGGGAGGTCGAACCCATGGACCTGCAGCTGAGCGGAACGTCGCCGTCGTCAGCAGCGCGAGCAAGGACATCGGCCTCGCGATCACGACGCGCTCGTCGGTGAGGGCCCGTACGTGGTGGCGGGAGCACACCCGCACCGACGAGATTTCCACCCCCGAATCGAGGAGACAATCATGAGCTTCGACAACCCCTCACATTCCGGCAGAGCGGGCCTCGACGAGTTGGTTCCGTCGCGCTACGCGGTGCAGGTCGGCGATATCGACGTGCTGGTGATCAGCGATGGGGTGCTACCGATCGCAGCCGAGACGATCGCCTACAACGCCGACTCAGCAGACCTGGCGGCCTGGCTGAAGGACATGTTCCTGCCGCCGGACGTGCTCGAGTGGCCGCTGAACGTTGTCGTGGTGCGTAGCGGCGACCAGACCGTGCTCATCGACGCTGGGCTAGGCTTGGAGTTCCCAGAATTCCAGCAGGCCGGGCGGTTGGCCCTGCGACTGGAGGCCGCCGGAATCGACGCCGCATCCGTGACCGACGTGGTGCTCACCCACATGCACATGGACCACATCGGTGGGCTGCTCGGCGACGGGCTGGGGCACGGACTGCGTCCGGACCTGCGGGTCCACGTGGCCGCCGCTGAGGCCGAGTTCTGGGAGTCGCCCGATTTCTCCCACACCTCGATGCCGGCGGGGGTGCCGGACGCGCTTCGGTCGGCCGCCACACGGTTCCTGGAGGAGTACCGCGGCCGACTGCGGCCGTTCGAGACGGAGTACGAGGTGGCGCCCGGGGTGGTCGCATGTCGCACCGGCGGGCACACTCCCGGGCACAGCGTGGTCCGCCTGGCGTCCGGCGGCGACCGTCTGACGTTCGCCGGAGACGCCGTGTTCCAGGTGGCGTTCGACCGCCCCGATTGGTTCAACGGCTTCGAACACGATCCTGAGGAGGCTGCCCGCGTCCGCGTCCGTCTCTTGCAGGAGCTGGCGGCCAGCCGCGAGGCTCTGGTGGCCACTCACTTGCCATTCCCGTCCGTCTGCCACGTGGCGACCGCTGGCAACGCCTTTCGTTGCGTTCCGGCTGTCTGGGACTTCTGATCGCCCCTGCGGCAGCGTTGCACCTCACCTGGACTCCCCTCGATGCAGCAAGCCGTCGGGATCGTAGAGGGCGGCCAGGGCACGGACGCGCTCACCCGTTTCCCCCGGGAAAGCCCGGTCGAAAGTCTCGGCTGTGGGCGAGCTCTCGAAGTTTCGATACGCACCGACCGCGTGTGGCCACAGCGGACCAGCCGCCGCCTGCACCTCGCTGCCGGAATGCGGCGGGAACAAACTCACCGTCACCAACACCTCCGCGTCACGGTGTGCGTAGGCCGTCGCATCGCCAGCGATGTCGTTGACGGCGCCGCCGATCGCGCGGACCTGGACAAAAGGTCGAGACCGGTGGCGCGCCACGTCGATCACCGCGCGCGCGGAGGCATTCGTCAGCTGTCCCAACAGCGCGTTCGTCGTGGTCGACTGTTGCTGGCCGAGGTTGGCATGGACGTGACCGCGCGGCATCAGATCGGTGTATCGAGCGAGCTGGAGTTCACTGCGGTGGATCCCGCGTCGACCGGCCAGCGGAGCGAGCGCGGCCGCGGCGATCTGCGGGTCGGTGCTCGCCACGACGACTGTCAGCGCGAGCACCACACCGCTGCCCGCGGGGGTAAGGATGCCGCTCATCGTGAGTTCGCGCGGCGCGGCGGCCATGAATTCCGACCAATGCCGTATCGCCGTGGCGGCCTCATCGACCTCGATCATCAGCTGCCCCACCTGGACACCGTCCAAACGCATCGCCTCGATCTCGAACTCGGTCACGACACCGACCTCGGCCCCGGCACCACGCAGTGCCCAGAACAGGTCAGGCTCGGAAGCCGGGTCGGCCCGCACGATCTCACCGGAGGGCAGCACCACCGTCGCCGCGCGCACGTGGTCGATCGTCAGACCGTAGGAGCGGACCAGCCAGCCGACGCCGCCAGCGGTGGCCAGTCCGCCCACACCCACGTTTCCGTGGTCACCGGAGCTGATCACCAGGTCGTGGCGACCCAACGTGGCCGCTACCTGCGCCCAGCGCGCACCCGCACCGAGCCGCACCAGACCCGAACCCGGGTCGAGGACCGACACCGAGTTCATCGAGCCGAGGTCGATCACCACACCACCGTCGTTGGACGATGATCCCGACAGCCCGTGGCCGCCGCTGCGAATCGACACCGCAAGTCCGGAGCCTGCGGCGTAGGCGAGGGCTTCGGAGACCTCCGATTCCGACCTCGGCAGCAGGATCACCGACGGAGAATGGACGGTGGTGTAGGTCGAACGGAGCAATCGATACCCGTCATCGGCCGGGGTGACCGCGTGCAGGGAAGTCGGCAACGTCATCACAGCGACCGCCTCATCTCGGCCACCCGCTCGCGCACTGCGGGAACAACGTCACGGGCGAACAGGCCGATCTGGCGTTCGGCGTCGGCCACCGGCCAGAAGATGAAAGTGTCGAACCCGAGCTCGATCACCG
This sequence comes from Nocardia sp. NPDC050793, assembly GCF_040654065.1. NCBI lineage: Bacteria > Bacillati > Actinomycetota > Actinomycetes > Mycobacteriales > Nocardiaceae > Nocardia > Nocardia sp. NPDC050793. Next base: position 69,257 of record NZ_JBFAHG010000015.1, read on the forward strand.
CGCGGACCAGGAAATCGACCCACACGTCCGGATCACCCGAAAGTCCTTGGCGCGTAGGCTGACCGATCGCGCCGATGACGTTGTAGATCCGACGAATGCCGCCGGGATCGCGCCCGGCCGACACCGCGGCCTCGTCGATGATTCGTTGCTTGTCCGGCACGTCCTCGGGCGGAACGTAGATGTTGAGCGGCGAGATCCAGCCCTGTGCCCGCCGACCCACCAGCCGCAGCATGCGCGGCTTCTGAGCACCGAGCCACACCGGCGGAATCGTCGCCGCGCGCGGGCCTGCGACATAGGCGACCCGATGCTGATCGTTGCCCGCTTCGACCGGTCCGCCGCGCAGCGCACGGGTCAGGATCTCGATCGAGACATCGGCGTAGTCGACCATCTCGCGTCCGGCCTTCGCCGCCGCGCCCATGCCGGCGATGGCGTCGGGAAACGGCCCGCCGCCGACGCCGAGCTGAACCCGGCCCCCGCTCAGGACCGCCAGCGTGGATGCGGCCTTGGCCAGCATCGCCGGAGGCCGCAGCTGTAGGTCGGCCACATCGGTCATGACCGAGATCCTTTCGGTGGCCGCCGCGAGGTAGGTGAGCAGAGTCCAGGCGTCGAGATGACCCGGCTGATAGGCGTGGTCCTGGACCGCGAGCAGGTCCAGGCCCAGCTCGTCGGCACGGCGAGCCAGTTCGAACGCCTCACCCAGATCGTTGGCCGAGGGGTCGATGCTGATCCCGAAGGTGGGTTCGTGACCGTAGTCGGTCATGAGATCCTCCATATCTTGACGTAGCCTCGAGTTGAGACATACACGCTAACTTGATGGTGCTTCAAGTTATTCCGGAGGAGGGAACGTGCGGGCAGACGCGCTGCGGAACCTGGAACGTATCCGCGTCGCGGCGTCGGAGGTGTTCGACGAACGCGGCCTGGACGCGCCGCTGGAGGAGATCGCGCGCCGCGCCGGAGTCAGCGTCGGCACGATCTATCACCGGTTCGGCAGCCGCGAAGGTTTGATCGACGCCGTCCTCGCCGACATCGCCGCGCAGAAACTCGATGCCGCAATCGCGTCCGTGGCCGGCGCGACGCCATGGGAGCGGTTCTCCAGCTATGTCATCGCACTCGCCGAGTCTCAGGCGGCCGACCCGACCTTCAATGAGGTGTTCGCCCGCCGGTTTCCCGAGGCCGACGCACTACAGGACGTCAACCGCCGCGCCGTCGAATACGGCCGGCAGCTCATGACCGCGGCGCAGGCCGACAGCCAACTGCGCAGCGACCTCACCTCAGCCGACCTCGATCGCTTGATCTGGCTCAACGCCCAGTCGATCAGCCTGGGCGGCGACTGGTGGCGACGCGGGCTCCAATTCTTGCTCGACGGGTTGGAAGCCAGCAAATAGACCCGCACACTTCGGGCTCCGTCATGTGGACGAGGTATCGGCCGCCGTGTGGTTCGAAGGTGCCGGGGAGATACTCGATGTAGTCGGCGTTCTCCGGATGCGGGGCGGCATCCATGAGGTGGGCGATTACGTAGGCGGGCACGGCGTCGACTCGGTCGGGGCGGGCCGACGGGGTAGGGCGCGGCCGGTGTGCAGGAAGCGAGCCTTGCCGGCGCCGACGAGGGCGTACACGGTGTGGATACCGTTGCTGCGCTCGGCTGTGATGAGGGTGTCGGCCTCGTACGGCAGGAGCTGGAACCGTTGGAGCGGAACGTATCCGGTGTATTTCTCGGTGGGTACCTGCTCGGCCCAGATGGCACCGGTGTCGTCCTGGCTGATGGTGATGTCGGCGATCGAGTTGCCGTAGGTACCCAGGAAGCGGCTCGCGTCGATCGTGCCCGCACGCGGCGTCGGCAGCGCGGGCAGTTCGATATCGGCGAGTTCGCGCAGTATGTGGCCGAGCAGTTCGTGATGCATGGCGGCGCCTGCGCCGCCGTTGGTGAGCAGCGCGACCGCGATATCGAGTTCGGGGATGATCCGCAGGAACGCGGCTTGACCGATGGTGGTGCCATCATGGCCGTAGATGGTGGGGCCATCGGTGTGGAAGATCTCCCAGCCGAGTGCCCACCCGTCGCCGTGCCCGGTCTGCCGAGGAAGCGACACCTGCTCGGTTCGCATGGCTCGGATGGTCTTGTCAGTGAGCACGTTCTCGCCGGACAGGTGGCCGCGGGCGAAGGTGAGCAGATCGCGTGCGCTCATCGTCAGCGCCGAGCCCGCGGGCGCGAGGGAGCGCGGCAGCGCCCAGACACCGACCGGCTGGGGCGGATCATCCTGCTGTCCGGGCTGCTGGTGGCCGACCGCGGCCAGGTGCAGAATGGCCTCCTCGGCATCGATGGCGGTGTGCACCAGTTCCATAGGGGCGATGAGCTTTTCGCGAAGACACTGTAGATACGGTGTGCCGTACAGGGTTTCGACGATCCTGCCGACCACGCAGTAGCCCGCGTTGTTGTAGGAGAACAGCTCCCCTGGTTCGAAGAGCTGCGGTGCCTCGCCGAGTAGTTCGACGAACCGGGCGATGGCCTCGTCGTCACGACCGGTGTCGGTGAACAGGTCGCCTTCGAATCCTGCTGTGTGGCACAGTAATTGGCGAGTAGTGATCCTCGCGGCCGCAGACTCGTCCGCCAGCCGGAATTCCGGCAGATAAGTGCGGACGGGCAGGTCGAGATCGAGCTTTCCCTCCTCGACCAGTCGCATCGCCAAAGTGGCCGTCCACACCTTGGAGATGGAACCGATCTGGAACAGCGATTCGGTGGTCACGGGGACACCGGTGCGAGTGTTGAGCACCCCCGCGGCACGGTCGAGGAATTCCCCGTTCGCGTACACGCCGACGACCGCGCCGGGCACCCCGTGCGCGGCGATCACTTCGGGGAGCCGCTTGTCGAGCCAGTTCGACAGTGCGTCGAGTTTCGTCGTCATCGTTCCTCATCCAGCCACGTCGAAGGGGGAACCGAATACCGCCTCGGCTATCTGATAGCAGGCCATGTACCAGTTCCAATCTCCGTTGAGATGCAAGGAGACGATGAGCGCACCGTCGGGAGTACCGAGGGTGACAGAGGCGGTGCCGCCCGTCATGCCGGACAGGACGTCGAGCACGCGGCCGTCGGCCAGTGGCCACGTCGACACTCCGAGTCCGTAGCGGGCGTTGGGAATCCAGTTCGCGGTGGGCCCTGTCGTCCACATCGCGCGATGCTGCGCCGGTGGCAGCAGGGAGCCGGTGATCAGCGCGTGCGCGACTTGGAGCAGGTCACCGGTGGTCGAGACGACGCAACCGGCAGGCCCCTCGAAATACGTCCGCTCCGTGATGTCGAGCGGATCGCCGCCGGTTTCCTCCAGCAGCGACTGGTAGTTCTCCGCCGTGAGGCTTTCCGGGTCGACACCGGCACGGAGGAACAGGCCCTTCGAATACGCCTTGCAGTGCTGTCCGCGCAGCCGCGACTCGGACAGATCCTGCACGTACGTGTCGGCGAGCCCGAGCTGTCGGATCACCGTCCTGTCGATCTCGTCCGCATAGCTACGCCCGGTCGCCCTCTCGATGATCGCGCCCGCGATCTGGAACCCGCCATTGGCGTAGGCGAAGCCGGCGCCCGGCGCCGACACCGGCGGAATGGACATCTGCAAGCGCAGCAGTTCATCCATGGTCCAGACGTGAAAGCGGTTCTCGGCGAACCCGGATCGCGTGTGGTACCTGCGCACGATCTCTGGACTGAGGCCGGTCACGCCGAGACCGCTGGTGTTGGAGAGCAGCTGCCTGATGGTCATTCGGGTGCCGTCGTTGCCGTTGCCGCTGACCACGCCCGGCAACCAGGTGTCGACGGTGTCGTCGAGGCTCAGGCTTCCCTCGGCCTCCAGCGTCAGCAGCGCGGTGGCGATGAACGCCTTGCTGACGCTGCCCGCGTGGAAGCGATCGCCCGGATCGCGGGGGCGGCCGGTCCCTAGATCGGCCACCCCTGCCGAGCCGAACCAGGTGCCGCTCTCGTCCCGGATCTCGGCGACGGCGCTGGGGGAGCTCTGCTCCGCCACCACCTGGTCCAGCGCCTGCTGCACTCGCTCGTATCCAGCGCTCACGGAAGCTGTCGTGGGGCTCTTTCGCATATCGGTCATGGGTTCACGATGTCCATACGCGCTGACAGGAGTCTGAAATCCCACTGACGGAGGTCGTCAGAGCGAGCGCAGCCGAAGCAGTGCCCCCTCTCGCGACATCTCGGCGCCGCGGTCGAAAGCCAGCGCGTAGGCGTCCGCGCCGAGACGTGCGGTGAGATCGCCGACCAGCGCGCGCAGTTCGGGATCTCCACGGTCGAACGTCCCTCGAATCACCTGGCTCATGCCGAGCGCCGTCGCTGCCCCGGTCGCGTCCCCTTCCTGCGCCAACGACCTGGCCAGCAGTTCCGCGGCGGGCGCAGCCAGATCGCGCGCGGCGTTGCCCGTCGCCACCACTATGGGCAGTGGTTCCCGCGCCGTCGCCGCACCGGTGTCGAGCCGAATTGATGCCCTGACCGGGGCGATGAGCACCGCGGCGGTCAGCTCGACGCCCGATTGCCCGCGCACGAGCGTTTCGAGGTGGTCGAGCGTCTGTTCGGCACGGGCCGGTTCGCCCCGGCGTCGGTACAGTTCGGCCATCCCGATCAGTGCCTCGATCCGCAGGTGCGGTTTGCCGCGTTCGACCGCCTGCCGCAGCGCGATATCCAGATCATGCCGAGCCCCGTCTCGATCGCCCGCACGCAATCGTTCGGTGCCGAGCCTGGCTCGGTATGAGATCTCTTCTGCCGTGCCGACCTCGGCCGCGAGCGCGACACAGCGTGTCAGGGCGGTGATGGCCCAGTCGTGATCGCCCCGCAGCGAATAGTCCCTCGCCACTCTGCCCAGGATGAACGCCAGGCCGACCCGGTCGCCCACCTCCTCGAGATCGCGCAGCGCCCGCCGCCGTTCGGCCGCCGCACCCGACCAGTCGCCCTGATCGTTGCGGAAGACACCACGCGCCCAAGCCGCGGCAGCCGACACCCACCGATCCCGGTGATTCTCCGTGCCGTGCAGCAGGCGCTCGGCCAGGTCGCGATAACCGTAGAAGTACGCCATGGGAGCCGTCGCGATCAGCAGCGCCGGATGGTGTTCCAGCGCGCCGGTGCGCAGGCAGTCCTCGATGACGGTGCGCACCTGCTCGGGATCGGTGGCCGCCCCATCGACGGCTGTCACCTGATGCAGCGCGGTGAGAGCGGCGCGGTGCCTGGCAGGAACGGCGTCGCCGAAGCCGAGCACAGCGGCCACGAAACCCTCCGCTCTGGCGTCGAAACGCAAGGTATGCCAGTACCACAGCAGCGAACCGACCAGCCGCGCCGCCGTTTCCGCGCCGCCGTCGTCGATGGCCGTGCCGAGCGCGAATACGAGATTGTCGTACTCGACGTCGAACCACCGCATCGAGGCGAGCTGTTCCCGCGACCGCAGGCGCGGCTCGTGCTCCTCGGCCAGCGCCAGGAAATATCGCGTGAAACGCGCGCAGAGGGATCGGTGTTCGCCGAGCCGCTCGCTCGCGTACGCCCGGACGGTCTCCAACATCCGGTACCGCAGGCCGTCCCACTGCACCAGCGACTTGTCCACCAGAGAACTGAGCACGTAGACGATCTCGTCGGCGGGCAGCGACCCGTCCGCGCAGACAGACTCCAGCGCGGGCACTGTCGCACCGCCGGGAAAGATCGACAGCCGCCCGGCCAGCATTCGCTCCCGCTCGGTCAGCAGCTCCCAGCTCCACTCGACCACCGCGCGCAACGTCCGGTGCCGTGGTAGCGCGACCCGACTGCCCGAGGTGAGCAGCCGGAACCGGTCGTCGAGGCGGCGCGCGATCAGCTCGACGGTCATCGAGCGCAACCGGGCGGCCGCCAACTCCAGGGCCAGCGGCAGGCCGTCCAACCGCACACAGATGTCGACGATGTGGCCCGCGGTCGATTCGTCCACTGTGAAGTCGGGTCGTGCGGCCCGCGCCCGATCGACGAACAGCCGAACCGCCGCGGCATCAGTCGCCACGTCTCGACCCGTCGGCAGTTCCAGCGGACCGAGCCTGCACAGCGACTCACCGGTGATCGCCAGCGGCTCCCGGCTCGTGGCAAGGATCATCAAGCGCGGCAATCGTTCCAGCATCCGGTCGGCGAATTCCGCGGCCGCGGTGACCAGATGCTCGCAGTTGTCCAGCACCAGCACCGCCGGCTCCGGCCCGATCAACTCCGCCAGGTGCTCGAGCATCCCCTGCCGTCCTCCGCCGAGGCGTACCCCCGCGGCACTGAGCACCCCGAGCGCCGTCCCCGCGACGTCGTCCTTCGCCCCGGCCAGCGGGACGAACCACAGCCTGCCCTGCTCGCCGGCCGGATGTGCGGCCGCCGCCTCGATGGCCAGCCGTGTCTTGCCAACGCCGCCGGGCCCGACGATCGTCACCAGCGGGGCGGTTGCGAGCAGCTCGGCGAGCAGCCTCAGCTCCGCGTCCCGCCCGGTGAAGCTGGTGCGTTGTGCCGGCAGCCGCCCCGGCGCGAGGGTCGGACGTTCCACCAGAGGCTCGAGTTCGCCGCGCAGCATCGCGAGATGGATCCGCCGCAGCTCGGCCCCCGGATCGGCGCCCAGCTGCTCGGCGAGTTCGCCGCGTATCGCCTCGTACGCGGCGAGCGCCTCCGACTGCTGCCCCGCCTCGTACAGCCCGCGGACCCGCAGCGCAGCCAGCCTCTCACGCAGCGGATGCGCTGCCGCGGCCGCGGCGAGCTCGGCCAGTACCTCGCCGTGGCGCCCCAGCCGCAATTTCGCCTCGAACCGGTCTTCGACGGCGGCCAGCCGCAACTCCGCAAGCCGCGCGGCCGCCGAACCGACGAACGGCACGTCGGGCAGATCGCCGAGCGCCGCGCCCGTCCACAAGCCAAGTGCCGCATCGAGACTGGTGACGGCAGCGGCGGGCTCGTCAGCGGCCAGTTCCCTGCGACCGCGCGCGGCCAGCTCCTCGAACCCCGATACGTCCACCTCGGCCGCGAGCCGGTAGCCGCCGTTCGCCAGCTCGACCGCCCCTGCGCCGACGACCTTGCGCAACCGCGACACCAGCGCGTGCAGCGTGTTGGCCGAGTCGGCCAGCGAATCCGTACCCCACAGATCCTCGATCAGCGCATCGGCGGAAACCAGCCGACCGTGCGCCAACGCCAACCTGGCCAACAGCAGGCGCACCCTGGCGCCGGAAACGCCGACCGGCGATCCGTCGACGTAGACCCGAACCGGCCCGAGCACCGTCACCAGAATCCCGCCATCTTTGCTCACCGACCCATTGTCACCAGCCGCCGCGAATCCCCGGTCCTGGAGGGGATCTGGGCGCCGCTGAGCCGAGCTGCCCGACCGAGCGCCGACAGTGCCCAGCTGTACCAACGGTTCGCTTCCGCGAAAGACCAATGGACCATTCCGGTCGAGGACGCCCTCAACCTCCTCACCAATCCGTCCGGACCCCAGGACCGGAGTCTCCGTCCAACTCACTCAATGGCTGAACACGTCACGGCACGATCGAAGGGCGGATCGGATCGCCCCGGGTGGAGTCCCGGTGGTAATCGCCGAAAAACAACGGATATGGCGTAGCCCTGGTCGGGGAGGGTCTTGCTGACTACCGGTCGTCGAGGGGCTGTGAAGAGGTAACCAGACCCACGCAAGGCCACGTTCAGGTCAGTGCGGTGCGCGCCACGGAAACGCGACTCCGGTCAGCTCTTCCGACACCTTCCACAGACGACGCGCCGAATCGGTGTCCCGCGCTTTCGCGGCGCGGCCGACGAGGTGCGGTGCCCCACGCCCCTGCAGGAATCCGCTCGGGCCGACGTAGCTGTCGCCGGGAATGTCGGCGACAGCCGCGAACAACGTCGGTAGCGCTCCATCGTCGTCGCTCTGGGCGAACAGATCTGCCACCGATTTCTGGATGCGGTAGCGGATGCGTGAGCCGCCGTCGAAGCGCAGCAGGTTCGTGGCCGCCATGCCGGGATGCGCGGCGGTCGCGATCACCGGCGAGCCCGCTGCGGTGAGCCGCCGCTGAAGTTCTGTGGTGAACAGCAGATTGGCGAGTTTGGACTGACCGTAGGCCGCCATCGCGCGGTAGGACTTTCGTTCCCAGTTCAGGTCATCGAAGTCGATCGAACTTGCCCGGTGGCCGTTGGACGATACCGTGACAACCCGGTCACGGATCCGGGGCAGCAGCAGATTCGTCAACGCGAAGTGCCCCAAATGGTTGGTGCCGAACTGCAACTCGAAGCCATCGGCAGTACGCGACAGCGGCGGAATCATCACCCCGGCGTTGTTGACCAGCACATCCACAGGTTCGGTGACCTGCTCGGCGAAGGCGCGGATCGATGACAGGTCCCCACGGAAACCTGCGCACCGCGTTCCTCGACGCGGCCGAGCGCGCACTCCGCGAAGGTGGCCCCGACCGATTGACACTGCGCGACCTGGCCCGAGAGGTCGGCGTGACCCACGCGGCGCCACGGCGGCACTTCTCCAACCTCCAAGGATTGCTCGACGCACTCGCCGAGACCGGTTTCGCCCGACTGCACACCGCATTGCACACGGCATTGGCGGGCGCCGACCGGGGCTTCGCCGCGCGGATCCGGGCAGCGATGACGGCCTACATCCGTTTCGCCACCGACAACGCAGCACTTGTCGACCTGATGTACACGAGCAAGCACCGACCCGACGCCACACGAATCGCCGTCGCCGCGCAAGCGCCGTTCGGACTGATGAACGAGTTGATCATCGAAGGGCAGGAACAAGGCGAACTACAGGCAGGCGCCCCGGAACAGATCGGCATCGTCCTGTTCGCCACCCTTCAGGGCATCGCCTCGCTCATCAACGGCAACATCGTGAAACCGGACCTACTCGACGGTCTCGTCGATGCCGCCGCCGACCAGTTCCTACGCGGCAACCGCCCGCGGTGAACTATGCCCGAACCACCAGGCCGCTGCCGAGGATCGGATCACCGCCTTCGATTGGCTCCCCCGAGGTACGCTCAGCGCCGCCGACCATCGCTGGGACCCGTGGCCCTGCGGGCATGTCACCACCTCTGACACCGTCATCACAGCACAGGAGTTCGTGGAATGGTCGCAGTGACCGTTCCGCCCCGGGGCAGGCGCTCGTCCGGGGTCATGGCCGGAGCTTATTCGTCGTCGGAGGCGTCCGGATCGCGCGGCGGACGGTGGGTTCCGTTCAGGTCGGGCAGGTGGAAGCTGAACCGCGGCCAGCAACGTGTTTCGGCAAGAGTGTCGCGTCAAACCAGCGCATTCCCGCACAATTCCCCGCCGCAACAGCGGGCAAGCTCCCGCGGTGCTGCAGCGAGCCGTCACTGCGCAGGCCCGCACCGCCGATCCGGCACCTCGCTACCGGGCCGCATGCGCGTCCACCGCGCGGCCCAGCAGCCGATGCCAGGTCGCGTCTACTGCACCCCGTATGTTCGACACCCCGGCATCAGGTCAGCTCGCGACGAGGGAAGTCGTTGCCCGTTAGGAGTGAGCCGGATCTCGCTTTTCCACGATGAGCCGCGCAAGATGAAGGGCCATCGGATGATTCCGCGCCGATTCGCAGCCCTGGGCACTGTGATGCTGGCGGCTGGCGTGGCCGGATGCACCTCTACCGTCGCCGGGCAGGCCACCGAGGGCAGGATCGTCCACGGCAAGACCACTCCATTGTGGAGCCCGTGCACCGAGATCCCCGATGAGATTCTGCGCGGACACAAGCTCGACCCCGTGACCAAGCAAGTCACTACCGACTCCGAGAAGGACGAGGGCTGGTGATCACGATCGGGGTGGTGACCGAGCAACTGAAGGCGCCGGTTCGAGGGCTGTTGGACCAACTCGAACGCATGCACCAGCTCCAGGACAGCTCGTTCGCCCACTGAGCCCTGCTCATGCTGGTGACGTTGGTGACCCTGGTCCTGCTCGGCCGGGTGAAAGGCAGGGCCGCCCTGCGGTGAACAGCGTTGGGCCGACTGTGCGTTCCCCGCTCCCCTACTTGCACTCACCCCGCCGCATACCGCCGACCATCCTCTGGGCCTGGTCGACCTGGCGACGCCGCCGATGACGCGTTCTGTTCGAGATAGATCAGCACGGCGCGGACACGTTGGCTGTGGGTGGAGTCTTTGACCAATTCCAGTTTGGTGAAAATGGCATTGACGTGCTTCTCGACCGCGCTGACCGACAGAGACAGCTTTTCGGCTATCCCGCTGTTGGTGAATCCCTGGGACAGCAGCCCGAGGACGTCCAGTTCACGAGGTGACAGTGCTGCCAGGGGGCGTGCCTGTCGCTGCTGGGCGAACAGCTGCCGGATCACTTCGGGGTCGAACGCGGTACCCCCGGTTGCGATTCGGTTCAAGTCGGCGAGGAATGCGTCGATGTCGGCGATGCGGTCCTTCAGTAGGTATCCGATTCCGCCGCGGCCTGCGGTGATGAGTTCGATGGCGTTGCGCTGTTCGACATATTGGGACAGCACCAGTACACCCAGGTCGGGATAGCGAGCCTTCATGATCCGGGCGGCATCGAGACCCTCCGTTGAGTGGGTGGGCGGCATTCGCACATCCACGATTGCGAGATCTGTTGTGGTGCTATCTATTTCGTGTAGCAGTTCGATCGCGGTGCCGACGGCCGTGACCTCATGGCCTTCGTCGGTCAGCAGGCGGGTCAGCCCTTCGCGCAGCAGCGTGGAATCTTCGGCGATCACGATGCGCACGGCAGCTCCGCTGTCAGTATTGTCGGTCCGCCGATCGGGCTGCGGACCCGTAGAGTTCCGTCGAGGGCGGCGACGCGCCGTCGCAATCCGGTGAGGCCCGCGCCCGCCGGGTCGGCTCCGCCGGAACCGTCGTCGCGCACTTCAGCGGTGATTCGATCGGGGGACGCGGTGACCGATACCGAAACATTGTGGGCGCCGGAGTGTTTGACTGCGTTGGTCACCGCTTCGGCGATCACGAAATACGCTGCGGCCGCGATCGCGGTCGGCGGTCGGCGGTCCAGGTCGATATGAAGTCTCAGCGGCATCGTCGTATGTGCCGACAGCCCACGCAGGGCCACTTCGAGGCCCTGCTCGTCGAGCACCGACGGATAGATCCGCCAGGCCACTTCGCGCAAGTCGCGGATCAACTGTCCGGCTTCGGCGACGGCGCGATCGAGTTCGGTACCCAATTCTGCCCGCTCCCCCGTTGCGCGGCGGCGAGCCCGGCCCAGTTGTAGTGCCACCGCGACCGCACGCTGCTGCACACCATCATGCAATGCCCGCTCGATACGACGTCGCTCGTCATCCACGGCACGCACGACGTCGGCGCGGGTGCGTTCCAGTTCCCGTAGGCGTCGCTGTGTCATGTCGTCCCCGAGGAAGCGCAGTGCGAGAGCGACATCCCACCGACCGAGGGCGACCGCGAATCGCGCGCACAGATAGAGGCCGACAGCACTGACCGCCATCGTTACCGCGCTGGTATGGATAGGGATTCGGCTTCGTATCGTCAGCTCGACCGTCCACCCGAGATAGCCCATCGCGCTTGTCAGCGCCGTGACGAGCAAGATACCGCCGACGATTCCGTAACCACAACGCGCCAGGACATATCTCCTGGGGTCACGGTCGGGCAGGTCGCTGGCCGATGTGGCCCCGAACCACTGCACCAACCGCCGACGATCTCGACGCGCGTGGCGCCGCAGCCGGGTTCGGCGGTCGACGACCAGCGCGCACAGTCCGGTGAGCGCGGTGACAGTCCCGAATGCCGCGCCGACCAGGGCACGCACCGCCCGCACAAGCGGGTCGGGGAGGTGGGGGATGACCACGAGTGCAGGCTAGCCCGGAACGCGAGCGGCGAACAACACACACCGCCAGCGCCAGCGCGCTGGCGCCACCGATCAACCCGACCGCCCATGCGGCAACCCCATCGAAATCGGTGGAGTGTGTCTTTGCCACAACAGCTTTGTCCATGAAATGCACGCTATCGGTGCCGAATTCCCAGTTCATCGCGGTTTCCCTGATGGTCGACTGCGGTTTTCCGCACCTGATGTGTGGCTTTCCGGGTACCTGCCGCAGTTCTCGGCGCATAGCGTCACACCGTGATCGAGAAACTGACCGAGACTCCATATCGGGTGCTCCCGGGAGCTGCGTCCCTACTGGTCCTGATGATCGCGGTGGCGGTGACCGTCATGGCCGAAGGGCGCGGCCAACAGCCGTTGCCCGCGTCCATGGCGGATAGTTTCAGCGCCGAGCGGGCGATGACACACCTGGGCCGGTTCGCGACCGAGCCGCGACCGCTGGGCAGCCCCGCCAGCAACCGGGCGCATGTCTATTTCACCGATCAACTGCGGTCCGCGGGGTTCTCCGTGGCAACTCAGCATGCCGTCGGCACGTGGTCATCGACGGGACTCGCGACCTTCGGCCGGGTCGACAACGTGGTCGCCACGCTGCCCGGCCGCGACTCCACCGGAACGGTTGTGCTGGTCGCGCACTACGATTCCGCCGCATCAGGCCCCGGCGCCTCCGACGACGGGGCCGCGGTCGCCGCGATGGTGGAGGTCGGGCAACTGATCAGCGAACACGGCGGGCTCCGCAACGACCTGGTGCTGCTGTTCACCGACGGAGAGGAAGACGGCCTACTCGGCGCGGAGGCGTTCGCGAGGGAACACCCATTGGCCACCACGGGCGGCGTGGTGCTCAACTGGGAGGCGCGCGGCGTCAGCGGACCGTCACTGATGTTCGAGACGTCGAATCACAACGCCGCGTTGGTCTCACTGTTCGCCGACACCGTGCCGCATCCCCAGGGCGACTCGTCAATGGTAGAGATTTATCGAGCACTGCCGAACAACACTGACTTCACCGTGCTCTCGAAAGTCGGCTTCACCGGACTCAACTTCGCCTACATCGAGGGTTCGTCGTATTACCACACCGCCGGTGACTCCATCGCCAACCTCGACCGGCGCAGCCTGCAACACCACGGCGAGAACATGCTCCACCTCACCCGCGCGCTGGGCGAGGCCGACTTACCCGCGCTGGAGTCCGACCATGACGCTACATACTTTCGGCTCTTCGGCGTCATGATCACCTATTCGAATGTGCTGGTCTGGCCTATCGCGCTGCTGTCCTTGTCGATGGTGGCCGCATTGGCAGTCATCGCGCGACGCCGACGGCTGGCGAGCATTCCGCGGACCGTCCTCGCTGCGGTGTCGGCGGTGCTGCCGTTGGCGATCTCCATACTCCTCGGGCAGCTCATGTGGTCGGCACTTGTATGGCTGCGTCCCGGCTATGGCCTGATGGGTGGGCTGTTGCATCGCCCACTGGCCTACCAGGGCGCCATTGTCGCGCTGGCCGGAACCGCGTTACTCGGCTGGTATCTGCTGTTGCGCCGCCGCCTGGGCCCGGCCGCGCTGGCGATCGGCGGGCTGGCGTGGCCCGCCGCGCTGGGGGTGGTATGCGCGGCGCTGGCGCCGGGAGCGTCATTTCTGTTCGCGCTGCCTGCGTTGTTCGCCGCGCTCGGCGCATTGCTGGCGTTGCTGCCGGTGCGGTGGGGGGTGTGGCCGGTCATGGCGCTGACGCTGGGCACCCTGGTCTCCGCCGCGCTCTTGCCGACCTTTGTCCGTAACGTGTTCAACGGAGTAGGCCTGGCATTCGGCGGGGCCGGTGCGGCGTGCGTGACGCTGTTCGGTCTGCTGTTGCTACCAGTCGCCGAGCTGATGCTGCCTGCACCCGCCACCCGTAGTCACGCCACCATCGCGACGCCGGTGACGGCAGCGGTACTGGCGTTGACCATGGTCGGCACAGGGCTAATCGTTGACCGCTTCGATCCGGAGCATCCCCAGCGCTCCCACCTCGCCTACGTGCTGAACGCTGACACCGGCGAAGCGAGCTGGGTGAGCGGGGAGCCCGAACCGACCGAATGGTCCCGCAAATACCTAGCGGGAACCGACGTTTCCCGGCTTTCGCCCGGCTACGCCCGCGGCACCCTGTGGACCGGCCCCGCGGAGCCGATGGCGCTCGACGGCCCGTCGATAACGGTTCGCAGCCGCGACGGCGACACGGTCACGATGCACGTGGCGTCCCCACGAGCAGCGACCTCACTGGTGTTGCGGGTCGATCACGGAATCGACCAGGCAGCCGCGACCGTCGTGGGGATGACGCCGGCCACCCTGGCCGTCTCGGGCGTGCGCGCCAAGACCTGGCCGGGAGAAGTCCGATTCCGCGATCTACCGCCGGAGGGAGTCGACATCACGCTACGCACGCCAGGCGCGACCCGGATCCGTGTTACCGCGATCGACGAAACCCATAACCTCGCCGACGCCCCTGGCTTCCGCCCCCGCCCCGGCAACACCGTGGCCTCGACCCGAGAAGACGGCGATCTGATAGCGGTGACGCGGACCTACGAACTCTGACCGACTCGCAGGAACGCTCTTGCCGATTACATCGATGGGGCCGAGCAGATGGGTGGCGAGAGCTACCCACCCTTCGATGATGCTGATCGGGAGGCCGTCCCCGCCTGAGCGGCTGGGTGCGAGCGCTTCACGCCCTCTCGGGTCGAGGCATGGATCACGTCGCTGTGCTCGTTTCGGATCGGAGTGGGACGATGTCGAGTGAGCGCAGATGCTCGGGCTCCGCGATGATGTCGATCGCCGTGATCCGGGTACCGATGACCGTGATGTCCAGGACCAGCGGCGCAGCACCGGGTGGTGCGTTGAGGACTCCGACCCGGCCGTCGATGAGCGCGGTGAGCGCGTATCGAGCCCGCTTCGCGAAGGCGCGCGCCCCGCGTGCGACAGCCGGTGCACCGCGCACCTGCAACGGATGGTGCGTCGGCGACACGGTGGCGTCGACGTGGAGCACGACATCGGGGTCCAGGACCGACAGCAGGTCTTCGAAGTCACCTCTGCGCGCGGCGGCGAGGAAGGCTTCGACGATGCGCCGGTGGCGGGCTCGGTCCGAGTCGAGGACCGGATCGGCTCCGCGGACCCGGCGGCGGGCCCTGGAGGCCAGCTGCGCCGCCGCGTTCACCGAGCGGCCCAGCATCGGCGCGATCTCGGCCAGTGGGACGTCGAACAGGTCGTGCAGCACGAAGGTAACCCGTTCGGCCGGTGTGAGCGTTTCGATCACCGTCAGCAAGGCCAACCCCACCGAGTCGGCGACGATCGCTTCGTGCTCGGGATCGGTGCCGGGCTCGGGCCGCGGCGGCTCGGGCGTCTGCAGTCCCGAGGATTCCTCGCGCCGGGCCCGGCGCGCGCGAAGCATGTCCAGGCAGACCCGCCCGACGACAGTGGTCAGCCAGCCGGTCAGGTTGTCCACGTCATCGGTGTCGGCGCGGTCGAGCCGCAGCCAGGCTTGCTGGACCGCGTCATCGGCTTCGCTGAGCGAGCCGAGCATCTGGTAGGCGACCGACCGCAGGTGGCCGCGGTCGCGTTCGAACCGTTCGGCGAGCACGTTCCTGTCGTCCATATGTCATCGTCCTCCGGCGCCATCTGTCATCTTGCTCCGACCTCATCCGTCATAGATATGACGGATGCACTCAGTCTCGGATGTCACTCCGAGGCGGATCACCAGGGAGGACCCACCGCCATGCTCGAGGACTCGTACCCGATGAGGCAGACAGCGGTCGAGGGCCGCGTGGCCGGGGATACTGCTGTGTCGGAGCTGGACCCACGGCGCTGGCTCGCGCTGGTCGTGATGCTGGTCGCCGGGTTCATGGATCTGCTCGACATCACCATCGTCAACGTGGCGATCCCGAGCATGCTCCGGGACTTGGACGCCGCATATACCCAGATGGAATGGGTCGTCTCCGGTTACGTGCTCGGATTCGCGGCACTGTTGATCACCGGGGGCCGGCTCGGTGACCTGTACGGCCGCAAACGGGTGTTTCTGATCGGCGTTGCCGGATTCACCCTCGCGTCGGGCCTGTGCGGCCTGGCCGCCGACCCGATCATGCTCATCGGGGCGCGGGTGTTGCAGGGCGCGATGGCGGGATTGATGGTGCCGCAGATCCTGGCCATCGTGCAGGTCAGCTTCCCCGCGAACGAGCGGGGCAAGGCACTGGGCATATGGGGTGGAGTGCTGGGATCGGCGTCGGTAGCGGGGCTGGTCCTCGGTGGTGTGCTGCTGCAATGGAACCTGTTCGGTTGGGGGTGGCGTGCGATTTTCCTGATCAACGTTCCGGTCGGAATCTGCGCGCTGGCCGCGGCCTGGGTGCTGGTCCGCGACTCGCGGTCACCGTCAGCGAACCGGCTCGACCCGATCGGGGTCGCGCTCGCCACTACCGCGGTGGTCATGGTCGTGTATCCCCTGACCGAGGGACGCAGTCTGGGCTGGCCCGCGTGGACCTTCGCGCTCATGGCCGCCGGATTGATGCTGCTGGGCGTGTTCGTCGCCTACGAGGAGCGGCGGACCCGCACCGTCGGTTCGCCGTTGCTGGCACTCACCCTGTTCCGGGTACGGGCCTTCTCGACCGGCATGGCGACATGGGCGATCTTCTGGGTCGCGCTCGGCGGCTTCTTCTTCATGTGGATGCTCTACCTGCAGATCGGCCTCGGGTGGACACCGCTGCGGGCCGGGCTGACAGCCACTCCGTTCGCCGTGGGCGCGGCCGCCGGGTCCGGGCTGGCGGTGCTGGTGTTCGTGCCCCGGTTCGGGCGGCGGGTCCTCATGACCGGTGCGCTGGTCAATGCCACCGGGTTCGCCGGGTACATCTGGGTGGCCACCCACTACGGACCGGGTGTCACGTCCTGGCAGATGATCATCCCGTTGACGGTCGCCGGTTTCGGATTCGGGCTGGTGGTCGCCCCGATGGTCGACCTCATCCTCACCGACGTCCCAGCAGGGGACGCGGGGTCGGCGTCCGGAACATTGAGCACTGTCCAGCAAGTTGGGATGGCGCTCGGGATCGCCTTGGTGAGCGTCGTGTTCTTCACCCAGCTCGCAGACGACTCGGGCCGCGGTGTCGATGCCGTCACCCCGGCAATGCACCGGCAACTCACCGCGGTAGGTGTGCCGGCCGCGGATCGAGAAGCCCTGATCGACGGATTCCGCGACTGCGTCCACGACAGGTCCGCCGCGACCGACCCCACGCAGGTTCCCGACAGCTGCAGGGCCCGTCCTGACGCGCCGCCCGCGCTGCAACGCATGCTGACCGACGCCGGCCTGCAAGCCAACGCCCACAACTTCGCCCGCGCCTTCGGCTACACCCTCTGGTACGGGGTGGGCACCATGGTCATGGTCTACCTCGGCATCTTCGGTCTGCCGCACCGGATGCGGCGAACAGACCCATCCGGGGTGCGGCCGGCTGTGACCGCTCGATGACGCCGGCCACTGGCCGTCAGGCGGCTCACCGGCGAGCAACACCCGCTCGCCCCACCGGCGGACTATGGTGCCGCGCGCGACCTGCCAATCCAGCCGCCTGAGCCGATTCCGGATGAGCGGACGTCTCATCCAGGATCTTTCAAGTTTCTAGCCGAACGAGGCTTCGCGAACAAACGTGCGGGGCGCGCCTCGGTCATCACCGATTACAGAGGGCCCCGACGGAGCCGGGTGGTATACGAATTGCTCTTCAGCCAATGAAACCGGGCCGCATGGAGCTTCGCAGCCGACACACAGCCAAGCGATACGGGGTACATTTCACGACAGGCCGTACCGCCTCTGTCGATGACACGGTCATCAGTGGAATCAGCACGGGACGGACGGCCTCGTGATGACCGCGTCATCACCAGCGATCCAGTCCGTCACGTGGAGACCCCAGGTTGTCCAATGACAGTCCGATGGTTCACCGCAGACCCATCAGTGGCCGCCCGCCCTGGTCCCCGCCTGCAGGATGTGTTGGTTGTGTTGGCGACGACCGGGCAGAACAGTGTGAGGCGCGATAGTCAATCGCGGGAACCGCCGCGTAGCGACAAGGTCAGGTCGGCGGCGGCGTCCGACACGCCGCACCCGCGGCTGACCCGCTCGTGAGGGCCGGGGGCGGCTCGCCGCCCAGTCCGTACCGCTGCCGCCCCAGGGCTGCGGTCAGCGGAACGCCGGCATGATTTCCTTGGCGTAGGTGCTCAATTGGTAACGATGGATCTCGCTGCGCTCGTCATCGGGCAGCGACTGGCCCCAGCTCTCATAGATCAACCACTCCAACTCGCCGTCGCCGTAGACAGTGGCCACTTCCGCGATCTGGTCGCGAACCTGGTCAGCGGTCCCGCACAACAGATGGCCGCTCTCGATCATCCGCTGAGTCAATGCCCGTGCATCGCCGAGATCGAAGGGGCGGGTGGGGTCGTCGGCGGCGGTGCGGAAGACCTCGGTGAAGCCGAATTTCTGGAAGAAGTTGTGGTACCAGAATCCGTAGGTTCTGGCGGCGTAATCGAAAGCTTCCTCGTAGGTTTCGCCGAAGGCAATCTTCACCAATACACCGAAGTTCTGACCCAGACGCAGATCCTGGCCGGCCTCCCTTGCGGTGTCGCGGTAGAGCTCGGCAGTCGCGCGGGCGCGTTCACGGATTCCTGTGAAAACGAGGGTGCGTCCGTGCAAAGCGGAGTCGACCGCAGTCTGCGGCGAGAACGTGTTCGGGATGAACACCCGGGGGCGGTGCAAAGGCTTCGGAATGACGCCGATCTCGCGGACGGTGCCGTCGTCGTCGACCTCACCTGAACCACCATAGGTACGCGTCCAGTCCGCGAGCGCCCAATCCCGGATACCGGCGACTGGAAACGGCGCCTGATAGAACTCGCCGGAGTGAGTGAACGAATCCTGGGTCCACGCCTTCTCGATAATTGCGAGGTACTCGTCGAACCTTTTGCGGTTGCGCTGATCCGACACCGGGTTCAAGGCGGCAATATTCTCCGATTGGGTCAAGGTCTGCATCCAGCGCGTCTGGTACCCGCGAGCGAACTGAACGCCGGCCAAACGGCCCGGGTGCATGTGCGTAAACAGCGCCAGGTCCTCGGCCACCCTGATGGGGTCGTGCGACGTCACCACCACCGACATGGGCATGAACTGAATCCGTGAGGTCACCGCCGCCAGCTTGGCGTAGAGCAGAAGGGCATTCGGCAGCGATTCTCCGCCCTCCGTCTGCAGGTGATGCTCGGTGCTACCGAAGCCATCGAAGCCCAGTTCGTCAGCCAACCGCGCGGCCTCCTCATATTTGTGCAGCATGCGTTGGTAGAGCTCGACATCACGGGCAACCGGACGACGAGACCTGCGCTCCTCGACCGACACCGGTATCGCCGACGTGCTCATCAGCATTGTTTTCACGTGCTCTCCTGAGTCAGATGTGGCACAAACTGTTCCACTTATACGGAACGTTTTGTACCATAAACTTGAGATATGGTGCAAGATGTTCCACAACGAAGAAGCTCGTCACTGCGAAGGAGGACCTATGCGCGACACCCAGCCTTGGAAGGGCGCGGGCGCGCCGGATCGCGGCCCGGACCCCAGGGTGGTGAGAAGCAGGCAGGCCGCGTTGTCGGCTGTTCGAGAACTTCTCGCCGAGGAAGGCTGGACCGGCGTCACCCACGTCGCCGTCTCTGCCCGCAGCGGTGTCGGCCGCACCACGCTCTATCGGCACTGGCCCGATGTGGCTTCGCTCATCCATGACTCGATCGAGCAGCGGATCGGGCAGGCGCGGACCGCACGCACCGGAGATCTGCGCGCCGATCTGATCAGCGAACTGAACGGATTGCGGCGATTGCTCCACGATCCCGCAAGCGAACGCACAATGCGCGCCGTACTGGAACGAGCACCATTCGACCCCGCGTTCGCCTCCCTCAAAGAAACGCTTTACCGTTCCGGCTCCTCAGGTTTCCGAGCGGTCCTGGAAGCCGCCATGGCGGGCGGTGAACTCGGGCCCGATATCGACATCCCCCTTGTCATCGATCAGCTGGCCGGGCCCCTGATGTATCGGCGACTCTTCGCCGGGCTCGACATCGACAAAACATACGTAGAAGCAATCGTCGACAGCGTGCTACGGCTCCACGCGAACCACAGATAAGGAAACCGCACGTGTCTGGTCCCGACGTCACAATGATGTTCGTGGTGCACAACGCATTCCGCCGCGACCTGGACCGCATGCGAACCGCGGCACAGCGGGCGGACGATCCGACCGTCCGCGCGACGTTGCGTGTCGGCTGGGCGACGTTCAGCCGATACCTGACCCTTTACCACATGGCCGAGGACGAGATGCAGTGGCCGCCGATGCAGGCCAAACTGGGCGACCATCGCGAACGTCGGCTCACCACCGACCGGGGATCGCAATGAATACAACGCTGCTGGCCCCCCACGCATCGCCGCCCTTGCATCGGCCGCGCTCCTCGGACCGTTCGGCATAGCCCAACTTTTCACGCCGCCGCCTGCCGTGACACGTACGGTTCCGCCGCGTCATGGCACCGGACCCGCCGCAGGGTCATCCAACGCTGCCCAATCTGACCGGAACGGAAATGGCCACCGATAATTCGATCAAACGCACGTAGCTGGCCGAATCACGCCGCCGTAGCATCGGGCTTCCTCCCCTCCCCCAAGGCACTCGACACCACCGATTGGCGCCCGGCCCTTCAGGTCTTCGCCGCGCGCTGGCAGAGTCCATTCGCGAGCTAACCGGGCAGGACCCGAAGGCCAAGGCCGCGGAGGCCAGGGCTCCATTGCTCTGCGTGCAACGAGGTGCGGCTCGGTGGGGTGCTGTTTGCTGTGCGTGCAAATCGTCGCGTACATCACGGTTCTGCCCCAGTTCAGGCCGTAATCTTCGAAGTGCGATGACACCGAGCGGGTTTCGGTGATGAGGGGAGAGTTCGGCATGCTCGTGCACGACAGCGCGGTGATCCCGGCCCGCGAGCGCGTCGATGCGGTGAACGCGATTTTCAACGACAAGGAGAGCCCGCAGTCGGTCACCTATGTCTCGGATCGGGTCACCGGGCATCGGATGTTCCTCTACGACCTGGGCCTGGGGGTGCACGTACTGCGCAACAGCGGGACCGGCCTGTACATCGTGCGCAATGCCCGGCATGTGGCGCAGGGAGCGCCCGAGCAGTTCGCGCTGTTCATGCAGCTACGTGGGTCCGGGCTGCTCTCCGCGGTCGAAGGGAACGGGGTGATCGCGCCCGGCCGGATCAGCCTGCTCGACACCACCCGCCCCTACACCTATCGGCAGTCGGCGCTCAGCGATCACAAGGTCGTGATCCTCGAACCCGGTCTGCTGGACCTGCCCGTCGACGTCATCCGGTCCGCCGCGCCCGCGCTGGCGTCCAGCCCGGTGTACCCGCTGGTGCGGGCGCACTTCCAGGAGTTGTGCAACACCCCGAACGACCTGCCTGCCGCGGCGGCGGCCGCGGTCGGACAGGCCACGGTGCAACTGATCCGGGCCCTGGTCACCACCGCGGCCGAGGATCATCGGCAGCGTGCGGCCATGGACGACGCGGTCATGCTGCGGATCACCCTGTTCATCGACGCGCACCTGCACGATCCGGGGCTTGATCCGCGCCGGATCGCCGACGCGCACGACATGTCGATCCGGCAGCTGTACTACCGGTGGTCACGGGCGGACCGCGAACCCGGACTCGCGGAATGGATTCTGCTGCGCAGACTCGACCGGGCCGGACGAACGCTCGCCGACCCGGCCGACGACACACCGATCGGGATCATCGCGCGGGCAAGCGGTTTCACCAATATCAGCCATTTCAATCGCCGGTTCCGCGACGCCTACGGCATGTCGCCGCGGGAATGGCGTGAGGTGCACCGACTCGGTGAAGGAGCCGAGCGATGACGCGCAAACGGATCGGCGTCCTGGTGTTCGACGGCGTGAAGATGCTCGACTTCGTCGGTCCGGCAGAGGTTTTCGTCGAAGCCAACCAATCCCTGGCCGCCTATGAGGTGGTGCTGGTCTCCGCCGACGGCCGGCCGGTGCAGACCTCGATCGGCGGGCCGGTGGGCGTCACCCGCGCCGCCGCGGACGCGGGCCGCTTCGATACCGTGGTGATTCCCGGCAGCGAGCTGCCGCCCGCGCGGTTCGTGACACCGCAGGTGCTCGCGGCGGCCGAGCAGTTGGCTCGCGGTACCCGGCGGCTCACCTCGATCTGTAGCGGCGCCTTCGTTTTGGCGAATCTGGGGGTGCTGGACGGTCGGCGGGCCACCACGCATTGGAAGTTCACCAAGGCCCTGGCCCGGCAGTTTCCGGCCATCGATGTCGATCACGACGCCATCTACGTACGCGACGAGCACATCTACAGCTCGGCGGGAGTGGCGGCCGGTGTCGATCTCGCGCTGGCCCTGGTGGAGGAGGATTACGGTGCGGACGTCGCGCGCCGGGTGGCGCAGTCGCTGCTGGTCTACATGCAGCGCGCGGGCGGGCAGTCGCAGTTCTCGGCGGCCTTGACCGGGCCGTCGCCACGCAGCCCGCTGGTGCGTAAGGTCGCCGACCTGATCTGGGCCGATCCCGCGTACCCATACACGGTGGAAGCCCTGGCCGCGCACGCAAAGGTCAGCCCGCGGCATCTGACCCGGCTGTTCCGCACCGAACTCGACAGCTCCCCAGCCGAATACGTGACCTATGTCCGATTCGCCGTGGCCCGCGACAAACTCGATGCCGGATTCACCTTGACCGAGGCCGCCATGGTCTCCGGCTTCGGCACCAGCGAGGCCATGCGCCGCGCCTTCGTCATGCGGCTGGGCATCTCACCGAAGAAGTATCAGCAGCGGTTCCGGTCGGCCACCCGCGGCGTCGGTTGATCACCCCGGCGCACGGGCGCGGTGTCCGAATCTCGCGCTTTCCTGTCCGGTTCGGTGGGGCCGAACACCCAGTGGCTCAACGAAACTGACGAACACGCACAGGTCGTTCTCGACGAGGAAGGCATCGATCATGGCAGGCAATCCCCTGGAGATTTCACTGGAAACGGCGGCACAGGAGTTCGTGGACGCGACCTCCGAACCGCCCTACCTGTACCAGCTCCCGCCGGAGGAAGGCCGCAAAACGGTCGACGGCGTGCAGGACAGTCCGATCTACAAGCCGGAGATCCACGAGGAGTGGATCACCGTCGAGGGCGGTCCCACCGGATCGGTGCCGGTGCGCATCGTGAAACCGCAGGGCGCGAGCGGCCCGCTGCCGGTCATCGTCTACACCCACGGCGCGGGTTGGGTTTTCGGTGACGCGCACACCCACGACCGGCTCGTGCGCGATCTCGCGGTCGGTGCGAACGCGGCGGTCGTGTTCCCCGAATACGACCGCTCGCCCGAGGTGAAGTATCCGGTCGCCAACGAGCAGTCCTACCGGGTGGCGCAGTGGGTGCGCACCGACGGTGCGAGCAAGGGCCTCGACGCCACCCGCATGGCCGTCGCAGGCGACTCCGTCGGCGGGAACATGGCGATCGCCTTGACGCTCATGGCCAAGGAACGCGGCGATGTGTCCTTCGTCCAGCAGGTGCTGTTCTACCCCGTCACCGACGCCGGTTTCGACACCGAGTCCTATCGGCGGTTCTCGACCGGCTACTTTCTGACCCTCGAGGGGATGAAGTGGTTCTGGGATCAGTACACGACCAGTGCCGAGGACCGGGCGCGGATCACCGTCTCGCCCTTGCGCGCCACCACCGAACAGCTGGCCGGGCTGCCCCCGGCGCTGGTGATCACCGCCGAAGCCGACGTGTTGCGCGACGAGGGCGAGGCGTTCGCGGGCAAGCTGCGGGCCGCGGGCGTCGCGGTGACGCAGGCCCGTTACGGCGGCATCGTGCACGACTTCGTCATGCTCAACGCCCTGCACGACACCCATGCCGCCAAAGCAGCCGTCGCCCAGGCCGTCGAGGTTCTGACGCGGGCGCTGCACGGCTGATCCCCCCGCGAGAGGAACCAAACACCATGCGAAACATTGGAAGAGCACTGCTCGCCGCCGTCAGCCTGGCGACGGCGAGCGCGGCCGCCACGACCCCCGCCACCGCCGCACCGTCGAAGCCGACCATCGTGCTGGTGCACGGTGCGTTCGCCGACGCCACCAGCTGGGACGGGGTCGCCGCCGAACTTCGCGCCGACGGATATCGAGTCGTGGTGCCCGACAATCCATTACGCGGACCCTGCAGCGACGCCGCGGTCATCGAGCAGACCCTGGCCGGGATCGACGGGCCGATCGTGCTGGCCGGGCACTCCTACGGCGGCGCGGTGATCACCAATGTGTCCGATCCGGATGTGCAGGCGTTGGTCTACATCGCGGCTTTCGCCCCCGCGCAAGGGGAACCGATGTTCTTCGCCATCAACCCGCTGCAATTCCCCGGCAGCCGGCTGCTGCCGCCCGCCCTGTCGCTGAAAGTCGCGGACGGCGGCCTGGACGGCTACGTCGATCCGGCCTACTTCCACGACGTCTTCGCCCAGGACGTCAGCGCCGCCACCGCCGCGAACATGATCGCGCATCAGAAATCCATTGCGGCCGTGGCCAATATCGAACCCTCCGGACCCGCCTCGTGGTCGACCACGCCCAGCTGGTTTCTGGTCTCCGCCGACGATCGCGTGATCCCGCCCGCCGCCCAGCGTTTCATGGCCCAGCGCGCCGGATCACACACCAGCGAGGTCGCCGCCTCGCACGCCTCGCTCGTCTCCCAGCCGTCCACCGTCGCCGCCGTCATCGAACAAGCCGCCCAGTAAGGGGAATTCGCCATGACTACACCGTCGTCCATCGACGTCCACACCCTCGAACAGATCGCCGCCGCCAACGAAACCGGCCGCACCCCGGTAGTTTTCGTACACGGTCTGTGGCTGCTGGCCAGCAGCTGGGACCGCTGGGCCGAACTGTTCGCCGCCGCCGGATACGCGCCGGTGACCGCCAACTGGCCCGACGATCCCGAAACCGTCGCCGAAGCCAACGAGCACCCGGAAGCGTTCGCGGGCAAGACCGTCGGCCAAGTCGCCGACCACGTCGCCGAGGTGGTCGGCGCGCTGGCGCGCAAACCCGCGGTGATCGGGCACTCCTTCGGCGGCCTGCTCGCCCAGATCATCGCTGGGCGTGGCCTTTCCGTGGCCACGGTGGCCATCGATCCCGCACCGTTCCGTGGCGTACTGCCGCTGCCGATCAGCTCGCTGCGCGCCGCCGCCCCGGTACTGACCAACCCGGCCAACCGGCATCGCGCGGTCCCGCTCACCTTCGAGCAGTTCCGCTACAGCTTCGCCAACGCGGTCAGCGAGGACGAAGCCAAACAGCTCTACGAGACCTTCGCAGTCCCCGCCCCTGGAGCCCCGCTGTTCCAGGCCGCCGCCGCCAACCTGAACCCGTGGTCGGAAGCCAAGGTGGACACCGAGAATCCCGACCGCGGCCCGCTGCTCATCGTCTCCGGCGAGAAGGACAACACGGTCCCGCGCGCCATCGCTGAGGCCGAATTCCACAAGCAGCAAAAGAACTCCGACGTCACCGAGTTCGCGGAGATCCCCGGACGCGGGCACGCGCTCACCATCGATGCCGGATGGCGCGAAGTCGCCGAAGTAGCACTGAAATTCATCCAGCGCTTCGCCTGACCATCGATACCGGGAGGGGACGATCGTCCGTCCCCTCCCAACACATGAACGGACCGGCTGTCCGGATACCATCAGCACCCGACCGCTCACCCGCACCCTCCAGCAGGTGGCCAGAAACGCCTGGCAGACATCACTTCTCACGGGCGTACCGACCGCTGTGCGGAGAGGAGTTCAGTGGCGCTGCGGTAGCGGGTTGCTGCTGGTGTGGGGTTGTGGCCGTCGTGTTCGAGCAGGGGTCGTGTTTCGCGGACGACGCCGCCGATCAGGGAGAGGGTCTTGACGTTGGCCTGCAAGCTGAACCCGGCGCTGTTGAGCAACCGGCCCACCGTCGGAGCCGACACCGAATGCCCCGATCGGGTCAGCTCATCGGCCAACTGCCGCAAAGACTTCGTCGTCCACCGCAACGGCGACTCCGGATCACTGCGCTCGTCCGGCTCCACCAACTCCATCAACGCCGGAACCAGTTGCAGGTCAATATCTTCGGCGTTCTTACGGCCACCACCGACACGGCGGACCCGGCCGTCCGGCAACGGATCGTCACCGGCTTCCAGCTCGAAAACACCTTTGCGGACGGTGGTTTCGCCGACCCCGGCCGCCAACGCAACGGCTCGCACCCCGCCATTCCCCAGTGACCTGGCCTCGCTGGCCAGCACCAGCCGCCGCTGCCGCTCGTTCAGATGCGGCAGCACCACCGCGAACCGCTCGGCCAAACCGCGGCCGACCTCGCCCATCACCGCCATATAACACCGAAATACCTTGATTCACAAGACAACACGTTGTTACTTTATCGCTTACAAGTTCCGCGAATGTTCCTGCCGCGCTACCGAAATCGGCGCATCCCGGCGCGATCGCGGCGATGAAGGAGATCTACAACGCCGAGAACGTCGACAAGGCCCAGATCGCGGTGAAAGCCTTCGAAATCGACTACGGCGCAAAGTATCCCAAAGCCGTCGCGAAGATCACCGACGATCTCGACGTGCTGTGCGAGTTCTGCAACTACCCGGCCGAGCACTGGATCCACCTGCGCACCACCAACCCGATCGAGTCGACCTTCGCATCGGTGCGGCTGCGCACGAAAGTCACCAAAGGACCGGGCTCCCGCGCCGCCGGAATCGCCATGGTCTACAAGCTGATCGAGGCCGCCCAGCCTTGCTGGCGCAAGGTCAACGCACCCGAACTGGTTGCCCTCGTCCGCAACGGAGCACTGTTCCACAAAGGCAAGCTGCTCGAACGGACCCGCGACATCACCCCGCCGCAGTCACCCGATCCGGCCGACACCACCCGAACGGAGGTCGCCCTGAAACACACCTGTCCACAGGTTTTGACAATTCCTCGTTTCAGATCACGACCGCAGCCCACGAGGTCGCCTCGAAACGTGTGCATGCCTGTTCGCCTGGCTGCTGTGGTGGAACGCGCTGCCCAACCGCCGCCATGACCACCTCTTCAACATCCGGGCGGGCAAGTGCAATGCCGGCCACTTCCGTCGCCGGATCGCCGAAGACCTGGGATCGGTGTTCGCGCTCGCTGGACACGGAACGTTGCACACCCACAGGTCGCCGCCCGCATTCCGTTCGGATGGGTGCATGCCAGCTTGATCTGGAGGGTTATTTGATCACTGTTCAGGAACGGCAGCGCCGCGATAGTGATGCAGTAGGAATGCCGGGGCCGATATCATCAATATGCGACCTTTTCACGATGCTAATCCTTCATGGCGAAGGCGATCCATCCGTGTGGGAGGTGGTCGGTGAACGATATAGCATTCGGTCGCTACCGGTTGCAGGAGCTGATCGGTGAGGGCGGCATGGGCCAGGTGTGGCGGGCCTACGACACCATCACCGACCGCATCGTGGCAATCAAATTGCTGCCCGAACACTGCGCCATCATTCCCGGCTTCCGGGAGCGATTCCGCCGCGAGGCCCACGACACCGCTCAACTGCGCGAACCACATGTGGTACCGATCCACAGCTACGGCGAAATCGATGGCCACCTCTACCTTGACATGCGCCTGATCGACGGCGCCGACGCGAGAACCCTGCTCACCCGCGATGGTGCTATGAAGCCAGTGACGGCGGTTGCTGTGATCACCCAAGCTGCGGCGGCGCTGGATGCAGCACACGCCCAAAGTTTGGTGCACCGCGACGTCAAACCATCCAACCTGTTGGTCACCGACAGCGGCTTCGTGTACCTGATCGACTTCGGCATCGCACGCTCGGCCGGTGATAGCCCGCTGACCAGCACCAGCACGATGATTGGAACCTTGGCCTACATGGCTCCGGAGCGATTCACCAGCGGCGTCGCCGATGCTCGATCCGACGTGTACGCCCTCACCTGCGTATTGTGCGAATGCCTGACCGGAAGCCCGCCCTATCCGGGCAACAGCGCGGAACAACAGATCGCGGCGCACCTGACCGCCGCCCCTCCGGCCCCGAGCCTGCGACGGCTCGACCTGCCGGTCGGGTTCGACGATGTCGTCGCCCGGGGCATGGCGAAAAGCCCGGACGACCGCTACCCGACCGCGGGAGAGATGGCAACCGCCGCCGACCACGCCCTCACCACCGCCCCCACAGTTATCGCCGGAAGCACCGCCGGAACCACAATCACATCAATCCCGAAGCCCGGCTTCGAAGGTCACAGCGATCGACCCGACACACCGCCGCCGATCCCCTCCGCAGAACAAAACGCGGAGCAAGAGTCCACGATCCCCGCCAGACCTTCCGTGCACCTCCGTGGCCTGCTCCGACGAGACGGCACCGCACCGCCGCGACGTAAACGGCCTGTCATCCTGGCTGTGGTCGCTGCGTTGATCGCTGCGGCGATGGTGGCGGGGCTTTGGTGGCTGACCCACCGCTCGAAGCCCGAGCTTGCCTTCGACGGCAAATACGAGGTCACCTACACGCCCCGAACTATCAACGGGAAGCCGGACGACGGGCCCCCGCGTACCCGGGTGTGGTCGGTCCGATCGAACTGCCCATCGCATAGCGAACCCTGCGTAGCCTCGATAACCAGCCAGGACCCGTCCGATCTGGAGAGTGTCCCGAATCAGTTCGTCGCAGACTATCGCGACGGCACGTGGATGATCACAAGAGAGCTATTGCCCTGGCTTGATTCCGATTGCGAAAGTCCGATCACCAAAGCGGCCCAAATCGCCTCGGGGTGGCAGCGAATCCAATTCCGATCCGGCGACCCGTTGTGGACCGGAACCTACGTCGGCTTCGTCGGCGGGCCCTGCGCATACAGCGGAGAGGCAGAAATGACGCTTTCCCGCCTCGGCGAGGTCGATCCGGAGGTCGACGTCATCCCGCCCGAAACCATCCCCGCCCGCGTCAATACCCGGCCAGTCGCACGGATCAGCGGCAGCTACGACGTAACCATCACCTACACTGCGACACCGGATGTTCTCAATCCCCCACCGCCGAACAAGATCCGGCAAGAATACGACACCATCTGCGTGCGCAGCGGCGACCGTTGCGCCGCAACGACACAAGCAGATCCTCACGCCGCCTTTTCTCCGATGTTCGTGTTCGAAGGCGGGGCCTGGCGGGCCGACTACAGCAGTCCTTATCCCTGCTTCGCGGGATCGAACGAGCCGCACACCAACGCGACATTCCATTGGGAGTTGTTCCCGTCCGATGTGGGGCGCGACCCCACCGAATTCTTGACAGGCACAAGGATCCGCGACAAAGCGGATCCTTGTCCCGGGACCAGCCGCGCTACCGTCGAAATGCGGCGGGTCAGCCCGATCGGCGGGCGGCCTGCTGCCGCTGGCTCCAATGCCGACCAGCCCTATCCGCCTTCGGTTCCAGAGATCCTCGCAATCCGCCTTTCCAGGGAACCGATGGATTGATGTTCCCCCGGCTCCACGGAGTCGGTTTGCTCGACTTCTTGATCACCACACGATCGAAGGAAACTTTGGTCATGCCAAGGCGACATACCCCGGGAAACACTCACCCAACTCGAAGCCGCCCAACCCGACGCGATGGCGACACCGAACCTGCTGCAACGCTCGATCACCGAATGCGACCGCAAACTAGCCAAACACCGCGCCGCCCTGGAAGCCGGAGCCGACCCCGCGATGGTCGCCGCGTGGAGCAGCGACATATACCGCCAACGAGCCGCCCTCATCGCTCAACTCACCGCAACCACACATCACACCCGCCCACCCCAACGCATGAGCCGTGATGAAATCCGTCGACTGGTCGACGCCCTGGGCGGACTGTTGGCGATCCTGCGCGCCGCCGACCCCGGCGACAAACTCGAGGTGTATCGGGAACTGGGACTCAAACTGAACTACAACCACGAAACCGAGGAAGTCACGGCGTACGCCAACCCGCAACCGCAGGTTGGCGTACTGTCTGTGTCCGGAGGGGGACTTGAACCCCCACGCCCGATAAAGGGCACTAGCACCTCAAGCTAGCGCGTCTGCCATTCCGCCACCCGGACCGGTGGTGCTCAGCAAGGTTAACGGATGCTGCGGCTGGGGCCAAATCGCGGTACAAACCGCAGGTCACCGGTCGGGTTCGGGCTGTCGGTGGCGGGGTCAGCGGAGCTCTTCGACGGTGCGCTCGAACGCGAGCGCACCGTGACCGTCGGCGACCTGGCGGTCGATCAGGTTCTTGATCGGTCCGACCACATCGAGCGCGACTCCGGCGTCGCGGCTGGCGCGCACGATGGCGTCCAACGCGGCCTTGTGGAAGGCCAGGTGCTGGACGTCGGTGGTGTAATCGCCGCTGTCGATGATCCGGCCGTACTCCGGCAAGAGCTGGGCCATCGCCGTGACCCACGCGGTCGCCCGTTCGGCGAACGCGGAAGCCGAGGCGCCGGTGGAGCGCACCAGTGCCGCGCCGTGCATGAAACCGGCGAACATCGCGTACATGTTCGACAACAGCGCGAAGTCCCAGGTGGACGCGAGACCCGCGTCGTCGCCGAAATAGTCTGCGGCGGCGGCGGATTCGAGCAGTTCGAGGTTGTCATCGAAGACCTTGCGAGAGCCGCTGTACAGGATGGCTGCGCCGGGCTGTCCGATCATCGGCGGCACCGCCATGATGCCGCCGTCGAGGTAGTCGATACCGTGCCGTTCGGCCCACCGAGCCAGCTCGCGCGCCTCTTCCGGTGCGGTGCTGGTCAGGTTGATCACCTGCTTGCCCGACAGCCGCTCCGCGACCGGATCGAGCGCGGCGTGCACCGACGCGTGGTCGAGCAGAACGACCACGATCACCTCCCCTGCCCGTATGGCCTCGTCCACGGTGGCCGCGCCGACCGCGCCACCAGCGACAAGGTCGGCGTCCTTGCCTGGTGTCCGGTTCCAGACGGTGGTTGGTCGTCCGGTCTTCAGGAAGGCCGACGCCAGGGCCTTGCCCATCGCGCCGAGACCGAGAACCGTCACCGGGGTCTGCTGGATTTCCGCCATCGCGGGTCAACTCCTTGGGTTGGAAACGTTGTGGTCAGCGCGCTGGAATCAACAGTGCTCGGGCGACGTTGGGTCGACAAGTACCTACTATTCGGTCGGGTACTTACCAACACGTGTGTGAGCAGCTAGCGAGGGCGGCGATGGGCGCAAAGAGATCGGGACCATACTTTTGCGGGATCGACGCGGCGATGGACGTGATCGGCGGCAAATGGAAGGCGCTGATCCTCTGGGAGCTCGAGGTGAACGGTGTGCGCCGCTTCGGCGAGCTGCGCCGCGGCCTGCCCGGCGTCTCGGAGAAGATGCTCATCCAGCAGCTGCGGGAGCTCGAGGAAGACGGCATCGTCACCCGCGAGATCTTCCCCGAGATCCCGCCGCGCGTGGAATACCAACTCACCGAACTGGGTTCGGCCCTCAATCGTGCACTCGAACCGCTCGGCGCCTGGGGGCGCGAGCGCATCGGCCGCATCGGCGCCGACCGTGTCCATATTCCCGCCTGACCTGCCGATTTGGCGATCGACCCACTCACCCCTTTATGATCATGATCCGTTGGCGACGCCAAGTCGCCACGGATACAACAAAACACACCGGTCCGGGTGGCGGAATGGCAGACGCGCTAGCTTGAGGTGCTAGTGCCCTTTATCGGGCGTGGGGGTTCAAGTCCCCCTTCGGACACAAGTCGATATCGCCTGACCTGCGCGTTTACAATTGTTGCCCGAGAAACTCGCAGGTCTTGCCCGTGGGGCGGTCAACTCCCCCGCGCCGAGATAACCACTGCACCCACGGCCACAGCCGTCACCACCGCACAGAATCCCTCCCGGAGGCTTCGGCGACGACGATCCGGCGCAAGTTCGAACGATACTCCAGGTCTGCGGCAATCCATGATCGTCCGCAACAACGCTCGCGCGACTGCGCGATTCAGCTCGGGTGCCTCGGCTGGCGCAAACGACCAATATGCCGCAAGTCAATCCTAGGAAACCGGCACGTCAGCCCAGCGAATCATGCACAGTCACATCGCGGAAGTCTTTCCAGCTCTGCGGATATCGGTCGAGGTCCAGTATGGGATGCGCCCCGCCCGCCACGCCGATCAGAAGAGGGTCTTGTGCGGCATGGTCGCCCGGTCGACTCCTCGGTCGAGACCGCCCCACACGCCTATCGCATGACAGGGCCGCCGGCGATAATCGCCGGCGGCCCAGCCGAGTCACCGGTCAGATGTAGGTGTATGCGATGCCGTTACTGGTGCCGCCGCCTGTGGTGGCGGTGACTTGAACGGTGCCGGTTCCGGCGGGAGAGACCGCCGTGATCTGGGTAGCGGAGTCGACGGTGAACGAAGTCGCCGGTGTCGCACCGAAACTGACCGCGGTCGCTGCGGTCAAGTTCGTCCCGGTGAGGGTGACCGTGGTTCCACCTGCGGTGGATCCCGAATTCGGGGACACGGTGGTCAGGGTGGGGGTTGGGAGGTAGGTGTAGGTGACGCCGTTGCTGGTGCCGCCGGGGGTGATGACGGTGACTTGTACTGAGCCTGTCTGTGCGGGGACGACGGCGGTGATTTGGGTGTCGGAGTTCACGGTCCAGTTGGGTACGACGCTGCCGAATGTGACCGATTGGGTGGTGGTCAGGTTCGTTCCGGTGATGATGACGGTGTTTCCGCCTGTCTCGGGTCCTTGGTTGGGGTTGATCGAGGTGAGGGTGGGAACTGGGATGTAGGTGTAGGGGTAGCCGTTGCTGGTGCCGTTGGGGCCGGTGACGGTGACCTGTACCGTGCCGGTTCCTGCTGGGACGGTGACGGTGATTTGGGTGTCGGAGTCGACGGAGAAGGTGGTCGCTGGCGTGCTGCCGAAGGTGACGGCGGTGACTCCGGTGAAGCCGTTGCCGTTGACGAAGACTGTGTTTCCGCCTGCCTCGGGCCCTTGGTTTTGGAAGACCACGGCTACGGCCGGGACGTAGGCGTAGGTGACACCGTTGCTGGTCCCGGCTCCGGTGGTGACGGTGACCTGCACCGTGCCTGTCCCGTTGGGGGCGACAGCGGTGATCTGCGTATCGGAGTCCACAGTGAACGAGAACGCCGCCGTGCTACCGAACGTAACCGCGGTAGCTCCGGTCAAGTTCGTCCCGGTGAGAGTCACCGTGGTCCCACCTGCGGCGGATCCCGAACTCGGGGACACCGAAGTCAGAGTGGGAGCCGGAGCCGAAACATAGCTGTAGAAGACCCCGTTGCTCGTGCCGCCCGCGGTGGTGGCGGTGACCTGCACGGTGCCCGTTCCGGCGGGTGCGACGGCCGTGATCTGTGTCGCGGAGTCGACGATGAATGAAGTCGCCTGTGTCGCACCGAAACTGACCGTCGTAGCGCCGGTCAAGTTGGTTCCGGACAAAGTGACGGTCGTCCCGCCGGCCTCCGGACCCGCACTCGGACTGATCGCGGTTAGCGTGGGAGCCGCGACACAGGTGCAGGGGACACAGTGACAGCCCGCCGGGGTGATGGTGAACTGCACCGTCCCGGTCAGAGTGACGGTTGTCCCGCAGCATACAGGCCCGGCACACGGAACCTGCGAATAGATGTAGGAGACACCGTTACTGGTTCCCCCCGGGCCGGTGACGGTCACCTGCACCGGACCGGCCGAACCGGCGGGAGCGATGGCAGTGATCTGAGTGGGGGAATCGATGACGAAGGCGGTTGCGGTGGTACCGAAACGCACGGTTGTGGCATCAGCGAAGCCGGTACCGGTGATCGTGACGCTGGTACCCCCTGTCGTGGGGCCTGAAGTTGGAGAGAGGGAGGTGATGGTAGGCATGGCGCCGCCCCTTATTGATTGCTGGATGTTCCTCTGCACCGTGTGGTGCCAGACTCTATTGGCGGCCGCTCTTTCATTAACGCCCTTGGACCAGTTGCCGGGCAATGCATTTCCAATCCGCTTTGGTCCGTTTCGAACTCCAAACGGCGGCGGTGGCCACGCGGCCCAAAGCGATCCGGCGCTGAACGTACGCGCTCCAACCGCTCCGGCTCCTCCGAACCGAACACGCGAACACCATGACGAGCTGTGCCCGATCGTGCGCGTAGTACGCGGCACCGGAGCACGAGTGGGCGATGGACCCGTGGCATGAGGTATTGCCCGCTAAAGCGGCGGCAACGATACCGAGATGGCAACTCCTGCAACCCGATACCGAGCCCTGATACGAGACTGGGCCGCTGGCACAATGTGCCGGCGGCCCAGCCGAATCGCCGGTCAGATGTAGGTGTATGCGATGCCGTTACTGGTGCCGCCGCCTGTGGTGGCGGTGATCTGAACGGTGCCGGTTCCGGCGGGAGAGACCGCCGTGATCTGTGTCGCGGAGTCGACCGTGAACGAAGCCGCCGATGTCGCACCGAAATCGACTGCGGTAGCGCCGGTCAGATTCGTTCCGGTGAGAACGACCGTCGTGCCGCCGGCCGCCGCCCCTGAATTCGGGGTCGCCGTGCTCAGGGTGGGGGTTGGGAGGTAGGTGTAGGTGACGCCGTTGCTGGTGCCGCCGGGGGTGATGACGGTGACTTGTACTGAGCCTGTCTGTGCGGGGACGACGGCGGTGATTTGGGTGTCGGAGTTCACGGTCCAGTTGGGTACGACGCTGCCGAATGTGACCGATTGGGTGGTGGTCAGGTTCGTTCCGGTGATGATGACGGTGTTTCCGCCTGTCTCGGGTCCTTGGTTGGGGTTGATCGAGGTGAGGGTGGGAACTGGGATGTAGGTGTAGGGGTAGCCGTTGCTGGTGCCGTTGGGGCCGGTGACGGTGACCTGTACCGTGCCGGTTCCTGCTGGGACGGTGACGGTGATTTGGGTGTCGGAGTCGACGGAGAAGGTGGTCGCTGGCGTGCTGCCGAAGGTGACGGCGGTGACTCCGGT
Organism: Nocardia sp. NPDC050793; assembly: GCF_040654065.1. Classification (NCBI taxonomy): domain Bacteria; kingdom Bacillati; phylum Actinomycetota; class Actinomycetes; order Mycobacteriales; family Nocardiaceae; genus Nocardia; species Nocardia sp. NPDC050793. Next base: position 103,960 of record NZ_JBFAHG010000015.1, read on the forward strand.
GAAGCCGTTGCCGTTGACGAAGACTGTGTTTCCGCCTGCCTCGGGCCCTTGGTTTTGGAAGACCACGGCTACGGCCGGGACGTAGGCGTAGGCGATACCGTTGCTGGTCCCGGCTCCGGTGGTGACGGTGACCTGCACGGTCCCTGTCCCGTTGGGGGCGACAGCGGTGATCTGCGTATCGGAGTCCATACTGAACGAGAACGCCTGTGTACCACCGAAACTGACGTCAGTCGCTCCCGTCAGACCCGTTCCGGTGAGAACGACCGTCGTCCCGCCCGCTGCCGTCCCCGAACTCGGCACCACCGAGGTCAGAGTGGGAACCGGAACATAGGTGTAGAAGACGCCGTTGCTGGTTCCACCCGCGGTGGTGGCGGTCACCTGCACGGTCCCCGTCCCCGCGGGGGCGACGGCCGTGATCTGGGTCGCGGAGTCGACCGTGAACGAAGCCGCCGGTGTCGCACCGAAACTGACCGCCGTCGATCCCGTCAGATCCGCTCCGGTGAGAACGACCGTCGTCCCGCCTGCCACCGGTCCCGAGTTGGGAACCACGCTGGTGAGAGCGGGAACCGGGATGTAGGTGTAGGCCACACCGTTACTGGTCCCGCCCGCGGTGGTGGCGGTGACTTGCACGGTGCCCGTTCCGGCGGGGGCGACGGCCGTGATCTGGGTCGCGGAGTCGACCGTGAACGAAGCCGCCGGTGTCGCACCGAAACTGACCGCCGTCGATCCCGTCAGATCCG
>NZ_JBFAHG010000015.1:104797-110480 GCF_040654065.1 Nocardia sp. NPDC050793
CGCTCCGGTCAGGACAACCGTCGTCCCACCCGCCGCGGTCCCCGAAGTCGGGACCACCGTGATCAGACTGGGAATCTGAACATAGGTATAGGCGACACCATTGCTGGTCCCACCCACAGTAGTGGCGGTCACCTGCACCGTGCCCGTTCCGGCGGGGGCGACGGCCGTGATCTGGGTAGCGGAGTCGACGGTGAACGAAGTCGCCGGTGTCGCACCGAAACTGACCGCCGTCGATCCCGTCAGATCCGCTCCGGTGATGACGACTGTTGTCCCGCCGCTCACGGGTCCCAAAATCGGGACCACCGTGATCAGACTGGGAACCGGAACATAGGTATAGGCGACACCATTGCTCGTTCCGCCCGCAGTGGTCGCAGTGACCTGCACTGTCCCGGTCCCGGCGGGTGCGACTGCCGTGATCTGCGTCGCGGAATCGACTGTGAACGAAGTCGCCGGAGTCACACCGAAACTGACAGCGGTAGCTCCCATCAGGTTGGTCCCGGTCAGAACGACCGTCGTCCCACCACTCACGGGACCCGCACTCGGCAGCACCGCGGTCAGAGCAGGCGCCGGAACGTAGGTGTAAGCGACGCCGTTACTCGTTCCGCCCGCGGTGGTGGCGGTGACCTGCACGGTCCCCGTTCCGGCTGGGGCGACGGCGGTGATCTGCGTCGCGGAGTCGACGGTGAACGACGTCGCCGGTGTCGCACCGAAAGTCACTGCCGTAGCGCTTGTCAATCCCGTCCCGGTCAGGACGATCGTCGTCCCACCGGTCACCGGCCCCGCATTGGGCACCGCGGTAGTCAGAGTGGGAACTGCGACATAGGTGTAAGCGACGCCGTTACTGGTTCCGCCGACGGTCGTGACAGTGACCAGCACGGTCCCCGTCCCTGCCGGGGTGACCGCGCTGATCTGAGTCGCCGAGTCGACAGTGAACGAGGCTGCCGGTGTCGCACCGAAAGTGACCGCTGTGGCCCCTGTCAGATTCGTCCCGGTCAAGACGACCGTCGTCCCACCGGTCACCGGCCCCGCATTGGGCACCACGGTAGTCAGGGTGGGAACCGCGACATAGGTATAAGCAACACCATTGCTCGTTCCGCCCGCGGTGGTGGCAGTAACCTGCACGGTTCCTGTGCCGGCGGGTGCGACTGCCGTGATCTGGGTCGCGGAGTCGACCGTGAACGACGTCGCCGGTGTCGCACCGAAATTGACCGCTGTAGCACCGGTCAATCCCGTCCCGGTGAGAACGACCGTCGTCCCACCGGCCACCGGTCCCGCACTCGGCGCCACCGAGACAAGAGTGGGAACTGCGACATAGGTGTAGGTGACCCCGTTACTGGTTCCCCCTGCGGTGGTAACGGTGACCGCGACAGACCCAATCCCCGCCGGGGTGACCGCGGTGATCTGAGTCGACGAGTCGACCGTGAACGACGGCGCCGGTGTCGCACCGAAAGTGACCGCTGTGGCCCCTGTCAGATTCGTCCCGGTCAAGACGACCGTCGTCCCACCGGTCACCGGCCCCGCATTGGGAACCACCGTGGTCAGGGTGGGAACCGCAACATAGGTGTAGGAAACACCATTGCTCGTTCCGCCCGCAGTGCTCACAGTGACCTGCACAGTTCCTGTGCCGGCCGGGGCGACGGCGGTGATCTGTGTCGCGGAGTCGACGGTGAACGAGGTCGCCGGTGTGCCACCGAAAGTGACCGCGGTAGCTCCGGTCAGCCCTGTCCCAGTGAGAACGACCGTCGTCCCACCGGCCACCGGTCCCGCACTCGGCACCACCGAGGACAAAGTGGGAACCGCGACATAGGTGTAAGTTACCCCGTTACTGGTTCCACCCGCGGTGGTGACCGTGACCTGCACGGACCCCGTACCCGCCGGGGTTACCGCGGTGATCTGGGTCGCGGAGTCGACGGTAAATGAGGTCGCAGGTGTGCCACCGAAAGTGACCGCGGTAGCTCCGGTCAGCGCTGTCCCGGTAAGGACGACCGTCGTTCCGCCGGTGACCGGTCCCGCGTTCGGTACCACCGAGGTCAGGGTGGGAACCTGAACATAGGTGTAGGCGACGCCATTGCTGGTGCCGCCCGCAGTGGTGGCGGTGACCTGTACCGTTCCCGTACCCGCGGGTGCGACGGCGGTGATCTGCGTCGCGGAGTTGACAGTGAACGAGGTCGCTGGTGTCACACCGAACCTGACGGCAGTGGCTCCCGTCAGGTTCGTCCCGGTGAGGACAGCCGTCGTCCCACCACCCGCCGGCCCCGAGCTCGGCACCACCGAGGACAGCGTGGGAACCGCAACATAGGTATACGCGAGACCGTTGCTCGTGCCGCCCGCAGTGGTGACCTTGACCTGCACGGTCCCCGTCCCGGCGGGAGCGACTGCCGTGATCTGTGTATTGGAGTTGACGGTGAACGAAGTCGCCGGTGTCGCACCGAAATTCACAGCAGTGGCGGTGGACAGTCCCGTCCCCGTCAATACAACCGTTGAGCCACCGGTAACCGGCCCTGAACTCGGAGTAATCGCGGTCAGGGTGGGCATCCCGACGAAGGTGTAGGAGAGGCCGTTACTGGGGCCACCATTGCCGGTGACAGTGACCTGCACCGTGCCGGGCGACCCGGCAGGGGCGGTGGCCGTGATCTGAGTAGACGAGTTGACCGTGAAGAAGGTGGCGGTGCTGCCGAAGCGTACGGTCAACGGACCGGTGAAGTTGGTGCCGGTAATCGTGACACTGTTACCCCCCGAAGTCGGCCCGGCCGTTGGGGAGATGGATGTGATGGTCGGGACCACGACATAGACATAGGTGACCGGGTTGCTGGTGCCACCCGGTCCGGTAACTGTGACCGACACGATTCCCGTCCCGGCAGGAGCGACGGCCGTGATCTGCGTGTCGGAGTTGACCGTGAACGAGGTTGCCGGTGTGCTGCCGAAATTGACCGCAGCAATTCCGGTCAGGCCCGACCCGGTGAGAGTGACGGTCGTTCCGCCCGAGGTGGATCCTTGGCTGGGGCTGATGTTGCTCAACGACGGAACCGCGAGATAGGTGTAGGTGACCCCATTACTGGTTCCCGCTGCAGAGGTGACGGTGACCTGCACCGGACCGACCGACCCGGCAGGGGCGATGGCGGTGAGCTGGGATGCGGAGTTGATGGTGAAAGTGGTTGCGGTAGTGCCGAACCGCACGGACAGCGGACCGGCAAACCCGATGCCCGTGATCGTGACGCTGGTACCCCCAGTCGTGGGGCCAGACGTTGGAGAGAGGGAAGTGATGGTAGGCATGGCGCTGCCTCCTCGTTTGCTGTGTAGTTCCTCTGTACCGAATGGTGCTCGACTCTCTTGGCGGCCCACTCTTTTCATTAACGCCCTTGGACCAGTTGCTGGGCTATGTCTCGCCAATCCGTTTTAGTCCGTTTTGGGATGGCGACGGGAGCGTCGAGAACTTCAGCGGCCCTATGCTCTTCGACACCGACTGCGGGCTACCTGACAAGTACCGCCCGGAGGCCACCACTCCCGTTCGGCTCCGGCCCCCACGTGCCGTCCGGGCCGCTGGACTCCCCACTGGAAATCAACAGCATCGCCGAAATGGGCCTTCGCATACGGGATATCGCCTGGGCCACCGAAGTATTCGAGCGGGGTGGCCGTCAGGTGCGAGCGCGACAGTAGACCAATCCTGGCACCGCCGATGTCGAGGCGTCGTCGATCGATCGCCGCTCGTGCAGGTAGAGGCGTTCGAATTCCGGTTTCGGCAGGGCTTCGCGGACGCGGACGTAGGCCTGGCCCGCGATCATCCCTACCGGTTCACGCCTGATGCGCTCCAGCAGCAACCGATACCCCGGCCCGCCTCTGCCGCGCAGAACCAATTACAGCACAACGGAACACAAGTGCCGTGTCAGCGATGCGATTCGATCAGCAGATACTCCAAGCTGGCGGTGTTGTCGGAGTCCTGACCGACATCGACCACTGCGACGAATTCGCGGTGACCGGCATGCCGCTGTAGGGGGCTCCAGCAGTTGGCGAGATACCAGCTTGCCCCAGTGGTTCCGCGTGGGCCCAAGCCCGCACAGAATATCCAGTATCGGTGGGGGTGCCGATCTGGGCTCGGTCGCACCCGCGCGATGACGCCGATGTTGTGGTCCTCGCTCGAGTCATACCGGCTACCGTCCCTCAGCTCCAACTGTTCCAGACGGGAGCCGCCTTCAGCACCACGGTCATTGAAGGTAAACAGCGGACGCTCGACACTTTCGAGGTACATACGTGTGCAGTTGTTGCTGGTCAGTCCGAAACTGATATAGGGGCGGTCGCTGTGCGCGACGACGTCGCGGTCGCTCCGAACGTCAGTCGGAATACAAGTGTGGCGCTGGAGCAACGAGAACACGTAAAGCAATCCGCGAACTTCGTTCTCCGGCAATGTGATCAGCGGATCTGAGCGGTGATCGGCCGCAAATGTGCTGGCCTTCCTCTCGAATGCGCGCCGATGCGGAGCCTCGGTCGCCCGGAGTTCTTGCACAGGCCGCCCGGGTAGCTCGAAGGTCGGGTACACGAGAGTAATTCCGCTGGTGATCATCTCAGCCCCGAGAAACGCCTCGAGCTCCACGTCCGTTGCCGGAGGAGCGAACTGGTGCGCTGGTGCGGTGTCAGCCATCTGAAACAATTTCTCGACCGTCCAGCCGGAGAACAGCTCGACCAGCACCCGGCAATGGTAGTCGCGGGGCAGCCCGACCATCCCGCCCGACAGCCACTGATAGAACTGTGTCTTCGACGGCCCATAACCTGGAGGGATAGGAGGATCGAGTTGCGCGGCGCACCTGTCGTACGCTGCCAGAAAATCCGAATGGCTTTTGAGATGCCGCTCCGCCAGCAGCATCTTCAGAACGGTAGCCAACAGACACCCCCTTACCTCTGCAATCGCCGTCCTGGTGGCGGCGACTGGACCTAAAACGCAGCCCGAGTGGGCTGTCAACGCTGTCCGCTGACGGCCCGGACGCAGTAGCGCTCAGATATAGGTGTAGGAAACTCTGTTACTGATCCCACCCACGTGGCGACGGTGACCTGCACAGTCCCCGCCCCGGCCGGGGCGACCGCGGTAACCTGCGTGTCGAGGTCGACATGAACAGCGCTCCACCTGTACCCGGGGTACCGACTCTCGTCATCGCCGGGCCCCATCCAGTAACACCCGAACACCACCACCCGGACAATGAGTCCTTGGATCCGTTTTCCAATGAACCCGGATCCGGACCGACGTTCGCGCTGACCGGCCAGCACTCCAGCACCACTTCGTGATGTTGTTGTGCTGAGTCATCGACGAGACCGGACTTCTGAAAAAGGGGTGTGAAATCTGTTGGGGTGCAGCGGCAATACTCGGGCACGGCAGGGCGGATCGAGACTGTCAGCTCGGTGTGTTCTGTGCGTACACGGGCAGCAAGGGCCGGACGCTGATCGATCGGCAGCTGTATCTGCCCAAGTCGTGGACCACCGATCGGGACCACTGCCTGCAGGCCGGGGTGCCGGACGAGGCAATTTCGCGACGGCACAAAGGATGCTGGCCCGCGCGCTGGACGCTGGCGTGCCGCTCGCTGGGTGACCGCCGACAAGGCCTAGGCCGTGTCTCCCAATGATTTGAGCCATTCGACGACGAGGGCCAGGACGAATCCGGCACGGTAGGTGATGGCCAGCTTGTCGTAGCGTGTGG
>NZ_JBFAHG010000016.1:0-89387 GCF_040654065.1 Nocardia sp. NPDC050793
GCGCGTCGGCGCGCTGCTGCGGGTCGGCGGCGCGGTAGCGGGCCGTGGCCGCCTCGACCTCCGCGCGGGCCGCGTCGCGCTGGGCGACCGCGGCGCCACGCTCGCCGAGCAGGCGCGCGATCTCCAGCGGTCGCCGCGCCTGCCGATCCAGTTCCGCGAGACGCTCGTCGAGCGCGGCGAGCATGTCGAGATCGGCAGCCCGCCCGCGTACCTCGGCGCGCAGTTCGGCCTGCACCTTCGCCAGTTGCTTCGGGGTGAGCCGTTCCTTCTGGTCGATCTTGCCGTCACGGTAGATCTCGTAGACCTTCTCGAAGCGTTTGGCCTTGGCCGTCTTCTCCTCGTCGGTGTCGGTCGGCTGGATCTGATCGGGCACGTCGACCCCGACGGTCCTGGTGAAATCCGGGTTCGGCGTCGGCCGCGGATCGGGCGCGGAGTTGTTCGCGCCGAGCATGCCGAATCCGTCGAGCACCCGGGCGCCGCGCAACGCCTCGGCCAGCGATTCGAGATCGCCGACCATGTCGAGCAGATGCGCGACGGCCTTGTCGTGCACCGGGAATTCGACATCGGCCAGGCGCGGATCCACCGCGTCCGCACCGCGCGACACCGGATCGAACGGGTCGAGCCGGTTGATGGTGCGGTAGTACTCGGCGAGGGCATCGATCAGGTTCTCGCGCTCCGCAGGCTTGCGCGCGAGCTTGGCGATCGCCTTGTTCAGCCGCTTCGGATCGGTGCCGGTGCGGTCGGGGCGGTATTTCTTCTCGTCGTTCTTGTAGTTGCGCGGGAAGAGGTCCCGGGGGAAGCGGCCGCGCCGGCTGCCCACCCCGAGCCGCTGGGCGAGCCGGTCCCGCGCGGCGTCGACCACATCGGAATCGATGCCACGCATGAGCTTCGCGTAGGCGACGAGATCCTCGACGGCCTGGTGCCTGCGGGCCGAGCCGATCTTGTCCAACACGAAGGCCTGGGCGAGCCGCTCGGGCGTCAAGTGGCCTGGTTCGAGATTCAGCCGGTCGGCCAGCTGGGCGCGGGCGTCGCCGATGGTGTGGAAGTCGTCGATGTCCCATGCGGTCCGGCCGTAGTCGATGAGCGCTTCGATCTGGCTGGCCCTGATCTTGTTCTCCGCGCGGATCTGATCCATCCGGTCGGACAGCGCCTGCGGGTTGTCGAGATCGGACTCAGGGACACCCAGGCGAAGCGCGAGCTCCTTACGCGCGGCCTCGATTTCGGCGCGAGACAGCCCGTCCAGATCGGGCTGCGGCCGCGTACTCGCCCCGTCGATCGTCGGCGCCGCCTCGACGACCGGTCGCCACCGGCCGTCCTCGTCGCGCAGGAAGGTCATGTCCAGACTGCGGCCGTCGACCAGCTCATCGACGTGACGCACCCGCATGGGCTCGCTGTCACTGACGCGAATGGTGCCGTCGGGCGCGATCTCGGCCACCCGGAACACGACGTCGACCTGACCGTCGTTCACGACCTCGGCGATGTTCGGGTGCGCGCGCAGCGCCGAGGCGAGCACGTGGGCGTGATCGAGGTGACCGTCGACCACCATCAACCGGATCGGCCCGCCGTCGACGCCGGGGAGCAGCCCGATGCCGTCGGTATCCGGAACGAGGAAGCCGCCGTCGGAGACGATCGACGAGCGCAGGGCCAGGTCGGTGACGAGGCGGGTGAGTTCGTCGGCATTGCCGTCGGCGCGCACGAATTCGTTTGCCAGTTCGGCGAATCGGGCGATGTCGGCGGTGCGCGCCTGCACAGTGGCGAGTGCGTCGGCGAGCGCGCCGCGCGGATGCGCGTCGAGATACTGGAGATCGACCTGCAACAGCTGGGCCCAGACAGCGCGCTCGTCCTTGATCTGATCGCGGCGCAGCGCGTTCAGGAAGTAGCCGGGCTTGCCCTGGTCGATGCCGGGCTGGTCGGTGTAACTGAGGTCGCCCCAGTCGCGACCGGGTTCGCCGCCGTTGTTGACACCCTGCCAGTCCAGCATCGTCGTCGGCCGGTCGTCGGCGTGCACGATCTCGCGCAGGAAGCGCGTCATCGGGTCGTTGTCGAAGAAGCTGACCTCTTGGCTGAACGGGATGTGCCGGTTCTCCGAGTCGTAGCGCACGGCGGACTCGGCGAGCCCGGCGAGCGCACCGATCCGCCTGGCCTGCTGATACTGCAGGACCCGCACCGCGTGCATGGCGGCCTCGCCGTCCAAGCCGGGATCGAGGCGAAGGCCCATGTCGCGGGCGGCGGCAACGAGCCGGTTCGCCAGTTCGCGGCGCTGATCGGCGGCCCCGGCCAGCTCGTTCAACAGGTCGGCGAAGGCGCCGGTGGCTTCGGCGCCCGCGGTGGGAAGCTGCGGCTCTGGCTGCGGAAGCTCGTTGCGAACCTGCGGCGACTCGGGCGAATTCGCCTGCTGCGCCGCGTCGTCGCGCCGCCGCATCTCGTCGATGTCGACGCCGTGTTCCTTGCGCACCGCCTCCGGACTGGCATCGTCGACCCAGGGCCGGTATTCGGTGCCGTCCATATCGCGGATCGGCTGGAATTCGGCGGCGCGGTCGGGAACACGACTGGTCAGGCGGTTCAGGATCGGTATCAGCTCGCGGCTCTTCCACATGGTCGCGCCCTCTTTGAGAATGCGCGCCGGGTTGAACTTGAGCTGGAGGACCTCGCCGTGCCCGGAGTCCTTCGTGAGCGGCAGACCCGCCGAGTATCCGAGCACCGAGAGCCCGGCGCCGTCCAGGCTGGAACCGGACGGATACTTCGGGTTGTAGCCCTGGAAGCCATCGCGGTAGGCGGTGTTCGCGAGGAACTTCGACTTGGGCTTGTCGATCGAGCCGGGCGGCTTCTGCGCCGCGTGCGGAGTCTCGACCTCCTTCGGGTTCGTCGCCTGCGGCGCGGTCTCCGATTCCTGCTCGGGCGAATTCTCCTGGCGCAGTACCGGATTCCAGGCTCCCGCGCCATTGTCGGTCAGATCCAGGTGGAAGGTCAGACCCTCGAACTCGAACAGATGCTCGCGGTGCGCCACCGGACGCGGCGCGGGACGCCCCTCGTTCGGCTCATCGGGCAACGGCGCGGGGGTGGGCGGCTGGTTCGGCGGCTTCCCCTGCCCACCATCGGCATTCGGGTCCATCGGGAACTCGGGCGCTTCGTAGCTCGCGGGTCCACCGCGCTCGGGCCTGCCGTCGGGCCCGAGCCGGATGTCGTCGGCCTCGACGCCGTCCCGATCGGCCCGGCTCATCGCCGATTCGACCTCGGCGCTCGCCTTGCGACCGAACGGCAGCCGGCTCTTCATGCGGCCGAACATGCCCTTGGGCGGCGAGGTCTCGCCGAGATCGGCGGTTCCGTCGGTGAGCTTCTTGGCGATCCTTTCCGCCAACCGGTCCGGATCGGTATCGGTCATGCCCTGGAAATACCGGGCCAGCACGTCGGACGCGCGGCCGTTCCGGGTGGGCGGCGGCACGCGCCAGCCACCTTGGCCGTCGTTCTCCAGGTAGATCCGCACCCGCACGGGGCCGAACGTCAGCTTCTTGCTGCGGAACCGCGGACTCGGTAGCGCATCGACCTGTGTCTGCGGCGGCTGCGGAATCTGGCGGGTGTGCAAGCGGTAGGCCACCGCGGCGGGATCGGTCTCGGGAAGGCGCGGATTGTTCTGCGCCGCACGGAATCCGATCTCCACCAGGTTGGGCCGGAGGTCGTAGGGCGTCCAAACCCTGCGGTTGTCCGCCCGCAGTGCGAACCGGGATTCCAGCTGGAGGTAGAACGCGTCGTCGCCCAACCGGAGGAACCAGTCGCCGAATCCCTCGTCGATCCTGCCGTCGGCCCGGAACGCCAGATACTCCGAGAGCATCGAGGCGACGGCGTCGTCCACGGAGGGGCTGCGGAAGGGACCCTCGGCCACGTCGGAGAAAAGCTCGGTTACCGACGGCACGTCGGGACCCGGCGCGACCTTCAGGTACCGAACTCGGTGCCCGTCCCACAGGGCGTTCCGCAGCGACGGATGTTCCAGTCCCACCGTGCGCAGCGCGTCGAGGTGCCCGCCGTCGAGCGCGATCACCAGCAGCTCGGGCGTGTTCGATTCCCGCTGGAACCGCAGCACGTTCGGGCTCAGCTGCTCACCATCGGGGCGCGAACGCAGTTCGTCCTCGACGGCGCGCCGTACCAGATCGTCGGCGTTGGCCTGAGCGATCGGGCTCGGACCCACATCCGACTCGACCTCAGCGCCGGACTCGACGATCGGACTCGAATCCGCACCCGACTCGACCTCAGCGCCGGACTCGACGATCGGACTCGAATCCGCACCCGACTCGACCTCAGCGCCGGACTCGACGATCGGACTCGAATCCGCACCCGACTCGACCTCAGCGCCGGACTCGGCGATCGGACTCGAATCCGCACCCGACCGGACGTCAGGGTCGGTGTCGGACCTGAAAGCGGGCGATCCCCAATGCAGTCTGCCCCGTTCGCTGGGATCGCCCGAGCGAGCGAGGTCGAAGGTGACCTCGGCGTGCTCCGCGCCCACCTGGTCGACGTATTTGCGGACCGCGGCGAGCCCGGCCTCCTCGGCGACCCGCGCGGGCGGGCGGGCCTCGGGATTGCGCGACCGCCTGCGCTCGGCTTTGCGATACGCCTTGTCATAGGCCTCGATGTAGGCGGTTTCGGCCGCGTCACGCGGAATGAACCGGCCGTCGGCCCGCATCTCCGGGAACCGCCGGATCTCGTCGGCGAGGGTGCGGCTGAGCCGGTCCCGTGCCTCCGGGCTGTCCGGATCGGGCGTAGGCACACCTTCTTCGGCGGAGGCGACATCGGCGTCAAGACCGTGGGCGCGATCCCACTCCGCCCCGGCGTACTGGCTCGGAGACAAACCGTCGATGCGGCCGCCCAGCGCGTCGAGATTCGCACGGACCGCCCGCAACCCGGCACGGTATGCGGACGCCCAGAGCATGTCGTAGCTGATCGCGTCGTTCTTGTAGAGGATCGGCGCGGTGATCTTCCCCGCGGCCGAGTACGCCTCGAGGAAAGCCCATTCCAGATCGTCTTCGACCAACCGCCCGCCCTTGCTCGGCTGCTTCGTACCCGCGCGGTAAGGCCGCACGAAGTCGTCGCTATCTCCGAAGCGGCGATAGTTGTACTCCATCGCGTACGCTTCGGCCAGTCGGTCCAAGGTCGCGGCGATGTACTCGTCGCGATGCATCGTCAGCCGTTCCTGTCGCGCGTCGACACCGAGCGCGCGATGTTCGGCCGCGACCGCCGCGCGGATCAGAGCACCGACCTGCGAGTCCTGCGAATCGCTGACCTGGATCACCGCGGTGTTCGTGAGCGGCTCGTAACCGAGTGACGATCGTGCGTCGTCGTCGGCATCCGGGCGACGAACCGAAAGAGCTGGATCGTCGGTCGATCGAATGCCCACACCGTGCCGCACCAGTGTCCGGTGGACCCAGGGCCCGATTCGATCTACCCGGCTGACAAGCTTTTCGACGAGCGAATCGTGGCGGCTGCGCGTCAACTGATCGAGGCCGGATACGGTCGCGTCGCCGGAATCGGATGAGGTGCTGAGTCGGTGCGCGTCGACCGCCGCCTCGGGAGAATCCGCGTTCTCGGGCCGCACGAACACCGAACCCGAGTCGTCGACTTGGATGCTCGGGCGGCGCGCCGTCGTGCCATCGGCGGTCTCCGGCCGCGGTCGATCGCGGCCGACCGCATCGGCGATCTCGCCCTCGAGCCGTGCCAGCTCACCGTCCAACCGCGCATGCCACCGCGCCAGGTCGACCAGCACGGCTTCGGCGAATTCGCCGTCGTCGAGACCGGGCCGTCGGCTCGCGACGCGGCGCAATTCGGCGATGATCGCTTCCCGATCGGACCCGAGATGGACGCTGTCCGAAATCTGCAAACTCCGCCGAAGCCGCCCGGCGGCACGATCGAAATCGAACCGAATCCGCGCCTGTTCCCGCCGGATGTCCGCGTGCTCGCGGATCAGGCCCTCGACCTGACGCGCCGTGTCCGGAGTGGACGGCACGTATTCGTCCACACCATCCGGAATGACGTTGTGTTGCAGGTCATCCCATGCACGACCGGCGCTGTCCCGGATACTCGTGCCGCCGGGGGTGAAGTCCGGCGAGTCGAACAGATCGGTCGCCAGCAGTTTCGCGATGCCCGCCTCGCGACCGATCTGACGCAACTGCGCCTCGTTCAGGCTGTTGCCGCCGCGCCGGGCCGCGTCGATGGCGGCATCGTGCGCGGCCAGGTATTGCTGCTCCAGCGCCGTCCGATAGTTGCGGGCAGGCAACGACTCGGACGAATCTGCTTCAGGGGCACCTAAATCCTGATGGAAGAGGGCCTGCCTGCCGAGTGCGTCCGCCTCGGCGCGCAGCCGAGCCTCGATATAGGCCTCGCGGTCCATTGCCCGGACACGCGACGGCATCACCTCGAGCCGGCCCGCACGCACCGCATCCGCCAACGCGGCCGCCCGCACCACCGCGGCCGCCTGCGCCTGCTGACCACGATCGCGCGCACCGACGACGATATCCATCGTCAGCCCATCGACGGCATCGATACTGCCAGGCTCGCTACCGTCGAAACGCACGCCCGCGTGCATTTCCGTCAGCAGTTCGATTGCCGCACGGCCGGTTTCGCTCCCAGCGAGCACATCCCATACCTCGGCGAACCCGCGATCCGGCGACCCGACGAGCCACCGGTTCAGCCCGTCGGGTGCGGGGCGCGTGGCGACCGAAACCGAGGGCGGAGCATCGGCGGAGCTCGCGCTGTCCGGCACGGATGCGTTGTCGTCTCTCTCGGGCGACAGTGGGCAGTCGGTGTCGCGGCCGAGCGCGTCCTCCGGCAGCGTGCCGTCGCCGATTTCGGCGGTGCCGTCGATGAGCCTCTGAGCGATCCTTTCCGCCAACCGATCCGGATCCGAGTCGGTCATGCCGTGAAAGTACCTGGCCAGCACGTCGGATGAGGTGCCTCGCTGAGCCGGCAGCGGCACCCGCCAGCCACCCTTGCCATCGTTTTCCAGATAGATGTTCATCCGCACCGGGCCGGCTTTCACCTGCCTGTTGACGAACTGCGGGCTCGGCAACGGCTCGTGCGCCGTGTGGTCCGGCTGCGGAATCTGCCGTGTGTGCAGGCGATAGGTCACCGCGGCGGGGTCTGTCTCCGGCAGCCGCGGATTGTTCTGCGCCGCACGGAATCCCACCTCGACCAGATTGGATTGGAGGTCGACCGGTTTCGATACCCAGCGATTCTCCATCCGGAACGCCAAACGGGGCTCGTTCCGGTGCAAGAACGCTTCCTCGCCCAGCCGGGCGATCCAGGCGTCGAATCCCTCCGTGATCCTGCCTTCGGCCCGGAATCGCAGATACTCCGACAGCAGTGCGGCTACGGCGTTGGGCAGGGAGGGGCGACGGCGCGGACCCTCGGCCGTGTCGCGGGAGAGCTCAACCGTGGACGGGTTGCCATCGGGCCCCGGCGCGACTTCCAGGTATCGAACATGATGCCCGTCCCACAGGGCGTCGCGCAGTGCCGGGTGGTCGCGGCCCACCCGGTCCAGCGCAGCGAGGTGCTCGCCCTTCGGCGCGATCACCAGCAGCTCGGACGTGCTCGATTCCGACCGGAACCGCAGCACGTTCGGGCTCAACTGCTCACCGCCGGGACGCGCAGCCAGCTCGTCGTCGATGACACGGCGCACCAGGTCCTCGGCTACCGGTTCCGCCTGCTGCGCTGAATCCACTTCGGGCACATCGGCAGTGGAGTCGATACGCGGCGAGCCCCAGTACAGACCGCCCTGTTCGGTCAGGTCTGCCGACCGGATGACGTCCATAGCGATCTCGGCGCGCTGGGCACCCACCTTCTCCACGTACTTGCGGACGGCGGCGAGACCGGCCTCCGCGGCGGCCGTCTGCGGCGAAGGCGCCTGGGGATCGCTCGCGAGGGCGCGCTCGGCCTTGCGATGCGCCTCGTCGTAGGCCTCCGTGTACGCGGTCTCGGCCGGGCCGTACGGAATGTAGCGGCCCTCGGTCCGTTTGTCCTGGAAGCCCCGGATCTCGTCGACGTAGCGGCGCGCCTGCCGGTCGAGCGCCTGCGGGCTGTCGTCGGCGACCGGAGCGCGCTCCGCTTCGCCCTCGGGCGCGAGATCGGGTCGCAGTCCACGGGCCCGGTCCCACTCCGCCCCGGCGTATTCGGCGGGAGTAAGCCCGTCGATGCGCAATCCGGATGCCTCGATGGCCGCGCGGACGGCCCGCAGACCCGCGCGGTACGCGGCGGCGTACCGCATGGCCTGGCCCACCGCGCTGTTCTTGCCGTAGATCTGCTCGGCGATCTTCCTCGCCTCGGTGAAGGCGTCGAGAAACGCCAGTTCCAGCGGATCATCGACGTACCGCCCGCCCTTACGGCGCCTCGGATCGGAGTAATAGTCCGATTCGCCGGCGTTGTCGGCGGCGATCCGCTGGTACTGGAAGTCCATCGCGTACGCGGCGGCCATGCGGTCCAGCTCGGCGGCGATGTAGTCGTCTCGGTGCAGCGACAACCGCTCCGGCGCCCGATCCGTGACGCGGGCATGCGATTCGGCCGCGACCGCGGCGCGCACCAGCGCCGAGACCTGAGTCCGCGAGCCATCGTAGTACTGGAGGACAACGGTATTCGTCGCACGATCGTAGATCGGCACCGGTCCGATCCCCTCCGACCGCGCGATCACCGCGGCGGGATCATCGGTGTAGCGGATCTGCACGCCGTGCCGGGCCAGAGCGGCCGCCGCCCACTCGCCGATCTGCCTGGCGCCGTGCGTCAGATCCGAGAACAGCGTTTCGTTGCGCGGGGCGGCGAGGTCCTGCAGCCGGCCCGTCGTGGCGGCATCGGCGTCGACCGGTGCGCTGCGCTGTCCGGCGTCGGCCTCCTCCGGCAAGCTCGAGTCCGCCCGGCGCACGAACACCGAACCCGAATCGTCGAGACGAACCAGTGGACGCCCGGTGCCGCCGTCCTCGGTCGACCGCGGCAGATCGCGACCGACGGCGTCGGCGATCTCGGCCTCGAGCCGGGCCCGCTCCCCGTCCAATCGGGCATGCCATTGGGACAGCTCGGTGAGCAACGCGGTGCCGATGGTGCCGTCGCCGATCACCGCCCGCTTCTGTCTGATGTTCCGCAGTTCCGCGATGATCGAGGCGTGATCGGATCCCAGGTCGACGTCGTCGGGAATCCGCATCAGGTCACGGCGTACCGCGACGATCTGATCGAAGGCGAACTGGACACGCTCCTGCGCTCGCCGGACGTCCGCGTGCTCGCGGATCAGCCCCTCGACGCGGCGCGCCGCCTCCGGCCCCGACGGCACGTATTCGTCCGTCCCGTCCGGAACGACGTTGCGCTGCACGGCATCCCACTCGCCACCGGCGACGTCGCGGAAACTCGTCCCGCTGTCGGTGAGGAACGGCGAGTCGAACAGGTCGGTAGCCAACAGCGCGGCGATGCCCGCCTCGCGACCGATCTCCCGCAGCCACTCCGGGTTCGGATCAGCACCGGACCGCCCGGCGTCGTCGATGGCGGCATCGTGCGCGGCCAGATACTCGCGCTCGAGCGCCGTCCGATAGTGGCGGTCGAGCAGTGATTCCGACGGGCCGACTTCGGGCGTGCCGAAATCCCGGTGGAACAGGGCCTGCCTGCCGAACGCGTCCGCCTCGGCGCGCAGCCGGGCGGCGACGTAGGCGTCGCGGTCCATCGCCCGGATACGCGAAGGCGTGACCTCGATCCGGCCGGTGCGCACCGCGTCCGCCAACGCCGCCGCCCGCACCACCGCCGCGGCCTGTGCCTGCTGACCGCGATCGTGCGCACCGACGACGATGTCCATCATCGCCCCGTCGAAGGTGTCGGCACTGGCCGGCCGTCCGCCGCCGAAACGCACGCCCGCTCGCATTTCCGCGAGCAGATCGATGGCGGCACGCCCTGTTTCGCTGCTGCCGAGCACCTCCCAGACCTCGGCGTACCGACGATCCGGAACCGCGGCATGCCACGAACTCAACCCATCGGGCTCGGGGTGGGCGACCACGGAGACCGACGGAGCAGCGTCGACTGCCTCGGCAGCGGGGTCGTCGGCCTCGGAGTCGATGGGGTTCACGCTGTCCGCGACGGGCTCGTTGCCGAGCGCCTCGGGGATCTGGCTCGGGTCCGGGCGTCCCCAGTACGCGCCGTCGAACTCGTCGGCGCGGGTGGCCCGCACGACATCGATGATCCACTCGGCGCCGTCGATCCCCACCTTGTCCACATGACGGCGGACCGCGAGCTCTGCTGCCTCCCTTGCGGCCAACGCCGGTGGCCGCGACGACTTCTTGCGTTCCACTGCCCGCACTGCCTTGCCGTGCGCGCGGTCATAGGCATCGGAGTACGTCTCTTCGAGCGCGCTGCGGGGTATGGCGGATCCCTCGCCGTCGGCACGCAGTACGCGCACCTGCTCCAGCTCCGACACCAGGGACCGGATCCGCCTGTCCAGCGAGGCCGGTGCGCCGAGATCGGCGACCGGCCCGGTCTCGCCCGGGGTGATGCCGTGCGCACGATCCCACTGGTCGGCGAGTCGCTGGGTGAAATTCCGGCCGTCGACTTCGGGAACCAGCGCGTCGAGATTGTCGCGGACCGCCCGGACAGCGGCGCGGTAGGCGGCGGCGCGGAGCAGCTCCGGTGTCGCCGCGGGGTCCTTGCGGTACACCCTGGAGAGGGCATCGGCAGCCCCCCAGAATGCCCGGTCGTAGGCCTTCGCCAACGAGCCCGCCATGGAACCGATGCCGACGTCGGCGAACTGGCTGTTCGCCGAGAATCCGAGCGCCGCGGCATCGGCGACGTGATCCAGCATCAGATCGATGTACTCCGAGCGCGACGCCCCGAGCTCCGGCAACCGCGAGATGGCCGGGCCGGAACGCAACTCGGCCAGGCGAGCGGCACGAATCAGGGCGACGGCCCGCTGGCGCGGGGTGTCGCCGTCGCGCAGGACGACGGTGTTCGTCGCCGGGTCGTAGGTCTCCTCCAGCCCGACCTCCACGTGGTCCCGGCTGGCGCGATACGAACGCGGTTCGGAGGTGTAGAGCACCCGCACACCGAGCCGCCGCAGCGTCTTGGCAGCCCATCGCCCGATGTCGTGGCGGTGATCACCGAGAAACTCGGCGACCCGATCCGAGGCCTTCGCCGCCAGATCCGCCAACTCCGTTCGCGCGGAGCCGTCTTCGGTACGAACAACGGGCGCGGCGGAATCGGAAGGTCGCGGCGGCAGCTGCACATCGGTGCGGTCGCCACTGTCGCTGCCGAGGAACACGACGCCGTCGGCGGCGACGTGGAGCGTGATGGGCTCAACATCGCCGAGATCGCGCCGTACCGCCGAGGCGAGATCGTCGCCGAGCGCGCGGAGCCGCTCGGTCAATTCGCCATGGCGTGCGGTCAATTCGGCGAGTACCGCCACACTGGTGCCCGCACCGAGCTTGCGCGGACCATCGGGTCCTTGCAGCTCGGCCGACACGGCCTGCCGGTCGAGCGTGTCCGCGTCGCCGCGCAGCCGCGAGACGTCGGTCAAGCGGGCTGCCACGCGATCCCAATCCGCCTCGACCCGGGCGAGTTCGCGCTCGACGGCCGCGCGCTTGCGCCCGATCTCCTCCGTCGCCCGCGCCGCGCCGGGAGTGGTCGGCGCGTATTCGCGCAACCCGTCCGGTGCGGCGATGCGGTGCTGCGCGTCCCAGAACTCCCCTGCGTCCCGCCGGTGGGCGCGTCCGGGTCCGGAACCGTCCGGTGCATCGAATTCACGGCTCGCCAGCAATGCGTCGGCGCCCGCCTGCCGTGCTCGTTCGAGCAGGGCGGCGTCGATCTCCGAATCGGGTTGCCGTGCGGCGATTTCGGCATCGAAGGCGGTCAGATAGGTTGCCTCGAGGCGTTGCCGCGCGGCCTGGTCGGCGAGCGGGTTCGCGGCGGTGTCGTAACCGGCCAGCTCGAGTTCGCGATGGAACTCGGCCTGCCTTCCGAGCGCCAGCGCCTCCGCGCGCACCCACGTGGCAATGTAGTCGGCCCGAGCTTGGGCGCGAATCCGCGAGGGCGTGACCTCGAGCAGACCGGTCCGCACGGCGTCGGCGAGCACCGCGGCGCGCACGATCGCCGCGGCCTGCGCGGGATGGCTGCGTTCCCGCGTCCCGATCGACACGTCCATCGTCCTGCCGTCGAACGCGTCGACGGATCCGCTCACGTCGTAGCGCACCGCTGCGCCGAGGTCGCGCAGCAGTGCCGCCGCTTCGCGACCGACCGCACCGAACTCGAGCACCCGCTGGACATCGTTCGCGACAGCCGGACGCGGGTGCAGCGTCCACGAATCCCCCAGTGCCCGGGCGATATCGACGGGCTGATCGGCGTCGTGACGGAATTCCGGGCTGCCCGCGGGCGGTGTGCGATCGTTGTCGTCCGCATCGGCGGCGAGCTCACCGTGCGCTTCGCGCCACGCCCGCTCGTAGAACTCGGCGTTGGTCAGGTCCGAGCCCGCGGGGCGGTGCGCGGCGACGTGCGGGCGCAGCGCGTCGAAACCGGCCTGGTTCGCGATGCGGTCCAATTCGTTTGCGGGACCGCCGATCTCGTTCTCGGCTTCCTCGCGCGCCGCGCGGTAGGCATCGAGGTAGATGTGATCGATGTCGGTGAGTTCCACCGCGCCCCGCAGCTGCACGGCCGCGACGATCTCCCATATGCGGGCGGAGGTCTCCTCGTCGATCTTGCGGTCGACGTAGTCCTGACGCTCCGAAACCATCCGGTCGCGCGCGTCGACGGCGGCGTCGTGTCTGCCCGCGAACTCGGCGTGGATCGCGGCGTTCACGATGGCGCGCATGTGGTCGCCGTCGGTGGCGCCCGCGTCGATGGCCAGCACCCGCCGCGACGGGAAGTACTGCGCCGGACCGCCGGAGGTGTGCTCGATGGTGACACCGTGGCGGCGCAGCGTGTCCAGCGCCCACTGCCCGACCGGGCTGTTCGACAGCGCCGTCGTGATCGGGACGAGGCGCTGCCTGGTCGCCTCGCCGGCCAGATCGGATTCCGCGACGACCCGATCGGAGGACTCGAATACCCGCGGATCGATCGCGTCGGCCTCGCGTGCTCGCACCTGGCCGAACTCATCGACGGTGAGCGAGAGATGCTCGAATTCGACCGGGTCGCTGCGCAGGAGCGCGCGCACTCGCGGGTCGGCCTCCGCGGCATCGCGCAGGGCCTGGTGCTGGAAGGACTCACCGGCGATGACGATCCGGTTCGGCCTGCCGGGAACGTAGACGTAGTGGTCGCCGAGCGGACTCGCGTCCGGGGCGTAGGTGGCGAGTACCTCGCGCGCGGCCAGCGCGGACAGCCGGTCGGCCGCCCGATCGAATGCCATCTGCGCGTTCTCGCGCCGCACCGTCAGATCGGTCAGCGACAGCAGGTCGTACGCGGTACGGCGCAGGTGCGCCAATCGCTCGGGAGTGACTGCCGGATCGGCCATTTCGTCGCGAATCGGACGGAGACGATCGGTGATCTCCCGGTACAACGACTCGGCGTCGAGGTGCGCCGCGATGCCGTATTCGCGCGCCCTGCTGTTGAGTTCGTCGGTGATGTCGACCAGATCGCGGCGCGCGCGGCCGCGGTCGATCGCACCGGCCCGCAAGTCCGCGGCAGCCTGCGGCGCCGGGTCGGGCGCGACCTGCGCGTCGTAGAACCCGGCGTGATCGGTGCGGACGCGGTCCCATTCGGCCGCGTAGTACTCGGCGTAGTTCCTGCCGTTCGGCCAGACGTGCGTCCTGATCTCATCGATCAACGCTTCGGCCGCCCGCTCGTGCGCCCGGCGCACGGCGTCGGCGTCGCGTGATCGCGTTGTGTCGCTGCCGGATTCGAGCGCGGCGTCGTAGGCGGCGTCGTAGACGTCCTCGAGGTAGTGCCGGTCGGCGAAGTACGCACCGAGCTGTTCGTCGGCGCGGAACTCGCGAGCGAGCTGGATCCAGCGCGCGACCGCCGCGGCCTCTTCGGCGA
Source organism: Nocardia sp. NPDC050793 (assembly GCF_040654065.1). NCBI lineage: Bacteria > Bacillati > Actinomycetota > Actinomycetes > Mycobacteriales > Nocardiaceae > Nocardia > Nocardia sp. NPDC050793. Next base: position 13,972 of record NZ_JBFAHG010000016.1, read on the forward strand.
CCATCGTGCGGATGAACGTCGCTCGGTCCATACCGAGGTGGCCGGATTCGCCGCGTAGATATCGCTCGGCGTGCACCGACTCGTGCGCCAACGACAATGCCTGGCGCACATGGTCATTGGTGCCGGTGTACACGGTAGCCGTCAACGAGTCGCCAGCGAACCCGCCACTGCGCCCGTCCGCGGCCGCCCGCTCGTACCGTACCCGAACCGACGAATCGTCCAGCACCCGCAGCACATCCGCGCCGGTCTCCGTCCCGCCCAGCAGAGCCCGCACCTGATCGGACTGCGCATCGAGCGAACGGCCGACGCGCACCGGAGAATCCGCCGTCGGCAGATACCCGGCGCCCTCGCCCCTGATCGGATGCACGGGGTTGCCCTGCGCGTCGAAGACGATGGCGTGGGTGCTGCGCAGCTCCCGCGGGACCGACGGCGGGAAGCCACGCTCCTCCCCCGTACCGGGGTCACGGACGAGCAAGCCGTCGGGCCCAGGCCCGAGCGTGTAGGCGTGCGCACCGACCCCGAATTCGTCCAGCGGACCGGCATACTCGTCGATGACCAGCGCCCAGCCGCCCTCGGGGATCGCTCGCCGGATCGCGTCGTGATCGGCGTAATCCCGCAGCTGACCGCCCGCGGCCTCCTGTACCTGCGCACGCGACATTCCGTCGAGCCCGACCGCACGGTCGGCCAGCTCGATGACGGTGCTCCCGGTCAGGCGCTTGATCAGCCGGAGCGCGAGCTCGGCACAGCGGCCGCGGTTCGCCTCGGAAGTGTGGGGTGCGACATCCACGGAGCGCTCGACGGACCTCGCGTCCCGGTCGCCGTCGGACACGCGCTGCGAGTCGTCATCGGCATGGTCGACCCACACCGCATCATCGACGTGCTGATGAATCTCGGCTTCGGGAAGGCCGACGTTGGCCGTTCCGTCGTCCACCACGCCGTACGCGTCGTTCCAGCTCTTGGTGTAGAGGCCGACGTAGTCGACGCCCCCGCTGCCGGGCGTGGCGAGGTGCGGCCGGATGCCTGCGGCAGCGAGGTCGATCGCAGGGTCCCGCATGGGGTCGGGCCGCCGCCGCGCCAACAACTCGGCCAACGAATTCTTGGCACGGCTGACCATCCCGGGGCGTGCGGCGTCGCTCGCGCTCTCGTGGTCGACCGCGGGAACGACGTGGCCGAGGGCCCGCAACTGCTTGACGAACTCCACCTCGAGCGCGTGCGCCCGGCTCTCCTCACGCAACATCGCGTCCACGTAGTCGTCACGATGCAGGTTCAGCGGGTGCGGCGCCACACCCTCCTCGGAATCGCGCAGGTGCGCGGCGGCGTGCACCCAATCGATGGCCTGACGCACCTCCGAGGTCCCGTAACCGAGAACGAGCGTCCTGCGCTCCGGGTAGTAGCGGGGCTCGACGCCCGGTTCGTGCAGGATGCGAATGCCGCGGCTGCGCAGCAGGTTCTGGGCCCAAGCGCCGATCTCGCTGCTCGTCAGGAGACGCTCGACCCGCGCGATCCGATCGGCCGACGCCTCGCCGGCGGTATCGCCAGGCATTCCCGCCGGCACGGCGGCGGGTTCGGTCCTGAGACGCTCGTCGAACGCGTCGAGGACGACGTCGGGTGCCTCGTCGGGGCGAATCGGGCTGACCTCGATGTCCGCATTCGGGTCCGGCATCGAGGTCTGGACCAATCGAAGATCGAGGTCGGGATCACGCAGCGCGGATTCGAGTTCCGGGTGGCGAGCCAATGCCTCGGCGAGCGCATCGGAATGTCTGGCAGCGTGGATGCGTCTGGGTGCGACTACCACGACAGTGGGTGGCTGCCCGTTCACCAGCGCGACATGCGAGGTGATCGTTACCGCCTCGGCGAATCCGGCCTCCTCGAGTTCGGACGCGAGCACATCCCTCGCGACAGCGGCATTCGCGGCCGATCCGGCACGCTCGAGCAGTTCTTGCTGCAGGCTGTACTGCCCCTCGAGATCGGACAGCAGCCGAAGCTTCAGGCCGCGCTCGAGCAGTTCGGCCCGCTGACGCTCCGCCGTCGCATCGGGCAGCATGTCGCGGCCGACCTCGGCCGGATCGACACCGAGCCGATCGGCCAGCTCGGCGAGTGCCTGATCGTTCTCCGCCTGCAGTCGCCGCAGCATTTCCGGGTCTCGGGCATCGACGCCGACACTGCCTCCGAGCTCGGCGATCCGGTCCGACAACTCCAGCCGACGCCGCTCGGCGACAATCCGCCGCGTGGCGTTCTCGGAGACCTCCGCCTCCGCTTCGAGCGAGCGCCACAGGTGAACATCGGGATCCGACACCACGGCGGCATCCCACCTGGCGCGGAATTGCTTCGTGTAGTTGTTGCCCTCCGGATCCTCATAGGTGCCGATGTACTCCGCGATGGCGGCCGCGGCCGCATCTCGCGCGCGAACCTTGATCTCCTCCTCGGTGAAACGCGAGCTGGTGTGCGACATCCGCGCGACCCGTGCGTCGTATACCTCGAGGTATCGCCGAGCGGTCTCGGGTACGAGATCGTCGATCTGGTAGCCGAGGTTCTTCAACTCGCGAGCGAACTCGTATGCTCGGCCCTCGGCGAGAGCTTCCTCGCGGACCTTCTGCGCGACGAATTCGTCCCGGCCGAGCAACATGATCCGATTCGACCGACCGCTGTTCTCACCCTCCAGCGCCATCTGCGCGTGGACAGCCTCGTGCACCAGCGTCATCGCTTGGACGACGAGATCGCGTTCACTGGAATTGATGTGTGTGGTGACGTGCGACGGCCGATAGAAGCCGTGCGTCGCAGAGTCCGACAGCCGCGCGAAATCGATCTCGACCCCACCGTCGTTCAGGACGGCGAGGACGTCGCGGCCCACCTCGGTCAGCTCGAGCAGCGCGAAGACCCGGTCGGAGTGCTCGCCGAGCGAAAGACCGATGCGCATCGGCAGATCCACGGCCGGCGCCCCGCCGGAACCATCCGCGTCGATGGGATGGACCGGGACGCCGCTCTCGTCGAACAGGATCACGTGGGTCGAGGCGATATCGGACGGCAGGTTCGGCGGGTAGCCCTCGACCGTGCCCGCGCCCGCGTCGTAGACGACGACCGCATCGCCCTCTCGCCTGAGCACATAGGCATGGGCGCCGACACCGTGCTCGTCGACCGGACGGGAGTATGCGTCGACCACCAAAGCCGAAGAGCCCTCCGGCATGTCGAGCAGCATCCGCTCGATCTCGTCGTGATCGGCCACCGGACGCAACTGCCCGCCCGCCGCGTCCTGCAGCTCCGCCGCGGTCATGCCGTCCAGCCCGACCGCCCCCGAAGGAACCTGGATCACCGAGCTGCCGGTCAACGTCTTGATCAACCGCAGCGCCAGTTCCGCGCAGCGACCGCGGTTGCGCTCGGCCACCGAACGCGATGCCGACTCCGGCGGGCGCGGGGCCTCGGGATCCGCGTCATCGCGCCGTGGCGGCGCTTCGGTCAGCTGGGCGACGGTGGCGGCGAAGTCACGGGCCTCCGCCCGGAGCCGCGCCAGCGTATTCGCGGTACCGCGGTCGGTCGCGAGATCGGTGGCGGAGACCTCGAGGGCACCAGCCCAGCGGGCGACCTCCGCGGCGCTGAGGTCGATGTCGTCGGTCGTCGGTGACTGGATCGCGGAGGCGAGCGCTTCGATCGCGCCCGCACGCAACAGTATTCGATACCGCTGCTCGGCGATCGCTTCCTCGAGCCGGGCCCGCAGCGGCGGATCGAGGGGAACGTTCAGCTGCCGGAGCAGCCATGCCTGCGTCAGTTCGGGCGACAACCGTTGCGGGACAAGGATATCCGGCGAAATGGCGGAGAAATCCTGGCGTGTTCCCGTGTCCGGATCCACCTGCGGCGGCGCCGTGATCCGCGTCGCCAGATCCGCCAGTGTTCGCAACGGGTTCGAGGTACTCGACAACGAATCGCCCAGTCCGAGACCGCGAGACAGGTCATCGACATGGGTGCGCTCGGCGTCGGTCAGCGGGTTCGGATCCTGCCGCTCGGGCGTCTGCGATTCGTCGAGGTAGCGCAGCACCGCGGCCATCGGGTCGGCCGGATCGCCCGTGCCCGCCCGCGGCGGCATCTGCCGGTCGAGATCGTCGTTCTGCGCGCCGCTTCCGGCCGCGAGCCCGTGCCTGCCCTCATCGCCGAGCGGGCGTGTGGCGATGCCGTTCTTGTTGTAGAAGATGCCCCAGGTGGCCTTGGCGTCGGGGACATTGTTCGGGTCGAACTCGAACGGATCCGTACTCCGCAGCGGGTCGTACACCATCACCTTGTCGGTGTCGGCGTCGTAGTACATGGTGAACGCGTGCGCGCCCGGTTCGCTCGTGGGGACGCGTCCTCGCTGCTGATTGATGACGATCACCGCGGACTTGCCTCGCATGTACCGCAGCGCGTCGGCGATCATGTGCTGACCCGAGCGCCTGCGCCCGACCCCCAGCAGGTTCAACGCGGCGAAGCGTCCGCGGCTCCACACCGGAGTCAGCTGGGCACCGGCGTGCCGCTCGATATCGCGCCAGTCCATGCCCTCCTGGCCGACGCTGTCCGGCTCAGGAACGGTGATGTCGGGGTTGCCGGTGACCTCGGCCGCCTTCCACAGCGCTTGCGGCCCACAGCCATTCTGGGCCACCTCGGGGCGCGGCGAATTCGGTTGCGACGGATCGACATCCGGCAGATATGGCGCTGTGCCCGCCCGGTCGGCCTCGATATCGGACACCCGGTACATGGTGTCGACCGGGACCCCACGCGGCGGCCTCGATCCCTCGGCTTCCGGCGCGTTCCAGTGGTGGTGGAGCCCGTTGGTCTCATGGGGAACGAACACCCGCACGTCGTCGCCGAAACGATTCGACGGCAGAATCGGATCGCCCGGGATACCGGTCAGGACAACATCGCCCACCAGCCCCGACAACCGGCCCTTCTTGCCCGCGGCCGCGGTGACGTCGACGCCGTAGCCGTCGGCGACGATCCTGATGGACGGCTTGTTCCCCGACGCCGCCCTGGTCGCGTCGAGGATCGCGATATCGCGCCGCAGCAGGCCCGCCGCTTGATTCGCCCGCGAGGTGACCAGCGCGCCAAGCCGACCCGGCGCCCGGTAACCGATCCAGGCGATGGACGCCAGCGACTCACCTGAACGCAGGCGGCCCGCGGCCGCGGCATGCCGGGCGGCAGTTGTCTGCAGCACCTCATTGATGTCCGCCACGGTGCCGTTGCGGCCCGCCACATGCACAGAAAGCTGCGTCGCCGTATCCGGATTGCCGAACGCGACCAGTGCCCTGCCCCTGCCACCGAAGGCGGTCGAATCGTAGGAGAGCACGCGCACGGGCGGGTTCTGGTCGATCTCTGCGGCCCGCAGCTGCGCCTGCCGCAGGCCCGAGACCGTGCGCCTCAGGTTTCGCAGTTGCTGACGTTCCTGGCGGGTCAGGCTGTCGCGCGAGCTGAGATCCGCGATGTCCCTGGCGATCTGCAACCGGTTGGCGGTGTCGGCGGAATGGAAGTCGATGCCGGGCGCCCTGCCGATCACGTCGGGGTGCGCACGGATGATGACCGCCCGCTCGGCGTCGGTCAGGCCCTCCCACCGCTGGGCGTTCTTGCTCGCGTGCGCCCCGGCAGCCTCGTCGGTGGCGGGATCGGCATCGGAATCGCCGAGCAGCAGATCCTGCGCGCGCAGACCGGGTTCCAGCCGGTTCAGGATGGCGGCAGCCTCGTCGATCTCCGCCGTCGTCGCCTCGCTGCTGTCTTCCGGGAGTACACGGCGGGGGTCGGTGTTGTTGGTGTCGGAGTCCGAGTCGGAGTCCGGGGCGGCCGCGGCGTCGGGATCGAGATCCGGGTCGGGGGTGGGGCCTCCGTCCGGGTCCGCAGTCGTGTCGGCGTCCGCCGCATCGTTCGTCGAGTCGCCTTCGTTGGTCGGGCGGGAGGCGCTCGGAGCGGGTTCAGGTCGGCCGGTCGGGGCGGGCGGCGGCGGGGTCAGGACGAGACCGGCAGCGGCGGCCGGATCCACCGCGGCAAGATCGTCCTGATCAGCGGACTCGTCCGTATCCCGGTGTCCGGCAGGCGTATTCGTGTCGCCATCGGACGCCGAATCCGGCGAAGCGAGGTCGTCGGGTTGCACCTGGACCTGCTGCTGATCGGCGTCGGAATCGGAATCGGCCTGCGATCGGGCCTGCGGCGCTTCGGAATCCGCGACCTGCGCCTGCAGCGCACCGGCCCCGTCCGCGGGTCCGCCCGCGAGGCCGCCCGCGCGTGCTGAACCGGTGCCCGTCGCCGACGCGCGCTCGCCGGTGGTCCGATCGGCAGGCACAGGGCGGGTAGTACCGTCCGGCGCAACGGCACCGCTGTGCGCGCCGGGCCTGACGGGGCTGGACGAAGAGGTGGCACCGGACTGCTGCGCCGGTGCGGCGGAGGAGGAGGTGGGCGACGAGGACAGCGGCGACGCCGCACCCGGGGCCACATTCGTGGCCGTCGGCGCGGCGCCCACGGGCGTCGCGCCGGGAACCGCCGCACCGGCCGCCGCCGGTGCGGCGGGCAGGCTCGTCCCGACCGGTCCGGCATTCACGCCGGGCGTCTGCGCGGCGGGCGAGACGCCGTCGGCAGCGGCGCCGTTCGACGCGGGTCCGGATGCGCGTGGTCCCGAATCGGTGGCACCGGACGAGGAAGTCTCCGGCGCGGAGCTGTCGGTTGCTCCGGGGCGGCCCGAAGGCGAATTAGACTCCGGTGCAGACGAATCCGACGAGGCAGGGGCGGAGCTGTCGGCGGGCGCCGCGGAGTCCCCTGCCACCCGCGCGGAGTCGCCGCCCGCTTGCGCGGAATCACCGCCGGCGTGGGCGGAGTCGGTGTTCGCCTGCGCCGAATCACCGGTCTGCACAGGTGAATTCGCGCCGGAGCTGCCGTTCTGCGTGGCGGCCTCGGACGACGTATCGCCCTCGGCGGCATCGGAATTCGAGTTGCCTTGCGCGGCGGGTGCCCCGGCACTCGGCTGGTTCGCCGCCGAGTCGCCACCGGTCTCGCTCGATGCCCCCGCGCCGGAGTCGGAAGTGCCCGCGTTTCCGGCGAATTGGCCGGTATCGGCCGTCGCCGACGGAGGCGCGGAAGCGGGTGTGGTGCTGGGAGATCCGGGACCGTTGGCATTCGCCCCCGTACCGTTGGCTCCCCCGCTGTCGGCCCCGTTGGCGTTCGACGCACCGTTGCCTGCACCGGTACCGCCTGCGCTCGAATCACCACTGCCGGTCCCGGCACCGTTGGTGCTCGAATCACCGGCGACATCGGGCGCGGGAACGGGCGACGTGCCGTCGGAGCCGGGCAGGGTGCCGACCCGGACGGGCTCCTGGTTGAAGTTCATCGGCCCGTTGTGCTGGGTCTGGCCTCTCGCCCCGTGTACACCGCTCGGCAGAGCACCAGAAATGCCGCCACCCACGAACGAACGCGGATCCCAGTTCCCCGTCGCCCACGCGGCGACGAATGCGCCCGCCAGGCCGGCTCCCGTACCGACGATCGCCCCACCGGTGAACCCACGCCAGCCGCGACTGTTCATCAAACCGGGCGCGATCCGATTCATCGCCCGGTTCAATCCGAAACCCGCGCCACCACCGGCGCCACCGGCCAGCGCGGAGACCCAGGCGTTCTCCCAGATCGCCGCCCCGTCCCAGCCCTGGCTGTTCAGACCCTCCGCGATGACGATGCCCTGCACCGCCACCTCTTGCGCGGTGCCCTGGAAGACCTCGACGATCGCTTCCTGGACGATCTCGTAGACGAGCTTCGTCACCACCTGCTTCGCCGCATCCGACAGGAAGGTCCTGGCGAGCATGGCGGCGATCCGGCCCTCCAGCCATCGGGCCATGACTTGAAACGCGGCTCGCGTCGCCGCGATCGCCCCGGCCTGGACACCCCCCGCCGCCGGGCCCGCGAAGATGGACAGGGCCAGCTCGGCCGCCAACCAACCCAGCGAGAAGATCGCATTCAAATGATTCGCATGAACCGCACCCGCGAAATCATCGACCGAAACCGCCAGATCGTTGAACGAGTTGCCCATCAACTCGATCGAACCGTGCTGGGGCGTCCCACCTTTGGGTGTGTCGTCGTGAATCACCGCGCGCAGCGACTCGGTGATCTTCTGCCCGCCATCACCCTGCGGATACGCGTTGACGACCGCCGCGGCGGCGACATCCGCCTCCGCTATCGCCTCGTTGAGGATCTCATCGGCGATCTCCCGCAGCACCTCGGAGACCTTGACCACATCGTCGGGATCGATGCGTGTGATCTCCGAGCCCGCCACCCATTCGAGCCAAGCGAGCTCCGGCGGAATCGCCCAATATCCCATCGACAGGCCAGTTCACACGTCACCAGGCTTGACCGGTGACGCTCTCCCTGGAATTCCCACGACCATCGTGGTGATAGCTCTCGACGTCGGTGAACGTCAGCGCCTCGTCGTCCGAGCGTTCCGACGATCTGGGAGGCGCCAAGGAAACGGGCGGCTCCAGGGGAATCTCGGTCTCGAGGTCCGGCAGTCCCTCGATCATGTCGGACAATTTCGGCAGCCGGGAACGCTCGTCGAGCAGCGGGGCGACCAGCGTCTTGCTCGTGGCGAACACCTCTTCGGCCGCCTGCTGCGCCAACCGGGTGACGGCCTTGGCGATCTGGTCGTAGCTCATTTCCTCGACGCGGTCGGAGAACTTGGTCTCGATGACAACGCCGTTGGCGTTCACCGTCACCGATACCGCGCGATCACGTGTGGTCGCCGTCGCGGTCAGCTTGACCCGCTCCCGCTGCACTTGCGCGATATCCCGCATACGGCTGCGGAAGTCCTCCATCAGCCCGGCGATCTCCCCCTCCATACGCCCAGAGGTCGTCATTGCACCCACTCCGAAATCCATGGCGGCGCAATATCAGCCGCCGACCAGAACTGCCGCTGCTCAGACCCGCTCGATCATCTGCCGAGCGGCATCCTCGTTCCGCTCGGCGGTGACCGCCGCCTCGTACTGGCCCTTCGACAGGTTCGCCCAGGACTCCGCCATGGTGCTGGTGCCCTTCACCGCGCCCTCCAGCCGTTCCGTCAGGCCGGGGCTGCCGTTGCCCTTGACGTATTGGCTGCCGAAGTTGTCGCTGCCGATCACGGACAGCAAGGTGTTCAGCTGGTCCTGAACCCGACCGGAGATGCTCTCCAACCGAGCACGCACCTTGTCGGTCTCGTACCCCGCGGATTTCAGCTTCTCGGAGTATTGCTCAGTCGTCATCTCTACCCCCGGATATGGGCCCACCACTCGTCACGATTCGAACTCCTCCGACGATGGCAGTCCATAGCAACTCGTCAGTAGCCTTTACGTGAACTTAAGACAGCGTGGGAGTAACGCCCAGATGTGTTGGCGCGCAAGGATCGATAGCCCAGCTCACCGCCTGATGACCTGGCGCACAATCGAGTTGGCACACGCCCGAACACTCGCCTGCTCACTGTTCATATCCCGTTCACGGAGACCGGAAATATCCTGGCAAACCCGCCTGGGGACACGGCGGCTACGGACGCACGACCGCATACGACGGAGCCGTCGGCACCTCGTCGAGCAGTTCGGCCGTCTGTTCTCCGTGGCCTGCTCCGGGCCGCTCGACGGCAGAAAGCTCAAACAGGCTCGCGCCCAGGCGAATGCGTCCTGTTCGGTGCCCGCCACGTGGTGGATGACGCCGTTACGGACTTGCACGTGCCGGAACGGCGAGCGACCCGGCAGTCCGGAGAGCTCGCAGCGCCGACACCGCGGCGATTGTCGCCGGTGCGAATCACGCTCCCCAGCGGAACGGTCTGCGGTGGTGCGGGCGCGGGCGCTCCGCCCAGCGGGGGTTGTCCTCGTCGCGGCGGTACACCGCGACCTGACCGGCCACCGAAAAGCGCAGCCTGCGCGCCTCGCCGAGCACTTCGCCGTCGGCCGCGACCGCTTCCGGCTCGCGCACCTGCACGATCAGCTCGGGCACCTGGAGTTCGTTGTAGACCTTGCTGCGGCCGATGGCGGCCAGCAGCAGGGCGAGCACCGCCCTGCTGCGGGAGAACCGCAGATCGGCGCGCAGCCAGCGCACGTCGAGCAGGCCGTCGTCGAGGCGAGCGCGGAACGCGGGCACCGCGCCGCGCGGATGGTAGGCGCCGTTGCCGATGAACAAGAACCACACGTCGTGCCAGGTCTCGTTCAGCCGGATCCGGACCGGCTGCGAGCGGCGCAGCACCACCACGAGGGCGGCGGCGAACGCGGGCCACTTGCCCCACCGCGATTGCCATTTCTCGCGCAGCCGCACCAGATCCGGGTAGGCGCCGAGGCTGGCGGTGTTGATCAGATAGTGGGTGCGCGGGCCGTCGTCGGTCTCCAGTTCCACGCTCGCGATGTCGACCGAGACCGCCTCCCCCGCACCGGTGGCGTCGACGACCTCGCGCAGGTCGTAGACGCCCAAGTCGCGGGCGAAATGGTTCAGGGTGCCGGTGGGGACGACGACCAGCGGCAGGTCGTGCCGCAGCGCCACGGCCGCCGCCGCGGCGATCGTTCCGTCACCGCCCGCCGCGCCGACCGCCGCCGCCCGCTCGGTGCGCGCCGCCAAGACCTCCTCCAGCTGCTCGACGCAGTCGCGGCCCGGCTCGGTGCGCAGCACGGTCGCCGCGGGCAGTGCCGCGGCGATGTCGTCGGTGGGATCGTAGGCGGGGTCGCCCGAGACCGGATTCACCAGCACTACAAGCCCTTTGCCCTCGACGAGCAGCGGCACCTCGCGCACCGCGGTGGCCGCCGCCTCGTCGGACTCGCGCACCGGCCACCAGCGGCGCGACGCCATCGCCACCCCGGCGCCGACGGCCGCGCCGACGACCACGTCCGAGCCCCAGTGCACACCGGTGTGGATCCGGGAGTAGGCGACCGTGGCGGCCAGCGGCGCCACCACCACCGCGGTGCGCGGACTCTCCAGCGCGACGGCCGTGGCGAACGCGACAGCGCTCGCACTGTGCCCGGACGGGAACGAGGAGGAGGTCGGCACCCGGATCAGCCGCCGAGCAGGCGGCAGCAGCTGGGCCGCGGGCCTGCGACGGGCGATCAGCGACTTGAGCACGACGTTGACGGTGAAGCTCGCCCCGGCCACCGACACCACGCCGCGCAGCGCGGCCCGGCGCGTCGCGCCTTCGCGGGTGGCGAGCGCCGCCGCGACGACCGTCCACAGCAGTCCGCGATCCGCCGCCCTGGTCAACCGCACCATGCCCCGGTCCACCGCCGTCACCGGAATCCGCGCCACCGCACCGGTAACCACGTGATCCACCTGCTGCACCCGGCGAAACGTCCGGCCCAACCACGCACTCACCCCGTCGAAAGTACAGCGCCCGCAACCACACCACGCGCGGCGCTCCATCGAGCGCCAAACGAGCGCCACTCGGCCGGCCGCACAGGTTGTCGAGCATCGCACGTTCGAGAGACGAGCCACACTGTGAGGATGCGGAACGTGATCTGGCCGATGCACATACCTGGCGAACATCTGGACGACGGCGACGTTTCGTTGCGGCTGTACTGTTCCGACGACGCCGAGCAGTTGTTCCACGCGGTACGCGACGAACGGGCGTGGGAACACCTTCCCACGAGAATGCCAAGCGATTTCGGTGAGCTCGATGCGGACATCCTGGCAAGGGTCGCCGATGGACACTGGCTCACCTTCACCGTGCGCCACGCGGGGGCGGTGGTCGGCAGGACGTCGGTGATCTGGAAGCGTTCGGCCCCCGAGGGCGTCGAGATCGGCGGAACGCAACTCGACCCCGCGGTCTGGGGTACCGGGGTCAATATGCGTGTGAAGCGGATGCTGATCCGGGAGGTGTTCGATCAGGGGGCGGCATGGATCGGATTCCGAACCGACGAACGAAACAGTCGATCAGCGGCCGCGATCCGCAAGCTCGGTGCGACAGACCTCGGCGTACATCAGGACACTCTCATCCGTCGGGACGGCAGTCTGCGTCGCAGCCGGTTCTTCCGCCTCGACCGCCCGACAACCACCGCATTCCAGAAGGCCGCCCGGCTGACAGAGAATCAGCGCGAACGAAGCTTGTTGCCTCGCAAGACATCCGGGATGTACTGAGGGGCGCCGCGCACCCTGGATGATCTCCCGGAACTGGTCCCGGCCGGGGTCGGTCATCGCCGCAGCGGCCGCGTCGAACTCGCGCAACTTGTCCGCGCGGATGATGGTGGCCCATCCGATTTGTCGATGTGCTACTCGAACTTTGGGAATCTCATCGCCACACGCGAGGATGTACATCGTGCATGAACACGACCGAACCGAGGCGTACATGGCCGAGGACCGCTTGACCATGACCGAGTCGGCACGCGCCTTCCTGGACCAATGGATGGCCACCATGGAAAGTGCCTTGGAGCAATGGCGCCGTCGCTACCTGCCCGCAGACTTCCCTTTCGACTTCACGCCCGACTCCCTGGACGCGCTGGAACCGATCCTGCTCGCGCGCTATCCGGACGAGGCCGCCATCGGCATCGACGACAACGCGGAGTTCACGGCAGGCACGGTGCGATACATCGGTGAAGTCCTGTTGCGTGTCGCGCCGTCCCGATGGGGCTACCAGGACCGCGGAAGCGACGACAGGAATCCCTACAACCGCACCGCGGTCATCCGCTCCAACACCCCGATGAAGTTCACGATAGGTGTGATCCCGGAATTCTTTCTGCGACTGCTGGTCCGAGATCGAGAACGCGGTGCCCTGCGGAAATCCGCCACCCCGCTTCTGGATGCCTGCGAGCAAGCCGGGCGCGCAGAGGTGTCCAACCCGCATGGAGCAGGTGGCAAGGTCCCCGACTGGTGTGAATTCTTTACACTTGACGAGTACATCAGATTCGCTAGCGAGGTGGACTCCGCAGCGGGCTGCTTCGGTGCCGAAGGCCAGGATATCGACGCAGGCTATATCACCTTGGCCGCGGGCGATCCCGATCCCGAACTGCATGATTTCGACCTCACTGGACTGGCCAACGAGTGCCGAGCAAGCGATATCGAAGACTGGTCAGTGCTCTGCTTCTCCGCGATCGACGGGTTCTGTACGGGTGAGCCACAACGAGACTGGCTCAACCGGGTCTCTTTCGCGCAAGTCGAGGATCGGCTGGAGCCGTGGCTCGCCGATGAGCCCGAGCTGATGTTCGACGCCGAACCCGACAATCCCAATCAGCCCTTCTCGACCCAGCTCGAAGATGGCAGGTATCTCCACTTTCTCGCCACGGTCCCGGAACTGGACGAAATTCCGGAGATCACGACCTTCGTTCCCAACTCAGCGGTACGGGCATGGGACATGCCTGTTGAAACGCTGGTGCGGTGGGGGATTCAACACATCTGAATCGAGCCGGACACGCGCAGATTCCTGATGCCGCGTCAAATGTGGGCGCTCGGGCCGCGCCGGTGCAAGGCGCGTCGGCACCGGGGGCGTGGTCGAGCAGCGTCGGCCGTTTGCGCGCATGCTGCCCGTTTGCCGGACCCCGGTGCCGATGGCAATGAAACTCGTTGCAGTAGAAGCGATCTCGGGTGGGTATCCCCATCGGGTGACGATCGGCAAATACCTTCTCGTATTCCTCGGCGTGGTCGCGGTTGGCGTCGGCCTGTCGGTGCGGCCGGTGTCGGCGGCGCCGGCGGCGCACGTGGTCGGTGAGGCGCCGTTGGGTGCGGCGGCGGTGCGGATGGATGTGTATTCACCGTCCATGGATGCCGTGGTGACCAATCGCGTGATCCGCGCGGGCGGTGACGAGCCCGCGCCGACGTTGTACCTGCTCACCGGTCTCGGCGGCGGGGAGGACGGCATCTCGTGGTGGGACGACACCGACGTGCTGCGGTTCTTCGCCGACAAACACGTCAACGTGGTGATGCCGGTCGGCGGCGCGTACAGCATGTACACCGATTGGCATGCCGACGACCCGGCGCTCGGGCGGAACCGCTGGCAGACCTACCTCACCGAGGAACTCCCCGCCGTCGTCGACGAGCGGCTCGGCGCGACCGGACGCAATGCCATCGCCGGTGTCTCGATGAGCGCCGCCTCCGCGGTCGACCTCGCCATCCAGGCGCCCGACCGCTACCGCGCGGTCGCCGCTTACAGCGGATGTCCTTGGGCGGCAGACCCTCTCGGCATCGCCTTCGTCACCGCGCAAGTGGGTCGCGGCGGCGCCGATCCCGCCAACATGTGGGGCCCGCCGGGCGGCGACGGCTGGCGCGCGCACGACGCCTTCGCCCGCGCGGGCGCGTTGGCGGGGAAGACCGTCTACCTGTCCGCGGGCTCCGGCCTCCCCGGCGCCATCGACCGCGGCCTGCCGTTCCCGCCCATCGAGGCCATCGCGAACGCGTGCACCGCGGCGTTCGCCGATCGGCTAGCCCAGCTCGGCATCTCCGCCGTGCACGTGGGACGCCCGACCGGATCGCACACCTGGGGACTGTTCGAGAGGGACCTGCACGAATCCTGGTCGCACCTGGCTCGCGCTATCGGCGCCTGAACCGGATCGCGGAAGCGGCCGCGGCGTCTCGGCACCGACGACCACCAGTTGCGTACGTGGGCAATGCCTTTGGCGGTCGTACGGCTCGAGATATCCGTCCGGAAGGCGCGGCGACGGTCACCGGAATGCGCGCAATGACCGGCGGCAGCAAGGATCGCCGGGATCGGCTATTGCCGTACGCTCAACCACCCGTCCATCAGCCCGTGGTACCTGCAATAGAACGGGTGGGAGCCGATATCGCCGGGCGCGGGGAAGGTGACGGTCTCGCCGGGAGCGATGTCGTAGTCGAACAGTCCGGGGCGTTTGCTGGTGATGCTGTGCATCACCAGGTCGTTGTTCACCACCGTGATCCGCGCGCCGGGCGTGATGGGCGGCGTGCCCGTGTACTCGAGGTTCTCGATCGTGATGGTGACGGCGGGGATCGGCGGCGGGCCGGGCGGCGCGGCAGCCGCGGAATCCTCCTCAACGTCATTTCCGCACGCGGCCACCATCACGACCAGCGCCAGCACCGCGGCAACCCGCAACGGCGCGGCCACCCGCGCTGGGCGGCCGGGCGCACCGAGTTCACGGCTGTTCGCCACGGCCGCTGCGGCTGCCCACATAGGCGAGTTCACGCACCCGTCCGATCACCTCGGGGAGGATGCGGACCTCGTCGGGATGGTCGGTCATCGGGTCGAAGAAGTCGGTCCGGTAATCGCCGGGGTCGGCCGGGTGCAGCACCACCTCGGCGAGCTTGCGCTCCGGCGCACCGATCGCGCTCGCCCAGAGCACGAAGGTGGCGGGCTCGTCGCGCAGGTGGTCGGCCATCGCGTCGAGGGACGGTGTCCCGGGCTGGCGATCGTCGGGCTCGGCGAAGATCCAGGTCGGGGCGGAGTCGCCGAGCCGATACGGCATGAGGCAGCCGTACCTGGCCGTTCGCCAGCTGCGCGCGGGGGTGAAGACGAACCGGCCGAGCGAACCGCGCCCCGTGGTCGCCAGCGCGAAGTCCCACGGATGCTCATCACGGTCGAGCACCCGCAGCGCGAGACCGAGCACATCCGGCAGCCCGGCCGGGGTGCCGATGCCCTTGGACAACCTCGCCAGGGCGGCGCGCTCCCCCGCCCCGAACAGCCACTCGTACTCGGGTTCGGCGTGCAACCGCCCGGACAGCCGCAACCCGTTCGGATGGAAGACCCGAGCGTGGCGCAATCTCGCCACCTGGGAGAAAACACCGCGTACGGCACCCGCTGCGAGATCGGTCATCACGACTCCTTCGATCGGGACGGTCGACACTCACCGACTGCCCCGCCGCGCGGACAATAAACGGACCGGACCCGCCGATGACGTGGAGCAGCCCCGTGAGAGGACGACATGTGGCATACGCCTCCGCGTGGGTACTCCCTCATCGATGACAAGTACATCCCAGCTTCACGAGGCGGTGAACACGATGACATCGACGCAGGCGCTTCGACCGACGACAGAGACGGTCAGCGTTCGGGTACCCGCACGACGCATCGGGGTGACGATGCTGCGCACGACCGTGGAATCGACCGCCCTGGTCGCCGAGGCCGCCGACGACGACGCGGCCGAGCTCGGGCTGATCGTCGAGGAGGTGGCGCGCGGACTCGTCGACGCCGCGACCGAGGGCTCGATGCTCGACTGCACCCTGTCGTGCACCGGTCACGCGGCGCGGGTGCGACTGTCCGCGACCATCCGGTCCGACCTGCACAAGGATCGCCACGCGGTCGGCTGGCAGATCGTGGACGCGCTGACCAAAGACACCAAGGTGATCCGGTCGAGCTTCGATCAGGCCAGGCACGGCTATCCGACGGAAGTCGATTTCGATTGGCAGCCAGGGGTTTCGGCCGCCTGAGCGGAACCGGCGGCCGGGCGACGACGCCGCTGACGACGCCGATCACGGTCACCGCCGCCTGGTCGGCCGTGGCACTCTGGGCGGGGTGGCAGCGCCTGCGGCGACACGACGCCTGATCTGGGGTGCGCACCTGACACTGCTTCGGGTGCGACCGTCCCCCGTCCCACCCCGTTGGCTCGGGGTGGGACGGGGGGCCGAAATCACTTCGCGGGGGCGGGGGGCATCGGGGAGTTGATGGTGGTGAAGTACTGCGCGGCGGCCATGATGGCCACCGGCGCGGTCACCAGGAGCTGGCCGGTCACGGTGCCAAGGGCGCCGATGGCGATGATTCCGCCGAGGCAGCCGACCGCGGCGGCGGGGATGAACGGCCCGAACATGCCGACGATGGTGGCCGCGGCCACCGTCGCACCCGCGATGCCGCCGAGGACGCATCCGACGCCCGCGCCGCTGAGGCCGCCGACGAGGGTGCCGATGGTGGCGCCCATGCCGATCGTGCTCGTCATCCGGCTCCACGCGGCCTGCTCGCGTTCGTATTCGCTCTTCCAGGGCGCCTTGTCCTCGTAAGGCAGGGCGACCGGCTTGTACATCGCATGCGCCAGCTCGAAGCGCGGCGTCAGGGTGGCGGTGCGATCCCTGATTTCAGCGGTGATCGGAAAGACGAAATCGTCTACCCGGAACGACAATTCGGTGCCCGCCAGCACAGTGCCGTTGTCGGACTTGATCTTGAACGCACCGTCCTCGACAGTCATCGATCCGGCGTCGGTCGAGATGACCGTGGACTTCTCGGTCACCGACGTCGTGTACTGCACCGCGCCGGTGTCGGCCGCGGCGGCGCCCGCACCCGCGGTCACGCCGAGGGCAACGCTCACGAGCGCGGCCACGAGCGAGAGGCGGGATGCCTTTGTCTTCCTCATCATGGGTTTTTCCTTTCTCAGGAGTTCCATCTGTCGGGACGATGGAACGGACTCGCGGCGGGTCAGCCGCGAAGATCGGGGAGGCTGCGGCGCAGCGCGGCCGCCGCCAAGTCGGCGGCGTCACCGCACACGAAGGCGCGCACGCCCGCGGCGCGCCACTGCGCGTACCGCTGCGGTGTCCGGGCCATCGCGCAATACGGCACCGCGTGTTCGGCGCAGGCGGCGCGCAGCCGATCCAGCGCGGCACGCACCCGTGCGTCGCCGAGTTGCCATGGGACGCCGAAGGATTGCGAGAGATCCGCCGGTCCGGGCAGCACCATGTCGACACCGCCCTCCGCGAGGATCCGGTCGATATCGGCCACGCCGTCGGCGTCTTCGATCAGCGCGATGAGCATGATCTCCTCGTTCGCGCGACGCAGGTGCTCGACCGGGTCGTACCGGCCGAAACCGGCCGTGGGACCGTTGCCGAGGGACCGATTGCCGAGCGGCGCGTAGTACATGGCATCGATCGCCGCCGAGACGTCGGCGCGCGAACGGACATGGGGGACGACGACGCCCATCGCACCGGCATCCAGAGCTCGCAGGGTCGTCGCGCTGTCGCCCGCGGTGATTCGCACGAACGGTGTGAGACCGCATGTCTCGGCGGCGCGGATCGCGTGGGTCAGCTCGCGTCCGTCGACGAGCGTGTGCTCGGTGTCCAGGACGACGAAATCGTATCCGCCGTGGGCGATCATCTCGACGAGCTCGGGCGCGGGCGCGGTGCAGAACAGTCCGTGTACGAGGTCGCCCTCGGCAAGTCTGCGCTTGATCTCGTTGGTGCGCAGCAATACCTACTCGCCTGCCTCGTCGCGCCCGCGCAGGAAGTGGAAGCTCGGCGGTGGGTGCATGAGGAAATCGCGGTGCGAGATGTTCCAGGCGTAGGCGCCCGCCAGCTCGAAAGCGATGCGGTCCCCCGTCCGCAATGTGCTCACCGGCAATCCTTCGGCGAGAACGTCTTTCGGTGTGCACAGCTGCCCGGTGACGGTCACCGTCTGGGCGGTCGTCGCCGTCCGCGGCCAGGGGTGTGGCCAGTGATCGGTCCGCACGATCGAGCAGGGCTGGTCGTGCCCCTTGGCTGCGGGGGTGCGCAGATGATGCGTGCCGCCGCGCACGATGGCGAATTCGGCGTGGTGGCTTGGCTTCACGTCCAGCACATCGGTGACGTACCACCCGCTGTAGGCGGTCAGCGCTCGTCCCGGTTCGATGCGCAGCCGCAATTCCGGCCTGGCGTCGGTGATCCGGCGCAGACCGGCGCCGTACGCCGCCCAGTCGAAGCGGCGGTCGGGCGCGGTGTAATCGACGTGCATGCCGCCGCCGACGTTGACCTCGGTGATGTCCGCACCGTGCCGTTCGCCGAGGCCGATCGACCAGTCGGCGATCGATTCCGCGACCGCGACGAGGTCGGCGGCCTCGAGCCCGCTGGCCAGGTGCGCGTGCACGCCGTGCCAGCGCAGCCAGGGAAAGCGCCCCTCGGCGAACGCGTTCGCGGCGAGTTCGGCCTGCCCGCGGTCGAGGCCGAACGGCGACGGACGACCGCCCATGGCCAAGGCGCTGCCGGTCAGGGCGCGATCGGTGAGCGGCAGATTCACTCGCAGTAGTACGCCGATGGGCCGATCCGGCGTGGAAAGTGCCGCGAGACGGTGTAATTCGCCGATGCTCTCCACGTGGACGCGATGTACGCCGTGTGCGCACGCGGCGGCGAGTTCGTCCTGGCTCTTGCCCGGCCCGCCGAAGGCCAGCAGCCGACCGGGCACCGTTGTGGCGACGTGGGCGAGCTCCCCGCCGGAGGAGACCTCGTATCCGTCGACGACTTCCGCCAGCGCCCGCAGGATCTCCGGCTCCGGATTCGCCTTCGCCGCGTAGTACAGCTCGACGCGGTCCGGCAGCGCCGCGCGGATCGTCTCGGCGTGTGCGCGCAGCCCGCCCAGATCGTAGACGTAGGCAGGTAATTCGGCGGCGTCGAGCTCCTCGACGCGTTCCCGCACCGCGGACGGCAGGCGGCTCATCGGGGCGCTCCCTCGGTTCGCGCGATCTCGGCGCGGGTCACGCCGAGCACCGGGAAAGGCGAGGGCACTCGGACATAGCCTGCGTCCCGGTCCGGCTTGCGTTCCCAACGGGTGAGCAAGTTGGCTTTGGCGGGCAGCGGGACGCCCGCGAGCAGGGCGGCCAAGCGCGGCGGGCAGCCGTACTCCTCGGCGTAGGCGGCCAAGGCGTCGTGGACACAGGACCACAGCTCCGGTTCCCGTTCGGGGTGCGAATCCGCCAGCACGGCAAGCATTTCGGCAAGGTGGTTGACGATCAGGCAGTACACGACCCGGTCCCAGCCGCGTTCGTCGTCGTAGGACATGCGCGCCGCCACCTCCGGCAGCAGACCTGCCAGTGTCTCGGCATGCGATTCCGGCAGCAGCTTGGTTCCTTCCAGATCCCGCAGCAGCACCTGCACCGGCATTCCGGACGCGTCGACCGCGACCAGAACGTTCTGCAGATGCGGTTCGAACACGACGCCGTGGTCGAAATAGGCGGCGAGCACCGGGGGTATCA
Source organism: Nocardia sp. NPDC050793 (assembly GCF_040654065.1). Lineage (NCBI taxonomy): Bacteria > Bacillati > Actinomycetota > Actinomycetes > Mycobacteriales > Nocardiaceae > Nocardia > Nocardia sp. NPDC050793. Next base: position 33,780 of record NZ_JBFAHG010000016.1, read on the forward strand.
GCAGCCGGAGGTAGGCACGCCACCACCGCGTGGCGGTGTCGGCGTCGCCGCCTGCCAGGAGCCGAGAGATCTGTGCCGGGCTGCTGGGGAATTCGTCGGCGACGGCAGCGGCGAGCAACGCGGTGGCGGCGGGGCGCAGCCGGGCCGTCAGCCCTTCGCGCACGATCACGCCGAACCCCTCCAGCAGTGTGCGGTCGGCGGTGCCGTCCGGCCCGGGCAGCGCCAGGCTGCGGTAGGCCGGCTCGCGGAGCACGGCGCAGCCGGGAAAGCGAGCTTCCATGTCCGCGAGGACCGGCGCCAGGATCCGCGTGAGCGCGACCGCGCCGGACAGCTCGTAGCTGGCGTTCTTGCGCAGGCAGTTGGTGATTCGCACGTTCAGGCTGAATTTCAGGAAGGTCTCGCCGTCGTAGAGCGTGCGCACCGACGCGGTAGCGGCGAACCGTGGGTCGCCGACGCCGAGATCCAGGATGTCGCCCCGGTCCATCGCGTGCCGCAGTGCGGGCAGGTCGCTGAGCATGCGGTATTGCCACGGGTGTGCCGGGAGCAGCCGGTAGCCCGCGGGCACGTCCGGATGCAGACGATCGAGGACGGCCACCGCCGCCGGGTCCGCGGACTCCTCGGCGACGAGGTGCGCGCGGACACCCAGCAGCCGCAGGCCGAAGGTGGCGCCGTGTTCCGGGGCGTAGTGCGTCCACGAGTCGTGGGATGCGCTGCGCGCCTTGGGCGTCGGATGGAAGCGGTGACCGAACACCAACGCGCGCTCGGAGCCGAGGTAGTCCACCGTATCGATCGGCGTCCGGCTCGCCAGCGTCGTCGCGACCGTCCGATGACTGGCCGCCACCTGGTCGACGAACTCCTCGTTGCACACGCCGGTGCGCAGCCGGAGTTCGTCATGCGTGTGCTCGGCGAGCCGGCGCCAACCGACCGGCTGCCATACGTCGGCGCGCAGTTCGTCGACCGGCCCGGCGAAGCGGTGCGCGCCGAACAGCGAAGTGCGGCGGAGCTTAACGCGCAGCAGCACGTCGCGGCGGGGCAGGCGCAGCAGCAGGTGACCGCCCGCGATCGTGGCTTGCTGTTCGGGGCCCGAAAGCTCGCGCAGCAGGCAGTTCAGCAAGGTGTGCGCGGTGGCGGTGTCCGCATCGGGCAGGCGGTGCGCTCCGTCCGGATCAGCGGCGGCGCTTGGCCTCGTGGACTCGATGGTGTTGGTGGACAGGGACATAGAACGACTCCGGCGGGTGGGTGGAAATCGGTGAACCGAGATGGACAGGACGACGAGCAAGGCGGTGGCACCGCCCGCGAGCGCCGGTGCGGCGGGCCCGAACCGGGCATTGGCCGCCGTCGCGGCGAGCCCGGCGGCGACCGCACCGGCTTTGGCGAAGAACTCCAGCGAACCGAACAGACCACCGGGGGCCCTGCCGCGGGCGCAATCGGCGGCGAGGATGTTCCTGCCGACCAGGCCGAGGGTGAGCCCGGCGCCGAACAGCAGCCGGACGGCGGTCAGCTCGATCACCGAATCGGACACCGCATGCCCTGCCGATCCCACTGCGAGACAACAGAATCCGAGCGCTATCGGCCACCCCGGCGCGTGACATCTGCGTTGCACCGGCAGGGAGATCACCAGGTAAACGAGGTGCGGCAGCGCGAACAAGCCACCGGCGACCAGCGGCGAGACGTCCGGTAACCGTTCGGCGACGAGAGCGATCGAATACGGGAACGAGATCACGGTCGTGAAGACGAAGACGAACTCCACCGCGAACAGGCGACGCAGCAGTGCCCGCCGCGGCTCCCCCGTCGGTCCAGCGCCCGTCGGTTCCGATCCCGGCGGCGCCTCCGGCTCGGGCAGCCACACCAATGTCAGCGCCGCGGCCAGCGGCAGCACCGCGAGCACCAGGTACTGACGGTGCGGTGACAGCCACGGGGTGAGCAGTCCGACGACGATCGGCGCACAGACCAGGGCCGCTCTGGCGCTGGCCTGCAAGACCGTGAGCGCCCGCGCCAAGGCCGAACCGTGCAGCGCCGCACCGAGATAGCCGTTCGACGCGGCGAACGTCCCGCCGAGCACGCCCTGCAGCACCAGTGCCGCGGTGAACACCGCGATCGAGTCGGCCGTTCCCGCGACCACGAACGCGACGGCGAGGCCTAGCTGCGCCCGAAGCAGGAGCCGTTTGCGCCCGTAGCGGTCGGCGAGCCGACCCCACAGCGGCGCGCCGAGGCCGCCGAAGACCGTCGGCACGATGTAGAGCACACCCGCCAAGCTCGCGGTGGGATCACCGAGCTCCGGCAGAATCTCCGTCAGGTACGGCGGCAGGCCCAGCGCGGCGAACGAGGCGACGAAATAGGAACCGGCGACAGCGTAGACGCGCCGATCCACCCCGGACGCATCGGTCGAGCCGGGGTTTCCGGCTTGCTCCAGCGTCGCGCTCACCGGGCTTCCCCGGCCGTGCGCAGGTAGTTCGGGCCGGGGACGTAGTGCTTGTTGATGTCGGCGGCGCCGCTGCGTTCCTTGCTGAACAGCGTCCCTGCGCTCACCATCGCCTTCACCGGAAGGCTCGGCGCGGCAAGTACATCCGCGCGCAGCCTGGCGGCGGGCTCCGGGTCCAGTTCAGCGATCGCCTGATCGAGGCGGTCCCGCACCAACCCGACCAGCGCGGACCGTGAACCGTAGCCGAGCTCGGCGAGTTCGAACGCGTACGCGCCCGCGCACAAATGCACCGTGATCGTGGTGAACAAGTCCGTCAGCGGACGGTCGTCGGCGACATTGATCCGCGGATCGGCGAAGGTCGCGGGCTCGGCGCCGAGCCGAGCGCGCAGCCGAGCGGTATGCACTCGGGGCGTGTCGTTGTCCTTGAACAGCAGGCGCAGGCGCGCGGGACCGGCACAGGCGCGATCGAGCACGAGAGAGACGTTCTGCTGATGGGATTCCAGGGCGATGCCGTAGCCGAACAAGGTTGTCTGCCAGTCGAACAGCAGGGAGAGCCAGGCGTCGAACAGCGCGATCGGATCGCCGCCGTAGAACGCATCGGCGAGGTGGTCGAGCACCCGACGGCCGTCGTGGGCCCTGGCGAGCAGCGCGGCCATCGGCACCACCACCGAATCTCGCAGGCCTTCGGGCAGGCCACGGCGCAGGACGCCGAGCAGATCGTGCCCGGCGTGCGCGTAGCCGCTCTCGTCGGCGAGCAGAATCGTCTCGCGGAAACGGGATTCACGGGCCAGAACGGTGCCGAGGATGCGGTGAGTGAGCGCGCCATCGGCCAAGGTCCGCGGTTTGACGCTGCGCACGTTCCCCCGCCCGAGCGTGGCGGTGGCCAGCGGCAGTTTGAGGTGCTCGCCGGGATGCTCGACCAGCGCCACGGTCCGCATGGACAGCGTCGGAACCACCTCGAGGTATGCCGAATCCGCCAGGGCGCAGTCGGTTTCGATGTCCAGCTCGTGCAGCGCCCGGTCGAGCGCAGCGCCTGCGGTGAGCGGATGCACCGGCAGCACGATGTGGCTGTGCGACGAGTGCGGCAGCCCCAGACTGCGCGGGGTCGGCCAATACGCGGGGAAATCGGCGCCGCCGCCGACGGTCACCGCCGAGCGCGGTACGGCGAGCCAGCGCAACGCGAACCGTGGATGGAACTCGGGCGCGAACGCGCGGAGCTGGTCGTCGGTCAGGTCGGCGCGGGCGCGTGAGGCCGGATAGACCGGGTGGTCGTGTCGTGCGGCGAGGGTGTCGAACGCGAGACCCGCCGCGCCGGTCCACCGGTCGAGCCGATCGCCGTAGTGGAGGAGCAGCCGCGCGGTGGTCCGGCCGCGAGTGGCGTCGTGCAGCCGAGCCGCCGCCAGCGTCTGCGCGCATTCCTCGGCGAACGCGGTGAAACCGGCCCGGTCCTGCGGTTCGGCGAAAGCCGCCAGTGCCGCAAGGATTTCGGTGGTGGTGCGCAGTTCACGGCCGTCGGACTCGCGCAACATCAACGGCTGCCGCGGGGCATCCTCACAGAGGAACCCGTCCGAAGTCACGGGCAGCAGCAACGCCTCCGCGTCCACGGGGTGCGCCAGGCGAAGCCAACGCCCGTCGGACCGGCGGATCGTCGTGCTGCGGGTGCGCAGCCCGAGCACGTCCTCGCGCAGCAATGCGCCGAGAACCCGTGCGGACAAATGACTTTCCCGCCCGTCCGGTTCAGCCGGACGACGCGTCACCGCGGACGCGACGGATGTCGAGGTCACGGTGCCACCTCCCAGCGCTGCGCCGCCAGGAACCGGTCCGCGACACGGTCGACCGCGTCCTGATCGGTTCCCGCGGCGCGCAGCACACCGACGTAGTCGCGGTTGGTGTGCTGGAGATCGTGTCGCACACCGATCTCGCGCAGCCGTCGATAGGCGAGGGTGACGCCGTCGATCACCGCGTCACCGGATTCCGGCGCCGCGGTGAGCATCCCCGACGCAGGTGCGCAGATGTGATCGATGCGGGCTGCCCCGTCGGTGCGTCCCGGCAACGACGCAGGCAGCGGCTGCCCCAGATGCGTGCGGAGGATGTACTCGAACAGGGGAATGCCGAGCAGCTGGGCCAGCAGCAGATCGCACTGATCACCGATCGCTCGGTAGTTCACCTCGATCAGCCGGGCGCGGCCTTCATCGACGACGAATTCGGTGTGGCACGAACCGAACCCGACGCCGAGCGCGTCGAGCTGGGCGAGCACCTGCGCGACGACCGGCTCCGGATGAGCCTGGACGAAGGTGTGCCGAAGTTCGATGAAATACGGCGGCGGCGACAACGTGGTGCGGAATCCGCCGAGCACGTGCGTCCGCTGGGCATCCCCCAGGGTCTCCAGTGTGTGCAGTTCCCCAGGCAGGTACTCCTCAACGACCAGCGTGGCATCAGGTCGCCGACCCCGGATCTCGGCGCACCGCGCCAACAGGGCGGCGCGGCCGGTCACCAACACGACGTCCTCACTGGCCACACCCTCGGCGGGTTTGACGACGCACGGGTATGGAATGTCGAGCGCGGCGAGCGCGGCGAGCGTGTCGCGCGGCCGCAACTCTCGTGACCAGACCGTGTCGAGCCCGGCCGCGGCCAACGACCGCCGCATCTCGGCTTTGTTCTTCACGCGCAGCGTGGCGCGCCAATCTTTGCCCGGCACACCGAAATACGCGGCGGCGAGGGCGGTCTGGGTCTGGAGGTGATCGCTGTTGGAGAACACGGCGTCGGGCGGGTGCGCGCCGGAAATGGCCGTGACGACGGCGGGCACACTGCGGACATCGCAATCGAGCACCCTGATGTCCGGATGCCTGCGCCTGTGCGCGTCGGGTTGATCGGTGAGAACGGTGACGTCGAGGCCGAGCGCGGCGGCCGCGGGGAGAAAGCCCTCCGACACCGAATCGGTCGGGTTGAGCGCGAGCAGATACAGCTGCACAGGTGAGCCCTTTCCTGCCAAAGGGTGGACGCGTGGGAATCGCGGTGGCGCGGAGCGGTCCCGATACCTCTCCGCGCGGCCGCCCGTTACTTGCCCGGCAGCCCCACCCCGGTCGCCTTCGCGACATCGGCGAGCATCCGGTCGGCCGCCTGCACGCCGATCCCCGACATCCAGGTCTCGTCCGGCACCTCGAACACCTTGCCGCTCTTGACCGCCGCCAGGTCCTGCCAGACCCGGCCCGCGGTGACGGCGTTCTTCTCGGTCTTGCCGGGGTCGTCGATCGTCGCGACGAAGATGACGTTCGCGTCGGCTTGGTCGATCTGCTCCGGGCTGACCTCTTTCATGATCTTCTTCGGATCGGTGGACACCTGCGACGCCGGGCGCGGCAGCCCGATATCGGCGAGCACGACGCCGCTGAAGGAATTGCTCTGATACAACCGCGTCGGTCCCGAGAGGAAGCGCACGACCGAAACAGTCGGCAAGACACCGTTGTTCGCGGCCGCGATGGCCATACCGAGCGCGCGAGCGCGGTCCTCGTATCGGCGCAGGGCGTCGGCGGCCCGGTCCTCCAGCCCCAGCGCCTCGCCGTGCACAGCGAGGTTGGCCTTCCACGGCCCGCCGGTCGTCTCGGTGAAGACCGTCGGGGCGATGCCGCTGAGCTTGTCGTAGATCTTCTCGTGGCGAACCTTCGAGGAGAGGATCAGATCCGGACGCAACGAGGCGATGCGTTCCAGGTTCGGCTCCAGCAGCGGGCCGACGTCGGTGACGCCACCGACCTTGTCCGCCAGATACTCCGGGAACCCACCCCTGGTCTTGGTGTGCGGCACCACCGCTCCGACGGGTCGGATGCCGAGCAGGGTGACCGAGTCGAGCTCGGCAGTGTCGAGCACGACGATCCTGGCGGGAGCGCGGGGAATCGTGACCTGACCCATCACGGTGTCGAGCGTGCGCGGGAAGGCGCTCGGGTCGGCAGCCGCCGACGACGCGTAATCAGTTGTGCCGGAGCCATTTCCGCACGCTGCCAAAGCGGTGGCGGCTAGCCCCGCTGCGACGACGGCGGCGGCGAGCCTGCCGAATCCGCGCAGGCGGAATCGTCCTGTGGACATGAGAGATCCTCAACTTTCCTCGGTGAAGCGACAGCACCTCGAGCCGGTGCTGTCGTGCGGCCACGGGCCTTCAGGCGCGCGCGGCGATGTCATCCCCCCGGCGGGTATGTCGGCCGCTGCGGGCCCTGGGAACGACCAAGGGCGTGCCGGTTTCCGGATCCGGTACGACGCGGCAGTCGACTCCGAACACCGTGCGCACCAGTTCGGCATCGAGCACCTCATCGGGTGCGCCCGCCGCGGCCAATCGCCCGTCGTGCAGCACGATCAGGTGGTCGGCGTAGCGGGCGGCTTGACCGAGATCGTGCAGCACCATCACCACGGTGCGGCCTTCGTGCTCGTGCAGATCGGCGACCAGATCCAAGACGTCGAGCTGGTGGCGCAGGTCGAGAAACGTCGTCGGCTCGTCCAGCAGCAGCAGGCCGGTGTCCTGAGCCAAAGCCAAGGCGATCCACGCGCGCTGGCGCTGGCCGCCGGAGAGGCGATCGACCTGACGGTCCCGCAAATCGGTGGTTCCGGTGCGGCGCAACGCGTTCTCCACCGCGGCCTGGTCGGCCGCCGACCATGGCCTCAACAGCCGCTGGTGCGGGTAGCGCCCCAGCCGCACCAGCGCTTCGACGGTGATGGCCTCCGGCGTGATCGGTTGTTGCGGAAGCAAACCCAGCTTCGACGCCAGCGCACGGGCGGACATCCGGTGCACATCCGAGCCGTCGAGGGTGACGATGCCGCCCGAGGGCCGCAGCAGGCGGGTCAGGCCGCGCAGCAGTGTCGATTTGCCGCAGGCGTTCGGTCCGACGATGGCCGTGACCGCGCCGCCCGGCAAGGTCAGGTTCATCCCGTCGACAACGACCCGGTCGCCGTAGTGCAGGCGAAGGTTTTGTGCCGCAAGCTCGTTCACGCGTTCCTCCGATGGGCCGGGCCGCTCTCGCGCAGCATCAGGATCAACAGCCACGGGGCGCCCGCGGTCGCGGTGACGACGCCGACCGGAAGCCCGTCGATCGGCAGCATGTGCTGGGCCGTCAGGTCGCAGCCGACCAGCAGCGTGGCGCCTGCCAGACCGGTGAGGGCCAGCGTCGCGGCCGTCGGCGGGCCCGCGATCATGCGCACCAGGTGCGGCACCGCCAGCGCCACGAACGACACCGGGCCGGTCAGCGCGGCAGCCAGCGCGGCAAGCGCCACGGTGGTGAGCAGCAGCCGCAGCCGTGCCGCGGAGACCGCGACGCCGAGCGTGGCGGCGGACTCGTCGCCGAGGTCGAGTACGGCCAGGGTCCGGTACTGCACCGCCAACGCGATCAGCGCCAACACGCAGGCGATCGCCGCGCCCTGCACTTCCGGCCAGGTCCGGCCGTAGAGCGAACCGGCGGTCCACTGCATCGCCGATCCGGCGAGTTCCTTCGGGAAGCGCACGACCAACAGGTTCACCGCGGCCGCCAGTCCCGCCTGTACCGCCAGGCCGACGAGCACCAAGCGAAGAACCGGCAGTCCCGATCGCCAGCCGATCACGCCGAGCAGGACCGCCGCGAACAGTCCGCCGCCGAGCGCGCCGACCGGAATCAGGGCCTGCCCGGCGCCCGCCGCAAGCACCAGCACCGCGCCGAGCGACGCGCCCCCGGTCACGCCCATGACGTCCGGTGAGGCCAGCGGGTTGCGGAAGAGTCGTTGCAGCACCGCGCCCGCGATAGCCAGGCCAGCCCCGGCGATCAGTCCGGCGACGAGCCTCGGCGCCCGGAATTCCTGGACGATGTACACCTCGCCCGGGTCGCCGAAGCCGACGGCCGCGCGCAGTGCGGCAGGCGCCGACATCGGTACCTCGCCGGAGGTGATCGCGAGGATCGTCAGAACTACCAGGGCGACCGCGCACACCGCGAGCAGCCGGAGTACCCGTCGCCGTCGCGACGGCGCGCCGGGAGTTGTCACCTCGACCATCAGCGGCCCTCCCGCGTGCGGGCGAGCAGAGCGAGCAGCGGCGCACCGAGGAAGGCGGTGACGATGCCGACCTCCACCTCGGACGGACGGGCGACCAGCCGGCCGAGGATGTCCGCGGCCAGCAGCAGCAGCGGTCCCGCGATCAGGCAGCCGGGTATCAAGAGCCGGTGGTCGTTGCCCACCAGCGGCCGCACCAGATGGGGCGCCGCCAGTCCGACGAAGGCGATCGGCCCGGACACCGCGACCGCCGAACCGGCAAGCAGGACAACGGCGAACGCTCCGGCGAGCCGGATCGTCGCGACCGGCATGCCGAGCGCCTTGGCCGCCTCGTCACCGAGCGCGAGCGTATCGAGAGCGGGCGCGATTCCGGCCCCGATGAGCAGACCGATCGCCATCGCGGGGGCCACCGGGACGAGGGTGGCGAGGTCACGCTGGGCGATCGATCCCGCCAGCCAGAAGCGTGCCTCGTCGAGCGTGCGCTCACTGAACACCAGGATCGCCGACGTCCACGACACGAGCACCAACTGCAGGACCGTGCCGCCCAGCACCAACCGGACCGGGTCCAGGTCACCGGCGCGCCGCCCCAACGCCATCGTGAAAGCCGCGGCGGCCGCGCCGCCTGCGAAGGCGAACCATATGTACTGCCCGGGCCGATTCAGGCCCAACGCGAAGATCGCGGTCACGACCGCGAGCCCCGCCCCCGCGTTGATGCCGAGGGTGGTCGGCGACGCGAGGGGGTTGCGGGTGACACCTTGCACGAGCGCCCCCGCTAGTCCGAGAGCCGCACCCACCGCGATGCCAACGACGGTGCGCGGCAGTCGCATATCGATGATCACCAACGCGTCTCGGCTGTCCGCGTCACCGAACAGTGCCTGGAGCACCGTTGCCACCGGCACCGACCGCGCACCTAGCGCGAGGCTCAGCACGACGCACAGCAGCAATCCCGCAATCCCGGCGAGCAGCACCGGGATTCGGCGCCACCGCGAGGCAATGCGCCTCATCTCAGTAGTGGTCACGGCCCGGAAGCATAGGTTAGCTATACCTAAGTTTGTCAACGACTTCGTACTGGTCGAGCGTCCGAGAAGTTCTGCTCACCAATGTTTCAGACCTGCGGAAATAGCTGCTTCACATTGCGTGGATCGAGCCGGAAGGAGCCGCCCGGAGGCAGGTCGCAGAGCGCTCGGCAACGGACGGAAGCGAGAACCTTTCAGACCCCGCTCCCCCGCAGCGGACAGCGCGCGGATCGCATGCCGCGCACTACAGCCAACGTCCTTACAGCCACGTAGCTAAGAAGTGGCTACCCACGAATTCTGGTCTCTGCCAATGTGCTTCACAGCTAACTCACAGTTTTGCCGTGCGTCAGGATGCGCCGGGGCCGTACGTACCGAGGGGAGCCGCCGCACCGTCGCGGCCGAGCACTCGCGACAGCGGCGCGCGGTGGTCGACGGACGCCCGCGGCGGGCGGGGGCCGCACACGCCTCGGCATCGTGCGGCGCGCCTTTGCCCGGAAAATCTCCGGCGAAGCCCGCCCGTAGCTCGAGCATGTCGAGACCATTCGCTGTGAGAACCATCTCCGAAGGTTTGAGCACAGGCGTCCGAGGACCGCGGCGGCTGTGTTCGTCCGACCGGTCCGTTACCCGGCCCCGGCGCGATCGAGGAACCACCGCCCCAGCCAGTCGACGGCGGTGCGACCGTCGGCGTCGATCACATAATGTCCATAGCTCTGGTGTGCGCCCGAGGTGACGAAGACCGTGGCGCTCAACGCTTCCGATATCAATCGGAGCACAGCATCAGGTCCCTGCCCGCCGACCGCGCCGAGCACATTGCGTGTGAGCCGGTGTAGTTCCGCGCCCGCGGCGCCGGTGAGGTCGTGCACGGCCAGCGTCACGAACCCGAACAACGTCGGGAGCACGGCGTTCATCCGTGCCGCGATGTCCAGCGGCGCCGCACCGGCGCCGACGGCCTGGACGACGCACCACAGGTCGTCTTGCAGCCGACTCACCTGATCGGCCAGCGCGGGCGTGTCGATCTCGGCGAGCGCCCGCACCAGTTGCGCCGCGAGGTGGACCGCGCCGCTGTCGTCCGGGATCAGGCCGAGCAGCCGCGACACCTCGCGCAGGTCGTCGCGCACCGTCCGCACCAGCGGGGCGAACGCCGAATTGAGCCGCGCGACGAGGTCGTACAGTTCGCGCACGACGGTCGTGAAGTCCACGCCCGCCCCGATCATGGTGGTGAGGCGGCCCAGCGCTTCACCCATCGCTGGCAGCCGCGCGGCGAATTGGACGCTGTCGGAGGCGACCGCCGCGATCCGCCCGATCAGCACCGAGGGCCACCGTTCGGCGAGCACGCGCCACGCCGCGCGCAACGCCTCCTCGGATTCGGTGCGGACCAGCTCGAGCAGTGGCGCGGTCGCGTCAACGACCCTGGCCACGACAACGGCTGGCACGATGGCGGATTCGCGGTCCGGCTCCGCGATGGTGTCGAGCGCGTCCAGCGCGGCGCCGATGTCGGATCGCGCCACGCCGTCCAGCACCGCGGCGGCAAGACGCTCCGGCGAGCCCGCCGCACCCGCGCCGAGATCGACTCGCGCCGTGGGATGTTCGTCGATCCAGCCCGCCAGATCGCGCAGCGGGCGCAGCGTCGCGCTCAGCCCGCCGGCCGCGGCGGCGAGCCGGGCGGCGGCGTTCGTCCCCGCCGCGGCGTCTCCGCCGAGACGGTCGATCGCGGCGGGCAGCTCCGCCAGTCGCACGTCGCCGAAATCGGAGGCGAGCAGGGTGTTCAGCACGGCGGTCGCCGAGTCGTTCGCGGTCGCCGGGTCGGCGGCGCTTGGCTGGGCGAGCAGCCGCCCGAGGGACGCGAGCAGCGGGTGGGTCGCGGCGTCGGTCGAGCAGTACCGGTCCTTGGTCGCGCAGATCTGGGCCGTCACGGCCGACACCGCGCAGAAGCCGCTCGGGCGCGGGCCCGCGATGCCCTGACCCGGGACGGGCGGGCCGACCAGGGTGGCGCCGCCAGTGCCCTGGCGAGGGTCGGCGATGAGGCCGACCGCGAGCACCCGGTCCGCGGCGATCGGCGCGCCGGTGCAGCCGATCTCCGCGGCCAGGTCGCCCATCGCATCGGCGCCCTGACTGTATCCGGCCAGCACGAATTTCGTTGCGGGGCACTCACGCCCGAAGTCGGTCACGGCGCGCGAGGCCGCCGCGACGCCGGTCGCCTTGCTGTCGCCGTAGGGCATTCGATCGAACGCCGCGGCCTCGTAGGCCGGGAACCGGAAGGCGAACGAGTCACCGAGATCGGCCGACAGCGCGCCGGCGAGCGGCGCCAGCATCCCCACCGGCGCGGTCTCGTCCGCCCACGGGTTCGTCTCCCAGGTTCCGGGCAGGAAGACACCGGCGACCGCAGGGCAGCCAGGGTCCGCCCCGGCACGCCCGCCGGGCACGACACTGGTGACCACCGCGATCACCGCCGCGACCAGCAGCAGCGGCACCGCGCGCAGCCAGTCCCAGGCCGCCGCGACAGGTGCGGATCGATTCACCTGAGCACCTCCTGCCGCACCGGCCCCGGCCGAGTCCCGAAAATCGCCAACCCATTTCATCAGCGAAGGCCGTCACCCCGAGGTGAAATGCGAGAATTTCACACAATTCGGCGCCGGAACCCCATCCACGCGCCGGAGGACACCGAAGCCCATTGCGTCCTATCCGCGAGGGCCACGGTGGCTCGCACGACGGAAGCACCCAGCAGCGATGACCATGAAGACGCCGGAACACTCCGGGGCGGACCTGCTCGAGCTGGCCTATCCCTATGCGATGGACGCCGTCACCGAGACCGAGCGCCGACTCATCGAACGGCGACGCGCGGCCGCCGACCGGGTGTGCGCCGCAGAGTTCGACGCGACGGTCGACACTGCGCGAGAGACATTGGCGGCGTTGAGCATTCTCGATGCGGTGCCTCCACCCGCCGGACTGGAAGACCGGTTGATGCGGGCGCTCGACCGAGCCATCGATCCGCCGCCCGCCCGCCGGATCCGCGAACGGTCGCGCTGTGATCGGTTCGTCGCGGCGATGGCGCTGGTGATCGTCATCGGCGCGGGCGTCGTCGCCGTCACCCATCGCCGATCGCGCCTACCGGGCGCGACCGGCGCGGTGCGGTGGGAACCCGGCTCGCAGGCGGCCCGCCGTGCCGGACGGGCCGCTCGGCGAGCCGCAGGCGATCCCGGCTTCGAACGACCGATGCCGCCGCGACCACCGTCGAGCCCGCCGGTGACTCCCAGCAGTCGACGGCGCCGCAGGCCTCCGGTCTGACTCTGACCGAATTCCCGCGCGGGCCGTCGCAACGGATCGGACGGCGTTCGGCAAGTCCTACCGCCGTGGGCGCCGGTCCGACGGGGCGGTCACCGTCCACCGACCGGCACCGGGCGATCGGCCTGGCTCCTGTCGAAATCACCTTGCCGCGAAGGGCATTCGCAGCCGAGGACGGCGAGCCCTCGGGCAATGATCAGCCCGCGGAGCCAGTCGGCCGCTGCGGCGGGTTGTTGTCGACCTCGGCGCTGCGGTGATCGATCAACACGGGATAGGTGATCTCGACTTCGGGCGGCCCCATGGTGGGCGGCGGGTAGATGAAACCAGGGCCGTCCGGGTTCGGGACCGGCGGATGGTGCTGGAGTTTGCCGGGAACGGTGACGTGCGGGCACCCGGCGAAGACCTTGGTCGTCGCCTGCGGCCGCGCGTACGTCACGACCGGAATCTGGCCTGCCCCATCCGAACACGTTACGACGGACTCCACCCGGTAGGTGTCGTCGGTGTCGTTGCGACAGCTGAATTGCTCGCACGAGATGCCGGGCGCCAGCTCCTGCGCGACCGCCTGCGGCGCGAGCACCCCGGCCGCCGCCATGACGGCGGACGCGACGCCGAGACCAAACGTCAACCTTTGACGCATCAGTGAATCACTCCAATCGAAGGCCCCGACCTGACGGCCAATATACCGACGATCACCGCGTGCACACACCGCCCGCTTTCACCAGCGGCGTTGCCAGGCAAGGGGTTCGAGATTCCGCGCGAAGCGTCACACGGCCGGAGCCAGCTCGCCGAACCACGCGAGGATCTGGGGCAGCGCGAGACGAACGGTGGCCGAGTGGTCGACGGGCCCGAGATCGACCACACTCGCCCGGTCGCCGCCCAGCGCCGCACGGCACCGTTCGGCGTTCGCCGCGGGCACGGCGCGGTCGGCCGAGGAGACGTAGAGCCTTACCGGGGCGCGGGGCGTCCAGTCGCAGGCGCGGTCGCTGTCGGTCATCGCGCGCAGCGCGGCGCCACTCGGGTCGCGCGCGAGGGCCTGGAAGCGCGGCGTCAGCAGTTCGCCCGGGGTGTCGGGCAATCCGGTGGACACCGAGAGCACGTCGTGGCGACCGTCGAAGAGCTCTTCGACCCGCTCGGCGTACGGCTGCTGGAACGCCTCGCCCGGTTCGTCGTAGAGGTGGTAGATCCGGTTCATCGCGGTGAGCCAGTAGGCGATGTAGAGCACCGCGGCGCGCGGGGTGACCCGGCCGTCCAACGCGGCGGGCGTCTGCACCTCGCGGATGGCATACGGACCGCTCACGGGCGCGACACCCGCCAGCGTGTAACCGAGGTCCGGCGCGGCGGCCACCCGCTCGGCCAGTGCCATCGCGGCCTGGCCGCCCTGGGAGAACCCGGTGACCAGCAGCGTGTCGTCGAGCTCTCGCCCCTCCCGCTCGGCCACCGCCCGCGCGGCGCGCAACAGGTCGACGGACGCGCTGGCCTCGGTCGGCGCGTGCGCGTAGGGGTGCGAGCCCGGCCCCTCGCCGAGGCCGAGATAGTCCGGGGCGACCGCGGCGTAACCAGCCGCCGCGAAGAGGGCGGTGCGGGCCCGGTCCGTCTCGGCGTCAGCGGAGGGCGCCTCGTCCTTGTGCACGATCGTGCCGTGCGCGTAGCTGACGACCGGCAGCCTGCGCGCCTCGGTCCGCGGAAGGATCAATAAGCCGCTCGCGGTGGTGCCCGCGCCGTCGGGAGCCGAGGTGCGATAGACGACCCGGTAGGCGTCGATACCGTTACGGACCGGGGTCTGGATCGCCCACTGGTTCAGGTACGCGGCCGTCTGCTCGGTCGTGGTGCCGAACACGGATGTCACCGAGACGACCTCGCCGGGCGACCCCGCGACATCGACGCGCCGCGCACCACACGCCACGAGCCCGGCCAGCAGCAGAACCAGCGCCGACGCGAGCGCCACCGAGGACATGAGCACCCGCCTCGGCGGTGCGTTCCCCCGCTGGAAAGCCGCCTCCGTCGCCATCAGCCCACACTCCCACCAGGAACGGGCAATGCGCCACCGACCGGCGGAATCGGGCGTTCTACCTCTCTCGACGTACGCAAACCGGGCGCCGTACGGGACCCGCGCCCGGAAAGTTTCTCTCCTGAAATGCTGACGTCCGCTAAAATTGTGGCTACCTGGAATAGAAGTGGGTCGACATCCTGACCGCGTCATCTCGTTCGGGGCAGGAAGTCCAAGGGGTTCTCCCGTCGGTCCGGTGCAATGGAGCACGTCGCGATGCCTCGCGGCCCGACCATGTAGGCGCCCAGCCCACCTGCCGAGGAGGCAAGCATGGTCGACAACGCCGCAACCGAGCAGTCCGAACCCGATCCCGCCGTCGTGATCTGGCCCGAACCCAGTCGGCTCGAGGCCTGGTGGCAGCGCGTCATGTTCGGATCGAGCGCTCGGCCGGCCACTCCGCGCGAGTCACGCTACGGCACCACACGGCAATAGGCTTCCACGCATTTTCGACGGCTCGGAGCGTCGCTCAGCTGGGCTCCGAGACGTCGATGAGCGCTTCCTCGGTGTACGCCGCACCCGTAACCGAGTCGTCGAGCACGATCCAGCTCGCCGGAGCGGGACCGAATGCGTTGCGCGCGTTGGAGATCACCGTCGCGGCCAGCACCCTGTTGCCGGTCGCGCCCACGATCGCGCCGATGCCCGCCGGTATCACCCGCCCGAACGCGAGCACGCTGCGTTTGGCGATGGTTTGCACGACGATCCGCTGCACCGCGCCCTCGTTCAGGCTCGACACCCCGGGAATCCGGTTCGTGAGCTCGACGGCCCAGTTCTTGGCCGCGTTCGCGGTGTTCTTGCCGATGAACTGGACGCCGCCGGGTCCGAACACGATGCCGGACACCAGTGCGGTCTCGCGCGCGATCTCGTCGGGCTCGACACCGTGGATCGCCGCGGCGGTGAGCGCGTAGAGCATCGACGCCTCGACGAGGAAGACGGTCTCCACACCCATCGCCGCAAGACCGGTGACCACGCCGATACCTGGCACCGCGGCGCAGACGCCCACCGTGGCGCCGCTCGCGGTGACCGCGAGGAGATAGTGCCGACGCAGGCGTTCGAGCGCCTGCTCGGGCGTCTCGTCCGGATGGGTACCGCGTAGCCAGTCGCCATACCATTCGACCAGCGGCGTCTGCGCTCGCGCGCCCTTGTCGATCGCCGACAGCACGATCTTGTCCACGCGTTCCCGGATCATCGACTACGACCTTCCTGTGTCCGCCCGCGAGCGGGCGACGAAATACTGGGCTGGTGAGGAATACCTCGAATCCGCGATTACTCACGGCGAAGTGTGCCTTGTCATAGCCGATCGATCCATCTCTTGCCCGTCGTGGCGTCGAACGCGTCGGTCCGTGGCACGACCGTGACCGCCTCGCGCGCACCGCGCAACACTGCGTAACCTCGGCGGAGTTACGACCTGCAGCACCTTCTGTCTGCGAAATTTCGGTAACGACACGGCGTCTTTCACTCGAAACGGGCTGGCATAGCAAATTTTTGGCTTACGCTGAAACAACCTTGGTAGCCCCGAGGTTGCAGGGTGGGTCGCACTGCCCCCGAAAGCGACCCACCATCGCCGAGCAGGTCAGCTGGGACTCGGGTCCGGCTTCAGCCCGAATCCCATCTGGCCCGCCGGAATTCCGCCCCTTGGTACCGTCGCCCCATGGAGGATGCCGAGGAACTCCTCGCCACCGTCGTCGCCTGGGCACGGCAGGACGACCGGATCATGGCACTCGTGCAGACCGGATCGCGCGGCCGCGGGAATTCCTTTTCGAGGCCACCCAGGTGTCGATCATCTGAACCGCGGCGAGCTGTGGGTGGCGAAGTTCCGGGACAACCCCATGAAGGAGTGTCTGCTCCAGGTGCTCGAGTGGTACGGCGCGAACGACCAGGACCATCCGCGCTACACCTGGTACATCGGCAACCACATGGACGAGTGGCTGCCTCCCGATCGGCGGCGGCGGCGGGTGCACGAGACCTTCGGCCGCTTCGACGCCGACGACGCCCGACGGGCGCTGGACGCCTCGGTCGACCTGTTCGCCGAAGTCGCCGCCCGGCTCGGTTTCCGTTGGCGCGGCGAACTCGTCGACGGCGTGCGGCGGGTGCTCGCCGAGTACCGGATGCGCCGCTGAGCACCGCCGCTCAGTAGGCGCGTGCCCGATCCGCCCACGCCGCACCGATTTCCGGCGCGAGGCCGCGCGGGAACGAAACGCGGCTCGGATCACCGTCGGACGTGTAGCGCAGGTTCGGGTTCTGCGCGAGGCGGTCCAGCCAGTGCGCCGAATCGAACGGAACCTCCCCGCGACCCGACCTGATTCGCGGAACACCAGCCGGATCGATCGCACCGTAGGGCGAGGGCGCGGGTTCGGCGCCGACCAGCATGACGGCCGCGAAGTCATAGGGCGTGCCGTCCCATTCGCCGGCGGCGGCGAGCCGCCGGTCGGCGGGAAAGACGCCGAGCGGCAAGGCCATCGTGCGCACCGGAACGCCCGGCGCGGCAGCGGCGACGGCGCGCAGGTTCTGCACCAGTTCGCGCTGCACCCCGGCCGCGTCCAAGCGGGACAGGTTGGCGTGCGACGCCGTGTGCGCGCCGAGGTCGTAGCCGTGTTCGGCGAGCCAGGCCAGTGCGCGGCGGTCGCCGCCGAACGCCTCGTCGTTCACGTAGAACGTCGCGGTCGGGCGGAAATCCGGATGCGCGGCGCCGAATTCCTCGAGTATGCCCACGGCGCTGCCGGGCTCGGGGCGGCCGTCGGCGGTCAGGGTGAGCTGGCTGACCGTCGAGTCGTCGAAGGTGAGCACCACCGGGTGCGTGCCCGCCGGGATGTCGATCGCGCCGGAGATGTAGTCCGCCGCCGTCACCGGGCAGTAGCCCTCGCGGTGCAGCCGCTCAAGTTCCGCGCGGAATTCCTCGGGCGTCTGGTCGTATTCGCCCGCCGGGTGCGCCGTCACCTGGTGGTACATCAGCACCGGGACGAGACCGAGCTCGTTCGCCCCTACGGCTGCCGGATCCACCGCCTGGGGCGCTGGCACGGCCGACTCCGAGCTGGAAACAACGGCGGGCATGGCGGATTCGGCCGCCGCGCCGCACCCGAGCAGCAGCGTGGACGTCAGCACCGACAGCGCGCACCGATACGCCAACGCGCCATAGCTCACCATCGGCTCACCGTACGCGCGCAACGTGCCGAATCAGCGAATTATGGGCGAAATGCCCGACATCGGGACCTGCCGCCGTGGATAGTAGGGGCACCTGAAGTCGAAAGTTGGTGCGCGCGTTGCTCAAACGTGTCCCGAATACCCGCGCTCGACGGCTCGCGGCGATCGCGGTGGCCGTCGTCGGGTCGATGCTCGCCGTCGCGGTCCTGGTCGCGGCGTTGCGGCCCGCGGCCGAACGGTTCACCGTCACGGGACTGCCAGCACGCGTCGTCGGCGCAGCGGCCGCGCCGGAGCTGGCGCTGCGCGTCGATGTGGCGGGCCACGATCCGAAGGCGGTCCGTCTCGAGCTCGACGGCACGCCGGTCGACGGCGTGGTCGAGGGCGACGACGTCGTCTACCGCCCGGGTGTATTGCCGGACGGCGCACACGAATTCACCGCCGAGATCCCCGCGGGCGGTCCGCTCGGATTCCTGCGCTCCGGGCCATCGGCCAGCGCGTCGTTCACGGTGGATTCGACGCCGCCCACGGTAGAGCTGGACCCGCTCCAGCCCGTGCGCTCCTACCGCGCGCCGGTCACGCTGCGCGGCAAGGCGATCGGCGCGCAACGGGTCTCGATCGGCGCGGTCTCGGCGACCACCGGCGAGGACGGATTCTTCGAGATCACCCTGCCGCGCGCGCCGAGCGGCGCCGAGCTCGTCGCGGTCGACGCCGCGGGCAATACGGCGCGGACGCCCCTCACGGCCGTCGTCGAGCTGCCGAGGATCAGGGCGGTGCACGTCACCGCGCACGCGTGGTCGCACGAAGGGTTGCGCGAGAGCGTGCTCGATCTCGCCCGTGCCGGGCGCATCGATACCGTCCAGCTCGACATCAAGGACGAGGACGGTGTCGTCGGCTACGACTCCCAGGTGCCGCTGGCGAGGGAATCCGGCGCCGCCACCGCGATATACGATGCGCGCGCCGCGCTGAGCAGGCTGCACGAGATGGGCCTGCGGGTGATCGGCCGGATCGTGGCGTTCCGCGACCCGACGCTGGCCGAATGGGCCTGGCACGCCGGACGGACCGACTGGGTCGTGCAGAATCCCGGCGGCCGGCCGTATTCCAGCAAGTACGGTGCGATCGCGTTCACCAACTTCGCGCATCCGGAGGTGCGCAAGTACAACATCGATCTCGCGGCGGAAGCGGCGGCGCTCGGGTTCGACGAGATCATGTACGACTACATCCGGCGTCCGGACGGCAGCCTGTCGAGCATGACGTTTCCCGGCGCGACGACCGACCCGAGCGTCTCGATCGCGGAGTTCCTGCGGGAGAGCCGGGATCCGGTGCACGACGCAGGCGCGTTCCAGAGCGCCGCGGTGTTCGGCATCGCCGCCACCCGGCCGGATCAGATCGCCCAGGACATTCCGATGATGGCCGCGCACCTGGACTACGTGGCGCCCATGGTCTATCCCTCGCACTGGAACCCCGGCGAATACGGCGTCGCGAACCCGAACGGCCAGCCCTACGACATCGTGCTGCGCTCGCTGGAGGATTTCCGCAGGATCACCGAGGGCACCGGCGCGAAGGTCGTGCCGTGGTTGCAGGACTTCAGCCTCGGCGTCACCTACGGCCCCGCCGAGGTCAAGGCGCAGATCGACGCGACCGCGGCCGCCGGGATCGACAGCTTCGTGCTGTGGAGTCCCGTTGTGCGATACCACCTCTGAGCGCGCCCCAAGGATTAGGCGCGAGCTGCGCCGAACCATTGTCGCGCCGAGCCCGTCCGGCGATAGTTCTTGCACGTCCGATTCGCCGACACACGGGAGGTTCCCCATGGGTGAGGCCCGGCTGACGCGCCGCCGCACGGTGGACCTCATGCGCGTCCCGCACGGCGTCTGTCGCCGCTGAACGTCGGCGCTTCACCGCGCCACGAGCCTCGATCAGACAGCCTTCCTACGCTCACCTGTCGTATCGGCATGCCCTCGTCCGGACGGTGAGCGCATTCAGCGAAAGAACCGAAAGATGTTGTCCCTGAATCGACGACCGCGGGTGCTCCGCGCGCTCGCCGCCGTCTTCGCGATCCCCACCGCCGTGGCGGTCTTTGCCGGGTGCGGCTCGTCCCGACCCGCCACCACCGCCGACGGCAAGACCGTGCTCCGCTATCAGGGGTCCACCGGCCAGGTCTCGGCCTTCGAATTGGCGGCCGAGCTCGGCTACTTCTCGGAAATCGAGCTGCACTGGGAAGGCGACACCACCAGTGGGCCCGCCAACATCCAGGCCGCGGCCACCAAGCAGATCGAATTCGGCAGCGCCTTCAACGGCGCCGTCGTGAAACTGGTGGCAGGCGGCGCGCCGGTCACCTCCGTGCTGAGTTCCTATGGCGCCGACGAACTCTCCTACACCGGCTACTTCGTGCGCGACGATTCCGGCATCACCTCGGCCCGGGATCTGATCGGCAAGAGGGTCGGGATCAACACCCTCGGCGCGCACCACGAATTCGTCACGCGCGAATGGCTGCACCGCGAGGGGCTGAGCGATCAGGAGATCGAGCAGGTCGAGCTCGTGGTGGTGCCACCGGTGAACACCGAGGAAGCGCTGCGCAACAAGCAGATCGACGTGGCCGCGCTCGGCGGCGTGTTCCGGGAGACGGCCGTCGAGCGCGGCGGCATCCACCCGCTCTTCGCCGACAAGGCGATCTTCGGCGAGTTCGACTACGGCACCTACGTTTTCCGCGACGACTACATCCAGCAGCATCCGGCGGCGGTGCGCGACTTCGTGCAGGGCACGGCCCGCGCCACCCGCTGGCTCCAGGTGACGCCGCGCGATCAGGTTCTCGCTCGCTTCGAATCCATCATCGACAAGCGTGGGCGCAATGAGAACACCGCACTGCTGAAGTACTGGCGCAGCCCCGGCATTCCGGTGCCCGGCGCGGTGATCGCGGAGAAGGAACTGCAGATCTGGATCGACTGGCTGGTCCGCAACGGCGACTTGGCCAAGGGCAAGCTCTCGGCGAAGGACCTGTTCACCAACGAGGACAACCCGTACGCCAACGGCACCTACGGACCGACCACGGGCCCGGCCGGAGAGGTGGTGGCGGCGAAATGACCGGCACCGCAGTCAAACTCCGCCTCAGCGGGGTGAGCAAGCAGTTCGCGATCCGCGGCTCGCAGGAGCAGTTCACCGCGCTGGAGGACATCTCGCTCGACCTGCGCGAGGGCGAGTTCCTCGTGCTGGTCGGCCCCAGCGGGTCGGGCAAGTCGACGCTGCTCGATCTGCTCGGCGGGCTGAGCAAGCCGACCGCTGGACAACTCCTGTTGGACGGCAAGCCGATCACCGAACCCGGCCTCGACCGCGGCGTCGTCTTCCAGCAGTACGCGCTGCTGCCGTGGCGCACCGCGCGGGCGAACATCGAGTTCGGGCTCGAGGCCAAGGGACTACGCCGGGCGCGCCGCAGGGAGCTGGCCGACCACTACCTGGAACTGGTCGGCCTGGCCGGGTTCGGCGACCGCTACCCGCACGAGCTGTCCGGCGGCATGAAGCAGCGCGTCGCCATCGCGCGCAGCCTCGCCTTCGACCCCGAGGTGCTGCTGATGGACGAGCCGTTCGCCGCGCTCGACGCGCAGACCCGGGAATCGTTGCAGGACGAGCTGTTACGCATCTGGAAGGCGACCGGGAAGACGATCCTGTTCATCACCCACGGCATCGACGAGGCGGTCTACCTCGGGCAACGGGTGGCGGTGCTGACCTCGCGACCGGGGCGGGTCAAGTCGATCCTCGAGATCGACATCGACCGCGAATCCGGCGCCGACATCCGTTCCGGCGAGCGCTTCCGCGAATACCGGCACGCGATCTGGGAGCAGCTGCAGACCGAAGTGACTCGCGCGCAGGGAATCGAACGCGCGGAGATCGGCTCCGCGGGCACCGAAAGGAGGCACGCCCATGTCTAGCGCAGTGCCGGTCTTGGCGAAGACCGCCGGCCGTGCCGAACCGAAGGCAGCCACGCCGACGCGGGTGCGCGCAGAACAGGCTTCCCGTCTGCTCGCCGCCACCCTGCGGCTCGGCTGGCGGCTGCTGAAGCCGACGGTCGTCATCGCGCTGTTCCTGGCGCTGTGGGAGAGCGCGCCGCGCCTCGGGCTCGTCGACGAGGTGTTCCTGCCGCCCTGCTCGGTCGTGGTGCAGGCGTTCGCCGATCTGGTGACCAGCGGCGAGATGTGGGAGCACGTCTCCACCAGCCTGACCCGCTCGCTCAGCGGTTTCACCCTGGCGCTGCTGTTCGCCATCCCGGTCGGCATCGGCATCGCCTGGTACCGGCCGGTGGCCGACTTCCTGAATCCGATCCTGGAGCTGTTCCGCAACACCGCCGCGCTGGCGCTGCTTCCGGTCTTCGTCCTGATCCTCGGCATCGGCGAGACGTCGAAGGTCGCGCTGGTGCTCTACGCCAGCTTCTTCCCGATCCTGCTGAACACCGTCACCGGCGTGCGCACCGTCGACCCGCTGCTGATCAAGTCGGCGGTCTCGCTCGGCTTCGGCCCGCTGCGGCTGTTCCAGAAGGTGGTGCTGCCCGCCGCGGTGCCATCGATCTTCACCGGTGTCCGGATGGCGGCGGCGTCCTCGATCCTGGTGCTCATCGCCGCCGAAATGGTCGGCGCGCGCGCCGGGCTCGGCTATCTCATCACCGCCGCGCAGCAGAACTTTCAGATCCCGAACATGTACGCGGGCATCCTCGCCATCTCGCTGCTCGGCCTGACCTTCAACGGGGTCCTCGTCGCACTCGAGCGCCGATTCTCCCGCTGGCGCAACCACTCCTGATCGTGCTCTAACGAAAGAACGCAGAACCCACCATGTCCGAATCTCGTAAGACCTTCCACCTCAACGCCTTCCTGATGGGTGTCGGCCATCACGAGGCCGCGTGGCGGCACCCGCGCACCGAAGCGCGCCGGGTGCTCGACGTCGCGCACTTCCAGGAGCTCGGGCGCATCGCCGAGCGCGGCAAGCTCGATTCCGTCTTCTTCGCCGACGGACTCGCGGTCGGCCCGCAGCTCGAGCGCAACACGCTGGCCGTCTTCGAGCCGGTGACCCTGCTGTCGGCGATCGCCACGGCCACCGAACGGATCGGGCTCATCTCGACCGCGTCGACGACCTACAACGAGCCGTTCACCCTGGCCCGCGTCTTCGCCTCGCTGGATCACCTCAGCGGCGGCCGCGCAGGCTGGAACATCGTCACCTCCGGCAACGAGCAGGAGGCCTTCAACTTCGGGTACGACGCCATCCCCGAGCACGCGCGTCGCTACGAACGCGCGCAGGAGTTCGTCGACGTCGCCGTCCAGCTGTGGGACAGCTGGGAATCGGGGGCGATCGTGCTCGACGAGGAGACCGGTGTGTTCGCCGACCCGGACCGCGTGCACACCATCGATTACGCGGGCGAGCGGTTCCGTGTCCGCGGCCCGCTCAACTCGCCGCGCAGCCCGCAGGGACGTCCGCTGCTGGTGCAGGCCGGTTCGTCGGAGAGCGGCAAGGAATTCGCCGCCCGGTACGCCGAGGCGGTGTTCACCGCGCAGCGCACGCTCGAGGAGGGACAGCGGTTCTACCGCGACCTGAAGTCCCGGCTGCCCGAGTACGGGCGCTCCGCCGACGAGCTGAAGGTACTGCCCGGTTTGGTGCCGTTCATCGCCGACACCGCCGAGCAGGCACGCGCACTCGAGCAGGAATTCACCGATCTCATCTCCCCCGATTACGCGCTGCGCCAGCTGTCCAGCCTGCTCGGCGTCGACCTGACCGCGCACGCGCTGGACGCGCCGCTGCCTCCGCTGCCCCAGGAGAGCGAGATCGAGGGCGGCAAGAGCCGATTCACGCTCGTCAAGGAACTCGCCGAACACGAGCGGCTGACGGTGCGCCAGCTCATCGGCAAGCTCGGCGGCGGACGCGGGCACCGCACGTTCGCCGGTACTCCGGAGCAGATCGCCGACGAGCTGCAGACCTGGTTCGAGAACGGCGCAGCCGACGGGTTCAACATCATGCCCCCGTACCTGCCCGGCGGACTCACCGACTTCGTCGACCGAGTGGTGCCGATCCTCCAGGAACGCGGGCTCTTCCGCACCGAGTACACCGCGACCACGCTGCGGGGGCACTACGGACTCGAGCCCGTGGCAAGCCAATTCGCGCCGGCCGCCGCGCGAGCGACCGCCTGAGCGTCATCGAACCACCGATGCCATGCCGCTGATCCGACGACTCGAGGTCGACTACATGCGCATGGGCAGCAGCAACTGTCGCAGTGACCGCCGCCCACCGTCGATCACCTCCCGAAAGACATGATC
Organism: Nocardia sp. NPDC050793; assembly: GCF_040654065.1. Taxonomy (NCBI): domain Bacteria; kingdom Bacillati; phylum Actinomycetota; class Actinomycetes; order Mycobacteriales; family Nocardiaceae; genus Nocardia; species Nocardia sp. NPDC050793. The sequence goes on from NZ_JBFAHG010000016.1 coordinate 57,969, forward strand.
ATGACCACCGTCAGCGAAGCCCCTACCACCGTCCACATCGCCCCCGTCGCCGGGCACATCGGCGCCGAGGTCACCGGCGTCGACCTGCGCGCCGATCTCACCGACCAGCAGGTCGCCGACCTCACCGCCGCGCTGTACGCGCACAAGGTGCTGTTCTTCCGCGGCCAGCACATCGGCCACGCCGAGCACCTCGCGTTCTCCCGGCGCTTCGGCGTCGTCACGCCCTCGCACCCGTACGACGACGACGCGCCAACCGAGTTCCCGGAGATCCTCGCCGTGGACAGCCGCCTGTACGAAAAGCGTTTCGGCGCACGCAAATTCAGTTACACCAACCACTGGCACACCGATGTCTCGCCGCTGATCAATCCGCCCGCCGCCTCGCTGCTGCGCGCGGAGGTCGCGCCGGAACGCGGCGGCGACACCAGCTGGACCAATCTGGCCGCCGCCTACGCGGGCCTACCCGAGTCGCTGCGTACCTTCGTGGACGGCCTGCGCGCCGAGCACCGGTTCGGCGGCAAGCAGCCCGCCTGGCACGAGGACAGCGACTACGCGAAGAAGGTGGCCAAGGCGCCGCTGGTAACCGAACACCCGGTGGTACGGGTGCATCCGGTCACCGGCGAACGGATCCTGTTCGTCAATCCCGGCTTCACCACCCGGATCGTCGGACTCAGCCCGCGCCAGAGCGACGCGGTGCTGAAGCTGCTGTTCGACGAGCTGTCCGATCTCGCCTACACCGTCCGATTCCGTTGGGAGAAAGGCAGCCTGGCGTTCTGGGACAACCGGGCCACCGCTCACCTCGCCCCGAGCGACCTCGACCACCTCGACGTGACGCGGGTGCTCTACCGCACCACGCTCGAAGGCGACATCCCGGTCGGCGTCGACGGCGCGCCGTCGACCTCGATCGCGGGCGACAAGTTCGTGGGTGCCTGATTCCGGGTGTCGAGGCCCCGCGCACCGCACCGTCGGCGCGCGGGGCCTCGGCCTTTCGCGCGATCAGAGCAGCCCGCGCAGCCGCAGATCACCGACATACTTCTCGATCAGCGGCGGTGACAGGTGCGGAATGTCCTCGGCGCCAGGGAGTTCGAGAGATCGGACCGCGGCGCGGAAGTTCCCGGCGGGCAGGGCCGCGCAGGGCAAGGCCGGCGCAGGCCGTCGGTACGCGTGCAGCAGCGGCAGCAGGGTGTTGGCGCGCTGATGCTCGGGAAGAGCGCGCAAGGCGGATTCGAAACGGGTGAACCAGTCGCCGTAGTCGGCGATGCGGTGGATCGGGTGCCCCGCCTCGATCAGCCAGTCGACGAAGGTGTCCAGGGAGATCCCGTCGTCGTGCGGGTTGAGCACGTCGTAACTGTGGAAGCCGTCGGTCGCGGCGGCGCCGAGCGCGGCGACGGCCGCGGCGGTGAAATCCGCAGGCAGACCGTCGTAATGGGCGCGCGGACGCTGCCCGTCGGTTTCGGTCCGGTAGAAGGATCGGGGGGCGATGCCGGTGGCGAGCAGGCTGAGCAGCAGCCGGGTGAACATGTCGGGCACGTTGAGCTGACCGGCGTATCGGCTGTGCGCCAGAATCATGTCGGAGCGGAAGACCGCGACCGGCAGCCCGAACCGGGAATTGGCTTCGCGCAGTAGCACTTCACCGGCCCATTTGCTGGTGCCGTACCCGTTGGCGTAGCTCTCGTCGATGACCCGGACCGGGCTCATCTCGCGAATGTCACCGTCCTCGGCGAACTTCGACGGATCGATCTGCGCGGCGACCGCCACCGTGGAGAGGTAGTTGACCGGCTTGCGGCGCGTGGTCAGCGCCAGCCGGATCAGTTCGGCCGTGCCGACCACGTTGGGGCCGAACAGCTGCCGGTACGGCAGCACGTGATTGACCAGCGCGGCGGGATGCACAACGAGGTCGGCTTCCGCGGCGAGCCGCCGCCAAGTAGCCTCGTCCACATCGAGATTCGGTTCGCCGATATCGCCCGCGACTACCTCGAGGCCGCGCTCGGCCAGCTCGTGGAAGCGAACGAGCAGATCGGCGTCTCCGGTGTCGAAGACCTCGTCGAGCCGTTTGCGCGCGGCGCACCCGTCGGCGCCGCGCACCAGGCAGATCAGTTTGCCGCCAACGTTGTTCAGCCGTTCCAGCCATTCCAGACAGAGGAAGCGGCCGAGGTAGCCGTTGGCGCCGGTGAGCAGCACCGTCCTGGCCGGGCCCGCGGCGAGCGGCAGGTCCGCGGCGACGGACAGGGTCGCCGGATCGAGGAACGCCTCCAGCGTGAGCTGCGCGGCGGTGACCCGGCGGGTATCACCGTGCACGGCGACGAAGCTCGGCCGGTGCGCGCCGCCGGACCGGGCGGTGTCGATGTATTCGGCAAGCCCGCGCAGATCGTTCGCCGGGCTGGTGACCACGCCGACCGGCACCTCGACGCCGAAGACCTCGCCGAGCAGGTTCGACAGCGACAAGGCCGACAGCGAATCGCCGCCGAGATCGGTGAAGTGCGCGTCCGGACGGATGTCCGTGCCCGCGCAGCCGAGCAGGGCGCGGGTCGCCCGGCCGACAGTCTCCAGCACAGGTCGCGTCGCGGCCTCGTGGCGCAGCGCGAGCAGTTCCTCGTTCTGGGCCGCGGCGAGATCCGCGTACAGCTGCTCCAAGTGCTGGCCGTATCGCTGCTTCAGCTTGGGGCGCAACAGCTTTCCGATGCCGGAGAGCAGCCCGTTCGCGGTGCTGAACGGTTCGGTCTCGATCAGGAAATCGCGGGGGATCTCATGGGAGTTCAGTTCCGCGTCCTTGGCGACCTGCTGCAACGAATTACTCAGCGCCGCAGCGAGTTCCGCGCCTTGCCAGCGGGCCAGCGCGTCGTCGGTGGGCACGATCACGGCGAGCAGATAGGCGCGTTCGCTGCTGCCGTGCACGAAGATCTGCCGCACCAGCGGGCTGCCCGCGAACACCGCCTCCAGCTTGGCGACCGTCACGAATTCGCCCTGGGACAGCTTCAGCACGTTGTTGCGGCGATCGACGTAGACGAGGCGATCCAGGCCGAGCTCGGCGACGATGTCGCCGGTGCGATAGAAGCCCTCGTCGTCGAAGATCTCGGCATCGAGCTCGGGGCGCCGGTAGTACCCGGCGATCATCGCGGTCGTCTTCAACAGCAGCTCGCCGCGCGGATGCGGCGAATCCGTATGGAAATAGCCGAGTTCCGGCACGTCGACGAGCTTGTAGTCGAGCACGGGAGGCCTGCGCACCAGCGTGTCGATGACCAGTCCGCCGCCCGCCTCGGTGGAGCCGTAGCCGTCGTGCAGCTCCAGGTCGAGCACGGACTCCACGAAGGTCTTCATCTCGGCGGCCAGCGGGGCGCTGCCGCACATCGCGGTCATGTAGCGCCCGCCGAAGAAGTCTTCCCGCAGTTCGGCTTTCACCGCCTCTTCGAGGTCGGCGGACGCGCCGCCCGAGCCGGCCCTGCGGTCGAGCTCGCTCTGGTACCGCTGAAAGACCATGTCGCACACGCGCGGAACGAAGAACAGCTCGGTGGGCCGCACCAGGGCGATGTCCTCGAACAACGTCGACATATCGCTCGCCGCGGCGAAATACGCCGTGCCGCCGCGGGAGAGCACCCCGTACAGGCTCATCCGGCCCGCCACGTGACTCATCGGCATGTAGTTGAGGTTGATCGACGCGACCAGCGGCTGGGCCAGCCACATCGCGGCCACCAAGCCGCCGGTGTACATCGCGCCCTTCGGCGTTCCGGTGCTGCCCGAGGTGTAGATGAGCAGCGTCAGCGCGTCGGCTCCGGGATCCCGCAACGGCGCGGGCGGGAGTTCGCGGCCGCGGGCGACGATGTCATCGAGAGTTTCGATCACGATCGAGGTGGCCGCCAGGCGGCGGCGGGCCGATTCCAGCGCCTCGCGGTGATCGTCGTCGCCGGAGTGGTGGTCGAACACGATCAGCCGATCCGGCGCGTGACCGTCGAGCACACCGTCCACGGCGTGGTCGAGCAGGTCCAGGCTGGTGGCGACGACTCGCGGCGCCGTCTCGCCGAGGATCGGGCGCAGCTGCGCGACGGGCGCACCGGCTTGCAGCGGAACCGCGACGGCGCCGAGGTAGACGCACGCCAGATCCAGGACGGTGTACTCGGCGCTGGTGAAGCCGAGGATGGCGACGAAATCGCCTGCGCGCACAGGGATCTCGTGATACCAGTGAGCGGCGACCGCGCCGACGCGCGCCCACACCTCGCCGTAGGTCATGATGTCGAAGGTCGGCAGCAGCCGCGTCGTCCGGCGGCCGGTCCGCGGATCGGTGCTCAGCTCCACCGATCGCTGCCCGAGCGCGGGGCGGTCGGCGTAGCCGGTCATCACGGTCTCCGCGATCCGCGGCAGCGGCATTCCCGGCTGCCGGATCTCCGCGCTGATCTCGCGGCTCGGCGCCGCGTCCCGGATCTGCCGATGTTCGGCGTACAACCGCGCGATCCGCTCGGTCTGTCGCGCGGCCCGTGCCTGGTCCGCCATTGGTCCGCCTCCACGATGAGCCACCGGTCCCCTGACAGCACGTTAGCTCAACTAAGGATCTCGGTCTCGGGTTTCGCGGAGCCCGCGACCTCCCGCCCGGTCAGAGCACGGTGACCCGGGCCACCGCGCGCGCTTCTTCGCCTGCGGCGAGCCAGGCGTCCAAGGTGTCGCCCGCGCGACGGCCGACCACCCGGACCTCGTCGCCGGATTCGAGCGGCTTGGCGTACTCGATGATCACCCGGTACGGGGCCGTGAGCAGATCGCTGTGCCCCGCCAGCAGTTCCTCGAGCGCACCGAGGTAGACCGCGTTGTTGACGTGATCGAGCATGTCGATGTCGGCCACCCGCAGCGGGAACGGCAACACCTCGACATCGGCCGCCGCCGGGTCGGGCATGGGATCGGTGAGGGCGGACTGCCAGCGCAAGCGATGCTCGGTGGTGCTGGCCAGCATCGGCGCCATGAAGCGGTCACTCATCCGGGTCGGCACGCCGCTGTCGATGCCGAAGTGAATCAGAAAGGCCTCGGTCTCGATGAGGCCGCCCCCGCTGCCGACGATCTGCACGCGCATATTGCACCAGCGGTTGGACAGGGCCGAGCACCACCGGTCCAGGGTGACCCGCTCACCCCACGCCACCGGCTTCAGCACGTCCATCACGGTGCGGCGCACCACCCAGCCCCGGTGGTTGTCGCCGTCCTCCACCGCGCCGAGATGCTCGAAGCCGATGTCCTGCAGATAGCGAGCTACCGCGTCGAGGCGGAGGCGCTGTTCCCGGTCGGTATCGGCGAGGCGGACCGGCCACCCCGTCCGAAAGGCGGTTCCAATGGACGGACGTTCCGGCAATACGCTGGGAATGACCATGGTCGGATGATGCCAGGACACGGCCCTGACACCCCATCCGGCACTCCGGTCAACCCAGCCGAGACTCAGGAAGCGCGCACACCATGCCCTCGGCCATGCCGGTGGGCCGCACGCCGAGCGCCTGGTTGAGCCGGGCGCGCTGGTTCTCCCAGGCGATCGCGGCGGCCAGCTCGGTGAGTTCCGCCTTACCGAGGTGAGTGAGCAGCTGGGCGCGTAGCTCCTCCAGCCCGACGGCCGGTGTCGTCGTGACGGCCTCGGCGTAGGCGATCACGAGTTTCTCCAGCTCGGTGTAGGCGTCGCTGGTCCGATAGCGCGGCAACTCGATGACCTCCCGCTCGGTCATCCCGCTGTACTGCGCGATGACCGAGCCGATGTCCAGACAGAACTCGCAGTTCACCAGACCTGCGGTCTTCAGCTCGGCCAGGTCTTTGAGGTGCGTGTCGAGACGATTGGCGAAGATCGACATCGTCTCGTAGACCGCCGTGCTCACCAGCAGCTGCGGCCTGCGCCCCAGCCAGCCGACCAGATCGGTGCGGTTCCGGCGGGCCCGCCGGAACGCCCGTAAGTGGCTCCGAATACGCCGAACGGTTCGCATCTTCCGGCCTCCCCTTCGCTCGTCGCGGGTATTTCCGGTTGCCGCCATCCTACGCCCGGAACGACAAGCTGTAGTAGAGCTTCCGGGCTAGGTGCGGGCGGTCTCGCCGCGCCCCGCTTCGAGGATCGCGGCCAGATCGGCCGGTATCGGCATGGGCGTCATGATGCCGACGGCGGCGCGGCCGGTGTTGCCGATCGGCACCCGGCCGAGCGACGAAGCGAGCCCCGCGCCCGACAACCGAACCACCTGACCCAGCGCCTCCTTACGGTCACGGCACCGCAGCGCCAGCCGCAGCATGTGCCAATGCGAGCGAGTGTGCGGCCACGGCCACGGCTGCGACAGGATGTGCGCGCGCTCCAACGCACGCCACATGTCGCCGAGATCGGTAGCGTCACTGGCGGCACGCAGTTCTTCTTCGAACGCGGTACGAACGGTCGGCGGCATGGGGGCCATGGTTACTCCTGCACTCCTGCAACATCCTTACCCTCCAAGGCTCGCCCACCGGCCAGCTGCCGCCTTGAACAAACCTGCTGCGCCTCCCCGTCGACCTCACAGGTCTTTTCGACGCCTCGCAGGGCTTAGAAGCTCTGCGAGGCGTGTGAAAGGCGTGCGTAGACGGGATGAACCTCTAGACGGTGGCGTTCCAGTTCAGGTGGTTGAACTCTGAAGGGGGAGCGCCGAACATACTGCGGCAGACGCGGGTCAGGTGCGCACTGTCGGCGAAGCCTGCCCGGTGCGCCACTTCGGTGAGTGAGTGTCCAGCCGCGAGCAGTTCCGCGGCGCGCTGTATCCGCAGCCAGCGCAGATACGGGCGGAACGGCAACCCGAGTTCGGCCGAGAAGACGTGGGCCAGACGGCTTTCCGACAGATGAACGGCACGCGCCAGTTCGGCGAGCCGGACGGGGCCGGCGGACATTCGCTCCGGCAGCAGCCGCAGCACCTCGGCCACCGCGGGATGGCGCACCGCCTCCCCCGCCGCACCGACGCGCAGCCACTCCGCCTCCGATTCCGAAGCGCGAGCCGAGCGCACCCAGTCGACGAAGGCGGCCGCCTCCTCGGTGAGCATGCTGCTCACCCCCAGCTCGGTGGACGCCTCTGCGCCCCCGCGCCGCCCAGCTGCGTTGCTCACGCCCAGCTCGGTGAATGCCTCTCTGCCCACGCGCTGCTCGGTGGGCGTCTCTTCGACCGCGCGCTGCTCAGCGGATGCCGCTTCGCCCACGTCCAGCCCCGCGGATGCCCCTCCGCCCACATGTCGCCCAGCGACCGCCCCTTCGGCCACACCCGGTCCGGCGGTCGCCCCTGCGCCCCCGCCCGGCTCGGCGGTCGCCCCTTCGGCCACACCCAGTCCGGCGGCGGCCCCGCCGACCACCCCCTGCTCGACGCGCAACCATTCGCTGAGCACGTCGAGCCGCAATTCCGCTGCGGCGCACGCCCATCCGTGTGCGGAATCGCGCGGGCGCGCCATCGCGGCCCACCGCGTGCCCGGCGCCGACTCCGGATCCAAGTGCACCACTGCACCGTGCGACGCGCCGCGCACGACCGCGTGGGCCACGTCCGGGGGAACGACGGCCGCGCGGCAGACCACCCGCTCCCCCGCTCGGTCCGCGAGCACCATGTCCTCGGCGGCGACGATGACCTGCACCGTGTGATGGGCGTGCAACGCGGCGGTCCCGATCTGACCGACGATCACCAGCCGCCCCGGCCGCAACGCGGCTACACCCCGCCATCGTCCCGCAGTGCGACCGTCCACCATCTCCCAAGTGTCGCCCGACCACATCGGGTCTGTGCCGGGGGTACCGCCGCACGGGCAAGCGCTACACGACGGCGTAGGTGATCCGGGTCCGCCTGAGCGACACAGCCGGGTTCGGCGAGCGTCGCCGTGTCGGCGGCAGGGGCGGGCGGTTGGCGGCGCCGCGGCGGGTCGAGAAGACCAGCCGTCGTCCCCACGCAATAGGTGCCGGAAGCGGCGGCCCGCCGGGTGGTACCGCACCGGGTCGATGATCGGTTGAACGACCAGCCCGCCGTACCGAACGGCGAACTTCGCGGTGCCAGAAGCTGCCCGCACGAATGCCACGGGCCCCGGGTGGACGATGTCCTCCCGGGGCCCGCGACAGCTCCGAACTACTTCTTCCGTTCCCGCTTCTCGCGCACCCGCACCGAGATGCGCACCGGCGATCCGTCGAATCCGAATTCCTCGCGCAGGCGGCGTTCCAGGAACCGGCGGTAGCCGGCCTCCAGGAATCCGGTGGTGAACAGCACGAAGGTGGGCGGACGCGTGGAGGCCTGCGTCGCGAAGAGGATGCGGGGCAGGCGGCCGCCGCGCATCGGCGGCGGCGTCGCCGCGACGACTTCCTTGAGCCAGGTGTTGAGGCGGCCCGTGGCAATGCGCTTGTCCCAGGATTCCAGCGCGATCTCCATGGCGGGCACCAGCTTCTGCACGGCGCGGCCGGTGTGGGCGGAGATGTTGACGCGCTGAGCCCACGGCACCCGGACCAGTTCGCGATCGACCTCCTTCTCCAGCTGGAGGCGGCGGTCCTCGTCGACCAGGTCCCACTTGTTGAAGGCCAGCACCAGCGCCCGGCCGGAGTCGGCGACCAGGCTGATCACCCGCAGGTCCTGCTCGGTGATCGGCTGCGAGGCGTCGATCAGCATGATCGACACCTCGGAGGCCTCCAGTGCCGACTTGGTGCGCAGCGACGCGTAGAACTCGGTGCCGCTGGCGTTGGAGACCTTGCGGCGCAGGCCCGCGGTGTCGACGAATTTCCAGATCTTGCCGCCCAAGTCGACGAGCGAGTCGACCGGATCGACGGTCGTGCCCGCGACATCGTGCACCACCGAGCGCTCCTCGTCGGAGAGCTTGTTGAGCAGGCTGGACTTGCCGACATTGGGCTTGCCGACCAGCGCGACGCGGCGCGGTCCTGCGCCGCCGGTGCCCTCGCGCGGGGTTTCCGGCAGCACGTCGAGCACGTCATCGAGCAGGTCGCCGGTGCCGCGGCCGTGCGCGGCGGAGACCATCCGCGGCTCGCCGAGCCCGAGCGACCACAGCGAAGCCGCCTCGGCCTCGACGCGCTGGTCGTCGACCTTGTTGGCGACCAGGATGACCGGGATCTTCGACCGGCGCAGCTTCTTGACCGCGGCCTCGTCGGTGGCGGTCGCCCCGACGGTCGCGTCGACCACGAGCAGGATCGCGTCCGCGGTCGCCATGGCCACCTCGGCCTGACGGGCCACATGCTGCTGCAAGCCCTTGGCGTCGGGCTCCCAGCCGCCGGTGTCCTGCACCAGGAATCGCCTGCCTGCCCAGCTCGCCTCGTAGGAGATGCGGTCGCGAGTGACGCCGGGGATGTCCTCGACGACAGCCTCGCGGCGGCCGAGGATCCGGTTCACCAGGGTGGACTTGCCGACGTTCGGGCGGCCGACCACCGCGAGCGTCGGCATGACGAGGTGTTCCTCGCCCTCCTGCTCACCTACGAGATCGGCGATCTCCCAGTCGGTTTCGTCGCTCCATACACCGTCGCCTGCCAGTACGTCTTCGGTCACCGATCCCCTCCGATAGTCGAAATCTGCTGCGCGACAACGCGATACAGCTCGTCGATAACCTCGTCCATGCTCAGCTCGCTGGTGTCGACCAGCACCGCGTCCTCGGCGGGACGCAGCGGGGACACCTTGCGGGTGGAGTCGAGGTTGTCGCGACGCTGCACGTCGGCGAGCACGGCCGCGTAGTCGTCGCCGCGGCCTTCCCGGATGTTCTGCTGGTTGCGCCGTTCGGCGCGCGCCTCCGCGGAGGCGGTCAAGTAGATCTTGGCGTCCGCGTCGGGCAGCACCACGGTACCGATGTCGCGGCCCTCGACGACGATGCGCTGAGCCGTCGCGGTGATCTCGCGCTGCAACGCGACGAGCAACTCGCGCACCTCGGCCACCGCCGACACGGCCGAGACCGCCTTGGTGACCGCGTCGCCGCGGATCTCGGCGGACACGTCCTCGCCGTCGAGCTCGATCACCTCGTGGCTGGGATCGGTGCCGACGGTCAGCGGCAGCTCCTTGACCGCGGCGCCGATCGCCGCGCTGTCGGTGAGCTCGATGCCCGTCCGCAGCACCCGCAGCGTGGCGACGCGGTACATGGCGCCGGTGTCGAGATAGCGGGCGCCGAGCCGGGTGGCGAGGCGCCGGGAGACGCTGGACTTACCGGTGCCAGAAGGCCCGTCCATGGCGACCACCAGCGGAGCCTGGCCCGCCACCGGGCCGGGAATCTCGACCGGAATCTCCACACCGTTCACAACGACACCGCCTCGTAGAGTTTGCCGATTTCATCGCGACCGAGCACACGCAGGGTGCCCGGCCGTTGATCGCCCAGCGCCACCGGGCCGATATGGGTGCGCACCAGCCGGGTCACCGGATGGCCGACCGCTTCGAGCAGGCGGCGCACGATGTGCTTGCGCCCCTCGTGCAACACCACTTTCACCAGCGAGCGTCCCTCGCCGAGCTCGAGTACCTGGAAGCGGTCCACCTTGGCGGGGCCGTCCTCCAGCTCGACGCCGTCGCGCAGCCGCTTGCCGATGATCTTGTTGTTGACCTCGCCGTTGACGGTCGCCAGGTAGGTCTTGGACACCTCGAACGACGGGTGCATCAGCCGATGCGCGAGATCGCCGTCGTTGGTGAGCAGCAGCAGCCCTTCGGTGTCGGCGTCCAGTCGTCCGACGTGGAACAGCCGCTGCCCGGCCGCGATGCGCTCGGCGACGATGTCACCGACGCAGGGCCTGCCCAGGTCGTCGGACATGGTGGACTGCCAGCCCTTGGGCTTGTTGAGCGCGACGTGCACCAGCTCGTCGCGAACCACGACGCGGGTTCCGTCGACGCGAACCACGGCCGTCTGCGGGTCGATGCGCAGGCCCTGCTCGCGCACGATCGCGCCGTTGACCTCGACTCGGCCCTGGTCGATCATCTCCTCGGCCGCGCGCCGCGAGGCGACACCGGCCTTCGCCAGCACCTTCTGCAGCCGCTCGCCCTCGCCCCACGGCAGCTTGGCCGGACCCTCGGTGTGCGCGGGCTCGACGTTCTGACGTCGCGCGGGTTTGGCGTTGCTCAGCAGCGGCTGCGCGGGGATCTGGCGCTGTGGCTTGGGGTTCTTCGACTTACGCGCGCCCGGGGCCTTGGTCGCACCCTGGCTCCACGAGGACCGCTGCGCCGGAGCGCCTTGCCCGGAGCCGCCGCGGCCGAAACCGCGCTGACCCGAACCGCCCTGGCTCGATCCCTGCTGCGTCGAGCCACGCTGGCCCGAACCGCGCTGACTCGAACCGTGCTGGCTCGAACCGTGCTGGCCCGCGCCGCGCTGGGCGGAACCGCCCTGGCTCGCACCTCCCGCGCCGCGCCGCGCGCCCCTGTCGTCCGACCCCCACGGCGTGGCGCCGCGCGCTGTTTCGCCGCGCTGGGCTGCTCTGGCGCCGCGGGCGCCGACGGCGCGACCCGTGCCGCCTCTGGCGGGCTGGGCGCTGTTCTTCTTACGATCCGGTGTGCCATCTCGGCGAGCGGGCGTATTCATCTGTCCTGTCAATCCTCGGTGCCGAGATCCAAATCGGCCTCGGCGGGTTTCCTCAGCCTGGTGTAACGGGGATCCGTTTCCAGGCTCTCGTTGATCTCATCGATCAGGTCGACGCCCGGGAGCAAGGGCGCCAGCGGTGGCAGATCGGACAGCGAGGCAAGCCCGATCCGTTCCAAGAACAGTTCGGTCGTGCAGTACTGCGTGCCGTTCGTCTCCGGGTCGACCCCGGCCTCGGCGATCAGCCCGCGGGCGAGCAGCGTGCGCATCACACCGTCGACGTTCACGCCGCGGACCGCGCTCACTCTGGTCCTGGTCACCGGTTGGCGGTAGGCCACCACCGCCAATGTCTCCAACGCCGCCCTCGTCAATTTGGTCCGAGCGCCGTCGAGCAGTACGCGCTCCACATACGGTGCGTACTCGCTGCGAGTATAGAAGCGCCACCCGTCACCGACGAAACGCAGATCGATGCCGCTGCCGCGCGCGGTCAGCTCGGCCGACATCGCGCGCAGCGCCGCCGCCACCCGTTCCGTGGTGTCGTCCAGGGCCGCCGCCAGCTGTTCTACCGGGGCCGGAGCGTCCACGACGAGCAGCATCGCCTCCAGCGCGGAGCGGAATTCTGCGTCGTCGAGTGCCTCCGGCGTGAAGCCCGCCACCGCCTCCGGGCGAGCGGCCGCCGACGTGTTTTCCGCCACCTTCGCGTCCTCCGCACCGGTCGGCTCGGCTGGATCGGTGACGGTATCGGCCGCGACAGTGTCGGCTGCGGTCTCGGCCGCAGCGGCGTCGGTTGCAGCGGTGTCGGCCCCGGCGGTCTCCGCAACGGCGCCTTCAGCCCCGGCGGCCGCGGTGTCGTCGGCTCCGGTGTCGATGGTCGAGTCCGTCACCCGTAGTCCTCCTCGATCGTCACGGTCGGCGCAGGCGTTCCGTCCTCGGGCTCGCCGATCCAGCTGATCGCGAGCGGGCCGAGCGGATCGGGCTGGTCGAACTCGATGGTCTTACCCCGGTACAGCTCGAGCAGCGCGAGGAAGCGCGCCACGATCTGCACCGGCATCTCGCAGTCGGCGACCAGCTCGGCGAACGTCGTCCAGCCGCCCGCACCGCGCGCCTTCAGCCGTTCCAGTACCAGCGCAGCCTGCTCGGCGACCGAGATGGCGTGCGCGTGCAGGTGGTCCAGCCCGACCTTCGGCGTCGGGCGCGGACGGAACGCCGCGGCGGCGATATCGGCGAATCCGGCCGCGTCGACTCCCAGCGTAACCTCGGGCAGCAGACCGGCGAATCGCTCTTCGAGACCGACCGAACGCGGATAGCGCCGCAGCGCGACCGCCTCCAGCTCGCCGAACAGCTCGGCGACCTGCTTGAACGCGCGATATTGGAGCAGGCGGGCGAACAACAGGTCGCGTGCCTCGAGCAGCTCGAGATCCTCCGTGTCGGTGACCTCACCCGAGGGCAGCAGCCGCGCGGCCTTCAAATCGAGCAGGGTCGCGGCGACGACCAGGAATTCGGTGGTCTGATCCAGGATCTTGTCCGCGCGCAGCCCGCTCTGTTCGTTCATGCTCGCGGTCATCGCCTTGGTGTAGGCGATGAACTCGTCGGTGACCTGATGCAGCGCCACCTCGGTGACATCCAGCTTGCGCGAGCTGATCAGGGTGAGCAGCAGGTCGAAGGGACCCTCGAAATTGCTGAGCTTGAGCCGGAATCCGGATCCGCCTTGCTCGGTGGTCTCGGTGTCGGCCTGCGCCGCGACAGCGTGCGGGCCGGTCCGGTCGATCGTCGTCTGTCGCGCTGGGTCGGATGCGCCGGTCACCGGCCGGACCGGTGGATGACTTCCCGTGCCATCGACCGATAGGCTTCGGCGCCACCGGATTTCGGCGCCCACGTGGTGATGGGTTCACCGGCGACACTCGCGTCCGGGAATCGAACGGTGCGCGAGATGGCGGTGTCGTAGACCAGCTCGCCGAACACCTCGACGACGCGCGCCATCACCTGGCGCGAATGTAGTAGGCGGGCATCGAACATGGTGACCACGATGCCGTACAGGCTCAGCCGCGGGTTCAGCCGGTCGCGCACCTTCTCCACGGTATCGTTGAGCAGCGCGAGCCCGCGCAGCGAGAAGTATTCGCACTCCATCGGAATGATGACGCCGTCGGAGCAGGCCAGCGCGTTGACCGTGAGCAGGCCGAGCGAGGGCTGGCAGTCGATGAGGATGTAGTCGTAGCGGTCGCGCACGGGTTCCAGTGCGCGACCGAGGGTCTGCTCCCTGCCGACTTCGTTGACCAGCTGGATCTCCGCGGCCGAGAGATCGATGTTGCTCGGCAGCAGGTCCATGTTCTCGACCTTGGTCCGCATCAGCACGTCATCGATGGAGGTGCGGCTGCCGACCAGCAGGTTGTGCACCGTGAGATCGAGATCGTGGTGGGCGACACCGAGTCCGGCCGACAGGGCGCCCTGCGGATCCAGGTCGACCAGCAGCACGCGGCGGCCGTATTCGGCCAGTGCCGCACCGAGATTGATGGTCGAGGTCGTCTTGCCGACCCCGCCCTTCTGGTTGCACATGGCCACGATGAGCGCCTCGCCGTGCCGTGCCACCGGCGGCGGGTCGGGCACCAGGCGCAACGGACGTCCCGTCGGGCCCAGTTCCGCATCTTCCGGAACGGGCTCGGCTCCGTCGCCCCACAGCGTTTCCGCCGCGCCATCCGAGTAACCATCCGACCGGGGCCCCGTAAGCGGCTGCGCCCCAGCACCCATCGGCGGCTCCGCCGCTCCGGCTGTCGTCACGATCCGCTGCTCCTTAGACGTTCCTGCCCGTTGCCTCGCCGAGCGTAGCGAGGCCGATCGGGCCCGACCTCGCTTTCGTACGGTCCAGCTCTCCGGTAGACGCTACCGCTTGACCGCGCGAGACCCGCGCTCGGACACGCGACACCCGCGTTGCTGTCGCGGTGCTTTCCCACCCCCGACTCGCCGCGGGTGTCACGAACGAGCTGCTGGAAACACTTCGCTGTCGGACGATACCCGCTGTCCGGGTCGGCGACGAGCGATCGCTGCCGACGGCCGTGACTCAGCGGGCACGCGGGTGCGCCGTCGCCCACACTTCGCGCAGGGTGTTGACGGTGACCAGCGTGTAGATCTGGGTGGTCGTCACCGAGGCGTGGCCGAGTAGTTCCTGCACGACACGCACATCGGCCCCGCCGTCGAGCAGATGTGTCGCGAAGGAGTGCCGCAGCGTGTGCGGCGAGACGGCGGCGCCGATGCCCGCGCGTTCGGCGGCGTCCTGCAAGACCTGCCAGGCGCTCTGCCGCGACAGCCGTCCGCCGCGCGCGTTGAGGAACAGCGCGCCCGCGGCGTTCTTGCCCGCGGCGGCCAGCGCCGGTCGCCCGCGCACCAAATAGGCGTCCACCGCGGCGAGCGCGGGCCGGCCGATGGGCACCATACGTTGTTTGCCACCCTTGCCGCGCAGGACGACTGCGCGGTCATCGGCGTCGAGATCATCGACGTCGAGACCGACCATCTCGGAGATTCGCGCGCCCGTGGAATAGAGCAGTTCCAGCAGGGCACGGTCGCGCAGTCCGCGCGGGCCGCCGCCGACCGCGGCGGTCGCGTCCTGTTCCTCGCCCGCGCCGCCGCCCGCCGCCTCCAGCAGGCGCAGCACCTTGTCGTAGGGCAGCGCCTTGGGCAGCCGACGACCCGGCGCGGGCGGCTTCACGGCATGTGCGACATCGGTTCTGGTGAGTCCCTCGGCCGCCGCGAAGCGGTGCAGTCCGCGCACCGCGATCAACGCGCGCGCCACCGAGCTCGCGGCCAGCGGCGGATGCTGTTCGCCGCCCGCGCGCAGCGCGACGGTGAAATCGGCGACATCGGATTCGGCGACCCGATCCAATTCGGTGACGCCGCGGCCGATCAGGAAATCGCGGTAGCGATCCAGATCGCGGCGATAGGCGCCGAGGGTGTTGCGCGCGGCTCCGCGCTCGACCGCGAGATGGTCGAGGTAGGAGTCGATTTCGCGGGCAAGCACCCCCGCATCCTGTCAGGTTTCCTGTGCCGTCGCCGCTTTACGCCGCAGCAGTGCGGTGGGTTGCCCCGGCCACGGCGCATCGGCGGGTCGTAGCGGCGCGTCGCCCGACCGTGCCGCGACGACGGCCAGCACGCCGGCCACCGCGGTGGCGTTGGTGATCTCGCCGGCCAGCGCGGCGCGCACCGCCTCGGTGACCGGCATGCGAACCAGCTCCAGGTCGGCCTCTTCGAATTCCGGATCCGGACGCTCGGTGTCGTACAGCCCGCTGGCCAGGTAGACCCGCAGCGCCTCGTCGGTGAAACCCGGCGAGAGCGCCACGTCGACGAGCACCGCCCAATCCCGCGCGGCCAGCCCGGTCTCCTCGGCCAGCTCCCGCTTGGCCGCGGCGAGCGGATCCTCGCCGGGAATGTCGAGCAGGCCCGCGGGCAGCTCGAGCAGACGGGTGCCGAGCGGATGCCGGTACTGCCGAATCAGCACGACGTTGTCGTCGTCATCGATCGCGGCCACCGCGACCGCGGCGTGATGCTCGACGACCTCGCGTTCGACCACCTTGCCGCCCGGCATCGCGACCTGATCCTGGCGCAGCGCCAGGATCGCGCCGGTGTACAGCGTCTTGCTCGCGACGGTCTCGAAGTCGTGACGGCCCGGCGCGTCTCCCCCTGCGTTGCTCATTACGACCCCTGGTCCGCGCTCGCCAGTTCCTCGCCGGGGATGTCCACCGGAAGCCGTTCGGCCAGCTTGTATTTCAGCGCCGCCGCGATGAGCGCCGCGAACAGCGGATGCGGGCGGGTCGGGCGGCTCTTGAGCTCGGGGTGCGCCTGGGTCGCGACGAAGAACGGGTGCACGTCGGCGGGCAGCTCGACGAACTCGACCAGGTGCCCGTCGGGCGAGACGCCGCTGAACTTCAGACCGCTGGAGGCGACCTTGTCGCGGTAGGCGTTGTTCACCTCGTAGCGGTGCCGGTGCCGCTCGGACACCTGCTCGGCGCCGTAGGCCTGCGCGACGACGGAGCCCTTCTGCAGGATGGCCGGGTACGCGCCAAGGCGCATCGTGCCGCCGAGATCGGCCTCGCCCGCCACGGCCTGCTCCTGGTCGGCCATGGTGGAGATGACCGGGTGCGGGGTGTCGGGTTCGAACTCGGCCGAGTTGGCCTCGGTCAAGCCCACCGAGCGGGCCGCCTCGATCACCACGCACTGCAGCCCGAGGCACAGGCCGAGCAGCGGGATCTTCCTGGTCTTGGCGAAACGGATGGCGCCGACCTTGCCCTCGATGCCGCGGATGCCGAAGCCGCCGGGGATCAGCACCGCGTCCACGTCGCGCAGCGCGGCCACCGCGCCGGACTCGGTCTCGCACTCGTCGGAGGGCACCCAGCGGATCTTCACCTTGGCGCGCGAGGCGAACCCGCCCGCGCGCAGCGCCTCGGTGACCGACAGGTACGCGTCCGGCAGGTCGACGTACTTGCCGACCAACGCGACCTCGACCTCCTCGCGCGGCGAATGCACGCGGTCCAGCAGATCGCCCCACACGGTCCAGTCCACGTCGCGGAACGGCAGGCCGAGCCTGCGCACCACATAGGCGTCCAGGCCCTCGCGGTGCAGCACCTTCGGGATGTCGTAGATGGAGGGCGCGTCGGGTGTGGAAATGCACGCGTCCACCTCGACGTCGCACATGAGCGCGATCTTGCTCTTGAGCGCCTGCGGCACCTCGCGGTCGCAGCGCAGGATCAGCGCGTCGGGCTGGATACCGATGTTGCGCAGCGCGGCCACCGAGTGCTGGGTCGGCTTGGTCTTCAGCTCGCCCGAGGGCGCCAGGTACGGCACCAGCGAGACGTGCAGGAAGAAGACGTTGTCCCGGCCGACGTCGTGGCGGATCTGCCGGGCGGCCTCCAGGAACGGCTGCGACTCGATGTCGCCGACGGTGCCGCCGATCTCGGTGATCACCACGTCCGGGGTCTGGCCTTGTAGATCGGGGCCGCTCATCGCGAGGATGCGGCTCTTGATCTCGTCGGTGATGTGCGGGATCACCTGGACCGTGTCGCCGAGGTACTCGCCGCGGCGCTCCTTGGCGATCACCGACGAATAGATTTGCCCCGTGGTCACATTCGCGTCCCGGGATAGGTCCCGGTCGAGGAAGCGCTCGTAGTGGCCGACGTCGAGATCGGTCTCGGCGCCGTCCTCCGTCACGAACACCTCTCCGTGCTGGAACGGATTCATGGTGCCCGGATCGACGTTGAGATAAGGGTCGAGTTTCTGCATGGTGACGCGCAGACCGCGCGCCGTCAGCAGCTGACCGAGGCTGGAAGCGGTAAGGCCTTTACCCAATGAGGAGGCGACACCACCGCTGACGAAGATGTGCTTGGTAGCGGTTCGCGCCTGAATCCGTGTTTGACCCACGGGTCTTCACGGTAACACGTCCGCACCCGCTGAAACGAACGCCACGCACGTTTGCTGATCGATCGCCGGGAGCCGGTCAGAGCGCCGGGCCGCGGACTGTGAGCGGGATCGCTCGGCGGCCGCCGCAGGTGTACGCGGTTCGCCGCGCCGAGCGGGCGGCCGCCACGCTCAGCCCGGCAGCGCGGCCAGGGTGAGCGAGGTCGCCTTCGCGCCGGTGCCGTATCGGCCTGCACCGCCGTTGAGCTGTTCGGTGAGGCCGAGGACGGCGGTGACCCTGCCGATCTGCCGGTCCAGGTTGTCGACGGTGGTCAGAGCGGTGGCCAGGGCCGCGTCGGAGCGGACGGAAGCGATCGGTCCCGCACCCTCGGCCGCGC
This sequence comes from Nocardia sp. NPDC050793, assembly GCF_040654065.1. Lineage (NCBI taxonomy): Bacteria > Bacillati > Actinomycetota > Actinomycetes > Mycobacteriales > Nocardiaceae > Nocardia > Nocardia sp. NPDC050793. The sequence continues at coordinate 76,214 of NZ_JBFAHG010000016.1, forward strand.
CGGAACGACCTGCGAGCACGACGCCCGCGCCGCGGCCGCGCAGCCCGCCCGCGAATCGGGCCAGGTTCGAACCCTGGCTGTGCTCAGCGGCTTTCGCACCCTCTCCGGTCACCACCACCGCGAGCTGCGCGGGTTGCACCGGGGTGTCGCCGTAGGCAAGGAAGCCGCCGCCGCGCAGGGTCTCCAGCACCAGGCCGAGCTCCTGCGGGGTGCTGCGCGGTTGCGCGTTGGCCGGGTCGAGCAGCAGCACGATGCCGAGCAGGTCGCCCGCCATGCTGCCCTGGTCGACGCCGCCGGTGCGCAGCTGCGCGCCCGCCGGGATGACATTGGTGATCGCGGTGCGCAGCCGGTCCCCTTCGGTCGCGTCGGTGAAGGCGTCGGTGAGCGCGATCCGGCCGACCACCGGTGCGCCCGCCGTCGCCAGGCCCTTCGACACCGCCTCCACGTCGGCGGCGTCCGCGTCCGGCGTGGTGAAGACCACCACCGATCGACCGTCGAGTGCGCCGCCGAGGATGCGGTTCGCCGAGCCGGCGATGAACCGGTCGGCGGCGTCGAACTCACCCGTGGAGCGGCGGTGCTGTTCGCCGAGGGCGTCGACTTGCTCACGCAGGTCGTTCTTGTCCGCGCGCAGAGCCGAGAGCAGGTCGGCGGCGAGCGTCTGCGAGCCGAGCACCACGCCGAGCGCGAGCGCCAGGAAAATGGCCACCAGGGAAACGGCGTGCTGGCGTAGGGAAATCATGATGACCCCCGGGTCATTTCTCGCGAGCTTCGATCAGGTCCTTGGACCAGACCGCGAAGCGGTTCCAGGTATCCGCGGCCCAGTCGAGCATCTCGGTGCCGGAGTGGGAGGCCAGCAGCACCACGATGACCGCGATCAGCGCGGCGAGCACCACCAGCGCGATCGCCACGCCCGACACCCGGTTGCGGTACAGGGTGGCGACCGCCTTGGCGTCCATCAGCTTGGTGCCAAGCTTGAGCCGGGTGAGGAAGGTGGCGGGATTGCTGTCGCGGCGGCCGCGGTCGAAGAAGTCGTCCAGCGAGGCGGCGGCGCCCGCGGTCACGATCAGCGCGGCGCCGTGGTGGTGGGCCAGCAGCAGCGCGAGATCGGACGGCGCACCGGAGGACGGGAAGGTGGTCGCGCCGATGCCCAGGTCCTGGATTCGTTCCAAGCCCTTGGCGTGGCCGTCGGTGTCGGCGGGCAGGATGACCTCGGCGCCGCACTTCATGGTCGCGGAGGTGATCTCCTCTGGATCGCCGACGATGAGGTCGGGCCGGTAGCCCTGTTTCCGCAGGGTGTCCGCGCCGCGGCCGACACCGACCATGATCGGCGCGTACTCCTTGATGAACGGCTTGAGCCGCTTGAGATCGTCGACGTGATCGGGACCGTCGGCCACCACGACGACATGTCTGCGCTTCATGTCGAGTTCCAGCTCGGGTACTCCGATGCCGTCGATGAGCAGCGCGCTCTCGGTGCGGACGAACTCGATGGTGTTGCCCGCGAAGGCCTCCAGGTGGTCGGCGAGGCCGTTGCGCGCGTCGATCATCCGCTCCGCGACGGCGGCCTCGGTGAGCTCGATGCCCTCGACCAGGACCTCGGGTTCCTTCTTGGTCAGCTTGTCCGCGTAGACGACGCCCTCGGCGATCCGGACCTTGGTGCCGTCCTTGATCTTGGTGAAGGCGTCGGAACTGACGGTGTCCAGCAGCAGAATGCCGTTGGCCACCAACACTTCCGGACCAAGATTCGGATAGCGCCCCGAGATCGAGGGCGAGGTGTTGATCACCGCGACCACACCCGCCTCGACCAGCCGGTCCGCGGTGATCCGGTCCAGGTCCATCTCGTCGAGCACGACGACATCACCGGGACCGACCCGCCGCAGCAGGCGCCGGGTGTTGCGATCCACCCGGGCCATCCCGGCGAGACCGGGCAGCGTTTCGGTGTTCTTCGACAACAACGCCAGCATCCTCATGCGCCCGATGATGGGCGCAAAGTCTCGACCATTGGTGGAGGCGCGCCGAACCACCAGTCACATTCGTCACAGTGATACAAGCCAGTCCCATTTTCGAACCGACCGGCCTGTTGTCTTCGCGCGGACACGTGGAACTCATCGGCCACGTGATGCTCGGATTCATCGAGACACTGGACAGGCTGGTGCTCTCCGACCTGGAACGCTTTCCACCCGAGCCGCTGCGCGCCACGGTTCGCGCCCTTGGGCGCACCCTGCCAGGAGCAGACACGAAGCCGTTGTCGGGCAAGGGTTCTCGTGCTGAGCGTCGGTGACATGAGAACGAGCTTCCGTGACATTGGCCGCGGGCAGGCGCACTCGTAGCGTCACGAATATGACACTGCATCTCGGCGCCATCCTGCCCACCTCCTCCCCTGACCCCGCACACCCCATCCTCGGTGACGTCCGCGCGGCCGCCCGATTCGCCGAGCAGGCGGGGCTCGAATCCGTCTGGTCCACCGACCATTTGGTGGCCAGCGCACCGATCCTGGACAGCACGGTGACGCTCGCGACCGCCGCCGCGGTGACCGATCGCCTCCGCATCGGCTACGGCGTGCTGCTGCTGGCCCTGCGCCCGGCTGCCTGGGCCGCCAAGCAGATCGGCGCGTTGCAGTACGTATCGGGGAACCGCCTGCTGCTCGGAGTCGGCACCGGCAATCCGGCCCACGGCGACATCGGCTGGCGAGCGGCGGGAGCCTCCTTCCCCGAACGCGGCGCACGCACCGACGAGGCGCTGCGGGTACTCCCCGACCTCGTCGCGGGCAAACCGGCGACGCTCGCCGACGGCGTAGCAGTCACCCTCTCCCCCGGCGCGACCATGCCGCCGGTCCTGGTGGCGGGCGACGGTCCGAGGGCACGGCGCCGCGCCGCCGAATTCGCCGACGGCTGGATCACGATCGGCGCGAGCCCCGCCGACGTGGCCGCATCGGCACGCGAATTGTCCACCCTGGCCCAGACATTCGGCCGCAACGCACCGGCGATCACCGTGGTCGCCCCGCCGCTGGCCGCCGCTCCCCGCCAGGCGGCCGACCAGCTGGCCGAATACGCAGCGTCCGGCGCCGAACGGGTGATCCTCGCGCCGTCGCCCGCGGGCTGGGAGGCGAGCTACGAGTTCGCCGCCGAACTCCAGCTGGCGCTGTGAACACCCGAACCTCGGAAATCCGCCCACCGCACCGGCTACCGTGGTCGTCGGCATGCGGCGTCCCCCGGGTGCGCCGCCCTCCGCGACGCACACGGTGGTGACCCATGACCGGCACGGTTCGTCCCGCTCTCGCCGAGTTCATCCGCGGCCTGCCCAAGGCCGAGCTGCACCTGCACCTCGAGGGCACCCTGGAACCGGAGTTGAAGTTCCGGCTGGCCGAACGCAACGGCATCCGGCTGCCGGAGCGCACGGTCGACGAGGTCCGCCAGACCTACCGCTTCCACGACCTGACCTCGTTCCTCCAGGTCTACTACCCCGCCATGGAGGTGCTCCAGCAGCCGCGTGACTTTCACGATCTGGCATTCGAATACCTGACCAGGGCGCACAACGACGGCATCAGGCACGTCGAGATGTTCTTCGATCCGCAGGCGCACACCGGACGCGGCGTCCCGTTCCAGTCGGTCATCAGCGGATACCGCTCCGCGATCGTGCAGGCCCGCCGCGAGCTCGGCATCTCCGCCGAGCTGATCCTGTGCTTCCTGCGTGACCACTCGGCGGAATACGCGATGGCTACCCTGATGGAGGCGCTGCCCTACCGCGACTGGATCATCGGCGTCGGACTCGATTCCGACGAACGCGGTAACCCGCCCCGCAAGTTCGCCGCGGTATTCGAACGGGCGCGCCGGGAAGGTTTCCTGCTCACCATGCACTGCGACATCGACCAGTCCGATTCCAGGGAGCACATTCGCCAGGCGCTCGAGGAGATCGGCGTCGACAGGCTCGATCACGGAACCAATATCGTGGAGGACGACAGGCTGGTGGAATTCGTGCGCGCCAAGGGCATCGGGCTCACCTGCTGTCCGGTCTCGAATTCCTTCGTCACCGCCCAGATGAAGTCCGACGAGATCGTCGGGCTACTCGGCCGCGGCCTGCTCGTCACGCTCAACAGCGACGATCCCGCCTACTTCGGCGCCTACGCCGCGGACAACTACCTGGCGCTACACGAAAAGGCAGGCCTGGACGTCGACCAGCTCGTGCGCCTGGCCCGCAACTCCTTCCGCGCGTCCTGGCTGACCCCGGCGCGCGTGGACGGCTACCTGCGCGAGATCGACGCTTACGTCGCCAATGGCTGAGTTGCTGCGCCGAGCGTGTCATCGCGGCAGGTACCGCGCCTCGGCTACATTCGATCGGTGGCCACCGAATCCCGTTCTTTTCTGGCGCGGGTGTCACCCACGCAGTGGGTCGCGCTACTCCTGACCGTGCTCGCCGTGCTGTTCGTCTTCGACAACCGCGGCAACGTGACGGTCGAATTCCTGCTGATCAGCGTGCAGTCACCGATGTGGCTGATCCTGCTCGTCATGTTCGTCCTCGGCTGGATCACCGGGGTGCTGATGATGCGCAAGCGCCGACACTGACCCCGATCACCCGCTGGGTTCGAGCACGATCTTTACCCGCCGATCCGCCGGACGGTTCGGTCAGTCCTCGTCGTCGAGCGAGGTCACGCCCGTGACGACGGTGATCGCGAACGTTTGGTTGTTCAGGCATCCCGCGGTCACCGTGCTGCCTGCGGCGAAGCCACCGCGGCTCTCCCCGGCGCGCGCCATGTCGAAGCGGCTACCCGCCTGCTCCGCCGAGCCGAACAGCACACAGGTCCACTGCTCCCCGGTCGGGTTGCTGCCGACCGCGATGCTGCCTTCCTCGGTGGTGTCGGCGGTGAGCGTCGGCGCCGCCGCGGTGAGGCCGCCACCGAGCACGACCGCCGACGCGGCGGCCGCGGTGATGAATACCAAACGAACACCCGTTCGGAACATCGTCGTCCTCCTGTTTCGACTGTCGGTTTTCCCGCAGTAGCCCATCAGCGCGCTCCGAAACCGGTTCCGGCGCATCCGCCGCGCCCGGTGACCGCGCCGACACAGCGCGCCGCGACGTGACGTGGTACCTATACACTGCCGTCACAGACAGCTCGAAGAGGAGACACGCATGGCCACCAGCACCGTCGACGTCGTCATCGCCGCCCCGCGCGATGCCGTCTACAAGTTCTTCACCGAGCGGGACGGCATCAATGCCCACCTGCCATTAGTGCAGTTCACCCTGAAGAAGCCGGGTTCCCCGACGCCCGAGGGTGTTGGCGCGCAGTACGTAGTGGGGCGCGGCGGCGTCGGCATCGTCGAAGAGACCACCAAGCTGGTGCCCGGCGAACGGATGGAATACAAGATCGTCAAGGGCGCGCCGGTGAAGCGGCACGTCGGCATCGTGACCTTCAGCGACGCCGACGGCGGCACGCTGGTGTCCTACACGATGGAGTCGGAGCCGAGCCTGCCGGTGCCCGCCAAGGCGGTGGAAGCAGGCCTGCGGGTGCTGATCAACCAGTTCATCAAGGGCACGCAGAAGGCGTTCAGCTGATCACTCCGGCCGCGCTGGGTTCTCGCCAGCCGCGCTGAGCTCCCAGCGGCCGCGCTGAGTTCCCGCCAACCGCGCTGAGTTCCCCGCAGCCGAGCTGAGTTCCCGGCAGCCGAGCTGAGTTCCCGGCAGCCGAGCTGAGTTCCCGGCAGCCGAGCTGAGTTCCCGGCAGCCGAGCTGGGTTCTCGCCGAGCTGGGGGTCTCGCCAACAATTCTGAGCCCACCCGGCGGCGGCTCGCCCGAGAATGCCTGTGCGAAAGGCCCTCGCCCCGAAGTGCTTCGGGACGAGGGCCTTTCGCGTTTCAAGAGCTCAGGCGGTGGCGCGTTCGGCGCGGGCGGTCTCGAGCAGTTCCTCCGCGTGCGCGCGACCGGTCTCGGTGTCGTCCAGACCGGCGAGCATGCGGGCCAGCTCGATGACGCGCTCGTCCTTGGTGAGCGCGCGGACGCCGCTGTTGACCTTGCCCTTGCCGTCATCGGACTTGTCCACCACCAGGTGTGTGTCGGCGAAAGCCGCAACCTGGGGCAGGTGGGTCACCACGATGACCTGATGGGTGCGCGCCAACCGTGCCAGCCTGCGGCCGATCTCCACCGCGGCCCGGCCGCCGACTCCGGCGTCGACCTCGTCGAACACCATCGTCGCGCCGTGATCGGAACTGGCGAGGACCACCTCGAGCGCGAGCATCACACGGGAGAGCTCGCCGCCGGAGGCGCTCTTGCTCAACGGCAGCGACTGCGCGCCCGAATGCGCGGAGAGCCGGAACTCGACCTCGTCCACGCCGGACGCGCCCGCGTGCAGGTCGACGCCGTCGACGGTCAGCGGCGCGGAATCCTGCGCGCCCGCGGGCACCGGACGCACCTCGACCTCCAGCCGGGCCTTCCCCATCGCCAGACCGCCGAGCTCCGCGCTGACCGCCGCGGCCAGCTTGCCCGCCGCCTTGCTGCGCGCCGCGGTGAGCTTGCGGGCCGCCGTGCGCACCCGTTCGGCGGCGATATCCACCTCTGCGGCCAGCTTGGTGAGCGCCTCGTCGGAGACGTCCAGCGAATCCAGCCTGGTCCGCGCCTCGTCGGCCCAGGCGATTACGCCGTCGATGTCGGGTGCGTACTTGCGGGTCAGGCTCTTGAGCTCGGCCTGCCTGGTCAGCAGCGAGTCCAGCGCGCCGGGATCCGACGGCAGGTCGGAGAGATAGCCGCTCAGTTCGGTGGTGAGATCGACGACCACCGCGATGGCCTCGCCGAGCCGGGGCGCGAGCGCGGACAGGGCAGGATCGTCGGCGGATTCCAGCCGCGAACGCGCCGCGCCGAGCAATTCCAATGCGCCGGAACCGTCCTCGGGCGCGTCGGACGGTCCGGCGAGCGCGTCGTGCGCGGTCGCGGCGGCCTCGCGCAGCGAGTCCAGGTCGCTGAGCCTGCGCACTTCGTCGATGATCCGCGCGTCCTCGCCGGGTTCCGGTGCGATGGCGTCGATCTCGGTGAGCGAGTACTTCAGTCGATCGGCCTCCAACGCCAATTCCCTGCTGCGAGCGGTGCGTTCGAGCAGCTCGGTACGGGCGTCCAGCCAGGAACGGCGATGCACCTGATACTTGCGCAGCAGCGGGCCGACCGTCTCGGCCGCGAACTGGTCCAGCGCGTTCAGCTGCTGTTCCGGACGCTGCAAACGCAGCTGGTCGTTCTGGCCGTGCACGGTCAGCAGCGGCGCGGTGAAATCGGCCAGCACCGAGGCGGGCACGCCGCGGCCGCCGAGATGCGCGCGGGAACGTCCGTCGCTGCTCACCGTGCGGATCGCGATGACGCTGCCGTCGTCGTCGGCCTCGGCCGCCGCCGACTCCAGCACCCGACCGACCTCGGTGCGGGCTGCCTCGTTCACGTCGTCGACGGTGAAGCGGCCCTCCACCACCGCACGCGCCGCGCCGAGCCGCACCCGGCCCGCGTCGGCGCGCGCACCGCTCAGCAGGTGCAGGCTGGTCACCACCATGGTCTTGCCCGCGCCGGTCTCACCGGTCAGGACGGTGAGACCCTCGTGGAACTGCGCGGTGGCCGCGGAAATGACGCCGAGGCTGTCAATCCTGATCTCTGTCAGCACGTGTGCTCTCCGTTCGCCGTCGGCCTCGCCAGCCGGTCACAGGCAACTGGAACTTGCGCACCATCCGGTCCGCGAACGGCGCGGAGTCCAACCGCACCCAGCGCACCGGATGGGCACCGCGGACCGCCTCCACCCGGCCGCCCTTGGGCAACGCCATGGTGCGCCTGCCGTCCAGGAAAACTATCGCATCGTGGCCCGTGGCAACGGATTCCACCGCGATCCTGGACTCCGGGCTGGTCACCAGCGGCCGAGCGAACAGGGCGTGTGCGTTGCTCGGGATCACCAGCAGCGCCTCCAGTTCCGGCCACACCACCGGCCCGCCCGCCGAGAAGGCGTAGGCCGTGGAACCGGTCGGCGTGGAGAGCAGGATGCCGTCGCAGCCGAACGACGAGACAGGGCGCCCGTCGACCTCGAGCACCACTTCCAACACGCCCATGCGCGAGGCGTTCTCGATGCTGGCCTCGTTCAACGCCCAGCCGGTGTCCACCACCTCGTCGTCCACCCGGACCGAGAGGTCGATCGTCATCCGGTGCTCGATGCGGTAGTCACCGCGCACCACCTGGCCCAGCGCCTCGTCCAAGTGCTCGGCCTCGGCCTCGGTGAGAAAACCGATGCGGCCCAGATTGATTCCCAGTACCGGCACCGACGCCGGACGCGCCAGTTCGGCGGCGCGCAGGAACGTGCCGTCGCCGCCGAGCACCAGCACCATCTCGCACCCGACCGCGGCCTCCGGCCCGTGCTCGACTACCTGCACCGGATATCCGCCGGGCGCCGCGCAGGCCATCGTGTCCTGGCCTGCCTCGACATCGAATCGGGTGCTGTCGGCCTCGTCATCGAGAACCCGCAGCCCGATTCCCGCCTCGGTGAAGATCTTCGCCACCCGGTGGGCGGTCTCGATGATCTCCGCCCGGCCTGGATGCGAGACAAGCAGGATCTCCCGGCCGCCGGATTCCGGCGTCACCGCGTTCACTGTGGACCCTCCTCAACCGCACGCTCGACGAGCGCGGCGACCTGTTGCGCGTCGTATTCGAACTGCCCGTCCTTGCGCAGCCACAGAAAGTATTCGACATTGCCCGACGGACCGGGCAGGGGGCTGGCCACCACGCCGAGGGTGCGCAGCCCGTGCTCGGCGGCCACCGCGGCAACGGTGCGCACCGCCTCCGCGCGCAGCGCGGGATCGCGCACCACACCGCCGGAACCGACCCGCTCCTTACCGACCTCGAACTGTGGTTTCACCATGGGCAGCAGGTCGGCGCCGTCCGCGGCGCAGGCGGCCAGCGCGGGCAGTACGAGCCCGAGGGAGATGAACGACAGATCGCCGACCACGATTTCGACCGTGCCGTCGATGAGTTCGGGCGTCAGGTTGCGGACGTTGGTGCGGTCGTGGACGCGCACGCGCTCGTCGTTCTGTAACCGCCAGATCAGCTGGCCGTATCCGACGTCGACGGCCACGACTTCCCGCGCGCCGCGGTTGAGCAGCACGTCGGTGAACCCGCCGGTCGACGCGCCCGCGTCCAGGCAGCGCTTGCCTGCGACACGCACGCCCGCTGGCTCGAATCGCTCCAGCGCGCCGAGGAGTTTGTGCGCACCGCGCGAGGCCCACTGCACCTCGTCGGGTTCCTCCCGCACCAGCAGCGGGGTGCCCGCTTCCACCGCGGTCGCCGGTTTCGTGGCGACCGATCCAGCAATCAGGACCCGACCCGCGCCGATCAGCTCGACCGCGTGCTCCCGCGATCGCGCCAACCCGCGGCGAACGAGTTCGGCGTCCACTCGCGCGCGCCTGGCCACCTCAGATCTTGTCCACCGTAGCCAGGGCCTGGACCAGCACGTCGTGTGCCTGCTCCAGGATGCGCGCGCGCCGGGTGATGTCGGCGCCGGATTCGGCGGTGTCCGCGCCCGCACCGAAGGCGGCGCCGCGGGCGTCGAGCTCGGCCAGCAGGCTGTCGATCTCGGTGCGAATCCGGTCCGGATCGGCGGGCTCCGGGCGACCCTGCGCGCCCGGCAGATGCTTGCCTGGCAGCGGGATGCCGGGGCGGGGCGCGTGCGATCCGGGACCGGGCATACCGGGTCCCTGCGGGCGGGGCATCGGAGTAGTCATCGTGCTGCCAACGCTATCGGATTTCCGAATCGGACGCGCGGACCGTCACCGCTCGACCGGGGTTCCTCCGCAGCCGCTCGGACAGGTCGTCGGTCGACTCGTCCTCGACCGGAGGGTGGTTCAGCGCGTCCAGGGAATCCGCGACATAGGTGGGGATGCGCGTCTCGGGTGCGGTGCGCAGTTCATCCAGGGTGCTCACGCCGGTCAGCACCAGCAGCGAGTGGAGGCCGACGCGCTGCGCGCCCTCGATGTCGGTGTCCAAGCGGTCGCCGACCACCAGCGCGCTGCGGGTCTCTGCGCGGACCAGCGCATCCTCCAGCAGCGGCGCGTACGGCTTGCCCGCGACGATCGGCTCCCGGTCCGACGCGGCGCGCAATGCCGCGACCATCGCGCCGTTGCCCGGCGCGAGACCGCGCTCGTTCGGCAGCGTCTTGTCGGTGTTGGCGGCCACCCACAGCGCGTCGGCACGCAGCGCGTACGCTGCCTCGGCCAGATCCGGCCAGGCCGTCTGCGGCGAATGTCCTTGCACCACGGCGGCGGGCACGGTCCCGTCGAACCGGCGGACGGCGCGCAGGCCGACCGCGTCGACTTCCGCAACGAGATCGTCGGTGCCGACGACCAGCACCTCGGCGCCGGGCCGCAGGCGTTCGGCCAGCAGCCGCGCGGCCGCCTGAGCGCTGGTCACCACGTCGGCGGTGGTCGCAGGGAAGCCCAGCTCCACCAGATGCTCGGCGACTACATCCGGTCCGCGGCTCGCGTTGTTGGTGACGTACACGAGCCGCTGCTCCGACTCGCCCGCGCCCGCCAACGCTTCCGGCGCACCCTCGATCACCGCGGGACCGCGGTACAACGTGCCGTCCAGGTCCAGCAGCAGGGCTTCATAGCGATCTCGTAGCCGCTTCACACCACTCTCACTTCGTGTCACCACTCGGCGCGTGCCGAATTCCGTGCGCGCCCAATGCCGGTCGGCCCCGGAACCGCCGCCATGACCGATTCGCCACGCCCAGCCGCCGATCCGAGCCGCCTCGACAACACGCCGAGGCCTCGACCCTACGTCAGTGGGCCGACAGATACGGCATGGCGTTGCCGGCCCCACAGCTCGAGCCGGCCATCGGACAGCTCGATCGAGGACAGGTTCCGAGGGGCGAAACCCATTCCGCGACGGCGCTTCAGGAGCACTGGTCGGTGCGTGGTACGGGAGGCCTGTGCAACGCGATCGATCCACCGCGCCGAATCGACCGTTCCACCGGTCCATCGACAGGCATGCCCGCCTCCGCACACCCCCGGCAGGACGGGAACTCGATCGCGCCGCGACATGGTGATCCGGCGGCCGGTGCTGTTCGGCGGGACATCGTTCAGCGCTCGCTGGTCGATGTGCCCGGTCGGCGCTCGGCGGGAAACTACAGGTCGGTGTCGCCGGTCAGTTCTTCTGCGCGTTCTTCGGCGTCGGTCTCGCCGTCGAGATCGGCGGAGGCCGCGTTGAGGAACCAGGTGAGGCCCTCGTCGGTGCGGCCTGCCGCGACCAGGGCGTCGGCGTAGGCGTAGAACAGGCGGGCCGCTGCGGAACCGGTGCGCTGCGGATCGAGGTCGGAGGCTTGCAGAGTCACCACGGCCTGGTCGTACTGGCCAAGGTCCATTCGGGCGCCTGCTACCACGATGCGAAGCTCGGTGGCCTCGTCACCGCTGAGCGCACGGGCCTCCTCGCTACGGCCGAGTTCGATGGCACGCTCGGGGCGACCGAGACCGCGTTCGCAGTCGGCCATCACCGCGAGCAGACCGGAACCGCCGGACATGCGTCGTGCGGTGCGCAGCTCGGACAGCGCTTCCGCCCACTCGCCCGCGTGGTAGGCGACGACGCCCGCGGTCTCGCGCACCACGGCGATCCGGCCCGCGCGCTGTCTGGCCGCGCGCGCGTGCGCGAGAGCGAGACGCGGATCGTCCTCGACGAGGCGGACCGCCATCACCAGGTGGCGCGCCACTGTCTCGGCGTTGCCCTTGTCCAGGCTCAGCAGATCGCGGCGGATCGCGGTGTCCAGGTCAGACGCCTGCACGTCGTCCGGCAGATCCGGTTCTTCGGGGCGCGCGGGGCGTCGATCCAGGGATCGACCACCGGTGCGTGCTCCCTCACCACCGCGACGGCGGTCCTGCGGCCCACGGTCGTAGTCGCCCGACTCGCCGCGGCGCTTGAAGCCACCGCGATCGCCGCTGTCGCCACGATCGAAGCCGCGGTCCTCCGCATCGCGCCGTCCGCCGGAACCTTCGCCACGCCGATCGAAATCGGGGCGATCACCGGAACCACGACGCTGGAAACCACCGCGTTCACCGGAGTCGCGACGCTCGAATCCGCCACGCTCCCCGGAGTCGCCACGACTCGAAAAACCGCGCCGCTCACCGAAATCGCCGCCGCGATCACCCCGCGGCTTGAAACCTCTGTCATCGGAGTCGCGTCGGGGCTTGAAGCCACCGCGATCGCCGGAATCCCCGCGACGCTCGTAGCCACCGCGATCTCCCGAATCACCGCGACCGAAACCGCCACGGTCGCTGGAACCGCCTCGATGGAATCCACCGCGCTCTCCGGAGCCGCCACGGTTGAAACCGCCGCGCTCTCCGGAGCTGCCACGGTTGAATTCACCGCGTTCCCCGGAGCCGCCACGGTTGAAACCGCCGCGTTCCCCTGAACCACCACGACGGTCGAATCCGCCACGATCACCGGAACCGCCACGCGGCTTGAAGCCGCCGCGTTCCCCCGAGTCGCCGCGACGTTCGTGACCACCGCGCTCCCCGGAGTCGCCGCGGCGCTCGTAACCACCGCGCTCGCCCGAGTCGCCCCGGCGTTGGAAACCGCCACGCTCCGTGGAAGAGCCGCGCGAACCATAGCCGCCGCGCTCGCCGGAGCCCTCGCCGCGCTGGAAGCCACCGCGACGTTCGCCGCCGCGGTCGAATCCGCCGCGACCTTCCGAATCATGACGCCGGCCCGAACCGCCGCGATCCTCGCGGCGCTGAAAACCGCCGCGGCCGCCGGATTCACCGCGTTCGCCCGATCCACTCCTGCGGTCGAATCCGCCGCGCCCGGCGTTGCCCTCGCGGTCGCCGCGTGAGGAGCCACCCGTGCCGCGGGACGGCCGGTCAGAACCGGCGTCGCGCTGACCGGAGTCGGAAGCGCTACGTCGGAATGGCTTCCGACCGTCGTTGTGTTCGGACACGGTGATCCCTCTCTAGGTTCCGCTGAGGTTGTTCAGGGGCCCCACAAAATTGAATCACGTGCCGTCGGTGGGGCTCGGACGCGACGGCGCCAGGAGCGCGAAAGCGCCCCAAACGACGATAGGGGACCCAGAATTGGGTCCCCTATCATGAAAGGATGTTCCGGCGGTGTCCTACTCTCCCACACCCTGTCGAGTGCAGTACCATCGGCGCTGGTGGCCTTAGCTTCCGGGTTCGGAATGGGACCGGGC
>NZ_JBFAHG010000017.1:0-1084 GCF_040654065.1 Nocardia sp. NPDC050793
GCCGACGCGCTGAACGACCTCGCCGCGGCTGCCCGCAGGCAGCAGGCCGCCGACGCCGAGCTGGCGCGGGTGGACGCGGCGCTGGCCGCGACCCGTCCCACCGCACCGCCCGCCTTGCCACCCGCCGCCCACGGTGCGGTGGCGAGCCAGGACGAGGGCTCGAGTGCGCCCACCCGGCCGGAACCCTCCGCCGACGGTGGCGGACGGAAACCACCGCAGGGGCCGCCCGCGCCGCCGACCCCCGATCCCGAGGAACCAGGCCGCAGGCCCGATGTCGAGATCGCCCGCCGCGTGACCCAGCGGCTCGCGGCGGAGAATGCCGCTGCCGTCAGGGAATTGAATGCGGCGGACGCGGCCAGGGATGCGGCGATGGCAGGCCTGCCGGTCACCCGCGACGAGCTGGGGCCGTACCCGGAGCAGGTCGCGAACACCGTCGACCGGTTGAAGAATGCGCACCCCGACCAGGCCGCGCGCATCGAGGAACTGCGCGAAGCCGCGCTGCGCTACCTCGCCGCCGAGTCCGAGGTGGCGGTGCTCGACGAGGCGCTGGCCCGCGCCATGCAGCGCGAGGCGCTCGCCGAGGAGGGCGCGGGCCGCATCGACGACACCGTCGGCATCGTGGCCGGTGAGCCGCCGCGCATCGTCGTGGTGGGTTGGCTGCCACCCGGGAACGTGCGCGCCCAGCTCGCGGCCGAGCATCCGCTGCTGCGCCCGCTGCTCGCGCGGCCGGGAGTGGTGGTGACCCACATCGAGATCACCGCCCTCGACGACGGCCGAATCACCCACCGGCGCACCGACTTCGCCTCCGACCGCCCGGCCGCTCCCACACCGGACCGGCATGACTCCGGCGAACGCCAGTCGCCGCGCCAACGCGCCGAGGAGCGATACCAGCGCGCCCTGCGCGACGCCCACCGCCAGATCGGCCATCCGCCGCAGGGCGATCCGCGGACCTCGGTGTGGCCCGGTGGTGAGCAGCCGGGGACATCATCAAATCCGGTTGCCGGGAACGATGATTCGACAGTCGATCTCGGTCGGCCGGAGGATCCGCGGACCACGGTGTGGCCCGGCGGTGGGCAGCCGGAGC
>NZ_JBFAHG010000017.1:1183-6314 GCF_040654065.1 Nocardia sp. NPDC050793
CAGGGGACGTCGGGTCCTGTTGCGGAGGCGGATGATTCGACAGTCGATCTCGGTCGGCCGGAGGATCCGCGGACCAGGGTGTGGCCTGGCGGTGGGCAGCCGGAGCAGGGGACGTCGGGTCCTGTTGCGGAGGCGGATGATTCGACGGTTGATCTCGGTCGGCCGGAGGATCCGCGGACCAGGGTGTGGCCTGGCGGTGGTCAACCGGAGCAGGGGACGTCGTCGGATCCTGTTGCCCAGAACGATGACGCGACGGTTGACATGCGTCGGCCGGAAGCCGGTGAGCAGTCGGGACAGGAGTCGTTGTCGAGTCCTGTTGCCGAGAGCGATGTTCCGACGGTCGATATGCGGCGGCCGGGGGTTGCCGAGCAGTCCGATGGCGAGTCGGCCCAGCAGATCGGATCCGCCCCCGGTGGCGTGGAGGGTGATCGGGCGGTCACCGATGCCGGGGATCAGCGGCAGAGTCTGCCTGACGCCGTTGCGCGGCGGGATGCGCTGGCGGATCGGATGCGGGAGCTGGCCGACAGCATTCCCGCGGTCGCCGGGCGGCTCGGGCCCGATGCTCTGCTGCCGCGGAACCTCATGGCGACCCTTCGCGAGGTGAGCCAGCTGGCGATGGTCGGCGACGATGTCGCTCGCATGCGGGAATTCATCGACGCCGCAATGGCTTTCCTGCCCGCGGAGGCGGCGGTTCTCCTTGCCGATCCGCTCGCGAGTCCGGTCGTGATCGCCGAGTCCGCGCCCCAGTCGCCCGCATGGCCGCGCATCGGCATTCCGCGAGTCCACGATCCGGTGACGCCGGAGTTCCGGAGCAGGCTCCCGCAACTCGCGGCCGATATCGCGACTGCCGCGGCCGAGCGCGCTCGAATCGATTCGGCGATCGCGGATCTCGCACGGTCGATGGGTATCGACCCCGATGGTCTGGGCACGCGTGAGATAGCCGAGGCCGTCGACGCCCGGGTGCGCGCCGCCGATGCCGCGGTGGCCGAGCTGATGGATCGTCCGGATGATCCGGCCCGGATCATGACCCAGCGCGACGACTTGGCCGCCGCCCTGCGCGACGCCGACGAGTTGCGCTCTGTCGCAGCGGAAATCCGAGCCGAGTTGGAACGCCTGCGCGTCGCGTCCGCCGAGGAACGCGCCGCCGTGCAGCGTGCGGGCGAACAGGCCGCCCGCGATGTTCTCGTCGGCCTGAATGCCCGAATCGACCCCGAGGGCGTCGGCCACCTGCCCGGCGGCAGGCGAATCCTGGTGGCCTCGCCTTCCCCGTCACCGGACGACCTCCTCTCGCCGCAGGAACTCCAGCGGCTGGCCGACGCAGGAGTGCGCGTCGACTACGTCCACGTCGAGGTCGACGAAACCGGGACGGTCACAACGACCCCCATCCGCCCACCCGCCACCGGCACCCCCGAGACCCCCGACTCCGTGCCTCCGGGCAACGACCCCTCCGGCGGCTCCACCCCCGACTTCGCCGAGCCGGAGCCCGAGCCCCACCGCCCGAAGCATCGCGGCCTCCCAGCCGACGAGTCGCAGCAGCCCGCGCAGGACTACGAGCCGAAACACCGTGCGCCGCAGTCAGCGGTTCCGGAATCCGAAGGCGCACAACCTCGGACGCCGGATCCGCGCGAGGGAGCGGGTCGGCATCGTGGCGAGCCCGCGGACGAGTCGCAGACGGAGGAGCAGCCCTACGAGCCGAGACATCGTGCGTCGCAGCCCGGTGTAGCGGAATCGGAAGGCGCGCAGCTTGGTACGCCGGGTACGAGTGATGGCACGGGAAGACATCGTGGCGAGCCCGCGGACGAGTCGCAGCCGCAGGAGCAGACCTACGAGCCGAGGCATCGTGCGTCGCAGCCCGATTCGGCGGAATCGGAAGGCGCGGAGCCTGGGATGCCGGATCCGCGCGACGGCGTGGGGAAGCATCGGGGTGAGCCCGCGGACGAGTCGGGGCCGCAGGAGCAGACCTACGAGCCGAGACATCGTGCGTCGCAGCCTGGTGTAGCGGAATCCGAAGGCGCGCAGCCTGGGACGCCGGATCCGGGCGAGGGCGCGGGGCGGCATCGCGGTGAGCCTGCGGACGAGTCGGGTGGGCAGCCCGATTACCAGCCGAGGCATCGCAGGGATCCCGCGGAAGCGTCGCAGCAGCAGGCCGAGGGAGAGTCGGCGCACCCCGGCACCTCGGTACCCGAGTCGCAGCAGCCTGGTGAGCCGCCGAAGGCTGAGGAGCCGGGCGAGCAGCCGGATGCCGAGCAGCCAGGTGAGCAGCCACAGGCTCAGCAGGGTGAGCAATCGCAGGCGGGACAGCCAGACGAGCAGGCACAGCCAGAGCAGCAAGGTGCGCAGTCGCCGGTCGGAGAGCCCGAGGCCGATCCGTTGCCTCCGGAGGCGCAGGAGGCCCTGGATCGGCTGCGGGCGGAGCGGGCCGACGCCGTGGCTCGGCGTGCGGAGTGGGACGACATCCGTCGCATGCGCGCGGAGGCGCTCGACCCAGCGGACGCGTCGACCATCGATGCCCTGGCGCGGGCGGCGCAGCAGTTCGACGACGCGGACGCGGCGGTGGCCGAGCTCGACGCGGAGATCGCCGAGCTCGAGCTGGCGAACACACCGGAGGGCGTGTACCGGCAGCTGATGCGCGAACGCGCCGTGCTGGCACGGGAACGCGAATTCTGGCGCGCCAAGCGCGATGACAGGTATTCGCGTTTCAGCGATCTTCCGCTGCCGTTCGGCGATGCCGCGCAGGCGCTGAACCAGTCGAATCTGGCTCGCACCCTGGAACATCTGGAAGCGAGCGTCGCAGGAACCCGAAGCATCGCGGGCACCGGCGACGAGGCCGGGTATGTGGCCCGCGAGCAACTCGACCCCGGTGAGATCGCGCGTCGCCGCGAGCAGATCTTCAAGCTGCACGATGCCGCGTTGCGGTACAACCGGGTGCAGGCGGCGCTCGCGGAAGTGGATCGCCGGATCGCCGCGCTCGGCCGTGTCGGCATCGGGGGGCCGCAACCGCTGTCGCAGCAGGTTCGCGCCGAAGTCGACCGCCTGGCGGAGGAGCGCGCCCGCGAGGTGTTGGAGTCCAAGCCGTGGCGGCAGATGCGCGCCGATATCGCCGCACGCTTGCGGGTGAACGAGGCCGATCTGGGCCCGAATGCCGTTGCGCAGCAGAAGTCGCCCAAGGAGGCGCTGGAAGAGGCGCTGGCAGAGGTGGCCGGTCGGACCATCAGAGCGGACCAGATGGACGAGCGCCGCCGCAACATCGAATTGCTGCGCGAGGCCGCGACGCACGTGAACGAGGCCGACAACCGCATCGCCCGTATTCAAGGCTGGATCGCCGAATTGGCCGGAGCGGGACGCGATTTCCTCGCCGCGGAGGGCGCGCGTCAGGTCACCGACCGGGTCGGGTTCGTCGATGGCGACCCGCAGCGGATCATCGTGATCGCCCCGCGCGGCACGCTCGCCGCGCCGCGGGCCGAACATGATGCCGCCCTGCTCGACGCCACCCATCGCGATTCGCGGGTGGCTCGCGCGATGCTGTCGCGGGAGACGACGATCGAGTACCGCGAGCTCGTGGCCGAACTCGATCAGCCGGTGACGACCAGGCGACTGCGTTCGCCCTCGCGCGAATTCATGACACTGGGCCCCGAAGACGCCCCGGTCCTGCGCCGGGTGCGCTGGCAGTCCGGCACGCCCGATTCGCCGACCTGGCACGAGGTGAATCCGGAGCGCCCGGCGTGGACGACCAACCGCAAGGGCCCGACCACTCCGAAGGAGTTCAAGGAGCGGGATCTGCCCGAGGGAGTGAGCGGTTGGGCGGCCAACCCGTTCCAGGCGGCGGTGGTGGATCCGTTCGTGGACAACGGACCCGGCGTCAACAAGGGCCTGCTGCCCGCCATCCCGGGCGGCGATCCGATCTACCCGGGTCAGACCTACGAGCTGCCCTTCGCCGACGTCTTCTACCACTTCATGCGGTTGACCTTGGAACCGGCGAAGCTGTTCGGTTTCAGCTGGTACAGCGACTCCGCGCATCCGGGTCGGATCTCGCCCGGATTCAAGGGTCATCCGTGGTTCAGGAAGAAGAGCGCCGACGTCCAGCCGATGGCGCGCGAACCCGAGCGCGCCGAACGGGAGCACGCCCCCGGTGAGCTGGAGGGTTACGAGGGGAAGCAGGCCGACGAGCAGCGCGCGTGGAAGCGGGTGCAGGACTGGGCCACCGAGCAGTATCGCCTGTTCCGTACCTCCGACGGCGATATCGACCGCATCACCGCGAATCTCGCCGCCCGGCCCGAGTTCGAGGGCGCCGCGCGCGACGTGCGCGCGGCGGAGATCGTGGATCGGATCGCGAGCGTCGTCGAGGACTACATGTCGGCGCGCATCGAGGTGACGACTCGCACCACCGACGATCCCGGCCCGGATCTCAGCGCCGTCGTCGCGGATCTGACCGGCACTCTGCGCAGCGAACAGCCCGGCGACGCGGCCAGATTGGTCGACGACATCCGCGAGGCGCTGCTCGGCATGAAGCCCGACCGGGCCGCGATCTCCGCCGAGGTCGCGGTGCGGCTGAACAACTCCGTCAACGCGTTCACCCGCGAGCAGATCGCGCAGATCAAGCATCACTACATGGAGGCCGTGTATCGGCGGGCGCTGCCGATCGACGGGTCGCCCGCGCGCATGCGCCTCGACGAGGTCGCCGATGTCGCCGAGGCCTGGCTGCGGTTGATCGGTGACGAGGCAAGGCCGGAAGACGTCCTGATGTTGCAGGACGCCTTGGCCGAGTCGAACTTCTTGCTCGCCAACGACTATGCGTCCTGGCGCGACGCCAACCAGTACGCCATCCGCATCGGCTTCGACTGGGATTCGGTGCGGCCGCCGCTGACCGACTGGCGTAAAGGCATCAGGTACGCGCCCGCCCCGTTGCCCACCGACCGGCCGCTGCCGCCACGCCCGGACACCGACGACGACGGCCCCTATCCGCTCCCGCCCGGTCCGAGCAGCCCGCCATCGCTGCCGCCCGGCCAGCCGCCAGGCCAGCTGCCGCCGGTACCGTCACCGGACGATGTGGCGACGGTGCCGCTCGGCAGCCCGATCGGTGCGGATGACCCCACGGTTCGGTTGCCGGGTCCGGATGGTGCCGAGGACCCGA
>NZ_JBFAHG010000017.1:6413-18134 GCF_040654065.1 Nocardia sp. NPDC050793
ACGGTCGAGTTGCCGGGTGCGTTGGGTGCGGATGAGCCGACGGTTCGGTTGGCGGGTCCGGATGGTGCCGAGGATCCGACGGTCGAGTTGCCGGGTGCGTTGGGTGCGGATGAGCCGACGGTTCGGTTGGCGGGTCCGGATGGTGCCGAGGATCCGACGGTCGAGTTGCCGGGCCCGTTCGGTGCGGATGAGCCGACAGTGCCGTTGCCGAGTCCGGAAAGTGGCGAAGAGCCCACGGTGCCGTTGCCGGGTCCGGAAGGTGCGCACGATCCGACGGTGCACCTCCCGCGTCCGGGCGGCGTCGACACCCCGACCATCGATCTTCGTCGCCCCGGCCAAGCGAGCGGCGAACCTTCGGTCCCCGGTCCGCAAGACCCGGCAGACCCGCGCGGGTCGACCTCCGACGACACGGATACCGAACGGACGCAGCCGATCCGGTCGCAGGAAGCTGCGCCCGGCGATCCGGACAGTGACCCGTCGGACGACGGTGTCCCACCGGGCGACGGTCCGAACCAGGATCCGACCGCCGCCATCGGTGACAGCCCGACCCTCGATCTGCGTCGTGGTGCCGAGAGCGTCGAGCGCGATGCGGACGGGCGGCCGGTGGATCCGCAGGATGGACCGCGTGCGGAACAGAGCGGCACAGACCAGGCGGACAACCCCGAGCAGGACGGCACGGCCGACACCTCCGAGGCTCACTACGAGATCGACAACCCGCAGTTCGGTGCGCGCCTGCGGTACGGGTTCGAGAACTGGGACGCGGTGGTCGACGCGCTCGCCCCGCACGAGCGCGCCGTGCTGGAGCGCATCGCGTCGCTGACTGCCGACGGCAGCAGGTTCCGCGCCGCGATCGACGCCGCCTTGCGCGGCGACGCGGAGCTCACCCCCGAATTGGCCGAGGCCGTGGACATTCTCGACGACGTCCTCACCCGCTTCCGCCTGCCCGACACCACGGTGATGACCTACGTCCGGCCCGAGAACCCGCTGGACATGTCCGGCGACGTGATCGGCTCCCTGCACCAGATCGCGGAGTTCCCGCAGCTGGCGCTGGGCGAGATACCCCCGGTCGACGGCGGCCGCTTCCACCTCGAACTGACCGTCCCCGCAGGCACGCCCGCCCTGTTCATGAACCGCTTCCTGCCGTCGGGCATGCCGGTCCCGGTCATGATGGCCGGCCGCGGCCTGCACTGGCGCGTCGACTCCGTCCGCAGCCTCGGCAACGACGGCCACTGGTTGATCCGCGCCACCGTCGTACCCGACGCGGACGCACCGCCCGAAGGCGCCGGTGATCGCGCGCCGTCCAGGAAGCCACTGCGGCAGCGGATCAGAGAACGGTTCGGCAGGACGCGAGCCGAGCGGGACCCG
This sequence comes from Nocardia sp. NPDC050793, assembly GCF_040654065.1. NCBI lineage: Bacteria > Bacillati > Actinomycetota > Actinomycetes > Mycobacteriales > Nocardiaceae > Nocardia > Nocardia sp. NPDC050793. Next base: position 7,779 of record NZ_JBFAHG010000017.1, read on the forward strand.
GCCGTCTCGCGGCCCGAGCCCAATGTGGGTGCGACCCCACTGCGGCTGACGCCCCCTGATCAGGAGCCCGAGCTCTACTCCGAGGCTCCGCCTCGCGTGATCCAGCTGCCGGACCAGCCGCCCCGGGACGAGTGGTCGCAGCGCGATATCCCGGAGATCGTCCGGGTACTGAGCGAACGGCACGGCGTCGATTTGCTGGGCGAGCGGCGTGCCATGCAGGTGCTCCGGTTCGATTTGCCCCACCTCGATCCCGAGGTGCTCCGGGAGTACGCCAGGGCGATCGACGACATGCTCACGAAGTACCCGGGGGCGCCGGTGGCGATCCTCGACATCCTTGCGGTGCGACACCATCGCAGTGCCTTCGCGGCGACCCAGTGGGAGTCCGAGAACGGCGGCGCCCGAGTCATTCTCGACTATCAACTCGCCACCAGTGCCGAACTGTTCTGGGCTGCGTTGAGCGAGGACGTCGCCGCCGGGTTCAAGCATCCGAGCATGGAACGCCGGCCGGTGTACAGCGCCATCGTCCACGAGTTCGGCCACGTGCTCGACTATCTGTCGTCCGAGGAGACCCGCGCGACGATCGAGGACATCCTGCGGCGCCGCTACGAAGAGGAGTTCGCGGCCGCGCACCTCGCCGCGGGTGGCGAGGGCTACCACACCTGGATTCGCCAGCTCAGCGGCTACAGCTTCCACGACAATGGCGAGTTCAACCCGGGCGAAGCGATCCCGGAGGGATTCGCCGAGGTCGAACTCAACGGCGACGCCGCGAGCGAACCGGCGCGTGTCATCCACGAGACGCTGGTCGCGAACGCGCGCCGCGCCCTCGCCGAGGGGACCATCCCGCAGCCGCCGTCCCAGCTTTCGCCCGGACCCGACGCGGGTGGCGGGGGACAGCAGCCGCCGCAGCAGCCGCCGGTGGGGATGCCGGATCCGGGTGATCCGAACGGTGACGGTTCGGAAGGGTCTGCGCAGCAGCCTGATTCGAATACGGAGAACGATTCGGGGCCCGACGAAGACGGCGACGGCGCCGGCAGATCGGCGCCGCCGGAGCCGACGCCGGATACCGATTCCTCGGGTGGCGCCCGTCGCGTGCCCGCCGAGCCGCCCGCTCCGCCCGTCCAGCAGGGCGCGCAGGAAACCTCGGAGACGCCGAGAATCGTTGGCGAGCAAGCGGGCTCGGATCGCGCGGTCGTCATCGAGGTGGACGGTCAGCGGATCCCGCTGCATCTGGTAGCCGAGGGAAGCGGCGCGTGGCGACCGGAACACGCACGGCCGCAAGCGGATCCGGACGAGTCCGGAAACCTGCCCGCGGAGCGGGAGAGCTCGCAACCGCCCGCGGCCGCCGAGCCGGGTTCGGGGTGGGTGTGGGTGCGCACCTCGGCCTTGGGCCAGGGCCACGCAGTCATTCCGAAGCATCCGTCCCTGTCGTCCCAGGACACCGCGGGGCAGGCGCTGCTCGGGCACTTCGCCGGGCTGCCGCTGACCAGCCACGGTACGCACGGCGAGCAACTCGGGATGAAGTTCAACCCGATGCGGTTGGGTCTCGTCTTCGAGGAACTGCGGCGAAACCGTGAACTCATCCCCTTCCTGCGGCGCCTGACCAGCCGCATCCCGGACCAGGCTGGTGCGGTGCCGCCCGTGCGCAGGCGCAACGGCGAGGAATACCTGCCTTCCATCGATGAGGCGCTGCCCTCCCTGCTGCGCCGGGAATTCGGGCCCGAGTTCGCCGCGGAGATCGAGCGTCAGAAGCGCGAACGCGAACAGCAGCGGGCGGATCGGCGCGCCGAAAACGACTCGGCGACAGCGCGGCCCGAGCCGTTCCCCGACGGCGTGCCGCCGCGCGTCGACGGCGTATTCGGCGAGCTCTTCGGGGAACTCGTCGACGCGGCCCGCCGCAGGAGCGCGGCCTTCGACTGGCTGGTCGACTCGGCCGACCGGCTCGAGGTCGACCTGACCGGCGAGAACCCCGACGCCGTGCAGAACGCGCTGCGGGTGTTGCGGTACCAGCAGGCCAGGCGCATCGGCGCGTTCGTCGGTCTCTCCATCGCCGAGGCGAACTATCAGGTCGAGAACCGGCGCATCCCGTTCGGTCGCGAGATCAGCTTCTTCGACACCGACCCGATGACCCGCCTGCTGGTCGAGGTCATGGAGGCCAACGGCGGGGACGCCAGCTGGCTGCGCGTGGTTCGCATCGCCAACGGCGACGCGTTCCCGCTGTGGGGTGAGCTCTACGACGCCGACGAACCGGGCCGCAACGAGGGCATCGCCCGCTACTTCGCCGACGCGCTGAACCGCGATCAGATCCGCGACGAGCGGGCGGTCTGGGCTCAGCTGCTCGACGTCGACATCGTCGATCTCGGTGCGCTTCCGCGGCTCACCATGATCGACGCGGCGAACCGGATCCGCGCCTACGCCACCGATGTCGCCGACTTCCAGTCCCGCGTCCGCCAATTCCTGCGCGCCGACGCCGAGGTCCAGGAACTGACCGGGTTGATGTCGGATCTGGCCCTGCGCTCGTCGATCGTCGCCGACCAAGGGTTCCTGCTCCCGGACACCGACGGGGTCGCGCTGCTGCCCGGCGACCCCGGCCGTCCGCCGCGGATGGTCGTCATCGACGGCTACGGCGACCACGAGGCGGTGCTCGCCCGGACGCTGCGTGACAATGCGGATCTCGCCGAGGCGGTCAACACCGGCCTGGTCGAACCGGTCTTCCGCACGGCCACACTGGAATCCGACGGAACCTTCCACCTCACCGATGCCGATCCGGGACGGATCGCGCACATCCGTCAGGAGATCGACGGCCGCCTGCTCGACCTGACCTTGATCGAGGACGGTGCGGGCGGCTGGCGTCCCGTGCTGCCGGAACCCCCCGATCCCGACGCGACATCGCCGCACAGCGCCGAGCCGAGCCACGGCGAGATCGTCGCCGCCCGTGACGATCTCGCCGCCGCGCTCGACATCCCGGAATCCGAGCGCGGTTCCGCGGAACTCGCCGAACGGTTGCGCGTCCTGCGCCTGGACAACGCGGTGCGCGCGAGCCAGATCGAGGCGGTCATCGATTACGCGCGCACGGCCTGGGACATCGACGATTTCAACAACCACACCGACGCGCGCTGGCAGCTGGCGACCCGGATCGATATCGATGTCGACGAGATGACACCGGAAGCCATGGCGCGGGCGCTCGTCGACCCGGATCTGGGATCGGCGCGCAGGTATCAGGCCGTGCAGGACCTGATCGAGTACTGGAAGGTGGCAAGGGCCGACGACAAGGCGGTGGCCGATGCCGCGCGAGATCGGTTGGCCGAGCAGCTGGGCGTCGGCAGGCGCAAGGGCAGGTTCCCCAAGGATCTTTTGTCGCGCAATTACAAGAACGACGAGGACAAGTACCGGCCGGACACCTCCACCCTGGACGCGAAGCGGCTGAACCGCGCGATCCGGCATCTGATGCGCCGACCCTCCGAGCGGGAGAACCTCGTCGGCGCGCTCGCCGAGTTCTACCGGACCATCAACGGCCTGGACCGGTACGACCCGGTCACCCGTGGCGATGGCGCTGTCGATCCCCGCGTCGGCGACACCGAATTCCCTGTCCACGAGCGCGCGGTACAGCACCTGCTCGATGTCGTCGACGATGTCGACACGCTCATCGATGTGCTCGGCCGGGTCGGCGACTTCGGGCCGGACGAGATCTCCGCGAGCGGGCATGCCGCACCGAGCCGCGACTGGGCGCTGACCGTCGGCGTCGACCTGACCGATGCCGACGCCAAGCGGTGGGCGAAGGTGTACGAGGTCTTCCGCGACGGCAGGCTCGACCAGAAGGAACGGCTCACCCCGGCTGAACTCGCCCAGGTGCAGGCCTCGCTGCGCGCGGAAGTCGTTGCCCACGCGCGTGCTATCGCGGAGCTCACCGCGATGAACGACCGGCTGCTCGAACTGGCGGAAGCCGAGCGGCGACCCGCGCTGATCGACCGGTTGACCGCGGAGCGCGCCGCCGCGGCGCGGGAGCTGGAAGAGGCCGGGGCCACGCACGACGCGCTCACCGACGGCCACCCGGACCGCGCGGCGGCCGCGACCAGGCTCGCGGACGCCCGAGCCGAATTGGCGCGCGTCGATGGGGAGCTGATGCGCACGAGCGCCGCGCACCGCGAACTCAGCGCGCAGGCCGAAGCGGCGGGCCGACCGCTGCGCCGGGCCGAGGTGATCGCGCGATTGGAATCCGATTACGCGGCCGCGGTCCAGGAATTGAACGCGGCGCGTGCCGAGCGCGCCGAGGCGAATCGGTCACACGGGTTCGGCGAGGCAGACCTCACCGAGAACCTGGACGAGACCCTGCGCGAGCAGCGGGACAGGACCGTGCCCTCCGATGCGGACGCACAGCGCCGGGAAGCCCAGCTGAACGAACTGGAATCGGCGGCACGCAGATACCTCGCGGCCCGCGACGAGCTGGGGCGCCTGACCGCGCAACTGACCGCCGCGCGCAACGCCTTCGGCGACGAGGGCGCGCTCGCTCCGCGCCCCGCTCGTCACGACGAGATCGCCGAGCTGACGGCGAGGCGGGCGGCCGCCCTGGTACAGGTCGGCGCGGCCCGTTCGGTGCTGAATGTCGTCAACGGCAGGCACGGGCTGAGCGAAGCGGAACTGACCGCGGGCGTGGACGACTATGTGAACCGGGTGCGAGCCGGGGATGCGAGCGCTCGATCGCACCGGGAACTGAGCGAATTGCAGGCCGCGGCCCACCGGTACAACGCGGCGCGTACCGAGTTGGCGCGCATCGAGACACAGCTCGCGGCGGCGCGGCGGCGCGTTCGGCCCGCCATGTCGCAGACCGAGCGGTCGCGCCGGGTGGTGGCGCGCATCGAGGCGCAACGGGAGAACGCGCGGCGGGAGCTGGACGACGCCAGGTCGCGGCGGGTCGAAGCCATGCGCGGGTTGCCGGTGGCCGAGACGGATCTGATCGATGACGCCGCCGTGGACGCCATGGTCGAACGGCTGGAGAGCCGGACCCTGCCGGTCTCCGAACTCGCGGAACAGTCGGCGCGGACCCGGGCACTGCGGGACGCGGCGGTGCGCTTCCACGCGGCCGAGCAGCGGTTGACCGCGGTGGATCGGGCGCTCGCCCGCGCTGTCCAACGCCGGGTGCTCGCCGAAGAGGGCGCGCGCCGCCTCGACGACCACGTCGGCATCATCGCCTCGGATCCGTCGGTGATCGTGGTTGTCGGCAGGGACGCGCCGACCGATGTTCGTGCCCGGCTCGCCGCCGAGTACCCGCACCTGCGATTGCCGCTCAACCGGCCGGATGTGATCGTCCGCCACATTCGGATCGCGGATGGCCCCGACGGTGGAATCGTTCTGCACCGCACCGACTTCCGTGCCGACGGACCGGTGGCCGCAGGCTCGGGCCCGCTCAGCTCCGCGAACGACGTCGGCACGTCGGTGGACCGGGCTCGCGCGGAGCTCGAGCGGGCGAGGACCCGCCGCGACGCGGCCGGAGACGCGCACTTCGATGCCGTGATGAACCTCAGGAACGAGGTCGCGCAGCTGCCGATCGCCCCTGGAGAGCTGACCAGCCAGACGCTCCAGGCGATTGTGCGCCGACTGCTCGTCGAGGGCGTGCCCCAGCAGAGCGTCGACCGTCTGCACGCGGCCGCGAACGAGGTCGAGCAGCGCCGCGCCGACCTGGTCGCGGCGCAGACCGAATTCGCCGCGGCCAAGCGCCGACTCGGACTGGCCCGCGCCGGTCTGCACGAGGTCCGCTACGACCCGGCCGCCGAGCCGCAGCAACCCGGCACAGCCCGCACCGACCCGCGAACGGTCCACTGGCCCGGCGGACCCGCGCCGGAGTCGCGACCGGACGACGACGAGGGTGCCGACCGGCGATCGACCGAAGGTGCCGGGGCGTCGGTGACCGGGGCGGTCGATCCACGGACCGTGCATTGGCCCGGTGGGCGTGCGGTCGAGTCCGAAGAGGGCGCGAGTGAGTCTTCGTCGGCGAGCGGGGCGGTCGATCCACGGACCGTGCATTGGCCCGGTGGCGTTGCCGAGTCCGGCTCGAGCGAGGAAAGCCGGACGCCGGGTCCCGACGACGGAGACGACTCCGGTGCGGCGGGTGCGCCGTCGCGGCCGGGTCCTCGGCCCGGTACCGACCCCGCGGGTTCGGCGCGTTCGCTGCCGCGGGAATCGCAGCGGTCCAAGCCCGAGGCGAACAGCGAACGGCCCGCCGGGGCGACGGCCGAATCCAACCGCGCCAGGGTCGCGCCCGAAGGCGAGCCGGATTCCGGCGAGGCGCGCGAGCAGGAGGCCGCCGCGGGCGGTGGTGGCGGGACGAAGCCGCCGCAGGAACCGCCTGCCACCTCGCCCGGTCCGGACGAACCCAGCGGTGACGATGCGGAAAACCGTGCGTCGCAGCCGGATTCGGAGCCCGACGCCCCCGCGCAGGCACCGCAGCGGTCGTTGACCGTCAGGGAAAAGACCGAGCTCGATCGACTGCTGGCCGAGCGTGCCGAGGCGGTCTCGCGCCGGGCGGAGTGGCGCGACATCCGGCAGATGCGGGCGCAGAACCTGCCGGTGGACGTCGACGTCGAACTCACGCGAGACGCGCTGGTCTCGACGATGGACGAACTGCGCGGCAAGACCATGCGCGTCGACGAGATGCCGGCCCGGCTCGCCGCCATCGACGCGCTGGAGCGGGCCGCCGAACACGTCAACGACGCCGAGCACGACATCGCCCGGCTCGACGACGAGATCGCCGCCCTGCGTGACGGAACGTCGCAGGACGAATACGAGGCCCTGGTGCGTGAACGCGCCGCGGCCGTCGCCGAGCGAGAGTTCTGGCGCGCCAAGCGCAATGACCGCGCCTCGCGGTTCACCGACATCCTGCCGACCCTGCGCGGCGCGGACGATTCACTGGGCGCCGACCTGGCGCCGACCTTGGAGCACCTGCGCGACGCCCTGGTCGGCCAGCGCACCATCCCGGGCGTTGGCGAGGACTTGCCCACGCAGACACCGGAATTGGTGGGCGAGGCCGAGCTGTCCCGCCGCCGCCGACAGGTGTTCAAGTTGCAGCGGGCGGCCGAGGAATATGAACGGGCCGCAGCGCGAGTCGCCGAACTGGACCGCCGCCTCGGCGAACTCGGCCGGTCCGGCGCGGACGTGGAGCCGACGCTGTCGCACTGGGCCCGCGCCGAGATCGACCGGCTGGCACGCGAACGCGCTCGCCAAGTGCTCATGGTCGAACCGTGGCGCGGAATGCGCGAAGATCTGGCGCGCAGACTGCGCGCGAACGAGAACGAACTCGGCCACGGTCAACTCGACGAGACCCTCGCGGAAATCGCGGGCAGGACGATCGAGGCGAGGCAGGTCCCCCAACAGGTGCGCAACCTGAAGCTGCTGCGGGAGGCCGCGGAGCGGGTCAATGCCGCAGAGGACGCGATCGATCGCATCCAGGCCAGGATCGCCGAATTGGCCGGCGCGGGCCGTGAATTCCTCGATGCGGCCGCCGCCAGGCCGATTGTGCCCCGCGTCGGTCTTGTCGAGGGTGACCAACCGCGGATCATCGTCGTCGCCCCGCGCGGCGGACTCGACAATCCGCGCGCCCTGCACGACGCGGCGCTGGCCCGCGCGCTGCGCGAGGACGCGTCGGTCGCGCACGCGATGACGCGCCACGAGGTCACGGTCGAGTTCCACGAGATCATCGCCGAACGCGGCGAACCGGTCCGGTATCGGCGCATGGACGGACCTCGACGCGAGTTCCTCGAGATCACCGGGCCCCGGCCGCTCGACTCCGGTGTGCTGCTGGTCCGGTGGTTCGACGCCGCGGGCAGGCCGCACGAGGTGCGCCCCGACAGTCCGAGCTGGCGGACCAACCGCGATGGTGGCACCGTGCCCAAGACCTTCCATCCGCGCGACCTGCCCGAGGGCGTCAGCGGTTGGGCGGTGAATCCGTTCCAGGCGGCGCTGGAGGATCCGTTCACCGACGACGGGCCCGGCGTCAACAAGGATCTGCTGCCCGCGATTCCCGGTGGGGCGCCGATCGAGACCGGTCCGACGTACGAGGTGCCGTTCTCCGGCCTCTTCTATCACACGATGCGGTTGATCCTGGAGACGGCGAAGCTGTCCGGATTCACCTGGTATGCCGATAAGAACCACCCCGGTCGGATCCGGCCCGGCTTCAAGGGACATCCGTGGTTCCGGAAGAAGTCCGCTGATGTGCAGCCGATGGCGCGCGAATGGAATGTCCGGGACCGGTTCGCGCTGCCGGAGAACGAGCGCTGGTACCAGGCGAGCCAGACCGCCGAGCAGCGGGCGTGGGCGCGGGTGCAGCATCGCGCCGAACTGGAATACGAGCGGTTCCGCAGCGACAACAGCGATATCGACAGGATCACCAACCGGCTCGCGCGCAACCCCGCCGCCGAAGGGGCCGGGCGCGCGGTGCGCGCGGCCGAACTCGTCGCGCTGGTGGATGGACTGATCGAGGACCACATCGAGGGCCTGCCGACCACGCGTCGTCCGGGTGATCCCGGGCCGGACCTCAGCGCGGCGGTCGACGAGATCACCGGACACGTGTGCAACGAAAAGCCCGGTGACGCAGAGCAACTGGTGAACTTCATCCACGAGGAGCTGACACGCGGCACCGACGTGGACCGAAAGGAGCTGGCGGGCAAGGTCGCCGACCGCCTGAACAATTCGGCGCAGGCGTTCACGAGGGCGGAGATCGCGCAGATCAAGCACCACCTGATGAACGCCGAATACCTGCGCACCGATTGGCGCACCGGCGTGGTCGTGCGACAGCGGCTCGACGCGGTCGTCGACGTGGCGCTGGCGTGGCAGCGCCTGATCGACGGCGACCCGAACGACGCCGACATCCTGATGCTGCAGGACGCCCTGGCGGAATCGAACTTCCTCATCCGAAACCCGACCGCCTTCTGGAACCTGGCCAACGAGCACGCCGTCCGCATCGGCTTCGACTGGAACTCGAACCGCCCACCGTTCACCGACTGGGCCGAGGGCGCCAAGTACGCCCCGCCACCCCGCGAACGCGAGTACTCGCCGTACGTCCTCCCGCCGAGCCCGCCCGCCACGGAGAACAACGCGGCCGCGCTGCCGCCCGCCGAGCCGCCGAGCCCGGACGAGCAGAGCTCCGAGGATCCCGCCCCGGTCGATCCGCGCACCGTCCACTGGCCCGGCGGACCGGTGACCGAGCCCGGCGCGGACGAGGGCGTCGGCGAGCCGCTGCCGGAAGGTGGTTCGTCGTCGGGCGATCGGTCGGTTGATCCGCGCACGGTGCATTGGCCTGGTGGTGTGTCGGGGTCTGAACCCGGTGTGGGTCAGTCGCAGCCGGAAGGCGAGGAGTCGTCGGGCGATCGGTCGGTTGATCCGCGCACGGTGCATTGGCCTGGTGGTGTGTCGGGGTCTGAACCCGGTGTGGGTCAGTCGCGGCCGGAAGGCGAGGAGTCGTCGGGCGATCGGTCGGTTGATCCGCGCACGGTGCATTGGCCAGGTGGTGCAGCGGTGTCCGATCCCGGTGAGGACGTCGGCGAGTCGCTGCCCGAAGGCCGTGCGTCGCCGCGCGTTCAGCCGGTTGATCCGCGCACCGTCCACTGGCCCGGTGGTGTGCCGGCGCCCGAGACGAATGCGGATGATCAGCGGCCCGGGCCCGATGAGGGAGACGATTCGGGTGCGGCAGGTGCGCCGTCGCGCCCAGATCCGGAACCCGATTCCAACCCCGGCGGTGCGGCACGCTCGCTGCCGAACGCTCCGGAACCGACCGAACCGGTCTCGGAGACGCCAACCCATTCCGACCCGATCGGATCGGACCACGACGACCCCTCGAAACCTGTTCCGGGACAGCAGGAGGCGAGCAGCGCGGAGACTTCTCGACCTAATGCCGACGCCGACCCGTCGCGTCCGGGGACCGAAGGGCGGACTCGACCCGAGACCGATGCGGATTCGGAGGGCGAGGGGAGCCGGTCGCAGCCGGATGACGCGGGCACCGAGGCGAACCGAGGGGCCGCCGAGGGGACAGGTCGTCCGGGCAGCGCTGGTGGACGGTCGCTTACCGAGACCGACGACGGCTCGACGGATGCGGGTGTTTCGTCCCCGCCGGTCGGGGAGCGGACTGCTCGCTCCGGGGCCGACCTAGCTGCGACGGAAGGTGACGAAGGACAGTCACGGCCTGACGATGGAACGCAGCCCGACGGCGGTGCGCCGGAGGGCGGAACGCAATCTGCGGATGGTGAGCAGACTGCTCTGACCGAGGGTGGCCTGTCGAGGCCGGAGGGTAGTGCAGGGCAGTTGCGGCCCGAGGTCGGAACGCCGCCCGAGGGTGGGGCGCAGCCGGAAGGTGGTGCGCCGCCGGAGAGT
>NZ_JBFAHG010000017.1:18233-77814 GCF_040654065.1 Nocardia sp. NPDC050793
TGGTCGGCTGCCTGATCGTGCTGGCGGTGCGGGGGAGCGGACGACTGGTCCTGAGGGTGAGGTCGGCCTGTCTGTGACCGAAGGTGAAGAGGAGCCGTCGGGGCCTGAGGGTGGAACGCCGCCCGAGGGTGGGGCGCAGCCGGAAGGTGGTGTGCCGCCGGAGAGTGGTCGGCTGCCTGATCGTGCTGGCGGTGCGGGGGAGCGGACGACTGGTCCTGAGGGTGAGGTCGGCCTGTCTGTGACCGAAGGTGAAGAGGAGCAGTCGGGGCCCGAGGGTGGATCGCGGCCTGACGGTGGAGTTCGGTCTGAGTCCGGTGCGGGGCCGGAGGGTGAGGAAGGTCGGCGCCGGGCCGAGGGGGAGCGGCGTCCTGAGAGTGGCGGCACGCGTCAGAGGCCCGACGGTGGTGCAGCCGCCGGGCTTTGGACCGGAAGTGGCGCGGAGGATGATCGTGAGCCGCGGATGTCACCGCCGGTCATGCCGTTCCCTCCGGTCTCCCCGATGCCGCAGCCTCCGGTTTCGCCGCAGCCTCCGCGTCCGCCGGTGCCTCCGGTTCCGCCGCGTCCGCCGGTTCCGCCGCAGCCTCCGCGTCCGCCGCAGCCGCCAGTGCCGCCGGTTCCGCCGCGTCCGCCGGTTCCGCCGCAGCCTCCGCGTCCGCCGGTTCCGCCGCAGCCTCCCCGTCCGCCGCAGCCGCCGGTTCCGCCTCCGCGTCCGCCGGTGCCGCCGGTTCCGCCGCAGCCTCCGCGTCCGCCGCAGCCTCCGCGTCCGCCGCAGCCTCCGGTGCCTCCGCAGCCTCCGCGTCCGCCGGTGCCTCCTGCGCCGGTCCCGCCGTGGCCGCCTGTACCTTCGGTGCCACCCGAGCAACCTGTTCCACCTAACCCGCCTGGGCTTCCTGTGCCTCCGAACGTGCCGGAACCGCCTGTGCCGCCGCATGTTCCCGTGCCGCCGTTGCCGGTTCCCCCGGTGCCGCCGGTTCCGCCTGTGCCGGAGCTGCCTTGGCAGGAGCCGTTCCCGCCTGGGCGGCCGGTGCCACCTGTGACGCCGGTGCCGCAGTGGCCTGTGCCGGAACTGCCTGTGCCGCCGTATGTTCCGGTTCCGCCTACGCCGGATCCCGCGCTGCCGGCGGTTCCGCCCGTGCCGGAGCTGCCTTGGCAGGAGCCGTTCCCGCCTGGGCGGCCGGTGCCACCTGTCACGCCGGTGCCGCCGTGGCAGGTCCCGTCTGCGCCGGAGGCGCCGGAGCTTCCATCGAGGCCGCCGCTGCCGGATGTTCCGGTGTCGCCGAATACGCCGGTGCCGCCTGGGCTTCCTGTTCCGCCGCATGTTCCGGTGCAACCGATGCCGGAGCTGCCTTGGCAGGAGCCGTTCCCGTCCGGGAGGCCGGACTCGCTGCAACCGCCTGCGCCGCAGACGCCGTGGTCGCCGGGGGTGCCGTCGTGGCCGGATACAGGCTCGCCGTCGGCACCGCAGGGGCATCAGGTTCCGCCTGCGCCGCAGCAGTGGCAGGTTCCGTCGGTGCCTCAGGTGCCGGAGGTTCCGCAGGTGCCGCTGCCGGAAGCTCCAGTGCGGCCGGAATGGCCGATGCCGGGACAGTCGGGGCCGGGTAACGGATTCGGGTCTCCCGGTGGCTCGCCGCTTCCGGATCCCGGCTTCGACCGGTCCTCCCCACAGGAGGGCGGTACTCGTAACGGACACGGCGGCAATGGATTCGGTTCGCCAGGCCAGTTCGGGGGCGGGTATCCCGACGCGTCGACGCGACCGGATTCGCCCGCCCCGCACTACGACCCGCCGTTGAACGGATCGCACGGCGGCGAGTCCGGCGGCCGGAACGGCGATCAGCAGGCACCGTGGTCGAACGGTCACCCGCAGCAGAACGGCACGCCGTCGAACGGTTCGCAGGCCGCGATGGGCACACCGGGCGCGCCAGGCCCTGCCGCATCGAGTGCGCCCGCGCGTCCCTCCCGGTCGCTGCCGCGCGCGTCGATGTTCGGCAACGGGCGTGGCGGCGAGAGCGCGCAACCGCGGCGGAACGCGATCGTCGTCCGTTCGCACACCGGCTTCGGCGAGTTCTCCGAAATGGATCTGGGCACCGGTGATCTTCGCGCGGTGAACAGCGGCCTCGGTCCGGTCGGCGGCGTCTACGGTTCCCTCGGCGAGACGCCAGTCGTGTTCTACCGTGACGGCGCACGGCTCATACTGCGCGCGGCTGGGCGGACTGTCGACCTCGATGCCACGAACGTCGGAGTCGAATGGCAGCGCATCGATGAGCGCACAACGCGTTTCGTGCTGACGGTCGGCGGTGCCACAGTGTGCGACGTGCGTTACCGCGCGGTGGCGCCCGATCTCGACCTCGGCCTGCTGATCCGAGACGTGCTGTCCGACCCGTCCCGCCGCAGTCGAATCTTCTCCGCGTGATCGCGGGTCCGCGCACCGTTTCGGTGCGTCGTCGGCGTTGCCCTATCCGTGACGCTGGTCGATAAGCCGTCGCAGCGTCGGCTGTGCCAGGATGAACGGAATCCTGGGCAGGGCACACAGAACATGGGCAACCGCGAAACGCCTGGTCATAGTGGGTGCTTACCCGGTCTATACCCTGCAGGCCACAGGGTGACTTGCTGACCTGCACCGCCTCGTCGTGTTGGCGCTGGAGCTCGGGGCCGGGGTGCTGACATCACGAGGCATCGAGTCTGGTTACGGCGTCGAATTCAGCGATGACGGCGTGCCGGGCGTCAGGCGCTATCTCGATCAGTTGTCGAATCGGGAGGTGCCAGTCGGCGATCCTCAAGGCTTGTGCCACCGCATGCGCGCGGCGGCGTGGGTCCTGAGTTGCCGTCACCGCCAGCAAAGCTCGCACGTGCTCCTCAGGGGTGGTGACGAAGTCAATGGAGTTGGCGATGGTTTCAGCTCGGTCGAGGTCGCCGAGCTGGGCTGCGGCTTCAGCCACCGATACCAGCACCCGCGCCTGTGTGTAGGGGTTGGTGATGGAGTGGGCGATGGTCTCGGCACGCACGATCAACGCGCCTGCTCGGTCGACATCACCAACAGTAGCCACGGCTTCAGCTACCGACACCAAGGCACCCGCCTGTTGGTCAGCGTCGGGGATGGAGTCGGCGATGGCCTCGGCGCGCCCAATCATATTGCCTGCTTGGTCGACATCACCAACTGTGGCCATGGCATCAGCCACCAGCGCCAGGATTCGCACGGCCCTTGCTTGCTCGAAGCGGTCGCGAATGAAGGGCCGGGTGGAGCGAATGGAATGGGCGATGGCTTCGGCGCGCAGGGTCAACGCGCCTACTCGATCGACATCATCGGCCCTGGCTACAGCTTCAGCCATCGACACCAGCACCTTCGCCTGCCGCTCCGAGTCGGGAATGGAGTCGGCCAGGGTTTCGGCTCGGTCGAGGTCGCCAGCCTTGGCTGCGGCTTCGGCACGGTCGAGGTCGAGGGCCTCGGCTGCTGCCCGGGCGGACCACTCCAGCGCCCTCGCCCGTTGGTAGCGGTCCTGCTGAGTGAGGGAGTGGGCGAGGGAGCGGGCGACGGCCTCGGCGCGCGCGATCAACGAGTCCGCCCGATCGAAATCACCGGCGCTGGCTACGACTTCACCTACCGCCTTCAGCGCCCACGCCTGCACGTAGAGGTCGGCGATGGAGCTGGCGATGGCCTCGGCACGGTCGAAGTCGGCAGCCTTGGCGACGGCCTTAGCCACCCATACCATGGCGGTTGCCTGATCCTCAGGGCTGGTGATGGAACGGGCGAGGGTCTCGGCGCGCGCGATCAATGCGCCCGCTCCATCGAGATCACCAGCATCGGTTACGGCATCAGCCACCAGCACCAGGGCATGTACGGCCCGTTGCTGTTGGAAGGGGTCGGGGATGGAGCGGGCGATGGTCTCGGCGCGCGCGATCAACGCGCCCGCCCGATCGAAATCGCCTTCCCTGGCTAGGACTTCAGCCACCGACGCCAGGGCCCACACCTGTTGTTCGAACACGGTGATGGAGTTGGCGATGGTCTCGGCGCGGTCGAGATCGCCGACTTTGGCTGCAGCTTCAGCCACCGACACCAGCACCCGCGCCTGCTGGTCGAGCATCAGGCTGGAGCCGGCAGGGATGGAGCGGGCGATGGTCTCGGCGCGTGCGATCAACGCGCCCGCCCGATCGAAATCATCGGCCTTCGCTGCGGCTTCAGCCACCGACATCAGAGCCCACGCCTTCAGCTCGGGCTTGGTAATGGAGTCGGCGATGGTCTCGGCGCGCGCGATCAATGCGGCCGCCCGGTCGAGGTCGCCGGCCCTGGCTACCGCTCCGGCCGCCGACGCCAGCCCCTTTGCGTGCCAGTAGCGGTCGGTGATGAAGTCGGCGATGGCCGCCGCGCGGTTGAGATCACCAGCGTTAGCCACGGCTTCAACCAGCAACACCAGCGCCCTTGCCTGCCGCTCGGGGTCGGTGATCGAGTCGGCGACGTCCTCAGCGCGGTTGAGGTCGCCGGCTCTGGCTACGGCTTCAACCAGCGACACCAGGGCCGACGCCTGTCCGTAGCGGTCGGTAATGGAGCGGGCGATTGTTTCGGCGCGCGCGATCAATGTGGCCGCTCGGTCGTGGTCGCCGGCCGCGACCGCGGCTTCAGCTACCGACGCCAGCGCCCTCGCCTGTTCGTAGTGGTCGGTGATGGAGTCGGCGATGGTCTCGGCGCGCGCGATCAATGTGGCCGCTCGGTCGAGGCCGCCGGCCCTGCCTGCGGCTCCGGCCACCGACGCCAGCACCGACGCCTCCCACGCGGGGAGGCCGGTGAGAGAGTCGGCGATGGCCAGGGCACGGTTGAGGTCGCCAGCTCTGGCCACGATTTCAACCAGCGACACCAGAGCCGACGCCTGTACGTAGCGGTCGGGGATGGAGCGGGCGATCGCCTCGGCCCGATTGACCTGTCCCAAAAGCGCCCAGACCGCAGGAAGGTGGGGCGGAATGCTTTTGCTCTGATTGGTGAGATGATCGCGGTGGATGGCCAGACGCAGCATCGCGATCACATCAGGGTGCTCGTGAGCAGCAATGACGTCCTGAGTCCTGATGATCTCGGTGAGCGCGGCGGCGTCACCGCTGAAAAGATCGAACAGGCGATCCCGGCGGGCGAGATCGGTCGCGCACGCTACCATCCGTGCCACATCATCGGTCGCGTGCAGCATGCTGAAATAACCGCGCAGCAGATATTCCGGCGTGTCGGGCGGCCAGTGTTTGGCGCGGTAGTCCTGCGCCCACGCGTGCAAGCGGTCGCGGCTCGCGGCCAGCAGCCGGGTACCGAGCCGTCGTTGGGCGATCTCGAACAGGGACTCGTGGGCGAGCGCGTACACCGGATCGGCATGGTCGTGTCCGTCCGTGGAGGTGAAGGCGCGGAAGCTCCGCCCGGTCACGCCGTCGAGCAGCGGGTGGATCTCGTACGGCGCCAAGTCGGTGAGTTCTTCGAGTTCGCCGATGGTGAGACCGTTGGCCACGGTGATCAGTGCGAGCAGGTCGCGATGGTGGTCGGGCCCGTTCAGCAGACTGTCGAGTTCGAGGATGGCCAGGTCGCGTATGCCCGCGGCGTACTCGGAGTCGGTGAGCTGGTAGCGCGATGCGGCGGCCAGCGGGTGGCCGTCGGCGATGGGCAGGCGTGGCCCGTGGCGGCTGGCGACGACGACGCGGAGGTCGTCGCCGGGCCGGGCGGGCAGCAGGCTCACGATCGGCGGACGCCCGTGGTCCTCGTCGAGGCCGTCGACCACCAGCACCAGCCGCCGTCCGGCTGCGGCTTCGCGGTCGGCGGCGAGGGTGAGCAGTTCGGCGCGCAGGCCGTCGCGGTAGACGGCCTCGGTGTGAATCCGAGCCCGATAGTCGGGCAGCAGGACGGCAAGCTGGTCGAGGACCGCGGTGGTGAATGCGGTGTGGTCGCGCTGGTCGGCGAGCCGGTTGGTGACGAAGAATCCGATCACCGTGAGATCCGGTGGTGGGTTCGACACGAACCACGACAGCAGCGCCGTCTTGCCCGCCCACGGTGCGCCCTGTATCCACAGGTACGGCTGGTCGCCGCGGCGGCAGAAGTCGGCCAGCATCTCCAGTTCGTCGCCACGGGATCGCAATCCGCCGGGCGGGGCGAGGTACTCGCGCACCTGAGCCAGATACAGTGATGGCGCGACCGGCCCCGCCCATGCCTTCTTGCTCCTGCGGACGCGGGTGGCGTTGCGGAGCAGCCGTTTGAAGTTCGCCATGGCGGCAGGCCGCTTGTGTGGCGGAGTGCCGGCCTTCTCGAGCAAGTAGTCGATGAAGTACTCGAATTCGATACCAGCGCGGGGGATACGGCGCGTGGCGCCGTTCTCACCGAGCCAGCCCTGAATCGTCTTCTCCGCGATCGTGTACCGCCGGATGCGGTGAATCGCCGAGGACAGATGGGCCGCGGTCGGCCGACCTGCATCTTCATGCAACTTGTCCAGCGCCGAGATGAACATCTCGTAGGCGTCCTCCCCCGACGCGGTCACCGTGGGTCGGCCTCTGTCGCTCGGGTCGCTGCCGGGGCGGGACTCGTGGCGAGTCGCAGCGACTCGCGAATCGATACGGCCTGCACAGAGGCACTGTAGCCGGGTACGCGCGGGCACGCGCCACATCGCTACGGCTGCACTGGATCTCGACCCGACCATCGACGAGACCGAACGGAACGAACACCCATGTCGACCATCCTCGAGAGCCTGCTGCTGACCGTCCTCGCCCTGCTGGCCGTCCTCGCCGGGGTCGGTGCAGCACTGCTGGCGAAAGCCGACGGCGCCACCGTGCCTGCCACTCTGCGGGCCGGCGCAATCGGGTTCGGCGCCACCATGACGTTGTTACTGGCGACCGTCACTGTCTGCATCCTGCTCTGATTCTTCGCATCACTCGGGCCCGTCGCGGCACCCTGCTGTGATGGCACAGCGCGGTCGTATGCGGACGTGGTGGAACGGAAGTCGGCTGAAGCCGGCGACCGTAGGTGGAGGACTGGGGCCGGCCTTGCCCACGATGCTGGCTGCGCACAACCTTCTCGCCGAACGAGGACCGGCCCGCCGCACTCTCACACTTCAGTCGGCTGTCACCGTCGAGAACAGCCGCTCTCGCTCTGCGGCGACGACTTGACGCGCCAGTTCAGCTTCGGTTACGTCGACGGCTTCGGGTGCGCTGGCCGCCGTCTCGCTGACACGCGCGAATTCTTCGAACAGCGCTCGTTTTCTGGCGAGGATTTCGGTGATCCGCTGGTCGACGCCTTCCTCCGAGAGCAGCCGATGCACCTGAACGGACTCGAGCTGACCCATGCGGCGTGCCCGGGCGATAGCCTGCCATTCGGTGGTCGGCTTGAGCTGAGGTTCGCAGATCACGACGACCGAAGCAGCTTGGATATTGAGACCGACACCGCCAGCGACGATCTGGGCCACCAGTACCGCGCCCTTGCTGGCCGCTGAGAAGGAGTCGACCATCTCCTGTCGTTTCCCGGCTGGGACGGAACCGGTCAGCGGCCCGAACACGTTTCGCGGGGGAAGGGCCTGAGTGACCGCATCTAGAACATTGCGGAAGTGTGAGAATACGATGACCCGGCGGCCGTTGTCCTCGGCCTCCACGACGATCTCGAGGAGGCGTTGCATCTTCCGAGATGTGGTCGGTGATCCCATCGCCGCATGGCGCATAGCACTGAAGTTGCCTTGCCGCACGGCTTTCCGATAGGCAGCCGCATCCTGGTCGGACAGTGGCAGCAGTTCCTCGACTTCGACGAGTTCGGGGAGCTCGATGAGCACATCCTCTTGATTGCGGCGCAGGTAGGCCGGAGCGACCTGGCGGCGGAAGAGTCTCGGCGCGAGCTCGGAGACATTCACCACGAGATCGGGACGCAGGTAGCCGACCAGGCTCCGGAACTCGTCGAGCTTGTTCTCCAGCGGCGTGCCGGTGAGCAGGATCGCCCGCTGGCAGGATTCGAGGATCGCTATAGTGCGTCGACTCCGTTGCGCCGCAGGGTTCTTCACGAGGTGTGCTTCGTCGACGACGACACAACCCAGATCGGGGAGATCAACGACCGTCCCCTCCAGCCACTTGAGCGTTTCGAAGGTGGTGACGGCGACACCGCCTTTGCGTAGCCAGTTCCGCGCGGCCGCTGCACGCTCGGGGCCGTGGATGCGGTGCGAGCTGAGGTGGGACTTGGCGTTGACCTCCCGCACCCAGTTGGGAACCACAGCGGCCGGACAGATCACCAGCGCATTGTTCTGCCCCTTGGCGCGCAGGTGCGCGAGAACCGCCAGCGCCTCAACGGTTTTGCCGAGACCCATCTCGTCGCCGATGATTACCTTCCGCTGCGCGAGCGCAAAACGGGCACCGAAGGCCTGATAGCCCCGGAGGGAGGCCGACAGGTACTTTGTCACCAATTCCGTTGCGCGGACGGCCTCGACGATCTCCTCAGGAAGATCGCCGTGCACCTTCTCGTCATCAGTGATGAAGCCCAGCTCATCGAGCAACGCGAAGTAGTCTGCGGGCCGTGCAATGAAATCCTCCCAAGGATCCGAGCCCGCTTCCTCTGCGATACCCAGAAGCCCGCGCGCGCTCCGAACGACGCTGTCGGCTGCGGCCAGAAGGCCGGTGGTGGGGTAATCGGCGGTCGGGAAGACCACCAGGTGATTGACTTGGCGATCTATCGTATTGGCCAGTGCGTACAGATCACCGACAGGCACGTTGTTCCTATCGCCGATCGCCTTGCGATGAATGTCCCATGCGCGCAGACGCCGCAGCAGCTCAGTGGTCTCTGAGGTGCGATTGGTGACATCGATCCGTGTCGGCATCTCATCGAACGTTGTCTGCCAAAGTGTTTGGGCCGCACCCCGGATCCTGGTGGCGGTCGTCACGCCGAGCCCAGGCAGCTGTTCGAGCCACGGACCGTGGTCGATGACCTGCATCGCCGTCATGACGCCGTTCTCGGTAAGCGGCCCGATGCGCAGCTTGTCGCTCGTGGCTTGCCGGAGGCGATCAACCGGCATCTCCGCGAGCATCCGACGGGTGTCGGCGCGTCTCGTCTCGTTGCCCGCCTCCACCGCTGCGGCCCGCAGACGCTGCCCGATGGCGGCAGCATTGCCGATCGCATGTACCGAGGAGCGCAGCTCCGCGAGCCTGGAAGCCTCGACCAGTTCCGGAGGTTGCCCGAGGTCTCCGACTATGTGCCGCAAACCCACTTGGCTGCCGAGCACATCGGTGACTGCGACAACATTGGCCCCGCGAGCATTTTCTACGAGCGTCCGCAACTGCTCTGGCAGGCGCTGCGCCTCGGCTCGAGCCGCGAAATCAATTACGAGTGTCTCTGATTCGAGAGCCGCGCGACGCTTCTTGCTGCCGCTGAAGAATCGGCGGATACCGCTCGCTGCGCGCACTCCCCCGACGGCTCGGTCACACTCGGTGACCAGGTACGTGAGCATCATATCGACCTGACCGGGGATCGGCGACAGCCGAGTCTTGCGGGCCAAGGCGCTCAAGTGCCGACTGTCGCTGCCGCGCAGCACGAGTACGCGCCACGCCCGCGTACCGCCGCGTCGAACGTCGACGAGACTGCGCCGCAAAGCCACCGATGCGTCGTCGGCCTGCCGCTCGATCTCGGCGCGTTCGGACCGGAGTTCCCGTGCGAGAGTAATCCAGTCAGCGACCTGCTCGACTGCTGTACCGTTCTGTCGCTCTCGTCGTGCCATACGCTGCCCCCGTCCGACTTCTCCGAGTCTCGTGACGATAGACCGACAGCGCCCTCCGCGGTAATAGATGGCATTGCAGTCGCTTCCGCACCGGAGATGAAACGACTCGGTGGGATATCTCGACTACCGTTGGGAGAGTTGCCGATCGGGAGGCTGAGGGTGCTGCTCGAGGAATTGAAACCCGGACTGCGGATCGAGGGGGTTGTCCCCTCGGAGGTAGTCACCGTGATCTACGCGCAGTGGCACGGCACCGACGCACTAGAGCTGACGTACAAGACCACCGCCGGCAGGCTGAACCAGCGGGTCGTGTTCCGCAAGGATCAGGATGGCCTCTCGATCGCGTACACCGGCAGCCGCCCCTTCGATGCTGCAGCAAACGATTTCAAGCTCGTCGCCGAGGCCCAGCGCATTCAGCTCGCGGGCTTGTACGACCCAATGCTCGCCGTCACAACGAGCGATGTGCAACCACTTCCACATCAGATCCGGGCCGTCTACGGCGAGTTGCTTCCCCGCACCCCGCTGAGGTTTCTGCTCGCAGACGACCCTGGTGCCGGTAAGACGATCATGGCCGGTCTCTACATCAAGGAACTGGTCCTGCGTGGCGATGTGGAGCGGTGCCTGATCGTCGCCCCTGGAGGCCTGGTCGAACAGTGGCAGGACGAGCTGGCCTTCAAGTTCGGCCTCTCCTTCGAACTCCTCACCAACCAGCTGATCGACGCGAACACCAATCAGAACGTCTTCGACAAGCACAGGTTTCTGATCGCGCGCATGGATCAACTTGCGCGCAACGAGCAACTACGCTCACAGCTCGAGGAGACCGAATGGGACCTCGTCGTCGTCGACGAAGCGCACCGCATGGGCGCCCACTACTTCGGTGGGAAGCTGGAGAAGACCAAGCGCTTTCAGCTCGGCGAAGCGTTGGGCGCACTTACCCGTCATCTGCTGCTGATGACCGCCACCCCGCACTCCGGTAAGGAGGAGGACTTTCAGCTCTTCCTCACTCTGCTCGACCGTGACCGGTTCGAAGGCAAGAACAGGACCGCGGCCGATACCAGCGGGATCATGCGCCGCATGGTGAAGGAGGATCTTCTCACCTTCGAGGGCAAGAAGCTGTTTCCCGAGCGCATCGCCGAAACCGTCCCTTATCAGCTGACCGCGCTGGAGTACGAGCTGTACGAGCAGGTCACGGCCTACGTCCGCGAGGGTATGAATCGTGCGGACCGCGTCGGTGGCAAACGCAAGAACACTGTTGGCTTCGCGCTCACCGTTCTGCAGCGGCGCCTCGCCTCCAGCCCGGAAGCGATCTATCGCAGCCTTGTTCGGCGTTCGCAGCGACTGGAGCGCAAGAAGCAGGAAATCCTCAACGGCACCTACCAGGACGAGGAGTCGAAGTTTGATGTCGACGACATCGACTCCGATGCCTACAGCGCGGAGGAGCTCGAGAATCTCGAGGAGGAGCTGCTCGACGCGGCCACTGCGGCGCAGACTGCGACTGAGCTGGAAACCGAACTCGCTGAGCTCGCTGACCTGGTCCGGCTCGCCAAACAGGTCCGCGACCGGGGCACCGACCGGAAATGGACCGAGCTGTCGGCCATCCTGCAGGACCACGCCCTGACCACCGGCGCCGACGGTTGCCCGCGCAAACTCATCATCTTCACCGAACATCGCGACACCCTGGAATATCTTCGAAGGCAGGTCGGCACGCTGCTGGGTAGGCCAGAAGCTGTGACCGCGATCCACGGTGGCGTGCGGCGCGGCGAGCGTCGCCGTATCACCGAGGAGTTCACCAAGAACCGCGACTGCCAGATTCTCATCGCCACCGATGCTGCCGGGGAGGGGTTGAACCTGCAGGCAGCGCACCTCATGGTGAACTACGACTTGCCGTGGAACCCGAACCGCATCGAGCAGCGCTTCGGCCGCATCCACCGCATCGGACAGGAAGAGGTCTGCCGCCTGTGGAATCTCGTCGCCGCCAATACTCGTGAGGGTGAAGTGTTCGCGAGGCTGCTCGAAAAGGTCGAGGAACAGCGAAAAGCCTACGGCGGCAAGGTATTCGACGTGCTAGGCGAGGCATTCATCGAGACTCCGCTGCGTGAGCTGCTGATGAAGGCCATCCAGTACGGCGAACGGCCGGACGTCAAGACCAGGATGCAGGAGGTCATCGACCGCTCCGTCGGTGAAGGTCTAGAGGAGCTGTTGAACGAGCGGGCGCTGGCCGCCGAACACCTCACCAAGACCGATCTCGATACGCTCCGCGCGGCGATGGATGATGCCCGCGCCCGCCGCCTCCAGCCGCATTACATCGAGCTGGCGTTCAAGGAGGCGTTCGCGCGGTTCGGTGGCCGTATCGCCCGGCGTGAGCTAGGCCGCTACGAGATCGCGAACGTGCCGGCTCAGATCCGGGCGAGCAAGCACGGCCCGATCGCGACCCGTTACGACCGGGTCACCTTCGACCTGCCCTACGTTCAGCCCCGCGATCTGGTCCGCGCCGATCTGCTGGCACCCGGTCACCCGCTGCACGATGCGGTAATGGATGAAGTGATCCGGCAGTTCGGCGGCGCGCTCCACATGGGGACCGTGCTGGTCTCCCCGACGGTGACGGAGCCGCAGCTCCTCGTCGGAGTCGTTGAAGAAGTCACCGACGCCACCGGGGCGTTCGTCGCCCGCCGCTTCGGTTACGCCCACGTCGACCGTACCAGCACTGTCACCCCGGCCGGTCCAGCGCCTTACCTGGATTGTGTTGCTGCTCCGCGTGTTCCATCGGTTACGCGAGCTCGAGAGGAGCAATGGCTGGCCGACGCGGAAGACAGAGCCATGAGCTGGATCATCACCAACCGGCTTCCGGAATACCTGTCCGAGGTCCAGCCCCGCCGGGCCGCGGAGCTGAGCAAGACCCGCGAGCTCGTCACCAAACGCCTGAAAGGCGAATGTGACCGGTTGATCCTCGACGCAGCAGTGGCCGCGGAGACCGAGCTGAAGAACGAGAAACCCAAGGAGTCCTCGGACAGCCTGCACCGCAAAGCGGTCGAGCTCGATGGTCGGCTGCGGCGTCGTCTGGAGCTACTCGCCCAGCAGGCACTGATGTCGACCAAGCCACCGACCATCAAGACAGCCGCGATTGTGCTGCCGATCAGCATGGTGGAGAACAACATTCCCTCGGGTGCGCCGATCCATGCGAAGGAGACCGAAGCGGTCGAGCGTCGCGGCGTCGACCTAGTGATGGCGGAGGAACGGAAACTCGGTCGCGAACCGGTCGAACAGGCATGGAATAACAAGGGATTCGACATCCTCTCCACAGCGCCGAACGGTGAGACCTACCGGATCGAGGTGAAGGCCAGGATCGAAGGGGCGAAGGACTTCTTCGTCACCCACAACGAGGTGATAACCGGAAAGAACTCCTACCCCCGGTATCGACTGGCGCTCGTCGAGGTTGATCCCCGAGGACGGTCGCGCGACGAGGTTCGCTATCTCGACAACCCTTTCGGTACAACCGATCTCGGTGGTTTTGAAGCCACCGGTATCCGGGGTGACTGGGGCAGGATGTGGACAAAGGGGCTGCCGCCGTTTTGATAGCGGCCCCGTGCCGATGACAGCCCTGATATACGAACGATGAAGGATTGAGGATTTGGTGCAGAAGCGGAAGCTGATCGAAGTGGCGCTGCCGCTGGAAGCGATTAATCGAGCATCTCTGGCGGAGAAAAACCGCAAAGTTGGAAAACCGCAGAATCTCCACCACTGGTGGTCGCGTAAGCCAATTACCGCTGCTCGCGCAATGCTCCTCGCACAACTTATCGATGACCCGTCCTCGGATCCCGACCGCTTTCCAACAGAGGGTGCTGTACGAGCGGAGCGCGAACGACTGCATCAACTGATCGCCCAAGCAGTGGAATGGGACGAGGTAACGAAGCCTTCTTCCGCTCTAAAGACCGCCCTGCGCCCGCTACTCCCAGATGTGACAGTTACAGATCCCTTCGTCGGTGGCGGATCCATACCGTTGGCCGCAGCGCAATTGGGTGTGAATTCATGTTCAAGCGACCTAAACCCGGTTGCCGTTCTGCTGACCAAAGCGTTGGTTGAGGTGCCGTCCCGGTTCGTTGACTATAAGCCGGTTCACCCGGACAGCGCGGCTGCCCAGCTCACTGATTGGAATGGATTGCATGGCCTGGCCGCCGATATCGAGGCCTACGGACGGTGGATGCATAGCCAAGCGGCTGAACATCTTCGACCGCTTTTTCCCGCTGTCGACGGATACCCGACGCTCGCATGGGTCTGGGCACGGACCGCTGCATGCCGGAACCCTGTGTGTCGAATTGATGTGCCTCTCGTCAGTAAATGGTGGCTGGCAAAGAAGGCGGGAAGAGAGGCCATTGTTGTCCCTCAGATCGTTACCGACCCATCGCACATAAGTGGTCTCCGCTTTTCATTCTCGATCAGTCATGATGTCAGAGACATTCCCAAATCAGGCATTATGTCTGGCCGCACGGGAACTGAATGTTTGAGCTGCGGCGCTCCAGTGCCAGTCGGCCACGTTCGCAACGAGGGTTTGGCAGGGCGAATGGGTATGACGCTAATTGCAATTGTAGCTGATGGCGGATCAAAACGGCTATACTACGCACCAACCGATGAACATGTGGCAGCGGCCAACGTAGCGCGTCCCGTAGCGCCTGTGAGTGGCGATATTTCAAGCAATCCGAGATGGTTCTCACCGCCACTCTATGGCCTTACGGATTTTTCTGACCTGTTCACGAACCGACAACTCAAGGCGATGGCAATCTTCAGCGGCTTGATAGCCGATGCCCGACAGATGGCCTTAAAGGATGCCCTCCGTGCGGGGATGGGACGCGGAGAAACGTTAGTCCGTGGGGGAAGTGGGGCTGAGGCGTATGCTGACGCGATCGGCCTCTACCTTGCTCTGGCTGTAAGTCGCCTCGCCGACTGGTCCAATAACCAGTGCAAATGGGAAGCTAACGGCGAAGTGTCTCAGCATCTGTATACAGCCCAAGCCATGGACATGGCTTGGGACATATCTGAGGCGAATGTCTTGGGAGACGGGAATAGTGGATCGTTCCTGGCATGTTTGAAGAGCATCATAAATCCTCTTCGCCTGGCCCGACCAGGAGGGGAACACCGCGTCCGACAGTTCGACGCGCGACACGCGCCTCTCGCAAATTGTGTTGTGGCAACCGACCCTCCATATTTCGACAACATCGACTACTCTGATCTTTCGGATTTCTTCTACGTATGGCAACGCCACATCTTGGGTCAGTTCTTTCCCGACCTATTTCGCACTATGCTTGTTCCCAAGGTTGGCGAGCTAGTTGCCAACGCTCATCGCTGCGGAGGGAGTGAACTCGCATCACGCGAATTTCTGAAAGGATTCGTGGAAGTTTTTGGCCATATCCGCGAAAATGTCTCTCCTGAATTCCCGATCGTCGTCTATTACGCGTCGAAACAGGCAGAGAGTGTAGGTGGCGGAAACAGTCGATGGTCGACAATTCTCCAAGCGATGGTCGATGCGAACTGGCAGGTGGTGCGGACATGGCCCATTCGCACCGAGAACGTCAGTCGTCGTGTTGCAATCGGAAACAACTCGATGACCACATCTACAGTTCTGGTGCTTCGCCCCAGAGGAGTAGATGCTCCTAGGGTAAGCTTCTCAACCTTCCTCGACGAACTACGCACCTCGCTAAGTAGAATGGTAAGTGAGCTTCAGTCAGGTGGGGTCGCACCAGTTGATCTGCAACAAGCGGCGATCGGTCCCGGAATGGCGGTGTTCAGTCAGTACGGAGCAGTTCTCGAGGCAGACGGTTCTCCGATGACAGTGTCATCCGCGCTTGTTCGGATTAACGAAGCGCTAGATGAAGTGATCAATGAAGAGGAGGGTGACTTCGACGCGCCCACTCGCTTCGCGATTCAATGGTATCGCTACAACGGCTATACCGCTGGCCCGTTCGGTGATGCTGATGATATCGCCCGCGGGCGGAATACGTCGGTCGACACGATGGAGCGGGAAGGTCTTCTGATCAAGCGCGCCGGAAGGGTTGAGCTGCTGTCACCGATCAAGCTACCCGAGGGCTACGATGCCGTCGACGATCCTCAAATCAGTCAATGGGAGGTACTCCACCATTCAATTCGAGCGCTTGAGAGCGAGGGAATCACCACCACTGGTAGATTTCTTCAACGGGTGATGAGTAGAGCCGATGGCGGCGTCGACCCCGAAATGGTGAGGGAGCTGGCTCACCTTCTTTTCCGCATCGCTGAAGACAAGCGCTGGACCAAAGATGCGTTGAGCTTCAATACCCTCGTCACGAGCTGGCCTGAAATTCTCAAGGTGGCTCGCACTGTCAGGAAACCGGCTCCGGCGCAAGCCGCTTTCGACTTCGAGGACGACGAATGAGACAGCAGGGAATGACGCCGATCGAAGTCGGCGAGGAGTGGCACTGAAGTGGCAGTGAGTAACCGCGACCGGATCGATCGTATGTTCCAGGTGCTTGTACCGGCCCTCAACGATTTCATCTCGGCGGCGATCGGGCAGGCCGACGCTGAGCTGGGGGCCAACTGGGTGGAGTTAGTGCGGGCGAAGGACACGAAGAACGGCGCGCCCGCCACAAAGGCCTACGATCCGCTGGATCCGCAAGTTCAGTTCCGCATACTCACCGAGCGCAATATCACCTCCGGCTTCAGACCGCGCTGGTATCCGTTCGAGCAGACGATCGGTCGGGTCGGAGAGACCTTCGCCAGCGAGCTGCGCGAGGTCCGGAACACGTGGGCGCACAATAGGACATTCAGTGACGATGACGCCTATCGGGCGCTCGACACCGGGGAACGCCTGCTTAGATTGATCGCCGCCGCGTCGGAGGCGGACGAGGTCAAAGCGATCCGACTGAACCTGCGCCGTGTCACTGCCGACAAGGACGACAAGAAGGCTCTCAAGGCCGCGGTCGACAATCCGGAAGCCACCGGTCTGAAACCCTGGCGCGAGGTACTGCCACCACACACGGACGTAGCAACCGGCAACTTCCATGCTTCCGAGTTTGCGGCGGACTTGTACAAAGTCGCGCACGGCGGTGAGGTGGACGCCGACTACACCGACCCGGTGGAGTTCTTCAAGCGCACCTACCTCACCGAGGGGCTGCGTGACCTGATCGGCCGGGCCGTGCGACGCCTGTCCGGCGACAACAACGCCTCACCTGTCATCAATCTGCAAACCAACTTCGGTGGTGGCAAGACCCACTCGATGCTGTCCCTCTGGCACATCGCGGCAGGGCTGCCGATCGGCGAATTCCCGCAGGACACCCAAGAATTGCTGTCCGGCAGCGGTTACACCGGTGAGAAGGTCAATCGGGTCGCCATTGTCGGCAATCACCTGAGCCCGTCCGGAGTGGCGAAGCCGGACGGAACCCACGTCAACACCGTGTGGGGCGAGTTGGCGTGGCAGCTCGGCGGCGCGGAGGCCTATGCGCTGGTGGCGAAGTCGGATGCCGTTCGCACCCCGCCTGGCGAGGCATTGCACGAACTGCTCGCCACGTACTCGCCAGCGGTGATCCTCATCGATGAGTGGGTCGCCTATGCCCGTTCGCTGGTGGTCCGTGATGATCTTGCCGGAGGCACGTTCGACGACCAGTTCACCTTCGCTCAATCACTGACCGAAGCGGCCAAGGGCACTTCCGGTGTGCTGCTGGCCATCTCTATTCCGGCCTCGGAGGTCGGCGACGACTCCAGCCAGGCAATCGCAGGAAACGCCGAGGAGGTCGGTGGCTCGCACGGGCTTGAGGCGCTCAAACGACTCCAGAACGTGGTGCGCCGCGTAGCGGATCAATGGCGTCCAGCCTCCTCGACCGAGGCTTACCACATCGTCAAACAGCGCCTGTTCACACAACCGGACGCCGCAGCGCTGGCCGCCATCGGCGCTACTGCCCGCGCATATATGGAGATGTACCGCAAGTACACCGACGACTTCCCGCGCGAAGCACGAGATTCCGCATATGAGCAACGGATCAAACAGACGTACCCAATTCATCCGGAGCTGTTTGACACCCTCTACGAGGAGTGGTCGTCGCTCGAACGGTTCCAGCGCACCCGCGGTGTGCTGCGACTGATGTCCACCGTCATTCACGCGCTGTGGACCGGTGAAGACGCATCACCTCTCATCATGCCTGGGTCAATTCCGCTCGCGACCGCGAACGTGAACTCGGAACTGACCCAATATCTTCAGGATTCGTGGAAGGCGATTATCGACGCCGATGTCGACGGTTCCCATTCCGAACCGGTCCGGATCGACCAGGAGAAACCACTTTTCGGTCAGCGGTCGTTGACCAAGCGTCTCGCCCGCACCGTATTCTTCGGCGCCGCGCCGACCATCGCGCCCGGCGCTGCCAGCAAGGGCATCGTCACCCAACGGGTATTCCTCGGCACCGCCATACCCGGTGATGTGCCTGGGAACTTCCACGCTGCCCTGACTCAGCTCGGTGATCGCGCGACGTACTTCTACTCCGGCTCAGGACGATATTGGTACGATCTTCAGGCCAATATCACCCGCACCGCGAAGGATCAGGCCGAACGGCTCCACAAGGAGGACGTGTGGGCTGACATCGTCCGCAGGTTGCAAGGCCAAGGCCGCACTCGCGGTGACTTCGCGGCAGTCCATGTCTGCCCCGAGAGCAACGCCGACATCCCGGACACCGACGAGGCACGGCTTGTCATCTTGCATCCGAAGGTCTGTCATAAGCGCGGCACCGACTCCGCGGCAAAGGCTTTCGCGCAGCAGGCCACCGAGCAACGGGGCACCGCGAACCGCACCCATCGCAACACCCTCGTCTATCTCGCCGCCGACGAGGCCCGGCTGGCCGAGCTCGAGGCGGCGACGCGCGACTATCTCGGATGGACCCATGTGCTCGCTGCCGAAGCCGATCTCGACCTGACCCAGAACCAGAAGAACCAGGCGACCCAGCGCCAGCTGCAGGCCGACCAGACCGTCGCTTCGCGGCTACTGCAGACCTTCGTCTGGGCACTGGTTCCGATGCAGCGGGCGGAGCCGAACTCGCGCATCACGATTCGCGAAACCAAGGCGGATGGCCAGTCCGATTCCCTGGCCGAGCGTGCGTCTCGGCGCCTCGGCAACGATGGTGCGCTCTTTACCCAGCAGGCTGCGGCCACCATCCGTTTCGCCATCAACCAGGTTCCGGTCATATGGAAGGACGGTCATGTCACTCTCGGCGCACTGTGGGGTCTGTACACCCAATATCCGTACATGCCACGGCTTCGCGACCGGGGCGTACTGAACGCCGGTATCCTCAACATCCCGCTGATCTGGCAGACCGATGCCTTCGCCCTGGCGGCCGGATTCGACGAGAAGGTCGGCCGCTACAGCGGCCTCTGGATACCCGGCGACGTCGGCCCTGCCCCCGCGCCGACGGACACCTTGCTACTCGTGCGTCCCGACCGTGCAGAGCAGCAACGCGCCGCGGAGAAGCTCACCACATCGGCGGATCCGGCTGGTGACGAACCGGTCGGGGTGCGACCGTCACGGACTAGTACCGCGGCCGCCGAACCCGGACCAGACATCCCATTGCCGAATCCCAAGACGCGTTTCTACGGGGTCAAGACGCTCAACACCGGCAAGATCGCTCTCGACTTCAAGAACATCGCCGAGGAGGTCATCAGCCACCTTCGGTCCGATGGCACTCAGCTCACCGTCAGCATCGAAATTGAAGCCATCGACACTGCGGGTTTCGATGAAGGGAAGATCCGTACCGTCTCAGAGAACGCGCGCACCCTCAAGTTCGACCAGGCAGGGTTCGAAGATGAATGAGTGCGTTGTTTCGTTGGTCTTTCGCTTTACGCGGCTATTTCATGAATGACACGGCCCCCGGTCGAATAGACCGTGGGCGTCGGGTAGCCGCCGATGGTGAAGTGTCCGTGGGCGAGCAGCGCCGCCCGATAGTCCGGTGGCAGGACATGCGCGTGCAGATCGATGCGAGAGGTACCGCTCGGCGCGGGCTGCCTGCGAGCGGGTGCGGCTCCGGCGCGCGCGGTCGAGAATCCGGGAAGGCGAGCGCGGCGACGCTGATGCCACCCGCGCCACCCGAGGATGTGCCTGCGAGAGAGGAAAGGCTCGGTCACCGTGGCTACTTCCCGGTGAGTTCGAGGGCGATGTCGACGATCATGTCTTCCTGGCCGCCGACCAGGCCACGCCGTCCCGCCTCGGTGAGCAGCGTGCGGATGTCGATATCGTAAGTGGCGCAGGCGTTTTCGGCGTGCCGCAGGAAGCTGGAGTACACCCCGGCATAGCCGAGGGTCAGCGTTTCCCTGTCGACCTGCACGGGACGGTCCATGAGCGGGCGAACGAGGTCGTTGGCGGCGTCGGTGAGCGCGTCGAGATCCGCGCCGTGCTTCCAACCGGTAGTGCCGATGCCGCCGGGGCCCATCAGGATCAGCCTGCCGGCCTTCTCCGGCCGGTCCATCGCCAGCCGCAGCGCCGCGGCGCCGCCGTAGGAGTTGCCGACCAGGTGCGCGCTCGGCAGGTCGAGCGCGTCGAGCAGTCCGCCGAGCGCGGACGCGAGATCGCCGAACGGATCGGACTGGTCGACCCGCTTGCTGGACCGTCCGTATCCGGGCATGTCGGGGACGATCACCCGGAAACGCTGGGCCAGCGCCTCGATGTTGCGCGAGTAGTTCGAGAGTCCGGACGCGCCCGGGCCGCCGCCGTGCAACAGCACGACCGCCGGGCCCGCCCCGAACTCGGTGAGGAAGATGTCGCGGCCGCCGACCCGAACCGTCCGCTCGGCGCCGACCGCCTTGTCGATGCTTGTCACAGCTACCTCCCACAGGTTCAGATGATGAAATCATCAGTTACGAGGAAATGCTTTGTCAAGATAAAATGATGAAAACATCAGAAAAGATGATGGTCTCAATTGGGGTGCCGGACTCGGTGTAGAATCGTCTCTGATCGTTTCGTCAGATATGATTCTCAGGTCGTTTCCGAGTGGGAGAAGGACCGATGACCGCCGAACCCGTAGCGCGCAACCGCGTCGACCGGCGCCGTGAGCGCA
This sequence comes from Nocardia sp. NPDC050793, assembly GCF_040654065.1. Taxonomy (NCBI): domain Bacteria; kingdom Bacillati; phylum Actinomycetota; class Actinomycetes; order Mycobacteriales; family Nocardiaceae; genus Nocardia; species Nocardia sp. NPDC050793. Next base: position 38,980 of record NZ_JBFAHG010000017.1, read on the forward strand.
CCCGCAACGCACTGCTCGGCGCGGCGCGCAAGTTCCTCTCCGAGGGGCGCTCGGCGGTCAGCATCCAGGAGATCACCGACGCCGCCGACGTCGGATTCGGTTCCTTCTACAACCATTTCGAGTCCAAGGAGCAGCTGTTCGACGAGGCGGTGCGCTCGGCGCTCCAGGTCTACAGCGAGATGCGCGACGTGATCGTGTCGCTGTACGACGATCCGGCCGAGGTGTTCGCCGTCAGCTTCCGGATGACCGGACGCTTGCAGCGGCAGGTGCCCGAGATCGTCCGGGTCGTGCTGAACTCCGGCATGTCGATCATGCTGCGGGACGAGGGCCTCGCGCCGCGCGCCCGCCGCGACATCATCGCCGCCCAGGAGGCGGGTCGCTTCGAGCCGATGGACCCCGACATGGCCGTGATGGCCGCGGGTGGGTCGCTGCTCGGCCTGCTGCAACTACTGGACGCTCGGCCGGACGTCGACGGCGGCAAGCTCTCCGACGAGATGACCTTCCATGTGCTGCGCATGTTCGGCATGAACAAGCGCGCGGCGCAGAAGCTGACCTCGACCGAGCTGCCTCCGCTGCCGCAGATGTGAGCGATGGTCAGGGTCGGAAGGCTCTGAGGGTGAGGTCGACGAGCGAGTCGGCGTACTCGGGGGTGAGCGGGCCCGTGCGATGCAGCCACCGTTGAAAGAGCGGCCCGTACAGCACTTCCAGCACCAGGTCGAGATCGGCGTCCGCGGCGAGCTGGCCCGCCTGCTGCGCGCTGCGCAGGCGGGCCAGCTTGACCTCGTCCATGGGGCCGGCCAGCCTTTCGCGGTACTGGGCGGCGAGATCCGGATCGTTGACGATCTCGGTCTGGAGTGCCCGGATCGGCCGCTCGAACTCGGGGTCGGCGAACTCGGCGACCGTCGCGCGCAGGACGAGCTTGAGATCTGCCTCGAGATCGCCGGTGTCGGGTAGGGCCATGCCTTGCCCCTCGGCGTCCTCGCTCAGCGCGAGGAACGAGTCGAAGATGACGGCCCCCTTGGACGGCCACCACCGGTAGATCGTCTGTTTGCCGACGCCCGCCCGCGCCGCGATGGCCTCGATCGAGACCTTCGCGTACCCGACCTCGGAGATCAGCGCGCGTGTGGCCGCGAGGATCGCCTGCCGTGAACGTTCGCTGCGCCGGGACCGATCCGGCTTCTCCGTGCTGGACATGCCCCGAGACTAGCAGAGTGACGAGACGCAACGGTTCGTATTGACAACGGGCCGCGATGCGCGCACTCTTTAGCGAACCGAGACGTATCGTCTCGCCAAAGAGAAAGGTGGTTTCCATGACGACCGCACGAGTGTGGTTCATCACCGGCGCTTCGCGTGGCCTGGGCAGGGCGTTCACCGAGGCGGCTCTCGCTGCGGGAGACCGCGTGGTCGCCGCCGCCCGCAATATCGAGCCGCTCGCCGCACTGGCCGCCGAATACCCGGACGACCTGTTCCCGCTGTCGCTGGACGTTTCCGATCGCAAAGCCGTGTTCGCCGGCGTCGAACGCGCGATGGCGGCCTACGGCAGGCTCGACATAGTGGTCAACAACGCGGGCGGTCTGCTCTACGGCATGGTGGAGGAGGCCACCGAGGAGCAGATCCGCGCCCACTTGGACGTGAATTTCTTCGGCGCCGTCTGGGTGGTGCAGGCCGTGCTCCCGCACCTGCGCGCGCAGGGATCCGGTCGCATCCTCCAGGTCACCTCGATGGGTACCAGCGGAGGCATGGCGTCCGTCGGCCTCTACGGCGCGAGCAAGGCCGCGCTGGATTCGCTCAGCGAGGCGCTCGCGATGGAGGTCGAGCGGTTCGGCGTCAAGGTCACCATCGTGCAGATGGGCGGTTATGCCACGGGGCTGTTCACCGCGGGCATCACCGCGACCGAATCTCTTCCGCAGTACGAGGAGCTGAGGGTCGAGCTCGCCGAGATGTGGGGTGACGAGGCGGGTCCCGATCCGAGCACGGCCGCCCCCGTGATCATGGAGCTGGCCGGCCTCCCCGACCCGCCCCGGCGGCTCATCGTCGGCGGCCAGTCGTACGACATCGTCCAAGAGCTCGACCGGGCGCGCGGCGAGCTGTACCGGGAGTGGGAGCAGCTCAGCCGGATGGCGGCGGGCTGACACACGGCCACGAACCGGCCGCCCGCGGCACGTCGAGCACTGCGCGCCGGGCTCGCGATGAGGCGAGTGCGGCGGGAGTGAATCCGGGTCGTGCTGCGCGTGCGGGTCGACACCGCGCTCCAGAAGCAGCCGGACGGCGTAGCTGTGTTCGGCTTTCCAGGTAGTTCACTACTCGTGCCCGCGCTCGCGGACCTCCTTAACGTCGGTCTCGCCGATGAACGGGAGGAGGGGGCATGAACCCTCGCGAACTACTCGACGCCGTCGCACCGATGCTGTGGCAGCTGGTCGACGACGAACTCGCGCCCTTGGCCCCGGCGCTGAATCCCCTCCAGCCGCTCGCGGGTGAGACCGAGCCCGCCTTGCAGGGCAGACTGCTCGATCCCTTGCCCGAGCTACCGCAGGGCGGCGCGCTGCTGGACCTGCTGCACGCGATCGTCCCGGTCCTCCCGCCGGAACTCCGGGTGCACGGGTGGCGGCGGGCGCAAGGCGCGCCACACGGGCTGGCGCTGGTCTTGACACACGCGAGCGGGCGCGCGGTGCTCGCGTTCTCGCCGGGCAAGATCATCGACGTCGTCGTGACGGCCGGGACGAACGCCGCCGTGTCGCTGACCTCCACCGCGGAATGGGACGCGACCGTCACCGTCGCCGCGCAATCCGTCTGGAACACCACGCTGACCAAGGGCGACCCGGCCCCGCCCGCGGCCGTCGGCACCGCCTCGCTCGGTGTGCTCCGCAAACGGCGACTGACGATGGGAGCAGCCGACGGCCCCGGCGCGACGACTTCGCGCGTCGAGACCCGGCTTCGGGTGGGCCCCGCCAGTCCGTTCGCCGTCGAGGTCGCCCTGCACGACTTCAGCGCCGCCCTGCTCCCGCAAGCCCTCGCCGGACTGCTCGGCGCGGCGAAGGGCGCGTCGGTGGGGCCGGCGAGCGCGCCGCTGACCGTGCACGCCGACCGATCGAGCGGAATCCGGTTCGCGGACGGCGGCATTCAGGTCAACCTGCCGCTCCAGCTGAAACTCCCCGGAGTGTCGACGCGTGGCTGCGCGGTCGGGATCGGGATGGCGGAGGGCAAGCTCGCCCTGCTGCCCAGCCTCACCGCCTTCGCTCAGCCGCCGGGCTTGCCGCTCGCGCTGCTCCTCGGCGGCCTCGGCGTCTCGATTCCGATCGACATCGGGGTCGGCGGCATCGGCGTGCGCCCGTCTCTGGAAGCCAAGATGCCCTCGGACATCGGCGTATCTCTCGCGCTCCCACCGGTTTCCGGTGGCGGGGCGCTGCTCCGCGACGGCAACGGGTATCGCGGCGTCCTCGACATCGATCTCGGCGTCGTCGGGGTGAAAGCCGTCGGGGTGCTGAACCTCGAGCCGCTGTCCTTCCTGGTGCTGCTCGGCCTGCAACTGCCGTATCCGGGCGTTCAGCTCGGGTTCGGGTTCGCGCTCGACGCGGTCGGCGGGATCGTCGGCGTCAACCGGCGCATCGACATCGACCGGCTGCGCGGCCTGGTCGGCGAAGGCAACGTGGATCGAATCCTGTTCCCCGGCAACGACGTCGTCGCCAGGGCCGACGAGATCACCCGATCGCTCGACTCCTGCTTCCCGGTGGCGCGCGGCAGGTTCGTCGTCGGCCCGATGGTCCGGATCAACTGGGGCGGGCGGATCGTCACGCTCGCCGTCGCGGTCGTCCTCGACCTGCCAGGGTCGGCGCGCGCCGTCGTGCTCGGCCGCGTCGTGGTGGCCGTGCCGGACCCGGCGGTCCCGCTGATCCTGTTGCAGGCCAGTGTGTTCGGGCGAATCGATGCGGGCGTTCCGATGGTGGACTTCCTGGTCTCCTTGAACGGCTCCTGGATCGTGGGCTATCCGCTCACCGGCGACATCTACGTGCTCTTCCGCGGCGGAGGCGATCCGGTGTTCGTGCTGTCCGCGGGTGGTTTCCATCCGCGCTATGCACGCCCGGCGGGTGTCCCGCAGCTGCAGCGGCTCGGGATGAATCTGGGCGGCGGGTTGCTGCGGCTTCGTGCCGAGGCGTACCTGGCGTTGACCTCGAATTCCTTGCAGTTCGGGGCGAAACTGCAACTCGACGCCACCATCGCGGGCTGCGGGGTCGAGGGCAACCTGGGTTTGGACGCGCTGCTGGTGTGGGATCCGGTGCTGTTCTTCTCCGTGCACGTCTACGCCGGAGTCGCGGTGCTGGCGTTCGGACGTCGCCTGGCCAGTGTCGGGCTCGATTTCACGCTGGAAGGCCCCGGCGAGTGGCACGCCTTCGGCACCGGAAGCATTTCGGTGCTCTTCTGGGACGTGTCGCTGGACTTCGACGTCCGCTGGGGCGACAAGCCCGCGGTCACGCCGCGCGCCGACGACATCCTCGACGAACTGCGCAAGGTCATCTCCCGTCGCGAGTCGTGGACGATCGAACGCGCGGCGCAGCGGGCGCTGGTGCGCTACACCGACCTTGCGGCCAAGGCGCTCGCGGACGGCACAGTGGCGCAACCGGATTCGACGCTGGCGGTCGATCAGAACGTCGTGCCGTTGCAGCGGAAGATCGCGCGATTCCACCGGGTCACCGTCCCGGAGCAGGAGTGGAAATTCGTCGAGGTGGAGCTCGAACCGAACAATCGGGCGGACCTGACCAGGCCGAAGGACAATCTGTTCGTCCCCGGCGAGTTCTTCGCCATGACCGAGGACAGGCAACTCGGCGCACCGGCCTTCGAGAAGCATCCGAGCGGTTTCGCGCTCACCGAAACGGATCTCGACATCGGTCCGGTCCGTCTGGCCGACGACACCTACGAGACCGACTACGAGGTCGACGCGAACTGGTTCCCGCAGAACGACCGCCCCAAGCGCATCCGCCTCATCGGCAGAGCCCGGTTCTCGCTGGAGACCTGGTCGCGTCCGGTCACCGCCGCCGAACGCGTCGATCGCTGGCGTGCGGCGCAGGTGAGCGCCGCCCGGCCGATGGTGGTGAACCGATGAGCCGCCGCTTCTTCGTGTCGTCGGTCGCGATCGGCGCGGCCGCCGCGGCCGGCAAGGCCGAGTTCGGCAGGCCCGAGTTCCAGCCGAAAGTCCGGGTCGCCAGAACCTTCACCGGCCAGGCCGAGGAAGATCTGGGCAAGGTCGACGGACCCGACCTGCAACTGCTCGGTCCCGGCGACACACTGGGATTCGACCAGGCGATGGTGACCCGCGTCGAACCACCCGCGGGCTGCCCCAACGGCATCGCAAGCAATCTGGCGTCGATCGAGTTCGCCGACGGCGCGCTGCCCTGGATGTTCAGCCTGCCCGGAACCGAAATCGCCACGCCCGCAGGCAAACAGCGGCGGCCGTGGCTGGTGCTGATCGTGCTGCGCGAGGACGAAGTCCGTTTCGTTCCCGGCGAAGGACCGCTGCCCGTGATCGACGCGCCCGCCGCGGCGTTGCCGGATCTGCGACACTCCTGGGCGTGGGCGCATGTCGAGGCCCGCGTCGACGACGCGCAGCCGCCCGTACCGGCCATCGAAGCGGATCTGCGTACCGGCGTCGACGCCGTGATCTCCCGGCTGATCTGCCCCCGCGAACTCGAGCCGAACAAAGGCTGGCTGGCGTGCGTGGTGCCCGCCACCAAAGGCGGTCGCGAGGCGGGACTCGGCGGCGACGGGCACACGGCCGACGCCGCGAGCGACGCATGGACCACGGGCCAGGGCGCTCGCCTGCCCGTCTACTACTTCTGGCGGTTCGACACCGGCGCCAGAGGATCTTTCGAAGACCTCGCCCGCAAGATCCAGCCGGTGCAGGGAAACACGCTGCCCGGCTTCGGTTCCCGCAGGATCGACGTCGGCAACCCGTGGCCGCACAGGGATGTCCTCGCCAGCGCCGACGAAGTGGTCACTGTCGATATCCAAGGCGCCTTGCGGTTGCCGAGGACACAGATCGACGACGAGCAGTGGACCGACATGGCCGCCAGGGAGACTTTCCGCGTCGAGCTGAAGAAGCAACTCGACGCGCCCGCTGCCCGCCGCGGAAGCGCGGAACTGGACCGCGACGAGAAGGCCGTCGCGCCCCCGCTGTACGGCAGTCATCACACCGGCGTCCAGACGATGCCAGGTGGCGGCTGGATGCAGTCGTTGAATCAGCAGGTGCAGTTCCGGATTCCAGCCGCGCTCGGCGCCAGGTACATCCAGCTCGAGCAGGAATTCCTGATGGCGAGGGCGTGGGAGCAGGTCGGCGCGATCAACGAGGCGAACCGGCTGCTCGCGGCGACCGAGCTCGCCGCCGTGGTCGGCGCGACAGCCCTGGACAAACATCTCGGCGCGATGGACGATGCCGCGCTGACCCAGCTGGCGGATCCGCTGCGCGACAACGAGCGGATGTTCGCGGACACCTCGCTCGCCACCGTGCTCGCGCAGTCCGCCGCGCCGGACGGGCTCGCGTCGACCGCGTTCGTCCGGCTCACGCGCGGCGGCGGCGCCCTCGCCAGGCGAACCGCGCGCGCGGCGGGCGAGATGGCCTCCGACATGCCATCGACGCCCGCACTGCGCGAGTACTTCGAGCGGACCGAGGTCAGGCCGCCGACGGCAACCTTGGCAGGCGCGGAGGTGGACGAACGATCCGCGCGGGTGGTGAACGATCCCGCCGCGCGGTTCGCGGTGGAGACGATGGCCGGACTGCTCGCAGGCCAGCACACGCTCTTCGCGGACCGCAGCGGTTTCGTCGGCGCGACCGCCGCGGAGCGGCTCGCGTCACTGACGACGAGCATGAGCGACGAGATGGCGGGCGGGCACAGGCTGGTGCTCGCCCCAGCGCCCGTCGCGCTGCGCGGGCTGCGGCGCGCGGTCAACGGTGAGGACATCGGTGCCGTCTCCGCGATTTCGTTCGCGGACGGCCGGGTGCTCCGCGAGCTCGCCGGGTCCGTGCGAGCGAGCCTGGAACCCGTAGGGCAGCTGGTCGAGTCGATGCGCGCGGCGATCAGCGCACCCGCCCTCGCCCTGCGCAGCGCGGCGGAACGCCGCCCGTTCCGGCCGATCATGGAACACCCGCGGTTCCTCTTCCCGATCGGCGCGGAACTGCTCCAGCGGTGGCCGGAATGGACCCTGCCCGGCATCTCCGGCTTCCCGGAGAACAGCACCACACTGCTGGAAACGAATTCGGCGTTCGTGGAGGCGCTGCTGGTCGGGCTGAACCAGGAATTCAATCGCGAACTGCGCTGGCGCGAATACCCGACCGACGAAGCGGGCACCCCGTTCGCGCGCTTCTGGCCAGGCCGCGATCTGTCCGAGCCCGAGTACGGCGAGATCGCGCGCTGGGCCGCCGACGTGAAACTCGGCGACCACGACGCGAACAGCGGCAAGGACCGGTTGGTGCTGCTGGTCCGCGGTGAGGTGTTGCAGCGGTATCCGGGCACCAGCGTGCTCGCGGCGAGAGCGACCGCGGACCGGCGGGTCCCCGATGTCGGCGGTGAGTGGAAGGAACCCAATTTCGCCATGGCCGTGGACGAACGGACCAGCCTGTACTGCTTCGACCTCGACGCGCAGCAGGCGATCGACCAGCGCTGGCTGTTCGTGCTGCGAGAACCGATGCGCGGCACCCAGTTCGGGTTCGACCTGAAGACGGCGGAGTCGCCGCGATTCGACGAATGGGCGGATCTCACCTGGGACGACGTGCCAAAGGACGGTCGCGGGTTCGTGGTGCCCGAGCACCGCGGCGGGCTGCCGCCGACGCCGTCGCCGAATCCGGAACCGCCGCGCCCGCTGCCGCTGCACGAAGCGCATTTCGCGAAATGGGGCTTCGACGCCGCCGATATGGCGCGCATCGCGTTTCAACGGCCGTTCCAGTTGGCGTTCTCGCCGTTGCGCATGATCGGCAACCCACCCCAGTGACCCCACGAGCAAGGAGCCGATGATGCCCACGCACTACCGGGTCGAGCCGGGAGACACGCTGTCCGCGTTGGCCTTACGCTTCTACGGCGACGCGAACCTGTTTCCGGTGATCGCCCGGGCCAACGGCCTGCCCAACCCGCACTTCATTCTCGCGGGCCAGCTGCTGACCATCCCCGACCTCGTGCCGCCGCCGCATCCGCCCACCGCGGATCCGGCGCGGGTGTTCGCGTTGCGGCGCGGCGCGGATCGTATCCGGCTGCACTACGACACGTTGCTGGCCGAGGCGGACGACAAGGAAGCGGGCCTGCACCGCACCCGGCAGTGGGCGGCGACCAATCCGACCAACGTTCCGCACGGCAATACCGCGCAATCCATCCTGCGGCGAGCCGAAACCGAGCAGGCCGCGCGGCGGAAGCGCCTCGACGAACTCCACACCCAGCTCGAAGCGACCACGGCGGAACTGGCCGCCTCGCTCGACGCGGGAACCCCGCTCTTCCCGCTACGCAGGCACACCATGCGCGATGGCGATACGTTGTTCGCGCTGGCGCGGCGGTTCTACGGGAACGGTCAGTTGTGGCCGTTGATCGCACGGGCCAACAACATCGATGATCCGAACACGATTCCCATCGGGACGGTGGTGGTCATTCCGGAGGCCGGGCGGGAGCCGACACGCACCCACACGGTCCGCTCGGGCGAGGTGTTGTTCGATCTCGCACAGCGGTTCTACGGCAACCCCGAGTTGTGGCCGCTGATCGCACAGGCGAACGGAATCATCGAACCGCGCCGTCTCCAGATCGGGACCGTTCTGGTCATCCCCGAGCGGCCGGGTGGGTCGAGGCGTACCCACACCATGCGCGATGGCGATACGTTGTTCGCGCTGGCGCGGCGGTTCTACGGGAACGCTGAGCTGTGGCCAGTGATCGCGCAGGCCAACGACATCGATGATCCGAACACTATCCCCACCGGGAAGGTGATCGTCATCCCCGACTTGTCGCCGACCGCCGTCGAACCGATCGCGTTGCTGCCGGTCCGGATCGAGACCAAGTTCCTGCCCGACGACATCCGGATCGGCCAGGTGCTGGTGATCCCCGAGCGCGAGGCCCCTGTACGGCGTCACACGGTGGTCTCCGGAGATACCTTGTCCGCGTTGGCCTTGCGGTTCTACGGAGACGCCACGCTCTTTCCGCTCATCGCGCAGGCGAACGGCCTGGTGAACCCGCATCGGATCAGGGTCGGCCAGGTGCTGGTGATCCCCGCGCGCGAGCCGCACCCGCGGCCGGTGACCCGCACGCACACGGTCGTCGCGGGCGACACGCTCGCGAGCATTGCCCAGGCCGCCTTCGGCGACGCCGGGGCGGCGGATCTGATCGCGGCCGCCAACGGCATCGCCGAGCGGACCATCCAAGTGCGCGTCTATCCCGACGACATCCACATCGATGCGTTCGCACCCGAACTCACCCCCGAGGAACGCGATCTCGCGCGGACCTACTGGGCGAACCCGGGCGACATCGCGTGGCAGGAATTGCTCACGAAGCTGAGCCCGCAGCGGGCCGCATGGGCGACGCGCCAGACCCGCCCCGGCGCGCCGGAGCCGAGACTGCGTGACGCGCAGCAGCGGCGGGCCCCGCAGGTGACGACCATGCCGTCGCGATGGCGGTTCCTCGGATTCGTCGACGGCGCGCTGGTGGTGGACAGCACCGGCGCGGACATCCCGGATCCGCTGCCGCTCGGACTGCTGGAGGCCGACGTAGCCGCGCGCGACCACGAACACGCCGCGTGGGCGGTCGATTTCCCCGCGGCCGTCGCGGCGGGCATGGGCATCACCCTGACCCTGCCGGAGGGTATCGAACATCTCGACGAGCTGTTCGTCGTCGGCGTCAGCGAACGATCGGCCGCGGAGTCGGCGGCGCGGCTGCGAAACACGTTGCTTGGCCACGCGTTCGGCGGCGGGCTCGGATTCCTGACGGCGGGGACGCCGACCAACAACACGCCAGAGAGCCGGACGGCCTGGTCGGCGCGCCCGTCCTCGCGCGCTCCGGGTCCCGCCGCACCGTCGTTCGTCGACGGCGCCGATGCCGCCCGGGTCGCCGAGGCGCTCGGCATCGCCGACGGCGAGTTCTTGATGGAATGCGATGGCGGCCAGCTCGATTCGGACGCCGCGGTGGCGGGGCTCTCGCTGCTCAGCTGGGACGCGCTTGCGTTCGGTTTCGTCGACGCCGCCACCAATGTCCTCGGCGTCGCCGACACCGAGTTCGCTCAGCTGAGCGGCAGGGCCTGGATCGGGTTTCGCGACCACCTGGTCGACTACGTGCGCGGGCGCGGACCGCTGCCCACCATCCGGGTCGGCCGCCAGCCCTACGGCATCCTTCCGGTGTCCACCGTGGACGAATGGCGATCGCATCGCAAGGACGCACCCGACGCGCTGCTGGCGCCGTGGTTGCTTCGGCTGCGCGATCATTGGCGCGGGGCGCTCATCTCGGGATGGATACCGCGGGTGACCGACGGGCAGCCCGCCGACCGGCTCGCCGTCGACGTGATGACGCGGCTGCCGGTCTCGAACAATCTCGTGATTCGCCGGGTGCTCTCGCCCGCAGGCGGATTGGAGAAGTTCGACAAGATGACCGAGACGCTGGACGGGCTCGAGATCGGTCGCCGCGCGCCGGGACCGGTGCTCTCGGTCGGCGGCATCGACTTCCGATCCGGTCTGCGCTGGGCGACGCCGACGCCGCTGATCAGCCACCTGGCGTGGACGTCGGACCGGACGCCCGCCGACTTCGCGAAAGTCGCCGAGCGCCTCACCCCGAACGCCAAGGGCTACCCGGAGTTCTTCGGCCGCAGCAGGAGACATCTGGCCGACGCGCTCGCGATCCTCGAAGAAGGCATCCCCGAGGCCGAATACGAGCGGCGCATCGCGGCCTACGACGAGAAGTGGCCGATTCCTGTACTGCACGGCGAGCAGGACGAGCGCAAGCCGGATCTGTTCGGCTTCCCCGGCGACGAGGACTTCATCCCGGCGCTCACCTTCAAGGACAACCCCCGCACGCACCTTTTCGACGAGGCGAGCGAGCCGTTGCGCGACGCGCTCGACATCCCGGGGCTGATCGACGATCTCATCATTCAGAAGGTGTCGCGCCCGGACACGCCGCGGGACGAGCTCGACGCCAAGCGTGACCATGCGCGCGGCAAACGGGCCGGGGCGGCGGCCGTGCTCGCCGGATTGGCGGCGCTGGAACAGGTCCCCGCCGATCGGTTCCTGCCGCTGCTGATGGAGATTCTCGATATCTACTCGCACCGGTGGGACGCCTGGGCGACCTCGCTGGCGACCAAGCGCCTCGCCGACACCCGCGGCGCGGGCGCGACCGGCGTCCGGCTCGGCGGTTACGGGTGGGTCGAGAACCTGCGCCGCAACCCGCCCTCGCGGACGGTGAGCGACGGCTACATTCACGCCCCCTCGCAACACCATGCCGCGACCGCCGCGGTGCTGCGCTCGGGATTCCTCGCGCACGATCGAGGGGGCTCACTGGCGGTGGATCTGACGTCGCGCCGGGCGCGGACGGCGCGTTGGCTGCTCGGCGGCGTCCGGCGCGGCCAGAATCTGGGCGCCCTGCTCGGCTATCGCTTCGAGCGCGCGCTGCACGACGCGAACCTGGATCAGCTGAAGGACTTCTACCGCAGGCACTTTCCCACGCCGGTCGTGCCGGAGCCGGCCGACGGGCAGGAAGAGCCCGAGCTGTGGCGGCGAAGTGCGGACGCGATAGCACCGGTCAATGTGGTCGACGGCATGGCGCTCGCCCGCGCCCATGCCGAGGGCAATCTGGCGATTCCGGACGGGCGGGCGCGTCCGATGCTCGACGATCTCGTCGACGCGCTCGACGCGGTCGGCGATCTGCTGCTCGCCGAGAGTGTGCACCAGCTCGTCGGCGGCAACCCGATGCGCGCCGGGATCGCCGCGGACACGCTCGGCCAGGGAACCGACGTGCCGGACCGATTCGACGTGCTGCGCACCCCGCACCGCGGCAGCCCCATCACGCATCGGGCCGCCGCACTGCTGCCCGCCGACCCGGCGCTGCCCGCGGGCTGGGCGCGCGACGCCTTCGCGAAGCTGGAACCGCGGGTCGAGGCCTGGGTCGCCGCGGTGCTCGGGCCCGCGACCGGATGGCGGCTGTCCGCGCAGCGCGTCGGCAGCGCGACGACCTTCTCCTTCACCGCCGACGAGCTCGAGTTCGGCGCGCTGGGTTTCGCGCTGGACGTGGCGAGCGACGCGCACCGGCGACTCGATCTGCGGGTCGCCCAGCTCGCCGGATTCGATTCGGACGCCATCGAATACGGCGGTGACTGGCTCGAGCTCATGCAGATCGCACGGCGGGTGCAACGGTTGCTCGGCAGCGCAAGGGCACTGACCCCGGCGCAGCTGGTGGGGGAGGGCGCGACCGGTCTCGCGCCGGACATGGCGGAAGTGCGCGGGCGGCTGCGCGACTTCGTCGACACCGTCACCTCCGCGCAGAACCGGGCGGCGCTCGGCATCGACGCCGATCCGGAACGGCTGGCGCGGGCCGTTGGAGAGACCGACGACGCGAGCTGGGTCGGCGCGGTGACCTTGGCGCTCGGCGATTTTCTCGGTACCGGGGTGCCGATCGCCCCGCTGCTCGGCGGCGCCGCGATCCCGGCCGCCCAGCCCGGCATCCGGCAATCGTCCATCGCGGACTGGGTCCGCCGCTTCGCGACCATCCGTCCGGCCACCCGCGCGTGGCACGAGACGCTCATGCTGGCGGGGGCCCGATCCGGGCGGCCGTGCCCGCTGTCGGTCTCGCAGCTTCCCGCGGGCGGGCCGTGGATCGGTGCGCCCTTCACGCCTACCGAACGACCGGGCGCGCGCGAACATCTCGTGACCCATCGGCCCTTCCCTGTTCCCTCGAACGGGCGGGTCGCCGGGATCGTGTTCGACGAGTGGGTCGAGGTGCTGCCCGGCTCGTACGGTCTGTCGCCCACCAAGGCGGGCCCCGACGCCGTCCCGGTGGAGTCCGAGCTGACCGGAGTGTCGTTCCATTTCGACCGGCCGGATGCCAAAGCGCCGCAGGCGATCCTGCTCGCGGTGCCGCCGGACGCCAAGCGCGGCTGGACGGCCGACGTGCTCGCGATGGTGGTGCGCGACACCCTGGAACTGGCCAAATTGCGGGCCGTCGACCTCGGCGATCTTCCGCTGCTCGACGACATCCTGCCGGTCGTCCGGCCGCCCGTGTTCAGCAGGCCCCATTCGATACTGCACGACTTCTGGCTCGAGCTGGCGGAGTGAGATCATGCGACGAACCCACGATATTCTCGGCAACTTCCTCTTCCGCGCCGACGACACGTTCCGGGTGGAACCGCTGCCGCGGACCAACGAGGTCCAGACCGGTCTCTCGGCCCGGATCCACGATCCGGCATGGTCGTTGACCCGGCAGTGGCAGCTCGGCGAATTCGCGGCGCAGGACGCGGCCTCGCCCGTGCTCGTCGAACTGGCGGGGCAGAGCGTCCCGATCAGCGCGTGGCGGCCTTCGGGTCCGGCGAGCGAACTCGACGTCGACGGGCAGTGGGTGCCCTACACCCCGGCGTCGGGCCCGCTCGACGCGCTGATCGAATCGGAGGACGCCGCCGCGCCCGACGAGCGGTTGCGGGTCGAGGGCGGTGTGCATTTCGTGCGCCTGCTCGATGAGGCCGGGCTCACGGCGAAGCTGCCGAATGTCCTCGCCGAGTACGGATTTCCGCAGGGACAGCCGGAGACGCCCGACGTGGTGACCCTGCTCGCGCGGAAGGTCCCCGACGCAGGCAGGCTCGCGCAGGACCTGTCCGGCGGCGGCCTGCGGGTCGCCGGCCTGGCCGAGGTCGGCGCGGCCTGGCTGGCGTGGTGGCGCGAGGTCCTGCCCGTCGACGCGCCCGACACGTTCGACCCGCACCGCTTCGAGCACCGGGCGGACTTCTCGATCGGCGAGCACGTCTTCCACGCGGACGAATACCTCGGCGACGGCCTGGACTGGTTCACCGTCGACCGTGATACCGACGCCCAACCGGCCGCCGCCGCAACGCCGTTCGTCTTCCGGCACGAGGCGCTCGCCTCGACCGTCCGGTTCGGCGGCATTCCGGCGGACCGCTTCTGGGAGATGGAGGACGCGCAGATCGATTTCGGCTCGGCCGCCGTCGCCACCCTCGACACCGGCCGGCTGCTGCTGATCGGGTTCGGCACCGTCTACGGCAACGACTGGTTCATGGTGCCGGTCGAGGTGCCCGCCGGATCGTTCACCACGATCGGCACGTTCGTCGTCACGGACACCTTCGGCGGCAGGCACGTGATCGAGCGCGCCGGTTCGGCTGACGAGCAGTGGAATCTGTTCACCGTCACCGGAACCGACGACGGACTGCTGGTGATGCCGTCCGAACGCGGCGCCGTCGGCGACCCCGCCGAGGTGGTGTCGCTGGCTCGCGACGAACTGGCCAACCTGGCGTGGGCGATCGAACGATCCGTGACCGGCGCCCGCGGCCAGGAGATCGACCGCGGCGAGCTCTGGGAGCGGAACAAACCCGCTCCGCCGCCGCCGAATCCGATGGGTTCCTACATGGTGCAGACCATCGTGCCGGACTACTGGCTGCCCCTCGTGCCGCACGCGCTCTCGCCCGCCTCGATCCGGTTCGCGCTCGTCGAACTCGTACAGCCCGGCGCGATATCGAAACCGCTTGGGCGGTTGCTGAACTCGGAGACATGGGTGCACGAGGAGGAGGTGCCGCGCGAGGGCGCGCTCGTCATTCGCAGGCCGGTGCTCGCCCGCTGGTTCGACGGCTCGTGGCACACGTGGGTCCGGCGCGAGAAGAACCCGGGCCGCGGCGAGAGCTCGAGCGGCCTGGCCTTCGACATCGTGCACCCGTCGGAGGCCTGGCCGTGAACACCGCCCGCTAGGTCAGTCCGCCCGCGGCCGCGACGACCCAGGCGAGTTCGGTCTTGAAGATGTCGCTGTGAGCCCCGGAGGGCGGGTCGCCCGCGGTGACGACCTCGGAGGCGTCCAGGTTCAGGATGCGGTGCGTCAGGAATGGATAGACGGTGCCCGCGCCCTCGAGCGGCATCCGGTCGGAGTCGAAAGCGCCGTGCGAACCCATGGCCCGGTACCGGAAGAGCTTGTCCTCGGCCTCGGCCGCGTCGTCACGCGCGGCGAGCGAGGCGAGCGGGTACATGACGCCGAGCGCCGTGTCGTGACTCGAAAAGCACACCGACAGCGGTCCGTCCAGCCTGGCGAGGCGGCCGGCGAGCGCGCCGCCGCCGTCGCGGAACGGCAGGGCGTCGGTGAAGGCGAACCGGGAGAACGCGCCCTGCAACAGGGTGATCGACTTGACCGGCGCCCCGCCGGCGTCACCGAGTCCGTCGAGCGCGTAGGCGACGACGCGGCCGCCGAAGCTGTGGCCGACCAGGTGCACCCGCACACCGCTGTCGCCCGCCGCGAGTTTCGCGACGACCGGGCCGAGGCCGACGCGACCGACCACGCCCGCACGGTTCTTCATCTGCCAGTAGCTCAGCTGCCGCAGCGCCTCCTTGGCGCCGTTGAGGCCGCGGGACACGAAGTCGCCGACGGCGCCTGCTTCGCCGCCCCCGGACTCGAATTCGACGCCGGTGTCGGCGAGCTTGTCGGCGAATTCGGTGAACAGGTCCTCCGGAGCGCGGTCGGTGTCGAGCATGCCCGGCTCGTCGGCCGGGTTCTCGCCGTCGTCGAATCCCTCGGACGTGGCCGCGTGCAAGGAGCGCAGCTCGGTGAACAGCTGTTCGGCCGTCTCGTGGGTCGGCGGCCCGGCGAGCAGCTGGGCGATCGTGTCGAGTTGTGCCGCGCCGTCGGGGAAGAGGCTCTTCAGGTCGGCGAGGATCTCGGGTTCGAGGGTGGGCGCGCCCGCGGACACCGGCGTCGTCACTTCGAGCGCCGCGGCCCCGCCGCCCTCGACGGGCTGCCTGGTCGGTGCCAGGTCGGGAATCGGCTCGTCGCGCCACAGCTGGGAGGGCCAGAGAATTCCGACGAACCCCACTTTGCGCTCGGCGCCGAGGTGGGCGGCGAGCAGGTCGAACCAGCGATGGTAGAGCCGAATCGCGGTGTCATGACCGTTGTTCCAGCCGTGCGAGAGCATTACCAGGTCGGTGATGCCGAGCGCCGCGCGCTCCTGGGCCAGCGTGTCGACCAGCTGCTGGTCGGTGTCGCCGTCCTTGTCGAAGATCAGCCGCCAGAACGGGCGGCCCGCGATGGTGTCGGTCATTGTCGCAGTCCTTCCGGGAATTTCACACTGACTGCAGGGCGCGCATGAGATCCACGAGTCCGCCGCCCTGGAATGCGCGATCGCGGTTGAGCGAGGTCGCCGAATCGACGAAGATGCGCTTGACGGCGTCGGGATCGCCGATGAATTCGCGCTGCACCGAGAGGAACGCCGCGACCGCGCCGGAGACGTGCGGGGCGGCCATGCTGGTGCCGGTGTTCTCCACATAGATCGCCATGCCGTCGACGCCGTGCTCGAGCGTGCGCTTGACCGGCAGCAACATCTCGCCCGCGGCGGCCGAGGCGATCCGTTCGCCGGGCGCGACGAGATCGGGTTTGCATCGCCCGTCCGCGGTCGGTCCGCGCGACGAGAAATACGAGATGCCATAGGAATGCGGCGCGTCCTTGTGCGTGGAACCGACGGTGATGGCGCGTTCGGCGTTGCCGGGGTCGTTGATGGTCATCGCCGCGCTGAACTTCTTCACGTCCGACATCTTCGGAGCGAGCGTGATGTAGGCGGAGTTGCCGGAGGCCACCACCACGACGACGCCCGAGCGCACGAGCTTGTCCACCTCGAGGCACAGCGGGCTGCGTCCGCAGCCGAACCATTCCGGGTCGAATTCGTAGCCGAGGCTGAGGTTCACGCCGTGGATGCGAGACAGCTTCCCGCTGGCGGCGTTGACCTCACGGACGTAGGCCAGCGCCTCGATCACCCGCGTGGTGCGGGCGACGAGATTGCCGCCGCCGCCGAGCACTTTGAGGCTCACCAGCTTCGTGCGCGGTGCGACGCCCGCGAGGCACTCCGGGCTCTCGACCGGTCTCGGTTTCACGATCGGCAGGCCCGGTTCGGCCACGTTGAACCGGCGCTCCGTGACGAGGATCTGGTCGGGTTTGCCGTCCCAGAGCCGGAGTCCGCCCGCGATGATGCCCGCGACGTGGGTGCCGTGCCCGCTCTCGTCGTGCAGCGCGTCGCCGCCGGGATCGGTGAAATCCTTGTGCAGGTCCCGCACCGCCGGATCGTCGAGCGTGTGGAAGCCCTGAAAGTGCGGGTGATCGCCCTGGATGCCGGAATCGATGACGGCCCAGACGATTCCGTCGCCGAAGCTGTTGAAGGATCGCTGCGCGGCGGTGGCCTTGATCGTCCTGGCCGAGGTATCGATCTGCGCGCGGATGTCGAAGTCGGGCCAGATCCGGTAGATCGCGCGGTCGGGCCAGTCGATGCCGACGGCGTCGGCCGCGACCAGCCCTTCGATCTGGGTCGTGGTGAGCTCGCCGACCGCGTACTCGTCGGCGAGCGGCCGCGGCGCGCCGTCGGCGTCCAGGTACTGCCACAGCTGATCGACACGGGCCATCGCCGCCCGCGACCCGCTGCGGAAGCGCAGGTTCAGTTCGATCATGACGGGGATCCGCTGCCGCGAACGTTCGGGGCGTCCGTCGCCGGTGGCGAACTGTTCGCGCAACGGCGGCGTGAGCACCCCCGCGATGAGCAGGTCGGAGCTCGGCTCGGTCACGCCGAGCTCGCGTTCGGGCACGTCGCGCGACCGTGCGCAGGCGGCGGGGAACGCCTCCTGTCCCGCCGCGGTCAGGCGCATGGCGTCGACGAGCCCCCGCGCGGCGAGCTCGTTCAGCGCTTCGGTGACCCGGTGGTGCCAGGCGGGCTTGTCGGCCTCGTACAGCCGCGCCCGCGCGTCGAATCGCGACGCGAACCGGGCGGCGACCATCGTCAGCACCGCTTGCTCGCTGAGCTTCACATACAGCGAGGAGAGCTCGCCGAGGGCGCAGAGCACACGATCGGTCCAGAGCGAGTCGTCGCTCATGACGCGCCGCAGCGGCCGGGGAAACGCATATCCTCTTTATCCACCCGGCGGCTGTTGCCGTCATGAGTAGTGCACTACTTCTCTTGCCTGCGTGCCGGGCGGTGCGGACGCGTACCCGCCCGTAGCGGGCGTATTTCGAGGTGTGGTGATGGGTGATGCCGCCGCGCGGTAGCGACGTGGCGCGACGCGTAGAGGTGGCGTCGCCGGTCAGCCGTGCCTCGGTGCGCTGGTAAGGATGGCTTCGAGGACTACCTCAGGGCAGCTGGGGTCTGGCCAGGCCGATGCTGCCCGCGAGGTCAGCCAGGATGGCGTCGAAGAGCGCGTCCGGATCGGTGACGGGCATCGGGTAGTTGTCGAACACCTCGAGGGTGACGTGCCCGTACAGCCGCGCCCACAGCGTCATCATCAGATAGGCCACTCCGAGATCGAGTTTCTCGGCGGGGAACTTCTGACCCGATTCGGCGAGCATCGCGAGCAGTTCGGTCTGGAACTCGATCAGATCCTCGCGCAGCGCGCCGGGGATGGTGTCGGTCGACGGGGTCACCAGGTCGTAGGTGGTGAGCAGCCTGCCGGCCGCGCCGAGGAAGACGCGGCCGAACGGTTCGTCGAATTGCCGCATCCCGCCGGGGTTCTCGCCGTTCGGCGAGGCGAAAACCAGGGTGAATTCGTGCGGGTGGGTGAGGGCCCAGCGCCGAAAGCCCTTGCAGATGGCGAACAACTGCACCACGCCGTCGTCGGGGAGTTCGGCCACCTGCCCGGCGAGATCGTCGGCCAGGTCGACGCAGATGTCCCGGCGCAGCGCCGCGACCAGGTCCTCGCGCGATGCGTAGTAGCGATACAGCGCGGGCGCGGTGATGCCGAGATCGCGCGCGATGGCGCGCAGGGTCAGCGCCTCGGGGCCGTGTCCGGCCAGCACCGTCCTGGCCACTCGCCGGATGTCCGCGTCGTTCACCGCGGGCATCCGGCCCCGTCGTGCGGGTTGTGTCATTCGTATGCGACCTGCCAGCTCTTGATGCCGTTCAACCAGCCCGAGCGTAGCCGCACCGGCTCGGAAGTCTCCCGCAGGTTCGGCATCACGTCGGCGATGGCGTTGAAGATCAGGTCGAGTTGCAGCCGCGCCAGGTTCGCGCCGACGCAGAAGTGCGTGCCGGTGCCGCCGAAACCCACGTGCGGGTTGGGGTTTCGGGTGACGTCGAATTCGAACGGCTTGGTGAAGTGCTCCTCGTCGAAGTTGGCCGAGGCGTAGAAGAGGCCGACGCGCTGGCCCTCCCGCACGGCCTGGCCGCCGATCTCGGTGTCCCGCAACGCCGTGCGCTGGAAGGCGATCACCGGCGTCGCCCACCGGACGATCTCGTCGGGCGCGGTGCGCGGCCGCTCCGCCTTGTACAGCTCCCACTGCTCGGGGAAGTCGATGAACGCCTTCATGCCGTGGGTGGTGGCGTTGCGGGTGGTCTCGTTGCCCGCCACCGCCAAAAGGATGACGAACCAGGCGAATTCGTCCGAACCGAGCGCTTCGCCGTCGAGGTCGGCGGTGACCAGCTGGCTGACGATGTCGTCGGCCGGGCACTTGCGGCGCTCCTCGGCGAGATTCCAGGAGTAGCCCATGATCTCCGCGGTGGCCAGCTTGTGGTTGCCGTCGAAATCGGGATCGTCGTAGCCCATCATCTGATTGGACCAGTCGAACAGCTTGCCGCGGTCGGACTGCGGCACGCCGAGCAGCTCGGCGATGGCTTGCAACGGCAGCTCGCAGGCCACCTGCTGGACGAAGTCGCCGCCGCCGGTCTTCTTGGCCTCGTGGACGATTCGCTCGGCGCGCTCGTGCAGCGCGTCGCGCAGGCTCTGCACGGCGCGGGGCGTGAAGCCGCGCGAGATGATCCGGCGCAGCTTGTCGTGGATGGGCGGATCGGTGTTGACCAGCATGGCGCGCTGGATGTCGATCTCGTCGCGGGTGATGTCGCCGTTGAAGCGGATCACCGCGGTGTTGGCGTTGGTGGAGAAGACCTCGGAGTTCTTGGAGATCTCCTTGATGTGGTCGAGCTTGCTGACCACCCAGTACCCGCCGTCGTCGAAGCCGCTGACGCCCTTGGGCTGGTCGACCCACCAGACCGGAGCGGTCCGGCGAAGCTCGGCCCACTCCTCGACGGGGAGGCGGGTGGCGAGCAGGTCGGGATCGGTGAAGTCGAAATCGTGTGAGATGGACGGCGCGGACACGGGTACCTCCTTTGGAACACGTTCCACTGGAGTGAACCACACCACACCGAATTTGTGAACACCATTTAGTAAATCGGTTTCACCGAGTCTCGGTCCGAAGGCGGCCCCGCGAGGATCGCCGTGACGACGTCCACGAGCTCGGTCATCACCTGCTCGGGGCTGAGCTGGACGCCGGAGATCGCGAGCAGGTCCTGGGTCTGGTGCACGTCGCCGAGCACCTGGAAGGTCAACGTCATCGCCTGGGCGAGGCGGAAGCGGAGGGTCGGGCGTGGCAGGTCGGGGAAGGCGCGGCCGAGCAGGGTCATGAAGCGGACGGCCTGGTCGGAGAATCCCTCGGCGACAGTCGACAGCGCCGAATGGCCGCTGCCGAGGATGCCTGCGATGAACTTGACCCAGGATCCGCCCTCGCCGGTCGCCATCTCCCACACGGGCAGCACGAACGCCTCGGCCAAGCCGCGGGCGGTGACCGCGCCCGAGTGCTCGACGTCGTCGAGCAGGGCGGCGCGCCGGGCCGCGACCGCATCGCTTCGCTGCTTGATCAACGCCTCGATCAGGGCTTCCTTGGAGCCGAAGTGGTAGTGCACCGCGGCGACGTTCGCGCCCGCGGCGGTCATCACCGCGCGCAGCGACACCGCGTCGATGCCGCGTTCGGCGAACAGTCGCTCGGCGGCCAGTATCAGGCGCCGGTCGGTCGGCATGGCTAGTTCTTCTTCGCTGATCCGGAGCTCGGCACGGTCCGCTGCGCTGGTCACCTGCTGCATTGTAATCACCGTTCGCCCAGCGTAAACGCAATCTCTATCAACTGATGCAATCACTTGATAGAGTGCGGGTCGTGACCACATCGACCGTTCCCGCCCACGACCTCGCGGCACTGACCAGCCTGGTGACGGGCGATCCGTCCGACACCGTTCCGGTGGCGGAGGTCTTCACCGGAACCGTCGTTGCGGACCTGCCGCAGTCCTCGCCCGCCCACGTCGCCGCGGCGTTCGCCCGCGCCCGCGCCGCCCAGGCCGAATGGGCGGGCCTGCCGGTGCGGCGTCGCCTCGCAGTCTTCGAGCGCTTCCACCGCCTGGTCCTGGAGAACCACCGGACGATCACCGACCTGATCCAGATCGAGACGGGCAAGGCGCGCCGGATGGCCTTCGAGGAGCTGTGCGATATCCCGATGGTCATCAGCCACTACCTGAAGCGCGCGCCGCGACTGCTGCGATCGGTACGGCATCCCGGCGCCATCCCGCTGGTCAGCTCGTCGACCGAGATTCGAAAGCCGCGCGGCGTCGTCGGCGTCATCGCGCCGTGGAACTTCCCGTTCGCCATCGGCTACTGCGACGCCATCCCGGCGCTGATGGCCGGGAACGGGATCGTGCTCAAGCCCGACAACCGAACCCCGCTCAGCCCGGCGTTCGGGCTTCGGCTGCTGCTCGAAGCCGGGCTGCCCGAGGGGCTGGTTCAGCTGGTCTGCGGCGAAGGGCCGGTGGTGGGGCCCGCCGTGGTGGACGGCGCCGATTTCGTGATGTTCACCGGCTCCGAGACGACCGGGCGGCTGGTGGCGAGGCAGGCGGGGGAGCGTCTCGTCGAATCGTGTCTGGAACTGGGCGGCAAGAATCCGATGATCGTGCTGGCCGACGCGGACGTGCCCGCGGCGGTGCACAGCGCGATCAACGGGGTCTTCGCCAACACCGGTCAGCTGTGTTTGCACATCGAGCGGATCTACGTCCACGAGTCGGTGTATCCCGCGTTCCGCGACGAGTTCACCGCCCGCGTCGCGGCGCTGCGAGTCGGGCCGGGCTACGACTTCGATGCCGACATGGGCGCCGTGATCTCGGCCGATCAGTGCGCGCGCGTGGCGCAGCAGGTCGAGCAGGCCAGGGCGGCCGGTGCGCGGGTGCTCACCGGCGGCCGGGCGCTGCAGGAACTGGGGCCGACCTTCTACGCGCCGACGGTGCTGGAGGGTGTCACCGCGGCGATGGACGTCTTCGGTGCGGAGACCTTCGGTCCCGTCGTCGCGCTGTACCCCTTCGCGACCGTCGACGAGGCGGTCGAGCTCGGGAACGACACGCGCTACGGCCTCAGTGCGAGTGTGTGGGGGCGCGACTTGTCCGCGGCACGTGCGGTCGGTGCGCGCCTCGCCGCCGGACACGTGAACGTCAACGACTGCGCCGCGCTCGCCTACGCCGGAAAGAGCGCGCCCTCGGGCGGTTTCAAGGCGTCGGGGATGGGCGTGCGCAACGGGGATCAGGGACTGTTGAAGTTCACCGAATCGACCAATGTGGCCACCTTGAAGCGGCAGGTGCTCGGACCGCGGCCGGGTCAGCCGTACGACGCCTACCTCGATCGCACCCTCACGACCCTTTCGCTGCTGCGCCGCTTCCGCATCCGCTGATATCCAGCGCCTTGTGGTCAGCGAAACCGGCTGAGTGTCAGCCGGTTTCGTCGCTTCTTCGTCAGTGACCGAGCCGGTCGGCCGCCAGTTCGCGCACGGCCTTCTTGTCGGGCTTGCCCAGGCCGGTGAGCGGCAGCTCGTCGATGACGAGGACGTGCTTGGGTACCTGGACCGAACCCTTGCGTTGCCGCACGCTCTCCTGGATCTCGGCGATCACCGTCTCGACGGCGGTCGAATCGTCTTGCGCGGCAGGGTCGAGCACGATGACGGCGGTGACCGCCTCGCCCCAGCGCGGGTCGGGCACGCCGACGACCGCGACGTGCGAGATCGAGGGGTGTTCGGCGACCACGTCTTCGACTTCGCGCGGAAAGACGTTGAAACCGCCGGTGACCACCATGTCCTTGCTGCGCCCGACGATGTGCAGGAAGCCGTCCTCGTCCTGGCGGGCGAGATCACCGGTGCGCAGCCAGCCGTCGCGGAAGGTCTCTGCGGTCGCCTCGGGCTTGTTCAGGTAGCCGGCGGCGACCAGCGGTCCGGAGACGCAGATCTCGCCGACTTCACCGGGCGCGACCACCTTGTCGTCGCCGTCGAGCAGCGCGACGCGCAGCGCGGCCGATGGGCGTCCGCAGGAGGTGAGGCGTTGCGAATCGTGTTCGCGCTTACCGAGATAGCTGATCGCCATCGGTGCTTCGGACTGACCGAAGTACTGCGCGAAGATCGGCCCGAAGCGCTCGATCGCCTGCGTCAACCGGGTCGGATCGATGGCCGAGGCGCCGTAGTACACCGTCTCCAGCGACGACAGGTCGCGGGTCGCGAGATCCGGGTGGTCGAGCAGCGCGTAGAGCATCGACGGCACCAGCATGGTCGCGGTGATCCGGTGCTCCTCGATGGCGCGCAGCACCTCGCCCGGTTCGAACCGGGGGAGCACGACGCACTGCCCACCGAGCAGGACAACGGGCAGGAAGAAGGCGGCGCCCGCGTGCGAAAGCGGTGTGCAGATCAGGAATTTCGGTCGTTGCGGCCACTCCCATTCCGACAGCTGGATCTGGGTCATCGTCGCCATGGTGAGCGCGGAGCCGATGACGCCCTTGGGCTTTCCGGTGGTGCCGCCGGTGTAGCTGATCGAGATCACCGCGTCCGGCGGCAGGTCGGTGGCCTCGATCGGTTCCGGATCGACCGCCGCGGCGGCCGCCGTCAGATCGATGCCGACGTCGGCCAGCTCCGGCGGCACCGCGCCGAGCACCAGAACGCGATTCAGTTGTGGCACCTTGTCGATCAGTTCGCGTGCCCGCTGCACGAAAGCGGGTACCGGGTCGAGCACCAAAGTGGTGATGCCCGCGTCGTCCAGCATGTAGGCGTGGTCGTCCAGTCCGCCCATCGGATGCAGCGCGGTGCGCCGATAGCCGCGGACTTGCCCCGCGGCGATGGTGAAGAGCACCTCGGGCCGATTGAGAGCCAGCACGCCAACGGGCGTTCCGGTGTCGACGCCGTTGGCCGCGAACGCTGCCGCGTAGCGGCCGATCGCGTCGAGCACATCGGCGCCGGTGAGGACGGTGTCGCCGAGGGTCAGCACCGGATCGTGCCGGTGCCTGCGGAGCCCGGCCACCAGGCTGTGACCGTTGTGTACCGGCAGTCGCAGGTGCGTGTCGGGATCGATTGTCGTCATGGGTGTTTCAGCTCCGAGGCTCGTCGTTGACCATTGTCTGTCGTGGACTCATGCCGGTCCGGCGTAGAGGGTAACGACGCAGGCGCCGCCGAGACCGAGGTTGTGCGCCAAGGCGATCCGCGCGTCCGGTACTTGCCGCTCGGCGGCGAGTCCGCGCAGCTGCCAGGAGAGTTCGGCCGTCTGCGCCAGCCCGGTGGCGCCGAGCGGATGTCCCTTGGAGATGAGTCCGCCGGACGGGTTGACCACCCAGTCGCCGCCGTAGGTGGTGGCGCCGGATTCCACCAGCGGGCCCGATTCGCCCTCCCCGCACAGGCCGAACGCCTCGTAGGTGATGAGTTCGTTGATCGAGAAGCAGTCGTGCAATTCGATCACGTCCACTTCGCCGATGGTGATCCCCGCGGTGCCGAGAGCGCGCCGGGACGCGGTGCGGGTCATCGGAGCTCCGACGACATCGATCATCGACGCGGTGGAGAACGCGGTCTCGCCGTCGGTGACCAATTCCTGCGCGAGGATCTCCACGGCCTGCGCCGCGAGCCCGTGCTCGCGCACCACGTCCTCGCTCACGAGCACGGCCGCCGCCGCGCCGTCCGACATGGGCGAGCACTGCGAGCGGGTCAGCGGGCCGTGCACGGGCGCGTCGCCGAGGACCTGCTCCAACGTGTAGGCATTCTGGAACTGCGCCAAAGGATTACGCGTCGAGTGTGCGTGATTCTTCACCGCGACGGCGGCCAATTGCTCGGGCGTCGTGCCGTAGCGCTTGCTGTGCTCGAGCGCGGCGTTGCCGAAGAACTGCGTGGTCATCGGCGCGCGGCCGAAGTCGTACTGCGCGGCCATGACTCGCAGGTGCGCGTCGACGGTGGTGGTCTTCGGCGGTGTCGCGGGCCCGGCCATCGCCTCCTTGGTCATCTGCTCGAACCCGACGGCGAGCGCCACGTCCGTGAGGCCCGCGCCGACCCATTCGCGCGCCAGCATGAGCGCGGTGGAGCCGGTGGCACAGTTGTTGTTGACATTGACCACCGGAATGCCGGTCATGCCGACGTCGTACAGGGCGCGCTGCCCCGCCGCGGAGGGCTGGAACACGTAGCCGACGGCCGCACGCTGGACCCGCTCGTAACCGAGGCCCGCGTCGCCGAGCGCGTCGCGCACCGCCGCGCCGACCATCTCCGGATAGGTCCACGCCTTGGACCCGATTTTGACGAATGGCGTCATGCCGACGCCGACGACGAACACCCGCCGCATTTTCGCACTCCTGTCTCGGTTCATCGCCGCTCTCGCAGAGGTTTCGAACGCCTCGCACGGGTCGTGGCCGCTGCGAGGCGTGCGGGAGGTCTGCGCGGAATCCGGTTCACGTGGTCGGCCTTTCGGCTCCGACGACCCAGAGGGCGTGGAATTGGGAGGCGCCGCCCATGGCGTGGCCGATGGCCAGCCGGGCGTCGGGGACCTGGTGCTCGCCGGCCAGGCCGCGGACCTGGAGGGCGGCCTCGAGGAAGCGGATCAGGCCGGTCGCTCCGGTGGGGTTGCCGGACAGCACACCGCCGGACGGGTTGATCGGCAGTGACCCGCCGAACCGGGTGGTGCCGTCGTCGACGAGTTTCCAGCCTTGGTGCAGCGGGGCGAGGCCGATGTTCTCCAGCCACATCGGTTCGTACCAGCTGTACGGGATGTACAGCTCGGCGACGTCGACTTCGCTTGCGGGGTCGGTGATTCCGGCCTGCCGGTAGGCGTCGGCGGCACACTCGGCGCCCGCGCGCGGATTGACCTCGTCGCGTCCGGCGAAGTGTCCGGTCTCGGTACGGAACGCCATGCCGTGGATCCACGCGGGCGGTCGGGCCGGATTCCCGATGTCCGATCCCGCGGACAGCACGATCGCGGCGGCGCCGTCGGAGGAGGGACACGACTCCAGGTAGCGGATCGGGTCCCACAGCATGCGGGACTCCTTGACCTTCCGCACCGTGATGTCGGGCATATGCACGTGCGCATACGGGTTGCGAATCGCGTTGAGCCAGTGATTGACCGCAACCTGCCAGCCGATGTGCTCCGGCGCCCCGGACCTGCGGATGTACTCGCGGATGACGGGCGCGAAATGACCGCCCGCGCCCGCGCCGAGTTTGGCGCTGAACGGAAGTCCACGCGACAGCGCCCAGGTGAAATTGCCTTCGGACTCTTTGGAATACGCCGCGACCAGCACGCGCCTCGCCAACCCCGCCTCGATCAGGTGCGCGCCGTAGATGGCCGCGTGCCCGCCGACGCTGCCGCCGGTGAAGACCCTGGTCACGGGGAGCCCGCGGGCGCCGAGCGCGTCGGCGAGATAGAGCTCCGGGTTCATCACCCCGTCGAACAGGTCCGGTGTCTTGGACAGCACGACGGCGTCGACATCGCCCAGTTCGAGCTCGGCGTCGGCCATCGCGGCGGCGACCGCTTCGCGCACCAGCGCGCCGATGGTCACCTCGCGGCGCTTGGCCTGCTTGCCCTGACCGATGCCGATGACGGCGACGGGTTCACTCATGCCGGGTCTCCTTCCAGCAGGCAGACCAGATTCTGCTGTAGCGCTTGGCCGTTCGTGGCATGCGCGAGCGAGCGCCGCGCCCGCCCCGAGTGAATGCCCTTGGCGGCCTCGGCGATTCGGATCAGGCCCGTCGCGGTGGTCGGCCTGCCCGCCAGTGGCCCGCCCGACGGATTGATCGCCGTCGCCGCGCCGAGGCCGAGCTCGCGGACCAGCAGGGGTTCCTGCGCGGAGTATTCGACGTGCAGCTCGGCGATCTCGACCCGGCTTGCGTCGAAGCCCGCTGCCGCGGCCGCGCGGACGGCCGCGAGTCCCGCCGAGGGGGCCCTGGTCAGATCGCGCGATCCCGGATAGTGCCCGTCCATCCGGTGGTCGATGCCGCGCACCCAGGCCGGACGTTCGCACAGCGACCTGGCCACGTCACCGGCGGCGAGCACGACCACGGCCGCCGCGTCGCCGACCGGCGACACGTCGTGGCCGCGCAGCGGCGCCGCGACATAAGGTTCGGCGAGCAGCTCGTCGATCTCGTAGTCGCCCGAGACCTGGGCGTGCGGGTTCTTCGTGGCAGCGGCCAGGCTGCGCGCGACGATCCGTGCCATCTCGCGTTCGGCCGTCAGCTCGGACAGGAGCAGCGCGCGGGCCTGGATGCCCGCGATCGCGTCGCGGTGCGGTCGCAGCGGCGTCAGGTAGTACGGATCCAGCTGGGTCGGCACGACCTGGTCGAGATCGCGCGGCAGGGAACCGCGGCCGATCCCGTACACCAGGGCGATATCGCCGTGCCCGAGCTGAAGCCACGCCCACGCCTCGTAGAACGCCCACGCCGCGTCCATCTCCACGTGCGACTCCACGATCGGCGGCCAGGCGCCGACGGCGTCGAGCGAGTCGATGTAGGCGAAGGTGCGTCCCTCGTGGAAGTCGTGACTGCCGGAGCACACGAAATCGACCCGGTCGCGGTCGAGCGGGATGCCGGCGAGCGCTTCGCGGATCACCGGAAGCAGGATGCCCGCCATGTCGTCGCGCCTGTTGGCGGCCAGGCACGCGGACTGTGCGGAGCCGACGACGGCGACCTCACGCATGCGGAACCTCCTGGCCGGGCGAGACGGGGCGGTAGTGGCGAATGCTCATCCAGGACGGCTCGAGATCGGCGCCCTCGCGCCAGACCGGTTCGACTTCCATGCCGATGTGGACCTCGGCGATCTCGACTTCGCGGATCAGGTGCATCAGGCGGGTGTCGGCGCCGTGCGGCTGGATGTAGGCCACCACGTAGGGCGGATCGATCTCCTGCCCCGGGAACGGGAAGCTGACGACGCAGAAGGTGGAGACGATACCGCGCCCGTCGAGTTCGGTGGGTTCGCCGAGCTCGACGAGGCAGCGCGCGCAGAATTCCGGCGCGGGCAGGTAGACGTGACGGCACGACGGGCAGGTGGCCGCCAGCAGCCTGCGTTCGGCCAGACCGCGCAGGAACCGTGAGCGCCCGACGCCCGCGACGAACGTGTACTCCATCCGCAGCGGGGTCGGCATCAGCGAAACCGGTTCCGGCAGTGGGCTATTCATCGTCCTCCTCCGGCTCGAAACAGCGCAGGTCGGACAGCGTGCCGTGGCGTTCGTCCGCCCACCGCGCCCGCACCCGCAGGCCCCGCCGGATTCGCGCCGGATCGCCGCAGGCGTCGAGGGCGTGGAAGAACGTGCCCTCGGCGCCGTCGATGGCGATCAGCGCCCAGGCGAAGTCGCCGTCGATCGGATCGCCGGGGCGGCCCCGCACCCAGGTCCACGACTCGACGGCGCCGACCGGGGCCAGCTCGACGAGTTCGCCGAGCTCCCGGCCGGTCACCGGATCGAACTCGGGCGGTGGGCAGATCACCGTGCCGCGCTCGGTCCGCGCGCCGAAGAGACGGCGTTCGCGCAGGCCCGCCAGGAACGTTCCGACGACCGGCCCCACGGTTCGCTCGAACGGGAACTCGATCTCATACGGGGCGCGCAGGCCCTCGTCGACATCAGCGGACATCGGCAGCTCCTTTCACGGCTGGAGTCTGCCTCAATCACTTGATTCAATCAAGTGCTTGAGAGTGTGGGCGCCGCCGCTCAGTGCCGGGCGAGCAGTTCCGCCGCGCCGGAGCAGAGCTCGTCGATCACCTGGGCGGCGGGGGTGACCGCGGTGATCGCGCCGACCCCTTGACCCGCGTCGATCGGTGCGGTCCGCGGATCGTCGGCGGCGACCGCGGCCGCCAGCTCCGCTCGCGCCTGCTCGTCCAGCGCGTCTTCGTGACCCGCCCATCTGGCCGTGAAGTCGTTGCGCAACACGCGCGCCGGGAACCGGGCGGGCCAGGGCAGTCGCATCGCCACATCGAACGCCGTCGTGACGACCGTGTCCGTTCCTTCGGCCGCGATCAGCGCGCGCCGGCCCGCCTCCGGCAGCGACGACTCCGCGCAGGCGGCGAGGCGCGTGCCCAGCCACACGCCGTCGGCGCCCGCGGCGAGCGCGGCGGCGAAACTGGCGGGCGACCCGATGCCGCCCGCGGCCAGGACCGGCGTCGAGACGGCGTCGAGCACCGCGTCCAGCAGCGGCAGCGTCGCCATCTCCATCGCACCGTGCCCGCCGCCCTCGGCGCCACGCGCGACCAGCACGTCGATCCCGGCGTCTGCCGCCCGGCGCGCCTCGGCCGCGTTGTAAACCTGGGTGGCCGTGCGGATTCCGCTGTCGCGCACGCGAGCGATCCAGGACGGATCGCTCCCGAAACTCACCGCGATCAGCGTGGGAGCCGCCGCGATCGCCACGTCGAGCAACTCGGGATCGGCGTCGACGACCCACTTCACGAGGCCGATGCCGAATCGCCCGCCGAGCGACGCCGTGTGCCGGAGTTCCTCGCGCAGCGCCGCCGCCGATCCGGCGCTCCCCATCCCGATCATGCCCAGCCCGCCCGCCGAGGTGACCGCGGCGGCCAACCGACCGCCCGCCACCCCACCCATCGGCGCATTGACCACCGGCACCCGCAAGCCCATCGCCCGCGACCATTCGGTACTCAGGCGCGACGCGACTCGATCATCCGAAGAAAACGATTCCCGTTGCGACGACATCCGCCCATGATGTCAGCGCCTCGTCCGCCCGGTCAGCTCGCGCAGCAGGGTCTCCCGCCCGCACCTACCTCATGAGTCGCGAACCGCAAGGTCGTCGATCCAGACGCGCGCGCCGTTCCGCGCGGCTCGCCGGCTCCCGCAACCGGGCCGGCGATCCGTCGAGGACGGGCTCCAGCGCCTGATGGCAGTACTCGCGCTCACAGCGGGTCGATGTCGAGTGGACGGCGGGTTTGCCACGGTGGTGGGGTGAGCATGGCGGTGAGTTGGGCGTGGGTCAGTTCGGCGCGGAGATCGGGGTCGGTCCGTAGGTGTTCGAGGGTGGAGAACAGTGAGTTCGGGCTGACGCCCCACATGATCGGCGCGAGCTTCCACGGGCCGTCCGGGCTGTCCTCCGGGGGCCGCAGGTGGGTCGGGGTCTTTCCCCGTGTCGGCCGGGTGGTCACCGCGGTGCGCGGGCAGCGGATCGCGATGGTCTCGGTGCCTTTCGCGTCGAATCCGGCCGCGAAATCGACTGCCTCCCAGGGAAACTCCCAATCGAAGTTACGGGTGGTGACGCGAATGGTGTGCGGGGACAAGCAGAGTCGCGCGGTGCGCCGGTATCGGATGCCGAGGCAGGCGAGGACGAGGACCGCGACGAGCAGCGCGATCCCGAAGAACATCGGTTCGAGCGCTCTTTCGAGGACACCGATCCACAGCGCCGCGATCGCCAGCGCCGTGAGTGCGGCGAGCACGGGCGCCACACGGATCGGCAGGTATCGCAGCACGAAGGTGGACGCCTCGTCACCCTGGCGCACCCAGGGTCGATCCTCGATTCTGGTGACGAGATAGATCACCCCGGTCGTGGCCGCCACCAGCAGCAGAAGGCCGCCGACGCGCGCGACGAAGTCGTTGCCGGCCAGCATTCCCACGACGGAGAACGCCGCCGCCCCGACCAGCCCGGCCGAGGACGCCAACAACCATGCGACGGCCCGGGATTCGGGCCAAACCCACCGCCAGAGGTACCCGGGCGGTGAAACGGCAGTACCGGGGACAACAGGTGTGCTCATCGCGTTCCATTCAGGGTCCAGTCGCTCGCGCCGAACCTCGGTGTGCGGCGCCGAACTGAAAAGTAACCGCATTCTCCTGTCGAACCGGTAATCAACACGGCCGGCTTTTCGGAAGCGAAGAACACGCGCACATCGAGGTAGCGGAAGACCGGTCGGTTTCTGGCAAAGTGCATGGGTATGAGCGATCAGGACACCGAACTGATCTACCTCGTAGAGATCTCCCGCCCCGGCCGGACGCAGGAGCTGTGGTGGCGCGTCGGCAACGTGGGCACACCGGCGCAGACGTCGGCGGCGCTCGCCGAACTCGCCAGGCGCGTCTGCCGAGATCTGCTCTCGCCGGAGCCGGGGCGGTGCGACCGCGCGCGGTGCTGCTGGTATCACTGCCGGGTGTCCTGGCCCGACGGAGTCGTGCTCGACGAAACCGAGGGGCGCGTGCAGGCGTTCCTGCTCGCCGTCGAGTTGTGGCGGGTGTCGGCGATCGCGGGGTCGGCCAGGAAAGAGGTCGGCGGGTAGTTTTCGCGGTCGCGCGATTCCCGTACATGCGTTACCGCACCCGACTATCCTTGACGGGTCAGTTTCTCCAACACGGCTCGATACCTGTCCTCTCGGGGTGGCGGACGCCGCCCCCTAGAAGCTAGGGAGAGAACCGCATGGATATTCAGGACATTCACCAGAAATTCGACATGCTGGACATCGACGGCGATGGCTACATCGACCGAGAGGAATTCATCCAGCACTACGGCGACCGGGTGCGGGACATCGACATCCTGATGTCCCGGTTCGACGAAGTCGACATCGACGGCGACGGCAGGATCAGCAGGGATGAATTCCTGACCGCCGCTCGCGCGCCGCTCTGAGCAGACCCGGCGTCGACGGAGCGCCCGCTGCGCGCCGCGAGCGTCGCGATCGAAACCCGCGAGGGCCCCTCTGGCCGAGGGGTCCTCGCGGCATGCCGATAGGAGCTGCGCGGTAGCGGCGCTCAGGGCTCCGCCGATCTATGGTGAAACCCCTTAGCGGAACACTACGGGGGCGGGACCGCGGGGTGGGCGGACGGCGGGGGCCCGCCCGAGTTCGGCCCGATGCCCGGCGTGTGACGGGCGTCAGGTCCAGGGGCCGCGGATCGGCAGACGCTCGGACGGAATGCGCGACTGCAAATAGGACCGGATCTGGTCCACCTGCCGGGGAGAGCCGAAGCCGCGCAACTGAACTCGCACCGTGGTCGCCGCGGTGTCGTTGTAGCTGACGATCAGCGACGCGGTGTGGGTGAGGTAATTCGCCGGTCGGCGCACATACGTCGGCGGCTCGGTGATCTGGTAGTACCACACGAACTGCTTGGACCGCCGGAACACACCCGCGCTCACATCCATGCCGTAGTCGTACAACTGGGCGGTGTACATGCGGGTCCGGATGTAGATCGTGATCGGCGACAGCGCCACGTTCAGCAGCAGCGCCAGAACGATCAGCACCAGCGGATACGCCATCTCGAGACCGGCGCCAGTGGTGTCCAGGAGCCGAACCGCGACGAACGCGAGCAGTACGCCCGCGATCGAGCCGAGCGGAAGGATGTGCCGCGCTTTGAGCCGCAGGCTGTGCACGAGATTGCCGCGGTCGGCGACGTAGGACTGCTCGATCATCTTCCGCACCGGCGGCACCGCGGTGGCCCGCTCGCACTGCGCCAGCCGCGCCGCCGCGTCCGCGTAATCGTTGACCGCGAGCACCTGCCGGTAATGGACGGCCGCGGCGCGCAGGTCGCCCTCGTCCTGCGACAGGCGGCCCAATTGATAGTGCGCGCCATAGTGATCGGCGTGCGCGCCGGCGATGCGCCGGAGATTCTCGCGCGCATGGCCCCGCTCGCCCATGTCGATCTGACACACCGCCAGGGCGTACAGCGCACCGATATCGCCGGGCCGTTCCGCTAGGAGTGCCGTCAACACCGAACTCGCCTCCGCGGCGCGCCCCTCGCGCCGCAACGTCTTCGCATGCTCGTAACGCGGATCCGGCATCGCCATACCCCTTTTCACCGACGGAGCTCGTACCAGCACGTCGTCGGCGACGAGGCGTTCGTTACCGCTCGGCCAAAATCTGAAATGCCTTTGTGTGCAATATTTTTCGTAGGTGACGTGGCAGCGCGGGTGCGCCGGTCACCCGGCGATGCCCAACGCGCGCCACGTCGTGGCGAGAACCTGTCGACGGCGGGCCTGCGGCCACGGCGCGCCCTCGTCGAACGCGCCGACGACGAGGCCGTCCACGACGACGTTCAGCAGATCGGCCGCGTGCTCGAGCTCCGTGACTCCGGCCTCGCGCAACATGTTTCGGAGCCGGGCGTCCCACCAGGCGTTGAACGCGTCCAGTTCCGCGCGCAGGACCGGTTCGGTGGGGGCGGCGACGATCAGCGCGAGCCAGAACCGGTGGGTCGCTTCGTCCGCGGTGAGCACCGCCCAATCGATCAGGGCGCGTACGGCCCTCGCGCCGCGGTGGTTCGCCATGGCGTTCTCGGCCTGCTCGCGACGCGCTTCGATCTCGCGGCGCACCGCGACGCGCAGCATCTCGTCCCGGCCGCCGACGTAGTGCGTCACCACCGAGGTGGACGCGCCGACGCGTTCGGCCACCGAGCGGATGGTCACCGCCGCGAATCCCGAGTCGACGGCGAGGGCGACGACGGCGTCGCCGATGGCGGACAGGCGGGCGGTGCGGTCGACGGTGCGGGGCATGGCCACAGCCTAGCATTTGTGCAACACTTGTTTTACAACGGGCGTTGCATAAAGGAGTTGGCGATGGAACAGACGACGGTCGCGGTCATCGGCGCAGGATTCGCGGGACTGGCCGCGGCACGCGCTTTGCGTGCGCACGGCATCGACGTGCGCGTCCTGGAGGCGGCCGATCGGGTCGGCGGCCGGGCGCAGACCGAGCGTTCGGCGGCGGGCACGCCGGTGGATCTCGGCGGCCAGTGGGTCGGCCACCAGCACGCGCGAATGACCACGCTCGCAAGGGAATTCGGCATGACCCTGTTCCCGACTCCCGAGGTCGGCAAAGCCGTCGTCGTCGACGGCGGGCGACGGCTGCGGATCGGCCCGCTCACCGCAGCGGCGGCGGGGGCGGCGCTGCTGCGGCTGGAGTTGCTGGCGCGCAAGGGCGCAAGCTCCCGCTGGGACGAGGTGACGGTGGCGGACTGGCTGGCCCGGGTTCTCCGCGGACGCGCGCGTCGCCTGGTCGAGGCGGTCCTGCCCGAGGCGACGGCCTGCGACCTCGACCGCATCTCCGTCGGCGCGCTCGCCGTCGGCATTCGCTCGGCGGGCGGGCTGCGGGTCATGCTCGGCACGGCGGGCGGCGCCCAGGAATCGCTGCTCTCGGGCGGGGCGGGCGGGCTGGCCGAGAAGCTGGCCGCCGAGCTGGGCTCCGCCGTCCATCTCGGCCGGCCCGCCACCGCGATCACTCGGTCGGCAGACGGCGTCACCATCGCCACCCCGGCCGGTCCGGTGCGCGCGGCGCGCGCGATCGTCGCCGTGCCCCCGCCCGTCGCGGCCGAGATACGGCACCATCCGCCGCTGCCCTCCGAACGCATGTACGTCCAGGACAACCTCAGGATGGGCACTATCTACAAGGCGATCGCCGTCTACGACAGGCCGTTCTGGCGCGAGCGCGGGCTCAACGGCGAGATCATCGCCCTGGACGGGCCGGTGCCCGCGTCCTTCGACATCTCACCGCCCGGCGGTCCCGGCCACCTGTGCGTGCTGATTCCCGGCGGGGCCGCCGAAGCGCTCGACCGGCTCACCGGCGCCGAGCGGCGCGACACCGTGCTGGCGGCGGTGGCGGGCCAGCTCGGGGACGCCGCGCTGAATCCGCTGAGCTGGCACGAGAAGTCCTGGCACCTCGATCCCTACGTCGGCGGCGGCTACACCGCGATCCCGCGCCCCGGCGCGCTCGACGCGCTCGCCGACGCGGCACGCCCGACCGTCCCGATCCATTGGGCGGGCACCGAAACCGCGTCGAAGTGGAGCGGTTACCTGGAAGGCGCGGTCCTCTCCGGTGAACGCGCCGCCGACGAGGTTCGCGCGGCGTTGCGCTCGACTTGCCTTGGAGTGCACTCCAAGTCGTAGCGTGGGGGCGCAGCCTTGCCGACACACGAGGAGATCACAAGATGGAGCTCGGCTTTCACATACCGATCTTCGACATCGACGGTGGGACCACCGCCATCGCCGGTGAATTGGCCAGGGTGGGCGCCGCGGCGGAAGCGTCGGGCGCGACCTGGCTGTCCTTCATGGATCACTATTTTCAGATCGCGCAGACCGGCCGTCCCGCGGAAGCGAACATGATGGAGGGCTACACCACGCTCGGCTTCCTTGCCGCGCACACCTCGACGATCGACATCGGCCTGCTCGTCACGGGCGTGATGTACCGGCATCCCGGTCTGCTCGCCAAGATCGTCACCACGCTCGACGTGCTGTCGGGCGGACGGGCCGTGCTCGGGCTCGGCGCCGCGTGGTTCGAGCGCGAGCACCACGGGCTCGGCGTGCCGTTCCCTCCGATCGCCGAGCGGTTCGAGCGACTCGAGGAGACCTTGCGCATCTGCGGGCAGATGTGGGATCCGGCGAACAACGGACCGTTCGAGGGCAAGCACTACCAGCTGGCCGAGACACTGTGTTCGCCGCAGCCGATCAACCGCCCCACGGTGATGATCGGTGGCGGCGGCGAGCGTAAGACGCTGCGACTGGTCGCGCAGTACGCCGACGCGTGCAACCTGTTCGGTACGCCCCAGGACGTCGAACACAAGCTCGACGTCTTGCGCAGGCACTGCGACGAGGTCGGTCGCGACTACGACGAGATCCGCAAGACGATCATGGCGAGCAGCCCGCGGCCAACCCTGGACACCCGCGACGAATTCGTCCGCGCGATGGCCGATTACGCCAAGCTCGGCGTGCAGGCCGCCATCGTCGTCCCGACCACCGGATCCCCGGCCGCGTGGATCGATGGTTTCGCGCCTGCCGTTCCGCAACTGGCCGAGCTCGGCTAGGCGTTACCTCCGCCTTCGCTCCGGCCATACGTTTTCTGCGGACGCCCTTGGCCAGCCCTAGTGGTTCGTCTCGCTTCCCGGCGCATCGTCATCGATGCGCCGGGAGCCGAGCTCACCGCTGGATCACGCCGACGGCGCCGGGCTGAAGACGCCGAAATGGTTGCCGGAGGCGTCCAGCAGATCGGCCGACACCAGACCGTCCGGGGCGGTCTCGGGCGGATTCAGCACCTTGCCTCCCAGTGCCTCCGCCGCGGCCACGGTGGCCGCGACATCCTCGACCATGACAAAGAAGGTGGCGTGATTGGCCGCGCTGTCCGGGGTATGCGCGATACCGCCGCTCGGCGCCTCGCTGCCGGGGTAGTGGATCACGTCGTAGCCCTCGTCGTCGCTCCCGTAGGGACGGAAGGACCAGCCGAACAGCTCGCCGTAGAACTTCTTGATCTGCTCGGGTTTGTCGCTGCCGACCTGGAACCAGGTCACCGTGTTGTACGGGGGAGTGGTCATCTATCGTCTCCGAATCTCGGGTCGTTGTCTTGCCCGATCACGATCTCCCGCCGCGGCGACAACCCCCTGTCGGTGTTTTCGAATCGGTTTCAGAGCGCGACGACTCGATGCCCGTCCGGAATGTCCCAGGCCGTGCCGTCGAACGGGCGGTGCGGCGCGGGCAGCTCGGTCGCCGCCGCCGACGCGATCCGATCCAGCCGGAAACAGCGCGGACGGTCGCGCATCCGGCACCAGGCCGCCAGATACCAGCCGTTGGTCCCGCTCAACAACGCGAACGGCTCGACGTCGCGTTCGGTGCGCGCGCCGAACCGGTCGAGATAGCCGATCCGCACCACCCTGCCGACCTCGATGGCCCGTTCGATCACCGCCGTGATCTGGTGATGCTGTTGTGCGTCAACGCGATCCAGCACACGGATGCGCGCCGCGAGATCTCGGGCGGCGACCGCGTTGCGTTCCGGCAGCACCGCGACGATCTTGCGCAACGCGCTGTGGCCCGCTTGCTCGAACGGGCCACCGCGATGGCGGGCCAGAGCGACCGCAAGCGCGACGGTCTCCGCGGGCGTGAAGTTCAACGGCGGCAAGGACATGCTCTTGTCCAGCGCGTACCCGCCGCGCCTGCCGACATCGGCGTAGATGGGAATACCGGCCTGCTGTAGCGCGCAGATGTCGCGTTCGATCGTCCGGACGCTCACCTCGTAGCGCTCGGCCAGCTCGCGCGCGCTGCGCAGGCGCGGCGAGATCGCCCGGAGTTCCTCGACTATCGCGTACAACCGATCCGTCCGGTTCACGCCGCCACCGTAGCGCCGCCCACCGACACATTCGCGTCGCCGACCGAGTGCACCGCGTCAAGCCCACCGCGCCGACGCCGGGTCGACGCCGTTGGCGCGCGCGTTGGCGTCGATGATGTCGCGCAGCCAGGCGCTCAGGCCGGTCGCGATGTCGTCGTAGTGGGCGGCGAACCCGGGATCGGTGGTGAACGTGCGCCCCAGGCAGACGTGCATCGCGTGGGTGCAGTCGAAGTAGACGCCGATCGATGCCCGGTGCCGCTCGGCCAGCGCGTTGGCGCGGTCGCTTCCGGGAAGCACCCCGGCGTGGTGTGCCGTAGCGAGCTCTGCGTCGAGCGCGGCGACATCGTCGGCGATCTGCTGCCACTCCTCGGCGGTCCGGCCTGCGGCGCGTTCGGCGTACTGTGCCCACTGCGCGGTGTCGCCCCACCGATCGCGTGCCTGTCCGGGCCACGACGGCTGCCAGCGGCTGCCGAAGATCGCCAGCTGCTCCTCGTCCGACAGCAGGATGCCGGACGCCCTGGCTTCGATCATGCGGTCCAGCGCGTCGCCCATCTGTTGCAGCTGTTCGACGCGTTCGCGCAGCTGATCGCGCTGCCTGCGCAACGAGGCCATCGCGTCGGCCGACGGGGCGTCCAGCAGATCCGCGATGTCGGTGAGCGGCACACCGAGCTCGCGGTAGACGAGCACCCGATGGATACGGCCGAGGTCCGCCGCGGTGTAGCGCCGGTAACCGGCGTCGGTGCGCTCGGACGGCCGGACGAGACCGATCGAATCCCAGTGGTGCAGGGCTCGGACCGTGACGCCCGCCAGCGCGGCGACGACGCCGACCGTGAGCCCGTCGGCCAGGTCGGCGTCGTCGGCAGGTCGGTGCGTCACACCGACCAGTCTGGCAGTCACGCGGTGCGCGTCCGCGACGGCCATCGTCCTGTCACGCCTCGGGCGCTTCGATTCCGATGGACCGCAGCTGCTCGGCCTCCGGACTGTTCGGATCCCAGGGCCGAGCGGCCGTCATGATCACCCTGGTGTGCTCCGGGGTGTGGATCTCCAGCTCCACCGAGTTCCACGGCATCGATCGCGGTCCGGTCGTGCAGCCGGGCAGCAATTCCGCACAGGCGGAGGCGATCTCGTCGAGCTGGCTCAGCACGCACGAGAAGCTCACGCTCAGTGGCGAATTCACCGGAGCATCCTGGCTCGACACGAGCAGGACGTCTTGGAACGCCCAGCGCCGCAGGTGGGTGAGCCGGCCGGGAATCGAGAACAGATCGAAGAATCCGAGTCCTCGGGTCCAGAAGTCGACGGACGCGCTCAGATCCGGCGTCGGCACCGTGACGAACATGGGCATTCCGTAGATGCCGCGGAACAGTTCCGGCGGCGCGGCGTCCGGGGCGGGGATCGGGACGGGGCTGATGTCGAAGGCGGGGAATGTTTCGGTCATGACGCCATCGTCGAGCCTGACGCAACGTCAGGGTCAAGTCGCGCCGCGATGTCGTGGGGGGGTGGGGGGGGCCGAGAGGGCCCGCGGGGTGGGGGGTTAAAGGTTGGGGGGTCGCCGCCCGTTGGATTTGCTGGTGACGGGATGGGGGGTGGGTGTCGGTT
>NZ_JBFAHG010000018.1:0-76439 GCF_040654065.1 Nocardia sp. NPDC050793
CGCTTCCGAGCGGTCGAGACTCGCGACTTCGTCGCATGCGCTTCGACCGCTCGGAAGCGAGACGGCCGCGAACGGGCTCGTAAGACTCGCCCTGGGGGTGGTCGAGTAATGCGTGAAACGTGCGTTTGGGTTGGGGTTTAACCGTGCCCGTTCTGCTCGGACTGGAGGTTGGCCATGATCTCCGCGACCGATAGGCGGCGGGCGGAGTGGCCGGAGTCGGTGTCGGTGTCGTCGCGGCGGCGACGGCGGGCGCCCGCGGTGCCGACGGTGGGTCCGGGCTGCGGGGTTGGCAGCGGTCCGATGGTCGGGCGCGGGGCGGAGTCGCCGTCCATCGGGGGGAGGCGCGGGGGGACGGACGGTTCGGCGGATGCTTCTTCGTGCTCGGCCGGGTCGGTGAAGGCGTCGGACCAGCCGCCAGGGGCGCTCGTCGGCTCGGGGGCGTCGGCGCGGTCGCCGGTTGGGTCGTGCCGGTACCCGTTCTGGTGCTGGCCATTCGGGTACCGGGTGTTCGAGTACTGGCCGTTTCCGGCGTCCTCGTAGTCGGCGTACTCGTCGTCCGGGTAGTCGTCGTCGGGGTAGTCGCCTTCGAGGTAGTCCTCGGCCGAGACGACCGCGGTCTCGGCGGTGACCGGATCGTCGAACGGGCTGGCGAAGGCGGGCGGCTCCGGGTGGTCGGGTTCGAAGATCGGGGTGACCGCGCTGCGCGATTGCTGCTGCTGCGGGCTGGCCCATCCGTCGGCATTCGCCGAGCTATCGTTCGCCGAAGCGTCGTACGCGCTCGGCAACTCCTGAATCCGGGTGGCATCGGCACGCAGAGCGGGGCGATCCATCGGCAGATCGCCGTCGAAGAGGCGTTGCAGACTCTGCCGCAGCACCGTCAGCTCGGCCCGCAGCGCGGCCAGTTCGGTGGCATCGGCGCCCACTTCCTCCCGCACCCTGGCCTCGACCCCGAGCTCGAATTCGCGGCGCGCCGTGATCTCGCGCTCGAGCTGCAGTTCGTACACCGTCTGCAGGTCACGCACCTTCGCCTTGTCCACATCGGCGTCTTTGCGGTACTTGGTGGCGGCCAGTGCGCCGATCGCGGCCGCCCACAGAGCGGCGATCAGACCGATCCTGATGAACTGCAGGCTGTTGCTGAACACCAGGAAAACGCTGGCAATCAGACCGAGCAGAATCACAGCGCCGACGAACAGTTTTCCCGCTTGATCCCGCCGTTGACGGGAAGTGCTGCTACGGGAGGGTGAAACCATGCACGCCAGGGTAGCGGGGTTGGCGTGCCACGCCCAGAAACTGGTCCATCGCTTCCATTCGGAAGATTTGCTAAGTCGTTGCCGGTTCGTCCGGCGGCTCGTCGGGCGCCCGGCAGCAATACTCGAGCCACAGCGCCGCGGCGACCAGCGCGATACCCGCCAGCATGCCGACGATCGCGCCCGGCGAATCGGCCGCGGCCGCGCGCAGCGTGCCACGCTGTGGGAAGACCCACAGCAGGAATCCGAGCCAGACGCCCGCCGCGATCGAACCCACCTGCAGCGACGCCTTCGCCAACGCCACGGCGCGCGCGGCGGTGATCGGATGCAACTGGTGCCTGCCGTCCCCGATCTGGTGATCGTTGACCCTGGCGCGGATGACGAAGGCGAGCACCACCTCGATGGCGGCCACCGGATACAGCGAGGCGCCCGCGTAGACGGAGATCGGCGGGAAGTTCGCGTAGGCGACCCTGGTGGCGATCCACGCGACGACCGCGGCGATCAGCACGTTGGCCACCAGATCGAGCGCCCGGGTCGGCTTGAGCTTCACGACGCGGCTCCCCCCGCGGTTCGGTGCAGCGACAACTCGGTCCGGCGCACGCCGGCCCGCTCGTCGGCGTCGAGCGCGGCGAGCCATTCCCGGATCGGCCGGTCCACACCCTCGACGGTCAGCCGCGCCTCGGGTTCCACGTCCAGCCACGGGATCAGTACGAAGGCCCGGTTGTGCGCCTGCGGATGCGGCAGCGTCAGCTCCGGATCGGCGCTGACGCACGGCACCGGCCCCGAAGGACCCGGCTCGGCACACCACACCACGTCCACGTCGAGAGTGCGTGCGCCCCAACGCACCTCGCGCACCCGGCGCGCCGCCCGCTCGAAGGCCTGCCCGCCGCGCAGCCAGCCGAGACAGTCCAGCTCTGGATCGTCCACCAGCACAACGGCATTGAGGAAATCGTCCTGATCGACGCCGCCCCACGGCGCGGTCGAGTAGACCGGCGACACCGCGACGACGCGGTCCGCGAGCCCGTCCACCACACTGCGCAGATGCGCGAGGCGGTCCCCCATGTTCGAGCCGATCGACAGGACGGCGCGGCTCATTCGGCGCCCTCGCGGACGCGTGCGGTCACCACGCGGACATCGGCGAAGGTGTGCGGGATCGGGGCAGATGGCTTGTGCACCACCGCCTCCACCGCACGGATGCGCGGATCGGTCATCACGTCGTCGGCGATCTCGGCGACCACCGTCTCGATCAGATTGCGCGGCGGGCCCTGCACAATCCGCACCGCGCGTTCGGCCAGCGCCCCGTAATCCACGGTGGCGGCCAGGTCGTCGGAGGCGGCGGCGGCCGTGAAATCCACCCACACGGTGAGGTCGACGACGAACTCCTGCCCGTCGCGCCGCTCGTGCTCGAAGACCCCGTGGTGCCCGAAAGCGCGCAGCCCGCGTAGTTCGATCCGGTCGGGCCCCGAGGGCAGTGCGCGACGCTCCCCCGGTCGGCCCTCGTGGGTCACCGGTGCGGTGGGCGGATTCATCCGAGAGCTCCTCGCGAGATCGGCCGGGCGGCACGCTGCCAGGCGTCGGTGACGGCGATCGCGTCCAGAGAGGCGCGCACGTCGTGCACGCGAACTCCCCAGGCGCCGTGCAGAGCGGCAAGTGCCGAGACCGTGGCGGTGGCGACCTCCCTGCCGTCCGGCGGCCGCGGGCCGTCGGCGTCGGCCAGCAGGGCGCCGAGGAAACGTTTGCGTGAGGCGCCGATGAGTATCGGCAGGCCGTCGGCGACGAATTCGGGCAGCGCGCCGAGCAGAGCCCAGTTGTGGTCGGCGTTCTTGGCGAAACCGAGACCGGGATCGAGGATCAGCCGCGATCGGTCGACACCCGCGGCGACGGCCAGCTCGACCTGCGCGGTCAGCTCGGCGCGCACCTCGGCCACGACATCGTCGTAGTGATCAGCAGGACCGGTGTGCCGGTAGTCCGCGCCCGCCCGCCAGTGCATGAGGATCCACGGAACATCAGCGGCCGCAACGACTTTCACCATATCGGGATCGGCACGGCCACCGGAGACGTCGTTGACCACCGAGACGCCCGCGTTCAGCGCCGCCTCGGCCACACTCGCGCGCATGGTGTCCACGCTGGTCGGCACGCCTGCCGCCACCAGACCGCGAATGACCGGCGCGACCCTGGCCGCCTCGGTCTCCGGGTCGACGCGGTCCGCGCCCGGCCTGGTCGACTCGCCGCCCACGTCGATGATGTCGGCGCCGGCCCGGTACAGCTCGATGCCGTGCTCGATGGCCAGCCCGCGATCGAGATAGCGGCCGCCGTCGGAAAACGAATCGCTGGTGACGTTCACGACGCCCATCACCACGCAGCGGCGGCCGCCGCGCGCAATGACGTTCGTGCGACCGGACACCGCGGCCTCCCTCACCGGCGCAGGATCAGTTCGAGTGCCTCGGCGCGCGAGGCGGCGTTGGTCTGCAACAAGCCGCGCACCGCCGAGGTGGTGGTGCTCGCGCCCGGCTTGCGGATGCCGCGCATGGCCATGCACAGGTGCTCGGCCTCCACCACGACGATCGCGCCGCGCGGCTCGAGCTTGCGCATGACGGCGTCGGCGATCTGGCTGGTCAGCCGCTCCTGCACCTGCGGGCGCTTGGCGTAGAGGTCGACCAGCCTGGCCAGCTTGGACAGCCCGGTGACCCGGCCGTGCTCGCCGGGGATGTACCCGACGTGGGCGACGCCGTGGAAGGACACCAGGTGATGTTCGCAGGTGGAGTACATCGGAATGTCGCGCACCAGCACGAGCTCCTGGTGTCCCTCGTCGAACGTGGTGTTCAGTACCGCGTCCGGCTCCTGGTAGAGCCCGGCGAAGGTCTCCCGGTAGGCGCGGGCGACGCGGGCGGGCGTTTCGCTCAGGCCCGGACGGTCCGGATCCTCACCGATCGCGATCAGCAATTCCCGGACGGCGGCTTCGGCGCGCTGCTGGTCGAACGGCCGCCCGGTCTCCAGTGCGATCAGCTCGGGTCCGATCGGCGCAGGCACAGATCCGTAGCGCTCGATCTCGTCGCGACCGTCGAGCGCCGAGTCGACGGCATAGTGGTTGGCCGACAATCGAGGACACCTCCAAAATCTCGGGCGCCTGCAATCTCTCGGCACCCCAATGGTCGAGCGTAATCGGCGCCCGCTCAGCGCCGTCCGTTCGGTCCATCCCACTCGTGGTTCTCGCCCTCGCCGTGCTGGCTGGGACGACCCGGCTCCTCGTAGCCGTCGTGGCCGTAGCCTCCGTGCTCTTGGCCGGAAGCGCCCTGCTGCGGATTGCTCCACGGCTGGTAACCGCGCCGGGACTCGCCCGGCCCGCCCCAACCGCCGCCGTAACCCGGCTGCCCGGCGGGCTGCTGCGGTTCCTCCCGCGGCGGCCAGCCCGGCGCCGACCAACCGGCCGGAGCGCCGTAGTCCGGACGCGAGCCGTGCGTGCCGCCCTGGCGCGGGTACGCCTGGGTCGGCGCGTGCGGCGCGGCGTAGCCGCCGGTCACCGGCTGGCCCGGGTAGCCGTACTGCGGCTCGGGCTGGCGGCCGTCCTCCTGCGGATAACCGTTGGCGGGCACCGGCTCCCGCTGCGCGGCGGCGGCCAGCGACGGCTGCACCGGCTCCGGCGGCCAGGACTCGCCGCGTTCGGCGGCCAGCTCGCCCGGCGTCTTCACCGGCGGCTTGTCCGAGGGGACGCGCTCGCCGAAGTCGTTGAACGCGGTGATCCTCGGGCGCTTGTCCACCGCGGCGAGGAGCTCCTCGAGATCCTTGCGGTGCAGGGTCTCGCGCTCCAGCAGCGCGGTGGCCAGCTCATCGAGCACGTCGCGGTACTCGTTCAGGATCGCCCACGCCTCGGTGTGCGCGGCCTCGATGAGGTTGCGCACCTCCTCGTCGATCTCGCGAGCGACCTCGTGCGAGTAGTCCGAACCCATGCCCATGGACCGGCCGAGGAACGGGTCGCCCTGCTCCTGGCCGTAGCGGACCGCGCCGAGGCGCGCGCTCATGCCGTACTCGGTGACCATCGCGCGAGCGATCTTGGTGGCTTGGTCGATGTCGGAGGACGCGCCGGTGGTCGGCTCGTGGAACACCAGCTCCTCGGCGGCGCGGCCGCCCATCGCCATGACCAGGCGGGCGATCATCTCCGAGCGGGTCATCAGGCCCTTGTCGTCC
This sequence comes from Nocardia sp. NPDC050793, assembly GCF_040654065.1. Lineage (NCBI taxonomy): Bacteria > Bacillati > Actinomycetota > Actinomycetes > Mycobacteriales > Nocardiaceae > Nocardia > Nocardia sp. NPDC050793. Next base: position 5,433 of record NZ_JBFAHG010000018.1, read on the forward strand.
TCGGGCACCGTCATGGCGTGGCCGCCGGTGCGGCCGCGGGCCAGGATGGTGACCTTGTAGACCGGCTCGATGTCGGGCATCGCCCAGGCGGCCAGCGTGTGGCCACCCTCGTGGTAGGCGGTGATCTTCTTCTCGTGCTCGCTGATGATGCGGCTCTTGCGGCGCGGGCCGCCGATCACGCGGTCGACGGATTCCTCCAGCGACTCACCGGTGATGACCGCGCCGTTCTCGCGCGCGGTGAGCAGCGCGGCCTCGTTGATGACGTTCGCCAGGTCCGCGCCGGACATGCCGACGGTCCGCTTGGCCAGACCGTCCAGATCGGCCTCGGTGGAGATCGGCTTACCCTGCGAGTGCACCCGCAGGATCGCGCGGCGACCGGCCAGGTCGGGGTTGCTCACCGGGATCTGCCGGTCGAAGCGGCCGGGGCGCAGCAGCGCGGGGTCGAGGATGTCGGGGCGGTTGGTCGCGGCGATCAGGATGATGCCGGTGCGGTCGCCGAAGCCGTCCATCTCGACGAGCAGCTGGTTCAGCGTCTGCTCGCGCTCGTCGTGACCGCCGCCGAGGCCTGCGCCGCGCTGGCGGCCGACCGCGTCGATCTCGTCGACGAAGATGATGCACGGGCTGTTCTGCTTGGCCTGCTCGAACAGGTCGCGCACGCGGGAGGCGCCGACACCGACGAACATTTCGACGAAGTCCGAGCCGGAGATGGTGAAGAAGGGCACACCCGCCTCGCCTGCGACGGCGCGCGCGAGCAGGGTCTTGCCGGTGCCGGGCGGGCCGTAGAGCAGCACGCCCTTGGGGATCTTCGCGCCCAGCGCCTGGTAGCGCACCGGGTTCTGCAGGAAGTCCTTGATCTCGTAGAGCTCTTCGACGGCTTCGTCGGCGCCCGCCACGTCGGCGAACGTGGTCTTGGGCATGTCCTTGGACAGTTGCTTGGCCTTGGATTTGCCGAAGCCCATCATGCCGCCGCGGCCGCCGCCCTGCATGCGGGCCATCACGAAGATGAACAGTCCGAGCAGGATCACCATCGGCAGCACGAACAACAGGATCTGGGTGAACCAGCTCTCCTGCTTGACCACGGTGTTGTAGGGCGCGCCCGACTTCTGCACGGCGTCGAAGATCTGCGCCGAGGTCTCGCTGCCGCCCGGGTACTTCGCGATGATCTTGTTCTGACCGGCGGTCGCGTCGTTGCCGTTGTTCAGCTCGATGCGCAGCTGCTGTTCGCGGTCGTCGATCTGAACGTTCTTGACGTTGCCCTTGTCGTCCAGCTGGCTCAACGCTACGGAGGTATCGACGCTCTTCCAGCCGCGTGTGTCATTGCCGAAATAGCTGAACGCATAGATCACGAGCAAGATGCCCGAGACTATGGCCAGGGTGCGGAACACTGTCTTGCGGTTCATAGAGCGTAGGCCGGGCGGCCAGTCCTTTCCGGTGTCTCCGGGTTCTGCCTAGCGAAACGTCGGGCGCGTCGTGTTGCATTCCGCCCGGTCCTACCCGATTCCAGGAGGGTTCGGATGCGGACAAGCCACGTTACCGCGTACGGTCTACTCGATACATCGCGCAGTTCGGCAGTTGGTGCAGTTCGACAGGTAAACGCTCGAAGGACGACGGTGGTTCCCGATTCCTCGCTCCGGTTTACCTCGAGTGGTCACAATCATGGCATGTTCGGCCTATCGTGAGCGACGACACAACATCGCGGCGCTAGCGACGGGCACGGAGGTGGACCCCTCGAATGCCCACGCAAGCGCCGCACGACACAACCGCAAACCACGACAGAACACCGCGGCGGAGCCGCACGAAGCAACACTGCGGCGTGAGCCGTACCGGACAACACAGCGGCGTGAGCCGTACCGGACAACACAGCGGCGCGAGCCGTACCGGACAACACAGCGGCGCGAGCCGCACGAAACAGCACAGCGGCGTGAACGACGGGCACGGAGGCGGCAGCTTGTGTAATCCCGAAGGGCAACGGGAAGGCCGCGCGATACAACCGCACGCAAAACCACACAGCGGCGTGAACGACGAGCGCGCGGCGCCGCAGGACAGCGACGACAGCGGCGCGCGAGCGACATATGGACCCGGCGGCTCGTACCACCACGAAGAGCCTCGGGAACGCCGCACCTCGGACCAGAGCGCAGGGGGTATGGACATAGTCGAGCTACGGACACCCACAGCGATTGTGCGCCACGGCCGCGGACGGCTGGTCGTTCTGCGACCGGGCAGCGATGGCGAGCGCGTCTTGGATGTGCCGGTCACCGACCTGCTCAAAGTACGGCTGAGCCGGCGCGCGGACGACGCCGTCGTCATCGAGATCTATCTCCGCTATCCCACGCCGGTGCTCACCGGGGTGCCCGCCGACCGCACCCCGCTTCCGGTGCTGGTCGCCGAGCACGACGTGCCGGCGGCGGCCGAGATCGTGGAGCGGATCAACGACCAGATCATGGCCGCCCAGCGGATCGACGTGGCGGCGCCCGACCTGAGCCCGCCCACGCCGACCTGGTCGAAGACCGGGCCCACCCGCGCGGACGTGGATCGTGCGGTGCGCAGGATGGCGCCGCGACGGGAGGCCAAGCCCGCGATCGCGGCGCTGCACCGCTACGTCACGGCCGACGAGTACGTCCTCGAGACCGCGGTCACCGTGGCGCACCCGCCCGCGGGTACCGGTCCCGGCCTGCTCGTCGCGACCACCGGACGGCTGCTGTTCATCTCGATCGGACCCGGTGACCGCTACGCGCACGAATTACCCATCCCGGCGGTGCTGTGGGCCCGATCCACCGAGGGCGTGCCCGCGACGCCCGGTGAGATCGGCGCGGTACGCGGCGAGACCGGCGTCGACGTGCACGACGGCAACATCACCCTGCACTTCACCGGCACCGATCGCGCCGATACCGAGCGGGTGGCGTGCGCGGTGAACTTCGCGGTGCGCCGCGACTCCGCCGACGGCGCCGCAGGACCCGCGGATCCCGGTGTGGCGCAGCTGTATTCGGAATGGGAACTGCTCGTCGAGCGGCATTCGCTCGGCATGGTCGACGACGGGCAGTTCCAGCGCTACGGCCGGGGAATCCTGCGTTCCCTGCCGGACTCCGTGGCGACTCCCTGACCGTTCAGGCCTGGTCCGGCCCCTTGTCGTTCAGCGCGATGCGGCGCCAGGGGCTGGTCGGGCGGGTCCACAGGCGGAGCAGTTCCATGCGCCGGTCGACGCCGCCGTTCTTGAGTTCGGCGAGGTCCTCGCAGGCCTGCCAGTAGGTCCAGCCTGCGAGGTAGGCGTCGCCGAACTGCCGCCAGTTGCGGTACTTGCGCTGGGCAAGCGGCAGCGCGCGCATGAGGTAGCCCCAGGCGACGTCGGCTTCCAGATAGCCCGCCGTGAACGCCATGCGCGCGACCGCGACGACGCGAGCCAGATCCCAGGCGTGAATGTCGCTGGGCAGCGGGCGGGCGAGGTGGTCGGTGAAGCCGATCTTGATGGCCTGGGACCAGATGTCGTAGTCGCGGACCAGCGCCTCGGGGTTGTCCATACCGCGGAACGAGCCGACCTGGCGCAGGAATGCGCGGTGCCGGTCGGCGCGCTCACCGAAGCGATCGCGTTCGCTTGCGTTGATCGAGGCCATGACGAGCGGGTGCACCATCGCGTAGAGGGGGGCGTGCATCCCGTCCAGCAACTGCTCCATGGAGGCCTGCGCCTCGGTGCCGTCGGTGATGCCCCATGCACCGGTGAGGGTGTCGATGGCCAGTTCCTTGCGATCGCCGAGCGGATGCTCCCGTTCGGGGCCGAGCAGCAGCGCGTCGTGGAAGGCGTCCCAGCGGGCGGAGTAGAAACCGCCGAGCGAGAGCGCGCGCAGCTCGTCGTCGGATATCGCGGCACCGGACCAGTGGTCCTCTTCCCGCTTGTCGAGCTCTTCGTACGGGAAGGTCGTCAGCGTTGGTATACCGCGGGAAGGCATGCCTCCGATTGTTCACCATGGATCCGCTCTCGACCCGTTAATCGAAGACGAGTCCGCATCTTCGCGAACGCCGTCGGCATCTTCGCAAGGGATTTCCGACGCGCCTGTTTCTTGCCCTGACGCAGCGGCGGCGGAGGGCTAATGTGCACGCATGTGTACGAGCATCACCGTCCTGCGTGGCCTGGAACCTGCCGCTACCGAGCAGGAAATCTATGCTGCCGCACTTCAGTACGTGCGCAAGGTCGGTGGGGTTTCCGGCCTCAGCAGCACGACAAAAGCGGCTGTTGACAAAGCGGTGGCGACCATCGCGGCGGCGACCACGACGCTGCTGGCGGAGCTACCGGACACCACGATCGCGCCGTCCACCGAACCACCGATGCGGCGGGCCGAGCTGGGCTACTAGGCCCAGTCTCGAAGTCCGGCCGGATGCATCCGTGTCTCGGATCGCCGCCTGGCAAGGCGGAGGAGGAGCCGATACCGGGGTTGTATCGGGCCTAGACCCCGTAGGCCTCCACGCAGGCGAGCGCGACCTCCAGCGGCAGGCCGCGCTGCTCGATCGGATGGCCGAGCAGTTCCTCGATCCGCTGGATTCGGTAGCGGACGGTGTTCTTGTGCACCCCGAGCAGTTTCGCCGTGGCCTCCGGGCTGCGGTGGCTGGCGAGGTAGGCGTGCAGCGTCCGGCGCAACCGGACGGCATTGGCGTCGGAGTCGGCGAGCTCGCGCAGCTCGCGATGGATCAGGCCGCGCATGGCGGCCTCGTCCGCTCCGGCGAGATAGGCGATCTCCACGTCGCGGTAGGCGGTGACGCGCGGCCCGTCGCCGTGAGCCAGCTCCGCGACGTGCCGCGCGGCGACCGCTTCCCGGTGGCTGGAGCGAAAACCTTCGGCCCGACCGGCGGGCACCCCGAAAGCGATCCGCACCGGCGCGGACACGTGGGCGGCGAGCAGTTTGCCAAGCCTGCCGGGAGCGGCGAGCCCTGCCGCGTGCGCCGCGTCGTCGAGACCGGCCCATGCCCACATCCCGCTGGCTCCGGAGGGCACGGTGAGCAGTAGCGCGGTGCCGAGTTCGGCGGCCACCCGCGCGGCGGCCCGGTCGAGCAGCCCGGTCGACTCGCTGTCGCCGCCGGGTTCGGAGTCGTCGGTCCACAGCACGAAGGCCAGGTGCTGCCTGCCGAGCCGGTAACCGAGCCGAATCGAGGCCTGGTCGGCGTCCATGTCCTCGCCGGACAGCAGCGCGTGGACGGTCTCGGTACGCCGGTTCAGCGCCGCGCGCAGCACCCGCTCGCGCTCCTCCATGTAGGTGTCGGTGAGGAGTTCCACCGACATGCTGACCCATTTGGTGGACCGGTCGAACAGCCGGAGCATGACGGCGCGCTCGATCTCCTGCGGCACGTCACGCTGCTCGATGGCGTCGGTCATGTAGTCGAGCACCGCCTCCATGCCCACGTGATAGGTGCGCAGCAGCAGTCGCAGATCGAAGCCGCGGCGGGCGATGGTGCGCGCGAAGGCGTGCGCCTCCTCCGGTAGCGCGAATTCGAAGGTGTCGCTGGTCAACCCGCTCAGCATGGTCCTGGCGTGCGCACGCGTGCTCGCCGCGAGGTCGCGGCTCATGTCCCGGTCGGCCAGTTCCGGCACGCGCGCGACGATCACGCCGTCGAGCCGGTCGACAACCTGTTCGAGCGTGTCGGTCCGCATCGTCTCGTAGACATAGTCGGCCAGCCAGTCGCGCACCACCGCACTGTTCGGCCCGACGCGGACACCCGGTCCCGAAGTGCCGGACACACCCTCGACGTTTTGTACTTTCGACACAATCGGACCCGTTCCGGTTGACAAAATGGGCCAAGAAAATCGCCCATCATTGTGTCACGATCATAGTTCAGTGAGCTGATTCACAGCGCCGGGTTCACCGCGCCGGTTACTCAGTGCCGGGCGACCGCGGCGCACACAACGTCAGTGGGAGAACAGCAGTGACCAATACCGAGTCCGCGCCGAGCCCGGCGAAGAAGACGTCCGCGCGCAAACCGGCCGCCAAGAAGGAAGCCCCGACCGTCATCGAGGTGCGCAATCCCGGAACCGGCCAGATCGTCGGCACGGTGCAGGCGCGGAGCGCCGAAGAGGTCGCGGCGAAGGTCCGCGAACTGCGGCTCTACCAGCCGGAGTGGGAGGCCATCGGCGCCGATGGCCGCAAGGAGTGGCTGCTGAAACTCCAGGACTGGCTGATCGACAACACCGAGCACCTCGCCGACGTGCTCCAGTCGGAGACCTCCAAGCCGCGCGCCGACGCACTGATCGATCCGTCCTTCGGCGCCGACCTCATCGGCTACTACGCGCGTCGCGCCGGCAAATTCCTCGCCGACGACCACCCGTCGCCGCACAGCCCGCTGGCCCGGGTCAAGAAGCTCACCACCGTCTACCGGCCGTACCCGGTGGTCGGCGTCATCACCCCGTGGAACTTCCCGCTGGCCATGCCGGTGATGGACGTGATCCCGGCGCTCGCCGCCGGCGCCGCGGTGATCCTCAAGCCGTCCGAGGTCACCCCGCTGTCCGCACTCGAATTGGCAAGGGGCTGGGCGGAAATCGGCGCGCCGCCGGTGTTCGCGGTGGTCACCGGCGCGGGCGAGACCGGAGCCGCGGTGGTCGGCAACGCCGATTACATCCAGTTCACCGGCTCCACCGCCACCGGCCGCAAGATCGCTGCGGCGTGCGTGGAGCGGATGATCCCGTACAGCCTCGAGCTCGGCGGCAAGGATCCGGCCATCGTGCTCGCCGACGCCGATCTCGATCGCGCCGCGCATGGCATCGCGTTCGGCGGCATGTTCAACGCGGGCCAGGTGTGCATCTCGGTGGAGCGCGTGTACGTCGAAGCGCCCGTCTACGACGAGTTCGTCGCCAAGCTCACCGCCAATGTGAAGGCGCTGCGCCAGGGCATCGACGGTCGCGAACTGAAGCACGACGTGGGCGCGCTGGCCAACGAGAACCAGGTGAACATCGTCCAGCGCCACGTCGATGAGGCGGTCGCCGCTGGCGCGAAGGTGCTCACCGGCGGCAAGCGCACCGGCCAGGGCACCTTCTTCGAGCCGACGGTGCTCGTCGACGTGGATCACAGCATGTCGTGCGTGGCCGAGGAGACCTTCGGCCCGACGTTGCCGGTGATGAAGGTCGCCGACGAGGCGGAGGCGATCCGGCTGGCCAACGATTCCGTCTACGGCCTGTCGGCCTCGGTGTGGACCGGCGACAAGGAGCGCGGCGAGCGCATCGCGCGCCAGCTCGACGCGGGCGCGGTGAACATCAACGACGTCTTCGCCAACCTGTTCAGCTACGCGCTGCCGATGGGCGGCTGGGGGCTGTCCGGCGTAGGCGCGCGCTGGGGCGGCGCCAACGGCGTGCGCAAGTACTGCCGCCAGCAGGCGATCACCAAGCCGATGCTGCCGACCCTGCAAAAGGAGCTGTTCTGGTACCCGTACCAGAACAGCAAGCTGCTCAGCGCGCTCGGCGCCATGCGTGCCGCGGGCGCACGCGGCCTGCGCCGCATCGACATCCCCGCACTGCTGAAGCTCAAGGGAGACAACAAGTGACCGACCCGGCGAAGATCCGAGGCAAAGTCGTCGTCATCACCGGCGGCGCCCGCGGCATCGGCCTGGCCACCGCCATCGCGTTGCAGGCGCTCGGCGCCAAGATCGCGATCGGCGACGTCGACGAGACCACCGTCAAGGAATCCGGCGTCGCCCGCGGCTTCGAGCTGTACGGCAAGCTCGACGTCACCGAGGCGAGCTCGTTCGAGTCCTTCCTCGACGAGGTCGAGCGCACCCTCGGCCCGATCGACGTGCTGATCAACAACGCGGGCATCATGCCGACCGGCAAGCTGGTCGACGAGCCGGACCAGATCACCCGCCGCATCCTGGACATCAACGTGTACGGCGTGATCCTCGGCTCCAAGCTGGCGCTGGCCAGGATGCTGCCGCGCCGCAGCGGGCACGTCATCAACATCGCCTCGCTCGCGGGCGAGACGCACATTCCCGGCCTGGCCACCTACAACGCCAGCAAGCACGCGGTGCTCGGCTTCACCGACACCCTCCGCGAGGAATACCGCGAATCGGGCGTGCGCTTCTCTTCGGTGCTGCCCACGCTGACCAACACCGAGCTCGGCTCCGGTGTGTCCGCGCCGAAGATGCTGCGGCCTGCCGAGCCGGAGGAGATCGCCGACGCGATCGTCGGGCTGATCGAGACGCCGCGGTCCAAGGTCAGGGTCACCGCGGTGGCCGGGATCATCTCCCAGGTCGTCGGCATGCTGCCGGAAGCCGTTGGGGACGGTATCGCGCGGGCGCTCGGCTCGAGCCACGCGTTCCTGGACGACGTGGACGCCGAGAAGCGCAAGGCCTACGAGGAGCGCGCCAGGGGCGCGTAGCCACCCCGGGCGGGTCGGAAGGCGCTGTGATCGCGGTTTGCCGTCGATCACAGCGCCTTCGGCGTGTGTGCCGGATGTCGCACCACACATAGGCCTGGTGGCAGCCGCCGTCAATCGTTCTATGCGACCAGCTGGTCAAATTGTGAGCAATATCACTCAATCCGGGCGTAACAAGATCCACCCGGTCAGCGACGGGTTTCTGTTCGGTCACTGAGTTCGCCGATCGCATGGCGCCGCCGACAGCGCAGATCACGGAGCTGTAACATAAGCGCTGGTCAAGTGACCAAAGAATGCGGGCGGCAGCAAAGCCGAGGCGGGTGCCGGAAATTCGCCGAGCCGGTGGTGCAGATGACTACGTCAGGCAATATGCTGTCCCTAACAAACCTGCCGACTGTTTCGGTGCCCGTATCCAAACTTTTCGGCCTGATAAGGCTGGAAATTGAGGACTGATTCTGATAGCAAGGGGCTATGGACCCGCATTTGCGCGACCTGCGGTATTTCGTCGCCGTCGCTGAGGAACTGCATTTCACCAACGCCGCTCAGCGGCTGCATATCGCCCAACCCACCCTGTCGCGTCAGATCCGTCAGCTGGAACGCCAGCTCGACGTGGTCCTGTTCGACCGCAACCAGCGCAGCGTCGCGCTGACCGTCGCAGGCAAGGAACTGCTCGAAGGCGCTCGCAAGATCCTCGAGCTCTGGGAGGTCACCAACGTCTCGCTGCAAGAGGCGGGCGAGGTGCTGCGCGTCGGTATCCAGTCCGCGCTCGGCCGCGGACTCCTCAACGACCTGGAGAGCGCCAGCGGCCACCGGCTGGCACTGCACGCCGCCTCCTGGACCGACCCGTCCAGCGGTCTTGCCGGCAGGCAAGCCGACCTGTCCCTGGTCTGGCTGCCGCTGCCCGATCCGAACCGGTACCGCTGGGAAGTCCTGCGCACCGAGCCGCGCTGGGTGCTGCTACCGGAGAACCACCCGCTGGCCGACCAGGAGACCATCGACTTCGCCGACCTGCTCGACGAGCCGTTCATCGCACTGCCCTCCGAGGCAGGCGCGGTGCGCGACTTCTGGCTCGGCAACGACGCGCGCAACGGCCGCCAGCCCAAGATCGGCGCCGAGGCGGCGACGCCGGAGGACAAGCTCGAGGCCGTGAGCCTCGGCCTCGGCGTCTGCCTGCTCGCCGAGAACAACGTGCCGATGTACCGCTGGCCTGGCCTCACCGCGCGTCCGCTGACCGGACTCGCCCCGTGCGAGCTCGCGGTCGCGTGGCGGGCCGACGACACCCGCCCGACCATCCTGGAATTCGCGACGCGCGCCGTCGAAGGTGGCTTCTCCACCCAGCAGCAGCAGCCGCTGGCCAGCTGACGTTTCCCGGCGCACCGTCAGCGCACGGTGCGCCGCCAGGGGTGCAGTTGTTCGAGTTGCGCGGAAAGGCGCAGCACGGTGGCTTCGCTGCCGGGCGGACCGGCCAGCTGCGCGGCGACCGGCGTGCCGGAGTAGGGGTGCGTGCCCATCGGCACGGAGGCGGCGGGCCAGCCGACCAGATTCCAGATCGGCGTGAACGGCGAGAAGCGGAAGCCGGTGAGCACGTTGGCGAGCCAGCCTCTGCGGTGCCAGGCGCGCGCTCGCGGGGGCGCGGCGGCCAGCGTGGGAGTGATCACCACGTCGTAGTCTTCGAAGAATTCGAGCAACCTGGCTTCGATGCGGTCGACCTGGGCCGCGCGCACCAGCCCGAGTCGCTGGACGATCCGGCCGATCGCCAGGTGACGGCGGGTACGCGGTTGCAGACGTTCGGGATGGGCGAGGGTGGCGGCCTCGGGCAGCGCCACCGTCAGCCAGCGGAGCAGCAGTGCGAGCACGGCGTCGCCGTAGGGCAGCGCGGTCGTCTCCACCCGGTGTCCCGCGGCCGCTGCGACGGCCGCGGCTTTGCGCGCGGCGGCGGCCCAGTGCGGGTCGACGCGGGCCAGCCGGGATGGCGGTGTGACGGCCAGCGCGATGCGTAGTCGGCCGGGCGGTTCCAAGTCGGCTAGGTCCGGACGGGCGGCCATGACCGAGAGGGCGAGCGCGGCGTCGCCGACGGTCGTCGCGAGCACGCCGTTCTCCACCATGCCGCCCCATGAGTCGACCCCGACCTCGGCGGGCACGGTGTGCCTGCCCGGCTTGATTCCGTAGACGCCGCAGCAGGCCGCGGGGATGCGCACCGAGCCGAGGCCGTCGTTGCCGTGCGCCACCGGAACGAATCCCGCCGCGACCGCCGCGGCCGCGCCGCCAGAGGATCCGCCCGGGCTGCGCGTGCTGTCCCACGGATTCCTGGTGATCCGACGCTGGTCGTCGGTAGTCGCCCAGAGACCGAGCTCCGGCATCGTGGTGAGGCCGACGACGACCGCGCCCGCGTCGCGCAGCCTGCGCACCACAGGGTGGTCGGCCGTGGCCTGCCCGGTGTCGGTCGCGGCCGAACCGCACAGCACCGTTTCGCCAGTCACCGGGATGTTGTGCTTGATCGCCACCGGCACGCCCGCCAGCGGCAGCACGTCCAGATCCCCGCGCCGCTCCAGCGCGATGGCCTCGGCGACGGCGCGCTCGGCCCGGACCACGCCGAACGCACCGGTCGTGACGTCCTCCGCGGCGATGAGCTCGATGGCCGCGTCGATAACCTCGGTCGGTGTCAGCGAGCCATCGCGCACGCTCGCGGCAATGACCGCAGCGGGACCCCGAGGAGTCTCCGCTTCCCCACCCGCATGCGGCCCCCCTCGCTCGCTCTCGCCCATGCGTACCTCCTGGGCGGACGGTTTTTCCGTGCTAGCGGTTTCGGTGATTGCAGCCAAGCCATCCGCTACCGCCGTAGCCTTGTTGTGCATGTGCTGATTCGCCCCCGTCGCATCGTTGTCGATATCGGGTGATCCGCTGTTGAGGCGCAAGTTATCATTCCCGATACCGCTCGGGGGACGATGACGTCGGGTGTGGCGGATTTTATCCGGTACAACCACCGATCGACAGTGCGGATTTCCCGATCATCCGCCACAGCTAGTAGGTCCGAGAATGAGTGCCGACTCCGATAGAAATTTCCGTCCGGACACGGCTTCCGACACCGAGGCCGGCGGCCAGCTGCTCAGATCCGAGCTCGTCGCGGTGGAGGCATTCGCCGCGGCGTGGGCCGCCGTGCTCGGCATCGCCCCTGATGAGGGGCCCGGACCGCTCCCCGAGATCAACGCGTTCCTACCCGACGCACATACCCTGCGCCGTCAGGCGCTGATCGAGCTGATACGGGTCGATATGCGGTACCGGTGGCTGCGCAAGGCCGCGGCCGGACCGCCTCGCCCGGAAACACCGCCGCCCACGCCGCGGCGCAAACGATTGGCCGAATACTGCGCCGAATTCCCCGAGCTCGAACCTCAGAACATACCGGCCGGTTTGGTGTATGAGGAATTCGTCGTCCGCCGTCAGAGCGGTGAGCGCGTCGACCCGCGGGAATGCCTGCGCGAATATCCGTCCCAAGCGGCCGAGTTAGCGGATCTGCTTAACGCCGACGACGTCGAACAGAGCACCCGCAGGGCCCCGCTCGATGACTCCTTGCGGACACAGCGCGACGACTCCGGCAGCGCCGACGACGCGACACGCGCCGCGCTCGACGACGTCACCCGCACCGCGCTCGCGGACACCGGGCCGGATCGCCCCGGCGCGCTGAACCAAACGACCGCATCCGCTCGTGGTAGAGAGGTGAACCCCACGGCGGAGGCGACCAGTACCGCCGATCTGACCGGAACCGCAACCGCGATCGGCACCACGATGGGTACCGGGCCGGGTCGTCTCGACCCCCTGGACCGCATCCAGGTCGGCCAGCGCGTCGACGACTTCGACCTGCTGACCGGTCTGGGCAGCGGCGCGTTCGCCCGGGTGTTCCTCGCCAGGCAGCGCTCCATGCAACGGCTCGTCGCGGTGAAGATCTCCGCCGACCGCGGCACCGAGCCGCAGACCTTGGCCCAGCTCGACCACGACTACATCGTGCGGGTCTTCGACCAGCGGCTGCTCGACGCGGGCGAAACGAGCGGAACCGCGCGGCGGTTGCGCCTGCTCTACATGCAGTTCCTGCCCGGCGGCACGCTGCTCGGAGTGTTGCGCTGGGTGCGCGCCACCCCGCCGGAGGAACGCAGTGGCCAGCTGCTGCTCGACGCGGTGGACGCGGCGATGGAGGAGAAGGGTGAGATCCGCCCGACCGATTCCAGCGTGCGCGCCGAGATCGCCGCACTGAGCTGGCCGGAGACCGTCGCCTGGCTGGGCCGCAGGCTGGCCGAGGCGCTGGACTACGCCTCCGCGCACGGCGTGCTGCACCGCGACGTGAAGCCGGCCAACGTGCTGCTCACCGCCGAGGCCGTGCCGAAACTCGCCGACTTCAACATCAGCTTCAGCCGCAATGTGGAGGGCACCAGCCCGGTCGCCTACTTCGGCGGCTCGCTGGCCTACATGTCGCCCGAACAGCTGGAGGCATGTCATCCCGGCCGCGAACGTTCCGCCGCCGATCTCGACACCCGCTCGGACATCTTCTCGCTCGGTGTGGTGCTGTGGGAACTGCTCACCGGCGGCAAGCCCTTCGACGACACCACCGCAGGCGCGGGCAGCCGCGGCGACGACACCACACTGGAAGCCATGCTGGAGCGACGCTGCCTCGGGGTGGACGCCGCGGCACTGGAGCGGGTACCGAAGAACTGTCCCGCCGCGCTGCGCCGCGTGCTGCTGACCTGCCTGCGGCCCGAGCGCGGCGAGCGCTGGTCCAATGGCGCGACGCTGGCCAAACAGCTCGACCTGTGCCTGGACGAACGCGCGCGAGACCTGGTCGACCCGAAACCGGGCAGCTGGCGGCAGCGGCTGCAGCCCTACATCATCCCGGTGCTGATCGTGGCGATCGCCCTGCCGAACATGCTGGCCTCGCTCTACAACATCCAGCACAACCAGAACCTCATCGTGGACCGAATGCCCGAGGACGCTCAGAGCACCTTCCTGATCATCACCAGTGTGGTGAACGCGGTGTTCTTCCCGATCGGGTTCTTCACCATCATCTACTCGGCGCGCTATGTGCTATCGGTGAGCAAGGGACTGCGCAAAGGCAAACGCTACGACCCGGACACATTGCGCCGCGCCAGAGCCGACACGCTGCGGCTCGGCGAGATAGCGGTGCTCATCCCGTTCCTGCTGTGGCTGCTCGCCGCGTTCACCTTCCCGCTCACGATGCAGCTGTCCACCGGCGGGATTCCCGCCCGCGCCGTGGTGCACTTCATGGCCTCGCTGGTGGTCTGCGGCGCGATCGCGGCGTCGTATCCCTTCTTCCTCGCGACCTTCTACCTGATCCGCAGCATCTATCCGATCTTCCTTCGGCACGGTGACATCAGCGCCGAGGACGCGGACCGGCTGCGCGGACTCGACCGGCGGGCCAACGGCTACTTGGCGATCGCCGCCTCGGTGCCGCTGCTCGCGGTGGCCGGGGTGACCTTCCTGCCACCCGGCGACATCCCGATGGTGATCTTCGCGGTGCGCGTGCTGTGCGCTGGCGCCATCGTCGCCTTCGTCGGGTCGTATCTGCTGTTCCGCGCCCTCGAGGCGGACCTGCGCGCGCTGGAGCGGGTGGTCGCCAGCAGCGAGACCGGCCCGCAGCAGGGTGCGCGACGCCACGCGCGCCGGTTCGACACTCGGCCGCGCGCCGCCGCGGAGCGGCCGTGACCATCGCCAACGTCGACCCGGTAGCCCGCTTCACCGCCGATTGGCAGCACTGCCTGAGCGGTGCGGGCGCGAATCCGCCGCGCCTGGCCGACTACGTGCCCGACGGTACCGAGGTGAGGGTCGCGGTGCTCGCCGATCTGGTCCGCATCGACCTGCGGCAGCGCTGGGCCGGCCGCGGCCCCGCGAAGCGCATCGCGGAGTACCGCAGCGAGTTTCCCGAGGTCGACGAGAGCCCGGAGCTGGTCGACCTGGTGTGCGAGGAATTCATCGCCCGACGCGGCCGAGGCCCGCTCCCGCTGGAAGAGTTCTTAGCCGAGTACCCCGAACTGGCCGACGCGGTGCGCGACCGGCTCACCGGCGACCACGGTCACCCGGCAGTGGTGCGCGTGGATCACGACCCCGCCGCACTCGCACCGGGACAGCGAATCGACGATTTCGACCTGCGGACCGAACTCGGCCGCGGACGCGCCGGACGGGTGTTCCTGGCCAGGCAGCTGTCCATGCAGCGGGTTGTCGCGGTGCGGGTCGCCACGGCGGGCGGCGTGGACCCGCAACCGATGGTCCAGCTCGATCACCCCCATATCGTCCGGGTCTTCGACGAGCGGGTGCTCACCTCCGGCGGCGAGATCAGCACCCTCGTCTACATGCAGTATCTGCCCGGCGGCACCGCGGCGGAGTTGCTGCGACGCCGCCGCGCGGCAGGCGCGGAGGCGGGCGGCGCGCTGCTGCTCGGCGCGCTGGACGCCGCGATCGAGGCGAAGGGCGAGATCCGACCCTCGGACTCCCTGGTGCGCGCCGAGCTGGCCACGCTCAGCTGGCCGGAGACGGTGGCTTGGATCGGCCGCCGCCTCGCCGACGCAGTGGGCTATGCCGATCGCCACGGTATAGCCCACCACGCCATCGACCCGGCCAACGTGCTGTTCACCAGCGAGGGCATCCCCAAGCTCGCCGACTTCGCGCCCGGCGACGGCACCGCCGCACCGCCCGATTCCCCTGCGGCGCTGCGTGATTGGCTGGCCTACCGCTCCCCGGAACAACTCGCCGCCGCGTTCGATCCCGACGCCCCCACTCCCGACACCCGCAGCGACCTCTACTCGCTCGGCATTCTGCTGTGGGAATTGCTGACCGGCACAAGACCTTTCGCCGACGAACAGGCCACCGTCGAGGCCGCCCTCCGCGCGCGACGAGCGGGTGTGCCGGCGGCGGCGCTGGCGCAGCTGCCCGCCGACTGCCCGCCCGCGCTGCGCCGCGTCCTGCTGACCTGTCTGGAGCCCGATCCTCGGCGGCGCTGGCCGAACGGCATGGTGCTGGCCGAGCAGCTGGATCTTTGCCTCGACCCACGAGCTCGCGACCTGGTCGACCCGCCCGAGCGCAGCTGGCGAGTCCGGCTGCGGGCCTGGCGGGTGGTGCTGGTCGGCCTGGCCATCGCGGTGCCGAACCTGCTGGCCTCGGCCTACAACATCGACCACAACAACATGCTGATGCACAGCAGGCAGTCCGCGCAGACGCAGCGGCAGTTCGAGATCTACTCGGTGATCGTCAACGGCTTCGGCTTCGCCGTCGGCACCGTACTGCTGGTCTACCTGGCCAGATACCTGATCACGGTGCCGTACGGGTTGCGCAGGGGCGTCCGCTACGACGAAGACGTGCTGCGCAAGGCGCGCGCCTCGGCCGTGCGACTCGGCGATCGGGCCGCGCTGATCATCTTCACGCTGTGGCTGCTCTCCGGCCTCGTCTATCCGCTCGCCCTGCGTGGCACCAGCGACCAGGTATCGGCCAGTGACTACACGCATTTCATGATCCTGCACACGGTCTCGGGCGTCATCGCGATGACGTATCCGTTCCTGCTGACGAACTTCTACATCGTCCGATGCGTGTATCCGATGTTCTTGGGTCAGGGCGGAATCGAACGAGCCGAGGCCGAGGATCTCCGCGCGCTGCGCCGCCGCAGCGGGTTGTATCTGCTGGTCGCCGCGTCGATTCCGCTCATCGCGGTCGCCGGGTCGACCCTGTTGAGCACCTCCGACCTCGCCAAGATCATCGTCACACTGCGGATAATGTGCATCGCGAGCATCGTCACCTTCGTCGCGGTCTACCTGCTGTTCCGCGCCATGGAACGGGATCTGGACGCGCTGGGGCGGGTGACGGCGCCGGGTCTGTAGCCACTCACCCAGGAGCGCGATGAAGCCACCGTTCGGCAGGCTGGTCAGCCTGTCGCATGTGCACGATCCGGCCACGACGCCGATCTTTCCCGGCGATCCGGAATTCCGCGCCGACGTCGTCGCCACCGTGGCCGACGACGGCTACTACCTGCGGTACATCCAGCAGGGTGAGCACACCGGAACCCATTGGGGCGCACCGATCCACTTCCATGCCGACGGGCTCGCCGCCGACGAACTGGAACCGGCCGACCTGCTGCTGCCCGCCGTGCGTGTCGACGTGCGGGAGCAGTGCGCGACGGACCGCGACTATGCCATCACGGTGGACGACCTGCGGCGGTGGGAGTCGCGGCACGGCCGCATCCCGGATGGTGCGGCCGTGATCGCGTGGACCGGATGGGACGCCAAATGGGGCGGCACCGAGTTCGTCGGCACCGGTGAATCGGCCGGTCGCCAGCCGGGTTTCGCGGTCGAGACGGTGGAATGGCTGCTGCGCACCGGGCGGCTCGGCAGACGCGGCGCGCTCGGCATCGACACCTTCGGTCCCGACCTGGGCGCCGACGACACCTACACCGTCTCCAAGCTGCTCTACCGCGAGCACCGGATCAGCCTGGAGTGCCTGGCGAACCTGGCGGAGCTGCCAGCGACGGGCGCGTGGATCCTGGTCGGCGGCCCGCTCTACCGTGGCGGATCGGGCTCGCCCGCAACCATTTTCGCGCTGCTGCCCTGAATCGCTCCGGGGCCTGCCACCTCAGGACCCGCCGTACACCTTCGGGTCGAGGGTGCCGATGTAGGGCAGGTCGCGGTAGCGCTCGGCGTAGTCGAGGCCGTAGCCGACGACGAACTCGTTCGGGATGTCGAAACCGACGTGGGCGACCTCGACGGGGGTGCGCAAGGCGTCGGGCTTGCGCAGCAGGGTGACCACCTCTAGCGAGGCCGGGTTGCGGGTCGACAGGTTGCGCTTGAGCCAGGACAAGGTCAGGCCGGAGTCGATGATGTCCTCGACGATCAGCACGTTGCGACCCGCGATGTCCTTGTCCAGGTCCTTCATGATCCGCACCACGCCCGAGGAGGAGGTGGACGAGCCGTAGGAGGAGACGGCCATGAATTCCATCTGGGTCGGGATGGGCAGCGCCTTGGCCAGATCGGTCATGAAGAAGATCGCGCCCTTGAGCACGCCAACCAGCAGCAAATCGCCTTCGGGTGCGTCGGCCGGATAGCGCTTGGCGATGAGCTCGGCCAGCTCCTGCGTCTTGGCGGCGATCTGTTCCTCGGTGATCAGCACCGACGCGATGTCGTCCCCGTACACGTCAGTTGATTTCCCTTCCTGTGCGCCGCTGGTTTCGATCGATCCCGCTCGGCATCAGTCACTCGCGCGGGCATCGGTCGTGTCCGCGCAATGTCAGCCTGCCATGTTCGCGCGCGGCAACCAACCTCGTGTCCGGTGACCCACCGCCGACGGCGACGCCGCCCTGCCCGCGCCATGCCGTCACCAGGGCGTCCACCGCCCGTAAATGCCTGTCGGTCAGGGCTTTCGCACCGCTGTCCAACAGCCAGGAACGGATCGCCCTGCGGCGCAGCGCGGCGGGTGCAGTGGCGAGGGTCTCGATGGACAGCGCCACCTCATCACCGGCGGTGCCGGGCTCGTCAGCGGCGACGCCGGGCACCCTGGCGGCCTCCAGCAACTCTTCGGCAAGCACGTCGAGCAGCGCGCCGTCCTCGCGCAACTGTTCGGCGGTGCGGGCCAGCGCGGGCGCGACGCCGCCGCCGAGCACGTCCTCGAGCAGAGGCAACACCTCCGTGCGCAGCCGGACCCTGGTGAACTCGGGCGAAAGGTTGTGCGGGTCCTCGTGCGGTGTGCGACCGAGGTCGGCGCACATCTGCCTGGTCGTGGCCCGCCGGACGCCGAGCAGGGGCCTGCCCCACGGTTCCGCGTAGGCCGCCATGCCCTGGATCGAGCGTCCTCCGGAACCGCGCGCGAGTCCGAGCAGCACGGTCTCGGCTTGGTCGTCGAGGGTGTGGCCGAGCAGGACAGGCAATCCAGCCCTTGCCGTGTCCAGTGCCTCGTATCTGGCCTTGCGGGCCGCCGCTTCCACTCCCCCCTCGGTCCCGACATCGACGGCGAACACGCGTGCCGAGCGGCACCCGAGCCCGAGCGCCGCGGCGACGGCCTCGGCGGCCACCTGCCCTGAGCCTGATTGCAGCCGATGGTCGACGATCAGCGCGTCGACCTCCCCGATCTCGACCACCGCCGCAGCCGTCAACGCGAGCGAGTCCGCCCCACCGGACAACCCGACCGCGACCGGCCCGCCGCCCGGCAGATACGCCGTCGCCCAAGCCCGCACCGCGCGCCTGACCTCCAACACCGCCGCGGTCTCGGGGAGTCTGCGCGGTCCCCCGCCCACGGCTGCGTCACGCGCCCCCGCACGGCCCTCGCCAGCCCCGGTCGCCTGGCCTCGCCCGGGCGTCGCTCCTACCGCACGGCCCATGCCGAGGACATTACCGATGCGCGGGCAGCTCCGATGCCATGCCCGCTGTGTCGGTCCTGGACGAACCCCTGATCACTGAAGCCACGCACGACATGCGGGCCTCCCGCCGATCGTGCTCAGCCCAGTACCCGCGCGATCCAGCGGTCCGGGTTCTCGATCTCGTCCGGCAGCGGCAGCGTCTCGGGATTCGTCCACACGACGTTGAACCGTTCCATGCCGACGCGGTCGACGACGTGATCGACGAATGCCTTGCCGCGGACGTACTGGGCGACCTTGGCGTCCACGCCGAGCAGGGCGCGCAGCAGGCGCTGCAGCGGATTGGTCGGGCGCTTGCGGCGCTTGTCGAAGGCCGCGCGAATCTGCTCGACCGACGGAATGACGCTGGGACCGACGGCATCCATCACGTGGTCGGCATGGCCCTCGAGCAGGGTGCCGAGCATGAGCAGCCGGTCGAGTGCCTCGCGTTGCGGCGGCGCCTGGGTGGCGCGCAGCAGGCCGACAACGCCGCGGGTGGCCGGATCGTCGGGCGCGGTGCCGCGGCGGCGGTCGCGCAGTTCGTCGACCAGGCGGGTCAGCATGTCGGTGAGCGGTTCGTCGCCCACCTGGGAGAGGACGTCGACATTGGTGCGCATGTAGCCGGCCAGCCACGGGGCGGAGGAGAACTGCACCCGGTGGGTCACCTCGTGCAGGCACACCCAGAAGCGGAAATCGCTCGGCGGGACGCCCAGCGCGCGCTCGACGGCCATGATGTTCGGCGCGACCAGCAGCAGCGTGCCGTTCGGTCCGGTGAACGGGTCGTACTGGCCGAGGATCGCCGTGGAGAGGAAGGCGAGCATGGCACCCGCCTGGACGCCCGCGGGCTTGCCCGCGAGCAGGCTGCGGCCATGCGGATCGCCGCCGGTGCCGGTGAGCTGGGCCATGGAGTCGGCGGCCGCGCCGATCCAGCCGGGCCGGTCGACGATGCGCGCAGCGGGCACGGGCTGGTCGTCGAGCAGTCCGCTCACGTCGCGGACCGGACGCTCGGCCCGCACGGACGCCTCGGCCAATTCGGCGACGACCTGTTCGGCCGAATACCGCGAGGTGCGCGGCCCTGGCGGAACCAGCGCCGATCCGGTGCGGGCGGCCAGCCGCCAGTCGACGGCGCCGGACAACCCGGAGCGACGCCGCTGCGCCTTGTCGTCCGATACCGAATCGGCGGAAGCGGATTCGCGAGTACTGTCAGCGCCTTCGAACATGGTCAACCACCCGTCACGAGCATCCACAGTTACGCAGCGTGCCTGCGATGGCATCCAACGCGGGCCTGCTCACCTCCGGCGGCCGATCGTTCGACATCAACGCGAAGGTCAGCACCCGGCCTTCTCGGTCGAGCACATATCCGACCAACGTGCTGGCCACCGAGAGAGTTCCGGTCTTGGCACGCACCCACCCCGCGCCGCCCCGGTTCTGGGTGACGTAGCGGCTGGCCAGCGAGCCCGTCGCACCCGCGACCGGCAGATCGTCGAGCATCGGCGCCAACGTGGCAGCGAGCTTCTCGCCGGCGGGACGCGCCTCGGTGCCCACGGGCGTGTCGCCGGCCGACTGGGCCGCGGTGGCGACGATCTCGCCGAGCAGGCGTGCGGGGATGCGGTCGTCCGTCGAGAGTCCGCTGGTGTCGTGCATCACCACCCCGGTCGTGTCGAAGCCTGCCTTCACCAGTGTGGCGGCCACGGCGGCGACCGCGCCCTCGAACGACGGTTCGTACCCGGTCGCCACGGCGATCTCCCGGCCGATGGTCTCGGCGAGCACGTTGTCGGAGTGGACCATCATGTCGCGCAACCGGTCGCGCAGCGGCGCGGACTGCACGCTCGCCACCTCGGCGGCGCCCGGCGCGGCCTTGCCCGCGCGCACCCGGCCGGGGTCGAGCCCGAGTTCGGCGGCCAGCCTGCGACCGGCGTCCAGGGCGGGGGTCGCGGTGCGCGGGGAGTACTCGACGAGGGGGTCCAGGCGGCCGCCGTCGATCATCACCGAATCGATCGGCGCGATGGAGCCGCCGGGGATGTCGGCGTCTTCCCAGCCCTTCGCCATGGTCGCGCCGACCAAGGCGGTGGTGTCGACGACGATGGTGTCCACCGCGCGCCCGGAGAAGCGAATCTGCGCGACCAAGTCCGCCAGACGGGGCCCGTTCGGGTAGTAGCCCTTGCCGTCGGCCTGCGCGGTGAGCGTCGGATCCCCGCCGCCGACCAGCACGAGTTCGCCGGGTGCGGCGCCGTCGACCACCTTGGTGGCGACCCGCTGGTCCTGAGGCAGCGCGAGCAGCGCGGCCGCGATGGTGAGAATCTTGGCGGTGGACGACGGAATCATCGGCGTGCCGGGATCCTGGCTCCACAGCGTGGTGCCGCTGTCGGCGTCGGTGACGATGCCGGCGAACACGCCGAGATCTGGATTGCCGAGCGCGGGCCCGAGCGCGGCGACGACCCCGGCCGGACTCGGCGCGGGAGCGTCGGATGGCGCGGCGGCCACCTGCGGGAACGGCTTGACCGGGACGGGTGGCGCGGCAATGGTCAGCCCGCCGTGCCGGAATTCCGGCGTCCACGGCCGGACGACGACCAGCGCGCCGGCGGCGGCGATCAGCAGCACCGCGAAGCCGGCCCCGAATCCCATCCACATCCTGCGGCGTCGCCGCGCGGCCAAGTCACCTATATTCCTTTTGTTCCCACCGAACACGTGCCCGTCGTCTCCCTGACTCGGCCGCCGCGCACCACTTTGGCGCATGCCCTTGAAACCTCGGCCCCACCGATCACACTATCCTCGTTTCGCTACCGTTCCCCCGAACAACCTGGCGAGTCGGCGGTCGTGCCCGCTCGAGCCACCGGATGCAGCACAGAAGGAGATGGCGTGGAGTTCGACGTCACTATCGAGATCCCCAAGGGTTCCCGCAACAAGTACGAGGTCGATCACGAGACCGGCCGGGTCCGCCTCGACCGCTTCCTCTACACCTCCATGGCCTACCCGGCCGACTACGGCTTCATCGAGAACTCGCTCGGCGAGGACGGCGACCCGCTGGACGCGCTGGTCCTGCTGCCCGACTCGGTGTTCCCCGGCGTGATCGTCGAGGCGCGTCCGGTCGCGATGTACAAGATGGAGGACGAGGCCGGCGGCGACGCCAAGGTGCTGTGCGTGCCCGCGGGCGATCCGCGCTGGGACCACATCCAGGACCTGGCCGACGTGCCGGAGTTCGAGCTCTCCGCGATCAAGCACTTCTTCGAGCGCTACAAGGACCTGGAGCCGGGCAAGTACGTGAAGGGTTCGGAGTGGGTCGGTCGCGCCGAGGCCGAGGCCGAGGTGGAGGCCTCCTTCAAGCGCCTGCAGGAGCAGGGCGGCCACTGAGCCACACGATTAAGGCGGGAGGTCCGTACGGACCTCCCGCCTTTTTCTTTGTCCCGCTCCCCCGAACGCAAAGGGGGACGCCCGGCCGATGCCGGACGTCCCCGGGAATCCGATCACGGTGCGACAGCGCCGTTTACGGGTGGTTTCGCGAGCCGTCAGTAGTAGATGTAGAGGTCCCAGCCGTCCCAGGCCTCGACGCACTCCCAGTAGTAGCCGCCGGTGCTGGGCGAGATGCCGTCGGCGCGGCAGGCTTCGAAGGTGGCGTAGGTGCCGATGTAGCTGGCGCCGTAGCCCGCGGCCTGGTAGGTCGGCGCGGCGTTCGCCGTGGCAGCCGTCGACACCCCGGCGACGGCTGCGGTGGCAAGAAGGCCAGCGGCGAGGAAGGACTTGATTCGCATTTCACTGCTCCTGGAAAGCGAGATTTGAAGTTGACTCTTCAAAGGTAGGCGGGAAAGCACCTGCGAACAGCCACCCCTAGGGTTCGATCACCCCAGCCCTCGGGCGATTCCACCTTCCCTACCCTTCGCGCGTTCTCTCCCGCTTCGCCGGACGCGTCCCGAGGTCGTCGCCAGCCGGTCGAGGTAGTGCTGGCACTACCTCGCGGATCCGGTGCGCACCACCGCGAATAGGGGTGCGTGCGTAATGGGCGGGGCGAGCTCGCGTTCCTAGGCTCGGAAAACACAAGGCGCACAAGCGTTGCGCCGCGCCCGTAAGAGAGGAACGCACAGCTCATGACCATTCTTCGACGCGTCGGCCTGCGCGCGGCCGCGGCCGGGACCTGTCTCGTCGCACTGTTCGGCGCTGCGGCGTGCGGCACCGACACCGCGCCTGCCGGCGCCGACCGCGTCGGGGCGATTCAGGAGGCGCTGGACGCCACGGTACGAGGCGGATTTCCCGGCGCACAGGCGGTGCTCACCACCGATGCGGGCGACCGCACGGTTACCGCGGGCGTCGGCGACATCGCGACGGGCGCGCCGTTCCCCGTCGACGCCCGCGTGCGAATCGGCAGCAACACAAAGACATTCGTCGCGACGGTTGTGCTGCAACTGGTCGCCGAGGGCAAGATCGAGCTCGACGCGCCCATCGAACGCTACCTGCCCGGCGTGGTGCACGGCAGCGGCAACGACGGGAACCGGATCACGGTGCGCCAGTTGCTTCAGCACACCAGCGGCCTGCCCGATTATCTGGCGGGCGGCGATCCCGAACTGCGTGCCGAGCGCGGCACCGCGCAGTTGGAGGTCGACACCGAAGCGGTGCGCTGGCAGCGATACACCCCGGCGGAGCTGGTACGCCTGGCGATGACCATGCCGCCGCGGCATGAACCCGGCACTCGCTCGGTGTACACCAACACCAACTACGTCCTGCTCGGCATGTTGATCCAGCAAACCACCGGACGCACCGCGTCCGCCGAGATCACCGCGCGGATCATCGAGCCACTTGGCTTGCGCGACACCTGGTTTCCCGCGGCGGGCGAGACCGGAATCAGCGGACCGCATCCCATCGGCTACCAAGAAATAGACGGTGAGCGCGTGGCTTTCACCGATCTCGACCCCTCATGGGCCGACGCCGCGGGCGCGATGATCGCCACCGGCTCCGACCTGAACCGCTTCTTCCGCGCGCTGGTGGACGGAAAACTGCTGCCCGCCGCGCAACTCGACGAGGTGCGCCGCACCGTGCCCTTCGACCGAATGCCGGAGGCGGGCTACGGATTGGGACTGATCCACCTGCCGAATTCCTGTGGTAAAGAGGTGTGGGGACACGGCGGCAGCATCCCGGGATTCGAGACCCGCACCGGCGTCACCGACGACGGACTCGCGGTGACCCTCACCGTGAACCAGCTGCCGACCAGTGAGGAGAACGCCGAGTTGGTGCAGCGGGCGTTCGACGCCGCCATATGTTCACAGTGATCCGCGCCCGGCGCCTCTTCCACCCCGCGCCGCTCCCGGCGCGGTCGAACGAAATCGGAGATTCCACAGTGTTTCCCACAAAGGCGATCGCGGCCGCGGCGGCCGTCCTCGCCGGATTCCTTATCGCCGCACCGGCATCGGCCGGCGCGGGGCCTGATCGCTTTTATGACCAGCGGCTGTCCTGGAAGTCCTGTGACGACCCGCGCCTCGACCCGCTGGGCGCGCAGTGCGCCGACGTCACCGTCCCACTGGATTACGCCGCGCCCCAGGGGAAAACCCTCACCGTCGTCATCTCGCGCATACCCGCCTCCGACCCGGCGCAACGACGCGGAGTCATGCTGTCGAACCCCGGCGGTCCCGGCGGCGCGGGCCTGGACACCATGGTCGACGTCCGCGAAGCGATGACCGAGGACGTGCGCGCCCGCTACGACCTCATCGGTATGGATCCGCGCGGCGTCGGCCGCTCCTCCCCGGTGAATTGCGGCTGGCCGCGCGGCTTCGGCCTGCAATCGGCGGGCCTGGACGCCGCGAGCTACGCGGAATCCGTTGCGCAACAGGCCGAACTCGCGGCGCGGTGCGTGGCGACCGAGGGCGAGCGGCTGCGCCACATCACCACCCGCAACACCGCGCGCGACATGGATGTCGTCCGCGCCGTCCTCGGCGAGGACCGGATCAGCTACTTCGGCACCTCCTACGGCACCTACCTCGGCGCGGTCTACACCCAGATGTTCCCCGAACGCGCCGACCGCATCGTGCTGGACAGCGCGGTAGACCCGCAGCGCTACGGCTCGGGCATGATCCAGGACATGGGCCCGGCCAACGAGGCGGCCTTCGACCTATGGGCCGACTGGGCCGCGGTCCACGACAGCGAATACCGCTTCGGCGCCGACCGCGCCGCCGTCCGTGCCACCGTGCTCGACCTGGTCCGCCGCGCGAACGAGCGGCCCGTCCGGCTCGGCGAGTTCGAGCTGGACGACCACAGTATTCCGATGGTGCTGTTCATCGGCCTGGACGATCCGCGCCAGTACGAGCAGGTGGCGAACCAGTTGCGCCGTCTCCTCGACGCGGCCGCGGGTGCGCTGGTGGAGCCGACCCGGGAACTCGCCGCCGTCCTCGCCTTCATGCTCGCCGCGCGGCCGAGCGACGACTCCGCGCAGATGGCGATCATGTGCGGTGATGTGGAAGCCCCGCGCGACCCGGGCTGGTACTGGCGCAATATCGAGGCGAGCAGGGCGAGTGAGCCGTTGTTCGGCGCGTTCGCGGACAACATCACGCCCTGCGCGTTCTGGCCGTCGCCGATCGAAAGCCCCACCTCCATCGGTAATTCCGTGCCGAGCCTGATCGTGCAGTCCACCGGCGACACTCGCACCACCTACGGCGGGGCGCTCGCCATGCACCGCGCGCTGACCGGCTCCCGCATGGTCACCCTGCGGGACGTGCCGATCCACTCGATCTTCGGGCGGTATCCGAACGCCTGCGTCTACGCCGCGGTCAACGGCTACTTCCGCGATGGCACGCTGCCCGCGAGCGACCTCACCTGTCAGGACGATCCGGGGTGGGCATTGAGGTAGGCGAGCACGGCAAGCACCCTGCGGTGCCCGGCCTCGTCGGCGGACAGGCCGAGCTTCGCGAAGATGTTCCGAATATGTTTGTGCACAGCGCCTTCGGTGACGACGAGCCGTTCGGCGATAGCCGGGTTGGCGTGGCCCTCGGCCATCAGCGCGAGCACCTCCCGCTCCCGCGCGGTGAGCGCGGAGAGCGGGTCGTCGGCCCGGCGCCGTACCAGCAGCTGCGAGATCACCTCGGGGTCCATCGCGGTGCCGCCCTCGGCGACGCGTCGCAGCGATTCCAGGAACCGGTCCACTTTGCCGACCCGCTCCTTGAGCAGATATCCGATGCCGCCCGCGCCGTCGCCGAGCAGTTCGGAGGCGTAGCTGTCCTCTACGTAGCTCGAGAGCACCAGCACCGGCAGCCCCGGATGGATCGCGCGGGCGCGCACCGCAGCGCGCAGACCGTCGTCGGTGAAGGTGGGCGGGAGCCGGACGTCGACCACCACCGCGTCGGGCCGGTCGGCGGCGACAGCGGCCAGGAAGTCCTCGGCGTTGTCGACGGCCGCGGCCACCTCGATGCCCGCGGTCTTCAGCAACAACGCCAGACCCTCGCGAAGGAGGGCGTCGTCCTCGGCGATCACGACCCGCACGGCAACTCCACGCGCACCACAGTAGGCCCACCGGGCGGACTGTCCAGCGTCATCCTGCCGTCGAGCGCCTCGGCCCTGCGCCGGATGCCCGCGAGTCCGCCGCCCTCGGTCGGTTCGGCTCCACCGATCCCGTCGTCGCAGATCTCGACTACCAGCAGCGCGGCCGTGCCGCCCATGGTGACCGAAAGATGTTCGGCCCTGGAATGTTTGGTGGCGTTGGTGATGGCCTCGGCGATCACGAAGTAGGCCGCCGCCTCCACCGCCATCGGGCGGCGGCCGCTGGGTTCCACCTCGACGACGCACGGGATCGGGCTGCGCGCGGCCAGCGCCGAGACCGCGCTGGCCAGGCCGCGGTCGGAGAGCACCGGCGGGTAGACGCTGCGCACCACGTCGCGCAGTTCGGCGAGCGCCGCGGCGGCGGTGTCCTGCGCGGTCCGCACCATGCCCGCGGCGGCCTCGGGGTCTCGATCGCGCAGCTGCTCGACCAGACCGAGCTGCATGATCACCGCCGCGATCCTGGCCTGCGCGCCGTCGTGCAGGTCCCGTTCGATGCGGCGCAGCTCGGCCCCGTGCGCGTCGAGCGCGGCGGCCCTCGTCGCGGTCAGCTCGGCGACCCGGTGGGCGAGGACCGCACCCTCGTCGGGGGCGAGCAAAGCTCTGGCCGCACGGGCCTGCGCCTCGGCGAGCACCGGGATGCGCAGCGCCAGCGCGCCGACCGGAATCGCGATCAGCAGGCTCAGCACCGCCGTCGTCCATGAGTCGACCGCGAAGCCGTAATTGGTGATGGCGCCTTCGGGCAGCAGGCGCCAATACGCCGGAATCAGCGCCTGATTCACCGCGTTCAGCGGCAGCACGACCGCGAGCGCGGCCAGCGGGAACCCGGTCATCGCGTGCAGCGCCAGCCAGCCGAGGTCGCGCCGGTTGGCCGGATCGGCGACGAGCGTGGCGAGCCGCTCCCGCAGACCACCGGTGATCGGCCGGTAGACCTGCTCGATCGGTGTACCGAGTCGGGCCGCCGCCCTTCGCCTTTCGAAAGCAGCCAGCGGCCGCAGCACCCGCACCGCCTCGGGCAGCGCGGGTATCCCCACCCCGATCAGGCTCAGCACCGCCACGACGAACAGCCCCATCGCCCCGAACAGCGCGAACAGGCCGGTGACGCCGCCGACCACCAGGTAGCCGACGGCCGCGGGCAATCGCCGCAGCCGTTCCTGGAACCGGCGCCACCAACCGTCGTTCATGAATCGGGGCCGTCGCCGCCGCGCCGCGCGCCCTCGGGCCGCGCGCTCTGCTCCAGCGGCGGCTCCACGACCGCGCCGCCCGGCAGCGGCAGGCCGGTCTGCTCGACCACGCGCGCCTCGACCGCCACCGCCGATTCGGCCTTGTCGTTCGCCGCCTGGATGCCGCCGACCGCGCGCAGCGGCACCTCCTTCCAGAACAACACCAGCACCAGCGCGATCAGCGCGAGGCCGGTGACCGCGAGGAACACCGTCGACATGGAGTCGGCGAAGCCCACCTGGAAGGGCCTGGCCAGCTCCGGGCTCAGCTGCTGGACGATCGAGCTGTCCCGCAGCACCTCCCCCGCCGCCGAAGTGTCCTGGGCGAGTAGGCCTTTCGCCAGCGCCGCGTCGGCGGGGTCGGTGCTCTGCGCACCGGCGAGCACCGCCTGCGCGAACTTCGGGTCGCCTGCGGCGGCGTGCAGTTCGTCGCTGATCTTCGGCGTCAGCTGCGCGAACAAGATGGAGAGGAACACCGCGACGCCGAGCGTGCCGCCGATCTGCCGGAAGAAGGTGGCGGCCGCCGTGGAGACGCCCATGTCCTTGGGCGGCAGCGCGTTCTGCAACGCGAGGGTCAGCGGCTGCATGAGGTTGCCGAGGCCGAAGCCGGTGCAGGCCATGTAGAGCATGGCCAGCCACATCGGGGTGTCCGCGTCGAGGAAGTGCAGCAGGAACAGGCCTAGGGTGAGCGTGCTCGCCCCGATGATCGGGAAGATCCGGTAGCGCCCGGTCCGCGAGATCAACTGGCCGGAGACGATGGAGCCGAGCATCATTCCCAGCACCATCGGCAGCATCTGCAGACCGGCCAGCGTCGGGGTCGCGCCGCGCACCACCTGGAGGTACTGCGGCAGCAGCGAGATACCGCCGAACATGGCCGCGCCGACCACGAACGAGATGACGACGCCCAGCGCGAAGGTCCGGTTGGCGAAGATCCGCAGCGGAATCAGCGCGGCGTCCTTCAGTCCTTTCTCGACCACAACGAATCCGGCGATGCCGAGCGCCCCGATCACGTAGCAGGTGAGCGAAGGGCCGCTGCCCCAACCCCATTCGCGCCCCTGTTCGGCGACGATGAGCAGCGGCACCAGGCCGACGGCCAGCACCAGCACGCCCAGCCAGTCGACCCGGTCGGTCGAGTGCGGCCGCTTCGGCAGGCGCAGCACCCGCGACACCACCGCCAGCGCGAAGAGGCCCAACGGCACGTTGACCAGGAACACCCAGCGCCAGCCGCTGACACCGAGAATCGTGTCCTCGCCCGCGAGCACGCCGCCGAGCACCGGGCCGATCACGCTGGACGTGCCGAACACCGCGAGGAAGTACCCCTGGTAGCGGGCGCGCTCGCGGGGGCTGACGATATCGCCGAGGATGGCCAAGGCCAGCGACATCAAACCGCCCGCGCCCATGCCCTGGACCGCGCGGAAGGCGGCCAGCTGGTACATCGACTGCGCGAGCGTGCACAGCAGCGAACCGACCACGAAGATGCTGATGGCCGCCATGAAGAAGGGCTTGCGGCCGAACATGTCGGACAACTTGCCGTACAGCGGCGTGGTGAGGGTGGCGGTGATCAGGTAGGCGGTGGTGGCCCATGCCTGCAGCGAATAGCCGTCGAGGTCGTCGGCGATGGTGCGGATCGCGGTCGAGACGATGGTCTGGTCCAGCGAGGCGAGCAGCATGCCGAGCATGAGCCCGCTGAGAATGGTGAGGATCTGCCGGTGACTGAAACCAGTGGGCGAAGCCACGGCGGTCGGCGCTGTCACGAATCGCTCCCCGTCCCACCGGCCTTCGCGCCCGCGTGCGGGAGGCTCGCGACCATCGCGGACCTCGCGCGTTCGAAATCGTCGACGAACTGGGACAGCAGGCCCGCGAACAGCACCCGATTCTCCGGCGTCCATTCGGCCATCACACGGGTGAGGTTGTCGTGGCGGCGCCTGCGAATCTGCTCGGCGACCTCGCGGCCGCGCTCGGTCACCTCGAGCACCGTGGCGCGTCCGTCGGCCGGGTCGGCCGTCCTGCGCACCAGCTCCCGCTCGACCAGCTGGGCGACCTGACGGCTGACCGTCGACGCGTCCGAGTACACCGCCTCGGCCAGCGCGCCCGAGCGCATCGGGCCGTCGCAGAGCAGCCGGAACAGCACCGCGAACACGGCCGGGTCGACACCGTCCTTGGTACGGATCTGCAGGGCGGTCCGATCCCGGATGCGTTGGAGCCGGGTGAGTTGCACCGCGATGGTGTCGATCGACAGGTCGTCCGTGTCCACGCACCGCCACCTTTACTTGCGTCAATCAATTAGTTGTTCATCGCAAGTATGTCGGTGCGTGGACGGTCGGGGCAAACGAAATGTCGGAACCGCTTCAGCGACCCTTGAACTGCGGAGCGCGCTTCTCGAAGACGGCCTGGATGGCCTCGGTCAGATCCTCGGAAGGCAGGAAGGCCGCGTTCCACGCCGACACGTAGCGCAGACCCTCGGCCACCTCCGAGGCGCGCTTCTGGTCGAGCACGTCCTTCACGCCCTGCACCACCAGCGGCGGGTTGGTGGCGATCTCGCGCGCCATGGCGTGCGCCGCGTCCAGCACCGCCTCCTGGTCCTGGTACACGTCGTTGACCAGGCCGATCTTCTCGGCGCGCGCGGCGTCGATGTCCTTGCCGGTGTAGGCCAGTTCGCGCAGGTGCCCCTCGCCGATGATGCCGGGCAGCCGGTGCAGCGAACCGATGTCGGCGACGATCGCGACCTTGGCCTCACGCAGGCTGAACTTGGCGTCCGCGCTGGCCAGGCGGATGTCGACGGCCGCGATCAGGTCGAGGCCACCGCCGATGCACCAGCCGGAGATCGCCGCGATGACCGGCTTGGTGCACTCGGCCACAGCGGTGACCGAAGCCTGCATCAGCCGGATCTCCTTCAGGAAGTCGGTGCGCGGGGCGGCCAGCGCCTTGTCGGCCATCAGCGGACCGAAGGTGCCCGCCATGGCGGGCAGGTCCAGTCCGTAGGAGAAGTGCTTGCCCGAGCCGGTGAGCACAACGGCGCGCACCTCCGGATCCGCGTCGAGCCCGCGGAAGATCTCGGGAAGTTCCCGCCAGAAATCCGGGCCCATCGCATTGCCCTTGCCGGGACCGGTCAGCGTCACCTGCGCGACGTGGTCCTTGGTCTCGACGGTGAAAGCCTGCCAATCAGTCATTTGTACAGCGTATACGCTCCGCACCCGGCCGGTCCGGCGGATCCGCGGCGGCAGCGGAACGGGACAGGGCGCGGTCCGTCAGCGGCTCGGCGCGGTCTGTTAATCCTGTGCAAAACATCTGCATCGCACTGGTTCCCACCTCTGGAGGAGGCGGATCATTGTCCCGTCAGCAAACCAACGCACCGGGTTGGGAGGCAATCATGCTGATGCATCACGGAATCGGCCTCGACCGCTTCAACACCCTGTCGCACGGTCGCGCCGTACACGCCATGTTCGAATGCTGCGGCAACGTCACCTGGGCGGTCACCCTCGCGGACGCGCGGCCTTATCCGGATCGGGACGCGCTGCTGGCCAAGGCCGACGTCGAGCTGCTCGCGCTCTCCCCCGCCGATCTGGATCGGGCGCTGGACGCCGTTGTCCACGAAGGGATTTCGTGCGGTGATCCACGATGCGTCAGCGAGCTGGCGCGGATCACGAGGGAGCGGATCACCACGATGCTCGGACCGGCCGAGGGCTATCCGGAGTACTGAGCGACACGCCCGTCCCGCGTACCGCCCGCAATCGTTCGCCGGGCCGAGCCGGGCGAACTCCGCCGAGAATTCGCGCATGGCCGGAACGGACGCGCCGGTCCGCCTACTCTGGATTCATGAGCAGGGCCCAGCTACCTCCGGTCGCCTGCCGAGTCGCGGACACACTGATCGCGCGCGGCCATCACGGCGTCATCCTCAGCCAGCCGACACCCACCCCCACCGCCGCCGACGCGGCGCGCGCCCTCGGAGTCGAGGTGGGCGCGATCATCAAATCGCTGGTGTTCCTGCTCGATGACGACCCGGTGCTGTTGCTGGTCTCCGGCGCGCACCAGGTGGATCTGGCGCAGACCGGCGCGCGGCTGGAAGGCACGCTCACCCGCGCGCCCGCCGACCTGGTGCGCGAGGTGACCGGTCAGCCGCTCGGCGGCGTCGCGCCGGTCGGACATCCCACCAACCTACCGACCTGGGTCGACAACGCGCTGGCCAGACACCCGGAGGTGTGGGCGGCGGGCGGACATCCGAACACGCTGTTCCGCACGTCCTTCCGCGAGCTGGTCCGGATCACGGCCGGGCTGCCCATCGATGTGGACTGAATCTCACATCCTCTCGCGACCTGCGGATTTCCGGGGCGAACGGCAATCGAACAACAATTGCCCGGCCCGGCGCACGCGGATCGGGCGTAGCTTCGTCATGTGACCGAAGCACCGCCCCCGCATACCGGCATCCGGATTCCCGACGATCTGAGCGGAATCACCGCCGAGCAGTACCGCGCGTCCATGCGCCACTATCCGGCGGGCGTCACCGTGGTCACGCTCTGCTCCCCGAAGGGGCCGGTCGGCTTCACCGCCACCTCGTTCGCCTCGCTTTCGCTGGAACCGCCGCTGGTGTCGTTCAACATCGCGCACATCTCGTCCAGCATGGCCGCGATGCTCGACGCCGACTCCGTGGTCATCCACTTCCTCGGCGAACACCAGCAGCACATCGCCAAGCGCTTCGCCCGCACCGCCGAGGAACGCTTCACCGACCGCTCCCTGTGGACAACCCTGGACACCGGCGAACCCGTCCTGCACGGCACCCCGATCTGGATCCGCGCCGTGGTCCAGCAGCTCATCCCCATCGGCGACCACACCTTCGTCGTCGGCCTGGCCACTCGCGTCCACGACAACACCGACGAAAAGCCCGCCGCCGCACCCCTGCTCTACTACAACGGCCGCTACCACCGCCCGTCCTCCTTGGAGGACTGAGCGACTCAAGCGCCGTCCAGCTCCTTGAACGCGACGTCCATGGGGAACGGGCCCGTGAGTCGCAGTGCGTCTTGGTGCGTTTCGGCGAGCCGATAAGTGCGACTCGCCCAGTCCAGCCGATACTCCTGAACGATCTTCACGCGCCCGTCGGCGTCGAGGTGAACCACCAGGTAGAGGGGAATCCCCTCGTGCGCGTACTCGGCCCGCTTGTCGACGGTGTCGGTGTACTCCGAGCCCGGCGACACGACCTCGACGACCAGCAGTGCATCGGCAGTGGTGAGCTTGCGGTCCTCCTCGACGCACCGGTGCAGCACCACATCGGGCCTGCGGAAGGAGAACCCCGGGCTGCCCGGCCTGCCGTTGACGTAGTGCATCTCGAAATCTGTGACGACACCGGTGCACGGCTCGGCCGGACGCGCCTGCTCCAAAGCATTGGCCAGCCGCCGGGCCACATTGTTGTGCTGGAAACTGCCACTGCGGCAGAAGATGACGTGACCGTCGACGACTTCGATCTGCCGCTGCACGTCCTCCGGCAGCGTGTCGTAGTCCGCCTCCGTGATGAGCAACGCACCCGGATCGGTTGCCCACGCAGGCAGAATGCTCATCGGTCCACCTCGGATCGGGAAACGGTCTCGCCGATACTATCCCGCCGAGACCGCTCCGAACGGGCCGCGACGCCCAGCGCCCTAGGCGATCAGGCAGGGGGCGGCGCCGGTGGCGGGGTCGGCGGTGAAGGCCCGGGTTTCGGGGGTGGGGTTCCAGAGGCCGTCGGTCTGGGCGTAGTTCCAGGAGGGGCCGTGGTGGACGAGGGTGGCCACGGCGGCGACGAGGCGGTCGACGTCGGCGGAGGTGGTGGCGACTCCGATGCTGGCGCGCAGCGCGCCGTCGAGGCCGAGGCGGGCGAGCAGCGGGTGCGCGCAGAAGCGGCCGTCACGGACGCCGATGGCGTGTTCCGCCGAGAGGTAGGCGGCGACGTGACCGGGTGCGAAGCCGGCGACGGTGAAGGCCACGATGCCGACCGAGTCGGGGCTGTCGGACCAGATGCGCAGCGTCTCGACGCCGGGGATGGCGCACAGTCCGTCGCGCAGGCGGTCGGCGAGCAGGCGCTCGTGGGCGATCAACGCATCGGGGTCGATCGCGGCGAGCGCGTCGCAGGCGGCGGCGAGCGCGGCCACGCCGAGCACGTTGGGCGAACCCGCCTCATGGCGTTGCGGCGCGGGCGCCCATTCGGTTTCCTCGGCGCTCACCGAGCGAACCGCGCCGCCGCCGGCAAGATAGGGCTCGGCCCGGTCGAGCCAGTCGCGGCGGCCGACGAGCACGCCCGCGCCGAACGGTGCGTACAGCTTGTGACCCGAGAACGCGAGGTAGTCGATCCCCTTCTCACGCAGGCTGATTCGCCGGTGCGGCGCGAGCTGGGCCGCGTCGACCAGAATGCGCGCGCCGCACTGGTGCGCGATCTCGGCGAGCCGCTCCAGCGGCAGCACCTCGCCGGTGACGTTCGAGGCCCCGGTGACCGCGAGCAGCGCGGCGGGCTTGCTGCACAGCTCGGCCACCAGCAACCGGATGGTCTCGGCGACGGTATCGGCGGCGCGCACCACGCGGCGACGACCGTTGCGCGTCCATGGCAGGAAATTGGCGTGATGCTCGATGTCGAGCACCACCGTGTCGCCGGGGACACACGCGGCGAGCAGGTTCAGCGAGTCGGTGGTGTTGCGGGTGAACACCACCACCTGATCGTCGGCGGCATCGAGGAAACGGGCGACCGAACCGCGCGCGGCCTCGTAGCACTCGGTGGAGATGCGCGAGGCATAGCCCGCACCGCGATGCACGCTGGCGTAGTACGGCAGCAGCCGCTGAATCCGGTCGATGACCTCCGCCAGCGCGGGCGCGCTCGCGGCGTAGTCGAAGTTCGCGTAAGTGCGGGTTCCGCCCTGGACGAGCGGCACGGGCAGATCGTCACCCGATACCCGGGCGAGGGCAGCACAGGTCTGGTCCACGACAGCAATCATCACGCAATCCCATCGGCTCAGGGACTCGCAACCGGAGATTCGGCGAGTCCGCGCTTGCCGCGTCCGAACGGACGGCGGCCAGGTCGTCACCCGGAGCACCCCACCGCGGAGGAGGGTTGCCGACCAGCTAGCCGGGGCTTGACGCTGGCACTCATGACCTGTCCCGAGACTGACAGACCGCCCGCCGCTCTGTCAACCGCCGGATTCCGCGGCCCGAAAGCCGGTTGCGCCGCGAGGTGAACTGCGTTCCACTCGACGGGTGACGTCCTCCCTGCTGATCGGCTTCATCGGCCTGTGCGTCCTGCTGTCACTCACGCCGGGGCCGGATTCGTTTCTGGTACTGCGCTTTTCGATCGTGGACGCCCGCCCCGGCATCGCCGCGGCGGTGGGTTCGGCGCTCGGCGGCCTGGTGTGGGCGGTAATGGTGGCCGCGGGTGTCGCCGCGCTGTTGGAGCAGTCCGCGACGGCGTATCGCGCGCTGAAGGTCGTCGGCGGAATCTACTTGGTGTACTTGGGCATTCGCTCGCTGGTTGAGTTGCGCAAGCGACGGACGCACTCCGATGCCGTGCTCGATTCCGGCACGCGGGCAGGCGACGCGAAAGCCGGTGCGCCCACGGTTCGCTCGGCGTTCACGGCCGGCGTCGTCTCGTGTCTTTTCAATCCCAAGGTCGGTCTGTTCTACCTGGCCGTGCTGCCGCAGTTCATGACCGAAGTCACGTTCCTGAACACCCTCGCGCTCGGTGCGGTCGAATGCACCGTCGCCGCCGTCGAAATGATCCTGCTCGCCTTGCTCGCCTCCCGCGCGGTGGCGTTCTTGCGCAGCCCGAAAGTCCGCGATCGGCTCGAGCAAGCCAGCGCAGGGATCCTCACCGCGCTCGGTCTCGGGACCGCGGCGTCGGCGGCCTGACAACGCGCCGATCGAAGTCACACCGCACGCCGCTGCCACGCCAGGAGATTCACCGATACCGCGGGTACCGTGGTCGGTTGGTCACCGTGGCGTTTGCCAATCGGTAACCCTTCTGTGAAACAACGGTCGGGAAACGCAAGGCAGGGCTATGAGAGGTGGGTCGGACGTGATGCTCCAGCCGCAGGTAGAAACCGCGGTGGGCGAGAGCCCGACGACCGGGCAAGCGCTGTCCGACCCCCTGCTGCGCGGCGCGGCGGCACCCCCGCCACGGACTCTCGTCGACATCCTGACGGCGACCGCGCGGGCCCATCCCGACGCGCACGCACTCGATGACGGCGAGATCCTCATCACGTATCGCGAACTGCTCGCCGCGATCGAGGCCCGCGCCGCCGAGCTGGTCGCGGCGGGCGTGCGGGCGGGCGACCGGGTCGGCGTCCGAATGCCGTCGGGCAGCAGCGATCTCTACGTCACGATTCTGGCCGTGCTGTGGGCGGGCGCGGCGTACGTCCCCGTCGACGCCGACGATCCCGACGAGCGGGCCCGGCTGGTCTTCGGCGAGGCGAAAGTCAGCGCCGTCGCCACCGCCGACGGCATTCACCCCCGCACCGAAACATCCACCACCGCAAGCCGATCCGCGCCGCCCGGCCCCGAAGACGACGCGTGGATCATCTTCACATCCGGCTCCACCGGTACCCCGAAGGGCGTCGCGATCACCCACCGCAGCGCCGCCGCCTTCGTCGACGCCGAAGCGCGACTTTTCCTGCGGGACGCGCCGATCGGTCCCGGCGACCGGGTGCTAGCCGGTCTTTCGGTCGCCTTCGACGCCTCCTGCGAGGAGATGTGGCTGGCCTGGCGGCACGGCGCGTGCCTGGTGCCTGCACCGCGCGCGCTGGTGCGCACCGGCGCCGATCTCGGCCCCTGGCTGGTTCGCCGCGAGATCAGCATCGTCTCGACGGTGCCGACGCTGGCCGCCACCTGGCCCGCCGAGGCGCTGGAACCGGTCCGGCTGCTGATCTTCGGCGGCGAGGCGGTGCCGCCGGAGCTCGCCGAACGCCTTGCGGGCAGCGGGGATTCGACGCGCGAGGTGTGGAACACCTACGGCCCCACCGAGGCGACCGTCGTGGCGTGCGCGGCCCTGCTCACCGGCGAGCCGCCGATCCGCATCGGCCTGCCCTTGGACGGCTGGGATCTGGCCGTGGTCGACGCCAAGGGCAACCCCGTCGAAGAGGGCGAATCCGGCGAACTCGTCATCGGCGGCGTCGGTCTCGGCCGCTATCTCGATCCGGCCAAGGACGCCGAGAAATACGCGCCGCTCGCCACCCTCGGCTGGGAACGCGCCTATCGCAGCGGCGATCTGGTCCGCAACGAGAGCGCCGGGCTCGTCTTCCTCGGCCGCGCCGACGACCAGATCAAGCTCGGCGGCCGCCGCATCGAACTCGGTGAGATCGACAACGCGCTCCAGCATCTGCCCGGCGTCACCGGCGCCGCCGCCGCGATCCGAACCACCAAGGCGGGCAACAAGATCCTGGTCGGCTATCTCACCGGACCGGACGCCGATTTCGATGTGCACGCCGCCCGCGAGCTGCTCGCCGACCAGCTACCGGCACCGCTGGTGCCGCGCCTCGCGGTAGTCGGGGAACTGCCGACCCGCACGTCGGGCAAGGTCGATCGCGACGCGCTCCCGTGGCCGCTGCCCAAAGCCGAGTCCACCGACTCCGACGGCGACGGTCTCTCCCCCACCGCGCGCTGGGTCGCCGGACTGTGGGACGCCATCCTCGGCGCCGAGGCCACCGGCCCCGACACCGATTTCTTCGACCTCGGCGGCGGCTCCCTCGCCGCCGCCCAGCTGGTCACCGCGCTGCGCGAGCGGTATCCGCGCATCGCCGTCGCCGATCTCTACGACCACCCACGCCTGGGCGCGCTGGCCGAGCTGCTCGACGCCAGCGCCCCTGCCGCCGCGGTCGAGGAACGCACGGTGCGCCCCACCCCGCGCATCGCGCAGTGGGTGCAGGTGCTCGCCACGGTGCCGCTGACCACTCTGACCGGATTGCAGTGGCTGACCTGGTTGGCCATCGTCGGCAATATCGCGGCGTGGTCGGGATCGCTGCCCTGGCTGCCCCGGCTGTCCTGGTGGTGGGCGCTGATCGCGTTCCTGCTGTTCATCACCCCGCCCGGCCGGATGGCGCTGTGCGTGGCGGGATCGCGCGTCCTGCTGCACGGCATCGTGCCCGGCAGCTATCCGCGCGGCGGCTCGGTGCACCTGCGGCTGTGGGCGGCGGTGCGGCTGTCCGAGGCGAGCGGCGCCGAGAACCTGTCCGGCGCACCGTGGATGGTGCCCTTCGCGCGGGCGCTCGGTGCGCGCATCGGCAACGGCGTCGACCTGCACACGCTGCCGCCGGTGACCGGGATGCTCGAACTCGGCGACGGGTGCAGCGTGGAACCCGAGGTCGACCTCTCCGGCTACTGGATCGACGGCGATCTCGTGCACATCGGTCCGATCGTCATCGGGCCCGGCGCGGTGATCGGCGCACGCTCGATCCTGTTGCCCGGCACGAAAATCGGCAAGAACGCCGAGGTCGCGCCCGGGTCGGCGGTATCCGGCAAAGTCAAGGCCGAACAGGAATGGGCGGGCTCCCCCGCGGTCAAGGTCGGCCGCGCGCGGCACCGCTGGCCCTCGCACACGCCGGCGCGCGCACCGCACTGGGTCGCCATCTTCGGCATCACCTCGATTGCGCTCGCATCCCTCCCGATCCTCGGCCTCGGCGCGGGCGGCGTGTTCCTGGCCTGGTGGGTGCGGGATACCGCCACGCTCACCGACGGTTTGGTGCGCGCCTTCGCGATGCTGCCGGTGGCCGTGCTGGTCACGCTCGGCGTGTACGCCGCGGCGACCATCGTTCTGGTTCGCCTGTTGGCCATCGGGCTGACCGAGGGCTACCACCCGGTGCGCAGCCGCGTCGGCTGGCAGGCCTGGGCCACCGAACGGTTGCTCGACTCGGCCCGCACCTTCCTGTTCCCGCTCTACGCCAGCCTGTTGACGCCGCTCTGGCTGCGGCTGCTCGGCGCGAAGGTCGGCAAGCACGTCGAGGCGTCGACCGTGCTGCTGCTGCCGAAGTTCACCACGGTCGCCGACGGCGCCTTCCTCGCCGACGACACCATGATCGCGAGCTACGAACTCGGCGGCGGCTGGCTGCGCATCGGCGAGGCCAAGGTCGGCAAGCGCGCCTTCCTCGGCAACTCGGGCATGACCGCGCCGGGCCGAAGGGTGCCGAAGAACGGACTTGTCGCCGTGCTCTCGGCCGCGCCGTCCAAAGCCAAGGCGGGCTCCTCGTGGCTCGGAAGTCCGCCGGTGCGGCTGCGCCGCGCCTCCGAAACCGCCGACACCCGCCGCACCTTCGATCCGTCGCGACGGCTGCGCGTCGCCAGGGCCATCGTGGAGACTTGCAGGCTGATCCCGGTGCTGGTCACCTTCGCCATCGGGCTCGGCGTGCTCTTCGCGCTGGCCTGGCTGGCGCAGCGGATCGGTCATCTGCCCACCGCCCTTCTCAGCGGCATCGTGCTGTTGGTCGCGGGCGCGGTGGCCTGCGGCAGCGCCGTGGCCGCGAAGTGGTTGCTGGTCGGTCGGATCCGGGCCGAGGAGCACCCGCTGTGGAGCTCGTTCGTGTGGCGCAACGAGGTCTCGGACACGTTCGTGGAGATGGTCGCCGCGCCGTGGTTCGCCCGCGCCGCGACCGGAACGCCGGTGCTGAATCTCTGGCTTCGCGCACTCGGCGCGCGCATCGGTCGCGGGGTATGGTGCGAGTCCTACTGGTTACCTGAGGCGGATTTGGTGACACTCGGCGACGGCGCCACGGTGGAGCGTGGCTGCGTGGTGCAGACCCATCTGTTCCACGATCGAATCATGGCAATGGACACCGTCACCCTCGGCGCGGGCGCCACCCTCGGGCCGCACTGCGTCGCCCTTCCTGCCGCCGGACTCGGCGCGGGCGCGACGGTCGGCCCCGCCTCGCTCGTCATGCGCGGCGACACGGTGCCGCCGTCGACCAGGTGGTGGGGCAACCCGATCGCACCGTGGACCCAGCGCACCGACGACCCCGGTGAGGAGGGCTGAATGGGGGACAAGTTCTACACGGACCCCATCGACGACTACCTGCCGCAGAACGGTAACCGGGGCTATCGGGTCTCGCGATACGAGCTGGACCTCGTCTACAAGGTGGCGAGCAACCGGCTGACCGGCCGCGCGGAGATCACCGCGGTCACCACCACGGTGCAGCCGCGCTTCGGTCTCGATCTCTCGCAGGCGCTGACGGTCTCGAAGGTGTTCGTGAACGGCGCCAAGTCCGCGAGATACACGCACCAGCACGGCAAGCTCGTCGTCACCCCGCAGCAGCGGATTCCGGCGGGCGGTGTGCTCTCGGTGGTCGTCCAGTACGCGGGCGTGCCGAAGCCGGTGCGCGGGCCGTGGGGCGAGGTCGGCTGGGAAGAGCTGTCCGAGGGCGCGCTGGTGGCCAGCCAGCCCAACGGCGCCGCGTCCTGGTTTCCCTGCGACGACCACCCGAGTTCCAAGGCCAGCTACCGCATTTCGATCACCACCGACAGCCCGTACTACGCGCTCGCCAACGGCACCCTGGTGCGCAAACAAACCAAGGCCAGCCAGACCACCTGGGTGTACGAACAGCCGGAGCCGATGTCGAGCTACCTGGCCACCATCCAGATCGGGCCGTACCGGAAGTACCGTGTCGGCGCGGCGCACGAACCGGTGCCGATGCACGCGGTCGTGCCGCCCCGGCTGCGCGCGGAGTTCGAACACGACTTCGCGCGGCAATCGCGGATGATGGAGGTCTTCAGCGAACGGTTCGGCCCCTACCCGTTCGGCGGGTACACGGTGGTGATCACCGACGACGACCTGGAGATCCCGATCGAAGCCCAGGGCATCTCGGTGTTCGGCGCCAATCACTGCGACGGCCGTCGCGGCTCCGAACGGCTGGTCGCGCACGAACTGGCGCACCAGTGGTTCGGCAACAGCCTGACCTTGCGGCAGTGGCGCGACATCTGGCTGCACGAAGGCTTCGCCTGTTACGCGGAGTGGATCTGGTCGGAGGCATCGGGTGGGCCCTCCGCCGATCAACTCGCCCGCGCCGCCCGGCACAACCTGGCCAGACAACCGCAGGACATCGTCATCGGTGACCCAGGACCAACGCGCATGTTCGACGACCGGGTGTACAAGCGCGGCGCGCTCACCCTGCACGCGCTACGCCTCGAACTCGGCGAGCCCGGCTTCGCCGACCTGCTGCACGAATGGGTGCGGCGCTACCGGCATTCCTCGGTCACCACCGAGGAGTTCACCGATCTGGCCGGGCACTACAGCCTGGTGCCGCTGCGCCCGCTGTGGGACAGCTGGCTGCGCGGCGAACCGCTGCCCCAGTTGCCGCCCTTCGGTGGCCAGGCCAGCGCGCGCTGAGCTCAGAACACGAGGTAGCGGGCGGCGAGCTCCTCGACGAGCGGGTCGTCCTCGGCCACGCTGTCCAGGGCGTCCAGGTCGCTCGCCACCGAAATCTGCCTCGGGTCGTCGTGTTCGTTGTCCGGAGCGTCCTCGGCCAGCTGGCGCAGCAGCTTCGCACGCACCCGGGTCTTGAGTGAATCGGTCATATCGAGAGCTTGCCCGCTCGCGGGCGAGGGAATCGTGCGTGCTCAGACCGGGACGGCGGATGTCGGTCCGCCATTAGGTCCGGTGGTTCCGCTCAGACCGGGGCCAGCCAGCTGCCCCACGGCGTATTGCGCAGCACCGAGTACACGACGAACAGTGCGAGCACCGTCCACATGAGCGGACGCGGCAGGTCGGGGACGCGCGGACCTTCGCCCCGCCACGCGCGCACCGCCCAGTCGCCGACGAACACGGCCAAGGCGAGCAGCAGCGGAATGGCGAGCAGGTTGCTGTGCAGCGAGTCCAGGATCCGGCCGTCGGTGAGGTTGTGCACGGCGCGCATGCCGCCGCACCCCGGGCAGTACAACCCGGTCAGGCCGTAGAGCGGGCAGATGCCGTACGAACCCTCCACGTGCGGGTCGCGGAAGTGCAACAGGACCACCGCTCCGATACCGGCTCCCGCGGCGAGCGCGGGCAGGCCGAGCGCCCGCCACCCCGTGCGCCGCACCCGCTGCTGCGGCGGGAAGGGTGGCTGGGCGGCGAGGTGCGTGGTCTCCACGAGAACCAACGGTAGCCGGGGCGCGCGGCTTCCCGCTACCGGCAACGTGCGGCGCCGAAAGCCGGTGCCACGCCGTGCCGCAACCGGCGACTCCGAGCGTGGCAACACGGCGGCACGGCGGCACGGCGGCACGGCGGCACGGCGGCACGGCGGCACGGCGGCACGGCGGCACGGCGGCACGGCGGCACGGAAGCCAGGGTTGATCGGGTCAATCCGGCTGCGCCAGGCGCAGGACGTTGCCCGAGGGATCGGTCAGGTCGAAGCCGGGACCGCCCGGGCCGTCCTCGGGGCGGCCGGGCTTGGCGTACCGATAGTCCTTGGCGGCGAGTTCGGCGTGTAGAGCATGGATGTCGCCCACCGCGATCCACACCACCGAGCCGGGCGTGCCGTCACCGTGATGTTCGCTGAGATGCAGCGTGGCTTCCGACCGGGACACCTGGGCGTACAGCGGGAAGTCGTCGCCGAACCGGTGCTCCCAGTCGACGATGAAACCCAAATAGTCGCAATAGAATTCGTACGCCTTCGCGGTGTCGAACATGCGCAGCACGGGAATCGGCGGTGCGAACCGGACGTCCTCGGAGGTCATCGGGCGATCATCGCACCGCGCACCGACAGCAAGCGGCGAAACATGGGGCTACGCGAGCACCGCCGGATCGACGAAGGACGAGTCGCGTGGCGCGGCCGTGCTGCGCGAGGAGCCGCCTCTCGGGCTGATAACGATCGGATACCGCCGATAGCAGCGCGCGTCCAAGTGGCGATGTACCGGATGTGACCATTCGAGCCCTGTGCACTCCGGAGAGACTTCGCTCGCGCGCGATGTTTCTCTCCTCGGGCAGAGTTCACCGGACCGAATATTGGGTATCCACAGATATGCGCCAGGATTTCCGCCATGGAGCGCTTGCACTTGCAAGCACTTTTGCTTGCACCGTACTGTGGCGGACGACACAAAGGAGTGCACAATGCTGGTGACGTCGATGAAGACACTGGCGGGGATACGCGGCGCCGAACCGCTCACCGCGGCTTTCCGGGCCGGACTGCGATCCCGTATGTTCGCGACAGCTTCGCTGAACAAGCCGACCGCGCCCTGCGAAACGATCCCGGTCACCACCGTCGACGGCGCTCAGCTCCGAGTGCACGCGTACGGTCCCGCCGACGGCGATGTCATCGTGCTCATCCACGGGTGGAGCTGCTGCATCGAGTACTGGAACCCGCAGATCAACGCGCTCGCCGACCGCTACCGCGTGATCGCCTACGATCAGCGCGGCCATGGCGAGAGCACGCTCGGCCGCACCGCGCCGAGCGGCGAAACCCTCGCCGACGACCTGGCCACCGTCCTCGACGCCACCTTGCCGCGCGGCAAACGCGCCACCTTGGTCGGCCACAGCATGGGCGGCATCACCCTGCAGGCTTGGGCCGCCCGTTACCCGGAGCAGGTGCCCGCACGCGCCAATGCCGTGGTTCTCGCGAACACCGCGTCCCGCGAGATCAGGCACGAGACCGATCTGCTTCCGCTGCTGAACAAGCCGCTGATGCTGGCCCGCCGTCCGGTCACCGTGTTCGGCGCCGGCGTGCGCATGCCGCTGGTGTTCGCCGAGACGCTGCTGAACGCGCCGGTGCCGCTGCCGGGCGGCCCGCTGGTGACCTCGATCATCAAGGCCAGGTTGATGACGAACAAGGCGACCGCCGACGAGGTCGCGTTCGCGCTCGGCATCGTCCGCTCCTGCCGGCCGCTGACCCGCGGCCTGCACGCCGCGGCCCTGGCCGTGCTCGACCTGAACGACGCCGCCAAGCACCTGACGGTTCCCACCACCGTCATCGCGGGCGAGCACGACCGTCTGCTGCCCGCCCGCATGAACCGCCCCATCGTCGACGCTCTCACCGCAGCGGGCTCGCTGGCCGATTATCAGATCTGGTCCACCGGCCACCTCGGCAACATCGAGGCCGCCGACCGCTTCAACGCCGAAATCGACAGAATCGCTCAGGGCGCGGGCGACCACCGCGCCACAGCGGTCTGACCCAAAGGGTTCTCCCGGGCCGGTCAACGGCGCCCGGCCCGGGAGCACCACCCGGTCACGCCTGCTTGTAGCGCAGGCAACTGCGGACGAAGTCCTGGACGGGCGCGTTGTCGTCATCGATCGGATTCCACGCGACACCGACCTGGCTGGGGGCGATGCCGACCACCTGCCGGTAGACCACGCCGGGCCGCTGGTAGAAGCGGGCAGTGGACTCCGGCGCCAGGGCCACGCCGTATCCGTTCGCGATCGCCTCGAGCCAATCGTCCGGATGCTGGGTGACCGCGCCGATGCGCGGCGGAATGCCTTCCCGCTCGTCGACGGCCAGCCAGTAGTCGCGCCACCGCCCG
Organism: Nocardia sp. NPDC050793; assembly: GCF_040654065.1. NCBI lineage: Bacteria > Bacillati > Actinomycetota > Actinomycetes > Mycobacteriales > Nocardiaceae > Nocardia > Nocardia sp. NPDC050793. The sequence continues at coordinate 49,301 of NZ_JBFAHG010000018.1, forward strand.
GTCGCCTGCGGTGCGGCGACGAAGGGCTCGTCGAGCAGCTCGCGGAAGGGGATCTCGTCGCGATCGGCCAGCCGGTGGGTACTCGGCAGCACGACGCAGCGAGGCTCGGTGAGCAGCACCTCGACCCGCCACGACTCCTGGCCGGGAATCGGCAGCCGCAGCAGCGCCACGTCCACGCTGCCCTCGGCCAATCCCGCGGTGGGGTCGGACCATGGGCTCTGGCGCATGTCGACCCGCCAGCCCGGTCTGCGTTCACCGAACGCGGCGATGATCTCCCTGGTGGCCTCGTTGGCGGCGCTGGCGAGGAACCCGACGCGCAGGACTCGGGTCTGCCGCGCGGCCGCGGCATTGGTCTCGGACAGCGCGCGATTCCAGTCGCCGAGCAAGGCGGGCACCCGCCGTGCCAGGGCGCGCCCGGCCTCGGTCAGCGCCATCCCCGCGCGCGAACGGGTGAAAAGCCGCGCCCCCAACAGGGTTTCGAGCTGCTTGATCTGCTTCGTGAGCGCCGGTTGCGACACGTAAAGCCGTTCGGCCGCACGGGTGAGGTTTCCTTCCTCGGCGACGGCGGCGAAGTAGCGCAGCAACCGAGTATCGACATCCATGCCGCCAGGTTATGGACACAGGTATTGGTGCGACAACGACCGCCGAATCGAGACTGGGTGAACAAGGTCGTCTCAGCCAGGAAGGTTCCATCGTGTTCGCCGTCTACATCACCCTGACCTGCCTCACCGCCTTCGCCGCGGCGACCGGAGCTTGGATGGATTTCGTGCGCCACCCCATTCCGGTCGCGGCGTCGAAGCAGGTGCAGGTGCCGGAGTCGTGGATCCTTCCGCTGGGCATACTGCTCGGCGCCGGAGCGCTCGGACTGGTCGGGGGATTCGTCATCCCCCCGGTCGGCATCGCCGCCGCGACGGGTTTGGTGCTCTACTTCGTCGGCGCGATCATCGCGCACCTGCGGGTCCGCGACTACCAGCTCGGCATGGCCGCGACCGCCTTCGCACTGACCGCAGCCACCCTCGCCGCCACCCTGGCGTACCGCTTCGGATGACCAACGCCAGCTTCAGGCCTCGCTCGGCGCGAACTGTGCCGTGACTACAGCATCGGCACCGGGACGGCCGTGGTGAGACCACCGTCGACCACCAGGTCCTGTCCGTTGATGTAGGACGCCTCACCGGAGGCAAGGAACGCCACCGCGGCCGCCACCTCCTCGGCGGAACCGATACGGCCCGCGGCGACGTTCGTGGCGATGGCGCGTTGGGCGGCATCGGTCGTCTCGGCGCGGAAGGCGGGGGTGTCTGTGTAGCCGGGGCTCACGGAATTGACCCGGATGCGCCGGGGCGCCAGTTCGGCGGCGAGAGTGCGGGTCAGGTTGTGGACGGCGGCCTTGGTGGCCGAGTAGAGGGCGGCCGCCGGGACACCGCGATGCAGGGCGAACGAGGCGTTGATGACGATCGACGCGCCGTCGGACAGCAGCGGGAGCGTCTTCTGGACGGTGAAGAACGCCGCCTTGAAATTGCTGCCGACCACGCGGTCGAATTCGGACTCGGTGACCGCGTCGATGGTCTGGAAGGCGCCGATGCCCGCATTGGCGAACACCACGTCGAGGCGACCGTACCGGTCGCGGACGGCGGCCGTCAGCGCGTCGATATCGGCGAGATCCGCTGCGTCACCGGGCATTCCGAACGCACGGTCGCCGAGTTCTCCGACGGCGGCGTCGAGCCTGACCTTGTCGCGCCCGGTGACGACGACACGGGCGCCCTCCGCGATCAAGCGGTGCGCGGTGGCCAGCCCCATGCCGCTGGAACCACCGGTGATGAGCGCGATCTTGCCGTCGAATCGGGGGTTTTCGTATGTCATGCGTTCAGCGTGCCGACCGGCGCGAGAGGCGAACAGTGCGCATTTATGGTGGGCGTGGCACCACCACCTTTCAGGCGGAGTCGGCCAGGCGCAGGCAGGACAACCGATCGAGGCGGGTCGCGGTATCGGTACCGGGTTGCGGGTTGTAGAGCACCAGCGACCAGCCGGGATGATCGGCGACGGTCAGTGTCGTCGCGTCGAAGAACAGGTCACCGGCCTCCGGATGCCGCAGCGCGTTCACCGCCTGGACGGGAACGCCCACCTCGTGCCGCTCCCACAGCTCGGCGAACTCGGAGCTCGCCGACGCGAGATCTTCCACGACCCTGCGGAATTCGGGATCGCCTGGGAACAGCGCGGCATCGGCACGGTAGGCGGCGACCACCGCGGGAGCCTCGGCCGCCCACCGCTCGTCCATCGCGAGATAGCGGGGATTGGTGAAGTAGGTGATCAGACAGTTGTGCGCGGTTCCGTCGAAGCCGAACACCGCGCGCGCCATGTCGTTGTACGCCAGCACATTCCAGTACCTGTCCCGCACCAGCGCGGGCCGCCGCCCCCACGCGTCGAGCAACTGCCGCACCTCGGGCGTCACCTCTGGTCCCGAAACATCAAGGGCGGGAGGCGGGTTGAGACCGGCCAGCAGATACAGGTGCGCCCGTTCCGGTCGGCTCAACCGCAGCACGTCGGCGATCGACTCGAGCACCTCGGTCGACACGGTGATATCACGCCCCTGCTCGAGCCACGTGTACCACGAGACCCCCACCCCGGCCAGCACCGCGACCTCCTCGCGCCGCAGCCCTGGCGTCCGTCGCCGCCCCGTCACCGGCATGCCGACGTCCGCGGGCCCGAGCCGCGCGCGTCGCGTGCGCAGGAAGTGACGGAGTTCCTCACGGGGATGCTGCGGGGATTCATTGGCCACGAGCCACGGTAGCAACGTCACGCGCCGGTCGCCGGGCCGTCGGCCGGAGGTGGGGCGACTCGATCAGTCGGTCGTGCAGCAGCACTGATCCGGAGCCGTACTGGGCATCTGACTGATTCAGCCGTTGACCTGGATCTTTCGTGGAGCCGCCTGGGGGAATCGAACCCCCGACCTTTTCATTACGAGTGAAGCGCTCTACCGACTGAGCTAAGGCGGCGTGCCTTTCGGCGACGCGAGTCTATCGTCTCCGCGCCTGGATCGCGAAAACGGGTGGTCGCGAGGGGTGCGGTCAGGCGGATTGGGCAGCCATAATAGCCGCGACCATGGCCGCGAGGGCGAAACGGGGCTTGACGTTGAGGTCGAGGGCTTCGCGGCAGGCGAGCACGGCCTCGATGGAGCGCAGCAGGCCTTCGGGGCGGACGCGGTCGGCGAGGTCGTGGATCTGGTCGGACATGTCCGGATGGGTGAGGGTGACGCCCGAGCTGGCGCGCGCGGCGCCGAAGCGGACGGCGAGCGCGTCGCGGTACACCCCCGCCACGTCGATCAGCGCGCGATCGAGAGCGTCGCGACCGGTGCGGGTCGCGCGGGACTTCTGCCGACGCTCCAAATCCTTCAGCACGCCCGCGGACCCGCGAGTTGCGCTCGCCGCGCCCTTTCCGGTCCCGCCCGCGCCGAGCGCGGTGGCCAGCTCCTCGCGTTCGCGTTCGTCGCGGGCCGCGCTCATCTGCTTGGCCTCGTCGTCGGCGGCCTTCACCAGTTCGTCGGCGGCGGCGTAGGCCGCGCCCGGTCGCGCGACGGCCGACACCAAGGCCAGCGCGCGCTGCCTGCGCGCCCTCGCCTCTTCGTCGGTGGCGAGCCGCCTTGCCCGCCCGACGTGGCCGCCGCTGACCGAGGCCGCCCAGTTCGCGGTCTTCTCGTCGAGCTCGTCGCGCTCCTTCAACACCCGGGCGATGGCGGGGACCGAGGGCGACACCAGGTGCACGTGCCTACAGCGCGAGCGCAGCGTCACCGAGATGTCCTCCGGGTCGACCGAGGGCGCGCACAGCAGGAACACCGTGCGATCCGGCGGCTCCTCGACCACCTTGAGCAGCACGTTTCCCGCCGCCTCCGTCAAACGGTCGGCGTCCTCGATGACCACCACCTGCCAGCGCCCGGTACTCGGGCGACGGGAGGCGATCTGCACGATCTCGCGCATTTCCTTGGTGCTGATGCTCAGCCCTTCGGGCACCACCCGCCGCACGTCGCCGTGCGTGCCCGCCATGGTGGTGGTACAGGCGTGACACTTGCCGCAGCCGGGTGTGCCCGCATCGGTGCACTGCAAGGCCGCCGCGAAACACAGTGCCGCAATGGATCGGCCGGATCCCGGTGGTCCGGTGAACAACCAGGAGTGCGTCATCGCGCCATCGACCACCCCCGCGCGGGCCGCGATCGCGGCAGCCGTCAGCTCGGACTCGACCGCATCCTGGCCGACCAACCGATCGAAGACTCCCGCCACGGCATACACCCTAACCGTCCGATCCGACACGTTCCCCCGGCCGGTCACGGCCTGTCCCCGCGCGACACGCGGCATCGATCGCGAAGTCGTTGACCGAGCTCACTGCACTGGCGGATCCTCGTTGCGGAGGTGGAATCATCGTGAGAATCCTGTTGATCGCCGGGGACGCCGCAGAAGACCTCGAGGTCTTCTACCCCTACCAGCGCCTGCTCGAAGAGGGGCACGAGGTGGACATCGCGGCGCCGACCGTGAAGAAGCTCCAATTCGTCGTCCACGACTTCGCGGACGGTTTCGACACCTACACCGAGAAGCTCGGCCACAGCTGGCCCGCTGACCTCGCGCTGGCGGACGTCACGCCGGAGAACTACGGCGCGCTCGTGGTGCCCGGCGGTCGCGCGCCCGAATACCTGCGCAACAACCTGGACTGCAAGCGCGTCGTCCAGCATTTCGCCGAGGAACGCAAGCCGATCGCGGCCCTCTGCCACGGCCCGCTGATTCTCGCCGCGGCGGGCGTGCTCACCGGCCGCTCATGCAGCGCCTACCCCGCCCTCGCCCCCGACATCGAGGCCGCGGGCGGCAAGTTCGTGGACAGCGAGGCGCACGTGGAGGACAACATCGTCACCGGCCGCGCCTGGCCGGACCATCCCGCCTGGATGCGCGAATTCCTCCGGCTGCTGCGCGAATAAGGCGTACCTCCGCCTTCACTCCGGCCATGCGCGGGGTCTGAGGACGGACTACGTCCGGCTGTGCCCACTGCGCGACCTTCGCCTTCGCTCCGGCGCCCAGGAGGCCCTGGAGTAGGTGCTGTTCTGCCTGTCCAGCTCTTCGCGCGCACGATCGGCCATGGTCGGTCCTTCCCGGATACGGGCCGGACCGACCGAGGCCGACCCACCGGGAACCCGCGCTCAGGACTTCTCGGCGGCCGTCTTCTTGGCCGCGGTCTTCTTCGCGGTGGTGGTCGTCTTCTTGGCCGCGGCCTTCTTGGCGGTGGTCTTCTTGGCCGCGGTCTTCTTCGCCGCCTTCTTCACCGGGCCACGGGCGCGCCGGTCGGCCAGCAGCTCCGAGGCGCGCTCGTCGGTGATGGTCTCGACCTCATCGCCCTTGCGCAGGCTGGCGTTGGTCTCGCCGTCGGTGACGTACGGACCGAACCGGCCGTCCTTGATCACCATCGGCTTGCCGGTGGCCGCGTCGTTGCCCAGCTCGCGCAGCGGCGCCGCGCTCGCGGCCTGCCTGCCGCGGCGCTTCGGCTCGGCATAGATCTTCAGCGCCTCGTCCAGCGTGACGGTGAAGATCTGGTCCTCCGACGCCAGCGACCGCGAATCGGTGCCCTTCTTCAGGTACGGGCCGTACCGGCCGTTCTGCGCCGTGATCTCTTCACCGGATGCCGGATCGGAGCCGACTACCCGCGGCAGCGACAGCAGCTTCAGCGCATCGTCGAGGGTGATCGTCGCCAGATCCATGGACTTGAACAGCGAACCGGTGCGCGGCTTGGGCGCGGCCGCCTTCTTCGCGGTCTTCTTGGCCGGCGGCTCTTCGGCGGCGGGCTCGGGCAGGACCTCGGTGACGTACGGGCCGAAACGTCCTTCCTTGGCGACGATTTCGTTCCCGGTCTCCGGGTCGACGCCCAGGCTGCGCCCTTCCTGCGGCGTCGAGAACAGCTTCTCGGCGGCTTCTGGGGTCAGCTCGTCGGGCGGCAGATCGTCGGGCAGGTTCGCCCGCTGGGAAATCGGATCACCATCGGGGTCATCGGGATTGACGACCATCCGCTCCAGGTACGGCCCGAAACGGCCGACCCGGACCACGACGTCGCGGCCCTCGGCGTCGGTGAAGAGCTTGATCGAGTTGACCTCGCGGGCGTCGATGTCGTCGAGCTGCTCGCCGACCATCTTCTTCAACCCGCCGGACCGCGCGACCGAACCCTCGACGCCGTGATCGCCGCCGAAGTAGAAGCTGGACAACCAGTTTCCGCGCTGCTCCCGGCCGCCGGCGATGGCGTCGAGATCGTCCTCCATGGCGGCGGTGAAGTCGAAGTCGACCAACCTGCCGAAGTAGGCCTCCAGCAGCCCGACCACCGCGAACGCAACCCACGACGGCACCAGCGCGCTGCCGCGCTTGTACACGTATCCGCGGTCCAGGATCGTCTTGATGATCGAGGAGTACGTCGAGGGGCGGCCGATGCCGAGTTCTTCGAGCGTCTTGATCAGCGAAGCCTCGGTGTAGCGCGCGGGCGGATTCGTGGTGTGCCCATCGGGATTCAGCTCGACCGCGGTGACACCCTGGCCTTCTTCCAGTGCGGGGAGCCGGGATTCGGCATCGTCGGACTGGCCGCCCGCCTCCTCGTCCACACTCTCCACGTATGCCTTGAGGAAGCCGGGGAAGGTGATCGTGCGGCCCGACGCGGAGAACACGCACTCCTCGCCGGTGCCCGCGACACCGGTGATGCGCAGCGTCAGCGTGGTGCCGCGCGCGTCGGCCATCTGCGAGGCGACGGTGCGCTGCCAGATCAGCTCGTAGAGCCGGAACTCGTCGTTGTCGAGCCGCGCGTGCAGCTGGCCCGGCGTGGCGAAGGTGTCGCCTGCGGGGCGGATCGCCTCGTGCGCCTCCTGCGCGTTCTTCACCTTGCGGGTGTACTGGCGCGGCGTGGGGTGCACGTACTCCGCGCCGTAGAGCTGGGTCGCCTGCGAGCGGGCCGCGGCGATCGCCGACTCCGACAGCGTGGTCGAGTCGGTACGCATATAGGTGATGTAGCCGTTCTCGTACAGCCGCTGCGCCACCCGCATGGTCCGCTCGGAGGTGAAACGCAGCTTGCGGCCCGCCTCCTGCTGGAGCGTGGACGTCATGAACGGCGCGTACGGCTTGCGACTGTACGGCTTGGCCTCCGCCGAGGACACCACCAGATCCGCGCCGTCGAGCGCCTCCGCCAACCGCCGCGCGTAGCCCTCGTCCAGGACGATCACACCGTTGGTGGACTTGAGTTGACCGTCGGGCCCGAAATCTCGACCGGTCGCGACCCGCGCGCCATCGACGTTCACCAGCCGCGCGCCGAAGGTTCGCGGATTCGAGGCGTCGACCGCCTCGCCGGTACCCGCGTCCAGCTTGGCCGCGATATCCCAGTACTCCGCGGAACGGAACTGCATCCGCTCCCGCTCGCGCCGGACGATCACGCGGGTCGCCACGGACTGCACCCGGCCCGCCGACAAGCGCGGCATGACCTTCTTCCACAGCACCGGGCTGACCTCATAGCCGTACAACCGGTCCAGAATGCGCCTGGTCTCCTGCGCGTCGACCAGATCCGGGTCGAGCTCACGGGTGTCGGCGGCCGCGGCCTGGATGGCGGGCTCGGTGATCTCGTGGAACACCATCCGGCGGACCGGCACCTTCGGCTTCAGCGTCTCCAGCAGATGCCAGGCGATCGCCTCGCCCTCGCGGTCGGGGTCGGTGGCCAGATACAGCTCGTCGGCGTCCTTCAGCAGGCTCTTGAGCTCGGTGACCTTGGCCTTCTTGTCCGGGCTCACCACATAGATGGGCTCGAAATCGTTGTCGACGTCCACGCCGAGGCGCGCCCACGGCTGCCCTTTGTACTTGGCGGGCACGTCCGCCGCACCGCGCGGGAGGTCCCTGATGTGGCCGACGGAGGCTTCCACCGTGTAGTTGCGACCCAGGTAGGGCGCGATCTTGCGGGCCTTGGTCGGGGACTCGACGATCACGAGACGACGCAGGGGACGGCCCTGGTCGGCTGCACCGCGGTCTCGTGTTGCCACCGGCGAAAACACCTTTCCTTCTCGACCCGCGCGGCGCGCTGGTGCGCGTTTGTGCACGGTTTGGGGCAAGCGGCGGCGACGCTGACATCGCTACCAGTCACGTTTATACCTTGACGCTGGTTGTGGTCGAGGCTTGCGACCCGAACCACTGAGCGTACGTGATCACTGCCGATCAGTATGCCCTGTTGTTTGCCGCGCTGGTGCGCGTGCATTCGACTCGTGCCACTCGTCCCCAAGCAATCGGGACGCCCGGCTGTTGGATGCTTTCTCCGTTTTATACGGAGTGAGGGGGCGGCCGGATGTGTGGTCGGGCGCCAATCCCTATGGACGTCAAGAGGCTTCGGCGCGGCTCGGCGTCGACCGGGGTGACCTGCTGATCCACGCGGTTCTGTTCGCGACCGATCTACCGGCGGCTCGGGCTGTGATACGAAAGTCCGGGCTGAAGTCAATGACCTCTGCTGGGGCGAAGCTGCGGCACGCGTAACTCACCCGCCGACCGACCCGGGCGTCCGATTGGCCCGGTTGCCCGGTCAGCGCTCGGCCAATGGCAACGGGCGGGTTGCCGTTAGGTCCTGGAGCTGCGGTTTTGTGCTCGCTGACCGGATCGACTCAGGCGATTGACACTTTCCCCGGAGCGGCGCGAGGGCTCATGAACCGGCCCTTTTGGGTGTCAGCGCCCATCGGGAGACGCACCGATTGGTACAGCGGTACATTTTGTTCATATTTTTCACGAACAGAATGTCCCTTTTCGACCTACCCCGGATATAGCTCGTCCCCCACCTCCGGTCACCGGTGGTGGGGGACGAGCTGTGGATCAGCGTCGCTCAGCTGAGCGCGCGAACTCCGGTGGCCTGGGGGCCCTTGGTGCCCTGGCCAACCTCGAACTCGACCTTCTGGTTCTCCTCGAGGGTGCGGAAACCCGTCCCCTGGATCTCGGAGTAGTGGACGAAGACGTCAGCGGAGCCGTCCTCGGGCGCGATGAAGCCGAACCCCTTCTCCGCGTTGAACCACTTCACAGTTCCCTGTGCCATTCTGTTCCTTCTCTTTTCTTACCGGAACGGCGGACAACTGGGTTCGTCCACCGGGTCCGTTCCGACCGCTGTACTCTTGGTTCCCCCTGCAGGAAAGCACCAAGCACACCGTTCGCAACATCGATCCTGCTGACGGTTTGGACTTTGGATCCGTCCCTCGAACACAGAAGCTTGCGACCAGGAACCAGTGAACCATGTCTTCGAGCAATTCAACAGTCGAGTTACCGACAATTTGCAAAAAAGTTGATCTTGCGAATGCGCAGGTGAGGGACACAATGCTCAAATCCGTACTTCAGGTTCGTTTGCCCTTGGATAACCGGGACGGCATCTGGCAAACGGACTGTGACCCAGGTCGCTATTTGGTATCGAAATGGCTGGTGAGCCTTCCCAACCACACACGTTTCACACTTTCCTCGCGTGTCGGGGTCGCCACACCGTGAATCCAACGGACCAGGTGGCGCGAACCGGGCGCGGCAGCGGCCCCGGATACGGGCGATCGTTGCTGAACCGTGTCCAAACGGGAGGCCTGGACGGCGATCCCCGCCTCACCCACGTCGTAGAGCTGCCCGCGCGGGCCGAGGGCGTCACCGCGTGGCCGGATTGGGCGGCTCCTGACGTCGTCGAGGCGCTGCGCAATACCGGGATAGCGGCGCCGTGGACGCATCAGAACGAGACCGCCGACCTGGCAGCGGCGGGGCGGCACGTCGTGGTGAGCACGGGAACCGCGTCCGGTAAATCCCTCGGCTACGAATTGCCGGTGCTCACCGCGCTCTTGGAGGACCCGAAGGCAACCGCCCTGTATATCTCCCCCACCAAGGCGCTCGGCGCTGATCAACTTCGCGCGATCGGCGCACTCACGCACGAAGGCCCGCTGCGGGAAGTGCATCCGGCGACCTACGACGGAGACACCCCCGCCGAGATCCGCCAATGGGTACGGGCGAACGCGCGGTGGATCTTCACCAACCCGGACATGCTGCATGTCGGCATGCTGCGTTCCCATCAGCGCTGGGCCAGGCTCTTCCGCAGGCTGCGCTACGTTGTCGTCGACGAATGCCACGCCTACCGGGGCGTCTTCGGCTCGCACGTCGCCCTGGTACTGCGCAGGCTGCGGCGGATCGCGGCCCGCTACGGCGCCGACCCGGTCTTCGTCCTGTGCTCGGCGACCACCGCTGAACCGGCGGCCGCGGCATCCCGGCTGATCGGCGCGCCCTGTGTCGCCGTGACCGAGGACGGATCGCCGCAGGGACCGCGCACCGTCGCGCTGTGGGAGCCGCCTTTGCTCACCACGCTGACCGGCGAGAACGGTGCGCCCGTTCGCCGCTCGGCGACCTCGGAAGCGGCACGAATCATGGCTGACCTGGTGGTCGAGGGTGCGCGAACGCTCACCTTCGTCCGGTCGAGACGCGCCGCCGAACTCACCGCGATGGAAGCGCGCAGGCTCCTCACGGAGGTGGATCCGACCCTCGCCGAGCGGATCGCCGCCTACCGCGCGGGCTACCTGGCGGAGGACCGGCGCGAACTGGAGACGGCCCTCTCCGACGGTTCACTGCTCGGCGCGGCCAGCACCAATGCCCTCGAGCTGGGCGTGGACATCGCGGGCTTGGACGCGGTGGTGATCTCGGGTTTCCCCGGCACCGTCGCCTCCTTCTGGCAGCAGGCGGGCCGCGCGGGCAGGCGCGCCCAAGGCTCGCTCGTCGTGCTCGTGGCCAGGGACGATCCGCTCGACACCTTCCTCGTACACCATCCAGAAGCGCTGCTGGACAAGCCGGTCGAGGCCACCATCACCGACCCGCGCAATCCCTATGTATTGGGACCGCAGCTGTTGTGCGCGGCGCTCGAGCTGCCGCTCACCGACGCCGAGGTCGACGAACTCGGCGCGCGGGAGGTCCTCGCCGACCTCGCGGCCGAGGGGCTCATCCGACGTCGCGTGGCAGGCCGGGACGGCGCCGCGCGCTGGTATGTGACCGCGGACACGCAGCCGCACGACAACGTCGACGTACGTGGCGGCATCGGCGCCCCGGTCGCCATCGTCGACGACGAGACCGGCAGGCTGCTCGGCACCGCCGACGCCGGGCGCGCCCCCGCCACCTTGCACCAAGGCGCGGTCCACCTGCACCAGGGCGAGACCTACGTGGTCGACGAGCTCGACCTCGACGGCGGCGTCGCGTTCGTGCACGCGGCCGAACCCGGCTGGACCACCAGCGCGCGGCAGGTCACCAACATCGCCGTCGATACCCTCACCGAACAGCACCGCTATGGGGCCGTGACCAGCGCGTTGGCGCAGGTGACCGTGACCAGCCAGGTGATCGGCTATCTGCGCACCCTGCCCACCGGCGAGGTGCTCGACCTGGTCGAGCTGGATCTCCCGCCGCAGACCCTGCCCACTCGCGCGGTCTTCTACACCGTCACCCCCGAACTCCTCGCCGCCGCAGGCATCGACCCGCGGCAGGTGCCGGGCGCGCTACACGCCGCCGAGCACGCCGCGATCGGCCTGCTGCCGCTGGTCGCCACCTGCGATCGATGGGATATCGGCGGTGTGTCCACCGCCGAGCACCCGGACACCGGTCTGCCCACCGTCTTTGTCTACGACGGCCAGCCCGGAGGCGCCGGCTTCGCCGAACGCGGCTTCGGCCAGCTGCGTCGCTGGCTCGCGGCGACCCTGTCGGCCATCGAGTCCTGCGCGTGCGCGGCGGGCTGCCCGTCGTGCGTGCAGTCGCCCAAGTGCGGGAACGGCAACCACCCACTCGACAAGGGGGCCGCGGCACGGCTGCTGTCCGCCGTACTGGCCGAGCTGAACCGTCCGGCCGAGACCGACATTCCCGCAGGTGACGAGGCGGAACTCGATTCGTAACGGCAGCGTCCTCCTGGCGTGACCGGAGCGGCATCCAGGTGGCGGTCGTCGGCCGTCGGCTGCCCCGGTCGACCCCTGCCGTCCCGTCGCGTAGGACGCGATAGGCGCTCGAATAAAAAGGATTAGATTCATGTTAACTGGGGTATTGCCATGGTGCGTGGCACTCGACGTGCGGATTCATCGCCAAAGAATTCCCGTACCCGCGGGTAAAATAGATATCGCATCGTAATTATTCGATTATTCCTATGGTTCAATTCGTGGTGCGGAACTAACACTGACGAGTGTGCATACTCATCGCTCACAGTTCCTCCGCGACCGGTCCCGCCCGAGCAACCGCATGAACCGTCCGCACCCCGAACAGACCCATTGGTATATTCCGCGTCACAGCCACCGTCGCGTGCCATCCATCGATCCGGCACTCTCTAATCCGCGATCCCATCCGCCGCGCCACCTCCTCCCCCGCCTTACATCCCGCCTCGGTTCCTCCGTCCAATGCCCCGGCCGCCGCCAATGCCGCCAGATCCGCTCCCGCCTGCGCCCGATGCCGCGCAACCACGACCATCCCCACCTGCCCGATCACCAACGCCGCCGCGATCAACCCGATCAACGCCACGCACGCGAACACCGTCGCCCCACCCCGCTCACCTCTCTCACTAGGCGATCGACCGCTCCCTTTCCTTCCGCACCACGCTCCCAGCGCTAGACACGATGACGGGCACGGCGACACCGCGCCGGGTCGACACACACCGGCCAGAGACAGGCAGTGCAACGTCGCGCAGGGTCGCGGTCGACGCACACCGACCAAGGACCGCCAACGCAACACCGCGTCGGACCGCCACACCCAGACAAGAGATCGCGAGCACAACATCGCCCCGGGTCGCAGTCGCCGCGCACCAACCGATGACCACCAGCGCGACACCGAGTCGGACCACCGCACCCCGACCAGAGATCTCGGGCGCAACATCGCCTCGCGTCGCAGTCGCCGCGCACCGACCGATGACCACCAGCGCAACGCCATGTCGAATCGACACACGCCAACCAGGGACCGCCAGCGCAACATCGTCTCCGGCCAGCACATGCCAACCGGTGACCGGCCGCGCAACGCCGTGTTGGGTCGACTCACGCCGACCAGTGACCGGCAGGGCAACATCGCGTCGGGACGCGATCGACGCACACCGCGCGATGACCCGCAGCGCAACGCCGCGTTGAGCCAACGCACGCTGATCGGGCCCGGCCAGCACGACATCGCCTCAAACCGACGCACGCGACCGATGACCGGCAGCACAACACCACGTCAGGTCGACGCACGCCGACCAGGAACGGCCAGCACAACATCGCACCGTGTCGACACACACCGAGCGATGACCGCCAGCGCAACGGCGAGTCAGGTCGTGGCCTACGTACGCCGACCGGTGACGGACGGCGTGCGTAGGCAGGCAGCGACACTGTCGCCCAGCTCGCCGATACTCTTCCTGTCCTGTGTAGCGGCGACGGCCACGTCGGCCTGCTCGCTATGGCGCGGGTGCGACCGGCCCTCCCGTTCACCGCGCCACCTCCGGCTCCAGAGCCGCCACCGCCTCGGCACGTAGCTCGATGGGCAAGAACGGTGTCCGGGCCGAGACCACCGCGACGACGTGCTCGCCCTCGGTGCGGAGCAAGACGGCGGCGTTCGGCGGAGCGACGCGACGGGCCGTCCCGACGGCGTTGGCATCGTCGCCGCGTGCCGCGAGGCGTGCTGCCTCGCGGGCGGCGTCGACGCAGCGGACCTGCGTCGACGCCGCGAGCAGGGCTCCGAGACAAACCATCACCGCAATGACGAGAGAACCGAGCGCGATCGCCGCCTCCACCGTGACGGCCCCACGATCGTCCGCGATCCGACGAGTACCGACACGTCCTCCGGCACCCGCCGCGACGGCCCCACCATCATCCGTGACCGGCCGAGCACCACCACATGGTCCGGCCAGCGCCGTGATGACCCCGCCATCATCCGCGACACGACGGGCGCCGACACGTCCTCCGGCACCCGCCGCGACGGGCCCGCCAGCATGTCGAACGGCCTCCGCGACTACACCGTCGTGTTCAGGGCGCGATCGATGATCTTCGTCAACGCGTCCACGATCGAATCCCCGGTGACCACTCCGTACAGCACCGCGCCGAAGGCCGCCGCGGCGATCGTTCCGATGGCATATTCCGCCGTACTCATGCCATCGTCGGCGACAGCTGCCCGCGCCGTGCGAAGCTGGAGTTGTGCAATGGCCGCCTTCACCCGGCCGCCGAGCGGGCGGGATCGAGACCCCGAATCTGCCTCGCCCGCTGCTGTTCTCGACGATACGGCCCGGCTGAGTTCCGGGCCTCTTCCGGTTCCGTACGTAGCCATCCCGCGCCGCATCACCTTCCTGCGCAACCTCACACGGATCCGGGCTGCTCGAATGCCGATTACCTGGGCGACCCGCTGGATCGGACTCCTTCGCGAGCCCGCCGTCGCCTCCGCGGAACCACGCAGCGTACGGACCACTTCGGCCGTCGAATCCCGCACGGCCGCTTGGGCGCGAGCCAAACGCTCGGCGAGCAGCGGGCCGACAACTCGTCGCCGCATGCGGTCCGTCGGTTTCTCGATTCGCACCGGCTTCCCCTTTCTCTTGGGCCCGCGCGGCCGATCCGCGCGGGCAAGCCTGTTGCCGTCGAGCACGACTCGTGAGGAGGTCCCCGTTCACAGGAGACCTCCTTCGAGGACGCGGCCCGCCAGTCCGATCACCACGGGCACGATCCCCAAGCACAGGAACGCGGGCAGGAAGCACAGACCCAGTGGCCCGCCGATCAGCACGCCCGCGCGTTCCGCGCGGGCCGCTGCCGCATCCTCGACGGCGCGTCGGTGCTGGTCGGCGAGTTCTCCGACGGCGACCGCCAGCGAAGCGCCCGACCGCGCCGAACGGCGCGCCATCCGCGCCAGCGAATCGATCTCGGCGGCTCCCGGCCGACCCTGCGCATCCCGCGCCGCACGCTCCCACGCCGCGCTCGGCTCCGCTCCGAGCGCCAGCAGATCTGCGGCAGTGCGCAGTGCCGCGCCCACCGCCTGCGGTGCGCCGGCCGCCACCGCGCGCGCCGCATCCGCCATCGGCAGACCCGCTCGCAGGCACGCGGCGAGCAGATCGAACACCGACGCGATATCGAGCGGATCGGAGGTGCGCGGCTTCTCCGGCTCCGCCTCCTTTCCCTCCTCGGCCTGCCACAGCACCCGCAGCCTCCGACCGACGCCGACGCGCCCCGGCCACAAAGCAAACGCCCCCGCCATCGCCAACGCTGCGACACTGGCCTCGACAGCCATCCGAATCCCCTTCCACCCGGCCGAATCCGTCAGAACCGGTCGGCATCACATCCCGACTCGCCGCCGCATTCCGACTTGCCGCCGCACTCCGACCCGCCACCGAAGCCCGAGCCATCACCGCATGCCGACTCGCCACCGCAACCCCGCCGACCGCCGCAACCCGACCCATCACCGGAGCCCGACACGCCACCGCACTCCGACCTGCCACCGCATCCCAACTCGTCGAAGCCCGACCCACCACCGCAACCCGATTCGCTACCGAAGCTCGACTCGCTACCAAGACGTGCGCACGCGCCGTGGTGATCGCCCGATGAGGTGCACCGCCCCCGCATTCCGTCGAAGCCATCGCGGCCTGTGCCGACGAGGCGGGCGCCAACGAGGCCGGAGCAAGGAACGCCGTCAGGACATAGCCGATCGCTACGCGCAGCCGACCGAGCATCCGCTGGGATTCGGTCCGACCCATCCGACTCCCGCTCACCTCCGGCGCGCCGTCGACCAGCAGGACCGGCGCCCGCTCCCCGCACACCGCATCGCGCCCCTTCACACCAGCGCCTTTCGCGTGATCGCATCGCTCCACAGCAGCCCGATACAGGCCAGTGCCACCCCGAGTGGGAGGAGCAGGCTTCCCGCCGCCGAGGCGAACAGGACTCGCAGCGGGTCGGCACCCATCAGCTGGCCCAGGGCCAAGCCGAGCAGCGGGAGGGTGGACAGGACAGTGGCGGTAGCGCGAGCACCCGAGAGGGCGGCGGTGGCGCGAGCGCGAAAACGGATGCGGCCCACCAGGTCTGCGCGAGCGGCCGTCAGGAGTTCGGCGAGCGCCAGGCCGTAATGTTCCGCGATCCGCCACGCGTCGGCGATGCGAGCGAGCTCCGCGCCGATGACGGCGTGCGGGTCGCGCAGACCGTCGGCGGCGGAACCGCCCAGCTTGCCGCGCGCGGCGCTGACAGCGAAAGCGTGGGCCGCCGCACCGCGCGATTCCCTCGCGGCGACATCCGCTGCCGCACTCGGGTGCGCGCCGACTCGCAATTCGCCGATGACCGCCTCGAGCGCGTCGAGGAGATGGGCGCATGCTTCTGCACGACGGCGGTCGGCGCGAGCCCGTCGCCGACGCAGGCCCACGGTGCCCGCGAGCATCGCCGCGGCGAGGAAGACACCGATGCCCAATGGCAGAGTGGACGCAAGCGCCGAACCGGCGACGACACGAAAAATGTTGCGGTACTGAGGCTTTAGCACCTCGTGCCGCGCGAACAGGACTCGCATTCTTCGGCCTGGACCTACCGGAGGCACCGTCAGCACCGCGAGCGCCAAGCACACCATCGCCGCGCTCATCGACCGATCCGTTCCGCCAGCAGAGCTGCCAGCCCGGCCGCACCTGGAATCGGCGCATCGTCGGCGCGCCAAGCCGCGACAATGCGCACCCTGCCGCTCTCGTCACGGTCGAGCACGCCGATCTCCCGCAGACCGCGCGAGCCGTCCGCCCGCCGGTGCACGTGCAGCACCACCTGCACCGCGGCGGCCAATTGGCTGTGCAGCGCCGCGCCGTCCATGCCACCGAGCGCGGCGAGCGCTTCCAACCTGGCGGGGACTTCCCGCGGGGAGTTCGCATGGACCGTGCCCGCGCCGCCATCGTGCCCGGTGTTCAGCGCGGTGAGCAGATCGACGACTTCGGCGCCACGAACCTCGCCGACCACGATGCGGTCCGGTCGCATGCGCAGCGCCTGCCGCACCAGGTCGCGCACCGTGACCGCCCCGACGCCCTCGACGTTCGCCGTGCGTGCCACGAGTCGCACCACGTGCGGGTGTGGCGGCGCGAGCTCGGCCGCGTCCTCGACGCACACGATCCGCTCGCGGGCGTCGACTTCGGCGAGCAGCGCGGACAAGAGGGTAGTTTTCCCCGCGCCCGTGCCGCCGACCACAAGGAACGCGAGCCGGGCCCGGACGATGCGCTCCAGCAGGGTTTTCGCGTCCGGCGGCACCGCGCCCGCCGCCGCAAGCGCGCCCAGCCCTTGGGTGGCGGGGCGCAGCACTCGCAGCGACAGGCACGTTCCGCCGTGTGCGATCGGCGTGAGCACCGCGTGCAGCCGGACGCCGAACGAATCACCAAGCGCCGCTTCGGTTCCGGCCAGCCGACCGTCCACCCACGGCTGCGCGTCGTCGAGCCTGCGCCCCGCCGAAAGCGCCAACCGCTGGGCAAGCCTGCGCACCGCCGCCTCGTCCGGGAACGTGACCGGGGTCTTCTCCAGCCCGTGCCCGCGGTCGATCCATACCGCGTCGGGCGCCGTCACCAGGACATCCGCGACCCGCGGATCGTGCAGCAGGGGCTCCAACACGCCCGCGCCGGTCATCTCGGTCTGCAACAGCCGCAGCGCGCGCAGCAGGTCGGTGTCACCGAGGACGCCGCCCGCTTCGGCGCGAATGGCCGCCGCCACCGCCGCCGGGTCCGGATCGCCGGGTTCCCCCGCCAGCCGCTCCCGCACGCGATCCAGGAGCTCGGCCGTCACCAGCGCGCTCACCGTTCGCGCCGCACGGTCGGCGCGCCGAGCACCGCGAGCACGGCATCGGCCGCGTCTTTCAGCGGCCCGCGCCGCGGCGTGGAGAGTCCGCCGCGTTCCAGGCGGGCCGCCACACCACCTTCGGCGCGGACGGCCGCCAGCAGCGGCAGGTCGAGGACCTCGGCCACCTCGGCTCCGCGCAGGCCGCCCGGCGCCGGACCGCGGACCACCAAGCCCTGGTTGGGATTTCGTCTGCCGATGTACGCCGCGACGGACTCCGCCGCGGCCACCGCCCGCAGCGTGGCATGCACGATCAACACCACCAGATCCGCGCTTTCGAGCATCTGCTCCGCGTGCGCGCCGCGCTCACCGGACACGTCGCAGATCACGAGATCGCCTGCGGCACGGCCTGCTTCGATCACCGCGCGGGCGGCGCCCGCCCCGATCGGGCTCGGCAATCGACCGGCACCGCCGCGGCCGCAGGACAGCACGGACAGGCCCGGTGACGCCTTCGGCAGCGCACTGTGCAACGCCGTCGCCGCGATCCTGCCGTCTTCGACGACCAGGTCCGGCCAGCGCAGCCCAGTGCCGGTCTCGATGCCCAACAGCAGGTCGAGACCGCCGCCGAGGGGCGCTCCGTCGACGAGGAGAGTGTCGCGCCGGAACCCGTCGGCGGCGGCGCGCAGGGCGGTGGCGGCCGCGAGAACGGAGGCTCCCGCGCCACCGCTCGCACCGGCGACAGCCACCACGACACCGTCGGACGCGCGCCTTTCGCCGTGCTCAGCAAACTTCTCGATAAGCCCCACCGCGGCCCCCGGCAGCGCGATGACGCGCTCGGCTCCGACCGCCGCCGCTGCCTGCCATCCGGTTAGTCCGGGCTCCCCATCGGTCACCAGAACGACGCCGCCGCGGCGCGGGTAACCGGCCGCCGCGCACTCACCCGCCGCGGCTGTGTCGAGGATCACCATTGGCGCTCCTGACCAGGCGTGTCTGCCCACCGGCGGCTCGCGTTCGTCGAGCAGGCGTTCCGCGGCCGCGGCGACCCGGCGGACCTCGTCTCGTAGCCGGACATCCCGGATGAGCACGAGCGCGGGCGAGATCGGGGCCGTCTGCGCGACGTCGTTGTCCATGCAGGTCAGCGTGGTGCAAGCGGAGGCTCGCCAGAAGACCCGAGATGCCGAATGTGGATAACTCCGACGCTGTGGACAACCGCCGGACCGACGAACAAGGGGTATTCGTCCCCGAAATAGAGGACGGCCCCAGCCGGGGGGGGAGGAGGCTGGGGCCGTCGGGTTCAGCCCCGGGGGGTCGGGCTGAACGCGCCTGGACCATGTCCAGGTGCCAGCAATACTACACCCAATCCCCGGCACGCACGCAAGTCCGTCATCGAAGAACTTTGCCGTCGCCGCCGCTCCGGCGTCTGTCGAGCAAACTCGTGGCCGCACCCGCGGACCCGACCCGCCCACCGGCATTTGCACGGCGTGCATATTCTGAACGGGTGACGGCCGAGGGCGACCAAACAACGGATCCGGACCACCAGGCGGGCGCCGCGACGACAGCGGACAGCGCCCCGACCAGGCGCGGGCGCGTCGCCGCGTTCTTCGATCTGGACAAGACAGTGATCGCGAAATCGAGCACCTTCGTGTTCAGCAAGCCGTTCTTCGCCCAGGGGCTGCTCAATCGCAGGGCCGTGCTGGAGAGCAGCTACGCTCACTTCCTCTTTTTGCTGTCGGGCGCCGACCACGACCAGATGGAGCGGATGCGCGAACATCTGACGAAGATGTGCGCGGGCTGGGACGTCGAGCAGGTGAAATCCATTGTCGCCGAGACACTTCACGAGCTAGTCGACCCGCTGATCTATGCCGAGGCCGCCGATCTCATTGCCGACCACAAGATTCGGGGCCACGACGTGGTGATCGTCTCGGCGTCCGGCGAGGAGATGGTCGGCCCCATCGCGGAAGTGCTCGGCGCCTCACGCACCGCGGCGACCAGGATGGTCGTCGAGGACGGGAAGTACACCGGCGATGTCGAGTTCTACTGCTACGGCGAAGGCAAGGTCGAGGCCATCGAAAAGCTCGCCGCCGCAGAGGGTTACGACCTATCGCGCTGCTACGCCTACTCCGATTCGGTGACCGATCTGCCGATGCTGAGCGCCGTCGGCCACCCGACGGCCGTGAACCCGGATCGCAACCTCCGCCGCGAGGCGACTGCCCGCGGCTGGCCGATCCTCGCCTTCTCCAACCCGGTCTCGCTGTGGGCGCGGTTCCAGTCGCCCTCGTCGACCACCCTTGCCGCGACGGCGGCTGTCGGACTCAGCGCGGTGCTGGCTGGAGCGATCAGTTATCGCCTGCTGCGCCGCCGCCGCTGATCATTGACTGCGCGCCCTGCTGCCCGCCGCCGCGCTGTTCAACGCGGGTAGCCGATGGCTTGCCGCGGGTTCGACGGCCCGCCCCAGAGGCGTTCGCGACCAGGCATTCAAGCACGAAACGCCGACGAACACGCCGATTTTTCATTGTTTTCTCGACCCTTGAGTGAGCCCGCTCACAGTGGTAGAAATGAGTCACGGAAGGACGGAAGGCCAAGGCGGAACCGGAAGAGAAGGTTCAGTCTCCCATCCCACCCTTCCCAGCACGGACACCAGGCACCCACGCGGAGCACGCCGCGACAAGGGCAGAAGCGTTGTGGGCCTGCGAGATTCGAATTGTCGACGGCGAAGGCCTCGCACAGGTTGCGGGGATGAACCGGCGGAGTTCGAATAGTCGCCGAGGCCGCAGAACACAACCCACCTAGCACGCTTGGTAACCCGGTAGTCCGTGCTAGCGGGCGGTGAGGTCGTCAACGACAACGCCGCCCGCTTTGATGTGCCGGGGGGAGTTCGAAAGCCGGACGCCGCTCCGAGCCGCTATCCCGACGCCGCGTCGGCGATCGACGTCGCCTCACGTGCGCCGTCCTCCAGCGCGCCGCAGCACAGAATCACCCAACCGCCGACCGCCTCGGGCCTGCCTGTTCCGAATTCCGCGGCCGCGGCTTCGTACGCCTGCTTGCGCCGCAACCAGAACACCTCCGGCACACCCAGGCTGTGCGGGTCCAGGCCCCTTGCCACCGACACCAGCCGCGACGCGGCACGCGCGACGATCCCGTCCGCCGTGCCGAACGGTCGCAGCGCCAGTAGCTCGCCGTGCACCACCGACGCGACGACCGGCGCTGGCGCCTTGGTGGCCAACACGGTCTGCGCCAGCAGGTCAAGTCGCTCGGCGACGCCCGCGTCGGCGCGTGGCCGCCCGAGCAGCTGTTCGTCGGTGACCAAGTCGGCGGCCGCAAGCAGGTGCAGCCGGGCCAGCGCCTGGAGCGGTGCGCGCTGCCAGGTGCCCGCCAGGTTGCGCAGGGCGTCGCCGTCCAGCGCCTGCCCGACGCGCAGCGAGCCGGCCAGAATCGGATCCTCCACCCGGCCGTCGGCGGGCAGATCTGTGCTGCCGCCGTCGATGGCCGCGGAGGACCGTGCCGCGCGCACCGCCGCCTCGGCCGCGGTGGTCGGCCAGCCGCGCCGGTTCGCCTTGTGCCGGTGCACCGCGGCCAGCGCATCGCGGGCGCGGTCGGCGGCGTCGCGCACGCCGGGCAGGTCGACGAGGGGCTGCAGCGGGTCGGTCACGGGATACGAGGCTACTTGCGCGCTCGCCTCACCCCGCCAGCAGATCCCGCCCCGGGATCGCGTCGAGCAGCCTGCGCGTGTAGTCCTCGCGCGGGTGGTCGAACACCTCCGCGGCGCTCGCCGCCTCGACGACCCGGCCCTGCTGCATGACGAGCACGTCGTCCGCGATCTGGCGCACCACGGCCAGGTCGTGCGAGATGAACAGGTAGGAATGCCCCAGCTCGGCCTGTAGATCGTTGAGCAGATTCAGGATCTGCGCCTGCACGAGCACGTCGAGCGCGGACACGGCCTCGTCGCAGACCACAACCTCGGGAGACAGCGCGAGGGCCCGCGCGATCGCGACCCGCTGACGCTGGCCGCCGGACAGCTCGTTCGGATAGCGCCGTTGCACCGAGGCGGGCAGCGACACCTTGTCCAGCAGGTCGCGCACCACCGCGGCGCGCTCCTTCGGCGTGCCGATCCGGTGGATGCGCAGCGGCTCCTCGATCGTGCGGAAGATCGAGTACATGGGATCGAGCGAGCCGTATGGATCCTGGAAGATCGGCTGCACCCGGCGACGGAAGGCGAAGGCGCCCTTGCGGTCCAATGTGGTCACGTCGCGTCCGTCGAAGGCGACAGCGCCGGAGGTAGGCGCGAGCAAACCGAGCACCATCTGCGCGACGGTCGACTTGCCCGAGCCGGATTCGCCGACGATGGCGGTGGTGGTGCCACGGCGCAGCCGGAACGAAACGTCATCGACCGCGCGCAGTTCCGATGACTTCCACGGCGCTGCGCCGCGGATCGGGAACACCTTGGTGAGGCGTTCGGCGACCACCACGTCGGGCGCGACCGCTTCGGCCTCGGCGACCTGCTCGGCCTGCTCGCGAATCTCGATCCGCTTGCGCACCGCGGAGAGCCGCTGCGAGGCGAGCGAGGGCGCGGAGTTCACCAGCTTCTTGGTGTAGGCGTGCTGGGGATCGCGCAGAATGCGCAGCGCGGGACCGGATTCCACCACCCGCCCCCGGTACATCACCACCAGGTGCTCGGCCCGCTCGGCCGCCAGCCCGAGGTCGTGCGTGATGAGCAGGACGGCGGTGCCGAGTTCGGCGGTCAGCCCGTCGAGATGATCGAGGATCTGGCGCTGCACGGTGACGTCCAGCGCCGAGGTCGGCTCGTCGGCGATCAACAGCTTCGGACGGCACGACAACCCGATCGCGATCAGCGCCCGCTGCCGCATGCCGCCGGAGAATTCGTGCGGGTACTGATTCACCCGCCGTGCCGCATCCGACATGCCCGCTTCCTCGAGCAGTTCGACGGCCCGTCGGCGCGCCTCGGATCCTTTGGCGATCCCGTTGGCCTCCAACGTCTCCCGAACCTGGAAGCCGACCTTCCACACCGGATTCAGGCTGGACATCGGGTCTTGCGGCACCAGCCCGATGCCGCGCCCGCGCACCGCGAGGATCTCCTTCTTCGACGCCTTGGTGAGGTCCTTGCCGTCGAACACGATGGACCCCGCGGTGATCCGGCCGGTGCCAGGCAGCAGATCGATGACGGCGTGTGCCGTGGTGGTCTTCCCGGAACCCGACTCACCGACAATCGCCACGGTCTGCCCCGGGTACACGGTGAGGCCGACGTTGCGCACGGCGGGCACCTGCCTGCCCTCGGAGCTGAAACAGACGTCGAGATCACGGATTTCGAGCAGCGGACGGTCCGTCATCGCGACGCTCACCTCTTCCTTGCCTTCGGGTCGAGCGCGTCGCGCACCGCGTCGCCGAGCATGATGAAGCTCAGCACCGTGATGGCGAGCGCGGCGGCGGGATAGAACAGGATTGCCGGCGAGGTACGCAGATCGTTCTTGGCCCGCGCGATGTCGCCGCCCCAGGACACGATGTCGGGCGGCAATCCCACCCCGAGATACGACAGCGTCGCCTCGGTGACGATGAAGACCCCCAGCCAGATCGTGGAGACCACGATGAGCGGGCCCGCCGCGTTCGGCAGCACATGCCGGACCAGCGTTCCCGTTCTGGAGACGCCCAACGCCTTTGCCGCCGTGACGTATTCGCTGTTCTTGGCCTCGATGACCGCGCCGCGAGCGATGCGGGCCGCCTGCGGCCAGGTGAACGAGGCGAGCACCAGGACGACGTTCCACATGGTCGCCGGCCGCAGCATCTGCAGCAGGACGATCGCGGCGAGCATCATCGGGATGGCGAAGAAGATCTCCGCGATGCGCGAGACGATCTCGTCCAACACCCCGCCGAAGAACCCGGCCGCCGCACCGAGCGTGCCGCCGATCAGCACGAACAGCGCCGCCGCGCTCAGCCCGACCAGCACCGAGGCCCGCGCGCCGTAGATGGTCCTGGTGTAGACGTCGCAACCCTGCCGGTCGAAGCCGAAGGGATGTCCCGGGCGCGGGGGCGCCATGATGTCGTCGCCGAGGCAGCGGCGCGGGTCCTGATCGGTGAACAAGCCCGGCCACAGCACCACCACCGTCACCGCCACGATCAACAGCACGGCGACCAGGAAGATCGGGTTGCGCCGCAGCTGCCGCCACGCGTCGCCCCAGATGCTGGTCGGCTCGCCCGACGCGTCGACGCGGTCGGTGGCGAGCACCTCCACCTCGTCGGCAGGCGCGACGTAGTACTCCTGACCGGGCCGGATGTCGCTGCTCACATTCTTCTCCAGCTCAGGCATAGCGGATCCTCGGATCGAGTGCGGCGTAGAGCAGATCCACGATCAGGTTGGCGAGCAAGAAGATCACCACCAGCACCGTGACGAACGAGACGACCGTCGGCGGCTCCACCCGCTGGATTGCCTGGTAGAGCGTGCCGCCGACGCCGGGGATGTTGAAGATCCCCTCGGTGACGATGGCACCGCCGATCAGCGCGCCGAGATCGGCGCCGAGGAAGGTAACCACCGGGATCATCGAGTTGCGCAGGATGTGCACGGTCACCACGCGGCGCCTGCTCAGTCCTTTGGCGGTCGCGGTGCGCACGTAGTCGGCGGACATGTTCTCTGCCACCGAATTTCGTGTCAGTCGCAGCACATAGGCGAACGAGAGCGATCCGAGCACGAACGCGGGCAGCAGCAGTTCGGTGAAACTCGCCTTCGCGCTGACGGTCGTCGGCGCGATGCCCCACTTCACGCCGAACAGGAACTGCGCGACATAGCCGACGACGAACACCGGCACGGCGATGATCACCAGGCTGGCCACCAACATCGTCGAATCGAACAGCTTGCCCTTGCGCAGCCCCGCGATCAGGCCGAACACGATGCCGAACACGCCTTCGACGAACACCGCCATGAAGGCGAGCTTGATCGTGATCGGAAAGGCCCTCGCCAGCTCGTCGCGCACCGGACGGCCGGAGTAGGCGGTGCCGAAATCGAAGGTCAGGATGCCTTTCAGGTAGAACAGGTACTGGGTGATGAACGGCTCGTCGAGGTGATATCTGGCGCGCAGCTGGGCCTCTACCGCCGGGGTGAGCGGCTTCTCACCGGCCAGCGCTTTGATCGGATCGCCGGGGATGAGAAAGACCATCGCGTAGATGAGCAGCGTCGCGCCGAGGAACACCGGGATCATCTGGAGCAGGCGCCGCACGACATACCAAGCCATATTTCCTCCGGAAAGTGCGGAGCCGGGCCGGCTTTCGCGGTCGGCCCGGCACCC
Organism: Nocardia sp. NPDC050793; assembly: GCF_040654065.1. Taxonomy (NCBI): domain Bacteria; kingdom Bacillati; phylum Actinomycetota; class Actinomycetes; order Mycobacteriales; family Nocardiaceae; genus Nocardia; species Nocardia sp. NPDC050793. The sequence continues at coordinate 74,321 of NZ_JBFAHG010000018.1, forward strand.
GCGGCGTCTACTTCTCGATGCCCTCGAAGTCGAAAAGGCCGTTCCAGGCCAGGTGGGCGTTGCGGACCCGATCCGAATGTCCGGCCGCCGCCACGTAGTCCAGCACTGGGATGTCGGCCATGTCCCTGATCAGCAGTGCCTGCGCCTGGGCGATGATCCGGTAGGACTCCTCCTGGGTCGGCGCGGCGAGCGCGGCGTCGAGCAGGCGGTCGAATTCGGGGTTGTCGTAGTTGACGTTGTTGGTCTCGGAGTAGCTGTAGTACTGCGAGGTGAGGAACTGCAGCATCGTCGGATAGTCGCCTTGCCAGCCGTAACGGAAGGACTTGCCGATGGTTTCGGCGTTCACCTCGTCGCGGATGTTCTTGAAGGTCGGGTACGGCACCGCGATGGCGTCGATACCGAGGGTGTTCTTGACGCTGTTGGCCACCGCCTCCACCCACGCCTGGTGCCCGCCGTCGGAGTTGTAGGCGATCTCGTAGCGGCCCGACCACGGCGAGATGGCGTCGGCCTGCGCCCACAGCCGCTTGGCCTCCTCGGGGTTGTACTTCAGCACCTCCGAACCGGGCAGGTTGCCGTCGAAGCCGGGCAGCGTGCTCGCGGTGAAGTCGCGGGCCGGGATGCGGGTGCCGTGAAAGATCTTCTCGCAGATCTGTTCCCGGTTGATCGCCAGCGAGATGGCGCGGCGGCGCAGCAGTCCCTCCTCGCCCGCGAAGTGCGGGACATTGGACTGGACGCCGATGTGCTGGTTCTGCGCGACCGGCTTGGCGATCGCGCGATCGCCGAGCTCCTGCTTGTACACCGAGAGCGCGCTGGCCGGAATGGTGTCGAGCGCGTCGAGATTGCCGGACTGGAGATCGGCGTACGCGGTGTCGAAGGACTGGTACATGACGAACCGCAGGCCCTTGTTCTTGGCCGGGCGGCCGCCCCGATAGTCCGGATTGGGCACCAGATCGATCTTGACGTTGTGCTCCCAGGCGCCCGCGTCGGCGAACTTGTACGGTCCGTTGCCGATCGGGTTCTGCCCGAACGCCTTCATATCCTGGAACGCCGCCTCGGGCAGCGGATAGAAGGGCGCGTAACCGAGTTCGCTCTCGAAATCGATGGAGGGCGCCTTCAGCTCGACGGTGAAGGTGCGATCGTCGACAACCTTCAGGCCTGACATCGTCTGGGCGGTGGGCTTTTCCGCCGACACTTCGTCGAAGCCGAGGATCGGCGAGAACACATAGCTCTGGAGCTGCGCGTTGGTGCCGAGCGCGCCGTAGTTCCACGCGTCGACGAACGATTTGGCGGTCACCGGCGTGCCGTCGGTGAACTTCCAATCCGGCTCGATGGTGATCCGGTAGTTCTTCCGATCGGCGGTCTCGATCGACTGCGCCATCTCGTCGTGCGCTTTGCCGTCGGCGTCGTAGTACTTGAGCCCGGCGAACAGTCGGTCGACCACCCGGCCGCCCATGTTCTCGTTGGTGTTGGTCGGCACCAGCGGGTTCTGTGGCTCGGCGCCGTTGACCGTGACCATGTCGGCGTCGGCGCCGTCGCCGGTGGAACACGCGGACAGTCCTAGGCTCGTGGCCAGCAGGACGCCCGCGACGAGCGCGGTAACTCTGTGGAATCGCAACGCGTACTCCCGATTTCGAGAAGGTCGAAGGCGGCTACACGGCCCGCGCCCCGTGATCCTCTCCAGCGCGTGCCCACGTCCCGCCTCGGATGTCAGGGACGTTAGCCATCGGCGGGGGACCTTGTCATCGGATCGCCCTATGTTCGTTTCACTTGTTACCAATGCGGCAACATCGGCGAAACACCGCAACTATGCCACCGCGGCGGCGCGATCCGGTGCGTACTCATCGGCGCGGCGTAGGTCACAGGTGACTAGTGTCGAGATCGGGCAGAGCCGACGCGAAAGAAGAGACGTGATGACCGAAACCACCGCAGACCACCGGGACTCGTATCCGCCCAGCGCGGAATTCGCCGCCGCGGCGAATGCCGACGCCGCGCTGTACCGGGCGGCCGCCGACGATCGCGACGCCTTCTGGGCCGAGCAGGCCGAGCGGCTGCACTGGCATCAGAAGTGGACACAGGTCCTGGACTGGAGCGACGCACCCGTCGCCAAGTGGTTCGTCGA
>NZ_JBFAHG010000019.1:0-65356 GCF_040654065.1 Nocardia sp. NPDC050793
GACTCGCGCCTGCGGCGCATGCGCTTCGACCGCTCGGAAGCGAGACGGCCGCGAACGGGCTCGTCTGGCTCGCCCTCGGGGTGGCTGGGAGCGTGGGGATGGAGCGTTCGGTCCCGGGTTTTGGCGGCCCGCGCTGGGTGTGTGCGCCCGCCCGTCGCCCGCGCGGTGTGCCCGCCGCGAATCGGGACGAACGCTAACGGGATTGCCCTCGGGGTGGCTGGGAGCGTGGGGATGGAGCGTTCGGTCCCGGGTTTTGGCGGCCGCGCCGGGTGTGCGCGCTCGCCCGTCACCCGCGCGGTGTCCCGCCGTCAATCGGGACGAACGCTAACGGGATCGGCCACGGGTGGCTGGGAGCGTGGGGATCGGCGGAGCGTCAGCGCAGGATCTTGCGGCCGATCGCGTACTTGTGAACTTCGGTGGGTCCGTCGTAGAGGCGGAAGGCGCGCATGTCGCGGAAGATCATTTCGACCACCGTCTCGTCGCTGATGCCGATGCCGCCGAGCACCTGCACGCAGCGGTCGGCGACCTTGAACAGCTCCTCCGAGACGTACGACTTCGCGATCGAGCTCTCGTGCCGTGCCTTCTCGCCCTGGTCCATCAGCCAGCAGGCGTGCCAGATGGTCAGGCGGCACTGGTGCAGCGCGATCTCGTTGTCCGCCAACATGAACGACACGCCCTCGTGTTCGCCGATCGGCTTGCCGAACGCGGTGCGGGTCTTGGCGTGCTGGATCGCGATGCTCTGCGCCCGTTCGGCCGCGCCGAGCCAGCGCATGCAGTGCGTGAGCCGGGCCGGAGCCAGCCGCAGCTGGGCGTAGCGCAGCGCCTGCCCGGCCTCCCCGAGCAGCGCCGACTTGGGTAGCACCAGATTGTCGAACCGCACGACGCCGTGCCCGGCGACATAGTTGCGGTCCATCGTGTTCATGGTGCGCTCGATGACGATGCCCGGCTGGTCGCCGTCGGTGAGGAACAGCGTGGGCCCCTCGGGCAGGTGCGGGTTGGCGGCAAGGCGGGCCATGATGATCCAGGTCTTGGCGCCGTTGGCACCGGTGATCAGCCATTTGCGGCCGTTGACGGTGAAGTTCTCGCCGTCGAAGACGGCCTCGGTGGCCAGCTGCGCCGGGTCGGAGCCTGCGCCGTCGGGTTCGGTCATCGCAAAGACCGAGCGCTGGTGTCCGTTGATCACCGGCATCAGGTAGCGGTCGATCTGCTCCCGGTTCGCGACCTTGGACAGCAGGAACATGTTGCCCTCGTCGGGCGCCGCGCAGTTCATCGCGACCGGGCCGAGGGTGGACCAGCCCGCCGCCTCGTAGATGACGGCCTGTTCGACGTGGCTGAGGCCGCGCCCGCCGAGCGCCTCGGGGGCCTGCACCGTCAGCAGCTTCTCCGCGCGGGCGAGTTCCACCAGCTCCTGGCGCAGTTCGTCGGTCGGTCCGTGCGCGGTCAGGCGCGGATCGCGCTCGAACGGGACGATTTTGTCGATCACGAACTGGCGGACGCGGTCGCGTTCGGCGGCGAGTTCGGCGGGAATCGAAAAGTCGATCATCGTTGGTCACCATTCGTTCGGCGGCGTGTGAGTCCGAGCATACGAAACCCGTCTCCTACGACTGAAGGCGGCTGCCATCACAGCCGCCCTCCAACGCGTTTCTTCGCGTCTACCTGCACTGACAGACCGTGTCGGCGCGATATCGGCGGCCTGTCAGCCGGGTCGCGCATCTTTGGCTCATCGAGAGCGCGGGCCCCCCACCGGCCCCGCCCCGCAAGACCGAAGAAACCGGATGAGGAGAACCGCCATGCTGACCATCGCCGCCATCGCCCAACTGCTGATCGCCGCCGCCTTCGTGAGCATCCCGCTGGTGCGCCACCGCTACGGCGCCGCCGCGAAGGCCGCCGCGGAGGCGGAACTGAACCGCCAGGGCGTCCGGCCCGGCGTACTCGCCGAACACGGCATGCGCTTCGACGCGGGCGGCCACGAGACCTGGGCGCCGCTGTCCATCGCGCTGGTCATGGCCGCGCTCGCCGGGCTGAACCTGGCGGCCAGCCCGTGGGGTCAGACGCTGACCTGGATCTGCCAGGCGCTCGTGCTGATCGTCAACGTCGTCATCCTCTACAGCAACCTGACCGCCGCCAAGAGCATCGAACACGCCTTCGCCAAGACCGGCGACCCGGAGCTCGCCCGCATCGACGTGCGCCGCTTCCTCGCGGCCGCCGAGGGCGCCTTCCCGCGCTGGGTGATGCCGTGGCTGCAGAACGCCCGCCACGCGATCGTCTTCGGCGGCTCGATCCTGGTACTCGTCGCCCTGCTCGTCGCCTGACGCACCTCGATCCGAAACCCGGTTTCGCATTGCGCGAGACCGGGTTCCGCCGTGTCGCGAACCTTTACCCGCCGCCGATCGCCCCGCCACCGCCTTCGCCGTTACAGTCGACGCACTGCGGCCGCCCCCAGTGCCTATCGCGGGCCACGGTGCGCCACCGCTGCCGTTCCCACACCCCCGCCATACGCTTCGCATAGGCACCGCCTCTGTGAGGCGTACGAAAAGTGTGTGATGTCAGAAATGGCGCGGGGTCTCCATTCGAAGAACGCAACAGCCACATGCCACGGCCGACCCGCACAACGCCCCACGCACCCCGCTCCCGACACCTCTGACAGTCTGGACGCCGTGCGTGTTGCTCTGCTCGGTCCGATTGCCGCCTTCGCCGACGACGGCTCCCCTCTCGATCTAGGTGGCGTACGCCTGCGAATGCTGCTGGCCAGGCTGGCGCTGGAGGCGGGACGGCCGGTATCGGTGGACGCGCTCGTCGACGGGCTCTGGGGTGAGCAGCCGCCCGCCGAGGCGGCCGGTGCGTTGCAGGCACTGGTTTCCAGGCTGCGCAAGGCATTACGCGGCGCGGGCACACTCGAACTCGGGCCCGGCGGTTACCGGCTGTCGGTGCGTCCGGAGGACGTGGACGCGCACCGCTTCGAATCCGCCGCCGCCGAGGCCCGTCGCGACCTGGCCGCGGGCAAGGTGGCGGCGGCGGGCGCCGCGCTGGCTGACGCCCTCGCGCTGTGGCGGGGCCCCGCGCTCGCCGATGTGCGTGACGCGCCCTTCGCCGATCTCGCGGTCGCGCGGCTCGAAGAGCTGAAAGCCGCTGTCGCCGAGGACAATTACGACGTCGAGCTACGGCTGGGCAGGCACGCCGACGTCCTCGCCGACCTGGAAGCGGCGGCCGCCGAACGCCCGCTCGCCGAGCGGCTGGCCGGGCTGCGCATGCGCGCGCTCTCGGCCGCGGGCCGCCAATCCGACGCGCTGGCCGTCTACGAACAGACTCGCGAGCGGCTCGGCGACGAACTCGGCGTCGATCCGTCCGCCGAACTGCGGGAGACCCACCTGGCTTTGCTGCGCGGTGAACTGGATCGCCCCGCGCCGCGGCCCGAGCCGATCGTGAACCGAATTCCGCTGCCGCTCACCAACTTCGTCGGACGGGAACGCGAACTGGCCCGCGTCGCCGAACTCCTCGACGCGGGACGTCTGGTCACGCTCGTCGGCCCAGGCGGGGCGGGCAAGACCCGGGTGGCGGTCGAAACCGTCACCCGGCACCGGTCTTACGGACGCGGCCGGGTCTGGTTCGTCCCGCTGGCCGGCGTGAGCACCCCGGAACAGCTGACCGACACGGTGGTCGGCGCGCTGGGCTCCTGGGATCTGCGGGTGTCCGACAACCGCGCTACCCAGCCGCTCACCGGACCCGACCGCATCGCCGAACTGCTGGACGTCGGCCCCGCGGTGCTGGTGCTCGACAACTGCGAGCATCTGATCGAGTCCGCCGCGGAACTGGCAGGCGGCCTTCTCGAAAGACTCCCGCAGCTGCGGATTCTCGCGACCAGCCGTGAGCCGCTCGCCATCGCCGGTGAGACGCTGTACCAACTTGGCCCGCTCGAATTACCCGGCGAGGCAGGAGAACTCGCCGATGCCGCCGCGGTGCGGCTGTTCCTCGACCGAGCGGTCGCGGCCCGGCCCGATTTCGCCCTGAACGCCGAGACGGCCGGGCCGGTCGTCGACATCTGCCGTCAGCTCGACGGTCTGCCGCTGGCGCTCGAGCTGGCGGCGGCCAAGCTGCGTTCGATGAGCGTCGAGCAGATCGCGCGCAGGCTCGATGATCGCTTCCGGCTGCTGACCTCGGGCAGCCGCACCGCCCAGCCGCGCCAGCGCACGCTGCTCGCCCTGGTGGCGTGGAGCTGGGACCTGCTCACCGAGCCGGAACGGACACTGGCCCGCAGACTCTCGCTGTTCCCCGGCGGCGCGACACTGGCGGCATTGGAGGAGATCTGCTCCGACGAGGCGCTGCCGAGCGAGGACGTGCTGTATGTGGCCGATGCGCTGGTAGAGAAGTCCGTCCTCACCGTCTCCGGCGATCCTGAGCCGCGCTATCGCATGCTCGCGACCATCCGCGCGTACGCGGCCGACCGGCTCGAGGAAACCGCTGACGACCTCGACGACCGCTTCGCCGAGCACTACCTGGCGCTCGCCGAGCGGCACGAGCCATTGCTGCGCACACGAGACCAGTTGCGCGCCATGGCGATTTTCGACGCAGAACACGAAAACCTGGTAACCGCACTGCGATCCACGCTCGACAGCGGTGACGGTCTGCGCGCATCGCGTTTCGTCGGCGCGCTGTTCTGGTACTGGGGCATCCGCGGCATGGGCACCCAGTTCGAGACCTTCCTCGCCGCCGTATTGCGCCTCGACGGCGCGCTGCCCGAGCGCGAGCGAACAGCGCTGCGGCTGATCCAGTTGCTCGCGGGCGCGCCGATTACGGAAAACGCTCAGGTCCACACGCTGATCGAGGACGGTGAAGCAGCGGGCGCGCTCGGCTTCCACCCGGCGCTGTTGCTCTGGGTCCCGCTGCTCGCCGCCTCGGCGGGCGCCGACGACCTCGGCACACGCGTGCTGGATCGTGCGCTGGCCGCATCGGATCCGTGGGTGCGGGCCTGCGGGCATTGGGCGCGGGATCACGTGTGGACAGAACAGGGCGATCGGCGCGTGGGGACCGACGACCGTGCCGCGGCGCTGCGCGGCTTCGCGGAGGTCGGCGATCGCTGGGGGCTCGGGATGGCGCTGCTTGCCGTCGGTCGCGATCACTCGCTGCGCGGCGAGCACGACGACGCCATCGCGGTGTTCGAGAAGGGCGTCGCGGTCAGCAGTGAACTCGGCGGGCAGGACGATCTGTTCCACTGCCGCGCCCGGCTCACCACCGAACGCATGCGCGCGGGCGACCTGGACGGCGCGCTGCGCGATATCGAAGCGATGCGACGCCAGTCCACCGAGCGAGGCCACCGGCGCAGCGCCGCGGAAGCCCTCTTCGCGCTCGCCGAATGCCACCGCCGCGCGGGCGACGTGCCCGCCGCCGAGCGCACGATCGACGAGCTCGCGGCGATCGCCGACCGCTTGGGCCTCCCGGACGCTATGGCCGCCGATCTCATCACCGCGGCCCGCCTGGCCAACCGCCTCGCCGAAGGCGACGCGACCGTGGCCCGCACGCTCCTGCCACGCGCCGCCGCGGGCCTGTTCGCCTGGGCCGACGCCGCCAACACCGCCCACGTCGCCGAACTCCTCGCCGAACTGCGCACGCTCGAGAACGCCCCCGAGGACGCCGCGGAAGCCCTCGGCCTCAGCGCGTCCCTCCGCGGCGACTTCGACAGGGGCGAACCCCGTCTCACCGCCCTGATCACCACCCTGACCGATCGTCTTGGCGCGGAAACCTACGAATCCGCCTACCGCCGCGGGGCAAGCCGCCCGGCTACCGAAGCCCTCGAGCGCCTACGAACGGCCGTCGGCCTCGCCGACAATTGATCCAGCCGGCGCATCTCGGATTTGCCGGAGACGGGTTAGAGCTCTCGCCTCGCTGGAGCTACCTGCCGCATCAGATCACCGGACCCGCGCGAGTTGCCTGCGACGGTTGCCCACGACCCGGCACACCACGTAGATCACGAACGAAATCGCCGTCACGAACGTCGACACCGGAACACCGGGCGCCAGGGACAGCAGGATGCCGCCGACCGCCGCGAGTTCCGCGAAGACGATCGCGAGCACCGTGGCGCGGGCCGGGTTGGCGGTGAGTTGGGCGGCGGCCGCGGCGGGGGTGATGAGCAGCGCGAGCACGAGCAGCGCGCCGACGATCTGGACGCCGAAGGCCGCGGTGATGCCGAGCAGCACTGCGAAGATCACCGCGAGGGAACGCACCGGAACACCGCGCGCCACCGCGACTTCCGGATCCGAGCTGGCGAAAAGCAGCGGCCGGTAGATCACCGCGAGCACGCCGAGCACCAGCACCGTGCAGGTGATGAGCAGCGTGAGGCCGCTGTATCCGACGCTGACCACCTGACCGGTCAGCAGCGAGAACTTGGATCCGGCGCGCTCCGGGCCGAGCCAGAGGAACAGCACCGAGAGTCCGAGGCCGAACGAGAGCACCACCGCAATCACCGAATCACGTTCTCGCGCACGGGTTCCGAGCACGCCGAACAGCACGGCGGCGACCACCGACCCGATGATCGCGCCGAGCCCGACCCCGATCCCGGCGAGCAACGCCGCGGCCGCTCCGGTGAGCGACAGCTCGCTGGTGCCGTGCACCGCGAACGACATCTGCCTGCTGATGATCAGCGGCCCGATCGCCCCGGCGAGCAGCCCGAGCAGGGCCGCCGCCAGCACCGCCTGCTGGACGAAGTCGTAGGAGAGCAGATCGGCCGTGGTGGACAGGTCGAACATCTTCGAGAAGACGTCGGCGAGTTTGCCGGTCACGCCAGCTCCTCGCTGACGCTCGGCTCCGGCGTGCCCGAGGCGGGCTGGCACATGATTCGCTCGCTCCGCTCACTCATGCGCGGACCCCTCTCGTATCGGGTTCGGCGTGGCAGTGCTGCGCGCCTGCCGCGCCGAGCGCGTCCATGGTGTCGCCGGTGCCGACCACCACCAGCCGCCCGCGGACCCGCAGCACGTCGACCTCGGTCCGGTACAGCTCGGAGAGCACCTCGGAGGTCATCACCTCGTCGGGCGCGCCGATCCGGAATTTGCCGTCCACCAGGTACAGCACCCGATCCACCAGCGGGAGAATCGGATTGATCTCGTGGGTCACGAAGAGCACCGCGGTGTCGTGGCCGCGCCTGCGCCGGTCGATGAGCTCGGCGACCAGCCGCTGGTTGGCCAGGTCGAGGCTCAGCAGCGGTTCGTCGCAGAGCAGCACCTTCGGGTCGCCGACCAGTGCTTGCGCCACCCGCAGGCGCTGCTGTTCGCCGCCGGACATGGATTCCAGTGGCGCGTTCGCGAACTTCTCCGCGCCGACCGCCGCGATGGCGGCGTCCACCTTGCGCCTGCGTTCGGCCCGCCCGCGCAGGCCGAGACCCCAGCGATGTCCGTCGACGCCGAGCCCGACCAGATCGACGCCGCGCAGCTGCACGCCCGCGTCGATCGTCTTCTGCTGCGGTATGTAGCCGATATCGGGATTGCCCGCCCGCGCGAGCGATCCGGCGACGAACGCCCGTCCGTCGCCGAGGGCGAGCTGGCCGAGCAACACCTTGAGCAGCGAGGTCTTGCCGGAGCCATTGGGGCCGAGCACGGCGATGAACTCGCCGGGAGCCACCTCGAGGTCGAGGCCCTGCCAGAGGGTACGGTCGCCGAACGAGAGCCGGGCGTCGTCGAGCCGGACGGCCGCCGTCCCGTCGACACCGGCGGGCCGCGGACGCACCTGTGCGGTGTGTTCGGTCAGCGCGGCTCCCTTGCTCGTGGACATCTCGATCAGCTGCTCGTCGATCAGTCCAGCGCTTCGGCCAGCGCTTCGGTGTTCTTGGTCTGCCACTGAATGTAATCCATTCCCTCGGGGAGGGTTTCGGTCACCTCGACGACGGCGACGCCGTTGGCCTCGGCCAGCTCGCGCAGGTCGCGGGTGATCTTGTCCTGGGTCTGCACGTTGTAGACGAGCGCGCGAACCTGCTTGCCGGTGAGCAGATCCCGGGTTTCCGCGACGGCCGCGGGCGCGGGATCGGTCTCCTGCTCGATGGCCTCCTGGAACTCGTGCGGGGTGCGGTCCTCCGCGCCGGCGGCGCGCAGCAGGTAGTACGCGAGCGGTTCGGTTTGCAGCACCGGCGTCTTCGGGTGCTGGGCGGCGAGCGTGCCGGTGGCCGCAGTGATCCCGGCCAGCTGCGACTTGAAGGCCGCGGCGCGGGCGATGTAGTCGGCGGCGTGCGCCGAGTCGATCTCGCCGAGCGCGCCCGCGATCTGGTCGGCGACCGTGCCGACCGTCGCCACGTCGTACCAGACGTGCTCGTTCTCTTCGCCCTTGTCGGCGCGGGACTCGAACGCGTCGACGGTCCGCTTGTCCTTGCCGGAAACGGCCTTCTCGATGAATTCGTCGTAGCCGCCGCCGTTGTAGACGACCAGGTCGGCGTCGCTGATCTTGGCCGATTCGACCGCCGAGGTCTCGTGCGAGTGCGGGTCGGCGGCGGGGTCGGTGATGATCGAGGTCACGGTCGCGTCGGGACCGGCGACGGTGGCGGCGATATCGCCCCACACATCGGTCGAGGCGACGACCTGCGGCTTACCCGAGTCGTCGGAGCTGCCGCACGCGGTCAACGTGATGGCGGTCGCCACCCCCACGGCGACACCGGCGAACTTCGAGACAATTCGGCTACTCACGCAAGCACTCCTGGCGATACGAACAGAGCAGGTGAGTGCTCCAGATCATAATGGAAATCGTTACCGTTTAACTTTATCAGCCCCGCGCAACCCGACCACCGCCCGGCCGCCGCCACACCGCTGCCGAAACCCACCCGGCAAACGTCGAGGCCCGCGAACCGGGTGGTCCGCGGGCCTCGACGGCCGGTCGGTGACCTCTAGACGAGCACCTCCACAGGCTGCGACAGCAGTTGCGCGCAGCGCAGCAGACCGAGGTGGCTGTAGGCCTGCGGGTGGTTGCCCAGCGATCGCTCGGCCACCGGGTCGTACTCCTCGCTGAGCAGCCCGGTCGGCCCCGCCACGTCGACCAGCTGGGCGAACAGTGCCTCGGCGTCCGAACGCTTGCCGATCAGCAGATACGCCTCGACCAGCCAGGCCGCGCAGAGATGGAATCCACCTTCTCCGCCGGGCAGGCCGTCGTCGTGGTGGTAGCGGTACACGGTCGACCCGCTGCGCAGCTCGGCCTCGGTCGCCACCACCGTCGCGGCGAAGCGCGGGTCGGAGGGATCGATCAGCCCGCTCAGGCCGATGTGCAGGGTGGCCGCGTCCAGGTCGATGCCGTCGTAGGCCGCGGTGAACGACTGAACCTCGTCGTTCCAGCCCTTGGTCTTGACCTCTTCGGCGATGGTGTCGCGCAGCTCGATCCACTCCGGGTCGATTCGGCGGTCGAACTTCTGCGCCAGCGTGAGCGCCCGGTCGACCGTCAGCCAGCCCATCACCTTCGAGTACACGTGGTGGCGCGGGTTGCCGCGGATCTCCCAGATGCCGTGGTCGGGCTCGGTCCAGCGGCGCGTCACCGCCGAGACCATGGCGCGCACCAGTTCCCAGTCGGCGTCCGGCAACGCCTTGGCCGGATCGGTGACGCCCTTGCGCTCGCGCGCGTGCGCCAGCGTCGCGATCAGGTCGACGATCGGTCCGAAGACGTCCAGCTGCACCTGCATGTTCGCCGCGTTGCCGACGCGCACCGGGCGCGACCCCGCGTAGCCGGGAAGCTGGTCGATGACGGCCTCGGGCGGCAGCGTCTCGCCGTAGATGGTGTACAGCGGGTGCAGACGCTCGGGCCCCGGCAGCGTCTCCAGCACGCGGTGCACCCAGCCGAGGAACTGCTCGGCCTCGGCGAGCGAGCCGAGCGAGACCAGCGCCTGCGCGGTGAGCGCGGCATCGCGCAGCCAGCAGTAGCGGTAGTCCCAGTTGCGGATGCCGCCGATGTCCTCGGGCAGCGAGGTGGTCGCCGCGGCGAGGATCGAGCCGGACGGCGCGTGCACCAGCCCGCGCAGGGTGAGCGCGGAGCGCTTCATCAGGTCCGGCTTCAGCGGCGGCAATTCCAGCGCGCTCGACCACTCCGACCAGTACCGCTGCGCCTCCCTGCGGCGCTCCGGCTCGCTGGTCATCGCGGGCGCGAGATCATGTGTGCCGCACCGCAGTTCCAGCACGATCGGGCCGCTCGCCGGGTCGACAACGGCGCGCGCGACATCGTGTGTTCCGTCGCTCTCGATCTCCCACCGGACACCAGGGGAGCGCAGCACCATCGGGTCGTTGGTGCCGCGCACCCGCAGACCCGCGGGATCGGGTTCGAGCGACACCGGCACCTGGCCGAATTCCGGCCGCGGCGCGAAGGTGACGACCGCCTTGGCCACGCCGGTGATCACCCGGGTCAGATCGGTCCGGTTCGGCGTCACGTCGTGCGGCAGGTAGTCGACGACTTGCAAACTGGCCCAGCGGGTTTCGACGGTCATGGTGCCGTCCACGTAGCGCTGCGACAGCGGCAGCCCCGGCCGCTCCGGCGCGACGGTGAAGTGACCGGCCTGCGGTCCGCCGAGCAGGTGCGCGAACACCGCGGCCGAATCCGGCTCCGGGTGGCAGAACCAGGTGACCGTGGCGTCGGGGGTGAGCAGCGCCACCGAGCGCGGGCTGGCCAGCATGGTCAGTCGCTCGATGCGCGGCGCGCTCGCGCCGGCCAGCCAGGTGCGTCGCTCCTCCAGCAGGAAGGCCAGCGCCCAGGAGACCGCCTCGGTGCTGTCCACCCGGTACTTGGCCAGGCTGTCGCCCTCGCCGACCTTGATGCCGACGTCAGGCCCGGAGAGCACGCGGAAGGCTTTCTCGTCGGTGACGTCGTCGCCGAAGAACACCGCCGCGGTCGCGCCCTCTTGGTGGCGAATGGTGTCGAGCGCGGCGCCCTTGTCGGTGGGGACGACGGCCAGCTCGATGACGGCCTTGCCCTCGGTGACCTGAACGCCGACCCAGCAGGCCGGGCCCTGGCGCACCGTGGTCAGCGCCCTGCGGCCGATCTCGGGACTGGCGTTGCGCACATGCAGCGCGACGCTGGCCGGCTTGATCTCGACGGTGACGCCGGGATTGCCCGCGGCGATCTGCGACAGCGAGTTCTGCACTTCCTGAAGCAGCTGTTTGGCGTCGTTGTCGATCGCGTGCACGAAGCCGACGTCGAACTCCGACCCATGGCTACCGATCAGTTGCACCTCGACCGGGAGCCGGGAGAGTGCCGCGAGGTCACGCAGCGCGCGGCCGGAGATGACGGCCGCCGTCGTTCCGGTGAGACCGGCGAGGGCGCGTAGCGCGCTCACCGACTCCCGATGCGGATACGCCTTGGTCGGATCGGACACGATCGGGGCCAGTGTCCCGTCGTAGTCCGACGCGACCAAGAGCCGTGGCTCGCGCGCAACCGTCGACAAAGCACGTCGAAGTTCCTTGGGCAGATCCTGTGCGCTCACGCATCCAACCTAGTGATCGGAGGAGTTGTTTCAGGGGCGGCCAAAACAATACTGTGTTGAATTCACCGCACCGCATTGCGCCGGTATGCGTGCGCACGATTGCAACCCGGTTATCGGGATATGCCCAGTTAACGCACAGGTAACCAGCAAGTAACTTTCCGCGGACGCGAGCGGGGTCGGGTCGCACGGCGATCACGAGGGGCGTCACGGCCGAGCCGTTTCCTTCCGGCGGATCGGCCGGATATGAGTCGCATTGTCGGACATGACGGTTCGCGGTCTGCTCCGCGTGCAGAGGCAAGCGCGGCATAACACCACGGTAGCCCGGTCGCGGGCAGTCTGCCCGTCGACCGGGCTACCCCCGATCCGATTCGGTTGACGCGGTTATCGCGTCCGGCTATTTCGCCGCTTGATCTCCGAGCAGCAGATCCACGGTCAGTTCGAGACGGTCTGTGACATCGGTCGCCGAAGCCCGTCGAGTGAGCCACGCCACCAGATTGGAAAGCCACACGTCACTGATGACGCGCGCAATGGCGAGTTGCCGCTCGGTCGGTTCTCCGTCGTTCATGGCGCGGGCGAAAACCCGATCCATCACCTTGCCGACCCGATCCACCTCGGCCGCCGCCGAGGCGTCGGCGAACATGAACGCGCGCGTCATGGCCTCGGTGAGCAGCGGGTCGCGCTGCATCATCCGGGTGATCTGGGTGAGCAGCAGGTGCATGCGCTCCTGCGGCGTCGCTCCGGCAAGCGGCTTGCGTTTGCCCTCGATCTGCTCGAACTCCCTGGCCAGCGCCGAGACCAGCAGGTGAACCTTGGAAGGGAAGTACCGGTAGAGGGTACCGACGGCCACGTCCGCGCGCTCGGCGACGGCGCGCATCTGCACCGCGTCGTATCCGCCCTTGGAGGCGAGCGCCAGCGTCGCGTCCAGGATGCGCTTGCGTCGCTCGCGCTGCGCGGCCGAGCTCAGATCGTCCTCGCTGAGCGTCGTGACGGTCGCTGGGCGGGCAGCGCTCGCGTCGGCGGGCTGCGATCGGGAGGGGCTGGCCATCGAAAAAGGTCCTTTCCTCGAACGTCGTAAGTCGGCCTGGCGCGCGGTGCTCACCGATGCGGATGGCCGTCTCTTGACTTCCGCACGGCAAGGATATTAGAACATGTTCTAGGTGTGGGAGTCACGCCGGAAAGGCGGGTTGGAGTGTGACCATCGCCACCACTGACGAGCATAAAGCCGTCCAGGAGTCGATGCGGGGCTGGGCCGGGTCGGTCCGTCCGATTGCAACAATGCGAGCCGAGCCGGTCGGATTCTGGCGCGCGTACTGGCCCGCGCTGGCCGAACTCGGGATCTTCCGTGTCGCGGTCGCCGAGGACGCGGGTGGTGCAGGCGGGTCGGTCGCCGATCTCGCCGTGTTGCTGGAGCAGGCGGCACACGATCTGGTGGGCGGACCGGTGCTCAGCACCGCCCTGGCCAACCTCGTCACCGCGGGCGCCCTCGCCGAGGACCAGCCGTGCGGTATCGCGCTCGACGTCGTTGTCGGTCCGGATGTTTCGCCCCGGACGGGTGTCAGCGTACCCGCCGGCGCGGGCGAGGTGTTGCTCACCGGTGTCTGGGACTTCGTGCTCGGTGCCGCCGCTGGAACCGCCGTCTTGCTTCCCGTCGACAGCCCGGACGGCCCGCGCTGGTGCTTGGTGCCGCCGGACACCGCGGGGCTGCGGATCGAGGAACTCGCCTCCGCCGACCCGAGCACCCCGCTGGCCCGCGTGCACTGCGCCGAGGTCGCGGTGCCGGCCGAGCGGATGTTCGCCTCCGCGTACCGCGTCGAAGACCTGCTCGTCGCGCTCGCCGCTGCTGAGCTCGCAGGGCTGGCGGGCTGGTGTCTCGACACCGCGGTCGAATACGCCAAGGTGCGTGAGCAATTCGGCCGCAAGATCGGTTCCTTCCAGGCGGTCAAACACATCTGCGCGTGGATGCTGTGCCGCACCGAACTGATCCGCTCGGTCGCGCTTGACGCCGCCGCTGCCGTCGACGAGGGCGGCGCCGAACTGCCGATCGCGGCCGCCATCGCCGCGGCCATCGCGCTGGACGCCGCGGTGGAGACCGCGAAGGACTGCATCCAGGTGCTCGGCGGCATCGGCTTCACCTGGGAACACGACGCCCACTTCTACCTGCGCAGGGCAACGGCGCTGCGCCAGCTGCTCGGCGGCTCGGCGCGCTGGCGGGCCAGGGTCACCGAACTGACGCGGTCGGGCATGCGCCGCACCACCGGCGCCGACCGGGTCTTCGCCGCCGAGGGCGTGGACGGTACGGCCGCCACCGACCTGGCCGCCGAGGTCGCCGCGATCGCGGCGCTTCCGGTGGACCAGCGGCGCGACGCACTGGTGGACGCGGGGCTGGCGATGCCGCACTGGCCTGCGCCTTACGGCCGCGGCGCCGATCCGATGACCGGGCTGGTGATTTCCGAGGAACTGCGCCGCGCCGGCCTCGCGGCACCCGACCTGGCCGTCGGCGGCTGGGCGGTCCCGACGCTGTTGCAGCACGGCACCCGAGAACAGATCGATCGCTTCGCCTGGCCGACGCTGCGCGGCGAGGTGGTGTGGTGCCAGCTGTTCAGCGAGCCGGGCGCGGGCTCCGACCTCGCCGCCCTGCGCACCACCGCCAAGCGGGTCGACGGCGGCTGGGTGCTGAACGGCCAGAAAGTCTGGACTTCGTTGGGCGACAAGGCGAACTGGGGCATCTGCCTGGCGCGCACCGACGCCGACGCGCCCAAGCATCGCGGCATCTCCTACTTCCTCGTCGACATGCGCAGCAAGGGACTCGAGGTCCGTCCGCTGGTGCAGATCACCGGTGAGGCGCGGTTCAGCGAGGTGTTCCTCGACGACGTCTTCGTCCCCGACGACTGCCTGGTCGGCGCGTTGAACAACGGCTGGAAGATCGCCCGCTCCACGCTGTCCACCGAACGAGTCGCCATGGGCGGCAACGGGATCGGGCCGGTGCTCGAGGAGCTCATCGCCAAGCTGCCCGCCACCGGGCCCGGCGCGGAGCTGAGGAACGACCGGCTCGGCGGCTTCGTCGCCGAGGCCATTGCCGGGCTGTTGCTCGAGCAGCGGGCCGCTGTCGCGATGCTGGCGGGCGCCGACCCCGGCGCGCAGAGTAGCGTGCGCAAGCTCGTGGGTGTGCGGCACCGCCAAGCGGTAGCGGAGTTCGCCGTGGAGGCGGCGGGACCGAACGGTGCGCAGGATTCCGACGAGGTAACCGAGTTCCTGCTCACGCGCTGTCTTTCCATCGCGGGAGGCACCGAGCAGATCCTGCTCACCGTGGCGGGTGAGCGGATTCTCGGGCTGCCTCGCGACGTGGACAGCTGAGCCAAGAAACCGGGAGAACAGCGTGGACTTCACCAGGGACGAGGGCCAAGACGCCGTCGCCGAAGTAGTAGTTAGCTTGCTGGAGCGCGAATCCGCTCGCGATATCGAGCTGTGGCCGAGCCTCGTCGACTCGGGCCTGCTCGCGGTCGCACTGCCGGAGCGCTTCGGCGGCGACGGTATGGGCCTACCGGAGATATCCGTGCTGCTCACCGAGCTGGCCACCGACGCGGTGGCGGTGCCCGCCCTGCCGACGCTGGGTTTCGGGCTGCTCGCGCTGCTGCCGGTGCTGCCCGACACGGTCGCCGAGCGGATCTGCCCCGAGATCGCCAAGGGCGCGGTGCTCACCGCCGCGCTCAGTGAGCCGGGCGCACCGTTCGCCGCGACACCGAAGACGACCGCGGTCGCCGAAGGGTCCGTCGTGCGCGTCAGTGGGCACAAGGTCGCGGTGCCCTATGCCGAGCAGGCGGGCTGGCTGCTGATCCCGACCGATTCCGGCATCGCGCTCGTCGACGGCGACGCCGCCGGGCTGACCCGCACTCCGTCGCCGTCCTCGGGTGGCCTACCCGAGGGCAGCGTCCTGCTGGACAACGTGGAGATCCCGGCCGAGCAGCTGCTCCCCGGCGATCTCGCGCAACTGCATCGGCTGGCCGTCGCGAGCATCGGCTCGGTCGCCGACGGACTGCTGAAGGGCGCGCTGGTGCTCACCGCCGAGCATCTGCGGGTGCGCCGCCAGTTCAACCGACCGCTGGCCGAATTCCAGGCGGTGGCCCAGCAGATCGCCGACCTGTACGTGGTTTCCCGCACCCTGCACGTCGCGGCCGTCTCGGCGAACTGGGCGCTTTCGCAGTCCGATACCGGTCCCGCGCACCTGGAGCGCGTCGATGACGACCTCGACGTGCTCGCCTACACCGTGGCCTCCGAGCTGCCAGCCGCCATGCAGAAGTGCCATCACCTGCACGGAGGTCTCGGCGTCGACGTGACCCATCCGATGCACCGCTACTACTCCCAGGCCAAGGACATCGCCCGCTGGCTCGGCGGCGCGTCGTTCCGTCTGGATCGCTTAGGAGCAAGATGTTCATCGATCTGACCGCCGAGCAGCGCGCGCTGCGCGACGAACTCCGCACCTACTTCGCCGATCTCGTCACTCCCGAGGAGGAGGCCGAGATGGCGGTGAACCGGCACGGCGACGCCTACCGCGCCGTCGTGCGGCGCATGGGCCGCGACGGTTGGCTCGGGGTCGGCTGGCCCAAGGAATACGGTGGGCAGGGTTTCGGGCCCGTCGAACAGCAGATCTTCTTCAACGAGGCGGTGCGGGCCGATGTCCCGCTACCGCTGGTGACGCTGCTGACCGTCGGCCCAACCTTGCAGACCTACGGCACCGACGCGCAGAAGCAGAAGTTCCTGCCCGGAATCCTTTCCGGCGACATCCATTTCGCGATCGGCTACTCCGAGCCGGAGGCGGGCACCGACCTGGCCTCGCTGCGTACCAGCGCCGTCCGTGACGCCTCCGGCGACTGGATCGTCAACGGGCAGAAGATCTTCACCACCGGCGCGCACGAGGCCGACTACGTCTGGCTGGCCTGCCGCACCGGCACGGCGGATTCGCGCCACCGCGGCATCACGATCCTGATCGTGGACACCGAGGACCCCGGCTACTCCTGGACGCCGATCATCACCTGCGACGGCGCCCACCACACCAACGCCACCTATTTCGACAACGTCCGCGTCCCGGCCGACATGCTGGTCGGCGAGGAGAACCGGGGCTGGCGGCTGATCACGACCCAGCTCAATCACGAGCGAGTGAGCCTCGGCCCGTCCGGCAAGATCGAACAGCTCTACGACCGGGTGCGCGACTGGGCGCGACCGCGCGGGCTGCTCGTCGAACCCGACGTGCAGCGCTCGCTGGGCCGCATGCACGCCATGGTCCGGCTGAACGAACTGCTGAACTGGCAGGTCGCGGCCGCCGACAAGAGCCCGGACGGTGACCAGTCGCAAGTCATCGCCGACGCTTCGGCCACCAAGGTGTTCTCCACCGAATCACTCCAGGAAGCGGGCCGCCTGGCCGAGGAGATCGTCGGCCGCCACGGCGATCCGGCCGAGCCCGCCACCGCCGAACTGCTCACCTGGCTGGACCGGCGCACCAAACAGAACCTCGTGGTGACCTTCGGCGGCGGTGTCAACGAGATCATGCGTGAGCTCGTCGCCACCGCCGGACTGAACCTGCCGCGAGTACCCCGATAGGAAGAAGGAGCCGCGTCGTGCCGGACACGTCAACGCCGGAAGCGATCGTCGCCGCCGCCGAGAAGATCATCGCGGCGGGCGAGTGCGCGCCGCGCCTCGCGCGCGACCCGGTGAATCAGCCGATGATCAACAACTGGGTCGAGGCCATCGGCGACACCAACCCCATCTACGTCGACGAGGCCGCTGCCCGCGCCGCGGGCCACCCAGGCATCGTCGCGCCGCCCGCCATGGCGCAGGTGTGGACCATGTTCGGGCTCAACGGTGTTCGCCCGGAGGACGATCCGATGGGCGCCACCACCGAACTGCTCGACGAGGCGGGCTTCACCTCGGTGGTCGGCACCAACTGCGAGCAGATCTACCACCGGTACCTGGTGCCCGGCGAACAGGTGAGCGTCACCAGCCGCCTGGAGAGCATCACGGGACCCAAGCGCACCGGGCTCGGCGACGGCTGGTTCGTCACCTTCCGAACCTCGTGGCGGGTGGGCGACGAGCTCGTCACCGAAATGCTTTTCCGCATCCTGAAATTCGCGCCGGGCACGGCCGCCGCCCCGGCGCAGCCCGCAGGCGAGCGGGTCAAGCCGCTGGTCTCGCACGACACCGAATTCTTCTGGGAAGGAACGAAGCTCGGTGAACTGCGGATCCAGAAGCTGCCGGACGGCACGCTGCGGCACCCGCCGATCCCCGCGCTGTGGCAGGACAAGTCCGAGCCGACCGAGTACGTGGTCGCCTCGGGGCGCGGCACGGTGTTCAGCTACGTCGTGCACCACGCGCCGAAAGTGCCAGGGCGGCAGCTGCCGTTCGTGGTCGCGCTGGTCGAATTGGAGGAGGGCGTGCGGATGCTCGGTGAGTTGCGCGGCATCGACCCGGCCGAGGTCGAGGTCGGCCTGCCGGTGCGGGTGGAGTTCGAGAAGCTCGACGACGAGGCGACTCTGCCGTATTGGACGGTGACCGAATGACGACAGCATCGCAAAGCGATTCGTTGAGGGGTGGTCTGGCGGCGGGTGGGGCCACCGCCGCGCAGGTCGGCGCGACGCTGCCGGAACTGGTCGTGCATGCCGACCCGACCTTCGTGATCAGCACGGCCATCGCCACCCGCGATTTCCAGGACGTGCACCACGACAGAGACAAGGCCGTCGCGCGCGGATCCAAGGACATCTTCGTCAACATCCTCACCGACACCGGTTTGGTGCAGCGCTTCGTCACCGACTGGGCGGGCCCGCGCGCCATCGTGAAGTCGATCGCGCTGCGCCTCGGGGTGCCGCTGTACGCGGGCGACACGCTGACCCTCACCGGCACGGTGAGCGCGGTCGACGACGAGGACATCCACATCGACGTCGTCGGGCGCGACAGCCTCGGCGACCACATCACGGCGAAAGTCGTCATCGCGCTGCGGGGTACGAATGACTGAGGCTCTGTCCGGACGCGCCGCCATCGTCGGCATCGGCGCCACCGATTTCTCCAAGGACTCCGGCCGCAGCGAGTTGCGACTGGCGGCCGAGGCCGTCACGGCGGCGCTCGCCGACGCGGGCCTGACGCCCGCCGACGTCGACGGGCTGACCACCTTCACGATGGACACCAACACCCAGGCGGCGGTCGCAAGGGCGACGGGAATTCCGCAGCTGAAGTTCTTCAGCCACATCGGGTACGGCGGCGGCGCGGCCTGCGCGACCGTGCAGCAGGCCGCCATGGCGGTGGCCACCGGCGTCGCCGACGTGGTGGTCGCCTATCGCGCCTTCAACGAGCGTTCGGTGTCGCGGTTCGGCCAGTTCTCCACGGCGCTGGCCACCGCACCGACCTCCTCGGGCATCGACGCGGGCTGGTCCTATCCGCAGGGTCTCGGCACGCCCGCCGCCCAGGTCGCCATGGTGGCGCGCCGCTACATGCACGTCTACGGCGCGACAAGCGCGGATTTCGGCCGGGTCGCCGTCGCCGACCGCAAGCACGCCGCGGTGAACCCGGACGCCTTCTTCTACGGCAAGCCGATCACCCTGGAAGACCACCAGAATTCGCGCTGGATCGCCGAACCGCTGCACCTGCTCGATTGCTGTCAGGAGTCCGACGGCGGCGTGGCCATCGTGGTGACGAGCGTGGAGCGGGCCCGCGACCTGCCGCAGCGTCCCGCGGTGATCGTCGGTGCCGCGCAGGGATCCGGCGCGGACCAGTACGTGATGACCAGCTACTACCGCGACGCCATGTCCGGCCTGCCGGAGATGGGCCTCGTCGGCGAACAGCTCTGGGCGCAAAGCGGATTGGGCCCGCAAGACATGCAGGCCGCGATCCTCTACGATCACTTCACCCCGTTCGTGCTCATGCAGCTCGAGGAGCTCGGATTCTGCGGTCGCGGCGAGGCCAAGGATTTCATCGCGGACGGCGCGATCGAACTCGGCGGCAGGCTGCCGCTCAACACGCACGGCGGCCAGCTGGGCGAGGCGTACATCCACGGCATGAACGGCATCGCCGAAGCGGTGCGCCAGATTCGCGGCACGTCGGTCAACCAGGTCGACGCGCTGCACAACATCGTGGTCACCGCGGGCACCGGCGTGCCGACCTCCGGTCTGGTGCTCAGCGCCAACTGATTCCGATCGATTCCGCCGAACGCGGGCACCGTCAGGTGCAGGTGGTTCGCCGGGATCGTCGCCTGCCGAGATGCCGGGGCTCCGGGGTCTCGCGTTCGCCGCGGCGACCGGGTTCGGGTGCGATATCGCTTCGCGTGTAGGTGTCTCGAGCCGCGGCGGCGATCGGGCTCGCGCCCGCGCCCGGTCTCCACCGCCGGTCGCCACGCGTAGGTTGGAGCGGCACGTCCGCGTGTGGGGCCCGCCGGTGTTCTGTGCTGTGGCGGCGGTTGGGTTGCGCCTGGGTGCGGTGTCGAGTCGCACGTACTGATCGGCATGGGTCCTACGCGGGCCTTTCGGTGTTCTGCGCTGCGGCGGCGGTTGGGTTGCGCCTGGGTGCGGTGTCGCGCTGCGCGTACCGGTCGGTGTGGGTGCTCTTGGCGGCTTCCGGTGTCCTGTGCTGCGGCGGCGATCGATTCGCGATCGCGCACGGTATCGACCCGCCGGTCGCCGCGCGTAGGTTGGAGCGGCACGTCCGCCGCCACGGGAGGAGCCTTATGACCGACCGGCACATCGTCGACGTCCATATCCTGCTTGTCCGCGCGGGCGAAGTGCTGTTGAGCAAGCGGCGCAGCGCGGACGAGTTCGACGGTCGCTGGCACCTGCCCGCGGGCAAGCTCGAGGCGGGGGAGTCGGCCACCGCGGCGACGGCTCGCGAGGCGATGGAGGAGATCGGCGTCGTCGTCGACCCCGCCGATCTGCGCCACATCCACACCGCGCACGTCGTCTCCCCTGGCCGCGAAGCCCGCCTCGGCCTCTTCTTCGAGGCCGTCACCTGGTCCGGCGAACCGGTCAACCGTGAACCCGACAAGTGCTACGAGCTGTCCTGGTTCCCTCTGACGGCGTTGCCCAAGAACCTCATCGAATACCCCGCCGCTGGCATCCGCGCCTACTTCACCGGCGCCACCTACTCCCAGCGCGGCTGGCCCGTCTAGCTCCCACACACGCTCCGCCCGCCTCACACAGGCGGTGCCTATGTGAGGCGTGCGAAAACTGTGTGGCCCCGGGACATGGCCTCGTCGCACTGAGCTGCCACCGGCCAGTCGCCATAGCCGTGTGCGTCGACCTCGCACGCCGTTTGCACACTTCGCACAGGTTGTACGGTCTGCGAGGCGTGCGGAAGGTCTGCGGAGCCGCGGCGGCCCAAGTCGCTTCGCGTACGGGGATGTGGCTGCGCAGGACCCGTAATCATCGGCCGCACACAGCTTCGACACGCTGCGCATAGTCGGTGCCTATGTGAAGCGTGCCGAGGGTGTGTGGGGCGGGTCAGGTGCGGAGATAGGGGGAGAGGAGGGTGGTCAGCTGCGTGATGCTGGCGGGGGTGCCGGGTGGGAGGTCGCTGCGGTTGCCCGCGAAGCGGTCGAAGACCGCGCCCTCCAGGACGGCGAGGAAGTCGGCGGCGGCGGTGTCTGGGTCGGAGAAGTTGTTGGCGCGGAACAGTTCCCGCGCGCCTTGTAGTGAGAAGAGGCTGTTGTTCAGCCGGGCGTGTAGTTCCGGGTCGCCGATCAGGTCGACTATCAGGGCGTGCCGGGCGATGAGATGGTCGCGGCGTTCGAGGAGGAGCCGGTCCAGCCAGATCGCGATGCCGTGGGCGATCGACGGAAGGTCGGCCGCGTCGGGTGGGGCGAATCCCGCTGCGACGAAATCGCTTCGGGAACGCGCGGAGATCCGGTCGGCGATCGCCTCGATCAGCGCGCGTTTGGTGCGGAAGTAATAGGAGGACGATCCGGGCGGCAGCTCGAGCGCCGTGTCCAGCGCGCGGTGCGTCAGCGCGCGAAGCCCGCTGCGGGCGATCAGTTCGATGGCCGCGTCGACGATCAGAGTGCGCCGGTCGGTTGTGGACATCGTCACCTTCCCTTGGTCGCGCCCCACTCCGTGCTCTACAACTGTAGAGGACTCTACACCTGTAGAGACGGGAGGCTCGGATGACCATCGAACTCGACGCGGATCAGCGCGCGGCCGCTGACCAGCTGGCTCGGCTGGTGGACGGACGCGGCCGTCCGGTCAAGGGCGCGCGCGGCGTCTACCTGCACGGCCGACCTGGCCGCGGCAAGACCATGCTGATGGACCGCTTCATCGCCACCGTCACCCCCGACCGCGTGAAGCGCTACCACTTCCACCGATTCTTCGCCGAATTGCACAGCGCCGCACACGAATCCGGCTCCATCGACACCGCGATAGAGCGCCTGCTCGGCGACGCCCGCCTGGTGTGCTTCGACGAATTCCACGTGCACGACATCGGTGACGCGATGCTCATCGCCCGCATGCTGGACGCGCTGTTCGCCCGCCGCATCGCGCTCGTCCTCACCTCGAACTACCCGCCCGAGCAGCTGCTGCCGAACCCGCTGTTCCACGACCGGTTCCTGCCGACCATCGCGCGCATCGTCGAGCGCCTCGACGTGATCTCGGTGGACGGACCCACCGACTACCGCGCCCTGCGCAAGCGCGACGCCACAGGGGGTTTCGCGGCCGGGCGTTACCTGATCGGCTGCCCGCCGACCGAGAGCGAAGCGGAGACGCCGGCCGCCCCCACCACTCGCACCGCCGCCGACGCGAGGATGGTCCCGGTCGGCGACGCCTGTGCGGCTGAGGCGATGACGGTCACGGGGGCCAGCGTGGCCGAGGCGTTCACGGCCCCGGTCGGCGATTTCGGCACGCGCGCGGCGGCCGCCGAGGCGAACGCCGTCCGCACCGCCCGCGCAGCCGGCATGCTCACGATCCCGATCGGCGACCGCACACTGCGGGTGCGCGCCGTCGACGGTGACGCGATCACTGTCGACTTCGCCGCGCTCTGCGGCACGGCAACCTCGGCCGCCGACTACGTGCGGCTGGCTCAGCGCTTCCGGCGCTGGACGATCGAGGACGTGCCCCGATTGCGCGAGGTGCCGCCGGACTGGGCGATGCGCCTGGTGAATCTCGTCGACGTGCTCTACGACGCCGATCTGGAGCTGACACTCTGCGCCGCCGCGCCGCTGCCGGAGCTGGTCGACGGCGTGGTCGGCGTCCCGGATATTTCGCGCACCGCCAGCCGCCTCTGTGAGATCTCACAGCCGGTGACCGCCGCGGCTTGGTAAGCGGGCCGACCTGCGGCGACTCGCCGATAACCGGGTTAAAAAGGAGGTGATCCGAAGTATTCGATTCCCTCCCGAGCGGACCGCTCGGCATGTAACTATGTGGCTGATTCGAGCAGTACTCATGGTTTGGTGGTAACGCTGGTGGTCCGGGCGCGAGCGCCGATATCGCGCGTGATTGTGCTGATCACGCTGCTCGCCGTTGCCGCGATCGCACTGCGCGGGCACATTCCTGGCGCGGTCGAGACCACCGATCGTCAGTCGGGGCCCAACGCGCTCGCCGTGGCCCTGATGCCGGTGCTGCTCACGGTTTCCGTGGTGATTCTGCTGGCGGGCGTGATCGCCAGCCAGCACCGGCTGCCGCTCGCCATGCCAGAACCGGATCGCGAACCCGAGCGCAGGCAGTGGAAGCTCGGCCGCGTCGGCCTGCTGGTGCTCGCGGCGTTGGCCGGTCTCTCGCTGGTGCTTGCCGCCGCTTCCGCCGTGTTCTTCGTCGGCGCGGGCAGGCAGGTTCAGCCCGCTGAGCCTTCGCCCGCCACCGGCGAGGGCGCGCCGCCCGAATACCTCCCGACCACACCGCCGCCCCAGCCCGGCGGAGCCGAAAGCCTGACCGGCACCAGCCTGGTGCTGACGGTGGTCGCCGCAGGTGTGTTGGTCGGGGTCGCCCTGGTCGGCCTCGTGGTGGTCGCGGCGACGGCCAGGCGCAAGCCCGTCCCCGCGCCCCCGCAGGAAGCTCCCGCCCCGGAGGCCGTTGTCGACTCGCTGGCCAGGGCCGCCGAGATGGGTCTGGCCGCGATGAACGCGCCGGGCCAAGACCCGCGCACCGCCATAATCGCCTGCTATGTGGCGATGGAGCGCGGCCTCGCCGTCGACCGCGCGGCCGCCCCGCTGGCCTCCGACACCCCGATGGAAGTGCTGGCCCGCGCGTTCGAGCGCGGCGCGCTGCACGACGCCTCCGCGCGCGAGCTGGTCGCGCTGTTCGAGGAGGCCAGATTCAGCCCGCATTCGATGCTGGAGTGGCAGCGTATGCGCGCCGAACAACTGCTGCGGATCGTGCTCGCCGATCTGCAAGGGGAGGTGATGGCCGAATGAACAGGGCGGGGATCGCCGCCGCCGCGATATGCGCGGTGGTGGTGCTCGAACTGATCGCGTTCGGCAAGGCGCGCGGGGCGATGCTGCTGCTCGCCGCCGTCCCCGTCGCCCTCGCGATCTTCCAGCTGATCTGGACGTTGCGCGAGCGTGCGAACGCCGAGCGCGACGACCACGCCGACGACATCGAGAACGGTCCGTTGGAGATGCTGAACCGCTGGCAGGCGCGGGCGCAGATGCTGGCCGACCGGGCCGACGGCAGCCGGGCCGACTGGGATCGGCACCTGCGTCCACTACTTGCCAAAGAATTCGAGTTGTCCACGGGCATGCGGGTAGCCAAGAACCGCAGGGCGACGGAAGCGGCCGGGATTCTGCAGTTCGGACCGGAACTGTGGCGCTGGGTGGATCCGGCGAACTCGGCATTGCGCGATCAGACGACGCGCGCACCGGGCCGGGCGGCGCTGGACGAGATCCTGCGCCGCCTGCAAATGTGAAATGGGTTGAGCAAGTGCGAGTAGACAAATGACGATGCCACTGGACGCGACCGTCCAGCGCACCGACGCGGTGCTGCGGGAGCTGTCTCGCGTCATCGTCGGCAAGCGCGATGAATTGCAGCTGATCATGATCGCCGTGCTCTCCGGTGGGCACGTCCTGATCGAGGATCTGCCCGGACTCGGCAAGACGCTGATCGCGAGGTCCTTCGCCGCCGCGCTCGGCTTGGACTTCACCCGGGTGCAGTTCACCCCCGACCTGCTGCCCGCCGACCTGCTCGGCTCCACCATCTACGACATGAACTCGGGGCGGTTCAACTTCCGCCGCGGTCCGGTGTTCACCAACGTGCTGCTGGCCGACGAGGTGAACCGCACCCCGCCGAAGACCCAGGCCGCGCTGCTGGAGGCGATGGCGGAGGGGCAGGTAAGCATCGACGGCGAGACCTTCCCACTGCCGCAGCCGTTCATCGTGCTCGCCACCGACAACCCCATCGAATACGAGGGCACCTACCCGCTGCCCGAGGCGCAGCTGGACCGCTTCGCCATTCAGCTGCGGCTCGGTTACCTCTCCGAGCACGACGAGACCCAGATGATCCGCAGGCGCCTGGAACGCGGCGCGACGCCGCCGCAGATCGGCAAGGTGGTGGACGCCAACGGGCTGCTGGAGATGCGGCAGTCGGTCGAATACGTCACGGTGCATCCCGACGTGGTCGGCTACGTCGTCGCCCTGGCCGGTGCGACCCGCGGGCATCCACAGGTCGAGGTGGGCGCGAGTCCCCGCGCCGAACTGGATCTGGTGCAGATGTCGCGGGCCCGCGCGCTGCTGCTCGGCCGGGACTACGTCATTCCGGAAGACGTGAAGGCGCTTGCGATTCCGGCCATGGCGCACCGGATCACGTTGCGCCCCGAGATGTGGGTGCGCCGGATCCGCGGCGAGGATGTGATCGCCGAACTACTGCGCCGCCTGCCGGTCCCGCGCGCCACCCAGACATGACCCGCTCCAGGCACCGCGACGCGAGCGCCACCGTCGAGGCCGAATTGCGGTGGCGCCCTGCGCCTCTGGTGTACATGCTGGCGGTCTGCGCGGCGGTGGCGCTGGTGGTCGCGGTGGTCACCGCGCGCTGGCAGCTGGTGGTCTTCGCCGCGCCGCTGCTCGGCGTGCTCGCGACCGCGCCGTGGCAGCAGTCGCGGACCAGGATTCAGGTCGACGGTGGCGGCACGCTGCGTTGCTTCGAGACCGAGGAGGTGGTGCTCACCGTCGCCGCCTTCGTCGATGCGGGGCACGCGCTGCTGCGTCTGAAACCGCAGGCGGCAGCAGAACTCGGGATCGAAATCGAGGAGGCGAGCGACTCAGGGGCGGCGCCCGCCGGGCTGCGGCTGGCGTTGTCGGCCCAGCGCTGGGGCCGTTACCCGGTGTCGGTGCGGGTGTCCGCGCTCAGCCCGGCCGGACTCGCCATCGCCACCGCGACGCTGCCCGCGGGACAGTTGTTCGTCTACCCGGTGACCGACCCGCAGCGAATGCGATTGCCGCGCACCGAACTTCCCGAACGACTCGGCACTCACCTGACCCGCCGCCACGGGCCCGGCGTGGAGTACGCCGACATTCGCGCCTACGCGCCGGGTGATCAGCTGCGGATCGTGAACTGGCCGGTGAGCGCCCGGCGCGGGCGGCTCTACGTCACCGAGCGGCTGACCAACCGGTCCGCCGACGTCGTCGTGCTGGTCGACACCTCGCAGCAGGCGCCGGGCCCTGCGACCGATTCGCTCGAGCTGTCGGTGCGCGGCGCGGCCCAGGTCGTGCAGTCGACTCTGCAGGCGGGCGACCGGACCGCCGTGGTCTGCCTCGGCCAGCATCCGCGCTGGCTGCGCCCCGACATCGGGCGGCGCCAGTTCTACCGCATCGTCGACACCGTGCTCGACGTCGGCGACGAGCACATCCCCACCACCGGCACCCTGGCACCGCACGCCGCGGTGCCGATCGGCGCGATCGTGGTGGCGTTCTCCACGCTGCTCGACACCCAGTTCGCGCTGGCGCTGATCGATCTGCGCAAACGCGGGCACGTCGTCGTGGTGGTGGACGTGTTGCGCGGCACGCCGTTTCGCGAGGGGCTCGACCGGACGCTGGCCCGTATGTGGCAGCTGGAACGCGCCTCCATGTACCGCGACATGGGCACGGTCGGCGTCGACATCGTGCCGTGGGCGCAGGACGCCAGGCTCGACGAGATCATGCGCCTGCTGCCCGAACACCGTCGAACCGTGCGGGTGCGCAGATGACCAGATTCCTCGCCGTCCTCGCGGGCGTCCTGCTCGTCGCCTCGGTCATCCTGACGGCGCCGCTGGCGGGCATCCCCGCGCTGATCCTGGTGGTCGCCGGCTGGTGGTTCCGACCCGCCGCTGTCGCCGCGGTCCTCGTCGCGATCGGCGCGCTCGCCTGGGCCGACACCGGCGTGCTCGCCGCCGCCGCGACGGGCCTGGTCGCCACCGCCTACCTGCTGAACGCGGCCACCGTGACCGCACCGATCGGCGTCGTCCCGACCACCCTGCCCTCGGTCGTCGGCGCCGTCGCCTTCGCCGCCTGCGCGGTGGGCGCGGCCCTGCTCCCCCTACGCCTGGCCTGGGCGCCCGCACTCGCCCCAGTCGTCGTGATCGTGTTGTACGCCTTGGTGATCCAAGGACTCGGCCCCCGCAATAGAACCGAAGAACTGGCCGGACCACCAGTTGGCTAGGTCGCGGGTATCCACTGTCTGGAGGTAGCGGGACGGCCAGACAGACCTCACGAGCCGTCGGCGGTAATTGTGTTGCACGCCTGGGTGATCCATGGCCTGGCTCGACAACCGGCCCGAGGCGATCGCCCCGGCCGCCGCCGCGATAGTTGTGCGCACCCACGCGACGGCGGCCGAAGTGGCTCGCCCGGCCGAACCGAAAGCGATCGCAAGGGTTTGCGACGGCGGTCGGTCCGAGCGAGCCGCGCGGGCGCCTACCTGAACTTCAGGCTGACGTCCGCGAGCACCGGCGCGTCTTCGCGCTCGACCACTGTCGCGGCGATGACGAGTTCACTGTCGGCCCGCCAGATTCGGGTCCGGATGGTCTCGCCCGGGTAGAGCACACCGGCGAAGCGCGCGCGGAAGCCGGTGACGCGGCTCGCGTCGGAATCCAGGGCGGTGTCGGTGGCGGTCTTGCAGACGATCCCGTAGGTGCACAGGCCGTGCAGGATCGGGTTGGGGAAGCCCGCGGCGCGCGCGAACCCGGGATCGGAGTGCAGCGGATTGCGGTCGCCGAGCATCCGGTAGAGCAGCGCCTGCTGCGGCAGCGTGCGCGTGGTGACGTCGAAATCCGGTGCGCGATCGGGCAGTTCCGACTTGTTGCTCGGGCCGCGTTCGCCGCCGAAACCGCCCTCACCCTTGGCGAAGATGGACGAGCGGGTCGTCCACAGCGGTGCGCCATCGGAACCGATGATGGTGTGCTCCTGTACGACCACCGCGGCCGAACCCTTGTCCCAGATCTCGCTGATCCGCCCGGTGCTCGTCGCCTTGCCCGCGGCGGGGATCGGCCGGTGCACCTCCACCTCCTGGTGTCCGTGCACCACCTTCGCCAGGTCGATGTCGATGCCGGGGAAGCTCACCTTGGGCGGCTCGGTCTCGTGCAAGGTCTGCGCCACGGTCGCGAACGTCGGCAGCACCTGCGGCTCCCGATCGTCCAGGTAGCGCAGCTCGTCCGCCTCGGTCCACCGCGCACCCGCGCCGAGCCCGAGCTGATAGAGCTGCACATCCGACGGCGTCCACGCGAACTCCCGGCTCGGCAGCTCCGCGCCGAGCGCGATCTTCGGGTCGATGGGCATCAATTCTCCTTGTGCATGGTTGTGGACGGATTCGATCGCCCCGGCCCACGAATCGATCCTGCGGTCAGGCGTGTACCGCTGGCAACGCCGTACCCACTCGCCGGGACAGCAGCTGGCGCGGTTCGGGTGGCTGCCACACATGTTTCACACGGTTCACATAGGCACCGCCTGTGTGAACCGTGTGGTGGCTGTGTGGCAAAGGCATGCGGCTATGCCTCGGAGGCCGCCGCGGCGGGCTGCTCTTGCTTGCGCTCGGCGATGTCGAGGACGGCGAGGTAGCCGAAGGTGATGGCCGGGCCGATGGTTGCGCCGGGGCCCGCGTAGGTGTGGCCCATGACCGGGGTCGAGCAGTTGCCTGAGGCGTAGAGGCCCTCGATGGTGCTGCCGTCTTCGCGCAGTACCCGGCCCGCCGAGTCGGCGACCAGGCCGCCCTTGGTGCCGAGATCGCCGGGCACCATCTTGGCCGCGTAGAACGGGCCCTGCACCAGTCCGGCGAGGCAGGGGTTCGGCTTCACCGTGGGGTCGCCGTAGTACCGGTCGTAGTGGCTGTTGCCGCGGCCGAAGTCCTCGTCGGTGCCGGTCTCGGCGAACGTGTTGAACCGCGCGACGGTCGCGGTCAGATTCTCCGCGGGCACGCCGATCGCGGCGGCCAGCTCTGCCAGGCTGTCGGCCTTGACGATGTTGTCGTTTTCCATCCAGCGGGACGGAAAGCGCAGACCAGGCTGCAATCCGGCAAAGATGTAGCGGTTCCGGTAGCGCTGGTCGAACACCAGCCACGCGGGGATGTTCTCCCCGGGACCTTCACCCTGCCCGTATTCGCCGCCGTACATGGTGTGCACAGCCTCGACGTAAGGAGCGGACTCATTACCGAATCGCTTGCCGTCGTGGTTGACGATGATGCAGCCGGGCAGATTGCGCTCGGCGAGGGCGAACCACGGCCTACCGCCCTTGAAAACGGTCGGCCCCCACCATGCGTCCTCCATGAAGTCGACCGCGCCGCCCGCCGCCATGCCCGCGCGGATGCCGTCGCCGGTGTTCGCCGTCGCGCCGGTCGTCCACTCGGTGGTGATGGGCTGGCGCTGATACTTCGCGCGCATCTCCGCGTTGTGTTCGAAGCCGCCGCTGCCGAGCACGACGCCGTGGCGCGCGGTGAACACGACGGGCTTGCCGTCCACCATCGCCTCGACGCCCGTGACCACACCGTTCTCCATGATCAGTTCGGTCATCGGAGTGTTCAGCAGCACCGGCACGTTCGCGTCCATCAGCCCCTTGCGCATCGCGGCGATGATGGCCTGCCCCATGCCGACGATGTGCTTGCCGGTGAACTTCGCCCAGTACGTGCGCGCGCCGACGCGCATGGCGCGCATCATGCCCTTCGGGTGGCGGCGAATGAGGTTGAGGCGAACGAAATCCGCCTGCATGACGACCACGTTCAACGGCGCCTTGGCGTAGGGCGGTTCCAGGTTGTCCCGCTCCGCGCCGAGGACTTTGAGGTTGAACGGCGTTGGTTCGCAGGAGCGCCCTTCGCCGAGTCCACCGGGCGCCTCCGGGTAGTAGTCCGAGTACCCGGGCACCCACTTCATCTTCAGCGGGGTGTGGTCGAGCACGAAGTCGAAGGCTTCGGCGCCGCGGTCGATGTAGGTGTCGATCCGATCCTTTGGCACGACATCGCCGACGATGCTGTGCAGGTAGGTGCGTGCGTCCTCCCTGTCGTCGGGACGGCCCGACGCGCGCAGCGCCTTGTTGCCGGGGATCCACACGCCGCCACCCGAGCGCGCAGTCGACCCGCCGTAGTGTGCGGCTTTTTCAATGAGCACCGCGCTGAGGCCGTGGTGGGCGGCGGTGAGGGCGGCGGTCATGCCCGCGGCGCCACTGCCGACGACCACCACGTCGTAGCTGTGTGTCTCGAGAACCGGATCTGTCATGTAGAACACGTTATAGAATGGACGCGCCATTGGTCTATGTTGTGTGGCAGAAGACTTGCTCGGCGTTCCATTTGTCGAGGAAACTTGTTTCAGTTTCGGACCGGAGTGAAGTACATGGACCTCGAATGGGACCTGACCGCTGACGTGGTCGTCGTCGGCTACGGCGCCGCGGGCGCGTCCGCCGCGCTGGAAGCGACGGAGGCAGGCGCGCAGGTGCTGGTGTTGGAGCGGTTCACCGGCGGCGGCGCGTCCGCGCTGTCCGGCGGCATCATCTACGCGGGCGGTGGCACGTCGGTGCAGCGCGAGGCCGGGGTGGACGATACCCCGGAGCAGATGCTCGCGTACCTGGAACGCGAGGTCGGCACGGCCGTCACACCGGCCACCCTGCGGCGGTTCGTCGACGAGAGCCCGGCCATGATCGAGTGGCTGAAGGGACACGGCGTGCCCTTCGAGGCCTCGCTCTGCCCATACAAGACCTCGTATCCGAATGACAGCTACTACCTGTACTACTCCGGCAGCGAGGTCTCCGGCTATGGCCGTGAGGTCGCCGAACCGGCGCAGCGCGGCCACCGCGTCAAGGGCAAGGGCACCTCGGGCAAGCAGCTCACCGGTCCGCTCGCCGCCTCCGCTTCGCGTCGCGGTGTGCGGGTCGAAATCCTCACCGCGGCAACACGATTGATCACCGACGACAACAGCGCGGTGATCGGCGTCGAGTGTCGGTCGCTGCGCGACGCTCCCGGCCGGATCCGGGAACGCTACAGCCGCATGGCCAAACTCGCGGCCAAGCCGGGCATCTACTATCCGCCGCTGCGCAAGTCGATGGAGAAGCGCCTCGAGGCGCTCGATCGCCGGTACGGCAAGACGATTCGCGTGCAGGCGCGGCGCGGCGTGATCGTGAGCGCGGGCGGTTTCATCGCCAACCGCGCGATGCTCGGCGAATACGGCCCGCAGTATCGCGCCGGTCTCGCGCTCGGCACCACCGGCGACGACGGCAGCGGCATCCTGCTGGCGCGGCAGGCCGGCGCGGCGACCGACCGGATGGGCAACGTCTCGGCCTGGCGATTCATCCTGCCGCCCAGCGCTTTCACCGGCTCGGTGCTGGTCGACGCGCACGGTCGACGGGTGATCGACGAGACCCGCTACGGCGCGGCGGTCGGCCACGCGCTGATCAACGAGCACGAAGGCAAGGGCTGGCTGCTCGCCGACGCGAACCTGATGCGCACCGCGATCCGGCAGATCCGCACCCAGGCGACCTGGTTCCAGCGTGCCCAGTTCGAGGTGATGCGCCGCAGCGCCGTGCGCGGCGCGACGCTGGAAGCCGCCGCGGCCAAGGCGGGTATCGATCCGGCCGGGCTGCGCGCGACGGTCGACGCGCACAACGCCGCCATCGCGAACGGCACGCCCGACCCGGTCGGCAAGCCCGCCGAATTCACCCAGATCGTGGGCGGCGGCCCGTACTGGCTGTTGGATGTGGGTATCAAACCGAGCCTGACCAATCCGTGTCCGATGCTCACCCTCGGCGGCGTGGTCGTCGACGAGCGGACCGGCGCGGTGAAAAACGCTGACGGCGACGACATTCCGGGCCTGTACGCCGCGGGCCGGACCGCCGTCGGCATCTGCTCGGACTCCTATGTCAGCGGACTGTCGCTGGCCGACTGCGTCTTCTCCGGTCGCCGCGCGGGACGGTCCGCTGCGGGCGAACAGGCCGTCCTCGAAAAAGCAACAGTGGAAGGAAACTAGCGTGCTGACCGACGCGGTACGAACCGAACTCGCCGACGAACTCGCGCGGGCCGAGAACGATCGGGTCGCCATCGACCCGCTGGTCGCGCGATACCCCGACATCGACGTGGTCGACGCCTACGAGATCCAGCTGATCAACATCCGCCGCAGGCTCGACAGCGGCGCGCGCGTGGTCGGCCACAAGGTCGGCCTCTCGTCCAAGGCCATGCAGCAGATGATGGGCGTGGACGAGCCCGACTACGGGCACCTGCTCGCGGAAATGCAAGTGTTCGAAGACGTTCCGGTCGAGGCGGGCCGCTACCTGTTCCCGCGCGTCGAGGTCGAGGTCGGGTTCGTGCTCGGCGCCGACCTGCCCGGCGCGGACTGCACCGAGGAGGACGTGCTCGCCGCGACGGTCGCCTACGCGCCCGCGATCGAGCTGATCGATTCCAGGATCAAGGACTGGAACATCGGCCTGTGCGACACCATCTCGGACAACGCGTCCTCGGCGGGCTACGTGCTCGGACCCGAGCGGGTCGCGCCGAAGGACATCGACATCAAGGCCATCGACGCGGTGCTCACCCGCAACGGCGAGGTCGTCGCCGAAGGGCGCAGCGATGCGGTGCTCGGCGACCCGGTCATCGCGGTGGCCTGGCTGGCGCGCAAGGTCGCCTCGTTCGGGGTGCGGCTGAAGGAGGGCGACGTCGTGCTGCCCGGATCGTGCACCCGCGCCATCGACGCCCGTCCCGGTGACAAGTTCCTCGCCGAGTTCGCCGGACTCGGTTCGGTCCGACTGCAATTCACCTGAGCTACCCACCCCGCCGGCTTCGCCGGCCGTCAACCCTGAGAGTCCCAGTCCATCCCGCCGGCTTCGCCGGCCGCCATCTGCAAGGAGGCCAATCGTGTCCGACAGGACCGTAACCGCCGCGATCGTCGGGTCCGGCAATATCAGCACCGATCTGCTCTACAAGCTGCTGCGCTCGGACGTCATCGAGCCGCGCTGGATGATCGGCATCGATCCGGAGAGCGAGGGCCTGAAGCGGGCTCGCGGGCTCGGGCTGGAGACCTCGCACGAGGGCGTCGACTGGCTGCTCGGCCAATCCGAGCTGCCCGACCTGGTTTTCGAGGCCACCTCCGCCTACGTGCATCGCGCCGCCGCGCCGAAGTACGCCGAGGCGGGCATCCGCGCGGTGGACCTCACTCCGGCCGCGGTCGGTCCCGCCGTGGTGCCGCCGGTGAACCTCGGCGCCAACCTGGACGCGCCGAACGTCAACATGATCACCTGCGGCGGCCAGGCCACCATCCCGATCGTGGCGGCCGTGTCGCGCGTCGTGCCCGTGCCGTACGCCGAGATCGTCGCCTCGGTGTCGTCGGTGTCCGCCGGGCCCGGCACCCGCGCCAACATCGACGAGTTCACCAAGACCACCAGCCGCGGCGTCGAGACCATCGGCGGCGCTGAACGCGGCAAGGCGATCATCATCCTGAACCCGGCCGAGCCGCCGATGATCATGCGCGACACCATCTTCTGCGCCATCCCGGAGGACGCCGACACCGACGCGATCGGCGACTCCATCCATCGGATGGTCGCCGACATCCAGCAGTACGTGCCCGGCTACCGCCTGCTGAACGAACCGCAGTTCGACGAGCCGTCGGTGGTCTCCGGCGGCCTTGCGAAGGTCTCGGTCTTCGTAGAGGTCGAGGGCGCGGGTGACTTCCTGCCCCCGTACGCGGGCAACCTCGACATCATGACCGCCGCGGCCACCCAGGTCGGCGAGGTCATCGCCAAGCAGGTGAGCCGAGCGCAGCGAGGCGACCAATCAGACACAGCACCTTCGGCCCGGGTGTAAGGAGCGTTTCCCATGGCTTATTCAGCAGAACTCGATATCCGCGTCACCGACACCTCGCTGCGCGACGGCTCGCACCACAAGCGCCACCAGTTCACCGCCACCGAGGTGCGCGACATCGTCGCGGCGCTCGACGGCGCGGGCGTTCCGGTCATCGAGGTGACCCACGGCGACGGGCTCGGCGGTTCCTCGTTCAACTACGGCTTCTCCAAGACCCCCGAACAGGAGCTGGTGAAGATCGCCGCCGAGACGGCCACACAGGCCAAGATCGCGGTGCTCATGCTGCCCGGCGTCGGCGTCAAGGAGGACATCAAGGTCTCCCTGGACAACGGCGCGTCCATCTGCCGCATCGCCACCCACTGCACCGAGGCGGACGTTTCCATCCAGCACTTCGGCCTCGCCCGCGAACTCGGGCTGGAAACCGTCGGCTTCCTGATGATGTCGCACACCCAGCCGCCCGAGGTGCTCGCCAAGCAGGCGCGCATCATGGCCGACGCGGGGTGTCAGTGCGTGTACATCGTCGATTCCGCGGGAGCCCTTGTCCTGGAGCAGGTTTCCGACCGCGTCGCGGCCGTCGTCGCGGAACTCGGTAACGATGCCCAGGTCGGTTTCCACGGTCACGAGAACCTCGATCTCGCCGTGGCGAACTCCATCTACGCCATTCGCGCGGGCGCCACCCAGATCGACGGCAGCGCACGCCGTTTCGGCGCGGGCGCGGGCAACACACCGGTCGAGGCGCTGGTCGGCGTCTGCGACAAGCTCGGCATCAGCACCGGCATCGATTTCTTCGCCATCGCCGACGCCGCCGAGGACGTGGTCCGTCCGGCCATGCCGCAGGAATGCCTGCTGGATCGCCAGGCCCTGATGATGGGCTACGCCGGTGTCTACTCCAGCTTCCTCAAGCACGCCGAGCGTCAGGCCGAACGCTACGGCGTCTCCGCCGCCGAGATGCTCGTGCGTGCGGGCAAGCGCAAGCTCGTCGGCGGTCAGGAAGACCAGCTCATCGACATCGCACTGGAGTTGCAGCGCGAACAGCAGGCCGTCTCCGCCTGACCGGCGAAGCGACCGGCCCGCGGGTGGTTCGCCACCGCTCGCGGGCCGGATCGTCTGACCGCCGACGTCGGTTCACCGACGCCATCGGCGGTCGAATTACACAGCGGTTCTGAACAGTCGGACGCCGAGCTTCTGCCACGGCACGCGCGATCTCCTACTATTGGGCACACATTGTCCGGTGAATCGGGGGTGCGAAAGTGACCGAAAGCTCCAATGCGATCGATCAGTCCAAGCCCAGCATCGCTCGGGTCTACGACTATCTGCTCGGCGGCAAGGACTACTACCCGGTCGACCAGGAGATCGGCGACCACTTCAAGAACAACCTCCCCGGTTCGGTGGTGATCGCCACGTCCAACCGGCAGGTATTGGTGCGCGCGGTAAGCGAACTCGCTCAGGCGGGCCTGCGGCAGTTCATCGATCTCGGCAGCGGTCTGCCCACCGCCGACAACGTGCACCAGGTCGCGCAGCGGCACGCCCCCGATGCCAAGGTGGCGTACATCGACAACGATCCCATCGTGCTGGCGCACGGGCGCGCGCTGCTGGCCTCCGACGAGCGGACGGTCGTCATCCAGGCCGACGTTCGCGACTCCAAGACGATTCGCGAGCATCCCGAGGTCACCGCTTTGATCGATTTTCGATCAGCCGGTCGCCGTCATCTTCAGCGCCATCCTGCATCACCTCAACGACGACGAGTATCCCGCCGATGTGGTTCGCTTCTGGAGCGACCAGATCCCGTCCGGCAGCGCGATATTCATTTCGCATTTCCGCTCGGGGCGCAACGCCGAGACGGAGGCGGTCGAGGCGAAGTTGCAGGCCACCTTCGGGCGCGGGCGCTGGCGCACCGACGAGGAGATCGCGGCGCTGTTCGGTGATCTGGAGATCCTCGAGCCCGGCGTCGTCCCGGTCTCGCAGTGGCGGCCCGAGCCAGTCGAAGGTCCGACCGCCCTGCGCGAACTCACGGTTTGGGAGCAGCTCATCGTCGCGGGCCTGGCTCAGAAGCCGTAGACCTCGTATCCGAATTGCCCTGATTTACACCATTGCTCATTCAGTCGGCGGCGCACGGCGGGTAGCGTCGAGTCCGCGCGACCTGTCGACTGCGACCTAGGACGGATGATGAAGCGAAACCTGAACTGCCCCTGCGGCGAGGCCATCGTCGGGACCGACGAGGACGATCTCGTCGCGAAGACGCAGGCGCATCTGGCGGAGAAGCACCCGGGGCACGATTACTCGCGCGACGAGATCCTTTTCATCGCCTACTGATACGCGCGCGGCTCCACTGCGCTGCCGATCGCGTATGCGAGCCCTGCTGTAAGGCCGGTGGTCGATTCGACTCGACATCGTGAGCCTCGTGCTGGGTGCGCCGGGCACAATCGGTTTCGCAATCGGGTCGTAATCGCGAGCGACTCTGCTGGCGGGCCGGTGCTCGATCGACTCGAATGTGGTTCTGGATCATGGCATTCGAGAGACGGACGGGGACGGTGCCTGCATCGCCGCCGGTCGATCGGCGGCGATCCGATCTCGTAGCGGTTCGTTCAGGCGTGGCGAGCATTCCGCTGCGCCTCGTCGGCAGGTGGCGCGGCGGTGCGGCGAGCCCTTCTCCCGCGAGCGATTTCGGTGGCGAGGGCGTCGAGGGGCTGGGTGAACTGGTGCAGCGGTTCGGTCAGCGCGGTCAGCCAGGCGCGGGCCGCCTCCACGCCCGCGGGGTCGAGGGCGTACAGGCGACGGGTGCCCTCGGCCCGTACGCTCACCAGCTCGGCGTCGCGCAGCACCTTCAGATGCTGGGAGACGCCGGGCTGGGAGATCGAGGTGTATCGCTGTACCGCGGCGACCACCGCGCCCGCGGGCTGCTCGCCCGCCGCGACCAGTTCGAGAATGTAGCGGCGGATCGGATCGCCGAGCGCCTCGAAGATCTTCGCCGGAGAAGCGGCCATCAGGATTCGGCGCCGTCCTCGGGCTCGGTGGTGTAGAAGGTGATCGTCTGGTTCGCGGCCGTGATCGCCGCGGTCGGGTCGTCGCCGTCCGCCACCGCCGCGTCCGCCCACCCTTCGGCCGCCGCCCGGATGAACGCGATGCCCTCGGGAGTCGTGTGGAAGGTCAGCACCTCGGCCGGGTCGAGCACCGCCGAGCTCGCCAAGTGCAGACCGAGACCCATGAGGGCGAGATCCCAGCCGACGCCGACAGCCCCCGGACCGTACTGCGCCCAGAACTCGGGATCCACCGGCGCTTCGTGCTCCAGCTGCAGCAGCGTCCCGTCCTCGCCCGGGCTCAGCGTGATCGTCAGCCACGACACCTGCGGCCCCATCTCCCAGGTCACCGCGAAACGCCGCGGCGCCTCGCACTCCTCGATCACCCCATTCGCGTTCCCCTCGAGCTGATACCGCCCACCGACCGCCAGCTCCCCGCTCACCGGCAGGAACCATCGCGGGATCCGCTCTCCGTTCGTCAACGCATCCCACAGATCGGCCTGATCGGTCGGATAACTCCGCCGAGCCACCGCGATCCGCGTCACCTCCCCACCCCTCGACCCGGTCCGAACCTCACGAACCACAAGCCCGGCGATCCCAGCGGGGTCGGTCAACAAGGGCATGGCAACCTCCTTCAATAAGTTTGTACTTATATTAGACCACGCACCCACCGCATGCCCGCCGAATCCGAGCCTCGCACTCGCGCGGGTCGCCCGTGGTGAACCCACTGCTGGTCGGCGGATGCGAGTGGACACCGCACGTTGGGGCGGGCAAGCAACTTAGAGAAGCGCAGTTTCTGATAACTACATTTCTCGCGGAAGCGACCGGTCGGGTGCGAGGATGCCGCCGATGATGGCGCAAGCAGGTGTCGTTGTCGCCGCCGGTGGTCGCGCTGGTCCAAGATGCCGCGGCGTAATCGGTGGGACAGCGGGCGACGACCTATCGGCGGAACTGCCCTATGAGCGTCGGTCTCACGGAGTCTCGCCAGACTCAGGGTCCTGGCTTGCATGGCCGATCAGTCGGTCGCGGCCCATCTCCACCACAGTGCACGACTCGAGGAGCTCGATCACGTCGTCGACATGGGCGGCGAAGATTTCGAGAAGCGCCTTGTTGGTTGTGTTGCCGGTCGCAACAAGGAGGAGCGACTTTGGGCACTTCTTGATGACATGGCTGACCCAGAAATCGCGATCCTTTGTGATGACAACCCGGTCCTCCCGGTCGGCGCGGGTTGCGATCACGGAATCCGGCGTGCGGTTTCCGAGCGGGAAGCTGCTGGTGTGCACAGCGTCGTGCCCGGCGGACGTCAGCAATGTGACGAGCTGGCGGGGAAGCTGTGCATCGACGAGGAACTTCACGCGGCGTCGAAGGGGATGGTGGTCCGCTGCGCTGTTACCGCGGCGGCGTACTCGAGAGCGGCGAGGATGTCCTCGCGTTCGAGATCCGGGTAGTCGTCGAGAATTTCGTCAGGACTCATCCCCGATGCCAAGAGCTCGAGCAGCATTTCGACCGGATACCGTAGCCCTCGGACCACGGGTTTGCCGTGGCAGATGTCAGGGTCTGTGGTGATGCGGCCGAGTAGCGACATAGCTCAACTGTATCGGCCGTCTACAGCATGCGTTCGGGGATGGCGGTGATGATGCCGCCGTCGACTCCGGTCGCGAGCTACGCGTTCTGCCGCTGCCAGCCGCGCTCGAAGGTTCGCATGAGCGCGGGATACACCAGCGTGTATCGGAACGGCGCGATCGCGGCCATGTACACCTTGCCGAAGAGTCCGTTCGGCTTGACGAGCACCGCCATCTGCCCGCGATAGCCGCCGGATTCGTCGGGTACCCAGCCGATGTGCATCACCGTGTGGACCGTGCGGTTGGCCATTTCGGCCGCCCACTCGTTCTCGGTGAGATATACCGAGGTGAAAGGGTAGTCGTCGGTGTCGGGGCCGCGCGGGCCATCGCGCAGGTCGTCGGGCAGCCGCTCGCGCAGCGAGGCGACCCGCGCGCCTACCGCCGAGTCGGCGTCGTCCCAGCCGAGCAGCGCGCCGAGTTTCCAGCGGATGTCGAACAGGACGCGGAAGACCAGGGGCTGCGGGGTGTCGTGGTCGGTCGTGATGAACCGCACCAGGCGCGGCAGGTCGTCCGGACCGCCCGGGGTCGGCAGCGCCCACACGTCCTCCACCGCGAAATCGTGGGCGATCTCGTGGATTCGCCACGGGCGCTCGGTGTGCGCGGTGTTGGGGATTTTCATCTCGGTCTCGCTCTCAGGCCAGGGAACGGAGTCGGATGATTTCGCGCGGGCGTCGCTCGCGGGCGTCGAAGGCGACGTCCACGTCCGCGGTCCCGAGGGCTGCGTAGGTCGCGGCGACCGCTTCGTCGGATTCCCACTCGACCGTCGATATGACGGCGTCGCCCGCGTCGTCGGCCCAGTAGGTCGCGGACAGGCAGCCCGGCGTGGCTCGCATCACCGCGGCGACCTTGCGCACGCGGGCGACGAAATCCTCGAAG
The DNA here is from genome assembly GCF_040654065.1 of Nocardia sp. NPDC050793. Lineage (NCBI taxonomy): Bacteria > Bacillati > Actinomycetota > Actinomycetes > Mycobacteriales > Nocardiaceae > Nocardia > Nocardia sp. NPDC050793. The sequence goes on from NZ_JBFAHG010000019.1 coordinate 39,128, forward strand.
TGTCCGGCCTCCGGATAGTGCAGGGCGATCATGCCGACCGTCATGTCGGCCTCCTCTCATGACAGCCAACGGCATAGTCAAATGATCTATGCCGCAACAGCTTTCAAATATACGTTGGCGTATATGATCGATCGTAGACCGCTCGGGAGGCGGTGTCGACACCCTCGGCGATACTGAAGGCATGGTCGCCGTCACACGGACACCCCGAAGCCGATGGATCGAGCAAGGGCTCACCGCCCTCGCGGCGGGCGGCCCGGACGCCGTGCGGATCGAGGTCATCGCCGCGGCGCTCGGCGTCACCAAGGGCGGGTTCTACGGGCACTTCGCCGACCGCAACGCCCTGCTGGAGGAAATGCTCGACACCTGGGAGCGGGAGAGCACCGAGGCGGTGATCGAGCAGGTCGAACAGGAGGGCGGCGACGCGCGGACGAAGATCCAGCGCGCGGGCCTGCTCACCTTCTCCGACGATCGCCTGCGGCCGATCGACCTGGCCGTGCGCGACTGGGCCCGGCGCGACCCGGCGGTCGCCGAACGGCTGCGCCGGGTGGACAACGAGCGAATGAGCTATCTGCGCAGGCTGTTCGGCACCTACTGCGCCGACCCCGACGAGATCGAGGCACGCAGCATGCTCGCCTTCTGCCTCGCCGTAGGCAAGCACCTCTTGGCCGCCGATCACGGCGATCGCAGTCGTCGCGAGGTGGTCGCCCTGGCGTCGGCGTTCTTGCTCGAACCCAAACGCTGATGGCCGCGGAGCGGGACGAGGATGTCGAGGTCGCCGAACTGCGACCGGTCAGCCGAAAGCGTCGTCGCATGGCCGAGGAGTTTGGTAGCCCGGCACCGCGCGCTGCCACGGGTGGATTACGCGGCGATGCGCCGCGAGGCGGATGAATTCTTCGGATCGGAGGACCGGCTCGGCGATGAGGACCCGTGGGGTACCGGCCGGTGAGCGACCGCCGCTCGAGTGGAGTGCCGCTGTTCACGCGCAACAGCGCGGACTTCCGGGGACTCGACAGCATGGTCGAGATCGTCGCGGTCTGAGCCGTGGCGAGCGGGTCAGCCGACTGCGCGACCGAGTTCCTCGATCATGCGCCCGAGCTGCGCGGCGCGTTCGGTGTCAGTGCGCGCCTTCATCAACGGTAGGAACAGCGCGTACTGCTCGGTCCGGCCAAGACCATCGAACCTGGTGCGCGCCAGGGGGTTTCGCGCCAGCGCGGCCGAAAGATCCGCGGGAACGGTCGCGCTGCGCTGGGGCTCGTAGGCGGCGGACCACCGGCCGTCGGCGCGCGCCGCGCGAACCGCCGCCCATCCCGGTTCGCGCAGCCGCCCCGCGGCGATCAATGCCTCCACCTTGCCGACGTTGACCAGCGACCACGGGCTCTTCGGCCGGCGCGGGGAGTAGCGCTGCAGGAAGTGGTCCGCATCGAGACCACGGCGGTGGCTGTCGATCCACCCGTAGCAGAGCGCCCCGTCGAGCGCCTCGGTGATGGTGATCGTGGCGCCTGCCGCGTGCTTCTTCGCGATCTTCAGCCAGACCCCGGTCGACCGGTCGTGGTTGGCCGCGAGCCACGACTCCCACTGCGCGCAGTCGGCGAAAGCGTGGATCTCGGTGAGCTGATTCATCGTGGTCTCCAGTGGTGCGAGCGGCGGGCCTATATGTCGATCATCCGCCCATAAGTGCTCACCGATTGAGCAGTTTATTACCGAATTCGCGTGGCCGGGTTCTTGTGTCGCCCAGGGTTTGCGGAGTAGAAGTTACTCATGGGTAACTTTCTTGTGGCCGGAGGAACCGGAGCATTGGGCAGACACATCGTGTCGCTGCTGCGCGAGGAAGGGCACGACGTGCGGGTCCTCTCGCGCCGCCCTGGCGCTGGCACGCATGTGGGCGACCTGCAGACGGGCGAGGGCGTGGCGGAGGCCGTCGCGGGTGTGGACGCCGTGGTGCACGCGGCCTCGGATTTCCGCAAATTCGGCGGACCCGATATCGAGCAGACCCGCAATCTCCTCGCGGCCGCGACGGGCGTCGGCCACCTGCTGTACGTCTCGATCGTCGGCATCGACCGCATCCCGTTCCGCTACTACCGCAACAAGCTCGCCTGCGAGCAGCTGATCACCGAAAGCGATGTGCCGCACACGATTCTGCGTGCGACACAGTTCCACGAACTGATCGCCGCCATCCTGCACAGCGTGGAACGTCTGCCGATCGCGCCGCTGCCGTTGGACTTGCGGTTCCAGCCGGTCGCCGCGGTGGACGTCGCGGCGCGGGCCGCCGAGCTGATCCAGGGTCCGCCGCTCGGGCGCGCCCCCGATTTCGGCGGTCCCGAGGTCCTGACCATGGCGGAGCTGGCCGACACGTGGCGGGCCGTGCGGTCGCGCCCGCGCCGGGTCGTCCGGCTTCCCCTGGCGGGCAAGGTGGCGCGTGCCTTCCGGGCCGGTGACAACACCTGCCCCGACCACGCCGACGGCGAGCAGAAGTGGGCGCAGTACGCCGCCACCGCGGAGGGAACCGTCTATTAGACGCAGCCGGACAGTCCGTCCGCAGCCCGCGCACGGCCGGAGCGAAAGCGAAGGTACGCCCTACTTTCGAGCCGACCTCACAACCAGGTATCCAGCGTGGTCGTGGTGAGGAAGTGGTCGAGATCGGCGCGCCACGGGGCGGGCACGGTCTTCTCCGGCTCGATGGCGGTGTACTGACCGCGATAGAACAGCAGGGGCCTGCCGGAATCCGTGGACTCCGACAGGACCTGCACGCGGCCGATCACGATGTAGTGATCGCCGCCGTCGACGACGCTGTCCACCGTGCACTGGATCGTGGCCAGCGCGTCGTCCAAGACCGGGAGCTCCAGTTCCGATGTGTGCCACGAGGTTCCGCCGAACTTGTCCGGTTCACGGGAGCCGAAGCGGGCACACACCTGCTGTTGTTCCTCGGCAAGGATGTTGACGCAGAAGCGTCCGGTCTTCTCGATCGCCGCCCAGGAGCGCGACGCCTTGGTGGGGCAGAAGAGTACCAGCGGGGGATCGAGGGACAGGGCGGCGAACGATTGACAGGCGAAGCCGATCGGCGCCGCGTCGTCGCCGAAGGCGGTGATGACGGTGATGCCGGTGCAGAACTGCCCCAACACATTTCGGAATTGGCGCGGATCGATCACCGGATTCGCGTCGGCGGTCGCTTTCGTCTCCATCACAGGCTCGCTCACCCCGTCCGTCATTGCTGGCGCTGGCCCACCGTGAAGTCGTGGCCCCACAGGCTCACGGCGGTGGACTCCCTGGCGATCCAGTCGTGGTCGTCGACTTCCAAACCCTCGCAGCCGAATTCGACGTCGAAGCCGCCGGGCGTCTTCATGTAGAAGGACAGCATCTTGTCGTTGACGTGCCTGCCGAGGGTGGCCGACATCTTGACCTTCTTGCGCAGCGCGCGATCCAGGCACAGGCCGACGTCGTCGGCGTTCTCCACCTCGAGCATGAGGTGGACGATGCCGCTCGGGGTCGGCATCGGCAGGAACGCCAGCGAGTGGTGCCGCGGATTGCAGCCGAAGAACCGCAGCCAGGCCGGTTCGCCGTCGGCGGGACGGCCGACCATCTGCGGTGGCAGCCGCATCGAGTCGCGCAGGCGGAAGCCGAGCACGTCGCGGTAGAACTCCAGCGCGGCCTTGTCGTCGGAGGTGCTGAGCACCACGTGGCCGAGGCCTTGCTCCTCGGTGACGAACCGGTGCCCGTACGGGCTGACCACCCGCCGGTGCTCCAGCGCGACGCCGTGGAAGGCCTCGAGCACGTTGCCGGACGGGTCCTCGAAGCTGATCAGCTCGTAGACCCGCCGGTCGGCCTTCTCCGCCGCGCTGCCCTCCTTGTAGGGCACGCCGGCGGCTTCCAAGCGGTTCCGGATATCTTGTAGCTCTCCGGCATTGGCGGTCTCCCAGCCGGAGACCTGCAACCGGTCCTTGTCGCCGGGGACGATGACCAGCCGGGCCGGGAATTCGTCCATCCGCAGGTAGAGCGCATCCGGGATACTGCCCTTGCCCTCCACCATGCCGAGCACCTTGAGGCCGTATTCGCGCCAGGCCGCCATATCGGTGGCCTCGATGCGTAGATAGCCGAGCGATCGAATGCCCATGATCTATTTCTCCTTGCCGGATCCGGACAGGAAGTCCGTTGCCAGCCGGTTGAATTCGTGGAACTTCTCCAGCTGCGCCCAGTGACCGCAGCCGCCGAACACGTGCAGCTGCACGCGCGGGATCATCTTCGTCGCGAGGATGGCGCCGTCGAGCGGGTTGACCCGGTCCTCCCGGCCCCAGATCAGCAGCACCGGCTGGCGCAGCTTGTAGGCGTCGCGCCAGAGCATTCCGAGCTCGAAATCGGGCCCGGAGAACGACTTGCCCATGGCGCGGGTCGCGGCCAGCGCCTCGGGGGTCTTGGCCGATTCGAAGCGCTCGTCGATGAGTTCTTCGGTGATCAGCTTCTGGTCGAACACCATGATCCGCAGGAACGCCTCGATATTGGCCCTGGTCGGCTCGAAGTTGAAGCGCGAGAGCTGCTTCACGCCCTCGGTCGGGTCCGGCGCGAAAGCGTTGAGGCTCAGCCCGCCGGGGCCCATCAACACCAGCTTGCCCGCGCGGTCCGGGTAGTCGAGCGCGAACCGGACCGCCGCGCCGCCGCCGAGCGAATTACCGAGGATGTGCACCCGGTCGGTGATCCGCAGGTGGTCGAGCAGATCCTTCAGCGCCGACGCGGAGTGCGCGAAGTACTGCGGATGCTCGACCGGCTTGTCCGACTTGCCGAAACCGGGCTGATCCACCGCGAGCACATGGAAATTCTGCGCCAGCACGGGGATGTTCCGTGCGAAATTCGACCAGGACGACGCGCCGGGCCCGCCGCCGTGCAGCAGCACGATCGTCGGCCCGTTGCCGCTGCCCGCCTCGTGGTAGTGCAGCCGCAGATCCGGCCGGACCTGCGCGTAGCGCGAGGTCGATTCGAAGGTGAGTTCGGCGGTAGTCGTCACCATGCCTCCTGCTGACGTCGGGCTGTCTCTTGCGAACCTCGGTAGGGGTACGTCGACCGGAGAAGCGCAGCGCCCCCGGTCGCGAGGCAGCGCGCGGTGGGGACGACGTAAGCCGAGCGGCAGCTCGGCGTCGGCGTGCCCATCACACCATGCCGTCGGTGACAGGGAGCCCGAACTCGTGCGTGCCGTACATGACGTAGGCGCGCTCGGGATCGTTGGCCGCGTGCACCCGGCCCGCGTGCGCGTCGCGCCAGAAGCGCTGCAGCGGAGTGCCATTGGCCAGCGCGGTGGCGCCGGAGGCTTCGAAGAGCTTGTCGATGGACGCGATCGCCCGGCCGGTGGCGCGCACCTGGTCGCGGCGGGCCCGCACCCGCAGGTCGAACGGAATCTCCTTGCCCGCCTTCAGCAGCGCGTATTCGTCGGCGACGTTGCCGGAGAGCTGACGCCACGCCGCGTCGATGTCGCTGGACGCCTCGGCGACCCTGACCTTGGTGAACGGATCGTCCTTTGCCTTCTCGCCCGCGAAGGCCGCGCGCACCCGCTTGCCCTGGTGCTCGACATGCGCGGCGTAGGCGCCGTAGGCCATGCCGACGATCGGCGCGGAGATGGTGGTGGGATGGATGGTGCCCCATGGCATCTTGTAGACGGGGTCCGGGTTCTGCTCCAGGCCGGGCGATTTCAGCTCGCTCATGGCGCGGAAGCTCAAGAACCGGTGCTTCGGTACGAAAACATCTTCCACCACAACGGTATTGGAGCCGGTGCCGCGCAGGCCGACCACGTTCCACACGTCGTCGATGCGGTAGTCGGTGCGCGGGATCAGGAAGCTGCCGAAGTCCACCGGCTTGCCGTCCTTGATGACCGGACCGCCCAGCACCGCCCAGGTCGCGTGGTCGGAGCCCGAGGACCAGGCCCACGCGCCCTTGACGATGTAACCACCGTCCACGACGGTGCCCGCGCCCATCGGAGCGTAGGAGGAGGAGATCCGCACCTCGGTGTCCTCGCCCCACACGTCCACCTGCGCCTGCTGGTCGAACAGCGCGAGGTGCCAGTTGTGCACGCCGACGATGCCCGCCACCCAGCCGGTGGACCCGCACGCGCTGGCGAGCTTGCGGACCGTGTCGTAGAAGACGACCGGATCGGCGGCGTATCCGCCCCACTGCTTGGGCTGTAGCAGCCGGAAGAAGCCGGTCTCTTGGAGCGCCTTGATCGATTCGTCGGGGATGCGCCGCAGGTCCTCGGCCTCCTGCGCGCGTTCACGCAGCGTCGGCAACAGCGCTTCGATCCGCTCGGTCACTTCTTGCGTCATCTCGGGACCTGCTCCTGCCTGGTCGGATTGGTAACCGGTACTCATTTGCCTCTGAGACTAGAACAGGTTCTTATTTCTGTCGAGAACCCGCGTTCATCGCAGGTCGTGGATGGACATGCGCAGGAAGTGACCCGAATCGCTGGCATGGAACCCGACATTTTTGTAACGTGTTCTAGTACAGATGGAGGAGGAATCGCGATGGCAGTTACCCCCAAAGGGAGCGGTGGGAAGGAAAGGGGGCCGGCAGCCGGCGGGGTGGGTAAGCCCCGCGAGCTGGATGTCGGCTCGGCGCCTACCCGCTATGCACGGGGATGGCATTGCCTCGGCCTGGCCAAGACGTTCCGGGACGGTAAGCCGCACGCGGTGAACGTGTTCGGCACCAAGCTGGTGATCTGGGCCGACAGCGCGGGCGAACTGCGGGTGCTCGATGCCTACTGCAGGCACATGGGCGGCGACCTGAGCATGGGCGAGGTCAAGGGCGACGACATCGCCTGCCCGTTCCACGACTGGCGCTGGTCCGGTGTCAACGGCAAGTGCAGCTCGATCCCTTACGCGCGCCGCGTCCCCCCGCTCGCGCGTACCAGGAAGTGGACGACTCTCGAGCGCAACGGTCAGCTGTTCGTCTGGCACGACCACGAGGGCAACCAGCCGCCGCCGGAGATCACCATCCCGCACATCGAGGGCCCCTACACCGACGCCGACGGCAACCCGACCGACGAGCTCGACAGCGGGTGGACCGACTGGACGTGGAATTCGATGCTCATCGAGGGCGCCAACTGCCGCGAGATCATCGACAACGTGGTCGACATGGCCCACTTCTTCTACATCCACTTCGCGTTCCCGACGTACTTCAAGAACGTCTTCGAAGGACATATCGCCACCCAGTTCCTGGAGACCAAAGGCCGTCCCGACATCGGCATGGCCTCCAAGTACGGCGGCGACACCCTGTTGAAGTCGGAGGCCTCGTACTTCGGGCCCTCGTACATGATCAACCCGCTGGTCAACATCTACAGCGGTTACGAGGTCAAGAGCGTCCTGATCAACTGCCACTACCCGGTGACGCAGGATTCGTTCGTGCTGCAGTGGGGCATCTCGCTGGAGAAGCCGAAGGGCGTCGACGGCGCGATGGCCGACAAGCTGGCCGAGAAGATGACCGAGGGCATCAGCGTCGGCTTCCTGCAGGACGTCGAGATCTGGAAGCACAAGTCCAAGGTCGAGAACCCGCTGCTGTGCGAGGAGGACGGGCCGGTCTACCAGCTGCGTCGCTGGTACGACCAGTTCTACGTCGACGTCGCCGACGTCACGGAGAAGATGACCCAGCGCTTCGAGTTCGAGGTGGACACCACCAAGGCGAACGAGGCGTGGGAGGCCGAGGTCGCGGAGAACCTGCGTCGCAAGCGCGAAGCCGAAGAAGCGGCGACCAAGGAAGCCGAGGCAGGCGTCTGATGGCTGCCACCTGGGCCAAGGCGCCGGACTTCGCCGATCAGCCCGCGCGGCGGGCGGCGGTGCAGGCCCAGACCGTGGTCGACAAGCAGCGCTATCTGGAGGAAGGCCTGACGCCGTTGCGGTGTCAGGCCTGCCGGACCGAGGTGCTGGTGCGCAAATCCAGCTCACACCAGACCTCGGTGCAGTGGACCGAGCCGCCGGAAACGCACTGCCCGGTCTTCGCCGAGCTCGCCGCGTCGGGCGCCCGTCCCGGTCGCCCCGACAGCTGCCCGCAGCTGGAGAAGACCATCAAGTGGGCGGTCGACGAGGGCGTCGTCGACGTCCCGAAGTAGGCGTACCTCCGCATTCGCTCCGGCCGTGCGCGCTTTGCGTACCTCCGCATTCGCTCCGGCCGTGCGCGCTTTGCGTACCTCGAGCATTCGCTCCGGCGGTGCGTGTTTTGCGTAGCTCCGGCGTTCGCTCCGGCGGTGCGTGTTTTGCGTACCTCCGGCGTTCGCTCCGGTCGTGCGTGTTTCGCGTACCGACGCCTCCGCTCCGGCGGTGCGCGGACTGTGGGCGAGCGTCGCACGGCTGCGCTGCGGAGAGCTCAGTCGAGCCGGAAATCCTCGAAGTCGAAGCCAGGGGCGACGATACAGCTCACCAGGACATACTCGTCGCCGAGCGGCCGCGCGGCCTGGCTGACCCCGCCCGGGACCACGGCCTGCAAGAGCTGACCGCGCTCGACATCGGGCCCGAGGACGACTTCCGCGCCGCCGATGTCGAGCGCGAGCGGTCCGCCACGGTGCCAGAGCCACAGCTCGTCCGAGCGCACCGTGTGCGGGGCCGAGCGCTCGCCCGGCATCAGCAGGAAATGGATCATCGTGGCCGCGGCCCGCGCTCCCGGGTAGCCGGACGGCGTGAATTCCACCGGGCTGCGCCATGTTTGGCGATACCAGCCGCCCTCGGGGTGCGGCTCCAAATCGAGTGCGATGGCCAGCGCGGGCCGGTCGTCGGTCATACCTCCGACTCTATGCTCGTGTGCGACTGCCCATGCGCAGATGGCGGCCAACGGTTCTCGAGCGACTTGCCCCATTCAACGGCTTGCGTGGTGTCTGAGTGCGTCCCCGTCTACGCCACCGCGGCGGTCGCGAAGGTGATCGCGGAGACCGCCAAGGGGGCGAGGAGCAGAAGCGGTACTCGCCCGACGCCGACCTCGGCTGGTTCGTCGCGTTCGGGATCCACGCGGTGGCGGCGGAATCTGGCAGATCAGGATTCCTCGATTCGCCAGGTGATGCCGAAGCGGGCGAGGGAGTCGAGGAACTCCGTGGGATCGAACGCTTCGGCCACCGCCAGGGCGCCCGGCTTCGTCGTCCCCGCGGCGAGCCGGGTCGCGACCTCCACGGCGAGCAGCGCGGAATCGCGGTAGGAGTCGACGCCCTCGACGACACCGCGCACCACCCTGCCATCCCCGTGCGCGTCCACGATCACCTCGTATCGCAGATCCGAGCTCGGCGCGTCCGGGATCTGCTCGATGAGCTCTGTGGTGAACGAGCTCAGGGTGTCCAGGATGTCCTTGGCCAGCACACCCTCGACCGACGCGACCTCGGTGTGCCGGGGGACCGTGAGCACCGGAGGCTGCGGGAATTTCCCGACGGCAGTGGGTGCGGTATCGCCGGGAAAGGTCATTTGCGGATGACCCGCGGGGCCGGTACGTAACTCGCCGTCCGCGAAATGCCAACCGCCGCTGCGGAACCAGTCGAGACTGGCGAACACCGTCTTTGCGCTGCCTTTCGAGCCGTTGCCGCCGCTCTTGCTCAGATGGCTCATGACGAGTTCGGCCGGGCCGCTCACCCGGCGTGCGGTGAGGTGGGCGAGCAGATCGCCGGGGACATTGTTGTCGGTGACACCCGGGATCGCCGTGACGCCGGCCGTTTCGGCCGCGGCGGCGTAGTCGTCGAAGACCTTCTTCAGGAACAGCTGCTCGCCGGAGATGTCGGTGTAGTGCGCGCCCGCCGCGATGGCGGCCGCCAGGACCGGTTCGCCGTTGCGGACGTAGGCGGACAGGCTGCTGACCACCGCGTCGGCGCCGGTGAACGCCGCGACAAGGGCGGTGTGATCGGTGAGGTCGGCGATCCGGATCTCGGCATCCGGCAAGTCGGCGGCCGCCGCGGCGGCGTGCAGGCGATCGGCGTTGCGGCCGACCAGGATCGGCGTGAGCGCGCGGCGGCGGAGCTCCGCGAGCAGGTAGCGGCCAGTGTGGCCGGTGGCGCCGTAGACGGCGATCGTGGGGGAGCTGGGCTGCGTTGTCATAGTTGGCAATCTATTGCGCCGCTGCGAGCATATGAATGGTCTAGATGCTCATATTCATGTTCGAAACACTCAATGGTGAGCGTATGGTTTCGTTGTGGATATCCTCAGCGAGACCATCGCCGCCATTCGCACCGGCAACCCCGCCTCCGGTCTGTTCATTCGGCACGCGCCGTGGGGGCGTCGCTACCCGGTGGTGCCCGGTGCGGGATTTCATGTCGTGCTGCGCGGGTCCTGCTGGCTCGTTCCGCCTGGCGGCGAGCCGCTGGCGCTCGGCGTCGGCGACGTGTTGTTCATGCCGCGCGGCGCCGATCACGATCTGGTCGACAGTCTCGACACGCCGGTCACCGAAACCGCGCTGCCCGGTGAGCCGCGAGAGATTCCCGGCCCCGGCGTTCGGTCCGAATTGCTCTGTGGCGCCTACGAACTCGGCAGGCAGCGATCGCACCCGCTGCTCGACGAACTGCCGGAGTTCATCCACTTGCCCGCCCGGCCCGGCCGCCACCCTGCCCTGCGCGGCGCGGTGGATCTGCTCGCCGCCGAGATCGCCGAACCTCGTCAGGGCAGCGACGCCGCGGTGCCCGCGCTGCTGGAGACCATGCTGCTGTTCATCCTGCGCGCCTGGTTCGACGAACAGGCCGACGCCCACCCCACCGGTTGGGCCGCCGCCTTCGCCGACCCGGCCATCGCCGCCGCGCTGCGCGCCGTGCACGAAAACCCATCCCGCGCTTGGACCGTGCCCGACCTCAGCGACATCGCGGGCGTCTCCCGCGCCACCCTGGCCCGCCGCTTCACCGCCACCATCGGCGAACCCCCGCTCTCCTACGTCACCCGATGGCGCCTCCTCACCGCCGCACGCCTCCTCCGCGACACCGACGCCCCGTTGCACACCATCGCCCGAAAAGTTGGCTACACCTCCGAATTCGCCTTCGCCAAAGCCTTCAAACGCGAATACGGCCAAGCCCCCGGCCACTACCGCCACACCCCAACCCAGCCTCCGATCGCCGTGTGATCCGCCATGCGGCCGCAGTCCATCCTGCGGCGACGCTCGGCCACGGCCACGCGGACGGGGCGCGCACGGTCGTCATCATCGCCCGCCGCTTCAACTACGGCGAGTGACCCGACTCGGGTTTTCAGCTGAATGGGGAGCGAGGGCGTTCTTCGAGGACGCCATCGATCCATACGTCGACCTTCTCGTTGTAGAAGCAGGCCATGCCCGCGATCTTCTGGCTCTCCGGTAGCGGAGTGCGGTAGATCCAGGCGATGTCGGGGTATTCCTTCTCGCCGATGCGAACGGTCCAGTAGTCGGCGGTGCCTTTGTAGGGGCAGCGCGAGTGGGTGTCGGAGGGGTGCAGGAGGTCCAGGCGGACATCGGTGAGGGGGACGTAATAGCGTGCGGGAAGGCCGGTTTCGAAAAGGATGCGCGGGGTGTGGGAGTCCGCGACGACGACGCCGCCGATCTCCACCCGGACGTGCCGGGAGCTGCCGAGGATGTCGACGCGCGAATACGGATCGCGCGGGTGGACGTACACCGGCTCGTCCTCTTCGAACCATTCGTCCATGGCATCCCAGTCCAGCCGCACCAGTTCGTTCAGCTGCGGCAGCGGGGAATCGTGGTAGCGCAGGGCGCCGCCCGCCGCGGTGACGCCGTCGACGATCACGTCGTACACGGTGGCCTCGCCGCGGCTGGGGGAATGGGTGGTCTCGCCGTTCGGCTCGAGTTTGGCGCGCAGATCGGCGACGGGGATGTAGTAGGTCGGGTAGTAGGGGATCTCCCATACCAGCACCGGGCGGTCCGTATCGGCCACCAGGTGCCCGCCGAGATAAGCCCGGACTCGCTTCTGGCTGGTTTCGACTTTGACGCGGCCTCGCTGCTCTTCGGTCATACCTCTCGACGGTACGCCGAGCGGGTGACATGTTTCGGACGTCGAAACGCCGCGGGTCCCGCCGTGACGACGGGGCCCGCGAAACACCGAACCTCAGTCGCCGACGGTGATCGCCTGTGCCTCCTCCACCGAATGCGGCGCGGGCTCGTGGTCGTCGATGTGGGCCAGCGCGGCGCGTCCCACGATCAGGGTGAGGACGGCAGCCGCGGTGCAGGCCGCGCCCGCCCAGAACGGCAGCGCAATGCTGTGCTCGCCGAGCTTGCCTCCCAGCCATGGCGCGGCGGCGCCGCCCGCGAACCGGACGAAGCTGTAGGCCGCCGAGGCGGTGGAACGCTCCACCGGCGCGGAGATCATCACGGCCTCGGTGATGAGGGTGTTGTTCACGCCGAGGAACGAGCACCGTGCCGACGATCAGCACCGTCTTGTTCTCCGCGAACAGCGCCATCACCGCCAGGTCCGCCGCGAACAGCCCGAGCGCGAGACCCATCATCGGCAGTGTGCCGAAGCGCCGTTGCAGACCGCTGCTCACCGCCGACCCGGTGGCACACAGGGTTCACACGCCTCGCACAGGCGGTGCCTATGTGAACCGTGTGGAAGGTTTGTGGCAGCCGAAGCAACGAAACGAGGAAGGCCCCGGCGAGGACTCACCGGGGCCTTCTGTCAGGTGCGCTAGGTGTGCGCCAGCGGCCGGTGCGGCGTGCCGAAGAGCTGGGCGTCGCCATGCGCGCGCTTGAAGAACAAGTGCGCGTCGTGCTCCCAGGTGATGGCGATACCGCCGTGCAATTGCACGGTCTCGGACACGATTTCGGTGAGCGCCTCCGAGCACTTCGTCCGCGCGACCCACACATCCTCGGCGGCCGATGGCAGGTCGGCGGCGACCGCTGCGGTGGCGGCGTAGGACGCCGACTTGGCCGACTCCAGCAGCACGTACATATCGGCCATCCGGTGCTTGAGCGCTTGGAAACTGCCGATCACCCGCCCGAACTGCACCCGGGACTTGGTGTACTCGACCGTCATCTCCAGGCAATGCTCCGCCGCGCCGACCTGCTCGGCGGCCACCGCGGCCCACGCGATCTCGCGCAGCCGCGCCGCGACGGCATCCGGGTCGTTGGTGCCGAGCTTGCGCGCGGCGACGCCGTCGAACCCGATCTCGGTGAGCTTGCGGGTCGGGTCCATGGTCGCGACCGGACGCCGGGTGATGCCCGCGGCGGTGGCCTCGACCTCGAACAACCCGGTCGGGGTGAGCACGATCAGCGTGTCCGCGTGCGCGCCGTCGAGCACGTAATGCGCCGTGCCGGAAAGGGACTCGCCCTCGGCGCGGACGCCGGGCGTATCCCAGCCGGTCGCGTTCGCCCAGCAGACCGCCAGCGTGGTGGCGCCTTCCGCGACGCCGGGCAGCAGCCGGGCACAGGCGTCCTCGTCACCGGAGAGCAGCACGGCCTGCGCGCCGAGCACGGCCGAACCGAGCATTGGCACGCCCGCCAGCGTCCGGCCCAGCTCGCCGACCACGAGCAGGGATTCGACGAGCGACGCGCCGAATCCGCCGTACTCCTCCGGCACGGCCAGCGCCGCGACGCCGATCTGCTCGCAGAGCAGCCGCCAGAGCTTCGGGTCGTAGCCCAGTTCGGTGTCCATCGCGGCGCGCACGGCGTCGCGTCCCGCGTGCTTGGTGAGCAGCGCGCGCACCGAGGCGACGAATTCCTGGTGTTCGGCGGCGGTCATGCGGTGCCTCGCAACGCTCGGTCCCGGATGGCTTCGTCGCGCAGGGCGCGGGCGATCCTGGCGCGGTGCAGATCCGGCGCGCCCCAGGCGGCGCGCAGCGCGGTGACCTTGGTCAGCCACAGCGACAGGTCGTACTCGGCGGTGTAGCCGATCGCGCCGTGCACCTGCAACGCCGCGCGCGCGGCGGTGTGCGCGGCGTCGCCGCAGGCCAGAATCGCGGCGGACACGTCGCGGCTGCGGGTCGGCTCGCCCATGGTGAGCGCGGCGCGGTAGAGCAGCGGCTCGGCCAGGTCGAGCGCGATCAGCACGTCGGCGAGCTTCTGCTTCACGGCCTGGAATTCGCCGATCGGCTTGCCGAACTGCTTGCGCTGCTTGGCGTATTCGGTGGCCGCGTGCAGCAGCGCGCGACCCGCGCCGAGCAATTGCGCGGCGGCGGCCAGCGCACCGGTGTCGAACGCGACCGCGCCCGCCTCCAGCACTCGGTCGTCGCCTGCGACGAGCTCGGCGGCCGTCACCGCGAACAGCTTCCGCGCGGGGTCCACGGAACGGATCGCCGCGCCGCGCTCGCCCACGAACACCTGCGCGCCGTCGACGAGCAGCGTCACGTCGGCGATGTCGGCGTCGAGCGCGACCGGATCGAGCCCGGGGGTGGCGAAGGCGACCGTGCCGAGCGCGGTGCCTTCGGCGAGCCCGGGCAGCCAGCGCTCGGCCGCGTCGGTTTTCGGAAGCGACTGGAGCAGAACGGGAATCGCGGCCGCCGTCTCGACCAGCGGTCCCGGCGCGGCGGACCGGCCGATCTCCACGAACGCGACGACGAGGTCGATCGGGTCGGCGCCGACACCGCCGTACGCCTCGTCGACCGCGAGGCCGAGCACCCCCGCGCCGGCCAGCTGCTCGATCAGCGTGCGGCCTGGCCGCGAATCGCCGCTCGCCCAGGCGCGCACCGCGGTCGACGTGCGCCCGGCGTCCAGCAGCTTGCGCACGCTGGCGGCGAAATCGGTTTGTTCCTGACTGAGCGCGAATCTCATCGGCCGCTCCTGTGTTCGATGGCGCCGCCTTCTGCGCCGCGTGTTCGTGGCCCCCTGGTGGCTCGGCGTTCAGCCACCGCCGCTTGCTCCTTCGTCGCGTTCGCGGCGGCGGCTGAACGCCGAGCCGGGCCACGAACCGCAATGCTCGGTCTCGCTTCGCTCGAAACCAAAGGTTGGGCGTACCCGCGGTGTCGCGAAGATTCATGCCCGTCGTGCCGCAATGCGCGGGGTCGCAGCTGCATGGTCACGCTCACTTCTCCCTCCGAGCTTCGCGGGGGAGCCCGAGGATGCGCTCGGCGATGATGTTGCGCTGGATCTCGTTGGTGCCCGCGTAGATCGGGCCGGACAGCGAGAACAGGTAGCCGTCGGTCCACGGTCCGGACTGTTCGGCCGCCGAGCCCAGCACGTCCAGCGCGGTCTCGTGCATGGCGATGTCGAGTTCGGACCAGAACACCTTGGTGATCGAGGATTCCGCGCCGAGCTTGCCGCCCTCGTTCAACCGGGTGACGGTGCCGAAGGTGTGCAGGCGATAGGCCTCACTGCCGATCCACGCGTCGACGACGGCGTCGCGCTGGGCGGTGTTGGTGCGATCGCCGCTGTCCAGCCAGAGGTCGACGAGCCGCCGTGCGGTCGCGCTGAACCGGCCTGGGCTGCGCAGCGAGAGACCGCGCTCGTTGCTCGAGGTGCTCATCGCCACCCGCCAGCCCTCGCCGGGCGCGCCGATCACGTCGCGGTCCGGCACGAAGACGTCATCGAGGAAGATCTCGGCGAAGCCGGGTTCACCGTCCAGCTGCGGGATCGGCCGCACCGAGACGCCGTCGGCGGTGAGCGGGAACATCACGTAGGTGAGTCCCTTGTGTCGCTCCGCCTCCGGATCGCTGCGGAAGAGGCCGAAGGCCCAGTCCGCGAACGCCGCTCGCGAACTCCACGTCTTCTGGCCGCTGAGCAGCCAGCCGCCCTCGGTGCGCCGCGCTGTCGACCGGATGCCCGCAAGGTCGCTGCCCGCTTCGGGCTCCGACCAGGCCTGCGCCCAGATGTCGTCGCCGCGCGCCATCCGCGGCATGATGCGGTCGAGTTGCTCGGCGGTGCCGTGCTCGAACAACGTCGGCGCGAGCAGGAAGATGCCGTTCTGGCTGACCCGCCCCGGCGCGCCTGCGGCGTAGTACTCCTGCTCGAACAGCACCCATTCCAGCAGCGAGGCGTCGCGCCCGCCGTACTCCTTCGGCCAGGAGACCACCGACAGCCGCGAGTCGGCCAGGGTGCGCTCCCAGTCGCGGTGCGCCTCGAACCCGGCCTTCGTGTCCATCGAGGGCAGTGGCGCCGAGGGTTTCGCGGCGGCCAGGAATTCGCGGACCTCCCGCTGGAATTCCTGGGTCGCCTGGTCCAGATCCAGATCCACTACGTCGTCCCGTTCTGTTCGGCCGTGCTCGCGCTGGCCTTCATCGTCTTGGCGTTCATGCCGCCCAGTGAGTCCGCGCCGACCTCGGCGTTGTGTGCGTGCGCGAAGTGGTGCAGCCCGAAGACCGAGTCCATACCGGTGCGCATGCCCATCAGGTCCTCGGCCTGGTTGACCGCCTTCTTGGTGAGCGCGAGGCCGAAACGCGGCATGGCGGCGATCTTCTCGGCCAGCGCCATGGTCTCGGCTTCCAGTTCGGCGCGCGGGACCACCCGGTTGACCATGCCCCACTCCTTGGCCTGCGCCGCGCCGAAGCGATCGCCGGTGAAGAGGAACTCCTTGGCCGCCCGCGGGCCCATCACCCAGGGGTGCGCGAAGTACTCCACACCCGGAATGCCCATGCGCACCACGGGATCGGAGAAGAACGCGTCGTCGGAGGCGACGATCAGATCGCACACCCACGCGAGCATCAGCCCGCCCGCGATGCAGGCGCCCTGCACCATGGCGATGGTCGGCTTGGGCATCTCTCGCCAGCGGCGGCACATGCCGAGGTACACCTCGGACTCCCTGGCGAACCGCTGGTCGCCGCCCTGCTTGTCGACGTGGTCCCACCACAGCGTGGCTTTGTTCTCGTAGCGCACGTGATGGTCGCGGCCCGGTGTGCCGATGTCGTGTCCGGCGCTGAAGTGTTTGCCGTTGCCCGCCAACACGATCACGCCGACCTCGTCGTCTTCGACGGCGCGTTGGAAGGCGGCGTCGAGCGCGTAGGTCATCACCGAGTTCTGCGCGTTGCGGTAGTCGGGCCGGTTCATCGTGACGATCGCGACCCGGCCGCGCCGCTCGTAGGTGACGACCTCGCCTTCGTCCGGCACCCCGCCGTTCTCCGGTTGGTCTGGCATTACGACTTCTCCTCACGTAGTTGACGCTTGAGCACTTTCCCGGCGGCGCTGTAGGGCAGCTGATCGCGGAATTCGACGAACCGCGGCACCTTGAAGTTGGCCAGCACGGTGGTGGCGTGGGCGAGCACCTGGTCCTCGGTCAGCGACGAACCGGCCTTGCGCACCACATAGGCCTTGCCCACCTCGCCCATTCTGGTGTCGGGCACACCGACGACCGCCGACTCGGCCACGCCGTCGAGCCGGGCGAGCGCCTGCTCGATCTCGGCCGGGTAGACGTTGAAGCCGCCGGAGATGTACATGTCCTTGAGCCGGTCGGTGATCCTGAGGTAGCCGCGCTCGTCCAGCGTGCCGATGTCGCCGGTGTGCAGCCAGCCCTCGGCGTCGATGGTCTCGGCGGTGGACTTCGGATCATCGAGGTAGCCGAGCATGACGTTCGGGCCGCGTAGCAGCACCTCGCCCGCCTCGCTCAGCTTCAGCTCGAAGCCCGCGATGGGTCTGCCACAGGTGGTCGCGATGGTCTCGGCGTCGTCGTCGGCGCGGCACATGGTGCCGAACCCGGCCGCCTCCGACAGGCCGTAACCCGTGATGACGACGGCGAATTCGAGTTCGGAACGCATTCGCTCGACGAGCACCACCGGCACCGTCGCGGCGCCGGTGACGGCCACCCGGAGCGTGGTCAGGTCGTGCGAGGCGCGGTCGGGGAAGTCCAGGATCGTCTGGTAGATCGTCGGCGGGCCGGGCAGCACGGTGATCTTCTCCTGGCCGACCAGCCGCATCGTCTGCGGCACGTCGAAGGTGGCCTGCGGGATGATCGTCGCGCCGGTGACCAGGCAGGCGAGGATGCCCGCCTTGTAGCCGAAGTTGTGGAAGAACGGGCTGACCACGAGGTAGCGGTCGTCGCTGTTCAAGGTGGTGCATTCGGCCCACGCGCGCACCACCGACAGCGCCTGCCGGTGCGCGACGAGCGTGCCCTTGCTGCGTCCGGTGGTGCCGGAGGTGAACAGGATGTCGGAGATGTCCCCGGCGTCGACGGCGGCGGCGCGCTTCTCGGCGTCCTCGACCGGGACGGTCTCGGCGATCACCGCGAGATCCGGCCAGTTCAGCACGGCCGGGTCGGTCGTTGTCTCGCCGCCCGGTTCGACGGGGATCACCACGATCGTCGGGATGGCCAATTCCGGTGCGGCGGTTCGTAATTCGGCCAGCCGATCGCGGCCGAGGAAAGAGCCCGCGATGAACAGCGCCTTCGCGTCGACTCTGGACAGCACGTCCGCGGCCTCGTCGGCGACGTAGCGGGTGTTCAGCGGCACCAGCGCCGCGCCGGCGTAGTGCGCGGCCAGCGCGGCGACCACCCAGTGGTGGGTGTTCGGGGCCCACATGGCCACCCGGTCGCCGGACTGCACGCCGCGCGCGATCAGCGCACGCGCCGTCCGCTGGACCGCGGCCAGCAGCTGGGTCCAGTCGAGACGGACGTCGCCGTCGGCCAGCGCGGGGGCGGCACCGAACGTCCTAGCGGCATCGTGCAGGGCCATCGGTGTCGTTTGTGCAGGGGTTGTCACGGGTGTTCCTCACCGTTCACGCGAGTACTTATGCATGCACTCTACAAAGCAAGTGCTTGGTAGGTTATCCTACCGTCGTGGTTGCGATCCAGACCTCAGATTCCGACACTGCCGCGCAGGACGCGCGGTTTTCCGCCGAAGTGCGGGAATGGCTGGCCGAGAATCTCAACGGAGAATTCCGCGAACTGCGCGGATTGGGCGGTCCAGGCCGCGAACACGAGGCGTTCGACGAGCGCCTGGCCTGGGACCGGCACCTGGCCGCGTCCGGGTGGACCTGCCTCGGCTGGCCGAAGGAGTACGGCGGTCGCGACGCCACCGTGCGTCAGCAGGTGATCTTCCACGAGGAATACGCCAAGGCCAACGCGCCGGCGCGGGTCTCGCACGTGGGGGAGGAGCTGCTCGGTCCGACCGTGCTCGCCTTCGGCACCCAGGCGCAGAAGGACCGTTTCTTGCCAGGCATCCGCAATGTCACCGAACTCTGGTGTCAGGGCTACTCGGAGCCGGGCGCCGGTTCGGACCTCGCGGCGATCAGCACCACCGCGCACCTCGACGGCGACGAGTGGTCCATCAACGGCCAGAAGATCTGGACCTCGCTGGCCCATGTGGCCGACTGGTGCTTCGTGGTGGCACGCACCGAGAAGGGCTCGACCCGTCACAAGGGCCTGTCCTACCTGCTCGTTCCCATGAAGCAGCCGGGTATCGAGGTGCGCCCGATCATCCAGCTCACCGGGACGTCGGAATTCAACGAGGTCTTCTTCGACGACGCGCGCACCGCGGCCGACCTGGTCGTCGGCGCGCCGGGCGACGGATGGCGCATCGCGATGGGCACACTGACCTTCGAACGTGGCATCTCCACCCTCGGCCAGCAGATCCGCTTCGCCAGGGAACTGGCCGACATCGAGGCGCTGGCCCGCCGCATCGGCGCGGCCGACGACCCGCTCATCGCGGACCGGATCGACCGAGCCTGGGTGGGTCTGCGGGTGCTGCGCGCGCACGCGCTGCGCACCATGGAAGGCACCGGCGTCGATGACGGCGGACAGGCCTCGGTCGCCAAGCTGCTCTGGGCCAACTGGCACCGCGGCCTCGGCGAACTGGCCATGGCCGTGCTCGGCGCGCGCGGCCTGGTGGCCGACGAGGACGACGATCTCAACGAATGGCAGCGGCTGTATCTGTTCACCCGCGCCGACACCATCTACGGAGGTTCGAACGAAGTGCAGCGCAACATCATCTCCGAGCGCGTGCTCGGCCTGCCGCGTGAGGCCCGGCCGTGACGGCGCGGCCCCTTTCGGTCGCGCCCGAGCCCGTCGCCGGGCACGGCCTGCTGACCGGACGCGTCGCCGTGGTCACCGCAGCCGCAGGGACCGGAATCGGCTCGGCCACCGCGCGCAGGCTGCTCGCCGAGGGCGCCGACGTGGTCGTCTCCGATTGGCACGAACGCAGGCTCGCCGAGACCGAGGTCGAACTGAAGGGCGAGTTCCCGGATCGTCGCGTCGCCGCGATCGCCTGTGACGTGCAGAGCACCGAGCAGGTGGACGCCCTGGTGCGCGGCGCGGCCGAAGCGCTCGGCCGCATCGACATCGTGGTCAACAACGCGGGTCTCGGCGGTGAGACGCCGGTGGTCGACATGACCGACGAGCAGTGGGACCGCGTCCTGGACATCACGCTCAACGGCACCTTCCGCTGCACCCGCGCCGCGCTGGCCTACTTCCGTTCGGCGGGGCACGGCGGCGTCATCGTGAACAACGCCAGCGTCCTGGGCTGGCGCGCGCAGTACGGTCAGGCGCACTACGCCGCGGCCAAGGCCGGCGTGATGGCGCTGACCCGGTGCAGCGCGATCGAGGCCGCCGAACTGGGCGTGCGGATCAACGCCGTCGCGCCGAGCATCGCGCGGCACGCGTTCCTCGACAAGGTCAGTTCGACGGAGCTGCTGGATCAGCTCTCCGAGCGAGAGGCCTTCGGCCGCGCGGCAGAGCCGTGGGAGGTGGCCGCGACCATCGCCATGCTGGCCAGCGACTACACCAGCTACCTCACCGGTGAGGTCGTCTCGGTGAGCAGTCAGCGGGCCTGAGACGCCCGATTGAGATCGCCTTCGGGCGTCCGCTTCCCTCCCCGGAAATGGGCGCCCGATCAGGTGAAAAAGGATGGCGCGCACGGGGCCGGGGTGTGCCATGCTGGGGAAGGACGGATCCCGCAATTTCGTAAGGGGCGTTGGCTATGGGCCCGTATCGCCCACCTGCCCGCGAACAACTAGAACTCGATGTCGTACGCGAGGTTGTGTTGGCCAGGCGCAGGCTGGACAGCATGGTTCTCGCCGCCTTGGCGCTCGGCGCCGAGCTCATGAACCACGAGTCCGCGCGGGCGACGGCCTGCCGGGCCGCGCAAATTCTCGAGCTGTTCGCGATCGACGAGAAGGAAGTCGAACGAGACCCGAGAGCCGCGCTGCGCGCCGACATGATGCGCGACAACGCCCGCGCCCGCCGAATCGGACTGCGGTCTCCCGCAGGAGTTCCCTCGGAGCAGGATCGGCGGCGCCAGCGCCAGACCGCCCTGCTGCGCGAGGTGCGCGCCGATCTGATCGAGGTGCTGCGCCGCTGCCGCAAGCACCACTTCGATCGCGGCGCCGTCGCCGACGAGATCGCGCAAGGCCTGTGCGCCGCCACCGACAAACTGGTGGTCGGCGCCGACATGGACGCCTATCACGCCTGGCAGCGCGGCATGGTGCTGAAACTCATCGAAGAACCGGTCCCGTACGGCCCACCCCGCGTGATGGCGACCGTCGACGCGGGCCCAGGCCGCGGACCGCTGACCGTCGAATGGGACACGCCGGAGCGAAGATTGGCGCTCGTCGCGCGCATGGCCCGCGCGGGCATCTCCCCGGTCGTCATCTGCGACCGCCTCCTCGCCGACCTCTCGGTGTCCTCCCCGATTCGCTACTCGCTGCGGTAGTTGCCGACGCCCGCGGCAAATCACGCCCGGTGGTACCGCCGGTGACGCCACTTCGGGCGGTTTGTCGCACTTCGCCCATGCGTCGGCGGAGATGACCGGATGCAATAGAGTTGGTTTGCTGAACGTTGTTCGGGAATCGCACACCGGCCCGGCGCGGTCGTGGTGGTGCCGCGGATGAGCTCGCGCACAACGAAAACCGCGCCGAGTGAAAGGCATTCACCCGGCGCGGATCGCGTGTGAGCGAACCTTACAGCCGCTCGACAATCGTGGATTTGGCGGTCCCGCTGCCCTCGCAGATTGCAAGGAAATCCGATGCTGGGAGGCAAGTAATGAGCGACTCGAGTGCGGCTGCCAGATGGCTGATGCACGAGGCCGTCGATCACCTGGCCGAGGACTATGTTGGTATCTACGAACTTCTTTGGCTCTTGCGCGGTTCAGATTTCGAGCTGGATGACACCGCTGCGAAGCAGCTGGCCCGACAAACTGCCGACCAGCTTGTTTCGATCGGCGCTGCGTCCATCATTCGGTTGCGTTGGCCCTCGAATGAGGTCGTACCTGGTGAGATACATGAGATCAGTCCCGATGACGACACGATATTCGAGCCAGCAGAGGCAGGCGTGTATCTCGCCCTGGCATCGACAGTCGATGCGCGATAGCCCGAGGCCAGTAGGTATTCGGATCGGTGATCGTCCGAACCTCTCGGCACTGCTGTACGTGCGCTGCGGTCAGGGTGCCTTCTTTGCCGCGAGGCGGCGCGCGTCCATTCGCGACACGTCGCGAGGCGCGCCGGTCTGCAGTTCAGCTAGTCCGCTTCGTCCATCAAAGAAGTTGTGACGCAATGGAATCCTGTGTCGTAGTCGAGCATGGCGTGGTCGGCATCGTGGAACGATGCAGGTTGGGTGCGGTCGAACGGGGAGGTAAAGCCGAGCTTTTGAGTTCGAGCATCTCGGGGTTGTGGCGGTCGCAAGCCATTCCCAGACGTTTCCGCACAGGCCGAAGACTCCGTAAGCGCGTGATGATGTGGCAGACCGAGCTTGTGTCGGCGGTCCGCGCGGGTTTCGTTGCAAGGCAGATCAATCCGCGTACTCATGCCGAGCCGAAACCCTGATCAGGTACGCTGCTGGAGCGGTATCACAGAGGGGGGCCGATGCGCGCACCACGCTGGAAGCCGGGTAGTCCCAGCTATTGGTGGATCTACCTGGGGGCAGCATGACCGACTTCACGGTTGACGTTGCAAGTCTGACTGGTTTCAAGCTGGATCTGTCGGACCTCGGGACCAACTTCACGACGAACACCTCGCGGCTGCTGCCCGGCGTGGCGCTGCCTGCGGGGTCGGCAGGACTCGTAGCAACGCTGGCGCCAGCGTTCGAGAAGTTTCAAACCGCGATACCCCCCGCGCATCAGACTGATCTGACCGCTGTTGAAGCACTGGCATCGGATCTTGCTACAGCAGGAAGTAGGTATCGGCCACCGATGGGACCTCCGCTGCTGCGATCGCGGCGATCACACCAGACGGCACGACGGGATCGAAGCAGGCAGACGACTCCCGAGATGCGAAACGGTTCAGCGGTTTACAACTGCCCAGCCTGTCGGATGTTCAGGAGAATCAGTACACAGTCCGCCAGGTAGTCACGTCTGCTATCGACAAGATCGCTGCCTACGACGAACGGTTGAGCGCGACTGTGGGATTCAAGCCCGCGGCGGACTACCTGACTCCTTTGGTCGCGGACTGGGAGGCGTTGCAAGCCGTCGGTAGGCGGATCGGGCTGCTCGGTATCAACGACTACGTTACCTCGGAAAATCTCATCAGCGGCACCAGATGGCTGCAAGGAAGCTGGTCCGGGGATGCATCGCGGTCTTTCGCAGCAAGCGCCAACGTACGCGGGCAATCAGTGGCCGAGCGAAGCACGGATCTGGATGCGGTGGCAAAGATCGTCGAGAACGGCGGGGCCTGTCTAGAGCGTTTGGTCTACAACCAGGCAATGGATGTGAGTAGCGGAATCCTGGAACCGAAGTCCTATCTCGGTGCCACGTTCCCGCTTGGCGTGTGGGCGCAGCTGATCAATAGTCCGGCCAACGAATCGATAAGGTCGGAGCTCGCAGCAGCCTTCGATTCACTGAAACAGTCGGCGCAGACGCGACGGACCGCGATCGCAACGATGATCGACAAGATATCGACGGCATTGGACTATTCGCCCGGGCGCACAGCACCGACCTACAACGCAAGCGAATTCGAGCTTGCAGACAAGGTTACCGTCGACCTGGGTGCTACTAAGTATGGATTCGGCGACAACGTGTGGTGGGAGGACAGCATTGTCTCCTCCTAGTCGGCCAATCCCGTTCTTAAAATCGCTCGTTTGGACCGGATCCAGTATCGCGAACAAGTTCGATGCAAGGGGAGGGCTCTGATGTCACCGCAAATCCCGGGCATGCCGATGCCGTTGCCACAGACAGACCCGGGGCAGGGTGCGCATGGGTCGCAGCCCTGGTATAGCCGAGCAGACGACTACGCGTTCGCGGAGACGGTAACTGTTGCGATAGGCGTAGCGGACGGGCTGGGGTGGACCCATGCGGCTGCTCACTTGAAGCACTATCTCGATAACACCGGCAAAGACCTCACGCTGGACCCGGATCAGATCATGAATGAAGACCCCACACTGAAGGAGAAGGCCGACAAAGTAGTAACCGATTTCGTAAGATACCTCGCCAGCGACCCGGCCAACTACGGCAAGACGATTCCTTTCCAGGTGCCATGGGAGGCCGATCATTCATTCAGCAAAAGTAGTCAGGCGGACTGGTATTACGCCATAGGCTCCGTGCACGTTACCGCTAGTGGGGTGGCCGCAATTCATACCCCCCATGCCGAAGGCGCGCAACCTCGTGTTACGGTCGATTTTCAAATACACCTGTTCGGCCGGTACAACTGGGACAGTGAAACGGCGGATGCGGAGGGCAAGGGGGTCACAATCGGTTCGATAGCAATCGACGACCGTCGTATGGGTGCGTTGCATACGGCTGGATTGGCCAAGGAATTCAATATGCTCGGTTCATCGGTGGTCAAACGCTACGAGGGAGTAATAGCCAATGGATCGGTCGACTCAACCGGACCCGAAAGCGTCAGAGACACCCGTGTCGACCCGACTCGGACGTTCTAGGATTATTGGATGAAACGTCTGCGCTGGGCGGTGACTGCCATTGCGCTCATGGCGGTGGTATCGATTTCCGGGACCGGATGCGGCAGCCTTGTCGAAGTCGACACAGGGCCGGATGTCGAGACCTCGAACAGTCCGGAGTTTGTGAAAGAAGCGACTGAGTACGGAGGATGGACGCTTCCGTCGAACGGAAAGGTTCTTCTGGTCAGGAAGGAAGTCGTTCGCGATACAGAATACAAACTCGCTGTGGAGATGTCTCCCAGTGATCTGGTCTGGATGCTGGATAAGTCTGGATTCGTTGCCGATTTCAGGAAGCTGTTCGAACCTTCCCTTGTGACGACTATCGCCGGGCCTGACCTCGCCTCGTCGCCGAATGTCCAGAAGGCTCAGGACACCTTCACGTCGCCGAAGGGAAAGGCGATGTTTCGCCGCGTGGCAGTCGATGAAAGAACCCCTGAAACTCGAATAGTCCACATCGAGTTCCAAGGCATCTGAAACTCGAAGCGGGACGGGTCGCCAACTCGCCACTCTCCCGTCCGGGGGCAGCCGGGATACTGCTGGGGAGCCGAAGGCGACGAATACAGCCCACTGGCCTGGTGATCGACGATGCCCGCGCAATCAGACGGCGGCTGTCGGGCTCGAGCTCGGGGTAGTCGATGTAGCCCGCGCGGCTTCCGCCATGGAAGTGGGATTCCCGGGGCTGGCTGATGGCGTGCACTGGTGTGGAGGGGGGGTGGCGAGGTCCGGGTTGGCGAGGAATGGGCAGCCAGACTAGGGAGAACATGGAGTCCAGTGAACGGCCGCGCAGGACACGCGAAAGGCGCCGTAGGACACAGGAACAGATCGACCGCATCAACAAACTCAACAAGGAATCCCGCGGTCTGCTGGAACGGCTGGCAGATCGGCTTCCGCCGGAAACGCTTGCCCAGTACCGGACTTACAGCGATGTCGGTGAGTGGGGTGAACTGGTCGACGGACTGTGCGCCAGCCTCGTGAAGCGGCAGATCTCCGTCACCCCAGCCGAGCGCGACAGCCTGGCTGAGCTGATGGCGATGTTCAGCAACCGTCAAGACTACGTTTATCTCAGCAACCCCGAGCGAGTCTTGTCCCAGCTTGCCGTTGTCCCCGCATATGTGCAGCAGAACGCATGGTGGTTGGCGAGGGGATGGCGCCAATAGGAATCCCGATGTTGTCGTGGACTTGGATGCCGGCGAGGTGTATCTGAAGGTATCTGAAGCCGCCCAGCGGTGAAGTGTCCGAGGATAGCATCGGAGGCATTCTCGATGAGTTGGATGACTGACATGGAAAAGAACCCTCGATCGGAGATCAAAGAATACGAAGACAGGTGGATCCTGAAGCCTATGCGCGGAGCCCGTATCGTTCATACGATTTGGCATCCCGAACAGGTCGAATTCGAGATGGATACGCCATTCCGCATCGTCGTCGGGTACGGACTCGAGATGGCGCGGGGGTCTATTGCCGAAGACTCCTCTGTGCGTCACGTTATTAGCCATTGGGCTAGGTTCTGTCTCCCAATGGGGTGAGCGGACCGGTTCCGCTCATGGGCGTGGTCGTGCATCATGTTCGCCGTGGCGACGCTGGCAGGTGATCGG
>NZ_JBFAHG010000020.1:0-45912 GCF_040654065.1 Nocardia sp. NPDC050793
CACACGCTACGACAAGCTGGCCATCACCTACCGTGCCGGATTCGTCCTGGCCCTCGTCGTCGAATGGCTCAAATCATTGGGAGACACGGCCTAGGGCTGACGTCGAGCAGATGGTCGCTGCGCCAATTCTGTCACCTGTCCTTTTCAAATCTGGAAGCGTGCGGATCGGATTCGGTACTGGATGGACACTATTCGTTTCCGACCGGCATCCCGAGGTGTCGGCCACCGTATTCTTCGGTGACACCCCGCTGTGGGATCGCTCCGGCCTGCTCGGCCACGCAGAGTTTTCCGTCGTTGCAGTCGACCCGTGGACGGGACAAAGGATCGATGCTCCACCGTGGCCACCCCGCCCCCGGGGCATTGATATCGACAATGACTCGGATGACATCAACGGCTGAAGAATCGGCTGACCCCCTTGCGGCGGGTCGGCGAGGGTGAGGGCGTCGGTCAGCGCCTCTGTCAGGCCGGAGCCCGCATACGCCACGGCGCAGTCACGGCGACATGGCGCGCCGGGTCATATCCACGACGAGCAGGTGATCTCGACCGTTCGCGGCGCACACTGGCACCAAGCAAATGCTTGGTTGTATCATGACCTTCGTGACCGCACCTGACGCCTCGAAATCCACACGACGCAACGAACTGCTCGCGCTGGCGGCCGACCTGTTCGCCCAGCGTGGATTGCGCGCGACCACGGTGCGCGACATCGCCGACGCGGCCGGGATTCTATCCGGGAGTCTCTACCACCACTTCGATTCCAAGGAGTCGATGGTGGACGAGATCCTGCGCGGCTTCCTCGACGACCTGTTCGGCCGCTACCGCGAGATCGTCGGCTCCGGCCTCAGCTCGCGAGACACCTTGGAAGCCTTGGTGATCGCGTCCTACGAGTCGTTCGACCGCTTCCACGCGGCGGTCGCGATCTACCAGGCCGAGGCCAAACGGCTGCGCGACGCGGAGCGTTTCGCCTATATCGAGGAGTACAACCGCGAGTTCCGCGAGCTTTGGCACCGGGTGCTGACCAACGGTGTGAAGGACGGCAGTTTCCGTCCCGAGCTCGACGTCGAACTCGCCTACCGCTTCCTGCGCGACACCGTGTGGGTCGCCGTGCGCTGGTACCAGCCGGGCGGCGCCATCACCGTCGAAAACCTCGCCAAGCAGTACCTCACCATCGTGCTCGACGGGCTCACCGCCTCGCGGCACACCGACTAGGAGACCCCATGTCTGCACCTTCCGCCCGCCGCACTGGGCCTACCCGCCCCGCCGTCTCCGCAGGCTCCGACAGCTACCGTCCCCCTTACACCCCGCTGCGGGCCGCCTACGTGATCGACGCGGTGCGCACCCCGGTCGGCAAGCGCGGCGGCGCGCTGGCCGGTGTGCACCCGGCCGATCTGGGTGCGGCCGCGCTGCGAGGACTGTTCGACCGCAGCCCGATCGACCCGATCAACGTCGACGACGTGATCGTCGGCTGCGTCGACAACGTCGGTCCGCAGGCGGGCAACATCGGCCGCACCATGTGGCTGACCGCGGGCTACCCGGAGGAAGTCCCCGGCGTCACCGTCGACCGGCAGTGCGGATCTTCCCAGCAGGCCATCAATTTCGGCGCGCAGGCCATCATGAGCGGCACCGCCGAGGTGATCGTCGCGGGCGGCGTGCAGAACATGAGCGCCATCCCGATCTCGGCGGCCATGCTGGCGGGCAAGGAGTACGGCTTCGAGTCGCCGTTCGTCGGCGCGCAGGGCTGGGACCACCGGTACGGCACCGACGAGGTCTCCCAGTTCCGCGGCGCGCAGCTGATCGCCGAGAAGTGGGGCATCAGCCGCCAGGACATGGAGCAGTGGGCGCTGCGCAGCCACGAGCGCGCCCGCCAGGCCATCACGGAGGGCAAGTTCGACAACGAGATCGTCCCGGTGGGCGACTTCTGGATCGACCAGGGCCCGCGCGAGACCTCGCTGGAGAAGATGGCCTCGCTGCCCGCGCTCGCCGAGGGCAGCCCGCTGACGGCCGCGGTCGCCAGCCAGATCTCCGACGGCGCGAGCGCAACGCTGCTCGCCTCCGAGTGGGCGGTGCAGGAATACGGCCTGAAGCCGCGCGCCCGCATCCACCACGTCAGCGCGCGCGGCGCCGACCCGATCTTCATGCTCACCGCGCCCATCCCGGCCACCAAGTGGGCGCTGGCGAAGACCGGCCTCACCATCGACGACATCGACGTTGTCGAGATCAACGAAGCCTTCGCGCCCGTCGTGCTGGCCTGGCTGAAGGAGACCGGCGCCGACCCGGAGAAGGTCAACGTCAACGGCGGCGCCATCGCCCTCGGCCACCCGCTCGGCGCCACCGGCGCCAAACTCTTCGCCACCCTGCTCAACGAGCTGGAACGCCGCAACGGCCGCTACGGCCTGCTGACCATCTGCGAGGGTGGCGGCACCGCCAACGCCACCATCATCGAGCGCCTGTAACTCTGGCACGATCCGCGCCGGGCGAATGTCCTTCGTCCGGCGCGGTTTTCATTGCGCCCACACGATCAGCCACCAACTGCGCAGTGGATCCTCGCAGATCCTCCACACGCTTCGCAGGGCCTGTACGCGCTGCGAACCGTGCGAAACGTCTGCGAAGTCATGACAAGGCCGCTCGATCGGGGGACCGAGCGGCCTTGTAGGTCGGTGCTGATCGGAGTCAGTGAGTAGCCGTCTGACCGGCCAGTACCGACATCGCCTCGATCCGCGCCAGCGCGTCGGCGACCACGTGATCGATGAGTTCCTTGCAGGTCGGCAGGTCATCGATGATCCCGGTGACCTGCCCCGCCGCCAGCACGCCCGCCTGGGTGTTGCCCTCGACGAGCCCGGCGCGCAACAGCATCGGGGTGTTGGCGGCCATGATCACCTGGGACCAGCTGAGGTCCTTGGTCTTTCGCATGGCGAGCCCGTCGCGAACCATGGTCGACCACTTCATGCCGGTCATGCTCTTGAACCGCGCCGCGTTCGACACCGCCGCGGCCAGGCCGCGCCAACGGCCCGAATTCTCCAGCCGCTGCACCAGTTCGGTGTTCAGCACTCGATGCGGCATGCCGTCGACTTTCAGCGAGACCACGGTGTCCTGCAACTGTCTGCGCAGGTACTCCTGCTTCACCGCGTCGGGCACCGAGCTCTCCTGGGTCAGCAGGAAGCGGGTGCCCATCGCGACGCCCGCCGTGCCGTAGGCCAGCGCCGCCGCCAGGCCGCGTCCGTCGAAGAATCCGCCCGCCGCGACGACCGGGATGTCGACCGCGTCGAGCACCGAAGGCAGCAGCAGCGTGGTCGCCACCGGGCCGGTGTGCCCGCCGCCCTCGCCGCCCTGCACGATCACCGCGTCGGCGCCCCACGAGGCCACTTTCACCGCGTGCTTGGCCGCGCCGATCGACGGAATCACCACGACGCCCGCGTCTTTCAGCTTGGCGATGAGATCCTGCTTGGGCGCGAGCGCGAACGACGCGACCTTCACCTTCTCCCGGATCAGCAGGTCGATGCGCTCGTTGGCGTCGGAGGCGTCGGCGCGGATGTTCACGCCGAACGGCTTGTCGGTCTGCGACTTGGTCTTCGCGATCGCTGCTTCCAGCTCCGCGAAGGTCATGGTCGCCGAGGCGAGAATGCCGAGGCCGCCCGCGTTGGCGGTGGCCGACACCAGGCTCGGACCGGCCACCCAGCCCATGCCGGTCTGGACGACGGGATGCTCGACGCCGACCAATTCGGTCAGCGGGGTATGCAGGCGCGTGGCCATCAGGCTACCTCCTTGTCTCGAATGCCCTTGGGATCCAGCACCGTTCGGATGATCCGGAGTTCCTCCGCGCTCGGCAGCCGTGTCTCGCCCGCCTCGCCGAGCCCGGCGATCTCGAACGAGGTGTTCTCGGCGACCTCGCCAGCGCTCACCCCGGGGTGCAGCGAGAGCGCCCGCATCGTGTTGCCAGGCCCGCCGAAATCGAAGACACCCAGATTGCTCACGACCCGGTGCAGGTGGTGGAAGCGGAAAGCCGGGTTCTCCGGATCGACCTTGTCGTAACCGATTCCGGAGACGATGTCGACCTGCTCGCAGAACACCCGCTTGTTGTGCCTGGGCACCCAGTAGCTGGTGGCGTGGTTGATGGTGTTGCCCGGCGCGCCGCGGACACCGAACATCTGCCTGATCGGCCGCTGGAGTGGGCCGAAGGCGGACAGGTTCTGGTTGCCGTATCGGTCGAGCTGGTTGGCGCCCATGACCACGTGCCGCCGCCCGGAGGCGACCACGTCGAAGACCTTGGAGAACGGAATCCAGCCCTCGATGGGGGCTTTCGCGCCGAGCGCGGGAGTTTCGGCCAGATACAGCGCCTCGCCGTCGGAGAGCAGCAGATCCGGTTCGAAGGTCAGCCGGGCCAGTCGCGCGCCGATCGTGGTGACCGGCGACATCGGGCTCGCCATGATCTCGCCCGCGCCGCGGAAGATCTCCGCGCAGGCGACGACGCACACTTCGGCGCGGGTGCTCGTGGTGGTATCGGTCATCGGGTCAGCCCTCCTGCGTGGCGAAAGCGCGGACGGCCGCCTGGTATTCGTCCTCGGAGACGTCGAGGTAGGTGGCCTTGAACTCGGCCCACGACTCGGGCGTCCCGGCGGCCGCGACGTAGTGACGCTGGAATTTCTCGTCCCGGCCGTAGCTGCCGGAAAAGGTGAAGTGCGCGCCGCCGGGGGCTTCGACCATGCCGTCGACCATCATGCGGTTGAGGACGATCGCCTGCTGCGGAACGGCTTTCACCAGCTCCTCGGTCTCGACCAGCCGATCCACCGACAGGTAGCGGCGTTCGGCGGACAGGCAGTACAGATCGTCGAAGTAGGGATCGACGCCGGTGTAGGCGGCATTGCCGTGCTTGTCGCCGAGGTCCAGGTGGACCAGTGCCGCATCGAGATTCAGTGCGGGCATCGCGGCGAGCGTTTCGGTCCGTCCGTCGGCCGAGGGGTAGGGAGAGGCGACGGTCTTCAGCTCGCCCTCCCAGAAATCCATGACCGCGGAGCCGAGGCCGGCGCGGATCGGCAGGAACGGCAGCCGGGCCGCCGCGGCCTGCAGACCGCACTTGATCATGCCCTCGTCCATCTCGCGGACCGTGATCGCGCCCTCGGTGCGCGCCTTGGCGAACCACGGATCGTAGAAGGGCGCCGAATCCAGCGACACGAACCCGTAATACGCCTTGCGCACCTTGCCCGCCGAGCAGAGCAGACCCAGGTCTGGGCCGCCGTAGCTGACCACGGTCAGATCGGTGAGTTCCGAGCGCAGGATGGCCCGCACCAGCGCCATCGGCTTGCGCCGGGAACCCCAGCCGCCGATGCCGATGGTCATTCCGCTGCGCAGCTCGCCGACCACGTCGTCGAGCGACATTCGCTTGTCCCGCATGTGTTCTCCTGTATCCGGTGGGCGGGCTACTTGTCGGCCTTGCGTGCCGCGAGGTCGTCGTCGAACCTGGCGCGGATCTCGTCGGCGACGCCCGCCAGGTTCAGCTCGAAAGTGAAGCCCTGCTCGTAGCGGTAGCTGCGATGCACGTCCTGCACGTCGATGCCGTTGAGCGCGCGTTTGGCCGCGCGGATCACCCGGCCGTCCTTGGCCGCGATGTTCTTGGCGACTTCCATTGCGGCGGCGTCGAGTTCGGCGCGCGGCACCACCTGGTACACCGAGCCGTAGTGCTGCAGCTGCTGGGCGGTGATGGTGCTCGCGGTGTAGAACAGCGCGCGCATCAGGTGCTGGGGGACCAGCCGCGAGAGGTGGGTGGCCGCGCCGAGCGCGCCGCGATCGACTTCGGGCAGGCCGAAGGTGGCGTCGTCGGAGGCGATGACGACGTCGGCGTTGCCGACGAGGCCGATACCGCCGCCGAGGCAGAAGCCCTGCACCGCCGCGATGACCGGCACCGGGCAGTCGTATACCGCGGCGAACGCCTCGAAGCAGCCGTGGTTGGCGTCGATCAGCGCCTGGTGGCCCGGCTTGCTCTGGATCTCCTTGATGTCGACGCCGGCGTTGAACCCGCGGTTCTCGGCGCGCAGCACCACGACCTTGGTCTCTGGGTCGCGCCCGGCCGCCCGGACGGCGTCGGCGATGGCGAACCAGCCGTCGGTCGGGATGGCGTTGACCGGCGGGTAGTCGACCGTGACCACGGTGATGCCGGTTGATTCGGAGTGACGGTTGATCCCCATCGCATGTCCTTCGTTTCTGAGCTCGTGGTGCGTGCCGGATATCGCCGGCATTGGCAAAGCAAGCAGTTGCTTGGTAGGTTAGCACGGTGGGACTCGAAATCGATCTGACCGATCGCGTCGTTCTGGTCACCGGCGGCGTACGCGGCGTCGGCGCGGGGATCAGCAGGACATTTCTGGCCGCTGGTGCGACGGTGGTCGCATGCGCCCGGCGTCCGGCCGACGCGCCGGTGGTCCACGACGGCCGGGAGATCGAGTACCTGCCCTGCGACGTCCGCGACGCCGACGCGGTCCAGGGCATGATCGACACCGTGGTCGCACGCCACGGGCGGCTCGACCACCTGGTGAACAACGCGGGCGGCGCCCCCTTCGCGCTCGCCGCCACCGCGAGCAAGAATTTCCACGCCAAGATCGTGGAGCTGAATCTCCTCGCCCCGCTGCTGGTTTCGCAGGCCGCCAACGCCGTGATGCAGGAACAGCCCGACGGCGGATCGATCGTGATGATCTCCAGCGTCAGCGGCCACCGGCCCTCCCCGGGCACCGCGGCCTACGGCGCGGCCAAGGCGGGCATCGACAACCTGACTCAATCGCTCGCTGTCGAGTGGGCCCCGAAGGTCAGGGTGAACTCACTGGTGGTCGGCTTGGTCGAGACCGAGCTCAGCGAAATGCACTACGGCGACCGTGATGGCGTCGACGCCGTCGCCGCGACGGTTCCGCTCGGCAGGATGGCCCGTCCCGAGGACATCGGCCGCGCCGCGGCCTTCCTGGCCTCACCCCTCGCCGCCTACGTCAGCGGCGCCTCGCTGCCGGTGCACGGGGGCGGCGAGCGCCCCGCCTTCCTTGCCGCGTCCACCGCGGAGCACGACCAGCAGCGGGCCTGATCCCGAACGGAACGAAAGAGGACAACAGGTAATGAGTGAGCAGATCTGCGCCGGGCGCACCGTCGTCGTCACCGGCGCGGGCCGCGGCATCGGCCGGGCGCACGCGCTGGCCTTCGCGGCCGCTGGCGCGCGCGTGGTGGTCAACGACCTCGGCTCCGCCCTCGACGGCGCGTCCACCGCCGAGACGCCTGCCCAGCAGGTGGTCGCCGAAATCGAGGCGATGGGCGGCCAGGCCGTGGCCAACGGCGACGACGTCGCGGACTGGGCGGGCGCGCGCAACCTGATCCGGCAGGCCGTCGACGCATTCGGCGGCCTCGACGTGCTGGTCAACAACGCGGGCTTCGTGCGCGACCGGATGCTGGTCAACCTGGGCGAGGACGAGTGGGACGCGGTGGTGCGGGTGCACCTCAAGGGCCATTTCGCCACCATGCGCCACGCGATCGAGTACTGGCGCGGCGAGAGCAAGGCGGGTCGCCCGGTCGACGCCCGCATCATCAACACCAGCTCCGGCGCGGGCTTGCAGGGCAGCGTCGGCCAGGGCAACTACGGCGCCGCGAAGGCGGGCATCGCCGGTCTGACCCTGACCGCCGCCGCCGAGTTCGCCAGGTACGGCGTCACGGTCAACGCCATCGCGCCCGCCGCGCGCACCAGGATGACCGAGACCGTCTTCGCCGAGACGATGGCCAAGCCCGAGAACGGGTTCGACGCGATGGCTCCGGAGAACATCTCGCCGCTGGTCGTCTGGCTCGGCAGTCCGCAGTCCGCCGGTGTCACCGGCCGCATGTTCGAGGTGGAGGGCGGCAAGGTCGCGCTGGCCGACGGCTGGCGGCACGGCGTCGCGGTAGATCGCGGCGCGCGCTGGGAGCCCGCCGAACTCGGCCCGGTCGTCGCGGACCTCATCGCGAAGGCAGCACCGCCGGAGCCGGTGTACGGAGCCTGATCAATTCGTTCAGTTGGCGGGCCGTGGGCTCGCCCAGTGAAATTCGAGCTAACGGCATGTGACGCGACGCCCGACCCCTCCGGGCGTCGCTGTGCCCTGCCGTCCTTTTCCTGCGCCGTTCGGGGCGGGGGTTTACGATGAGCACCCGTCCGTCGAAAAGCCCCGGATGAGGTGTTGCGACCGGGCACAGATCTGCGCTGTACGAAGATGAGGGGAAGGCTGGCGCATGGCCGTTGGTCGCACGTTCCGTGCGGTAGTACTAGCCGGAGCTGCGACCGGTTTCGCGCTAGTCGGTTCGGTTGCCGCCCTCGCGCAACCGGGTGGCATACCGCTCGATGAGCCGGGACAGCCGCGCGTCCCCGCGTCGGGCGCCTCCGCCACGGGCCCCGGATTGCCGCCGGTGCCAATGACTCCCGAGCCCGCCGCCGAGGAGATCGGTTTGTCCGGCGCGGGCTCGGCGGGCGCCGCAGGGTCCGCTGGCCTCGGTTCGGCCGGTGCCGCAGGGTCCGCCCGGTTGGGCTCGGCCGGTTCCGCCGGACTCGGTTCCGCCGGTGCCGCAGGATCCGCCGAGTTGGGCTCGGCTGGTGCGGTCGGTTCCGTCGGGTTGGGCTTTGCGCTCGGTACCGGGTCGGCGGGATTGAGTGCGCTCCTCGGCACCGGCTCCGCCGGGTTGGGCGCTGTAATCGGTACCGGGTCTGCCGGATTGGGCGCGCTGCTCGGCACCGGGTCGGCCGCAGCTGTCGGTTCGGCAGCTGTCGGTTCGGCCGCAGCTGTCGGCTCTGCCGGTGTCGGTTCTGCCGGTGTCGGTTCGGTTGGTGTGGGTTCGGCCGGTGTTGGTTCCGCGGGTGTGGGTTCGGCCGGTGTTGGTTCCGCGGGTGTGGCTTCCGCAGGCCTCAGTTCCGCCGCCGTCGGTTCTGCCGCGGTCGGCTCCGCCTCGCCGCTGTCGCTCCTGCTGATCCCGTTGCCGACACCGTCGGCCCCGGCGATTCCCTCAGCGCCCCTGATCATTCCGCCCGCCCCCGATGCCCCGGCTCCACGGCTCGCACCCGTCCCGGTCGCCGTGCCGCCCGCCCCCGAGGCGGTTCCGGAGCAGGCACCGCCGCCCGACCCAGCCCCGGCCGCGCCGCAAGCGCCCGCGAATCCGAACCACAACGTGCGCCCGACGAGCGCCGACGACGGTCTGCCCGCACCGAACATGCTCTCGGTCGTCGGCGGCCTCATCGCGCTCGCGCTCGCCGGAATCGGTTCCGGCGCGGTCAGTTTCCAGAGCGCCTCCGCCGCACAGGCCAGGGTGGACGCCGCCCGCGCCCAGTTCTTCGGCCCGAGGTCGTGAGGGGTCAGCCATGAGTGAGAGCAGGACGCAGAGCGGCTCTCGGTCCTACCGGCGGGTGGCGGCCGCGGTCGACGCGGTGTGCGCCGTTGCCGCCGACTACGACGCGACCACGCTGGACGAGGTGGTCGCCGCGGTCGCCGACGAGCGCGAGCGGGACATCGAGATCGCCAGCGCTCAGCTCGGTCCCGGCGTCTGCGGCCAACGCAGGTTCTATCCCGACCGGGACGTCATCGTGCTGGCCACCGCGTTGCCGAGCCGCGACCACACGCTGGCCCACGAACTCGGCCACATCGTCTTCGATCACGAAGGCGCGCCCGCGCCGGAGGTGACGCTGGAGGCGAGCGACGACTTGATCGCCTACATGCTGAGCCAGCGTGCCCATCAGCAGATCGTCGACGACGGCGCCGACGAACTGGCCGAATGGGAGGCCGAGACCTTCGCCGCCATGCTGATGACCCGGCTGCGCGTCTTCAACAGCCGAGGCGCAGGCGTCTCGGTCCTTCGATTCGATGAGGCACTTGGATGACGTTCTGGCTGACGGCCATGCTGGTCTGGGTGGCCGCGGGCGCGCGCGTGGGGCGCGTGCTGGTGAAGCCCGCGACGACGGCGCGGGTGGCGATCGTCGTCGCGGTGGCCGCGGTGGCGCTCGGCGCGACGGTCGCGGTACCCGAAATCGCCCTCGCCATAGACAATCTGCGCCCGCACGGCCTGCGCTCAGGGTTGCTCTCCGACGGCGTCGTGGTGTCGGCATGGCTCGCGTTCGCCACGGCCACCTCGGTGGTGGCCGCCGCGGCATGGCCGGTGGTCTCGCGGCGCAACCTGCGCCAGATTGCCATGGTGATCTACGCGGCGGGTAAGACCACGGTGGCCATCGCGCTGTCTTGGTCGTACATGTTCGGCTGGTTTCTCGTCGCACTCGGCGCGATCTTCATCGTCGTGACCGGACTGCGTAATCTGGACTGGACGACGCTCGGCCGCGGCATCGCCGTCTACACCGGGGGAACCGCGCTGGTCGGCGGGCTCGCGGTGCTTCAGGTGCGGCGCGCGCTGGCCGACGAGCCGCGGGCGCCCGCCGGACAGCCGACGTGGGGCTGGCCGGCGTGGGAAATCGCCGCGCTGCTGGTCGCTTTCGGCGCGGTGTGGATCGTGGTCGAGCTGTGGGTGCGAGCCAGGGTGCTGCTGAGCCGGACTCGATCGCTGCATCGCCTGATGGTCGGCCGGTTCCCCGAAGTGGTTGCGCACGACCAGACCGGAACCTCGACGCAGCTGCGAGCATCGGACCAGGTCGCCCAGATCATGGACGCCCTCTACCTGCAATCCGGCGGCGGCGTCGAGCTGGCGGCCGCGGGCCCGCCGCCCGCCGCCATCCCCGAGCGTGCCGGTCGAGTGGCGCGATGGGCACGAAATCCATTGGGCGACACAGTGATAGACGCACGATGGATCGCGCCACCGGAGGGTGTCAGCCCGCGCGGCTGGGTGCAGGCGATCGCGCGCGCCTACGAGTCCACTGCGGGCGCGCATTCGGAGCAGGCGGTTTCACGATGACCTACCGGCGGCGACCACACGCCGCGCCGAGTCGGTATCGCTTCCGCATGCGATGACAGGCGTCGTTCGCGCATCGCGTTTTTCGGCCACGAGTGTTGCCGGTCTCCCTCGATGACGTCGACCTAGCGGGTGCTATGACTGCTCACAGTGCGC
Organism: Nocardia sp. NPDC050793; assembly: GCF_040654065.1. Taxonomy (NCBI): domain Bacteria; kingdom Bacillati; phylum Actinomycetota; class Actinomycetes; order Mycobacteriales; family Nocardiaceae; genus Nocardia; species Nocardia sp. NPDC050793. The sequence continues at coordinate 11,026 of NZ_JBFAHG010000020.1, forward strand.
ACCGCAAGGTCGTGAGGGCATCGTCACCGTGACGGCAACGGCGCGGGATAGAAGTTGGACCCGTGTCCATCGGCGGAATGTAATGCCCCCTGAAATCGGGGCTACCGACCGAAGATCGAACTTGCTCGCGCTGTCTTCCGCTGTGTGGCACGCGTTTGCGCAATGGCGCTCGCAACCCGCGCGGTAGGGGTCGACCGGTGCACTTTCAAACGTTCTTGCACAGCGCGGAAACCGAATCTGCACGCAATCCGCGGGCACGACGGAATGCGCCCACAACGCCGAATTGGATTCGGCTGGAAGCCTTGTGTCGCGGTGGTCTACCCGGCCTCGGGAAGCTGGTTCGCGCACAACGCAGCACAGTGCGACCGATGGCCGCACTGTGCTGCGCTGTGGGAGAACCTTATTCGGTTCCGTCCGGAGGAATTTCGGGCAAGCCCTCACTCGCCCGCAACTTCTCCGCCATGGAGGTGAGAAGGTTCTGCGATTCTTCGGACAGGTCGAACGCCCTACTCGACAGCCGACGCAGTCCGTAGCCCTGCAGCTGGGACAGCAGCTCTAGATCGTGATCGATCTTGGCGGCATAGATGTCGTTGAAGAAGTAGTCCGGCTTGACCTTGAAGAACTTGGCCAGTGCAGCCACCGTTTCGTCCGACGGGTTGGTCCGTTGGCCCGACCGCAACTGCGAGAGATACGGTTTCGAGATCGGATGCCCGGAGGCCGTCAGCGCAGCCGCAACCTCCGCGTTGGTGTGCGGCTTGCGCCCCGGGGGATGCACGGTTTCGAACAGCTTGTTCAGCCGCGCCGCGAAATCAGCCATTGTGAGCCGCCCAATTCCCTTCGCTGTACTAACAGTCGTTATCTCGGATACGTATCATTGATATTAGCGGCTCAGTAACTGAAAACCTACGCCTGATTCAGGATTTCCTTGAAGCTTCTAGGTGGGCGGTCGGCGAAGTCACTGGGACGGTTGCGTTTGCGGGTCGCGCCAACGTCTCTAGTGAAGACGCTGTACGACCCGGTTCTGGCCCGTCGCGGGGGTCTTCCCGATCGAGGTGATGTTAACGAGAAGATAGCTGACATCTCATCTAGTCGGGCGTACCGGCCATTGTGTGGCGTACGACACGTTTTGCGGGCTCTGGGATGAACGTTCAACAAATGGGCGGAAAATTGGTTGAAGTTGCTACAACCTCTCGATGATCGTACCTGTCGCCAGTGCGCCACCGGCACACATGAGAACCATTGCGGTGCTGCCGCCGGTGCGTTCCAGTTCGTGCAAAGCCGTTGTGATGAGCCGGGATCCGGTGGACCCGACCGGATGGCCGAGCGCGATCGCGCCGCCGTTGACATTCACCCGGTCCATGTCCGGCTGGTGTACAGAAGCCCATGAAAGTGCGACCGAAGCGAAGGCCTCATTGATCTCGAAAAGGTCGATGTCGCCGATATTCATGCCCGAGCGCTCGAGCAGGCGGGTGCACGCCTGCACCGGACCGTCGAGGTGGAATTCCGGCTCGGCGCCGACCAGCGCCTGGGTCACGATCCGTGCGCGCGGCCGCAAACCCGCTCGCTGCGCGGCCTTTTCGTCCATCAGCAGCACCGCGGCCGCGCCGTCGGAGATCTGCGACGAGCTGCCCGCGGTGTGCACGCCGCCCTCCAGGACCGGCTTCAGCTTGGCCAGGCCTTCCGCCGTGGTCTCGCGCAGACCCTGATCCCGGGTGACATCCAGCTTCTCGCCGGTGAGATTGCCTTCCTTGTCCACCGCGGGGGCGGTGACCGACAGCACCTCGCGATCGAAACGCCCCTCGGCCCATGCTTGTCCGGCGAGTCGCTGTGAGCGCGCGCCGAATTCGTCGACGTCCGCGCGAGAGATGCCGCGCCGCTTGGCAATCCGCTCCGCAGCCTCGAACTGGTTGGGCAGGTCGATGTTCCACGACGCGGGCCTGCGCGGACCGGCGTGCTCGCCGACGTTGGCGCCCAATGGAACTCGGCTCATCGCCTCGACGCCGCAGGCCATGCCGATATCGATCGCATCCGCGGCGATGAGGCCGGCCACCAGATGGTTGGCCTGCTGTGCCGAACCGCACTGGGCGTCGATCGTGGTCGCGCCGACCTGCCACGGCAGTCCCGCGTGCAGCCACGCGACCCGGGTGACGTTGTTGGACTGCTCGCCCGCCTGGGTGACGCAGCCGCCGATGACCTGCTCCACCTGGGCCGGATCCAGGTGGGCGCGCTCGAGCAGCCCGCGCTGGGCGAGGCCGAGGAGTTCGGCGGCGTGCAGGCCGGAAAGCCAGCCGCCGCGCTTGCCGATCGGAGTGCGAGCGGCCTCGACGATGACGGGTGTGCCCATCTTGAACCTTCCTCTGGGGAGTAAAACTGAAACGTGTGCCAGCCGGATGTACTGCGCTTCTTTACTAGTCCTTCCGGCTGTGCTGCAATTGATTGTAGAACGTGTTTCAGTTTGTCGAAGGAGACATCTGGTGGTTGAGACTCGGAACGCCCGCCCGAATCTGCCGGAAGGGTTCGACGTCACGGACCCGGACATCTACGCCGAGCGAGTTCCGGTCGAAGAATTCGCCGAACTGCGCCGCACCGCGCCGATCTGGTGGAACCCGCAGTCGCCCGAGACCGGTGGCTTCCAGGACGAGGGGTTCTGGGTCGTGAGCAAGCACGCCGACGTCAAGGAGGTGTCGCGGCGCAGCGACGTGTTCTCCAGCTTCGAGAACACCGCGATCCCGCGATTCAACGACGACATCACCCGCGAGCAGATCGAGCTCCAGCGCATCGTGCTGCTCAACATGGACGCGCCCGAGCACACCAAGCTCCGCAAGATCATCTCGCGCGGCTTCACCCCGCGCGCCATCAACGGCCTGCGCGCCGAGCTCTCGTCGCGGGCCGAGGAGATCGTGAAGAGCGCGGCCGAGTCGGGGGCGGGTGATTTCGTCACCCAGGTGGCGTGCGAGCTGCCGCTGCAGGCGATCGCCGAGCTGATCGGCGTTCCGCAGGAAGATCGGATGAAGGTCTTCACCTGGTCCAACCAAATGACCGGCTACGACGACCCGGAGAACGACGCCGACCCGGTGGCCGCCTCAGCGGAGATCCTCGGCTACGCGTACCAGATGGCCGCCGCCCGCAAGGCATGTCCCGCCGACGACATCGTGACGACGCTGATCGAGGCCGATATCGACGGTGACAAGCTCAGCGAGGAGGAGTTCGGCTTCTTCGTCATCATGCTTGCGGTCGCGGGCAACGAGACCACCCGCAACGCCATCACCCACGGCATGATGGCCTTCCTGGACAACCCCGACCAGTGGGAGTTGTTCAAGAAGGAGCGCCCTGCCACCGCCGCCGACGAGATCATCCGCTGGGCCACCCCGGTCACCTCGTTCCAGCGCACCGCGCTGGAGGACACCGAACTCGGCGGCGTGCAGATCAAGAAGGGCCAGCGGCTGGTGATGCTGTACCGGTCGGCCAACTTCGACGAGGACGTCTTCGAGAACCCGGCGAAGTTCGACATCACCCGCAAGGACAACCAGCATCTGTCCTTCGGCGGCACCGGCGCGCACTTCTGCATCGGCGCGAACCTGGCCCGCCTGGAGATCGATCTGATCTTCAATGCCATCGCCGACCACCTGCCCGACATCACCAAGCTCGGCGACCCGAAGCGGCTGCGGTCCGGCTGGCTGAACGGCATCAAGGAATTCCCGGTCGACTACAAGACCAAGGGCGGCTGCCCGGTCGCGCACTGATCACGCGAAAAGGGCCCTCGAGCCGGAGTCCCCAGCCGGTTCGAGGGCCCTTTCGTTTGCTGCCCGAAGGGGGAGGGCAGCTGGTATCAGTCGACTCGCACGGTGGTCGCCATCGCTCGGTCGACCTCCCAGAACGCGCGCAGTGCGGCGATCTTGCCCGCGTCGTCGACCTTGTAGGTGAACACGCCCTCTGCGTCGATCCGATGCCCGCCGATGCGGGTGCGGATGGTGCCGGTGAAGGCCACCTCTTTGCCGCAGGCGAAGGAATCATCGAACAGGAACTCGATCGATTCGGTCTGCGCGATCGCCTTGTCCCAGAACGCCGCGATGGCGTCGCGGCCGCGGTGACCCTTGCCCTCGGGATCGAAACCCGAAGGGCCGATGGGATCTTCGACGATCCCGTCGGCGGCGAACAAATCCAGCCACGCATCTTTGGCACGGGCGCGTACAGCAGCTTGCGACGCGAGTCCGGCGGCGCGCGCGGGGTGCTCGGTGGACGTAGCGGCGGTGGTCATTGGAGCTCCGTATCTGATGGCAGGTATTCGTCGATCGGGGAAGCGAAGCGCCCCCGATCGACCTCCAACGTCGGTAGGCGTGGAGAATCCGAGCGTCAGCGAGGTTTCTCCACGCCTACAACCCACATCGAGAAGTACTGGGACCCACCGCCGTACGCGTGGCCCATGGCCTTGCGCGCGCCGTCGACCTGGTAGTCGCCTGCCCGTCCCATCACCTGCTTGGCCGCCTCCGCGAACCGGATGAGGCCGGACGCCCCGATCGGGTTGGAGGACAACACGCCACCCGACGGGTTCACCGGGATGCGTCCGCCGATCTCGGTCTCGCCCTTCTCGGTGAGCTTCCAGCCGTCGCCGGGCGCCGCGAAACCGAGGTTCTCCAGCCACATCGGCTCGAACCAGGAGAACGGCACGTAGATCTCGGCGGCATCGATCTCCTCGAGCGGATCGGTGATGCCCGCCGCCTTCCAGAGCGCGGCGGCCGCGTCCCGGCCGGCCTGCGGGTTGACCTGGTCGCGTCCGGCGAAGGTGGTCGGCTCGGTGCGCATCGCGGTGCCGTGCACCCACGCCACCTTCTTGCCCTCGGCCTGCACCGCCGCGGCCGCCTCGGCGTCGCCGAGGACGATCGCGCACGCGCCGTCCGAGGACGGGCAGGTCTCGTCGAAGCGGATCGGATCCCACAGCATCTGCGAGGCGAGCACCGATTCCAGCGTGATGTCGGGCTGCCGGAGGTGGGCCAGCGGGTTCTTGGCGCCGTTGCGCCGGTCCTTCACCGCGACCATCGCCCCGATGTGGGTAGGCGCGTTCGACCTGCGGATGTAGGAACGCACGTGCGGGGCGAAGTAGCCGCCCGCGCCCGCGCCGACCGGCATGGTGAACGGCACCGGAATCGACAACGCCCACATGGCATTCGACTCCGACTGCTTCTCCCAGGCCACCGCGAGCACCCGCTTGTGCACGCCCGCCTGCACCAGGTTGGCGGCCACCACGCCGGTGGAACCGCCGACCGAACCGGCGGTGTGCACGCGCAGCAGCGGCTTTCCGGTCGCGCCGAGCGCGTCGGCCATATGCAGTTCGGGCATCATGACGCCCTCGAACAGGTCCGGCGCCTTACCGACTACCACCGCGTCGATATCGGCGATGGTGAGCCCGGCATCGGCCAGCGCGCGATCGATTGCTTCGCGGCACATGCCCGACATCGAGACGTCGGTTCGTTTCGTCACGTGATGGGTTTGTCCGGTGCCGAGCACCGCGGCGGGAGAACTCATGCCTGACCCTCCAAAACGGTCACAAGATTCTGTTGCAGCGCGGGCCCGCTGGTGGCGTGGGCGAGCGCGCGGTTCGCGGTGCCCGCCATGATGGCTTCGGCAGCGAAGCCGATGCGCTCCAAGCCCGCCGCGAACATCGGGTTGGCGGCCAGTGCGCCACCCGAGGCGTTCACGGTGGTCTCCGGCTTCAGCCCGATGGCCTCGGTGAGAATCAGCTGCTGGTGGCTGAACGGCGCGTGCAGTTCGGCGACGTCGAACCCGCTCAGATCGCCGCCGGTAACCGCCTGTGCCGCAGCCGAAGTCGAGGGGGAGACGGTGAGATCGCGGGCGCCGAGCACCGGGGTGTCGACGCGGTGCGCCATGCCGGTGATCCAGGCGGGTCGCTCGCAGAGTTCGCGGGCGCGATCGCCGACCGCGAGCACGATGGCGGCCGCGCCGTCGGTGATCGGCGCACAGTCGTGGGCGCGCAGCGGATCGGCCACATACGGTGTGGCGAGCAGGCTTTCGACATCACCGGAAGCGCCCGCGGCCACCGCGGCCATGTCGCGCTCGGTCCAGCGGCCCGCATCGAGCCCGGCCCGAGCCTGGAGACCGGCGATGGACACCGCGTCCGGCCACAGGGGGGCGACCAGGTAGGGGTCGAGCTGCATGGTGAGCACCTGGCGCAGCGTGCCCGCGGACGACTTGCCGAACCCGTAGACCAGCGCGGTGCGGGCCTGTCCGGACTTCAGCTTCACGAACGCCTCGTACAGCGCCCACGCGGCGTCCATCTCGACGTGCGACTCGTTGATGGGCGGCACGGCGCCGATGGCGTCGATCGCCGAGATGAACGAGAAGGCCCGTCCGGCAAGGTAATCGGAGGAGCCGGAGCACCAGAAGTCGATATCGGACTTGGTGATGCCCAGATCGGAGTAGAGCTGCTGGAAGCAGGGCACCAGCATCTCGACACCGTTGGTGGTGCCGAAGGTCTCCGGCACGTGCGGTGCGTGGGCGAAGCCCACGACCGCGATGTCGGTGGCGTTGTCAGTCAACGTAAGCGCCTCTCACAGGTGGTGCTTGTAGGTCTCGTAGTCGGCGTCCGGCTCGCCGCTCGGCTCGAAGTGGTCGACGTTCTCCAGGCCGTGACCCCACTCCTCGCGCGGCTTCCACACCGCCTTCACGCGCATGCCCATCCGCACTTCGCTTGCCTCGCAGCCGAGCACGAGGTGCAGGACCGGGATGTCGGCGCCGTCCAGCAGCACGTAGGCCGCGACGTACGGCGGTTTGATGCGCTGCCCGAGGAACGGGACGTTCACAATGCAGAAGGTGGTGATTGTGCCGTGATCGGAAAGTTCGATGTAGTCGTCGGTCGGCCTGCCGTCGGTCGGGTTGGCTCCGCGCGGCGGGAAGTACACCTTGCCCGCGGCGTCGGTGCGCGCGCCTATCAGCTTGCCCTCGGCGAGTCCGCGCAGATAGACGGTCTCCTGCGGGGAGGCGGTGTGCTTGTAGGACAGGTCGACCGGCGTGACGATCATCGTGACCGGCTCGCCGATTTCGGCGGCGGGTTCGGCGGTGGACTGCTCGCCCGGTTCGAAGCAGGCGATGTCCTTGATGCTGCCCTCGGTCTGTTCGGCCCACCGCGCCCGCACCCGCATGCCGGTCCGCATCTGGTCGGGCGCGGCGACGTCGACGGCGTGCAGCAGGCTGGTGTCCGCGCCGTCCAGCTGGATCAGCGCCCAGGCGAACGGCCGGTCGAAGGGCTGGCCGGGCAGCGGATCGTGCACCCAGGTCCAGGCGGCGACGACGCCGGTGTCGGCGACGTCGACGAACTCCGTCAGCGGCAGGCTGGTCACCGGATCGTATTCGGCGGGCGGCACCAGAACCCGGCCGTCCGTCCCGCGCACGCCGACCACCTTGCGGCTCCGCAGACCGGTCAGGAATCTGCCGATGGTCGGTCCCACCGACCGTGTGTAGTCGAATTGCGCCCGCAGCGGGGCGCTCAGCACATCGGGTGCCGTGCTGGTGTCCAATTCCGACCCTCTCTCAGCTCTTCATCACCCGCCGCGGTTCCGGCGGTCGTCCTCGCGCCGCGCGCCCGGCCGGGTCCGTCCCGCCCAGCTCGCGGCGGTACTCATCTCCTCGGGCCCCCACCCGTGAATACGCCGGACGCGGTATTCCCCTTAGTCACGCTATCGAGTAGAACAGGTTCTTATTCTGGTGGCAAGAAGTTGCTTGGAAAGGGACGACCATGAAGTTCGGATTGCAACTCGGATATTGGATGGCGCAGCCGCCGCGGAACGCGGGGGAGTTGGTCGTCGCGGCCGAGAAAGCGGGCTTCGACGCCGTCTTCGCTGCCGAATCGTGGGGTTCGGACGCCTTCGGTCCGCTCACCTGGTGGGGTTCGTCGACCGAGCGGGTCCGGCTGGGAACCTCGGTGGTGCAGATGTCGGCGCGCACGCCCGCCGCGACCGCGATGCACGCGTTGACTCTCGATCACCTCAGCGGCGGTCGCGCGATCCTCGGGCTCGGGGTGTCCGGCCCGCAGGTGGTGGAGGGCTGGTACGGGCAGCCGTTCGCCAAACCCTTGCAGCGCACCCGCGAGTACGTCGGCATCATCCGCCGCATCCTCGCGCGCGAGGCGCCGGTGACCAGCGACGGGCCGCACTACCCGCTGCCGTACACCGGGCCGGGCTCGATCGGCCTCGGTAAGCCGCTGAAGCCGATCGTGCACCCGCTACGTGCGGATTTGCCGATCTGGCTGGGCGCGGAAGGGCCGAAGAACGTGGCGCTCACCGCCGAGATCGCCGACGGCTGGCTGGCGATCTACTACGCGCCTCGGCTGGCGAACATGTACAACGACTGGCTCGACGAAGGGTTCGCCAGGGCGGGTGCGCGCCGATCGCGCGAGGACTTCGAGATCGCGGCCAGTTGCCAAGTGGTGATCACCGACGACCCCGCCGCCGAGCTGGAACGGATGCGCTGGATCATGGCGCTCTACATCGGCGGCATGGGTGCGCCGGAGCTGAACTTCCACGCCCAGGTCTACCGGCGGATGGGCTACGAGCGCGAGGTCGACGAGATCGGCAGGCTGTTTCAGGTGGGCAAGAAGGCCGAGGCGGCGGCCGTGGTCCCGGACGAGCTGATCCTCGACACCGCCATCATCGGCGACGAGGAGCATGTGCGACAGCAATTGAAGGTCTGGGAGGCCGCCGGTGTCACCATGATGCTCGTGTCGGTTCCGGACATCGAGCAATTGCACCGGCTCGCACCCCTTGTCGATCGGTAGAACGCGTTCTAAATTCAATGGGGTGACTGCCTCACCCGCCCCGTCTCCTCACCGTCCCCCCGTGCAGGAGTCGGTGGACATTCTCGGTCTGTGGAACATCGCGAACGCCGAACCCGATCGGATCGCCATGGTCGATCCGTCGGGCCGGGAAGTGACTTATCGCGAACTGGCCACGCTCGCCGACCGCTACGCCACCGGCCTGCGCGCCCTAGGCCTGCGGACGGGCGACGTGCTGGTGAGCATGGTGCACAACTGCGTCGAGGCGGTCGCCGCCTACTTCGCGGCCTACCAGTCGGGGCTCTACATCGTGGCGGTGAACTGGCATCTCACCGGCCCCGAGGTGGCCTACATCCTCCAGGACAGCGAGGCGAAGGCGTTCTTCGCCAGCGACCGGTTCACGGCCGTGGCGAAGGCCGCCGCCGACGAAGCGGGTCTGCCTGTCACGGCGCGCTTTTCGGTCGGCGAGATCGAGGGCTTCAAGTCGGTGGCTTGGCTCGGCGCGGCCGACACCGGTCGTCCGTCAGAGCGCAGCACGGGCGCGCCGATGCTCTACACCTCAGGAACCACGGGGCGCCCCAAGGGAGTTCGGCGTCCGCTGACCGGCGCCGACCCGGACGTGGTCCCGCCGCACACGACCGCCTTCTTCGGCTTGTTCGAGCTGGCGCCCTACGACGATCACGTGCACATCTGCGGTTCGCCGCTGTATCACACCGCGGTGTTGAACTTCGCGACGATCTCGATCCAGTTGGGGCACAAGCTCGTTCTCATGGACAAGTGGGAAGCCGAGGAGATGCTGCGCCTGATCGACAAGCACCGGGTCACCCACAGTCACATGGTGCCAACTCAGTTCCACCGGCTGCTCGCGCTGCCGGAGGCGGTGCGCGCGAAGTACGACGTCTCCTCGCTGCGCAGCATGGTGCACGGTGCGGCGCCGTGCCCGCAGGAGACCAAGCGTCAGATGCTGGAGTGGTGGGGCCCGACGGTCACCGAGTACTACGCGGCGACCGAGGGCGGCGGCACGGTGATCAACGGCGCCGACTGGCTGCGCAAGCCCGGCTCGGTCGGCAAGTCGTGGCCGTGGTCGGTGATCAAGGTGCTCAGCGAGGAGGACGGCAGCGAGGTCCCCGCGGGCGAGACCGGCCTGGTGTACATGAAGATGGGCGCTTCCAGCTTCGAATACCACCACGACAAGGCCAAAACCGAGGACGCCAGGGTCGGCGACCTGTTCACCGTCGGTGACATCGGCTACCTCGACGAGGACGGCTACCTCTACCTCTGCGACCGCCGCTCGGATCTGATCCTTTCCGGCGGAGTGAACATCTACCCGGCCGAGATCGAGAGCGTGCTCATCACGCACCCGAAGGTCGCGGATGTGGCTGTCTTCGGTGTCCCGCACCCGGATTGGGGGCAGGAGGTGAAGGCGGTGGTCCAGACTGTGGAAGGCGTCGAGCCAAGCGAAGCCCTCACCGCCGACTTACTCGCTTTCGCCGCAACGCAATTGGCGAAGTACAAGATGCCGCGGTCGGTCGATTATTTGGATGAGCTGCCACGGGATCCCAATGGGAAGTTGTACAAGCGGAAGTTGCGGGATCGGTACGTGGCGGCGTCGTAGGGGTTGGGTTGGGCGACGGTTCCCATTGCGCGGGACCCCAGTTGGTGTGCCTACCCAGGTATTCCTCGAACGGTGCTGGGCGCGTCGTCTGCCGTACCCGGCTTACCTCCCGCAGTAGGAGCGCGACGCTGCGGTTGCGGCCGGGTCGACCGGCTGTGGTTGCGTCTAGAAAGCGCAAGCGGAAAGAGAGCCCGATCCTGTTAACCCCCCAACCGCCATTTGACTACCGTCGATAGAGAAATGGATTCGACGGTAGTCATATGGCGGCATTCGAAGATCAACTAGCAACCATTTGACTACCGTCGATTTGCGGTGCGCTCACTTCACGCGGTCGGCCACCCCACACTCGAACACCAGGCGGGGCAACCCCGCCCACAACACCCCTCAACAACCCCACCGCCGACGTTCCCACACATCGCGTGCACGCCTCACATAGGCACCGCCTCTGTGAGGCGTACGAAAAGTGTGTGACGCGCTGAAGTGACGGGCGGTCCACTCACTCACACCAAACGCAACCACAGCCGGTCGACCACGCTGGAAGCCGAACGACGCACGCCCGGCTGCGGGAGGTAAGCCGGGTACGGCACTCGACGTGCCCAGCACCGCTTCGAGGGAAACGCTGGTAGGCAGACCAATTGGCCCAGCTCAACCTGGGTCGATGTCGCTCAACTGGCCGGCCGAGCACCCGCCGACCACATCGGAACCCGGCCGCCGGTCCACCTGCCGCCGCAGCAACCCCAAATCTGCCGCCCGGCTCCATGCCCAACCCCCGGGCGACCATAAGAACTCGACTGCCGATCGCCCCCGCACTCAACCCCTTGGCAGCCCCCATTGCCGGACCACCCACGGCCCCTCACGCGACAGCTTCGCGCAACTCCATCGGCAGACCGAACATCGGGAACAACCGCTCCGTGTCCAGGAAGAAGTTGAGCCCCGCGATGGTGTCGCCATCGAGCTCCAGCACCGTGATCGACCACGGCACGAACACGCCCGGCTCCTCCGTCGGCTTGTAGTGGCCGAAGGCGGGCAGGCCGTTCGCGCCTTCCAGCCGGACCATCCGCGATCCCGCGCAAGCGCTGCCGGTGCCCAGCATGAACTCGGCCACGTTCTCCGGGCCGGAGATCCACAGCTCGAGGGGCGGCATGGACAGTGCCACATCGGCTTTCAGCAGGGTGGTGAGCGTGTCCATGTCGTAGGCCTCGAAGGCGGCGACGAAGTCGTCGACCAGTTTGCGCTGGTTCTCGTCGGATTCGTCGTAGCCGGCGGTGCTGGTGGGCTGCACCTTGGACATGGTGGCCCTGGCGCGCTGCAGGGCGCTGTTCACCGACGCGGGTGACATGGTCAGCGCCTCGGCCGTTTCGTTCGCCGAGAAGCGCAGCACCTCGCGCATGATCAGGATGGCGCGCTGGGTCGCGGGCAGATGCTGACATGCCGCGACGAAGGCAAGGCGCAAAGTGTCCTTGGTGGCCGCGTGTTCGGCCGGATCCGCGCCGAAGGCAAGGGCATTCGGGATCGGCTCGATCCAGACGTAGTCGGGCTGCGGTGCGGGCAGCGGCGAATCCGGCCTTCCTGGGCCGGACAGATCCATCGGCCTGGCCCGCCGCTGCGGACCGTCGAGCATGTCCAGGCAGACGTTGGTGGCGATGCGGTAGAGCCAGGAGCGCACGCTGGCCCGGCCCTCGAAGGAGTCGTAGGACTTCCACGCCCTGGTGAAAGTCTCCTGCACCGCGTCCTCGGCCTCGAAGGAGGAACCGAGCATACGGTACGCGTAGGCGCACAGCTCCCGCCGGTGGCTCTCGAACGACGCGAGGACGTCGGGGGAGAGGGCGGTGGACGGGCTGGACGAGTCGCTCATGGGTGCCACCATGCCACAGCCCACTGACACAAAACAGGGCCGAAAGCCAGGTCGCGGGCGACCGAAATCGGCGAAATTCGAGTGATGACGATCACAAGCCACTGCTGCGATGAGTTCCCGCCGCCGGGTCCGTCTCTATGTGTGAACACGCCGATGCGCCTCGAGAGGACGAGAACATGAGCAGCAAGATGATCTTCATCAACCTTCCGGTCACCGACCTGGACCGGTCGAAGGCCTTCTACGAGGCACTGGGCTGGAAGGTGAACCAGGACTTCACCGACGAGAACGCCTCCTGCATCATCATCGATGACAACATCTGCCTGATGCTGCTGACCCGGGAATACTTCACGACCTTCAGCAAGCGCCCGATCGCTGACACCGCCTCGGCCACCGCGGCCGCCTACGCCCTCTCGCTGTCCAGCGCGCAGGAGGTCGACCAGCTGACCGACGCCGCCGTCGCCGCGGGCGCCACCGAGGAGGTCAACGAGGAGAAGCGCGCTCAGGAGGCCCAGGTCGGCATGCACGGCCGCACCTTCATCGACCCCGACGGCCACCAGTGGGAGCCGTTCTGGATGGACTACCCCGGCGCCAACTGACGCCCGAGCGCAACGCGGCCCCCGTGCGCGAACGCGCCGGGGGCCGAGCCGTATTCGGTCACCGACCGGTGAAAGTGGGCTTGCGCTTCTCCGCGAACGCCTTCGGTCCCTCCTTGGCGTCGGCCGACTTGAAGACCTCGGCGCCGAGCTGCGCGTCGATTTTGAAGGCCTCTTCCTCGTGCATGGCCTCCGTGTCGCGGATGGTGCGCAGAATCGCCTGCACCGCGAGCGGTCCGTTGGCTGCGATCAGGTCGGCCAGCTCGAGCGCCTTGTCCAGCGCGGTGCCGTCCGGGACGACGTGCCCGATCAGGCCGATCTCCTTGGCCTCCGGCGCGGTGATGTGCCTGCCGGTGAGCAGGATGTCGGCGGCGACGGTGTAGGGGATCTGGCGCACCAGGCGCACCGCGGAACCGCCGAGCGGGAACAGGCCCCAACGCGCCTCGGACACACCGAACTTCGCGCTCTCGCCGGCCACGCGAATGTCGGTGCCTTGCAGAATCTCGGTGCCGCCCGCGATGGCAGGGCCCTCGACCGCCGCGATCAGCGGCTTGGTGAGCCTGCGGCCCTTGAGCAGCGCCTCGATCTTGGACAGGTCCCAGCCGCCGCCCTTGAACGAATCACCCGGATGCTGGGTGGTCATCGCCTTGAGGTCCGCGCCGGCGCAGAAAGCCCCGCCCGCGCCGGTCAGGATCGCCACCCGGATGTCCGGATCGCTGTCCACCTGGTCCCAGGCGTCGCGCATGATCGCCATCATCTCGGCCGACAGCGCGTTGCGGGCCTCCGGCCGGTTCATGGTGACGATGAGAACGTGATCGCGCTTCTCGACGAGGCAGTGCGGCATTGCTGATTCTCCTGACTTTCGAACCTTGTCAAGAACAGTAACACGTTCTATTTTTAGCGTGTGAGCCACAACATAGCCGACCTCGTCGAACATGCCATCGACCTCATGCCCGATCGCGTCGCGCTGGCCGACGACGGCCGTGAGGTGACCTACGCGCAGCTGGAGGAACGAGCCAACAAATTGGCTCACTACCTGCTGGAACAAGGCGTACAGCCGGGCGACAAGGTGGGCATCTACTCGCGCAACACCATCGAGGCCGCCGAGGCCATGGTTGCGGTGTTCAAAGCGCGCGCCGTGATGATCAACGTGAACTACCGATACGTCGAGAACGAGTTGCAATACATCTTCGACAATTCGGACATGGTCGCGCTGATTCACGAGCGCCGCTACAGCGACAAGGTGGCCGCGGTCCGGGCCGCGTCCCCGCAGCTGCGCACCGTCATCGTCGTGGACGACGATACGACCGGAACGATCCCCACCGCAGCGGATTCGGTGGAATACGAGGCGGCCCTCGCGCAGTCCTCCGGCGCGCGCGACTTCGGCGAACGTTCCCCCGACGACCTGTACATGCTCTACACCGGTGGCACCACCGGCATGCCCAAGGGCGTGATGTGGCGGCAGGAGGACGTGTGGCGCGTGCTCGGCGGCGGCATCCACTTCCTCACCGGCGAATACGTCGCCGACGAATGGGATCTGGCCAAGCTCGGCGCGGCCAACCCGCCGATGACCCGGTTCCCGATCCCGCCGATGATCCACGGCGGCTCGCAGTGGGCCACCTTCCAAAGCCTGTTCGGCGGCGGCAAGACCGTGATGATCCCCGAGTTCAGCGGGCACGGCGTGTGGCAGCACATCGACCGCCACGGCATCAACCTCATCTTCATCACCGGCGACGCCATGGCCCGGCCGATGCTGGACGCGCTGATCGAGGGCAACCCGGAAACCGGTGCGCCCTATGATCTCTCGACGCTGTTCGCGATCGCCAGCAGCGCGGCGCTGTTCTCGCCCGCCATCAAGGAGAAGCTGCTCGATCTGCTGCCGAACCGGATGATCACCGACTCGATCGGGTCCTCCGAGACCGGATTCGGCGGGTTGAGCATGGTCACGAAGGGTGCGGAGCACACCGGCGGGCCGCGGGTCAAGATCGACGCTTCCACCGAGGTGCTCGACGAGCAGGGCAATCCGGTGGCGCCGGGATCGGGCCAGATCGGCATCCTCGCGCGCAAGGGGCACATTCCGCTCGGCTACTACAAGGACGAGGCCAAGACGGCCGCGACCTTCAAGGAGTTCAACGGAACTCGGTACTCGATTCCCGGCGACTACGCGCGGGTCGAGGAGGACGGCACCGTTACGATGCTCGGCCGTGGTTCGGTCAGCATCAACAGCGGCGGCGAGAAGATCTTCCCCGAGGAGGTCGAGGGCGCGCTGAAGTCGCATCCGGAGATCTTCGACGCGCTGGTGGTCGGCGTCGACGACGAGCGATGGGGTCAGCGTGTCGTCGCGGTGGTGCAGTGTCGCGGTGAGAACCGCCCCACCTTGGCGGACCTGCGCCCGGTGCTGACCAAGGAGATCGCGCCGTACAAGCTGCCGCGCAGTCTGTGGTTCGTCGAGGAGATCAAGCGTTCGCCCGCGGGCAAGCCGGACTACCGCTGGGCGAAGGGGCAGACCGAGGCGCGTCCGGCGGACGAGCACGCCGAGGCGAACGCTAAGTAGACCCGCAGTACGTGAAGGGCCGCCGCAATCATTGCGGCGGCCCTTCGTCGTGCGTCCGAATGCCGAGGCTTGGCTGTGTCTTTCGGTCAGCGGGTGGTGAGCTCGGCCAAGCGGAAGGCGAGACGGGTGCGGATCGCGGGGATTCGGCTCAGCGTCGAGAGTGCGATGTTGCGCGCGAGCCTGGCGATTCGGGGGCGCAGGGTGGCCATCTTCGTCATGCGGTCGGTGAACGCCACCACCTCCATGGCGACGGGCCTGCGGGTGGCTTCGTACTCGTCCAGAAGCGTCTGCGGCTCGCCTGCCAGCACCCGCGCGAGCAACGGGCCGAGGGCGGCCGCGTCCTGGATTCCGGTGTTCATGCCCTGCCCGCCCGCTGGGCTGTGCACGTGCGCGGCGTCGCCCGCCAGCAGGACGCGACCCGCGCGGTAGCGGTCGGCCACCCGGTGGTGTACGCGGAATCGCGAGCTCCAGAGCACTTCCCGCACCCGCACATCGCCGCCGGGGCCGCGGGCGTCGAGGATCGCCTGAATGTCCTCGGCGGTGGGGTGTTCGGGCGCTTCGGCCATGGTGGCGACAACCCGGTAGCGATCGGGTTCCGCGTCGTCGGGCAGGGGCGCGACCACGGTGACGCCCTCCGGCGAAAGGTGCAGCGCCACTTCGTTCCTGGCGATCGGCCAGGCCATGCGCACGTCGGCGAGGACGAACGAGGCCGGGTAGGTATCGCCGGTGAAGCCGATGCCCGCCTGCTCGCGCACGGTGCTGTGCATGCCGTCGGCGGCGATCACGTAGCCGGCGCGGATGGTGCCAGGTGCGCCCGCTCCATCGGTGTACTCGACGGTGACGCCGTCATTTTCGTTCACCACCAGGGTGACCGTGTACGGCCGGTGAACCTGCCCGCCCGCCTTGTGCAGGCGCTCGAGGAGGACTGACTCGGTGATGTCCTGCGGGGTCATCAGGGTGTACGGGTACGGGGTCGGAAGATTGTCGAAGTCGATGGTCGCGAGGGTGCGCGAGCTGTCGTGCACGGTGAAACGCGGAACCTGAATGCCGCGCAGGATCAGTTCGTCGGCGATGCCGAGTTCGGCGAGTACCTCGAGGGTGCGGGCGTGCACGACGGCGGCGCGGGAAGTGTTGGCGCCCTCGGCGAGCCGGTCGAGCACGACCACATCGACGCCCGCGTCCGCGAGGGTGATCGCGGCGGTGAGTCCGGCGGGTCCGGCGCCGACTACGAGTACCGAGGTGGTGGAGGGAAGCTGCGGGGCGTTCATGGTGGCTCCTAGGTCAACATCTGTAGGCCAACGCTTGTTGGCATAACCATAAGTCTGTCCGCCGATGAAAGTCAACAGTTGTTGGCCTACAATTGTTGGCATGACAAAGACGTCTGATCACACACCCGCGCGCCGCTCCGACGCGACCCGCGCCGCGATTCTCGACGCGGCGCGGGCCCGGTTCGCCGCCGAAGGCTTCCGCAAAGCCACCATCCGCGCCATCGCCGCCGATGCCGCCATCGATCCGTCCATGGTGATGCGCTATTTCGGCAGCAAGGACGGCCTGTTCGCGGCAGCCGTCGACATCGATCTGGAGCTGCCCGACCTGGCTGCCGCCGAGCCGGACACGTTGGGCGAGTTGCTGATCCGCCGCTTCCTCGCGATCTGGGAGGACGAGCAGAACACAGTCCTGCTGATCCTGCTGCGCTCGTCCATCACCGACGACGCCGCCTCCGACCGCTTCCGCGAGGTCTTCGCCGAACAGGTGCTGCCGGCGGTACTTCGCTTCGGCGACCCGGCCGACGCACCCCGCCGCAGCGGTCTCGTCGTCACCCAACTACTCGGCCTGGCCTTGTGTCGCTACGTCCTTCGCCTACCCCCGGTCGTCGCCATGACCCCCGCCCACCTCATCGCCGACATCGCCCCCACCCTCCAGCGCTACCTGACATCCACCCCATCCGAGCTGTAGGTCAAGAGCAGCCTCGGCGAACAGGAGAGGTCGTGGTACCGCGTGGTACCGTCGAAAGTATGGCGGGTCTCAATGTTCGGTTTTCGGACGACGAACTGAATGCCCTGCGTGAGCGCGCAGAGGCAGAGGGGACGAGCATGCAGCAGTTCGTGCGCAATGCGGTCGCCAGGGCGATCAATGAGCACTCGCGGTTGTTCAACGAGGCTGCTGATCATGTTCTACGAGTGAGCGAGGAACTGAACCGAAGGCTTGCCTGATGGAGTATCTGACGCTGCCCGAGTTGCTGAGGCTCGCTGAGCGTCTGGGCACTCCGGAGGTACGTGACTTCGGTTTGCTCGACTCTGCGCTGGCAAGGCCGCAGTCCAGCGTGTTCGGTCAGGACGCCTATCCGGATGTGTGGCAGAAAGCAGCCGCGTTGATGGAGTCGATCGCACGCAATCACGGCTTGATCGACGGCAACAAGCGGCTGGCCTGGTATGCCACCTGGGTCTTTCTGCACATGAACGGCCATCCGTTGGATGGTCGATTCGATGTGGACGCCGCCGAACGATTCGTGCTGGATGTCTGCCAGGGATTGCTCGACGTCCCCGCGATCGCCGAGATGCTGACAAAGTTCGCGCGCTGAGCGAGGGCGGCCCTTTTCCGCAGGTGCCCCGGAACGAAATCGGCCCGTCGGTTGTGCCGACGGGCCGATGGGAGGGGTGGTGGTTCGGTCAGGCGGGGTTGGCCAGGAGGGCGCCGAGGGCGCGGAGGTGGTCGGTGCCTGCGCCGAGGGCGAACTCGTTGTGTTTGGCGGCGGTGAAGTAGTTGTGCACGATGTGGTCGCGGTCGATGCCGACGCCGCCGTGCACGTGCACGACGGTGTGGGCGACGCGGTGGCCCGCGTCGGCGGCCCAGAACTTGGCGGTGTGCACCGCCTCGGCGGCGGGCAGGTCCTCGGCCAGCCGCCAGGCGGCCTGGGTGACCGCGAGGCGCAGGCCCTGCACGTCGATGTAGGCGTCGGCCAGGCGCTGCGCGACGGCCTGGAAGCTGCCGACGGCCTTGCCGAACTGCTCGCGCTCGCGTGCGTAGTCGGCCACCAGGTCGAGCGCCTTCTCGACGGTGCCGAGCTGCTGGGCGCTGAGCCCGAGCCAGGCGCGGGTGAGGATCCAGTCCAGCAGTTCCGCGCCGTCCGCCACCGTGCCGACCAATTCGGCCGGGGTGTCGGTGAATTCGACGCCGAATTCGGCGCTGAGGTCAACCACCTGCTGCGCCGTGACCCGCACCGAGGCGTCGGCGGGGTCGACGAGGAAGACCGCGGGCACCCCGGAGACCGTGGCGGGCACCAGGATTCGCGCGGCGCGGTCGGCGTAGGGCACCGTGGTCTTGGCGCCGGTCAGCCGCCACGCGCCGTCGACCTCGCGGGCGACGGTGGTCGGCTTGGCCGGCTCGTAGTTGTGCTCCTCGGCCAGCGCCGCGGTGAGGATCGCGCCGCCCTCGCCCGCCTGCGTCGCCAGTTCGCGCTGGTCCTCGGAGCCGAACCGCGCCAGCGCGCCCGCGCCGACCACGATCGACCACAGGTACGGCACCGCGGCGACCGACTTGCCGAGTTCGCGCAGCACCGCCGTCTGCTCGAGCGCGCCGAGGCCGCTGCCGCCGACGTTCTCCGGCAGCGCCGCGGCGAGAATGCCGGTCTCGGCCAACGACTTCCACAGCGGCTCGTCGAACCGGCCCGCCACGTCGAGTGCGCGCAACCGGTCGGCGGTGACGAGCTTGCCGCACACCTCGCCGGTCAGGCGGGCCAGATCGAGCTGGGCTTCGGTGGGGGTGAAATCCATGGTGGTGTCTCTGCTTTCTGCTCAGCGCGCCGCGGCAGGCTGGCGGAGGGCGGTCATGGCGATGATGTCGCGCTGCACCTCGTTGGTGCCGCCGCCGAAGGTCAGGATCAGCGCGGCACGGTGGAACCGCTCCAGGCGGCCGCGCAGTTCGGCGCCGGGGGAGTCCTGGCGCAGGTAGGCCTGCGGGCCGAGGACCTCCATCAGCAGCCGGTACGCCTCGGTGGCCAGCTCGGTGCCGTAGACCTTGCAGGTCGATGCGTCCCACGGGCGCGGCGCCGCGTCGCCGCCCGCGTCGGCGCGGCTGGCGATCTCCCAGTTCAGCAGCTTCAGGTATTCGACCTTCGCGTGCACCTTGGCCAGGTTCAGCTGCACCCATTCCTTGTCGATGACGCGCGACCCGTCCCCGGCCTTGGTGGTGCGCGCCCACTCGACGGTCTGGTTCAGCGCGACCGTCAGCGGGCCCGCCGAGGTGAGCGCGACGCGTTCGTGGTTGAGCTGGTTGGTGATCAGCGCCCAGCCGCCGTTCTCCTGACCGACCAGCGAGCTCACCGGCACGCGCACGTCCTGGTAGTAGGTGGCGCTGGTGTCCGGCCCGGCCATCGTGTGCACCGGCGTCCAGGAGAAGCCCTCGGCGGTGGTCGGCACGATGAGCATGCTGATGCCTTTGTGCTTCTTGGCGTTCGGGTCGGTGCGCACCGCGAGCCAGACGTAGTCGGCGTAGGCGATCAGGCTGGTCCACATCTTCTGGCCGTTGATCACGTACTCGTCGCCGTCGCGCACCGCGGAGGTGCGCAGGCTGGCCAGGTCGGTGCCCGCGCCGGGCTCGGAGTAGCCGATGGAGAAGTGCAGCTCGCCCGCGGCGATCTTGGGCAGGAAGAACTTCTTCTGTTCCTCGCTGCCGTAGTGCATGATGGTCGGCGCCACCGAGTTGATGGTCAGGAACGGCACGGGCGCGCCCGCGATGGCGGCTTCGTCGGTGAAGATCAGCTGATCCATGGTCGGCCGGTCCTGGCCGCCGTACTCCTTGGGCCAGGCCAGCGTCAGCCAGCCGTCGCGGCCCATCTCTTGGACGACCTCGCGGTAGACATTGCCGTGCCCGTACTCACCGGTCGTCGCGCTCAGCGCGGCCCGGCGCTCCGGTGTGATCAGCCGCGCGAAGTAGTCGCGCAACTCGGCGCGGAGCTCTTCTTGCTGCGGCGTGTACGCAATGCGCATGGCAAAACCTCATGTCGTTCGATTCGCTTGTCCCGATGATTGCATACCGACTGAAACATGTTCCAGTATTGCTCAGGAATCCGGCCGATGGCGGCGCGCGTGTCTGCGTGGGCTTGTAGGCTTTGGGATGAGTCTCAGTTAAGGAGTTTCCATGAAGGTCAGTGTCGATCGGGATCTGTGCGAGGCGAACGGAATCTGTGTCGGAATCGCCCCCGACGTGTTCGAACTCGATGACGAGGACCAACTGCACATCCTCACCGGCGAGGTGCCCGAGGACCGCCTCGGCGACGTCGAGGATGCCGTGGCGCAGTGCCCGAAAGCCGCGCTGAAGCTTCTCTGAAAGTTTCTTGCCAGTAGGTTGGAACACGTTCTAAAGTCGGGCCGGTGAACGAAACTGATCTGAGCTTGGCGGGCCGTGTGGCGATCGTGACCGGCGCGGGCGCTGGACTCGGCAAGGCCGAGGCGCTCGCCTTGGCGGGCGCGGGCGCCTCCGTGGTGGTCAACGACCTCGTGGAATCCGACGCGGTCGCCGAGACGCTGGCCGAGATCCGGGCGCTGGGCGCCAAGGCGGAGTTCGTCGCGGGCAGCATCGCGGAGCGCGCCACGGCCGACGCGCTGATTCGCACCGCGAACGAGGCGTTCGGCAGCGTGGACATCGTGGTCAACAACGCGGGCATCACCCGCGACCGGATGCTGTTCAACATGTCCGACGAGGACTTCGACGCGGTGCTCGCGGTCCATCTGCGCGGGCATTTCCTCTTGTCCCGCAATGCCGCCGCCTACTGGCGCGCGAAGTCGAAGGAGGCGGGCGCGGCGGTCTACGGCCGCCTGATCAACACCTCCTCCGAGGCGGGCCTGCTCGGTCCGGAGGGGCAGGCCAACTACGGCGCGGCCAAGGCGGGCATCACCGCCCTCACCCTCTCGGCCGCGCGCGCGTTGTCGCGCTACGGCGTGCGGGCCAATGCGATCGCGCCTCGCGCGCGCACTGCGATGACCGAGGCGGTGTTCAGCGCGGCTCCCGAGACCGGAGTCGATCCGCTTTCGCCCGAGCATGTGGCGCGCCTGGTCGCCTATCTGGCCTCGCCCGCCGCTGATTCGGTCAACGGGCAGTTGTTCGTGGTCTACGGACCGATGGTGGCGCTGATGGCCGCGCCCGTCGTCGAGCGGCGCTTCGATGCCGAGGGGCCGGCATGGGACTCCGCCGATCTCGCGGCCACGCTCTCGGGCTACTTCGCCGAGCGCCCCGCCGGGCAGACCTTCTCGGCTTCCTCGGTGACCGAACTCGGCTGATCGCCGATCACTCGCCGCGGTCGTCGGCGAACAACTGATCAACTGTCCAGCTGTTGATCATGAGTCTGGCACTTGGTAGACATGGGTACCGGTGTGTGACGCCTCACAAGGTGTCACCCCTCTTCTATGACACGCGTTTCATATTCCAGGGCCCTCAACTAGAAAACGTGCAGTTCAAATGTGACAAAACCTGCACGGCGACCATGTGAACATGTTCTAATCAATCCGGCGACGCGGCCATGCTGCCGAGTCGCGCCATGAGCATTTGTGCAGTTGAGCAAGGAGGATCGCGAATGAACGAGGTCCTTGCTGTCCCGTTGCGGGCCGTCGGAGGGTTCTTCGAACTCGCCGCGGAGGTGGCCCGCGCGAGTGTCCGCAGGCCCTTTCAAGCGCGTGAGTTCATCGATCAGTCCTGGTTCATCGCGCGCGTGTCCATCGTGCCGACGCTGCTGGTCGCGATCCCGTTCACCGTTCTGGTGAGCTTCACGCTGAACATCCTGTTGCGCGAGATCGGCGCGGCCGACCTCAGCGGCGCGGGTGCGGCCTTCGGCTCGGTCACCCAGGTCGGACCGATCGTCACCGTGCTCATCGTCGCGGGCGCAGGCGCCACCGCGATCTGCGCGGATCTCGGCGCGCGCACCATCAGGGAAGAGATCGACGCGATGCGCGTCCTCGGCATCGACCCGGTCCAGCGGCTGGTGGTGCCAAGGGTGCTGGCCTCGATGTTCGTCGCGCTCATGCTCAACAGCCTGGTGTGCACGATCGGCATCGTCGGCGGCTTCTTGTTCTCGGTCTATCTCCAGGACGTGAACCCCGGCGCCTTCGTCAACGGCATCACGCTGCTCACCCACCTGCCCGAGCTGGTCATCTCCGAAGTGAAGGCCGGATTGTTCGGGCTGATTGCCGGGCTGGTGGCCTGTTACCTCGGCCTGAACGTCAAAGGCGGTCCCAAGAGTGTCGGTGATGCGGTGAATCAGACCGTCGTCTTCGCCTTCATGGCCCTGTTCGTGGTGAACGTGGTGGCCACCGCCGTCGGCATCAAGTTCACGGTGCGGTGATCCGATGGCTTTCGTGATCCAGTCCCGGTTTCCCCGCACGGTGCGGCGGGTGCGCCGGATGTCGGATTCGCTGGACACGGTGGGCAAGCACGCCGTGTTCTACGCGCAGGCGCTGGCCTCGCTGCCGCGTGCCCTCATCCACTACCGGACCGAGACCATCCGGCTGATCGCCGAGATCAGCATGGGCACCGGCGCGCTCGCCGTCATCGGCGGCACGGTGGTGATCGTCGGCTTCCTGACGCTGTTCGCGGGCGGCACCATCGCGGTGCAGGGCTACAGCTCGCTGGGCAATATCGGTGTCGAGGCGCTGACCGGCTTCTTCGCCGCGTTCATCAACGTGCGCATCGCCGCGCCGGTGATCTCGGGCATCGGCCTCGCGGCCACCATCGGCGCGGGTTCCACCGCGCAGCTCGGCGCCATGCGGGTCTCGGAGGAGATCGACGCGCTCGAGACCATGGCGATCCGCCCGGTGCCCTACTTGGTCGGCACCCGGGTGCTGGCGGGGATGATCGCGATCGTGCCGCTCTACGCACTGGCCGTGATCGCCTCGTTCATGGCCGCACGGTTCGCCACGGTGGTAATCTACGGGCAATCAGCCGGCGTCTACGACCACTATTTCTCGACCTTCCTGATTCCGAGCGACATTCTGTGGTCGTTCGCGCAAGCGATCTTTATGGCGCTGGCGGTCATGATGATTCACACTTACTACGGCTATCACGCTGCGGGTGGCCCGGTGGGTGTCGGCGTCGCGGTCGGCAACGCGGTGCGTGCCTCCCTGGTCGCGGTGGTCACGGTGACCCTGCTGATCTCCCTGGCCATCTACGGCACCTCCGGCAACTTCCACCTCTCCGGATAAGCGGTATGGGAACAATGAAGCTCAAATTGGCCGGTGCCGCGATGGTGCTCGCGCTGGCCGCGATCGTCGCGATCGCGATGATCATGTTCGTTGGCGGGTTCACCCCGACCGAGACCATTACCGTCACCGCGCCGCGCAGTGGCCTGGTGCTCGACACCGATGCCAAGGTGAAGGCCCGTGGCGTGGAGATCGGCCGGGTCGCTTCGGTCGACCACAGCGCTGATTTCGCGCAGCTGCGCCTGGAAATAGACCCCGATCAGTTGAAACTGGTGCCGGAGAACGTGGCCGTGGACATTCGGTCCACCACCGTGTTCGGCGCCAAATACGTGAATTTCATTGTGCCGGAACAGCCTTCGAAATCCTCGCTGAAGCCGGGGTCGACCATCGCCGCGAGCAAGGTGACCGTCGAGTTCAACACATTGTTCCAGCATCTGTCGGATCTGCTGGCGAAAGTGGAGCCGGACAAGCTGAACGCGACCCTGTCGGCCCTGGGAACGGCGCTGCAGGGGCGGGGACAGAAACTGGGTGAATTGCTGTCCACCAGCGACGCGTATCTGAGGGACACCGTCAACCCGTATCTGCCTACGCTGCAGACGGATTTGAACAAGACCGCCGAGGTCACCAGCATTTACGGTGACACCGTCGGGGACCTGCTGCGCACGGTGGACAACGCCACCACCACCAGCATGACGATCGCCGCGGAATCCGGCAATGTGGACGAGCTGCTGACCAATGTGATCGGGCTCGCCGACACCACCGGATCGGTGCTGCGGGACAACGAACAGCGGTTGATCACGGCGCTGGATTTGATGACGCCGACCGTGCAGCTGCTCTACGACTACAACCCGGCCACCGAATGCCTGATCAACGGCATCGGCAAGCTGATGCCGCTGGCCGAAGAGATCTTCGGCGGCATGTACGACGGCGTCGGCATGAACACCAACTTCCAGCTGGGCTCCAAGCCTTACACCTATCCGGACGATCTGCCCAAGGTGAACGCGACCGGCGGTCCACGCTGTGAGGGTGTGACGAACCGAGTGCCGGACAGCCATGCCGACTACGTGGTCACCGATACCAGTCAAGGCACTCCGTTCACACCGAACGCGACGCCGCCACGGTTCCACGACGCCCAGCCCAAGATCTTTCAACTGCTGTTCTCTGGTCTGCCGGGGGTGCCCACGCCGTGAAAAACACCGCGACAACGGTCAAACTGACCATCTTCACGCTGGTGATGACGCTGGTCTTCGCCGGATTGGTGGTCGTCTTCAGCCAGATGCGTTTCGCACGGGAATACGGATACAAGGCGGTCTTCACCAGTTCCTCGGGCATGCTGCCCGGTTCGAAGGTCCGCATCGCCGGTGTGCCGGTCGGTTCGGTCACCTCGGTGAAGGTCGGCAAGGACAATCTCGCGCACGTCGAATTCGATGTCGATCGCCGCTACCGGCTGCTCACCAGCACCCGCGCGATGATCAAATACGAGAACCTGGTCGGCGACCGCTATATGGAACTGCTGGAGGGGCCCGGTAGCGCGGACACGCTGCGCGAGGGCGGCACCATCGGCACGGACAAGACGTCGCCCGCATTGGATCTGGACATGCTGCTCGGCGGCTTCAAGCCGTTGCTGCGCGGCCTCGACCCGGGCCAGGTGAACGATCTGACCGCGGCGTTGCTACAGATCTTTCAGGGTCAGGGCGGCACCCTGGTCTCGCTGCTCAACAGCGGCGGTTCGTTCGGCAAGACGCTGGCCGAGCGGGACGAGCTGATCGGCCACGTGATCGACAACTTGAACACGGTGCTGCAGACCATCGATCAGCGCGGCGACCAGTTCCGCACCACGATCGACGAATTGCAGCGCCTGGTAACCGGTTTGGCAGAGAACAAGGATCCGATCGGCGACGCGTTGCCGCGCATCGCGGGCGCCACCGGCGACCTCACCGACCTGCTCGCGCAGGCCCGGCCGGATCTGGCGGGGACCATCGGCAACCTCGGTCGGCTGTCCACCAATCTCGACAACGGCAGCGACACCATGCAGTGGGTGCTCGAGCGGTTGCCCGACACCTACAAGCAGCTGATCCGGATCGGCTCCTACGGATCATTCCTGCAGATGTACATCTGCGGGACCTGGCTGCTCGTCGACGGGCCGGACGGAAAGCCGATCGAGATGACGCTGCCAGGTGGGCAGTCGACCGGGAGGTGCTCCTCCGATGGCTGATACCAACAGGTCGCCGGCCATCACGATCGGTGTCGTCGGCATCGTGATGGCGGTGTGTATCTCGCTGAGCGCGTTGCAGTTCACGCAGCTGCCGTTCATCCGGGGCGGCGCGAACTTCACCGCGCACTTCGCCGACGCGGGCGGACTGCTGCCGGGTGATCCGGTGCAGGTCGCCGGTGTCCGGTCGGGTCAGGTGGACAAGGTCGAGCTGGATGGCGACAAGGTGCTTGTCGAGTTCAGCCTGGACGAGTCGATCGAGTTGGGCGACAAGACCTCCGCCGCCATCAAGACCAACACCGTGCTCGGCCGCAAGTCGCTGGAGCTGCTGCCACAGGGCCAGGGCGCACTGCGCGCCACGGACACGATTCCTTTGGATCGCACCACTTCCCCGTATTCGCTCAACGACGCACTGAGCGAGCTGGGCGCCACGGTGCAGGGCCTGGACATGCAGCAGGTCGACGAGACCTTGGACGCGCTCTCGGAGACCTTCGCCGACACCCCAGCGCCGCTGCGCGCGGCGCTGGACGGGGTGACCGCGTTGTCGCGCAGCATCAATGCTCGCGACGAGGCGCTCTCGCAACTGCTGACCCGGGCCCAGAGCGTCACCGAGACCCTGGCCGATCGCAGCAACCAGATCAACGCCCTGCTGCTCGACGGCAACAACCTGCTCGGTGAACTGGATCGGCGCCGTGCGGCCATCGCGCAGCTGATCGTGAACGTCAACGGTGTCGCACAGCAGCTGACCGGGCTGGTCAACGACAACGAACCGCAGATGAAAAACACCCTGGACCGGTTGAACTCGGTGCTGAGACTGCTCGAGCGCAACAAACAGAACATCAACGACGCGCTCGACAATCTCGGACCATACGCCGCCGCGTTGGGCGAGCAGGTCGGCGGCGGCCCGTGGTTCAACGCCTACGTGGTAAACGCGAGCTCCGCGGCGCTGCAGACGCTTTCGGACGCGCTGGTATGGCCACAGCACCTGCCGGAGGATCTGCGCAACATGTTCCTCAACCCGAATCCCCTCACCACCATCCGCCCGTCGGAAGAGGATCCGCCGCGATGACGTTGCAGAACAAGGTCGGCAAGTTGCCGCGCTGGGTGCTGGTGGTAGCCGGTGTGGTGGTCGCCGCGCTGGTGGTGGTCGGGGTGTACAACGGCGTCACCCGGATCGGTAAAACCACGATCACCGCGTATTTCCCGTCCACGAACGGACTTTACGCGGGTGACGACGTCCGAGTGCTCGGGGTCAAGGTCGGCAGAATCGATTCGATCGAGCCGGGCCGGGATCGGGTGAAGGTCGAGCTCACCCTGGATCGGGGGATCGATATCCCCGCCGACGCGAAGGCCGTGATCATTTCGCCGTCGCTGGTGACCGCCCGCTTCATTCAGCTGGCGCCGGCCTACACCGGCGGCGCGAAGCTCGGCGATGGCGCGGAGATCCCGATCGAGCGCACCGCGGTGCCGGTCGAATGGGATGACATCAAGGCCGAATTATCCAAGCTGGCAACCACATTGGGACCGGTCGGCGACGACGAGCAGGGGTCCTTCGGTCGCTTCGTCAATACCGCTGCGGACAATCTCGACGGCAACGGCCAGAAGTTCCGCGATGCGCTGCGCGAACTGTCCGCGACACTGACCACGCTCTCGGACGGCCGCACCGATCTGTTCGGCACGATTCGCAATCTGCAAAAGCTCGTCGAGGTGCTCTCGGCGAGCAACGAGCAGATCGTGCAGTTCGGCGGGCGCTTGGCCTCGGTCTCGCAGGTGCTGGCCGACACCTCCACCGACCTCGGTGCCGGGCTGGACAATCTGGATATCGCGCTGGCCGATGTGAAGCGCTTCATCGAGGGGAGCGGCACCGAACTCACCGAGGGTGTGGAGCGGCTGGCCGGCGTCACCCAGATCCTGATGGACAAGCGTCCCGAGGTCGAGCGGGTGCTGCACTCCGGGCCGACGGCGCTGGTGAACTTCTACCAGATCTACAGCCCCGCGCAAGGCACCCTCGGCGGTATGGCCGCACTGAACAACCCGGCCGACCCGCTCAGCTTCCTCTGCGGATCGATCGAAGCCTTGGAGACCAACGACTCCGAGCGCAGCGCCCAGCTGTGCGCGGAAATGGTAGCGCCGCTCATCTCTTCCCTGGCCATGAACTACGTGCCGATCATGACGAACCCGGCGAGCGGCGTGCATGCCTTCCCCGACCAGCTGGTGTACACCACGCCGCAGGTGGAAGCCCAGGTTTCGACGCAGGTCACCGTGCCCGAAGGCGTGGCCGGACTAGCTATTCCAGGAGGCGCACGGTGATCACCAAATCAGCCCACCGTCTCGTCGCGCTCGCGCTCGGCGTCGCGGTGACGCTGTCGGTCTCCGGCTGCGAATGGGACGGGCTGAACTCGATGCCGCTGCCCGGCGCCGATATCGCGGCCGGGGCTTACGAAGTGAAGATCCAAATGCCGAATGTCACGACACTGACCAGGAATTCGCCGGTGCGAGTGTCGGACGTGGTCGTCGGAGCGGTCACCGATATCGACGTCGAGGGCTGGCACGCGCTGGTCACCGTCGCGATCGATCCCGGAGTGCGGCTGCCCGCCAATGCGATCGCCAAGGTCGGGCAGACCAGTCTGCTCGGGAGTAATCATGTCGAGCTGTCCGCGCCGACGGATGTCGCACCGGTCGGTGAGCTGAAGGCCGGCGATGTCATTCCGCTGGAGCGCGCGGGAGCTTACCCGACCACAGAGCAGGTGCTGTCGTCGTTGTCGGTGGTACTCAACGGCGGCGGTATCGCGCAGCTGGAAACCATTACCCGGGAACTGAATACGGCGCTGAGCGGGCGCGAGAACGATATCCGCGACCTGCTGCCGCAGCTGAACGCGCTGACCACCGGGCTGAACCAGCAGACCGCGGACATCATCGAAGCCATGGAGGGCTTGGACTACCTGGGCGGGCAACTGGCCGACCAAACCGACGTCATCGACAGGGCCCTCGATCAGATCCACCCGGCGCTGACCGTACTGGCCGACCGCACCAAGAACATCACCGCGGCGGTCAGCGCACTCGGCGACCTCAGCGACGTCACCGACCGGATCATCCAGGCCAGCGGCGAGGACCTGAAGACCAACCTGGCCAACCTGTCCCCGATCCTGGACACGCTCGCCGGTACCGGAACCAACCTCATCGAAGCGCTGAAGATCCTGCCCACCTTCCCATTCCCGATGAAGAACATCGGGAATGCGATCAAGGGTGACTACATGAACCTCTGGATCACGGTGGACATGACCGGAAAGCGGTTGGACAGCAACTGGCTCACCGGTACCCCGCTGGGTGGCCGGTTCGGGGGCGTCGAAGGCGTTATCGGTAGCTTCGCGCCGAATACCGCGGCCGAGGGGAGCAATCCGGCCACCGCGCCGCTGGCGCCGACCGTGACGCCGGCAATTCCCGGCCTGCCCCCGATTCCTGGACTACCGGCCATCCCCGGTCTCACGGTGCCGCTGGAGAATACTTCCCCGGAAGGAGGGCCGCGGTGACGCTGACACGCTTCGTCCGGATCCAGCTGACCATCTTCGCCGTGCTCACGGTGATCGGCCTCGTGGTTATGGGCGGGGTGTACGTACACGTGCCCGCCATGTTCGGCATCGGCCGCTACGAGGTGACGGTTCGGCTGGCCGCCACCGGTGGGCTCTACGAGACCGCGAACGTTGCCTATCGCGGCACGAATATCGGCAAGGTGCAGGAGGTCCGGCTCACCCCGGATGGTGTCGAGGCGAAACTGTCCATCGACAGCGATCAGAAGGTCCCCGCCGATGTCGACGCCTGGGTGCGCAGTGTGTCCGCCATCGGCGAGCAGTACGTCGACCTGATTCCGGCCGAGGATCCCAAGGGTGGCAACCTGTCCGACGGCGCCGTGATCCCACAGGAACGCACCAAGCTGCCCCAGGATGTCGGCGCCCTGCTGGACCAGGCCGACAAGCTGCTGTCCACGATCACCGACACCCAGCTGCGGCAGGTGCTCGACGAGGCCTTCCTCGCGTTCAACGGCGCGGGCCCGGATCTGCAACGCTTCATCGATTCGGCGGCGCTGCTGATCCAGGAGGCGAACGACAACGCGGAACCGACCAAGAAACTGCTCGATCAGATCGGGCCCCTGCTGGACACCCAGATCGAATCCGACGCCGCCATCCGGTCCTGGACCCAGAACCTCGCGACAGTGACCGATCAACTGCGCCAACATGATCCGTCGCTGCGCAATCTGCTGCGCAACGGTCCGTCGGCCCTGCCGACGGTGAGTGCGCAGTTCGAATCGCTGCGGCCGACGCTGCCGCTGCTGCTCAACAATCTGGTCGGTCTCGGGCAGGTGGGCGTCACTTACCACGCTGGGCTGGAGCAGATTCTGGTGGTATTCCCGCCTCTGATCGCGGCGCTGCAGACCATTATCCGCGGACCGTCCAAGTATGGCGCGATGGTGGATTTCCAACTGGTGGTGAATGATCCGCCCGCGTGCACGACGGGCTTCCTGCCCGCGAACGAGCGCCGCTCGCCCGCCGATACCTCGCCTATGGATACTCCTGACGGGCTGTACTGCAAGGTGCCGCAGGATTCGGATATCGCTGTGCGCGGTATCCGCAACACCCCGTGTATGGAATACCCGGGCAGGCGTGCGCCGACTCCGGAGCTCTGCCGCACGGGCTACGTGCCGGAGGGTGACAATCCGGCTTGGGGTCCTGTCACCCCGTACCAAGCGCCGGCTACGGATCCGCAAACCCCGGACGTGACTCAGGTCGCACCCGCGTCCTATGGTGGACAGACACCCGCGGCGGCTCGGAACTACGACCCGAACACCGGGGTATACATCGGTACCGACGGCCGAACCTACCGTAATGGCGATGTCGGGCCCGGCGGATCGGGCACGATTCCGGCGAGCTGGCAGGCAATGTTCGAGGAGCAACAACGATGACCCAGAACAACGGCGACACTCGCCGCACGCGTCGGCGTGCGGGCCGTCCAGCGGGGCCCCCGGTCGATGAGACCGGGACCGGCGAAGTCACGGTCAAGAGTCCCGCCGTTGTCTCGGTCGCCAAGACCCAGTCGGCGACCCCGGAGCCCGCTACCTCTCAGCCCGCTACCGCCGAGCCCGCTCCCGCGGAGCCGGATGCCGAGGTGACCGCGGCGGCTCGAGTCGCCAAGGACACAGTTGTTGCCGAGAAGGTGGCGCTCACCAAGGAATCCCCGGTGGAGCCGAAGGCAGACGCTGCCGATGTGCCCGAAGCCGCAGATGTCCCGTCGGGTTCGAAGCCGAAACTCGGTGCCAGGCGCATCGTCGCACTGGCCGCGAGCGTGGTGCTGGTACTGGCCCTGATGGTCGGCGCAGGAGTCATGGTCTTCTTGGTGCACAACAACAACGTGCGCGAGGACCGCAGGGCCGAGTACCTGCAGGCTGCCCGGCAGGCCGTGCTCAACCTGACCACCATCCGCGCCGACTCCGCCAAAGAGGACATCGATCGGATCCTGGCCACCGCCTCGGGTAAGTTCAAGAACGAATTCGACGGCCGCGTAGACCCTTTCATGGAAGTCGTGAAGCAGGCCAAGGTGGTCTCCACCGGCGAAGTCGTCGAGTCCGCGCTGGTGCGCGACGACGAGGACTCGGCGACCGTGCTGATCGCCGCCAAGCAGACCCTGACCAACGCGGGCTCCGCGGAGCCGCAGACCCGTTTCTACCGGTTCCGGATCACCGTGACCCGCACCGATTCCGGCCTGTCCGCGTCGAATGTGGAGTTCGTGGCATGAAAATCTCGAAGCTCAGCCCGCTCGCCCTGACCGTCGGCGCCCTGGCCGGCGTGCTGGCTGCCGTCTCGCTGGTTGTCACGGCCTACTTCGGCTACCGCTACTGGGACCAGGAACGCGACGAAAAGGCTCGCACCGAAGTTGTCGATGTGGCCAGCCGCTCGGTCGCCGCCATGTTCACCTACGACTACAACACCGTCGACAAGGAACTCCCGAAAGCCGCCGAGGCCCTATCCCCGGAGTTTCGCGCGGACTACCTCAAACTCATCAACCAGGCTATCGCTCCCGGCGCTAAGGAAAAGCAACTCACCGTCAACGCCACCACTCAGGCCGGCGGCGTCGTCGAGGCCAGCTCCGACCGCGCCGTAGTCCTGTTGTTCCTGAATCAGGTGACCACCAGCAAGGAAAACGCCCAGGGCACCACCACTGGCAGCCGAGTGCGGGTCACGCTCGAGCGCGAGGATTCTCGTTGGCTCATCGATGCGGTCACACCGGTCTGAGAGGTCGGCCGAATCGGCCCGCAAGAAGCCGCCCGCTGTCACTGCGGCAGTTCCGTGAGTTCGAATACCCGCAGAGTGCGATCCGTCCGGTCCGTGTAGTGGTCGAATCTTCTGGCCGGGAAATTCGATTCGGAATATTCCTCCGTATTCCGCATAACCCCGGTGGAACAGTTCGGCTGGCGGATGCGTTGCCCGCGTAGTGCATTCAAATGTGGCCCGAGATCGCCCTGCGCCACACGGGGATCACGGTATGGCGTTGGATCGTCGACGGCCCATCCCCGGATTTCGCATAGAGGTGACGGTGTCAGCCGATATGGCGGGGGTCATGGGTTTTCGCGGGGGAGACGGACGGTGAACGCTGTGCCGACACCGACGGTGCTCGTGACTTCGACGGTGCCGCGGTGGGCAGTGACCAAGGCCTGCACGATGGACAGGCCCAGACCTGTGCCGCCGCTGGCGCGGGTGCGCGAGGTATCGGTGCGGTAGAAGCGTTCGAAGACGCGGGCAGCCTGATCGGAGGGCAGGCCAGGGCCGGTGTCGGCGACCTCGAGCAGGACCTCGTCCGATTCAGGGGTGAGGTGGACGGTGACCGCGGCGTCCTGCGGGGTGTGGGTCAGCGCGTTCTCGATGAGGTTCGCGAGCACCTGACGGAGCCGCATTTCGTCGCCGGTGATTTCCAACGTGCCCTCACCCGAGCGGATTTCGAGTTCGATCGGGCGGCGCGGGCCGGTCGGATTCGCCGCCGCTGCGCGGGCGCGGGCATTGTGGACGGCGTCGCTGGCGACGGCGAGCAGGTCGACCGGGCCGAGTTCGAGGGGGCGCTGGGCGTCCAGGCGGGCCAGCATGAGCAGATCCTCGACGAGCAGGCCCATGCGCTGGGCCTCGTGTTCGATGCGGTCCATGAAGTGGGCAGGGTCGTCGGTGGCGCCCTGGCGGTAGAGCTCGGCGAAGCCGCGGATCGTGGTGAGAGGCGTGCGGAGTTCGTGGCTGGCGTCGGCGACGAAACGGCGCATGGTGGACTCGGATTCGCGGGCCGAGGCCTCGGAAGCCTCGGTCGCGGCGAACGCGGATTGGATCTGCGCCAGCATGCCGTTCAGCGATCGGGACAGCCGGTCCACCTCGGTATCGGTGCCGCGCACCGGAACCCGGCGGTGCAGATCACCCTTGGCGATGGCCGCCGCGATGTTCTCCACCCGGCGCAGCGGGCGCAGGCTGGTCCGGATCACGAAATACGCGGCCAGCGCCAGCGCGGCGAGCACGGCGAGACCGATCACCAGCTGGAGCATCACCAGCCGCTGGACAGTCTGCTGATTGTGGGTCAGCGGCAATGCGACCGTGGTGATCGTGTCCTGGTGGTGCATCGTCAGCACGCGCCACTGGACGTCGGAATCACCGACCGAACCCACCGTCATCGGTCCGGGAGACGGCGGATTCGGCAGCTCGGGCGTGGCATCGACATTGAACGGCTGCAACACGAAAGAGCCCGTGCCGTTCTTGTTCTCGGTGACGATGTAGAACGGGCTCGGCGCGGTGCGCTGATCCAGCGGCGGATTCGGCGGCGGCAGCGGCGGGCGCGTCGTCCTGGCACGGGTCATCGCGGCATCGTGCAGCTGCTGATCGGTGCGGCTCAGCAGGGACGCCTCCAGCGACGAGGTGACCGCTATGCCGGAAGCCAGCAGGCCGAGCCCGGCCAACGCCACCAGAGCCAGCACCAGCGTCACCCGCAGCGGGACCGCGCCGAGCCGCTGGGTGAGCGCTTCCCTGACTCGGCGGGCCCGTCCTGCCTCGCGGGCGGAGCGACGCTGCGCCGAGGGGCGAATTCGCTTGGGGGCAGGCGCTGTCCGATCCGCGTCGGCGCGCACCGAATCCAGGCTCACGGGCCCGTCGGGCGGCCGCGCTGGGACGTCCGCATCACGTAGCCGACGCCGCGCAAGGTGTGGATCAGTCGCTGCTCGCCGGTGTCCACCTTCTTGCGCAGATACGACACATAGGTCTCCACCACGCCGACCTCACCGCCGAAGTCGTAGCGCCACACGTGATCCAAGATGCGCGGCTTGCTCAGCACGGTGCCCGCGTTGACCATGAAATACCGCAGCAGGGTGAACTCGGTGGGGGAGAGGGTGACCGGCTCGCCCGCCTTCCAGACCTCGTGGGTGTCGTCGTCGAGTTCGATGTCCTCGAAGCGAATCCGCGAACTCTCCTTCGCCGATTCGCACGGCCCCGCGCGGCGCAGCACCACCCGCAGCCGGGCCACCACCTCCTCCAAGCTGAACGGCTTGGTGATGTAGTCGTCGGCCCCCAAGGTCAGGCCGGCCACCTTGTCCTGCACGTCGTCGCGCGCGGTCAGGAAGAGCACCGGCGCGTCGATGCCGTCGGCGCGCAGCCTCGGCAGCAAGCCGAAGCCATCGATGCCGGGCATCATCACGTCGACGATCAAGGCCTGCGGCCGGAAACTGCGAGCCCGATCCAGCGCCTGCGCGCCGTCGACCGCGGTCTCCACCTCGAAGCCCTGGTAGCGCAGGCTCACCGAGAGCAGCTCGAGGATCATCGGCTCGTCGTCCACCACCAGCACTCTGGCCTCGGGGGACTGCTCCGCGGGCACACCAGTCATGCATTCATGGTGCGCCGGCCAGCTGCGAAGATGCTGGACCTTTTCTGGGAACTTGCTGTGTTGATGGGTGCAGTGGTCCAGGGCTGTGTTTTTGGCGCGCTGGCGCGCGCGTGTTCGCGGCCCCCTATTGTCTCGCGTCCGAGCGTTCGAGTCTCGCGCCTGCGGCGCATGCGACTCGAACGCTCGGAC
>NZ_JBFAHG010000021.1:0-38038 GCF_040654065.1 Nocardia sp. NPDC050793
GTCGAAGCGCATGCGCCGCAGGCGCGAGTCTCGACCGCTCGGAAGCGAGACATGAAGGGCCGCGAACCCCGCGCGCGCCAGCGCGCCAAAGACAGAGCCGTTACCATCCTGTGGCATGAGTTCGGAATTGCTCGTCGATGTCTCCGCGGGCATCGCCGTCCTCACGCTCAACCGGCCCGCCCAGCAGAATGCCTTCACTCCGGCCATGGCCGCCGAGCTCGGTTCGGCACTGCAACGCTGCGACAGCGAGGATGCGATCCGAGCGGTCGTGATCACGGGGACGCCGCCCGCGTTCTGCGCGGGCGCGGATCTGTCCAACCGAGTCGGCGAGGTCAGCGCCACCATCGAGCCCGCGCCGTGGCGGGTGCGCAAGCCGGTGATCGCCGCGGTGAACGGGCACGCGGTCGGCATCGGGCTGGCGCTGGCGCTGCAATGCGATCTGCGGTACATGGCGCGCGACGCGGTCTACGGGCTGAACCAGGTGCGCCGCGGCGTGCTCGCCGACGGCTACGCGCACTGGACGCTGCCCCGGCTCGTCGGCATGGCCAATGCCGCCGACATCATGCTGACGGGCCGCACCTTCGACGGCGAGGAAGCCAAGGCGATGGGCCTGGCCAACGCGTGCCTCGCGGGCAGCGAGGTGCTGCCGACCGCACTGTCGGTGGCGCACGATCTGGCCAACGGTTCGGCGCCGCTGCCGGTGGCGCTGTCCAAGCGCCTGCTCTGGGAGGGCCTCGGCATGAGCCCCGCCATGGTCGGCCAGCTGGAGTCGGAGCTCAACGCCCACGTCGGCAAGAGCGTCGACGGCGGAGAGGCGATGGCGGCGTTCCGTGACCGCAGGCAGCCGAACTGGACCGGAAGCATCAGCTCCGAATGGCCCGCGTGGGACGGCCGCGCTGACGCCGAGCGACCGGGACTCGACTGAGCACCATGCGGTAGCGCTGGTGCGTGCTGCAGTACCCCATCGCGCCGCTGAGTCCGCGCAGGCGACGGTGGGGCCTCATCGGCGGCGCTGCCGGACCGGTGGCAATGGCCGCGCGGACATCGGGCACGGACCGAGAGCTTGGCGTGCCCGCGCCTTGGCGGTGATCCACCACGTTGTCGGCGAGCGAGCTATCGGCTGCCGAGACCTCCTTGACCGATGCCTGCTCGGGTCGGCACATCAGAACATCGATGTCGCTGCTGTGATAGCCGATCAGCACTGAGCCGGAACTCGGCGAGCTAAGCGTTGCCGCTCAGTGTGATCAGCAGGAACGCGGTCGCCATCAGGACCATCAGTACGGTGCCGACGATACCGAGGATGTAGCCGACGAGAATTTGGGCGCGGCCGCCGATCGCGCCGCCGGATGCCTCGATCTGGTCGAGGGCGCGCTTGCCCAACGCCCACGCCACCGGGCCGAGCGCCCCGCAGCACAGGATGCTTGCCGCGCCGAGAAACAACACGGCCGTGGCATTGGGATGCTCGACCGTCGCACCGATGGGCTGGTTGGGTATCACCACTCACCGAATTCTACGGGGCTCCCAGGGATCTCCGCGTATTTTGCGGATCGCGCGAGGCACCGGGGCGTTTCGCGCCTGCCACAGAACAGCCCATCCGGCGGTTTGCGCAACCGTCGTCGAATCAGTTGTCGCGTACCGGCTTTCGCGAGCGAATCAGGCGCGACGCTGACGGGCGATCTCGGCGAGCACGACGCCCGCCGCCACCGACGCGTTCAGCGACTCGACCGACCCGGCCATCGGGATGCTCAGGATGCTGTCGCAGTTCTCCCTGACCAGGCGCGAGAGGCCCTTGCCCTCCGAGCCGACCACGATCACCGTCGGCGCGGTGCCGTCGAACTCGTCGAGCGTGGTGTCGCCGCCCATATCCAGGCCGACGATCTGCATGCCCTGGTTGGCCCAATCCTTCAGCGTGCGAGTCAGATTCGTGGCCCGCGCGACCGGGAGCCGGGCCGCGGCGCCCGCGCTGGTGCGCCAGGCGACGGCGGTGACGCTGGCGCTACGCCGCTGCGGGATCAGCACGCCCTGGCCGCCGAAGGCCGCGACGGAGCGGATCACCGCGCCGAGGTTGCGCGGGTCGGAGATGTTGTCCAGCGCGACGAGCAACGCGGGCTCGGCCGCGCCGCGCACCCGGTCCACCAGGTCGTCCGGGTGGGCGTAGCGGTATGGCGGCACCTGCAGGGCCAGACCCTGGTGCATGCCGTTGTTGCTCATCCGGTCCAGATCGGTGCGCGGCACCTCGAGGATGGAGATACCCGCGTTGGCCGCGGTCTGCACGCTCTCGGTGAGCCGCTCGTCGTTCTCGGTGCCGACCGCGACATACAGCGCCGTCGCGGGGACGCCTGCGCGCAGACACTCGACCACCGGGTTGCGGCCGAGCACCAACTCGGGACCGTCCTCTGGCTTGCGACCCGCTGCGCCCACGCGACCGGTCGGGCGTCCCTGAGCCGCCGCCTTGGCCTTGGCCGCGGCGCGCTTGGCCGCGGGATGCTTCGTCCGCATCTCGGCGGGCGGGGTGGCGCCGCGTCCCTCGAGCGCGCGCCTGCGCTTGCCGCCGGA
Source organism: Nocardia sp. NPDC050793 (assembly GCF_040654065.1). Lineage (NCBI taxonomy): Bacteria > Bacillati > Actinomycetota > Actinomycetes > Mycobacteriales > Nocardiaceae > Nocardia > Nocardia sp. NPDC050793. The sequence continues at coordinate 2,557 of NZ_JBFAHG010000021.1, forward strand.
ACCGACGACCTGCCCCTTCTTGCTTCCCGTCTTGCGCACCGCGCCGCGGCGCTGCGAATTCCCTGCCATCAGTTCGCCTTTCCGCGCGCGTTGCCCAGCGACCACTGGGGTCCCTCGGCGGTGTCGGTCACCTCGATGCCCGCGGCGACAAGGCGGTCGCGCACGGCATCGGCGGTGGCCCAATCCTTGTCGGCGCGGGCCTGCTGGCGCCGGTCGAGTTCTGCGCGAACCAGCACGTCGAGCGCCGCCTGCGCCGTCGAGTTGTCTTCCGGGCTGTACCACTGCGGGTCGAACGGGCACACGCCGAGGATGTTCAGCATGGCGCGGACCTGCCCGGCCAGCTCCCGCGCGGTGTCGACCGCACCCGCCTCGAGCGCCTTGTTGCCCTCGTGCACCACGCGGTGCACCTCGGCAAGGGCGCGCGGCACGGCAAGGTTGTCGTCCATCGCCTCGGCGAACGCGTCGGTCCACTTGCCGACCGGAATCTCACCGGCCCGCTCGGTGACCCGGTGGATGAACGCCTCGATGCGCTGATAGGAGGCCGCGGCGTCGTACAGCGCCTTGTCGGAGTACTCCAGCATCGACCCGTAGTGCGCGCTACCGAGGTAGAACCGAAGCTCAACGGCGCGAACCTTTTTCAGCACGTTCGGCACGGAAAGCACGTTGCCGAGCGACTTGGACATCTTCTCGCCGCTCATGGTCACCCAGCCGTTGTGCAGCCAGTACTGCGCGAATCCGTCGCCGGCGGCCTTGGACTGGGCGATCTCGTTCTCGTGGTGCGGGAACACCAGATCCATACCGCCGCAATGGATGTCGAATTCCGCGCCGAGGTAGAACTCGGCCATGGCCGAGCACTCCAGGTGCCAGCCGGGACGGCCGGGGCCCCACGGCGACGGCCAGTTCGGCTCGCCGGGCTTGGCCGCCTTCCACAGCGTGAAATCGCGCGGGTCGCGCTTGCCCGCGCCCGCGCTCTCGCCCTGATGCACGTCCTCCAGCCGGTGGCCGGACAGCTTGCCGTAGTCCGGGTAGCTCTGCACGTCGAAGTAGACGTTGCCCTCGGAGGCGTAGGCGTGCCCGCGGTCGATGAGCCGCCGCATCAGATCGACCATCTGCGTGATGTGGCCGGTGGCCCGCGGCTCCGCGGACGGCGCCTGCACGCCGAGCATCTGGTAGGCCCGGTCGAAGGCGCGCTCGTAGGTCGCCGCCCACTCCCACCACGGGCGGCCCGCCTCGGCGGCCTTGTTCAGAATCTTGTCGTCGATATCGGTGACGTTGCGGATGAAGTACACGTCGTAGTCGTGGGCGAGCAGCCAGCGGCGCAGCACGTCGAACGCGACGCCGCTGCGCACATGACCGATATGAGGTTCCCCCTGCACGGTGGCGCCACAGAGGTACACCGAAGCGCGGCCGGGAACCAGCGGCGCGAAATCCCGCATGGTTCGGCGTTCGGTGTCAAAGAGGCGCAGTGTCACGGCAGTCGATCCTAGTCGGCGCCCTTCGACGACGTCCGGCCAGGCTCACACACGACCGGCGCGATCTCTGAGGTACGCCCGGCCGGTCGGAGCAGGGCGTTCGTGCCCCGGCTCGATCGACGGCCGCCCGCGGTGTCGAGTACGTGACCCCTCGGTCGCACGCACGGCCGGAGCGCAGAAGGGAATTCGCTCAGCCGCGGGCTTGCAGCAACGCGGTGGCGATCGACGCGACACCTTCTCCGCGACCCGTGAGACCGAGCCCGTCGGTGGTGGTTCCCGACACCGAAACCGGCGCGCCCAGCAGCTCGCCGAGCACCCGCTGCGCCTCGGCGCGGCGCGGTCCGATCTTCGGCCTGTTACCGATGACCTGCACCGCAGCGTTGACGATGTCGAATCCTGCCTCGTCGAGCAGCCTGCGTACCTCGGTCAGCATCGTGGCGCCGGAGACGCCCTCCCACTCGGGCCGGCCGGTGCCGAACACCGCGCCGACATCACCCAGCCCGGCCGCGGAGAGCAATGCGTCACAGAGCGCGTGCGCGGCGACGTCGCCGTCGGAATGGCCTGCGCAGCCGTCGGCGCCGTCGAACAGCAGTCCCGCCATCCAGCACGGACGACCGGGTTCGATGGGGTGTACGTCGCTGCCGATACCAACTCGCATGGTCACGACGTTCTCATACGCTGCGGGCCGCGTTGCAAACCGTCTCGGCGAGCATGAGATCCAGCGGGGTGGTGATCTTGAAGGCCATCGGGTCGCCGGGAATGGTGCGTACCTCGGCGCCGAGCCGCTCGACGAGTCCCGCGTCGTCGGTGGCGAGCACGTTCGTCTCGTAGGCGGCGCGCAGGAGATCGGCGGCGAAGCCCTGCGGGGTCTGGATCGCCCGCAGCGCGGCGCGATCGGGAGTGCCGGTCACCACGCCGTCCGGGTCGACCGACTTGACGGTGTCGACGACAGGAAGGGCGGGCACCACCGCTCGATGTCCCGCCCGCAACTCGGCCGCGACCCGGGCGATCAACGCGGGCGGGGTGAGCGCGCGGGCGGCGTCGTGCACCAGGAAATAGCCCGCGTCCGGTGCGGCGGCGAGACCCGCGCGCACCGAATCGGTGCGCTCGGCGCCTCCGACGACCACGCGCACCGCGTCCGAGGGCGGCAGCAGGGCGACTGCGCTCTCGACCAGTTCGACGGGGACCATCACGATGATGCGGTCGACCGCCCCGGAGGCCAGCAGGCCGTCCACGGCCAGCCGGACCATGGGTGTACCGCCGACCGCGACGAACGCCTTGGGCATGTTCTCACCCAAACGAACGCCGCGGCCGGCGGCAGGAACCAAGGCAACGACAGGACTGTCGCTGTCAGAGTTGTTCACGGTCAGGAAGCCGCTGCGAGAACCTCGTCGAGCAGCGTCTCGGCCTTGCCGTCATCGGTACCCTCGGCCAGCGCGAGTTCACCGACCAGGATCTGGCGGGCCTTCGCCAGCATGCGCTTCTCGCCGGCGGACAGCCCACGATCCTGCTCCCGACGCCACAGGTCGCGGACGACCTCGGCCACCTTGTTCACATCACCCGAGGCGAGCTTCTCCAGGTTGGCCTTGTAGCGACGGGACCAGTTGGTCGGCTCCTCGGTGTGCGGCGCGCGCAGCACCTGAAAGACCCGGTCGAGACCCTCCTGGCCGACGACGTCGCGCACGCCGACGTATTCGGCGTTCTCCGCGGGTACGCGAACGGTCAGATCGCCTTGGGCGACCTTCAGGACCAGATACTCTTTTTGCTCACCCTTGATGGTGCGAGTCTCGATTGCTTCGATCAGCGCCGCTCCGTGGTGGGGGTAAACGACGGTGTCTCCGACCTTAAAAATCATGTGTCCCGTGCCCCTTTCGATGTTCACAGTTTAACATGCGACTCGGTAACGGCGCGATCAACTGTGCAGGTCAGGGCCACAACGAGCGGACCGAGGGGGTTGACAGAACCCGGCCGTTGTGCATTACGTTGTGCCAGAACGAGTTATCCACCGGCGCCACCTCGGCCGTGTCCCGCCAGGCGCCCCGGCACTCGGCCCGCAACCGCACCCCCGGGCCACCGAACCGTTATGCAACGGATGCCGACCGTCCGCGGTGTCGCCCGGCCGAGATCCGGCCCGACCGACGGGTCCCCTGGGTCGACTACTACGCTGCCTAGTTACTACTCTCCGTAGCGGAGTGATCCCGGTCGACATGGAGGACAACCCGTGACTGCCCTGAAAGCTGTGACCGCCTCGTCGGTGGCGCGGAAGCCCCGTCTCATGGTGACTGTTGCCGCACTCGCCACGGGCGCCGCACTCGCCCTGTCCGGCTGCAGCGCGGGTCAGGTCTCCCAGACCGCGAACCAGGCCCCGGCCGTCAACGGCAACAACGCCGAGGTCGAGGACATCTCGCTGCGCAACGTGCACATCGTGTACCCGTCCGAGGGCTACACCAATGTCAAGGGCGGCAAGGCGCTCATCGCGCTGTCCATCGTGAACAACAGCGAGACGGTCACCGACGAGCTCACCAGCGTCACCACCGACCTCGGCCAGGTGAAGATCACCCCGCCGTCGGGTCAGTCCTCGGTGAAGCTGGAGCCGCAGCAGACCGTCGTCGCGGCGCCCGCCGAGCACGGCGGCAAGAGCGCGACCGACTCGCACGGCGCCGACAGCCACGGTTCGGACACCCACGGCGCGCAGCCGACCAAGCAGCAGACCGCCGATCCGGAGGCCAAGCCCGCCACCATCGAGATCACCGGTCTGACCAAGGACATCACCCCCGGCCTGACCTACACCGTCTCGTTCAACTTCAAGGAGAACGGCACCGTGCAGGTCCAGGTGCCGGTGGACGCGGGCACCGAGGCCGAGCGTCACGAGTCCGACAAGTCGGGCCCGGCCGAAGGCGGCGGCCACGGCGGCGGCCACTGAGCCGTCCGTCCGTCGCGGACTCCGAAAGGCTGTCGCACCCGGTGCGGCAGCCTTTTCCATACCCGCCGCGTCCGGCGCGGTTCTGTCGGGACCGGTACGTAAGGTGCGCCTGTGGCAAAGATTAAGCCGATCTTCCGGTGCTCCGCCTGCTCGCACGAGGTGGCGAAGTGGGTGGGCAAGTGCCCGGACTGCGGCGGGTGGGGCACCGTGGACGAGGTGGCCGTCTCGGCCGCGTCGGCGGCCGCGCCGGGCAGGCGCGCGATGCTGCCGAGCACCGCTGCGGCCCCGATCTCCACGATCGATTCGAAGGTCACCAAGGCAAGGCCGACCGGCGTCGGCGAGCTGGACCGGGTGCTCGGCGGCGGCGTGGTCGCGGGCTCGGTAGTGCTGCTTTCCGGCGAGCCCGGCGTCGGCAAGTCGACGCTGTTGCTCGAGGTCGCGCACCGGTGGGCCAAGCAGCGCGACGAGAAGTCGCTGTACGTGACCGCCGAGGAGTCCGCAGGACAGGTCCGGCTGCGCGCCGACCGCACCGGCGCGGTGCACGAGCGGGTGTACCTGGCGGCGGAGTCGGATCTGTCCATCGTGCTGGGACACATCGAGCAGGTGCGGCCGACGCTGCTGGTGGTCGACTCGGTGCAGACCATGCTCGCGCCGGACGTGGACGGTGTCATCGGCGGCGTCACCCAGGTGCGCGCGGTGACGGCGGCGCTCACCTCGCTGGCCAAGGCGAGCGGGATCGCCGTGCTGCTGGTGGGACACGTGACCAAGGACGGCAACGTGGCGGGACCGCGCACCCTGGAACACCTGGTGGACGTGGTGTTGCAGTTCGAGGGCGACAAGAACTCCACGCTGCGCATGGTGCGCGGCATCAAGAACCGCTTCGGCAGCGCCGACGAGGTCGGCTGTTTCGAGTTGCACGAGGACGGCATCGCGGGCGTCGACGACCCGTCGGGACTGTTCCTGCACCACCGCACCGATTCGGTGCCGGGCACCGCGGTCACCGTCGCGATGGACGGCAAACGGCCGCTGGTCGGCGAGGTGCAGGGCCTGACGGTGAAGACCGAGATCCCCGCGCCACGCCGCGCGGTCAGCGGACTCGACTACAACCGGGTCGCCATGGTGCTCGCGGTGCTGCAGAGTCGCGGCCGGGTCTTTCTCGGCAAGCACGACGTCTACGCGGCGACCGTCGGCGGGATGCGGCTGGTCGAGCCCGCCGCCGACCTGGCCATCGCGCTGGCCATCGCCAGCGCCGAATCCGACACCGCGCTGCCGCCCGGCTGGGTGATACTCGGCGAGGTCGGCCTGGCGGGCGAGGTACGCAAGGTGACCGGCTTGGCACGTAGGCTGGCCGAGGCGCAGCGCCTCGGGTTCACCACCGCGCTGGTGCCGCCAGGGCTGGAGCGAGTGAAGGGCGGGGGCATGAAGATTCACGAGGTGACCGACGTCGGCTCCGCACTGCGGATCAGCGGCCTGCGGGCGCGGCGGGCGCAACGGGCCGAGGCGGCCGAGTGATTCCGGGGCGGTGGGCGGCGTACCTGCTCGGCAAGCCGGCCCGCCTCGCGCCCCGTCCTCCGGTCCAGGTCGCCAGGAACCGGCTCGCCGAGGTCGTCACCAGGCTCGCGCCAGGCACGCCGCTGCGTGACGGACTGGAACGCATCCAGCGCGGCCGCACCGGCGGCCTGATCGTGCTCGGCTACGACGACGACGTCGAGCGCCTCTGCGACGGCGGCTTCGAGCTCGACGTCGAATTCGCGCCGACCCGATTGCGCGAGCTGTCGAAGATGGACGGCGCGGTGGTGCTCTCCACCGACGGCGCCCGAATCCTGCGCGCCAACGTGCATTTGGTGCCCGATCCGAACCTGCCGAGCGCGGAGTCCGGCACCCGGCATCGAGCCGCGGAGCGGACCGCCGCCCAGACCGGCCACCCAGTGATCGCGGTGAGCAAGTCGATGCGCACCGTGACGCTGTACGTCGACGACGTCCGCCACCTGGTCGAGCCATCGGCCACGATTCTGGGCAGGGCGAACCAGGCGCTCGGCACGTTGGAGCGCTACAAGACCCGGCTGGATCAGGTGTGCGGGCAGCTCTCCGAGAGCGAGATCGAGGATGTCGTCACGCTGCGCGACGCGTTGTCGGCGGCCCAGCGCCTGGAACTGGTGCGCCGCCTGGCCGAAGAGATCGAGCAGAGCGTGCTCGAACTCGGGGCCGACGGCCGCCAGCTGGCGCTGCAACTGGAGGATCTGGTCGGCGACAGCGCGTGGCTGCGCGAACTGCTCATCCGCGACTATCTGGCGAGCGAGCCTGCCGCTGCGGCGGTGGATCACGCGCTGGCGAGCCTGGACCTGCTCACCGACGCCGAACTGCTCGACCTCACCAATCTGGCTGCGCCGCTCGGCTATCCGAACACCATCGAGGCGCTGGACCTGCCGATGCGTCCGCGCGGCTACCGGGCGCTCACCCGGATTCCCCGGCTGCGCTTCACCCATATCGAATCGCTGGTCGACTCGTTCGGCTCGCTGCAGGGGTTGCTCGTGGCCACCGCGAGCGATCTGCAGTCCGTCGACGGGATCGGGGTGCCGAGGGCGCGGCAGATCCGCGAGGGGCTGACCCGGCTCGCCGACCCGGGTGTGGAGAATTCGTTCGACAGGGGCCGGTGAACCGGCTCAGGCGATATTGAACGGCTCGGCCGCGCTGCGCACCGAACCCAGTTGCGCGACAACCGAATACGGCCCCGGCGGGACCGGGACCCGCTCGCCGGCGCAATTCGGCTGCGAGGTGGAGCCGGACCAGGTGACCTGAAACGCGGCCTGTTCACCGCGATTCATGTTGCGCACGTCGGGCTGACCGTCCGGGTAGCAATCGGTACTCGACCACAGCCTGCGGCTGCCGTCGAGGGTGTACACCGAGATCTGCTGCAGCCCGGAGCCGACGTCGCGGGAACAGGTCACCGAGGAGATGTTGGTGATCACGATGCCGAACACCGGCTGCTCGCCCGCCTTGTAGGTGGGCTGCTCGACGGTCACCTTCACCGCGAGCGATTGATCGGGACACTGCGCCGCCGCCGCGGGAATCGCGCTCGGCACCGGGCTTGCCGAAGACTTCGGCGCGTCCGCGGCCGAGGACTTGGCCGGGTCGCCCGGCTTCTTCACCGACGAAGTCGAACTCGACGCGGCCTGCTTGGCGTCACCGGGCGAGCCGCCACCGCGGACGGCCATCACCACCAGCCAAATCACCAGCGCGAGCGCCACGACCAGGATCCCGATGGCGAAAACGCGACGTCGCCAGTAGATCTCCGGAGGCAGCGGTCCAGTCGGTTCCAGCACGATTCAAACTTACGGGCAGCATCGGGCGCGGTGTCTCAGGACCTCGGCGTGTCGGATGGGACGACGCCATGGTGCCGGGTGTATGGCACCCGGCACGCTGGGGAAACTCCGCACTGAACCGGTTCAGACGACCTCGCCGATGTTGCCGACGACACGCTGCAACCTGACTTGCCCTTCGGCCAGTTTGTAAGTGACGCAGGCGATGGCGAGCTCGCCGGTCGCGACCCGCTGGGAAACGATCATCGACCGTTGCATCAGCAGCCTGCTCGTCTCGACGACGTGCCTGGCCTCCATCTCGTCCACGCTGGACAGGCCCTCGCGGCGGCCGATCAGGATGGAGGGCGAGACCTTCTCGACGACGCTGCGGATGAATCCGCCGGGCACCTCGCCGCCGTCGAGCGCGTCGATGGTCGCTTTCACCGCGCCGCAGCTGTCGTGTCCGAGCACCACGATCAGCGGTACGTTCAGCACCTGCACGCCGTATTCGATGGAGCCGAGCACCGAGCTGTCCACCACGTGGCCCGCGGTGCGCACGACGAACATGTCGCCGAGCCCTTGGTCGAAGATCAACTCCGCCGCCACGCGCGAGTCGCCGCAACCGAACACGATGGCGGAAGGATGCTGACCGCCGACGAGCTTCGCCCGGTCGGCGGCCCCTTGACTAGGATGCAACAGCGTGCCGTTGACGAAACGCTCGTTGCCCTCGCGGAGGGACTTCCAGGCGCTGATCGGGTTGGAATCAGACATACCGACCATTGTGCACAACGCAATCGCTACCAGCGAGTCTGTTTCGTTACGGGTCGGCAAATATGGACTGGCCGCCGACTGGCGGAGACGGTGAGGGCAATGCGTAGCGGCACTGGTCGAGGCACCTCGGCCCGGCAACAAATCGGCGATCGCGGCATCGACCCCGACGCGCTGCTGGACTGGTACGGCGAGACCGCCCGCGACCTGCCGTGGCGACGTCCTGGCGTCACCGCGTGGCAGATCTTGATGAGCGAGATCATGCTGCAGCAGACGCCGGTCGTGCGGGTCGAGCCGATCTGGCTGGAGTGGGTGGCGCGCTGGCCGGTGCCGTCGGCGATGGCAGCGTCCTCCCAGGCCGAGGTGCTGCGCGCGTGGGGCAAGCTCGGCTATCCGCGGCGTGCGCTGCGGCTGCACGAGTGCGCGCGGGTGCTCGCCGCCGAACACGGCGACGAGGTCCCCGCCGACGTGGACGTGCTGCTCGGGTTGCCCGGCATCGGCGCGTACACGGCGCGGGCGGTCGCCTGCTTCGCCTACGGCCAGCGCGTCCCGGTGGTGGACACCAATGTGCGCAGGGTGGTCGCGCGCGCCGTGCACGGCCGCGCCGAGGCAGGCAACCCCGCCGCGCGCGACCTGGCCGAGACCGAGGCGCTGCTGCCCGCGAAGATCGACCGCGCCGCAAGGTTTTCCGCGGCGCTGATGGAACTCGGCGCGACGGTGTGCACCGCGCGCACGCCCGACTGTGCGCGATGCCCGCTGCCGGTCTGCGCGTGGGTGACCGCGGGCCGTCCGGTGTCGGAGATGGTGCGCCGCACCCAGAAGTACGAGGGCACCGACCGCCAGGCGCGCGGCCGCCTGCTCGACGTGCTGCGCGCCGCGAGCGGACCGGTGGAACGGGGGCGCCTCGACCTGGCCTGGACCCGTGATCCCGGCCAGCGCGACCGGGCGCTCGACTCGCTGCTGATCGACGGGTTGATCGAGCAGACGGCCGACGGGCTGTTCGCGCTCGCGGGCGAGGGAGATCGTTAGCGGCGCCGCCGGTCGCGGCGCAGCTCAGTCCAGAACCCGGCCGAGGAAGCGCTCCACCTCGGCGCGGTAGCGCTCCGGCTGGTCGTCGTGGACCAGATGCCCGGCGTCCGGGATCAGCACATACTCCGCGTTCGGGTTGGTCGCGGCCATCTCCCGCATCTGCCCGGCCGGTGTGATGGTGCGCTCACCCTCGATGAGCAGCACCGGAACGCGCACCGCCCGCCACTGCTCCCAGAAATGGCGGGTGCCCCACTCTTCGGAGATGTCGCGAAAAGTCGCGACCGAGCCGTGCAGGCGGTATCCGTCGGGGCCGTGCTCGAACGAGTTCAGGAAGTAGCGCCCGGCGACCGGACCGAAGTACTCGAGCACCGAATCGGCGTCCGGAAACGGCTGCGGCCAGGCTTCGATCATGGCGGCCCAGTCGGCGGCGGTACGCCCGGTGAAATCGGGGGCGATGTCCTCGACCACCAGCGCGCGCACCCGTTCCGGATACTGCGCGGCGAAGACCCAGCCGTGCAGCGCGCCCATCGAATGGCCGATGACCACCATCGGCTCGGTGACCCGCTCGGTGGCTTCGGCGAGATCGGCGACGAACGCCTCGGTGGTCAGCTCCTGCGGCGCGGGGCGGCCGTGGCCCGCCGCGTCGAAGGTGTAGACGTGCCCGTGGCGGCGCAGCCAATCGAGCTGTTCGCCCCAGGTGCGCGCGCTGCCCATCAACCCGTGCAGCAGCAGGATCGGCACGCCTGCTCCGCCTTCGTCGTACCACATCGGCTCGATTGTGCCCCCGGGCTCGTCCGGGCGCGCGACCGACCGCACGCGGGCGACGTATTGTCGAGGTCATGGCTGTTGTGAAGATCAACGCGATCGAGGTCCCCGAAGGCGCAGGACCCGAGCTGGAGAAGCGCTTCGCGCACCGCGCGCACGCGGTGGAGAACTCGCCCGGCTTCCTCGGCTTCCAGTTGCTGCGCCCGGTCGCGGGCGAGAACCGGTATTTCGTGGTGACCCAGTGGGATTCCGAGGAATCCTTCGCCGCATGGCGGGACGGTCCAGCGCGCGCCGCGCACGCGGGCAGCGGCGACAAGAAGCCGGTCGCCACCGGCGCTTCGCTGCTCGAATTCGAGGTCGTCCTGGACGTCGCGGCCAAGTCCGCGTCCTGAGCCGAGCGGGTAACGACTCGCCCACACCGTGGTCAACAGCTTTCGATCGTGTTGACGACGGGCGCACGATGGTGTCACAGTTCGAGGTGACCAAGCGAGGGTGATGCGGTAATTCCGGTGTGATTCCGGAGCGGTCGCGCCACTGTATTCCACGCATCGAGTCCGTTTCCGGCCGTGCAGGCCGGGGCGGGTCGCGGTGCCGGAAAGCCAGACACCGGCACCGTCGCACCACCATCTCACGGGACGCGAAAGCGTTTCGCCGGACGCGAAGTCCGGTTGGGACGTATCCCTAGGAGGACTCGAATGGCCATCGCGCATACACCGAGCCGGGCAACCGAATCCCTGGCAACCGTGCTCGTCACGGTAGGTGTCGTTCTTCTCGCACTGCTCACGCTGTACCTGGTCGGCTTCGATCAGGGCGCCATCTCGCGCAGCGGGATGTTCATGCACGAGCTGATGCATGACGGACGGCACTTGCTGGGTGTTCCGTGCCACTGAATCAACCCACCCTGCCGAGCCCCCTGGCCGGCTCACTCAAAACCCTGCTGCTGCGCGGCCTGCTCGCCGGTCTGATCGCCGGCCTGCTGGCCGCCACGGTGGGATATTTCGTCGGCGAACCCAAGGTCGACGCCGCCATCGCCATCGAGGAGGCGAACGCGGCCACCGAGGATTCGCACCACGCTCCTGACGAACCCGCCTCGGGCCACTCCCACGGTGACGGGGAGGAGCCGCTGGTCGGCCGGCCCGGACAGAAGTTCGGCCAGTTCCTCGCCCTCGGCCTCAGCGGTCTCGCCTTCGGCGCGATCTTCGCTTCGGTCGCGCATTTCGCGCGGCGTCACACCGGCCTGTCCGGTCCGAAACTGGCGATCGGGCTCGGTGTCGCGGGCTGGGCCGCGATCGTCGCGGTGCCGTTCTTCAAATACCCGGCGAACCCGCCCGCGGTCGGCGATCCGGAGACCATCAACGACCGCACCCTGCTGTGGGTGGCCTCGGTGCTGCTCGGCCTCGCGGCCGTCGGCGCCGCGGTGTATGCGTACAAGCTGCTGCGGGGACAGCTGGACACCGTCCGGCTGATCGCTGGTGCGGCCGCGTTCGTGCTGATCACCACGCTGGGCTACGTCCTGCTGCCCGGCGTCGACGAGGTGGCCGCCGACTTCCCGCCGAGCCTGCTGTGGCAGTTCCGGGTCGCGTCGCTGGCCGTCTCCGCCACGCTGTGGGCGGCGCTCGGTCTCGGTTTCGCGGCGCTCACCGAGTTCGCGCAGCGCACTGGCACCCCGGTACGGGGCGAGGTTGCTACCGCGGGCTGATCCGCGTCCAGAAGATCAGGGGCAGTGTCGGTTTCATGACCGGCACTGCCCTTTCTCGTTCCGCCCGCACTTCCGATGCACCGCGTTCGGTGATGCTGGCAGCCGCGGCTTTCGTCGTAGCACTGCTCGCCGGGGCAGGCGAGGCGTTGGCACGGGTGGCGATGACGCTCGAACGCTCCGACGCCGACCTCTCGGGCCTCGCCCTCGGGTTGGCCGTGCGCGGCGCGATCTACCTGTTCGTGTTCGCCGTCGTGGTGCGAATGACGCGCGGCGACCGGATGGCCCGGCTCGCACTCGCGCTCGGCCTCGGCGTTCTCGGTCTGGCCTCGCTGCTCGTGGAACCGCTGACGTCGCTCGCCGCCGACGGGCTCGACCTGTCCGTCACCCCGAGCTCGCTCGCGCTGGGAAGCCTGCGCACGATCCACGTGCTCGCCGTGCTCGTCGCGATTCCGGCCATGTACGCATCCGGCGCTCGCGAGTACTTCGCCCGCCGCGCGACCCCATGACTCCCCGCACTCCACGCCGGAAGCGAGAAGTGCGGAGAATCAAGCGGTCACGCCAGGGCGGCGTCCAGGCTGATGGTGTCGACGCCGGCCAGCGCCTTGGAGACCGGGCAGCCCGCCTTGGCGGCCTCAGCCGCGGCCAGGAAGCCGTCGGCGTCCAGGCCGGAGACCCGGCCGCGGACGGTCAGCTTGATCGCGTTGATGCGGAAGCCGCCCGCCGGGTCAGGGCCGAGGGTGACGTCGGCGGTCACGTCGAGGCTCTCCGGAGTGCCGCCCGCGTTGCCGATCTGCGCCGAGAGCGCCATGGCGTAGCAGGAGGAGTGCGCGGCCGCGATCAGCTCCTCGGGGCTGGTGGTGCCATCGGCCGACTCGGCGGAGCGCTTCGGGAACGACACGTCGTACTTGCCGACGCCCGAACTGGTCAGCTCGACCTGACCGGAGCCGTCCTGGAGGCCACCGGTCCATGCGGTGCGCGCGGTACGTGTTGGCATCATTGTCCTTTCACCAAGTGAGCCGAACTCGTGCAGCTAGAACCTACCCGCACACACCGATCGCGGGCACCGCTTCGGCGGGCGAGCCGTCAGACGATCGCGCCGAGCTTCCTGTCGAGCTGCTCGAGCACCTGCGGCCAGGCTTCGCGGTGCCGGTCTCTGGCCGCCTCGCTGGCAAACCCGGCGTGACGCAGGCGAAGCCGGATGCCGCGCGGCTGTTTGACGAACTGCACGCTCACCACGGTCTCGGCGCCCTCGGTGCCACCTTCGCCGGTGACCCAGGTCAGCTCGACGAGACGCTCCGGCTCCAGCCGCAGGAAGCGGCCGTAGTGCGGGTTGCGCCTGCCCTCGAATTCGGTCTCGAAGAAGAACGGCTCGTCCACCTCGGGCCTCATCCGCACCGAATCCGGGGCGGCGAACCAAATGTCGAACCCCTGCGTAAATGCGGCGTAGAGCAGGCCGGGCGATGACTTCATCACCCGCTCCACGGTGAGCTCGTGGGGCCGTGTGGACAGATCCGGGAGGCGAACTGACTGGTCGACCATCACCGGACCATACCCGTGCCGCACCGGCGCCCACAGCATTCGCCCCTCCGTAACCGACGGCGGTCACTCGGGATTGGTCACCCTGGCCAGCACGATGCCGCCGAGGATCAGCGCGAGCGCGAACACCCGGCCCGCGCTGAGCGGGTCACGGTGCACCACGATGCCCAGACCGATCGCGCCCACCGCGCCGATGCCGGTGAACACGGCGTAGGCGGTGCCGACGGGCAACGTCTGCATGGACCTGGACAGCAGATACACCGCGAGGCTGCCAAGCGCGAAGCACACCACAGTGGGCAGCGGCCGGGTGAAGTTCTCGGTCGGTTTGATGCTCTGCGACCAGACGATCTCGACCAGACCGGCGAGACCCAGTGTCAGCCAGTTCATTTCAGTACACCCCGCCGAGCGATCGCGCGGTCTCCAGCGCCTTCGCGTAGGAGTCGTCGTGTTCGGCGCGGCGGTCGGCCAGTGCCGGATCCTGGCGCGAGTTGGCCAGTTCGGCGTGCACGAAAACGGTGTCGGTCACGGCGAAATGGCCCGCGAAGAAGTCGCGCAGGAAGCGCTCCTGATAGTCGAAGGCCGCCTTGGGCGCACCGGGCGTATAGCTACCGCCGCGCGCGGAGGCGACCACGAATCGGCGGTGGCCCAGCGACATTCGCGGGAAGGTGATCTGGTCCAGCCAGGCCTTCAGCGCGGCGGGAATCGAGTAGTTGTACATCGGGGTGCCGATCAGGATCACGTCGGCGGCGAGCACCTCGTCCAAGAGAGGACGGAGCACCTCGAGCGCCGCGGCCTGCGCCTTGGTCGTCACCAGTGCGTCGAGCTCGGTCGGGTCGAAGGCGCCGCGCGCGAGCACCGCGTCACACAGCTCGGTCCACGCCTCGCCGATGAACGGAACGGGTCGCGTGGCGAGATCTCGGTACCGGTACTCGCCGTCCGGATGTGCGGCGCGCCAGGCAGCGGCGAACTCAGCGCTCAGCTCCCGGCTGATCGAGCGCCGCCGGGCGCTCGCGTCGAGATGCAACAAGGTGCTCATGATTCAACCCTTCGATCAAACGGACACATCGTCCAGTTACCACGCTAACAATCAACCGGACACATTGTCCACTTATTCTGGATTCGGCTAGAGTCGTTGCCATGGATGCCCGCTCCGACCTCCTCACCGGCGCCCCGCTCGACCACCCGCCGAGCGAACGCGCGGACGCGGCACGCAACCGCGCCAAGGTCCTCGCGGCCGCCGCGGAGCTCTTCGCCCGGCGCGATCCACGCACGGTGACCATGGACGACATCGCCAAAGCCGCGGGCGTCGGCCGTGGCACCCTGTACCGCCGCTACCCCGACACGAACTCGATCGCCGTCGCCCTGTTGGACGAGCACGAGCGCACCCTCCAAGAACGCCTGCTGCACGGCGACCCGCCCCTCGGGCCGGGCGCACCCCCCGCCGACCGCATGGCCGCCTTCTACGAGGCGATGGTCGAACTGCTCGACAACCACGCCCACCTGGCCCTCGGCGCGGAAACCGGCGGCGCGCGCTTCACCACCGGCGCGTACGGCTTCTGGTACGCCCATGTTCGCGCGCTGCTGCTGGCGGCGAACATCGCGGAACCGGACGCACTGATCGATCCGCTACTGGCTCCGCTTGCCGCCGAGGTCTACACCGCGCAACGCGAACGCGGGCTCACCCCGTCCGCCATCGCACAAGGCCTGACGCGCATCGCCCACGCACTTCTATCGAGGCCCTAGCGCACGCTCGTCCACTGGGTCAGGTCAGGTCGCGGCGGTGGATGAGGGTGAGGGTGGCTGCGGTGAAGAGGGCTGTGTAGAGGGCCAGCAGCGTCAGGGATTCGGTGTGGGACAAGGTGTCCAGGACACCGGGGGTGGCGGGACCGCCCACGGTGCGCATGGCGCCGGCGAGAGAGCCCGCGGCGGTTCCGGGGAGGCGGTCGGTCAGCGCGGCGATCGGGGCGAAGATCGCGGACGTCGCGCGCAGCAGGTTCTCCACGACCAGCACCCAGACCAGGCCGAGACCGACGGCGAGAGCCGGGCCGCGAGCGAGTGCGCCGATCAAGGCGCCCGCGAGTGTCCACATGCCGAGAATCGCTGTGCCCGTGAGGAGTCCGTCGAAGACGCGGGAAGCACTCGGCAGTGCGATAGATTGCGATTCGGTGCTCGCGATCAGCGCGGCCACTCCGGTGTCCACCGCGAACGCCACGCACACCAGCGCGACGACCACCAGCGCCAGGCCGATCAGCAGTCCACCGACCGCCGCGGACCGCGATGGCCCCTGGGTGAGGACGGTCTTCCAAGTGCCCCAGCCGTATCCGCTTCCGACGGCCAGCGCGCCGAGGATCAGCATGAGCGCGCCGCCGAACATCGCCATGCCCTGGGTGAACACCTCGGGCACCGCGGCGGGCAACATCTGTTGCAGCAGAACTTCTTTCGGCAGCGCGTCGGACATCGTGCTCTGCTCGCCCGAAGTGTAGGCCAGATAGTTGAACAGGTAGGAGAACGTGAGGTTCAACAGAATCCACGTGCCGAGCACGATCCAGAACGCGGGCCATCCGCGCAACCGCAGCAGTTCCGCGCGGGCGCTCGCCACCAGGTCGTTCATCGCATCGCTCCTTCGGTGATCTCGAAAAACACTTCCTCCAGGGACTTTTCGTCGACACGCAACTCGAACAGATCGGCTCCGGCATCGATGACAGCGCGGGCGACCACCGGCGCGGCGCTCGCGTCGGCTTCGATGCGGATGGTCGTGCTACCGCGCTGCGCATCCTCGGCATCACGCAACGCAGTCGCGGCACGGTGCAACGCCGAGTCGGTACCGCGCGCCGCCACCTTCGCACCGCGCAGTGCCACGTCGCCATTGCCGAGCACCACCTCAGCACCACCTAACGCTGTCGCGATACCGCGCAGCGCTGAGTCGCCACCGCGTAGCGCTGCCTCGTTACCGCCCGGCGGCACCTCGGCACCGTGCGGCACCGATTCGCCGCCGCGCGGCGTCGCCTCGACAACGCGCAGCACCACCTCCGCACCGAGCGCGCCGCGCACCGCCGCGATGGCCACGTCCATCGGCTCAGCCCGCAGCAACAATGAAGCGGCGCCGCGCAATTCGGCCACCGTGGACTCGGCGATGAGCTTGCCGCCGGAGATGACGCCGACGCGGTCGCAGATCTCCTGCACCTCGCTCAGCAGGTGGCTGGACAGCAGCACAGTGTGGCCGTCGGTGGCCAATTCCGTGATCAGCTCACGCATTTCGGCCATGCCCGCGGGATCGAGGCCGTTGGTCGGCTCGTCCAGGATGAGCAGATCGGGGCGGCCGAGCAGGGCCGCGCCGACGCCAAGGCGTTGCTTCATGCCGAGGGAGTAGGTGCGGAACTTGTCGTCGGCGCGATCGGCGAGGCCGACGCGATCCAGTGCGTCCGCCACCTCGGCGCGGCCGAGACCGCGATATCTCGCGAGAACCCGCAGGTTGTCGCGGCCGGAAAGATACGGGTAGAAGCCGGGGCTCTCGATCAGCGCACCGACCCGGCGCAGCACCGAGGGGTCGCCTGGCGCGCCGCCGAGCACGGTCGCGACGCCCGCGCTCGGCCGGATGAGCCCGGCCAGCATGCGCAGCGTGGTGGTCTTGCCCGCGCCGTTCGGGCCGAGGAAGCCGTAGATCTCCCCCGCGGCGACCCGCATGCCGACGTCGTCGACGGCGATGTGCGCTCCGTACCGTTTGGTCAGCCCGGAGGTGACCACGATGGAATTCGTCATGACTCGAGAATCCCCCGCTGAGCTGGGGCGACACATCCGTCGCGAGGCGATGCCCGGTGTACGTATCGCGAACGAATCCACCGGCCGCCACCGTCCGAGCCCCCGGACGTAGGCATCGAATACATGCGATCACGGACGCCGATCAGCGGTCGGCCTCGATGGGCGCAGCCGGACGAAGTCTGTCCAAACCCGCGCATGGCCGGAGCGAAGGCGGAGATACGCCTTAGGCTGCAAGGGTGAGTGCGCCAGGCATAGCGAATCGTGGCTCGGTCGTATGGGACTGGGGCATCGCGTTCGTCGTCGCGATAGTCCAGGTGGCCGGGAGTCGCGGCGCCAATATGCACCAGACCGGCACGCAGTCGCTGGATGTGCTCGGTTACCTGCTGCTGCTCACCGGGCCGGTGGCGCTGCTCTTCCGGCGCACCCAGCCGCTGCCGGTGCTGGTCGTCACGCTCGCCGCGTGCGGGATATACCTGGCCCTCGGCTACGGATACGGTCCGATCTTCATCTCGCTGGTGATCGCCTTCCTCACCGCGGCGACGATCGGATCCCGTTGGTGGACATACCCGCTCATGCCGATCGGCTACGCGGCCTTCGTCTGGCCGCTGCCCGCGCTGCTCGGCAAATCGGTGAACGGCTGGCAGATCTTCGGGATCATGGCCTGGCTGATCGTGCTCGTCGGCGCGGCCGAGGGCTTGCGTCAACGCAAGATCGCGTTGGAGGCCCGCAGGCAGCGCGTGGAGGCCGCCCGGCGCGACGAGCAGCTGCGGCGCGAACGCCGCGCCACCGAGGAGCGGCTGGCCATCGCCAGGGAACTGCACGACGTGCTGGCCCACAGTCTTTCGCTGATCAACGTGCAGTCCTCGGTGGCGCTGGAACTGTTCGACAAGCGGCCGCAGCAGGCGCGGACGGCGCTGGCCGCGATCAAGGCGGCGAGCAAGGAATCCCTCGCCGAGGTGCACACGCTGCTGGAGACCATCCGCACCGGTGCGACCACGGAAGAGCCCGAACCCGAAGCGAATTCGATCGAGTCGGCTCGTCCCGCGCGCGGCCGTCGCGGTGTGCGGCGCGGCGCGCCCGGCGAACGACGCGAATCCGACGCGGCGGAACCCGGCAGGCTGCCGCGCAACGCCACACCGGTCCGCAATCAGGAGGCGCCGCGCGCGCCCGCCCCCAGCATCGACGATCTGAACACGCTGCTGCAGCGGGCTCGCGACGCCGGGCTTACCGTGCAGACCCGCGTGATCGGCGAGCCGCAGAAACTTCCCAGCGTGATCGATGTGGCCGCGGCCCGGATCATCCAGGAATCCCTGACCAACGTCGTGCGCCACGCGCCGGGCGCGAGCGCCACGGTCACCGTCCGCTACGCCGCCGGATCGGTGGATCTCACCATCGACAACACCCGCCCCACCGCGCCCGCGCTCCGGTCCGGTGCGAGCGGCGGCAACGGCATCATCGGCATGCGCGAGCGGGCACACGCCCTCGGCGGCGCGCTCACCGCGGGTCCGCGCCCGAGCGGCGGATTCCGGGTTGCGGCCCGGCTGCCCAGCCAGACCGAGCCCGTCCAGCGCCCGGCGCCACGGCCCGCCGAACCCGAACCTGCGCCTGCGCCCGCGAAGAGCGGTGCCGCGACGGACCAGCAGGGGCGCAACGCCGCCGCGGCGTCCTCGGATGATTCGGATACCTCATCCCCAGGCAAGGCGACCGAACCGCGAAACGGGACCGCATCGGTCGCAAACTCTGCGGATCCGAACCGCAACTGCGACGTAGAGGCCACAACCGGACCGCAAACACACAATGGCACCACCGCCACAGACCCGGACACCGCGATCCACGACCCGAACGTCCGCAACGGCTCCTCTCCCTCGGCTCCCGGCGACACGGAGGCCACAGCCGAGCCGCAAACACACAACGGCACGACCGCCGCAGACCCGAACTCCACGACCAGCGACCCGAAGGCCCGCAACAGCTCCGCACAACCGGCCCACGGCAACGCAGAGGCCACAACCGGCCCGCGAACACACGACAGCACCACCGCAGGGGCCCCGGATACCGCGATCGATGACCCGAAGGCCCGGAACAGCTGCGCGCAAGCGGTTCCCGGCGATGCGGACGCCACAGCTGGCCCGCAAACACACAACACCACCTCCGCGAACTCGGACACCACGGTCGACGACGGGAAGGTCCGTAACGGCTCCACGTCGGCGTCCCCCGGCAACGTGAACGGGTCGGAATCGAGTCCGCGCAGTTCAGCGCCTTCCGAGACCGCCGAGACGTGATGGTCGAGCCCGCACCGCGAGGGGAGGCATGATGAGCGTTCGGGTGCTGGTCGCCGACGATCAGGCGCTGGTGCGCGGCGGCTTCGTCGCGCTGCTGAACGCGCAGGACGACATCGAGGTGGTCGGCGAGGCCGGCAACGGCGAGCAAGCGGTGCGCATGACCCGCTCGCTCCAGCCGGACGTGGTGCTGATGGACATCCGCATGCCCGTGCTCGACGGACTGTGCGCGACCAGGATGATCGCCGAGGACCCACAGCTCGCCGAGGTCCGCGTGGTCGTGCTGACCACTTTCGACCTGGACGAATATGTCTTCGAGGCGATGCGTTCCGGCGCGACCGGATTCCTCGTCAAACACACCGAACCCGCCGATCTGCTGCGGGCCGTGCGCGTGGTGGCCGCCGGTGACGCCCTGCTCTCCCCCGGCGTCACCCGCCGCCTGATCGCGGAATTCTCGGCGCACGCCAAACAACCGCCGCCCGCCGCACTGAACCAACTCACCGATCGCGAGCGCGAGGTGATGACCCTGGTCGCCGAGGGCCTCACCAACGCCGAGATCGGCGAACGCCTCTTCATGAGCCCCGCCACGGCACGCACCCACGTCAGCCGCATCCTCACCAAACTGAACGCCCGCGACCGCACCCAGCTGGTCGTCCTGGCCTACGAATCCGGCCTCGTCCGCCCGGGCTGGCAATAGCCGTTCCCCAGCCGGACCCGCGAGCAGTGCACAGCTCGATCGGCGCGGGGCTCAGCGGAAAGTGCGGCGCGCCGGTGCGGTAGAGGCGCGGCCAGCCATCGGGGCGGTCCGCACTACGGATGCGCGGGAAGCACGGATAGTGAATCTTTGGCAATCGGCGAGCGGCGGCTTTCGGCAAACATCCAGTTGGTCAGGGTTGCCGGACCCGGAAAGTACGTCGGCAGGCGTAGGCGGATCGGGGACGCGCGGCCGATGTCTCGGATGGTTTACGGCGCGCACGCTCGGAGCATGACGCTTTTCACGCAATCGGAAGCGCTGGCTCTGCTGGCGGATCACTATGACGGCGGCTGGCATCCGTTGCCGTTCTTCTGGATCTTCCCGCTACTGTTCTGGCTTACTTTCCTGGTCCTTATATTCCTGGCCCGCAACCGCTTCCGCCGCCACACCGGCATCGGTGTGCTGCGCGATACTTTCGCGCGCGGTGAGATCACCGAGGCGCAGTATCGGGAGCGATTGGCCGTGCTCCGCGAGACCGGACGCTGAGGGGCGACGTGATGAAGTTCGGCATGATCGTCACGGCGCGTTCGGGTGCGCAGTGGGTCGACGCGGTGCGGGCGGCCGAAAACCAGGGCTACCGAACGATTTTGCTGCCCGACACGATGTACACGCCGTCGCCGCTGCCGATGCTGGCGGCAGCCGCGGCGGTCACCGACAGTGTGCGGCTGCGTCCCAACGTGCTGGCGGCCCCGCTGCGGCACAGCGCCGCGCTGGTGCGGGACGTGGCGGCGCTACAACTGCTTTCGGACGGGCGCTTCGAACTGGGCATCGGTGCGGGCCGTCCGGACGCCGCTGGCGAGGCCGAACGGCTCGGCATGCCTTGGGGCTCCGCGCGCCGGCGTCGCGAGCAATTGTTAGAGGCGGTCGCCGCGGTCCGCGCGGCAGTCGACCCCAGCCCGGAGATCGTGGTGGCGGCGAGCGGTCCGCGCATGCTCGCCGCGGCAGCCGAGATCGCCGACCGCATCCTGCTCGCGACCCAACCCGGCGCCACCGAAACGGAATTGGCCGCGATGGTGCGCATCGTGCGCGAGAACACCGACCGCGACATTCGTTTCACCCACCAACTCGTCGGCATCGGCGCCCGCCTGCCGTTCTGGCTCGGAAAACAAGGCCTCACCGCCGACGGACTGCGCGACGCAGGCGCGGCGGCACTGCTGCCCGAAGACCCGGCTGCCGCCGCCGAACTCCTCGAATACCGAAGGGAGAAATACGGAATCGACGAACTCGTCGTCCTCGACGAACTCGCCGCTGCCTGCACGCCGGTGCTGGAGCGCTGCACCTCATCGGTCGCGGAGCGATAAGCGGCGCTTCGCTACTGGGCAGAACCGGCAACCTGATCGATTCGGTCCGAAGCAGCGACGCCCACTCCTCCAGGGACCCCGGTGACGCGTCCTCCGTCCGTCTCCACCGAGACCTGTCGGTCGAGTCGATTACATTCCGTCTCGATCACCAAGGAAGACAATCGGATCGGAATTCGGCAACCGCGAATTCCGTGGGACGGGGGAAAGCAATGGGAGTGATCCTGTCGTTCACCAAGGTCACGAGCGAGCGGTTGAGCCGCCTCGTCGCGGCGAGTCCGCGAGCGCAGGAGGATCTTTGGCAGCTCGAGCGTGCCAAAGGCGACCCCGACGGTTATCTCGACAAGGCATGGGACGGGCTGCGCTATCTGCTCGATGCGGCCGGGACGGGGGTGAATCTGTGCGATAACAGCCTGCCCCTCGACGAGGACGAGGAGTACTACGGATGGCCGGCCGAGCTGGTCGGCGAGACAGCCGAACGGCTGCGGGCCACGCCGTTCACCGCGCTCGCCACGCACTACGATCCCGCCGCCATGGACGAGGCGAACATCTACCCGCGCATCTGGGTCAGGGACGGCGACGCGGGACTCGGCTATCTGCAGTTCCACTACGCGACCCTCGCCGCCTTCTTCGCCGACGCGGCCGAGTCCGGTTCCGCGGCGGTCATGCACTTCGGCTGATCCAGGACACGAAAAAGGCCCGCCCCCAACGATTCCGTTGGGGGCGGGCCTTCTCGTCGGTACTTACTCGCCGGAGGCGGCCTCGGTGGCGGTGCCTTCGCCCGCGCCGGTCAGCACGACCTCGGGCTTCTCCTCGACGGCCGTCTTGGTCAGCTTCGCCTTACCGGTGAAGGTGAACTTGGCGTCCTCGCCGGAGCCCTCGCCGTCCCAGCCTTCCACATCCACAAAGATCGTTTGGCCTGGGCCGATCTCGCCGAAGAGGATCTTCTCCGACAGCTGGTCCTCGATCTCGCGCTGGATGGTGCGGCGCAGCGGCCGGGCACCGAGCACGGGGTCGAAGCCGCGCTTGGCCAGCAGCGCCTTGCCCTTCTCGGACAGCTCGATCTCCATGTCCTTGTTCTTCAGCTGCTTGGCGACGCGGCCGATCATCAGATCCACCATCTGCACGATCTGGTCGGTCGTGAGCTGGTGGAAGACGATCACGTCGTCGATGCGGTTGAGGAACTCGGGCCGGAAGTGCTTCTTCAGCTCGTCGTTGACCTTGAGCTTCATCCGCTCGTAGTTCGAGCCCTCGCTGTTGGACTGCGAGAAGCCAAGACCGACGGCCTTCGAGATGTCCGAGGTGCCGAGGTTCGAGGTGAAGATCAGCACCGTGTTCTTGAAGTCCACGGTCCGGCCCTGGCCGTCGGTCAGACGACCATCCTCGAGGACCTGCAACAGGGTGTTGTAGATCTCCTGGTGGGCCTTCTCGATCTCGTCGAACAGCACGACCGAGAACGGCTTGCGGCGCACCTTCTCGGTGAGCTGGCCGCCCTCCTCGTAGCCGACGTAGCCCGGAGGGGCGCCGAAGAGCCGCGAGGCGGTGAAGCGGTCGTGGAACTCGCCCATGTCGATCTGGATGAGCGCGTCGTCGTCGCCGAACAGGAAGTTCGCCAGCGCCTTGGACAGCTCGGTCTTACCGACACCGGACGGGCCGGCGAAGATGAACGAGCCGGACGGACGCTTCGGATCCTTCAGGCCTGCACGAGTACGGCGGATCGCCTTGGAGACGGCCTTGACCGCGTCCTCCTGGCCGATGATCCGCTTGTGCAGCTCGTCCTCCATGCGGAGCAGACGGGTGGTCTCCTCCTCGGTGAGCTTGA
Organism: Nocardia sp. NPDC050793; assembly: GCF_040654065.1. Classification (NCBI taxonomy): domain Bacteria; kingdom Bacillati; phylum Actinomycetota; class Actinomycetes; order Mycobacteriales; family Nocardiaceae; genus Nocardia; species Nocardia sp. NPDC050793. The sequence continues at coordinate 25,957 of NZ_JBFAHG010000021.1, forward strand.
ACACCGGGATACCGGTCCAGTTGGCAAGCACCTCCGCGATCTGCTCGTCGTCGACCTCGGCCACGACGTCCAAATCACCGGAACGCCACTGCTTCTCACGCTCGGCGCGCTTGGCGACGAGCTGCTTCTCCTTGTCACGCAGCCGCGCGGCCTTCTCGAAGTCCTGCGCGTCGATCGCGGATTCCTTCTCCCGGCGCGCGTCGGCGATCTTGTCGTCGAACTCGCGCAGGTCCGGCGGAGCCGTCATCCGGCGGATGCGCATCCGGGCGCCCGCCTCGTCGATCAGGTCGATCGCCTTGTCCGGCAGGAACCGGTCGTTGATGTAGCGGTCGGCCAGCGTCGCGGCCGCGACCAGCGCGCCGTCGGTGATGGATACCCGGTGGTGCGCCTCGTAGCGGTCGCGCAGACCCTTGAGGATGTTGATGGTGTGCTCGACGGTCGGCTCGCCCACCTGGACCGGCTGGAACCGGCGCTCGAGGGCGGCGTCCTTCTCGATGTACTTGCGGTACTCGTCGAGGGTGGTGGCGCCGATGGTCTGCAGCTCGCCGCGGGCCAGCTTCGGCTTCAGGATCGAGGCCGCGTCGATGGCGCCCTCGGCCGCGCCCGCGCCGACCAGCGTGTGCAGCTCGTCGATGAACAGGATGATGTCGCCGCGGGTGTTGATCTCCTTGAGCACCTTCTTCAGGCGCTCTTCGAAGTCACCGCGGTAGCGGCTGCCCGCGACCAGCGAACCCAGGTCGAGGGTGTAGAGCTGCTTGTCCTTGAGCGTCTCGGGCACCTCGCCGTTGACGATGGCCTGCGCGAGGCCCTCGACGACGGCGGTCTTGCCGACGCCGGGCTCGCCGATCAGCACCGGGTTGTTCTTGGTGCGGCGGCTCAGCACCTGCATGACGCGCTCGATCTCCTTCGAGCGGCCGATGACCGGGTCGAGCTTGCCCTCGAGCGCGGCCTGGGTCAGGTTGCGGCCGAACTGGTCGAGCACCAGCGAGGTGGACGGGGTCCCGGCCTCGCCGCGGGCGCCGGACTCCACCGGCTCCTTGCCCTGGTACCCGGACAGCAGCTGGATGACCTGCTGGCGGACGCGGTTGAGGTCGGCGCCGAGCTTGACCAGCACCTGCGCCGCAACGCCCTCACCCTCGCGGATGAGGCCGAGCAGGATGTGCTCGGTGCCGATGTAGTTGTGGCCGAGCTGCAGCGCCTCGCGCAGGCTCAGCTCCAGCACCTTCTTGGCGCGCGGGGTGAACGGGATGTGACCGGACGGGGCCTGCTGACCCTGGCCGATGATCTCCTCCACCTGGCTGCGCACACCCTCCAGCGAAATGCCAAGGGACTCCAGCGACTTCGCCGCGACACCCTCGCCCTCGTGGATGAGGCCAAGCAGGATGTGCTCGGTGCCGATGTAGTTGTGGTTGAGCATCCGGGCCTCTTCTTGGGCCAGGACAACGACACGCCTCGCGCGGTCGGTGAACCTCTCGAACATCGCTCCCTCACTCTCCTGCTCAGACCTTCAATGGCGTCCGACGCTTCAGTGCTGTGCGCAACCTGTGGTCGTCAGCCTGCCATGAAGCCCGGGGCTTGCGGCCCCCGCCATCCACTCTAGTTGGCGGGGGTTCGCACCGCCTCCAGTCCACCCTATTGGGAACCAGCGACAGCACGGTCATTCACTCATAACGTGAGCGTTGCGGGTTTCGTTTCCGATCCGGTTTTGCCAACAGCGAACAGTCGCCGACCCCGCATGCGCCGCCCCGATCCGGGGCCGCCACCGCCTTTCGAACGCCCGTCCCACTGAAAACGACCGGACGTCGGCCGGTGTTCCCGCGGAGTCCGATCCGCGACGAAATGGAAGCTGCGCACATCGGACGCTGCCGATTCCGCCCTCGAACCACCTACGGCCAGAGCCGAGGCGGCACGCACTGACCAGCACGGCCGAACGAAGTCCGCCCCTGAACCGCGCAAAGCCGCGGCGGAGCTACCGGCAGGCCACCGCCGGACGGCCTCCGTCCAGAATTCGCGCGCGGCCGAAGCGCCTACGTAGCGCGGGCACGAAGGCAGCCTCGAAGCCGCGCACGATCGAAGGCCGGGGGCACGACGACGGCCCGCTTCGGCCACAACTTCGTGCAGTAGCTGGAGCAAGGCAGAGCCGTGCCCAGCGAATGCGTCCAGACGAAGTCGGCGCGTGTCACCCCACGCATAGCTGGAGCGAAGACGCAGGCCCGAGACGCACGACGGACACGGTGGAGCGAGGGCGGACGTACGCCCCGGCAACCTCCGCCCGCACACCACGCACGGCCACACATGGGCACGCCCGGCAAACGCTGTCGGACGACTTCCGCCATCAATCCACGCGCGCACGGAACGAAGGCGCAGGTCCACCTACCCCGTGAACGGTGCGACGAACTCGCACGGCACCTGTCGGGGGTGGGATGGGTCGAGTGCGTTCAGGACGAAACCGGCCGCGCGCGGGCTGCCCGCGATGCCCGCGTGCTCGGAGTAGTCCTCGGCGCATCCGTCCTGGACCACGACGTTGGTGACGTTCGGTCCGGGGACCAGACCGGCCGTGTACGGGACGACGGACTGGTCGAGCCGGGTCGCGATGTTCGTGTAGTCGACGTCGGGGTGGTAGACGCCGTCGGCGTTCAGCAATTTCAGGAACGGCGAACCCGCGATGACCTGGGCGCATGCCTGGCACCACCAGGCGCCGACCGCGAGGTCGAATGCCGCGGTCGCGCCGATGCGGGCGGCGTAGGCGGCCGCGTCGCCGAGGCCCGCCGCGTTGCTCCCGAGCCACGGCGGCGCGAGGCCGACCAGCTTGTCCACCTTGCTCGCGCCGCCGAGCCGCTTGACGTAGTAGTTGCCGATGAAATTGCCCTGCGAGTGGCCGACGATGTCCACCTTCGCCGCCTTGGTCGCGGCCAGCACGCGGTCGACGAAGGCGGCGAGCTCCGGCCCGCTCTGCTCCATCGGCCGCAAGCCGCCGACCGCGGACATCGGCCACGGCAGGGGGTGGGCGCCGTAGGTCAATGCGAATACGCAATAGCCCTCATTGGCGAGCAGGGGCGCGTAGACGCCCCAATTCGTTTGCGCCCCACCGCCGGTGCCGTGCACGAGAACCACCGGGTTGGGGTGCGCGGCGCTCGGTCGGCAGGACCAGTTGTTCGATCCGGGCAGCGAACCGCCCGGCCGGGCCAGCTCGGCCGGGACGCCGGAGAAGAAGTCGTAGACGACCGGATAGCGCTCGGCGTTCGCCGAACTTGCCGCGCTGATCCACAGCGCGGCCAACAGGGAGAGAACAACGAACGGAACTGGGACACGTCGCATGGAGCCTCCAATTCTGGAAGTTGCTCAGAAGAAGCTACCGAGGACGTGTCCCAGCTACTGCCGATACTGACGGGTAACTTACGGAACCGTTCTATTCCGCGAATCAACCGAGCCGGTGCGCCGCCGGGTGCGGGGCACCGAATCCGGCCGGTGCCGCGAAAGCGGCCACACCCTGGGTCGCACCCGAGCCCGCAGCTTGGCTCTTGCCCTGCTGAACGCCCGCCGCGAACATCGCGCCACACAGGACCAGGAAGGCCAGGGTGTGCACGACCGCGCGAATCACGTTGTAGCGCACCCAGGCGGCCTCGTAGTCGGCGCGGACCGCCGCCATATCGGCGATCTGCGCCGGGTCGCCCGCCGCGGCCAGCTGGTCGTTGAGCGGGACGTTGAAGCCCGCGGTCACCGCGAACGCGATCACGTTGAGCACCAAGGCGATCACGAGCCAGACCAGGGTCGTCCGGTGCTCCTTGCCCAGGTGCAGCACCGCGGCGAGGATGGAGAACCCGACGGCGCCGAGGAACGCGATCATGAACCAGGGATTGATGATGACCACGTTGATCTTCTGCATCACGTCGACGATGGTCCGGTCGTCGGAGCGGTTCAGCGCGGGCATCACCGAGATGGCGTAGGCGTAGAACACGCCAGCGGTCAGACCCGTTGCCAGCACGGCCGCCACCAGCGCGGCGATTCTCAGCGCGAACATTCGATTTCTCCTGCCTCACAGTCCGGGTCCGAATCGTTCGGTCCGGCGACGAGGACAAGTCAACCGCGAATGGCCCCGCTCCTCCATGGTCGAGACGCTCGGCTGTTTAAGCGCGCGTCCACGTGCACGGTCCGGGTCAGAGATCCCGGTCCGAGATGATGCCGCTCTGCATGGCCAGCGCCGCCAACCGCACCCGCTTCTGGTTCTGCGGCAGGCTCTCCACGCCGAACTTGGCGAACAGCGCGCGCAGGTGGGTCTTGATGGCGTCGACGCTCAGGAACAGTTCCTCGGCGATCTGTTGATTGGAGGCCGGGGTCGCGAAGCCCGTCCCGCTCTTGTACGGGCGGCACAGCGCGACGAGGACCGCGCGCTGGGTCTCGGTGAGCGAACGGAGCGTGGGAATCGAGCCGGTGGAGGTGCGGGTGGCGTCGTCGGCGACGGAGCCGAAATCGTGGAAGGAGACCAGCGAGGTGCCGACCCGGATCTTGTCGCCCGCCATCAGTCGGCGCCTGCCGACCAGCCGCTCCCCGTTGACGAAGGTGCCGTTGCGGGAAAGACCGTCGTCGACGATCGTCCAATGCGCGCCGAGGTATTCGACCGCCGCATGCAGCCGGGACACCTCGGCGTCCCAGCGCAACGCGAGATCGGCCTGCGGTGAGCGGCCGATCGTGACACGCTGCTGATCCGGGCTCAACAAAAGCTCTTGCTGGCGGCCCGAATCATCGGTGAATCGCAACAATGATCCGACGAATCCAGTCACTGCGCCGATACCTCATCTCTCCATACCGCCAGTGACGACCTTCGCACGTTTCCATGGTGCCGCGTCGGGGTACCACGAGCAAGATCGCGACAACCCTGTCGACATGCTCGTCTCGCACGGACCGAGCGAAGGCGACGGTACGCCTGACCGGCTGCCGGACCGAGTACGCCGCAGCCGCACGCTCGACCGAAGCGAATGCGAAGGTGCGCCCATATCGAAGAACTATCACAAACGCTGCTGCCGCCCGGGCGTCGCACGATTAGCCCAGGCGGCAGCGGGTTGAAAAAGTACTAGCCCTTAGCGGCCTTGTTGTACGCGTCGGTGATGTCGGCGGAGATACGGCCGCGGGCGGAGACCTTGTGGCCATTCCGGCGCGCCCACTCGCGAATTGCCGCGCTTTGTTCCCGGTCGATGGAGACCCGGCTCTTCGGGGCGGCGGCGGTGCCTGCGGCGGCCTTCACGCGGCGACGGCCGCTCACCCGGCGCGCGCTGGAAACCCACTGCTCCAGCCCGTCGCGCAGCTTCGCGGCATTTGCCGACGACAGGTCGATCTCGTACGACACACCGTCGATCGCAAACTCGATGGTCTCGTCCGCGATGGACTCACCGTCGACATCGTCGATCAGGCTAACGGTGACCTTCTTTGCCATGAGATGAACGTCCTCTCGAAATCGTGCGACCCGCATACTAGGCCGATTACCCGAGGCAAGAATACCTCGAATTCAGAAAATTCCAAGACGAGACTTCGGCTATCGAAACGAACCCGACTCTGTTTGATTTGCGGTGTTCGCCCGCCTCTGCCCGGTTACGCTCCCGCGTCGCCTGCGCGCCGGTCGCTCACACCTCACCGAGTGACCGGACGCACAATTGGGAACAGTATCGTTTCGCGGATTCCCAATCCCGTCAGTGCCATCAACAACCGATCGATTCCCATACCGGTTCCCGTTGTCGGGGGCATGCCGTGCTCCATCGCGGCCAGGAAGTCCTCGTCCAGCGCCATTGCCTCGTCGTCGCCCTGCGCGGCCAGCCGCGCCTGATCCACGAACCGCTCGCGCTGGATCACCGGATCCACCAACTCCGAATAGCCAGTGGCCAACTCGAAGCCGCGAACATACAGATCCCACTTCTCGGTAACTCCGGGCTTGCTGCGGTGCTGGCGAGTCAGCGGCGAGGTCTCGACCGGGAAGTCACGCACGAATGTCGGCGCATAGAGCTTGTCACCGTACTCGTGCTCCCATAGTTCTTCGACCAGTTTGCCGTGACCGTAGCCCTTGCCCTCCGGAATTTCCAGTCCAACCCGATCGGCAAGTGCCAGCAATTCCTCGATCGAAGTTTCCGGGGTGACTCGGACACCGAGTGCATCGGACAGTGAAGGGTACATCTCGACGGTTGCCCACTCGCCCCGAAGATCGTATTCGGTACCGTCCGCGAGGGTCACCACCTGGGTGCCGAAAGCCTCCTGCGCGACTTCCTGAACCAATTCCCGGATCATCTTCGCAGAGTCGTCGTAGGTGCCATAGGCCTCATACGTTTCCAACATTGCGAACTCCGGCGAATGCGTGGAGTCGGCGCCTTCGTTGCGGAAGTTCCGGTTGATCTCGAAGACCTTCTCCAAACCGCCGACCACGCAGCGCTTCAGGAACAGTTCCGGCGCAATGCGCAGGTAGAGGTCCATATCGAGGGCATTGGAACGGGTGACGAACGGCCGGGCCGCAGCGCCGCCGTGCAGCGTCTGCAGCATCGGCGTCTCGACCTCGAGGAACCCACGACGTTCCAGCGCGGCGCGCAGCGCGCGCACAACCGCGACCCTTGTGCGGGCCATTTCCCTGGCCTCGGGGCGCACGACCAGGTCGACATAGCGCTGCCGGACCCTCGACTCCTCGTTCATCTCTTTGTGCGCCACCGGCAGCGGCCGCAGCGCCTTCGCCGACATGGACCAGGAATCGGCCATAACGCTCAATTCGCCCGTGCGGGAGGCGATGACCTCGCCGTGCACGAAAACGAAGTCACCGAGGTCGACATCGGCCTTCCAGGCCGCAAGCGCGTCCGCCCCGACGCCGTTGAGGCTGATCATGGCTTGCAGCTTGGTGCCGTCGCCCTCTTGCAGCGTGGCGAAACACAGCTTGCCGGTATTGCGGAGGAAAATGACGCGGCCCACGACGCCGGCCTGCTGACCGGTCTGGGTGTCGGCGGGCAGATCGGGAAAGGCGGCCCGAATTTCGGCCAGCGTGTGCGTCCGGGGGACGACAACGGGATACGCCTCGACGCCGCCCGCGAGCAGCCGCTCACGCTTCTCCCTGCGAATCCGCATCTGTTCCGGGACGTCGTCTGCTTCCGGGGCGGGTCGGCTGGATTGCGCCGCAGGAACCGAACCCGCGGAGCGACCGGACGAGGGCGTGTTCGGGGTGCTCACATCCGACAACCCTAGCGTGCACCGGAAATCGTTTTGCGGGCCGCCCGTGCTCCGCCCGACAGTAACGAATCGGCATCGGTTTCCGCCGCCCTGATGGCCTTTCGTTCCGAAGGCCGTCCGCCGAAACGCGGGCGGGGTTTCACCGCCCCTGGCAGGTGTTCTTGTGCGGAGACGGCGCACGAGCAGGCCCTGCCTTTTCCGTTAGCAGGTACTCACCCAGAGAACCGCACCACGAGCAGGTACACCTGTCCGCGCCGGATAACCGAAACCGATTGCGCTACCTTCTATTTCGAGATAGAAGGAACTCGCGCCGAATTACAGCGAGGCGAGCGAGGTGACCTCGCGGGCGAAGTGCGGCGCCCGGCTGGCGATGGTCAGCAGTCCCGCCGCCTTGAGCGCTTGGTAACCGCCGATCAGATCGGTGGCCCTGTGCAGCCCGAGTTGTTTCAGCGAGGCGGCGGCCAGGCTGGAGGTGTAGCCCTCCGAGCAGACGACGATCCATTCCACATCGTGATCCGCGGCCAGCGCCAAACGCGCCGAACTGGTCGGATCGAGCCGCCATTCCAGCACATTCCGCTCGATCACCAAGGCGCCGGGCAGCGTTCCTTCCCGATCCCGCTGCGCCTGCGGACGGATGTCCACCAGAATGGCGCCCCTGGCGATCGCGGCGGGCAATTCGAACGCGTAGATCCTGTCGAGTTGAGCGCGGGCATTGTCGAGCATCTCATCGACGGTCAGCGGACTCATCAGATATCACCTTCGGGCTGGTCGGTGAGAACGGTTCGGGTGCGCCGCAGGGTGCCGTGGCCGGTCACCTCGTAGTAGGACATGGCGGTCAGCGGCGGGGAATACGCGTGCACGCTCAGCGTCGGATCGAGCGGGCCCGCGGATTCGGCGGCGGCCGGTGCGCGCATCACGTCGTGCACCCAGCCGATGGGAAAGGAAGCCTGATCGCCCGCGGTCAGCGTGCGGCTGCGTAATTCCGTGCCATTCCAACGGAATTCCGAGAGAGCGCCGCTGAGCACGGTGAGCGCGCCCAGCGATCCGGCGTGATCGTGCAGTTCGGTGGACTTACCCGGCGTCCAGCTGATCAGCCAGACGTCGACCTCGTCGTCGGCGAGCAGCCGGGTGGCCCAGCGCTTGTCATCAGGCCAGACGCCGCCCGCGGGCAGCAGGTGGTCGTAGCGGCCCGCGAGCACGTCCTCGGCGGCCTCGTCGGTCAGCCGGAGCAGATCGGCGGGGCGAAGCCGGGTCGGAAGCGCGGGCGCGACGGCACGATCCACCGGCGGCCGGGCCGACAGGCTGTCACGTGCGGAACCAAGGGAAAGAACAGAGGAACGCATGAGCGCATCTCCAGGAGGTGGGATCGGTCGAGGGACTCACGGTCGGCCTCGATCGGTCGAGGCCGGAATCAGCCTCGACAACACTCCTGGGTGCTCACGCGGAAATACACGTCGGCGAGTTTAGCAGCGGTGTTCGCGGGAGCAACAGCCCCTCCGAGGGTGATCCACGCCCCACCCCTTGTTTCCGCGATCAGGATCTGCGGCGCTGCTGGTTGCGTTCGTAGACCAGGCGAAGGCCGGTCAGCGTCAAATGCGGCTCGTGATGTTCGATCGTCTCCGATTCCGGCACGATCAGCGGCGCGCTGATGCCGGTGGCCACCACGGCCACGTCGTCGCCCGCGAAGGCGTCGAGTTCGTCGCGGATACGGTCGATCAGACCGTCCACCAGCCCGGCGAATCCGAACACCGCGCCGGACTGGATCGCCTCCACGGTGTTCTTGCCGACCACCGAACGCGGGCGCGCCAGCTCGACGCGGCGCAGCGCGGCCCGCTCGATGAGCGCCTCACTGGAGATGGCGACGCCCGGCGCGATGACGCCGCCGAGGAACTCGCCCTTCGACGAGACCAGGTCCACCGTGGTGGCGGTGCCGAAATCGACCACGATCGCAGCCGAGCCGAAGCGCTGCTGGGCGGCGAGCGCGTTCACGATCCGGTCCGCGCCGATTTCCTTGGGATTGTCCACCAGCAGCGGAATGCCGGTGCGCACACCGGGTTCCACCACCACGTTCGGCACGTGCGACCAGTACCGCTCCAGCATGGCGCGCAGTTCGTGCAGCACCGGCGGCACCGTCGACAGTGCCGCGACGCCGATCACCTCGTCCAGCTGGGCGCCGACCATTCCGCGCACCTGCATGGCGAACTCGTCCGCGGTCAGCAGCGGATTGGTGTGCATCCGCCAGTGCCGCACCAGCTTGGCGTGCGAGCCGCTGCCGGAGAACAGGCCGAGCTCGATGCTGGTGTTACGGACGTCGATGGTCAGCAGCATTGCCCACCCGACTTTCGAATTGGGCCGTCAGGCAAATGTGAGCGAGCGCGGGGAGGTGAGGCCGGAACCCTCGGGGGCGTGCGCCGGATCGGAACCGAGCTCGATCGGCCGGTTGCGCTCGTCGACGAAGACCACCTTGGGGTCGTACTCGGCGATCTCCTGCTCGTCCATCATCCCGTAGGCGATCAGGATCACCAGGTCGCCGGGATGGACCAGGTGGGCGGCGGCCCCGTTGATGCCGATGACACCGGAACCGCGCTCCCCCGCGATCACATAGGTCTCCAGGCGGGCGCCGTTGTCGATGTCGACGATGCAGACCTGCTCGCCTTCGAGCAGATCGGCGGCGTCCAGCAGATCCTGGTCCACCGTCACCGAGCCGACGTAGTGCAGGTCGGCGTGGGTCACGGTGGCCCGGTGGATCTTGGACTTCATCATGGTGCGCAACATCTTCGTCGTCGCCTTTCTAGAAAGCTGCCGGTTCCGGCTTGGATGCGAGATTGGGGTGGCCGTCGATCGGGGCGCCGAGGGTGACGGCGACGTTGTCGATCAGCCGGGTGGCGCCGACCTTGGCGGCCACGAGCAACCGGGCGTTGCCGGAGGCGGGGGCCGGGCCGAGGGTCGAGGAACGCAGTTCGAGATAGTCGACGTCGACGCCGGGCGCGGCATCGAGCACGGCGCGGGCGGCGGCCAGCACGCCCTCTACGCCGAGACCGCCCGCGTGCCTGCCAGCCGACAGCGCGGCGGAGAGCGCGAGCGCGGCCTCCCGCTGTGCGGGATCGAGGTAGCGGTTGCGCGAGGAGAGCGCGAGACCGTCCTGCTCGCGCACGGTCGGCACCGCGACGATCTTCACGTCGAAGTTCAAGTCGCGCACCATCTGCCGGATCAGAGTGAGCTGCTGATAGTCCTTCTCGCCGAAGAACGCCTCGCTGGGCCGCGCGATCTGCAGCAGCTTGGCCACCACGGTGAGCATGCCCGCGAAATGCGTCGGGCGGCTCGCGCCCTCCAGCTCAGCGCCGATCGGGCCTGGATGCACCATGGTGCGCGGGCCGTCGGGATACATGTCGGACGCGCTCGGGGCGAACACCAGGTCGACGCCCTCGGCGCGCAGCAGCTCCACGTCGGCGTCGAGGGTGCGCGGGTACTTGTCCAGGTCCTCGTTCTCTGCGAACTGCAGCGGGTTGACGAAGATCGAGACGATCACCACCTGATTGGTCCGCTTGGCGCGGCGCACGATCTCCAGGTGTCCCTCGTGCAGCGCGCCCATGGTCGGTACCAGGCCTATGGTGCGGCCGACGCCGCGCAGCGCCTTCGCCACCGCGGCGAGCATGCTCGGGTCGTGGTGCACGGTCAATTCGCCGGGCCGGTAGGCGCCGCGCAACTTCGGATCCATCAACGGCGTCCTTCCAGTAGCTCGATCACAGCGGGATTGGTCTTGGCTCGTTCTGCGGTGCGCAGCGACATGGCGCGATACCCGGCGGCGAGCCGGTCGTCCACAGCGGCCATGGCATCGAGGTGCGCGGCGACGGCCTCGGCGTCACCGCGAGCCACCGGGCCGGTCAGCGCGGCCTGGCCGCGGCGCAGCGCGTTGTCCAGCGCCGCCGACGCGAGCGGGGCGAGCAGGCGCTCGGCCAGGCCGTTCGGCTGCTCGTCCACGATCTGCTGTCCCAGCAAGCCGGGGCCGGACAATGCCTCGCGCAACGCGTCCACCGCGTCCAGCACGACCGTCACCAGATGGTTGCTGCCGTGCGCGAGCGCCGCGTGGTACAGCGCCCGGTGCTCCTCGGACACCCGCACCGGCTCGCCGCCCATCTCGATCACCAGCGACTGCGCGATGGCGTAACCGATATCGTCGGCCGCGGTGATGCCGAAGCAGGCGTTTCCCAGCCGGCTGACGTCCTCGTCGTGACCGGTGAATGTCATCGCGGGGTGGATCGCCAGCGGCAGCGCGCCGATCTCGGCCAAGGGCGCGAGCACGCCGACGCCGTTCGCGCCCGACGTGTGCGCCACGATGGTGCCACGCCGGACCGCGCCCGCGGACGCCAGACCGCGCGCCAGCCCGGCCAGCTCGGTATCGGGCACCGCGAGCAGCAACAGCTCGCTGCGGGCGGCGACCTCCTCGACCGGCAGGATCTCCGAATCGGGCAGCCGGAGCCGGGCGCGATGCTTGGAAGCATCGGAAATGGCCGAGACGCCGAACACGACGTGCCCGGCTCGCTCGAGCGCGGCGCCGAGCGCGGAACCCACGCGTCCCGCCGAGACGATTCCCACCGTCAGGCGTGCGGGCGCAGGGTCGTAGCTCGAATCCGCGTTGTCAGAAGTCACACTTCTCGAGGTCAACACTGTCCTCTCGATGTCGTTCCAGTCCCGCGCCGCGGGTACCAGACGTTACGACCCGAGGATATCGGCCCGAAGTTTGCCGATGCCATGCCCCCCGAGCGTGATTTGGCGAACAGTGTTTTTGGCGCGCTGGCGCGCGCGGGTTCGCGGCCCCTTATGTCTCGCTTCCGAGCGGTCGAGACTCGCGACTTCGTCGCATGCGCTTCGACCGCTCGGAAGCGAG
>NZ_JBFAHG010000022.1:0-33414 GCF_040654065.1 Nocardia sp. NPDC050793
TCGACGAACCACTTGGCGACGGGTGCGTCGCTCCAGTCCAGGACCTGTGTCCACTTCTGATGCCAGTGCAGCCGCTCGGCCTGCTCGGCCCAGAAAGCGAGGCGGTCGGCGGCGGCCCGATCGTAAAGCGCCGCATCGGCATTCGCGTCGGCGGCGAATTCGTGGCTCGGCGGGTAGGTCATCGGGACCGTGGTGTTCGGTTCGGTCGTGGCGCTGGTCAAGTCACATCTCCAATCGAAAGAGCCTGAGCGGCAACGGGAACAGGGGTCGGGCCCCGGCGTGTGCCGGGACCCGACGGGCGCCGCGCCGTTGCGGCGAGTCCTGCGGTGGTCCCGGCGTGCGCCGGGACCGGGAGGGTCAGTGCACGACCGCCTTCTCCGCGCCCACTCCGGTGAGCGAGCGAACCTCCATCTCGGCGGCCTTGGCCGGGTTCTCGGGTGTGCGGCCGCCGACGAAGGTGCCGATCACGCCGAGCGCGAAAGCCAAGGGGATGGAGACGATTCCAGGATTCGACAGCGGGAACAGATCGAAGTCCGAGCCGGGGAGCATGGCGCTCTTGCTGCCCGACACCGCGGGCGAGAACACGATGAGCACGATGGTGGAGATCAGACCGCCGTACATGCTCCACAGCGCGCCGGTCGTGTTGAAGCGCCGCCAGAACAGCGAGAACACGATGGTCGGCAGGTTCGCCGCCGCCGCGACCGCGAAGGCCAGCGCCACCAGGAACGCGATGTTCTGCCCGTTGGCCAGGATGCCGAGGCCGATGGCGAGTGCGCCGATCACCACCGCGGTGATCCGCGAAACCCGCACCTGCGCCGACTCGTCCGCCTTGCCGCGCTTGAGCACACTGCCGTAGATGTCGTGCGCGAACGACGCCGCCGCGGTGATGGTGAGCCCGGCGACCACCGCGAGGATGGTGGCGAACGCGACCGCGGAGATGATGCCGAGCAGCACCACACCGCCGAGTTCGAAGGCCAGCAGCGGCGCCGCAGAGTTCTGGCCGCCCGCCGAAGCCAGGATGCGGTCCGGGCCGACGATGGCGGCCGCCCCGTAACCGAGCACCAGCGTGAACAGATAGAACGCGCCGATCAGGGCGATCGCCCACACCACCGAGCGACGGGCCTCCTTCGCGGTCGGCACGGTGTAGAAGCGCATCAGCACGTGCGGCAGACCCGCGGTGCCGAGCACCAGCGCCAGGCCGAGGGAGACGAAGTTCAGCTTCGAGGTCTCGGTCGCGCCGTACTGCGCGCCGGGGGCGAGCACGTCACGCGCGGCGACGGCCTTGTTGGTGGAGTCGGAGACCATCCGCTGCGCCGAGCCGAGGATCTCGGAGAAGTCGAACCCGAACTTGGCCAGCACCATCACCGTCATCAGCGCGGCGCCGGTGATCAGCAGGACGGCCTTGATGATCTGCACCCACGTGGTGCCCTTCATGCCGCCGACCAGCACGTAGACGATCATCAGCACGCCGACCACGGCGATCACCACCGACTGCCCGGCCCGGTCGTCGATGTCGAGCAGCAGCGCGACAAGGCCGCCCGCGCCCGCCATCTGCGCCAGCAGGTAGAACAGCGAGACGGTCAGCGTGGACAGTGCCGCCGCGGTGCGCACGGGGCGTTCCCGCAGCCGGAAGCTCAGCACGTCGGCCATGGTGAATTTGCCGGTGTTCCTGAGCATTTCGGCCACCATCAGCAGCGCGACCAGCCAGGCGACCAGGAAGCCGATGGAGTAGAGGAAGCCGTCGTAGCCGTAGACCGCGATGGCGCCCGCGATGCCGAGAAAGCTTGCCGCCGAGAGGTAGTCGCCCGCGATGGCGATGCCGTTCTGCGGGCCGGAGAAGCCGCGTCCGCCGGTGAAATAGTCCGCGGCACTGGCGTTGTTGCGGCTGGCCCTGATCACCACCACCATCGTGACCGCGACGAACAGGCCGAAGATGGCGATGTTCGCGACGGGATTGCCGACCGTGTCCGCGGCGAGAAACTGCGTGGTCATGCCCGCTCACCCTCCAGGTAGTCGCGGATGGCCGCGGCGCGCGGATCCAGTTCTTTGTTGGCGAAGCGGACGTAGCACGCGGTGATCACGAAGGTGGACAGGAATTGGCCGAGGCCGAGCAGCAGCCCGACGTTGACGTTGCCGACGACATCGGTCGCCATGAAGTCGTGCGCGTACGCGCCGAGCAGCACATAGCCGAGATACCAGGTCAGGAACAGTGCCGTCATGGGGAACACGAAACGGCGCAGACTGTTTCGCAGCTCCTGGAATTGTGGGCTGGCCTGTACGGCCGCGAAGTCCTCTGCGCTCGGTGTGCGCGGTGGCTTGGTGAGGTCGGGACTGGTCATCGAGCGTCCTAGCTTGTGACGTGGATTACTGCGGTGAAGGTAGACCGATCGAAGCGCCGATATGCGTTGTGGTGCAGGTCACTCTGTGAAGGTGGGGATCTGTGCGGTGAGCGGTCGGCTCCGCGCGACGAACGGTCGGCGGTCCGGTGGCGATTCCGTCAGCCGGTGCGCAGACCGGGCTCGCGGTCGGCGCCCATGCCGAGCCGTTCGGGGGCGTGCATGCGCACGAAGATCCGCCGCACCGCGCGCGGGCCCTGACCGCGCGTCACGGTGCTCACCAGGACCATCGTGAGGAAGGCCAGCGGCACGCTGATCGCCGCCGGGTAGCCGAGGATCGCCGCGAGCCAGCCGTCGGCGACCGCCTCGGACGCCCCGCCGAGCACGGACACCGCCGTCGCCCCGCCCGCGACCAAGCCGCCGGCGATCAGGCCCGCCCCCGCGCCCTTCGCGGTGAGCCCGCGCCACCAGATGCCGAGCACCAGCAGCGGGCACAGTGTCGAGGCGGCCACCGAGAACGCCAGCGCGACGGTGCGCGAGAGGTCCAGCGAGGCGACGGTGAGCGAAAGCGCCAGCGGGACGACGCCCGCCGCCAGCGCGGCCATGCGGAAGTCCCGGATCCGGCCGCGCAGCATGTCCGTGCTGAGCACGCCTGCGATGCTGACCAGCAGGCCGGAGGAGGTGGAGAGGAACGCGGCGATCGCGCCCGCCGCGGCCAGCGCCGCCAGCAGCCTGCCGGGCAATCCGCCGAGCACCGAACCGGGCAGCAGCAGCACCGCGGCGTCCGAGGTCCCGGTGATCAGCAACTGCGGCACGTAGAGCCGGGCGAAGACCCCGAGCAGGATCGGGAACAGGTAGAACATGCCGACCAAGCCGATGACGGCGAGCGCGGTCGTGCGCGCGGCCCGGCCGTCGGGATTGGTGTAGAACCGCACCAGCACGTGCGGCAGTCCCATCGTGCCGAGGAAGGTGGCGATGATCAGCGAATACACCTGGTAGGTGGGGTGCGAGCCGCCGAATCCGCCGCCCGGCGACAACCAGCTGACGCCGTCGGCGGGCGCGCCCGCCACCACCGGTACCGCGGAACCGGATTCGAGCACCAGCTCGGTGCCCGCGGCCAGCTCGTGCTCGCCGGGCACCAGCGCCACCGGACCGTCGACGCGCCGGCCGTCCACCGTGCCCGTGATCGAAACCTGCTGGTCCGCACCGACCTGCACCACCACGTCGGTGGTGACGTCCACCGTCGTGCGCTCGGTGACCACCGGCGGCGCTGCCGTGCCGAGCTCGCGGTCCTGGGCAAGGAAGTGGCCGAGCAACACCAGCGCGGGCAGCGCGACGGCGGTGAACTTCAGCCAGTACTGGAACGCCTGGACCAGCGTGATCGACCGCATCCCGCCGCCGGTGACGTTCGCGATCACGATCGCACCGACCGCGACCGCCCCGACCCAGCTCGGCACGCCCAGCAGAATCCGCAGGGTGAGCCCGGCCCCCTGGAACTGCGGGATCAGATAGACCGCGCACACCAGCACCACCACGACCGCGGCGAGCCTGCGCAAACGCACCGAGCCGAGCCGGAACTCGGCGAAATCCGGCACCGTGTAGGCGCCCGAACGGCGCAGCGGGGCGGCGACGAACAGCAGCAGCGCCAGGTAGCCCGCGGTGAACCCCACCGGGTACCACAGTGCGTCGGCGCCGTACTTCGCGATCAGGCCTGCCACGCCGAGAAACGAGGCGGCCGAGAGGTATTCGCCGGAGATCGCCGCCGCGTTCCAGCCGGGGCTCACGCTGCGCGACGCGACGAGGAAATCGGAAGTGGTGCGCGAGAGCCGCACGCCGTACGCGCCGATGGCCACGGTGGCGAGCGCGGCGAGCAGCAGGGCCGCGAGGGTCAGTGCGGGCGCGCCCACGTCAGTCCCCGGCCAGGTCGAGGAAATCCTCCTCGTTGCGTTCGGACAGCCGGACGTAGAGGCGACCCACGCCGTACAGCGCCGGGAACACCGCGAGGCCGAGCAGCAGCCAGGGCAGCCGCACGCCGAGGACCACCGCCGAACCGAGCGACTCGATGCTCAGCAGCAGCGGAACCGCGCCGAGCGCCAGGACCGTGACCACCGCCAGTCGCAGCGCGAGGCCGAGCTGGGCGCGAATGAGACCGCCGATCAAGGCTTCCCCGATCTCGGTCTGCTCGGCGACCTCCACGCGGGTGCGCACCCGGCGCGCGCCCCGGCGCTCGGCGAGCACCACCCGTTGCCGCGCGGGCCGCTGCGGCCCGGTCACCGGTCGGTCCAGGTGTGGCGCGGTCCGTGCACCAGCCGCTGTTTGAGTTCGCGCACCTGTCTGCGGCTCACCGGCAGTTCCACCGCCGCCGCGCTGCCCTCGGCGCGCAGGCACACCACCGTGCCGCTGCCCACCGTGCGCAGGCCCGTGACCAGTCGCAGCGCCACCAGATAGGAGCGGTGCACGCGCAGGAAACCGGCGTTCTCCCAACGAGATTCGAGGGCGGAGAGTGGAATGCGCACCAGATGCGAGCCCGCGCTGGTGTGCAGCCTGGCGTAGTCGCCGTCCGCCTCCACCCAGCTCACGCTGGACCGGTGCACCAGGGTGGTCACGCCGCCCAGCTCGACGGGGATGACCGCGTTCGGGTCGGCGCGCGGCGCCGCGGGCGGCGGGGGAGCGGCGCGCGTCTGGGTGATGCGCCGCACCGCCTCCGTCAGGCGCGCCTCGCGCAGCGGTTTCAGCAGATAGTCCGCCGCGCCGAGATCGAACGCGCTCACCGCGCGGTCGTCGTGCGCGGTCACGAACACCACCGCGGGTGGGTTGGCGAACTCGGAGAGGATGCCCGCCAGCTCCATGCCGTCGAGTCCTGGCATGTTGATGTCGAGGAAGACCGCGTCGACCGGATGGGTGCGCAGCACCCGCAGCGCGCCGGTCGCCTCGCCCGCGGTGTGGATCTCGCCCACTCCCTGCTGGGTGCGCAGCAGGTACACCAGCTCGTCCAGAGCGGGCTTCTCGTCGTCCACGGCCAGCACGCGCAGCGGGCCCGCCTGCCTCTCGGTGTTCTGCGTCACAACCTTTTCATGGTAAAGGTATGGTGATCGGGCGTGTTTCGGATATCCCGACCAGCGGATATCGCGTTCGTCATGCGCGCACGCCAGGGCGGAACTTCGGCACCCGCAGGCTGACCTTGGTGCCCGCGCCGGGCGCGGTCTCCACGATCAACCCGTAGTCGTTGCCGAAGGCCGCGCGCAGCCGGTCGTCCACGTTGGCCAGCCCGACGTGCGCGGACTCGCCGGAACCCACCGGGCCGGAACCGGATTCGATCGCGTCGAGCGCGCCGGAACGCAGCAGGTCGGGGTCCATGCCCGTGCCGTCGTCCTCGACGCTGATCAGGCAGTCGGTGCCCGCGTCGGTGGCCACGATGGCGATGGTGCCGCCGCCCTGCCTGCCCGCGATGCCGTGCCGCACCGCGTTCTCGACCAGCGGTTGCAGCGCGAGGAAGGGCAGCACGACGCCGAGCACCTCGGGCGCGATCCGCAGCCGCACCTGCAGCGCGTCGCCGAAGCGGGCGCGTTCCAGCGCCAGGTAGCGCTCGATGTTGCGCAGTTCGTCGGACAACACCGTGAATTCGCCTGCGGCGCGGAAGGAATAGCGGGTGAAGTCGGCGAATTCGAGGATGAGTTCCCTGGCCCGCGCCGGATCGGTGCGCACGAACGAGGCGATGGTGTTGAGCGCGTTGTAGATGAAGTGCGGGCTGATCTGTGCTCGCAGCGCGCGCACCTCCGCGCGGTCGAGCCGGGCGCGGGAGGCGTCGAGTTCGGCCAGTTCCAGTTGGCCGCAGGCGTAGCGGGCCACCTCGGCGAGCGCGCCGAGCAGCCCTGGACCCGGCTTGCCGCCGGTGACCACCCCGAGCGCGCCCGCCGCCCCGCTGTTCTCGATCAGCAGCGGCTGCGCCACCAGCGTCCGTGCGCCGTGCTCGCCTTGGCCGGGACCGGCCACCAGCACCGGCCGTTCGCTCGCGACCGCCCGCCGCGCGGCGTCGGCGAAAGCCTCCACCAGGTCGGCGTGCGACCCGTCCCAGGCCAGCACCTCGCCCTCGGCATCGGCGACGCCGAGGGCCGCCGCGCCGGTCAGCGCCCGCAGGTGCGGCGCGGCCTCCTGCGCGGACCGGTCGGTGAGCCCGCGGCGCAGCGGCACGGCCGCCAGCGCGGCGGTGTGCAGCGCCGAGTGCACGGCGCGTTCGGCGGGCGTGGTGACGACCCGGCGGGTGCGCAGCCACACCAGCAGCGCGCTGCCCGCTACCAGCACCGCCGCGATCACGGCGGCCACGGTCGCGGTCACCGGACCGCGACCGGGAACTTCCCGATCATGGTCCGATTATCGACGGGCCGACGGGCGCGGGTCAGCCCTGGTACTTGGAGACGGTGAAGTTGACCGTTCCCGGCTCGGGGACGTGCGCCCCGCCCAGCGTGATCGTGGCGGTGAAGTTGCCGACGCCGGGGCTGAAGATCGCGGACTTGCCGTCGTTCATCCAGTAGCCGGGGCCGTTGGGCGTGCGCGTCACCGAACCCGTTGCGCCGGTGGCGGTATTGCGCCAGTTCAGGGTCACCGGGAGGCTGCAGTTCCCGACACCCCACATGGTGGAGGCCACGGTGAACGCCGCGGACTCCGGGTAGGCGTCCCCGTTGACCGATGCGTCGACCTGCGCGATGCACAGACCGTTGGTCATCGCGTAGACGGTCACGAACTTGCCGCCCTCGGCCGCGGCGGGCGCGGCGGTGATGGTGAGCGCGGCGGCGGTGAGCGCGGCGGCGGCCGGAGCAATTACGGCTAACGTGCTGGTCATCTTGGTGATCAACGTCGACACCTCGATCCGGATTGTCGCGGATAGTCGGCCCTGCATATGCGGAGGCACACTACCAACACCGAGCGCGCCGTCTGGGCGCTTTCGATCGATCTCGCAGCGCGCACACACGCTGTCTCCGGCGCAGGGCGCGGGCCGTCGCGGACGGCATTCTCCAGCCGATCTGGACGGCCGTTCGCGACGCGCCGGTGATCTTCTTCACGACGCGCCGATGATCGTCCTGGCGGCGCGTGCCGGTGCGAAACCTTGTCGCAGGGGGCGCATACACTCGTTGCTCCAACCCCCGTCGAGACCTTGGGAGGAAGGACTGTCTTGGCCGAGTCCGGATCGTTCGTTCACCTGCACAACCACACCGAGTACTCCATGCTCGACGGCGCGGCCAAGATCTCTCCGCTGTTCACCGAGGCGAAGCGACTCGGGATGACGGCGGTCGGCATGACCGACCACGGCAACATGTACGGCGCGGCCGAGTTCTACAACTCCGCCAAGAAACACGACATCACGCCGATCATCGGCATCGAGGCCTACATCGCGCCCGGCTCTCGGTTCGACACCAAGCGCGTGCAGTGGGGCGATCCGAGCCAGAAGGGCGACGACGTCTCGGGTTCCGGCGCCTACACCCACATGACGATGGTCGCCGAGAACGCGACCGGCCTGCGCAACCTGTTCAAGCTCTCCTCGCTGGCCTCCATCGAGGGGCAGCTCGGCAAGTGGGCGCGCATGGACGAGGAGATCATCGCGCAGTACGCCGAGGGCATCATCGCGACCACCGGCTGCCCGTCCGGTGAAGTCCAGACCCGGCTGCGCCTCGGCCACGACCGCGAGGCGCTGGAGGCCGCGGCCAAGTGGCAGGAGATCTTCGGCAAGGAGAACTTCTTCCTCGAGGTGATGGACCACGGTCTGTCCATCGAGCGACGGGTCCGCGAGGGCCTGTTGCGCATCGGCAAGCAGCTGGACATTCCGCCGTTGGCCACCAACGACTGTCACTACGTGACCAAGGATCAGTCGGCCAACCACGAGGCGCTGCTGTGCGTGCAGACCGGCAAGACCCTCTCGGACCCGACCCGCTTCAAGTTCGACGGCGACGGCTACTACCTGAAGTCGGCCGCCGAGATGCGCGCGCTGTGGGAAGCGGAAGTGCCCGGCGCCTGCGACAACACGGTGCGCATCGGCGAGCGCGTGCAGTCCTACGACGACGTGTGGAACTTCAAGGACCGCATGCCGGTGTTCCCGGTGCCGGAGGGCGAGACCCAGGATTCGTGGCTGCGCAAAGAGGTCGACCGGGGGCTGGCCCGCCGGTTCCCCGACGGCGTGCCGCGGGAGTACTACGACCGCGCCTACTTCGAGCTCGACGTCATCCGGCAGAAGGGTTTTCCCGCCTACTTCCTCGTCGTCGGTGACCTCGTCACCCACGCGAAAGAGGTCGGCATCCGTGTCGGCCCCGGCCGTGGTTCGGCGGCCGGTTCGCTGGTCGCCTACGCGCTCGGCATCACCAACATCGACCCGATTCCGCACGGCCTGCTGTTCGAGCGGTTCCTGAACCCCGAGCGCCCGTCCGCGCCCGATATCGATATCGACTTCGACGATCGCCGCCGCGGTGAGATGGTGCGGTACGCCACCGAGAAGTGGGGCACCGACCGGGTCGCCCAGGTGATCACGTTCGGCACCATCAAAACCAAGGCCGCCATCAAGGACTCGGCGCGAGTCCAGTTCGGCCAGCCCGGTTTCGCCATCGCCGACCAGATCTCCAAGGCGCTGCCGCCGCCGATCATGGCCAAGGACATCCCGCTCTCGGGCATCATGGACCCCGATCACGAGCGGTACAAGGAAGCCGCCGAGGTCCGCGAGCTCATCGGCAACAACCCCGATGTCGCCAAGATCTACGAGACCGCCCGCGGCCTGGAGGGCCTGATCCGCAACGCGGGCGTGCACGCCTGCGCGGTGATCATGTCCTCCGAGCCGCTGATGGACGCGATCCCGGTGTGGCGCCGCCCCCAGGACGGCGCGATCATCACCGGCTGGGACTACCCGTCCTGCGAGGCCATCGGCCTGCTGAAGATGGACTTCCTCGGTCTGCGCAACCTCACCGTCATCGGTGACGCGCTGGACAACATCAAGGCCAACCGCGGCGTCGACCTGGACATGGACAACCTGCCGCTGGACGATCCGGCCACCTACGAATTGCTGTCCCGCGGCGACACTCTCGGCGTCTTCCAGCTCGACGGCGGGCCGATGCGCGACCTGCTGCGCCGCATGCAGCCCACCGGCTTCAACGACATCGTCGCCGTGCTCGCGCTGTACCGCCCCGGACCGATGGGCATGAACGCGCACAACGACTACGCCGACCGCAAGAACGGCCGCCAGCCGATCAAGCCGATCCACCCGGAGCTCGAGGAACCGCTGAAGGACATCCTGGCCGAGACCTACGGCCTGATCGTCTACCAAGAGCAGATCATGTTCATCGCGCAGAAGGTCGCCTCGTACTCCATGGGCAAGGCCGACGCGCTGCGCAAGGCCATGGGTAAGAAGAAGCTCGAGGTGCTGGAGGCCGAGTACAAGGGCTTCCACGAGGGCATGACCGCGAACGGGTTCTCCGAGGGCGCGGTGAAGGCCCTGTGGGACACCATCCTTCCGTTCGCAGGCTACGCGTTCAACAAGTCGCACGCTGCAGGCTACGGCCTGGTCTCCTTCTGGACCGCCTATCTCAAGGCCAACTACCCGGCCGAATACATGGCGGGCCTGCTCACCTCCGTCGGTGACGACAAGGACAAGGCCGCGGTCTACCTGTCGGACTGCCGCAGGCTGGGCATCACGGTGCTGCCGCCGGACGTCAACGAATCCGAGCAGAACTTCGCCTCGGTGGGCAAGGACATCCGCTTCGGTCTCGGCGCGGTGCGCAACGTCGGCGCCAACGTGGTGGCCTCGATCATCCAGGCGCGCAAGGAGAAATCGAAGTTCACCGATTTCTCCGACTACCTGAACAAGATCGACGCCATCGCCTGCACCAAGAAGGTCACCGAATCCCTCATCAAGGCGGGCGGTTTCGACTCCCTCGGGCATCCGCGCAAGGGCCTGCTGCTGATTCACTCCGACGCCATCGACGCGGTGATGACCACCAAGAAGGCCGAGGCCATCGGGCAGTTCGACCTGTTCGGCGGGATGGATGCCGACGAGTCGGTGGCCTCGGTGTTCAATGTCGCGGTGCCGGACGAGGAATGGGAGTCCAAGCACAAGCTGGCGCTGGAACGGGAGATGCTCGGCCTCTACGTCTCCGGGCATCCGCTCAACGGCGTGGAGCATGTGCTCGCCGCGCAGGCCGACACCCCGATCCCCACCATCCTCGAAGGCGATGTGAAGGACGGCGCGCAGGTCACCATCGGCGGCATCCTCGCCTCGGTGAACCGGCGCATCAACAAGAACGGCCTGGCCTGGGCCTCGGCCCAGCTCGAGGACTTGACCGGTGGTATCGAGGTGCTGTTCTTCCCGCAGGCCTACTCGGTGTACGGCGCCGACGTGGTCGAGGACGCGGTGGTGCTGGTGAAGGCGCGCGTCTCGGTGCGCGACGACCGAATCTCGTTGATCGCCAACGACCTCGCCGTCCCCGACCTGTCCTCCATCGGCGTGGCCAAGCCGCTCGCGGTGACCATCTCCACCCGCATGTGTACCCCGGACAAGATCGGCGAGTTCAAGCGCGTGCTGTCCCGCCACCCCGGCACCTCCGACGTGCACGTCCGCCACGTCGGCGCCCGCGACAAGACCACCCTGCTCAAACTCGACGACAGCCTGCGAGTCTCCCCGTCCTCGGCCCTCTTCGGCGACCTCAAGGCTCTCCTCGGCCCGAGCTGCCTGGCGAGTTGAGCACGACGGCGCCGCGCTGATCGCATGTCAGCGCGGCACAGTTGTCGCCCCGACGTAGTGGTCGCCTGCGGCGATGGTCGACGAGAGTGCACTGCTCCATCGGAGCGAGCGACAAAGCGGCCGCTGGACCGGCGCCTTAACCGCGTCTTCAGCCGATGACAAGCCGCCAGGGTAAGACTCGGCGTCGTTCCGAATCCCCTCTCACCACAGGACAACGATCATGGCAGCAATCCTCCGTCCCTTCCGCGCGGCGCTGGTCGCGCTCACCGCTCTCGCGGCCACCCTGGTGTTCGCCGTCGCGGGTGCGGGCGCCGCACAGGCCGGGGTGTACGCGGAAATAAAGTTCGCGCCGGGCACCAGCGAGGCCACCCTGGACGGGGCGGTCGTGCGCGGCGACGCGGACAGCTATCTGCTCGAGGCGCGCGGCGGGCAGCTGCTGAAGACGGCCATCGTCGCGCTGGAGGACAACGTGAACTTCAGCGTGTCCGCACCCGACGGACTGGTGCTCGCGGTCGAGGAGACCTGGACCGAGATCGTGCTGCCCTACGACGGCATGTACCGCGTGCTCGTCGCGCCGACCCGCGGCAACGCCAGCTACACACTGCACGTCGAAATCCACTGATCGGCACCGTCGGGCGGAGTCCGTCCTCGATCCGTGCACAGCCGGAGCGAATGCGGAGGAAGGCCTACGGGGAGACGGCGACCCCGAGTGTCAATGCGGCGAGGAACTTCGGTCCCTCGCCGTAGAACACGTCGAGGTCGCGGATCTCGAACCCCGCCGCCTGCACCAGGCCCCTGATGTCACGGTCCAAATTGCAGCCGCCCGCGATCGCCTTCTCGATCGGATTGAGTCGGTGCTGCCACGCCTGGACCTTGGTGTCAGGGGCCAAGCCGTGCTCGACGAAATGCAGCGTCCCGCCCGGCACCAACACCCGGCGCACCTCCGACAGCGCGGTCGCGACATCCGGAATGGTGCACATCGTCCAGGTCGAGAGCGCCGAGTCGAAGGTGTTGTCCGCGAACGGCAGCGACTGTCCGTCCAGACCCGCCCGCTCGATCGGCACGGTGGCCCGGTCGAGCCGCTTGCGCGCCAGCTTCCAGCCGAGATCGGCGGGCTCGACCGCGCTGACGGATTCGACGGCCGCCGGATAGAACGGCACGTTCAGTCCGGAGCCGAAGCCGATCTCCACCACCCGTCCGTGCAGCCCCGCGCAGGCCCGCGAGCGCTGCGGCTCGTTGACCCGCATGCCGCAGGCGAATTCCACCAGCCGGGGCACGACGTGATTCTCGTACAGTCCCACCCGTTCACTCTCGCAGCCCGAGTCCCGGTGCGCCAGTGCCGCTCCGTCCGGAACGCGCCGGGGCGGCGGTCGCCGGGATGAGACCGGTGGCCGGGCGTGCGATGCTGGCGCGGTGACTGTCTTCGAGGTGTGGGCGCCCAAGGCCGGCGCGGTGCGGCTCGATCTCGATGGAGACGTGTACCCGATGCGCGGCTCGGCCGACGGGTGGTGGCGCGTCGAGCGGGCCGCGCCGAACGGCGCGCGGTACGGATACCTGCTCGACGACGATCCCACCGTGCTGCCCGACCCGCGCTCGGCTCGTCAGCCGGACGGCGTGCACGGGCGCTCCGCCGTCCACGCGCTGGATCCGGCCGGGTGGACCGACGACGACTGGACCGGGCGACCGCTGGCGGGCGCGGTCTTCTACGAGCTGCACCTCGGAACCTTCACGCCCGAAGGCACCTTCGACGCCGCGATCGGACGCCTCGATCACCTCGTCGACCTCGGCGTCACGGTGGTGGAGCTGATGCCGGTGAACGCCTTCGACGGCACCCACAACTGGGGCTACGACGGTGTGCTCTGGTACGCGGTGCAGGAGAGCTACGGCGGCCCCGACGGTCTGCAACGGTTCGTGAACGCCTGCCACGCGCGCGGGTTGGCCGTCTGTCTCGACGTCGTCTACAACCACCTCGGACCGTCCGGCAATTACCTGCCCCGCTTCGGTCCCTATCTGACCGAAGGCCGCAACACCTGGGGCCGCAGCCTCAACCTGGACGGCCCCGCCTCGGACCAGGTGCGCCGCTACATCATCGACAACGCGCTGCGCTGGCTGCGCGACTTCCACATCGACGCCCTGCGGCTGGACGCCGTGCACGCGTTGGTCGACCGCACCGCCACCCACCTGCTTGCCGAGCTGGCCGCGGCGACCGAACGCCTAGCGGCGCACGTGCGCAGGCCGCTGACCCTGATCGCGGAGAGCGATCTCAACGATCCGCGCCTGATCACACCGCGTGCCGCGGGCGGCTACGGACTGGCCGGGCAGTGGAACGACGACCTGCACCACGCCGTGCACACCGCGGTCTCCGGCGAGCGGCAGGGCTACTACGCCGATTTCGGCTCGATGGCCTGTCTGGCGCGCACCCTGACGCACGGGTACTTCCACGCGGGCACGTACTCCAGCTTCCGCGGCCGCGTCCACGGCCGTCCGCTCGACCGCTCGGTGGTACCCGGTTCGGCGCTGCTCGCCTACACCTGCACCCACGACCAGGTCGGCAACCGGGCGCTCGGCGACCGGCCGAGCGCGTACCTGACCGACGGCCAGCTCGCCGTCAAGGCGGCGCTCGTCCTGTGCTCGCCGTTCACCCCGATGCTGTTCATGGGTGAGGAGTGGGGCGCGCGCACGCCGTTTCAGTTCTTCACCTCGCACACCGACCCGGAGATCGGCGCGGCCACCGCGTCAGGACGCAAGGCTGAATTCGCCGAGCACGGCTGGCCCAGCGAGGATGTGCCCGATCCGCAGGACCCCGGCACGTTCCAACGGTCCAAGCTGGACTGGTCCGAACTCGCCGATCCGGCGCGGGCCCGGCTGCTCTCCTGCTATCGCGCGCTGCTCGCGCTACGCGGGCAGCATCCGGATTTGTCCGATTCCTCGCTGCCGCACGTGCGGGTGGACTACGATGAACGGTCCCGATGGCTGGTGCTGCACCGCGGATCGCTCCGTCTGGTATGCAACCTCTCGGAAGACCCCGTGCGGGTGCCGGTCACCGGTTTCTCGCTGTTGTCCTGGCAGCCGCCGACCGAAGGCCCAACGGGCACAACGATTCCCGCGCACTCGTTCGTGCTGCTCACCGACTCGCCCTCGACCGCGAAAAGCGCCGTGACCGAACCGAATCCCGGGTAACGGTACGCCAACTGTCCGGGACAGGGCCATTGCCCAGATGTGACCATCGCCATTACCTTGGAGTGATGAGCAACGTGGCTTCAGTCAGCGGCAGCGCCGCCGCCGAATTCGGACCTCTGGTACGCGCTTTCGCCAGGGCGTTCGGACATCGTCGCGGCGCGGGCGGTGCGCTGGCGGTGCACCTGAACGGCGAACCCCTTGTCGACATCTGGGTCGGCGCCGCCGGCGAAGAGGTCTGGACCCGCGAGACCGGCTCGATCATCTTCTCCGCCACGAAGGGCATCACCGCCACCGTCATCCACCGGCTGGCCGACCGCGGCATGCTCGACTACAACGCTCCCGTCGCCGAGTACTGGCCTGAGTTCGCCGCGAATGGCAAGGGCGGGATCACCGTGCGCCAGGTGATGACGCACAGCGCGGGCCTCTCGGCGCTGGCTCCGATCGCCAAGTCCCCGGAGGACATCCTCGACCACGAGCTCATGGAGCGGCGCCTGGCCGCGGCCAAACCGGATCGGCTACTCGGCGTGCCGACCTATCACGCGCTCACCTACGGCTGGCTGCTGGCAGGCATCGCCCGCGGGGTCACCGGCAAGAGCATGGGCGAGCTGTTCCGCACCGAGGTGTCCGAGCCGCTCGGCATCGACGGGCTGCACCTGGGTCTGCCGCCCGCCGAGTCCGGCACCGTGTACGCGCCGCTGGCGGGCAGCCAGCTCAGTCTGGTCAGCAAGCCGCTCGGTTCGCTCCTGCTGCGCCGCAGCCACCTCATTCCCGGCGCGCTCGGCGCGGTCACCCGCTGCCTGTTCCTGCCCGGGCTGGAAGCGATCCTGGAGGGCGACGGCCCGTCGATCCTGCGCACCGAACTGCCCGCGGGCAACGGCGTCGCCACCGCGTCCGCGCTGGCCACCATGTACGGCGCGATCGCCAGCGGTGAGACGCCCGACGGACGGCCGTTCCTCTCGCGCGCGACGATCGGCGAAGTGAGCAAGGTGCGCACCTACCGCCTCGATCACGCGCTGTTCTACGCGCCGATGATGTGGCATCTCGGCTACCACTCGCTGCCGATGCCCGGCGCCCGCGGCGGCCTCGGTCACATCGGCCTCGGCGGCTCGTTCGGCTGGGTCGAACCGCGTCTCGGCCTCTCGGTCGGTTTCGTGCACAACCGGCTCTCGGCGGGTCAGCTGGGCGTCGACCAGTTCTCGCCCATGTGGTTGCTGCCGCTGATGCTCAACTGCCTGCGCGCCACCCGCCGCGTCACCCTCGACGAGACGCGCGACGCGGCGGCCTGACCGCCCGCGGGATGGCCGGCCCGAACCGTCACCCGCCCCGCCCGGTCCGCGAACCGGGCGGGGCGGGAGCGTCAGGTCAGGTACCGATAGGCCGGTGAGCCCGGGTCCAGCCGCTCGCACTGGATGGGGGAGGCGTCCATGCGTTCCAGGACCGACTCCAGCCCGTCCGGCGTGCCGAGCTCGATGCCGACCAGCGCCGCGCCCGTCTCCCGGTTGTTGCGCTTGACGTACTCGAACAGGGTGATGTCGTCGTCCGGGCCGAGCACCTCGTTGAGGAAGCGGCGCAGCGCGCCGGGCTCCTGCGGGAAGTCGACGAGGAAGTAGTGCTTGAGCCCCCGGTGCACCAGGGATCGCTCGATGATCTCGCCGTAGCGCGACACGTCGTTGTTGCCGCCCGACACCAGGCACACCACCGTCGAGCCCGGCGGCACGGTGATCTCGGCGAGCGCGGCCACCGCGAGCGCGCCCGCGGGTTCGGCGATGATGCCCTCGTTCTGGTACAGGTCGAGCATGGTGGTGCAGATCGCGCCCTCGTCGACCTGGAGCATGCGGAAAGTGCCCGCGCCGCTGCGGGATTCGGACTGGGTGAGCAAGGGCAGCGAGGCGTGCGAGACCATCCGGCCGCCGAAGCCCGCGACCGTGGCGTAGGGCACAGCGCCGATCCTGCGCACCGCGGCGCCGTCGACGAACGGATCGATCTCCGGCAGCGTCACCGGCCCGCCCGCGACCAGCGCCGCGGTCATCGAGGCCGCGCCCGCCGGTTCGGCGCCGAGGATGCCGGTCTGCGGCGCACGCGCGCGCAGGTAGGTGCCGACGCCTGCCAGGCAGCCGCCGCCACCCACCGGGACGACCACCAGGTCGGGCGCGGCGCCGAGCTGCTCGAGGATTTCGGCGGCGATGGTGCCCTGCCCTGCGGCGGTGCGCGTGTCGTCGAACGGGGGCACCATCGTCGCGCCGGTGCGTTCGACGTCGGCGGCCGCCGCGGCCGCGGCCGCGTCGTAGGTCTCGCCGACGGCGATCAGCTCGACGAACTCGCCGCCGTGCACCCGGATCCGGTCGCGCTTCTGCTTGGGGGTCGTAGTCGGCACGTAGATGCGGCCTGTGATGCCCATGGCCCGGCAGGCGTAGGCGACGCCCTGGGCGTGGTTGCCCGCGCTCGCCGCGACGACGCCTGCCGCGCGCTCCTCGGCGCTGAGCTGGACGATGAGGTTGTACGCGCCGCGCAGCTTGTAGGAGCGCACGGCCGTGAGGTCCTCGCGCTTCAGGTAGACCTGTGCGCCGGTGAGCTCGGACAGTCTCGGGCTGAGCTGCAGCGGAGTGGGCTCGATAATGTCGGCAATTCGCTTGGCGGCGGCATCGATCTCGTCCGCGGTGAGCGCGGGACGGGCGGAGGGCATGGGATCGATCACATCAACCGGATTGGACACTCGAAATATGCTGCCACCTGCCGCGGCGCGAGGTCGCGGCGGGTGGTGCGGTCGGCGAGTCTCGGGTCAACGCGGGGTGAGCACGAAAACAGGAATCTGGCGGGTCGTCTTCGTCTGGTAGTTCGCGTAGTCGGGCCACACCTCGACCGCGCGATCCCACCACAGCTTCTTCTCCTCGCCGACTACCTCGCGCGCGGTGTAGTCCTTGGAGACCTCGCCGTCGCGGAGTTCGACGTGCGGTTCGGCCTTGATGTTGTGGTACCAGACCGGGTGCTTGGGCGCGCCGCCCAGCGAGGCGACCACGGCGTATTCGCCGTCGTGCTCGACTCGCATCAGCGGGGTCTTGCGCAGCTTGCCCGTCTTGGCGCCCTTGGTCGTCAGCAGCACGACGGGCTTGCCCATCATCGACGTGCCCTTGGTGCCGCCGGAATCCTCGTAGGTCTCGGCCTGCTTGCGGGCCCAGTCGGACGTGCTCGGTGCGTACTCTCCGGTTAGTGGCATACGACCGGGAACACCGAATCCGCCGCCGGTGTTCCCGGCCGGAAATGTTCGGTAGCCCGAAATTCGCCTTCCGTATATCCTGATGCCATGGCAACGGCTCACCCCACCACCGTGGACATCGCGGGCACCGCGTGGCCCGTGTACAAGCTCGAGGCGCTGGCCGCCGGGCTGGTGGCGGGTGTGCTGCTCCTGTTCATCACCGGCGCGCCCCAGGTCGCGGTGCTGGCGGCGGCCGCGATCACGGCCCTGCGGTGGACGCTCGGTCATGTGACGGCGCGACGCGATGCCGGGGTGGTCCGGCACGAGCGGGCGCTGTCCGCGCACTGAGCGCGCGACGCCCGTCGCGGTGACCTCGGCCCCCGATCGACCGGATGCTGCCGGTCAGCGCTGTCGGTTCGGTTCCGGTCGTTTCGTTGTCCGCGTCGCATGGACGCTCCCCGTGTGCACGATCGGTCCGCGTCGAATGATCGGCGTCCGCGTCGGCTGAACGGTCCGTGGCGACTGGTCGGCGGCGGCGTCGGCTGTCCGCGCCTGCGGCTCAATCCGCGTCCAGCGGCAGCGCCGCCAGTTCCCCGCGCGAGACCACGCCCAGCTTCGGATACGCCTTGTACAGGTGATGGCCGACCGTTCGCGGGCTCAGGAACAGCTGCGCCGCGATGTCCCGGTTCGTCATCCCCTGCGCCGCGAGCCGCACGATCTGCAATTCCTGCGGGGTGAGCGCGGCGAGCACGCCCGACCCAGCCCGCACCGCGGCGCCGACCCCGAGCGCACCGAGTTCGACGCGGGCGCGCTCCGCCCACGGTGCGGCGTCGAGGCGTTGGAACGTTTCCATGGCCGGTTGCAGCTGGGTCCGCGCGTCCACCTTGCGGCGGTTGCGGCGCAGCCACTCCCCATAGAGCAGTTGCGTGCGCGCGTGCTCCAACGGGCGACCACCGAGGTCGAGCGAGGTTCGGAAATGCTCCTCGGCCTGAGCGTCCGGGCCGAGCAGGGCGCGAGCGCGGGCGGCGAGCGCGGCGACCCAGTCCTGCCGCGAGCCCGCGGCCCAGGCATCGAGGCGATCGAGTGCGTCGCCGGCGCGGGCCGGATCGGCGAGCCGCACCGCGGCTTCCACGAGATCGGGCAGCGAGCGCAGCCCGATGACCATGTGCCGGAACGGTTCCTCGGTCAATGACTCGAAACGGGACATGGCGCTGTCCACCCGGCCGAGCCCGAGGTCGAGCAGGCCGAGCGCGGCGTGCGCCCAGCTCGCGCCCGGCGCGTCGGCGCCGCCGAACTCCTCGGCCAACGCACGGTCTGCCGCCGCACGGCAAGTCGCTTCGTCACCGCCCAGCGCCGCGAGATAGGCGAGACAGGCGGAGAGCTGGCTCATCCAGTGGCCCTGTCCGATGTCCTCGGCGATCCGCGCGCCCTCGGTGGCGACGACCAACGCCTCGCGCGGCCTGCCGAGAAAAGTCTCGGCCTCGGCGCGGAAGAACAGCAGAGTCGGCAACGGGCCGATCCGGCCCTGATCGCGGCAGTCCGCGACGAGATCCGCCGCCAGTTCCGTCACCTGTTCGTCTTGCCCGACCACCAGTCCGACGCCGCACAGCTGCACCAGGTCTCGCGCGTCCACCCCCGTCGCGCGGGCAGCGTCGACCGTGGCGCGCAGCTCGGCGCGAAACCGTCCGTGCACGCCGTCGAGTACGTAACCGGTGGTGTGCGCCAGCGAATCGTCCTCGGGCAGCGGCAAACTCGCGAGGCGATCGGTGACCTCGCCGAGCTCGTCGGCCCCGAGATACCACCCGGTGTGCACCGCGACGGTCAGGATGCGCGCCGCGAGCAGCGGTTCCCGCCGCGCCGCGTCGGCCGCCGCGACGAGTCGCCGGTGCGCGGGCAGCCGTTTGCCCGCACCGAATTCCGCGAGGCCGCGGACCAAGTCGAGCCGGGCGGCCAGCAGCGGGTCGGCGGTCTGCGCCGCGGCGCGCTCGGCCAACCGGTCGGCCAGTTCGTGCCTGCCCGTCTCGGCCGCGGTCTCGGCGGCGAGCACCAGCCTGTCCACCCGCGCCGCGGGGTCGGTGCTGAGCGCGGCCGCGCGCTCGTAGGCGGCCACCGCGCCGTGATAGCCGCTGCGGGCGCGCGCCCGGTCCGCCGTGTCGGCGAGCGCGGCGGCGACGGCCTCGTCCGGTCCGGTGGCTGCCGAGGCCAGGTGCCAGGCGCGCAGGTCGGCGTCCTCCGGAGCGGTGAGCGTCGCGGCCAGCGCGGCGTGCGCGGCGAGCCGCTGGGCCAGCGGCGCGCCCTGGTAGATCGCCGAACGCAGCAGCGGATGCCGGAACGCCACCGTCCGGCCGTCGGTGCGCACCAGCCCGCCGTCCTCGGCGGGTTGCAGGTCGGCGAGGCCCGCGCCGAGCGTCGCGGCCGCGCGCAACACCGGATCCACGTCGGCCGCACCCGCCGCCGCGGCGACCAGCAGCAATGTCCTCGTGGCGGCGGGCAGCCTGCTCACCCGGCCGGAGAAGGCGACCTGGAGGCGCTGGGTGAGCGGCAGCGGATTCGGTCCCGCGTCGGCGGACTCGGCGGCCAGCACCGCGGGCAGTTCTCGCAGCGCCAGCGGATTGCCGCCCGCCTCGGTGAGCAGCCGGTAGCGCAGCGCGGGGGAGAGATCCGGCTCGCCTGCGTCCACCAGCGCGGCGGCCGCGTCCTGGCGCAGCGCGGTGACGTCCAGTTCCGGCAGACCGGGCGCGGGGAAGTCGTGCGCGCCCGCCCTGGTCGCGAAGATCATCGCCACGCCCTCCGCGTCCAACCGGCGCGCCGCGAAGAGCAGCGTCTCCGCGGTCGCGCGGTCGAGCCAGTGCGCGTCATCGATCAGGCACAGCAGCGGTCCCTCGGCGGCCTCCTCGGCCAGCAGCGAGAGCACCGCGAGACCGATGAGCAGCCGGTCGCCCGGCTCCTGCGCGCCGAGCCCGAACGCGCCGCGCAGTGCCGCCTTTTGCCGCTCGGGCAGCGTGTCCACCAGCGCCATACCTGGGCGCACCAGCAGGTGCAGCCCCGCGAAGGGCAGCTCGGCCTCCGACTCGACGCCCGCGCTGCGCACCGACGCAATACCTTGCGCGGCCGCGTAATCCAGCAGCGCCGTCTTGCCGATGCCCGGCTCGCCGCGCAGCACGAGCACGCCGCTGCGACCCTCCCGTGCGTCGGCGAGCAGTCGATCGATGCGGGACTGTTCGGCCTCGCGTCCGTGCAGCATCCGTTCACCGTAACCGGTCACCGACGAGCGTTACTTACGCCATCGGTCGCCGAAAGTACTGATACGTGACTGATTCGGGGCACCCTCGCCCCGCCATACCTTGTTCTCACAGCGCAACACAGCGCAGAGGAAACAAGGGAGAAACCGATGAACGACCTGGTCGCGCAGTACCTGGAGATCTGGAACACCACCGACGCCGCCGCTCGCTCGGCCGCGATCGCCCGGGTGTTCACCGACGAGCCCGGCTACGTCGATCCGCTCATGGCCGTCACCGGCCGCGCGGCGCTGGACGCGGGCATCGCCGCGGTGCAGGCCCAGTTCCCTGACATGGTGTTCCGGCTGGCCGGACCGGTCGACGGACACCACGACCAGGTGCGCTTCACCTGGGAGCTGGGTCCGGCCGACGGCCCGGCGCTGGTGGTCGGCTTCGACGTCGCGGTGCTCGACGAGGGCCGCATCACGCAGGTGTACGGCTTCCTCGACAAGGTCCCAGCCGCCGCCTGACCCCGTAGCTCGCAAAACCCCTATCCAGAAAAGAGATTCGCCATGACCACCGCCGCCGCCCCCGGCTACCTGTCCACCCTGCTCGCCCCCGGTGACAAGCTGTTGCGTACCTCGCTGCGCCTGGACGCGGTGATCACCGGTGTGAACGGCCTGGCCTACCTGGCGCTGTCGGGTCCGCTGGAGTCGCTGCTCGGCCTGGACAGCCGCCTCGGCATCCCGATCGGCGTCTTCCTGACCCTCTACGGTATCGGCGTCGCCCTGGTCGGTGCGACCGCGTCGATCAACACCACCGCGGCACGCGCGGTGATCGGCCTGAACGCGGGCTGGGTCGTGGTCAGCCTCGCCGCGCTGATCGAAGGCGCGCTCGACCTGAGCGCGGTCGGTTCGGTCTGGACGGTCATGCAGGCCGTGACGGTCGGCGGCTTCGCCGCCCTGCAATACCTGGGCCTGCGCAAGACCCACTGACCGCCGAACCCCTTCTCCGACAGCACCACAATGGCCCCGGCACTCGCCGGGGCCATTGTCGTGAGCTCTCTTCGCCCAGGCTTCACACGCCTCGCGCGGGTGCAATCTCTGCGACGCGCGCCGCTGGTCTTTGCAGGTCGGAGCAGGTCAAGGGGGGTAGCGTCGGGTGCATGGCACAGGGACCCGCCGAAGCGAGTGCTCCTTCCTTTCACGTGGACCGGATCGATGCCGGTCGGATCGACGAACTGGTCGGGATTCTGGATGTGCAGGCGGAGCTGCCGGGTATCCGGCGGATGCGGTACTGGGCGCACGAAGCGCTCGCGGTGCGCGCGGGGGAGCGGGCGCTCGATATCGGGGCCGGCACGGGGTCGGAGGCGATGGCCTTCGCCGAGCGGGTGGGCGAGGACGGCGCTGCGGTCGGGCTGGATCCGAACCCGATGATGCTGGCGATCGCCCGGCGGCGGGCCGAGGCCGCCGGGTCGGCCGCGCGGTTGGTGCACGGTTCGGTGTATCACCTGCCCTTCCCGGACGCGTCCTTCGACGCGGTCCGCTGCGAGCGCGTCTACCAGCATCTCGACGACCCCGCCGCGGCCACCGCCGAGATCGCCAGGGTGCTGCGGCCCGCCGGCCGGGTCCTGCTGATCGACAGCGACTGGTACACCGCCATCACCCACCCCGGCGATCCCGAGGTCGTGGCCGCTCTGGGCGCCGCGATGCTGGCCGAGACGCCCAACCCCGCGTCCGGCCGCAGGCTGCGCGGGCTGCTGGTGGCAGGCGGGTTCGCCATCGACGACCAGGGGTCGGAGGCGGTGATCTGGGATCCGGTGACGGCGCGGCCGCTCTTCGAGCAGATGAACGAGCAGGCAGTGGGGCGGGGCACCGTCACCCGCGAGGAGTACGACCGGTTGATCGCCGATCTGGACGCGGGTATCGAACGCGGCGACTTCCACTTCTCGGTCACGATGTTCGCGGTACTCGCGCACAAGCTCTAGACGATGCTACCGACCGAAGTCCATCCGACGACCGCGCATGACCGGAGCGAAGGCGATTCCCTCCGGCGCTGAGTATCCCGCACCGAAAAGTTCCGGCTCGACCGGCGATTCTTCGTCGAAATGCGTTGAAAGACAGCGTTTTCCTTAACGGGTTCCGGTGCGTGGGCGATGATTCGAGTAGTCCAGTACGCGGGTTTCCGACGCGAATTCGAGGGGAAAATTTCGCCATGAAACGCCTGGTCGTGTGTTGTGACGGCACCTGGAAGGCCGAGAACAGCAGCACGGTATCGAACATTGTCAAAATCGCGCAGACCATCCGCATGGCGGCCCCAGGGGCCGACGGGCAGCCGGTCCGCCAGCACGTGATCTACGTATCCGGCCCCGGCGCAAGAGGTTTCACCGCCGACCGGCTCATCGGCGGCGCCTTCGGCTTGGGTCTGGAGGCCAATCTGTCCGCCGCCTACTGGCAGGTGGCCGTCAACTGGGAGCCCGGCGACGAGCTCTACATCTTCGGCTTCAGCCGCGGCGCGTACACCGCGCGCAGCCTCGTCGGCCTGATCGACTGCATCGGCATCATGAAGCCGGATTCGATGATCGCCGGAAACTACCCGAAGGCGTTCCAGATGTACCGGCGCCGCGGCCGCAACAAGCTGATGTGGTGGCGCACACCGCCCAGCGAACAGCAGATGCGCGCTTTCCGTCGCGAGCACAGCCATCGCAGGCGGGTCATCGACTTCATCGGCGTGTTCGACACCGTCGGCGCACTCGGCGTCCCCGGCCTGACTTCATGGCGGCACCGCTTCCACGACGTCAAGCTCTCGCCACGGGTGCTGTGTGCGCGCCAAGCTCTCGCCATCGACGAGCGGCGGCGCAACTTCGAGCCCTGCCTCTGGGAGGTGCCGGTCGAACTCGGCATCAAATACCGCCGGATCAAGGACCGCAAGGCCGATCGCGTCAAGCAGGTCTGGTTCGAGGGCGTGCACAGCGACATCGGCGGCGGCTACGACCAGTGCGGACTGTCCGACATCACCCTGCGCTGGATGGTCGCCGAGGCCGAGGCGGAGGGACTGGCGTTCAACAGGGAACTGCTCGGGGAACTGTCGGCCAAGTGTGTCGGCAAGGAGGACCACATGGAGCGGCACCAGTCCCTCGGTCCCGGCTTCGCCCTGCTCAACGTGCTGCGCACCGTCCGGAGCCCGATGCGGGCCAGGTTCTACCTGAACTCGCTGCGGCGGCTGCGGCTGCCGACGGACAACGGCGTGCTGCTCGCCTCGACGGTGCACGACAAGACCGAATACCGGCCGCACAATCTGCGGCGCTGGCAGCAGGACCTCGGCGGGAGGTTCCCGGCCGAGCTCGTCGAGAAGATCAGCCCGCCCGACGCCTCAACGCACCAGCAGGGCGACGGGGAGCCGAGCGAACAACTTCTCTAAGCGCGCCCGCCCCTGGAAGGTGTGGCCGGTGAGCCGGTCGGTCCAGTTGCCCTGCGGCAGATCGAGCGCGGTGTCGCCCCAACCGGAGTCGGTCAGGCCGACGCTGTGCCTGGTGGTCGCGACGATCACCTCGGGCGGCTCGCCGACCCGCCCGCGCGCGTACGACACCAGCCGCGCCGCCTGCTCGCCGGTGGCGAACAGCGGGAGATAGGCGCCACCGACGAAGCAGTCGGGACGCTCCCTGCGCAGCCACAGCGCGTAGGCGACGATCCACATCTTCGCCGCACCGGAGGTGTCCAAAGCCGGTGTGCCGGTGAGCGATTGCAGCATCCCGGTGCGCGCGGGGAAGTCGACGGGACGGCGGTTGTCCGGGTCGACCAGCGAGTCCTCCCACAGCTCGCAGCCCTGGTACACGTCGGGGATGCCGGGCCCGCACAGCTGAAGAAGCTTCTGCGACAGCGCATCCGACCAGGCGTGCGGCGCCAGGTCGTGCACCAGGTCGCCCAGTTCCGCGCCGACGGTGCCGTCGATCACCACGTCCATCCAGCCGTGCACGGCCGCCTCGAACTCGGTGTCCGGCTCCTCCCACGAGGTGCGGGTGCCCGCCTCGCGCATCGCCTTCTCCGCGAACAGGTGCAGGCGCTCGCGCAGGCCGGGCACCGAGGACGCCGGGCGGCCGTCGGCGGGCCAGACGCCGAACAGGTTCTGCAACAAGAACAGCGCCGTCGCGCCGTCCGGCGGTGGCGTCTTGTCCAGCCAGGTCTCGACCGAACGCGCCCAGGTGCGCGCGACCTGCGAGAGCACCCCGATCCTGGCGCGCACGTCCTCGCCGCGCTTGGTGTCGTGGGTGGACAGCGTGGTCATCGTGGCGGGCCAGCGCTGCGCGCGCTCGACGTTGGCGAGGTGGAATTCGTTGAGCGAGTGGCCGAACCGGGCCGGATTGCCGCCCACCTCTTGTAGCGAGACCAGCCGCGCCGCCTGGTAGAACATGGTGTCCTCGACGGCCTTCGCGGTGATCGCGCCGCCCACCTGGTTGAATCGGGCGGCCGCCTCCGCGCCGACGGCCAGCGCGGTCACCAGCACGTTCAACGGCGCGGTGAGCTCGCTGTTGCGCTTCTCCACCTCGGCGATCACCGCACCGATCATCCCGGCCAGCGGCGCGTAGTCGGCGCGGTAGACGGGCATGAAGGCCAGCACCTCGATGGTGGCGTTGGTCAGCGCCATGGTGTCGAAGCTGTCCGCGCGCGCGTCACGCTTGATCGCGCACACCAACCGCCGGATCTCCGGCGCCAGAATGCTTTCCGCGACGGCGCGTTTGATCCGGTGCTCGGTCTCGCCGATCCAGGCGCGGTCGCTGCCGTGCCCGGCGAAGCGGCGCGAGAGCTCGGTCAGCGTCTGCTCGCCGTCGGGATCGATGAGTACGCCGCCCAGCCCGGCCAGTGCGTCGTATCCGGTGGTGCCGTCGATCGGCAGCGTCGCGTCCAGCGGCTCCCGGTTGGCGAGGATCTTCTCCACCAGTAGCAGCCGGTGCGGCCCGATGAGCTGGCGCAGCCGGGCCAGATACGCTGCGGGATAAGACAATCCGTCCGGGTGGTCGACCCGCACGCCGTCGATCAGATCGTGTTCGCACCAGGCCGCGAGCTCGCGGTGGGTGAGGTCGAAGACCTCCGGGTCCTCCTGCCGCACCGCGGCCAGGCTGCTCACCGCGAAGAACCGCCGGTAGGTGCAGACCCCGGCCTTCCAGCTCACCAAGCGGTAGTGCTGCTTGTCGTGGATGCGCAGCGCGTTGTCGCCGTCGGTGCCCGGCGCGATCGGGAAACGCAGATCGTGCAGCGCCAGCAT
Organism: Nocardia sp. NPDC050793; assembly: GCF_040654065.1. Taxonomy (NCBI): domain Bacteria; kingdom Bacillati; phylum Actinomycetota; class Actinomycetes; order Mycobacteriales; family Nocardiaceae; genus Nocardia; species Nocardia sp. NPDC050793. Next base: position 25,906 of record NZ_JBFAHG010000022.1, read on the forward strand.
CGGTTCCGGGCCGGACCGGTCCACGCTGAGCGCCGCGGGGTCGTTCTCGCTGTGCAGCACCGGCAGCGCGAGCCGCCCGCCCGCGCCGTTGCCCGGGCTCCAGTCGATGTCGAAGAACCGCGCGAACGGCGAGTCCTTGCCGTTGCGCAGCACGTCCCACCACCACCGGTTCTGCCGCGGATCGGCGACGCCGACGTGGTTGGGCACCAGATCGACGATGAGACCCATGCCGCGGGTGCGCACCTCGTCGGAGAGCGCCTTGAGCCCGAGCGGACCGCCCAGCGCCGCCGAGACGGCGCCGGGGTCGGTGACGTCGTAGCCGTGCGTCGAGCCGTGCGCCGCGGTCAGGATCGGCGAGAGATACAAATGCGAAATGCCGAGCTGCTGAAGGTATTCCGCGATGGCCCTGGCGTCGGCGAAGGTGAGCACGTCGGGACGCAGTTGCAGCCGGTAGGTGCTGCGCACGGGGGTCTGCCGCGCGAGGGCGCGTCCGCGGGCGATGGGGTCGGTGTGATGTGTCGGAGTCGGTGTATGGGTTGTGGTCATGTGCGTGTCGGTCATGCGGGGCAGCGGAGGACGAGCAGGCAACGGGCGGGGACGGTGAGCGTGGCGGCGGCCGGATAGCCGGCCTCGGCGCGGCCGTCGGGCGTCGAGCAGTCCAGCGCCACCGTCCACGGACCTCCGTAATCGGTGCCGGGTATGGCGAAATCGAGCGCCGAATCGTGGGCGTTGAAGCACAGCAGGAACGAATCGTCGGTGATGCGCTCACCGCGCGGGCCCGGCTCGGGGATGCCCTCGCCGTTCAGGTAGACCGTGAGCGCCTTGCCGAAGCCGCTGTCCCAGTCCGCCGCGGTCATCTCCTCGCCCGAGGGGGTCAGCCAGGCGATGTCGCGCGTGGGTTCCTTGGCGCGGACCGGTTGTCCCGCAAGAAATCTGCGCCGCCGGAAGACCGGGTGCCGGGTGCGCAGCGCGATGACCGAGCGCGTGAACTCCAGCAGATCGGCATTGGTCTCGGCCAGCGACCAGTCCATCCAGGACAGCGGCGAATCCTGGCAGTACACATTGTTGTTGCCCCGCTGACTTCGGCCGAACTCGTCGCCGTGGGCCAGCATCGGGGTGCCTTGGCTAAGCACCAGCGTGGCCAGCAGATTACGAGTCTGCTTGGCGCGCAAGGCATTGATCTCAGGGTCGTCGGTCGGGCCCTCGACACCGCAGTTCCAGGATCGGTTGTAGTTCTCCCCGTCGCGATTGCCCTCGCCGTTGGCCTCGTTGCGCTTCTCGTTGTAGGACACCAGATCCCGCAGCGTGAAACCGTCGTGCGCGGTGACGAAGTTGATACTGGCGCTCGGCCTGCGCCCGGTGGCCTCGTACAGATCCGAGGAGCCCGTGAGCCGAGAGGCGAACTCGCCCAGGGTGGCGGGCACACCGCGCCAGTAGTCGCGGACGGTGTCACGGTACTTGCCGTTCCACTCCGTCCACAGTCCGGGGAAATTGCCCACCTGATAGCCGCCCTCGCCGACGTCCCACGGCTCGGCGATCAGCTTGACCTGGCTGACCACCGGATCCTGTTGCACCAGATCGAAGAACGTGGAAAGCCGGTCCACGTCGTGCAGTTCGCGGGCCAGGGTGGCGGCCAGATCGAAGCGGAAACCGTCGACGCGCATGTCCAGAATCCAGTACCGCAGCGAATCCATGATCAGCTGCAAGGTGTGCGGATGCCGCACGTTGAGGCTGTTGCCGGTGCCGGTGTAATCCATGTAGCGGCCCGGATCACCGTCCAGCAGACGGTAATACGCGGCGTTGTCGATGCCGCGGAACCCGAGCGTCGGCCCGAGGTGATTGCCTTCGGCGGTGTGGTTGTAGACCACATCGAGGATCACCTCGATGCCCTCGGCGTGCAGCGCGCGCACCATCGCCTTGAACTCGGTCACCGCGGCGCCGCCGCGCGGACTGACCGCGTACTCGTTGTGCGGTGCGAGATAGCCGAAGCTGTTGTAGCCCCAGTAGTTTCGCAAGCCCTGGTCGAGCAGCACCCGGTCGTGCAGGAACTGGTGCACCGGCATCAGCTCGATCGCGGTGATGCCGAGGCTCTTCAGGTGCTCGACGACGGCCGGGTGCGCGATGCCCGCGTAGGTGCCGCGCAGCTCCTCCGGCACCTCGGGATGGGTCATCGTCATGCCCTTGACGTGCGCCTCGTAGATGACCGTTTCGTGGTAGGGCCGGTTCGGCGCGCGGTCGGAACCCCAGTCGAAGAAGGGGTTGATCACCACGCCGGTCATGGTGTGGCCCAGCGAATCCAGGCCGTGCGTATAGAGGGAAGGGTCGTTGTCGAATTCGCCGTCGAACGCCTTGCCGTACGGGTCGAGCAGCAGTTTGCTCGGATCGCAGCGCAGTCCGCGGTCCGGGTCGTAGGGGCCGTGCACGCGGAAGCCGTAACGCTGGCCGGGACCGATGGTCGGTAGGTAGGCGTGCCAGACGTAGCCGTCGACCTCGTCGAGCGCGATCCGGGTCTCCGCCCCGTCCTTGGCGATCAGGCACAGCTCGACGGAATCGGCGACCTCGGAGAAGACCGAGAAATTGGTGCCTGCACCGTCGTAGGTCGCCCCGAGGGGGTAGGCGGTGCCCGGCCAGACACCTAGTGGTGTCACCTCACCGGGCGCTGCGTAGGGCTGAGCCATGGGAACGACAGTAGCGTGAGGCTTCGGGCGGCCCGGCGCACGCCCGCGCCCGTCTCATTCGGTGGGCAGGTAGCGGCGCTCGTAACCGGCGAGCCGCGCGAGCCGCGCCGATCCGCCCAGCAACGCCCGCTGTACCCATCGCGGAATGCCCGCGAGGTAGCCGTCCTGATAGTCCCAGAGCAGCGCGAGTGCCAGCGGGTTGCGGGGCACCCGCCCCGAAGTGGTCATGCCCGCCGCGTCGAGCGCGTGCCACAGCCGGAACATGTCCCAGTGCCGCAGCGGCGGACGGATCTCGTGGTCGAAGCGGGTATCCGGCGCCTCGCTCCAGAATTCGTGCACGGCGCGCGGCGGGGCAGTCACCGTGTCGCCGGGGTTCGCGATGATCTCGACGCCGTCGACTCGGAAGCGCAGTCTGCCCTCTCGCACGGTCCAGCTCTCGGCGAGTACCGGATGCCAGTGCGGTCCTGCCTGCCGCTCGACCTTGCGCACCAGGTGTTCCAGCCGCAAATACGGCCCCCGGTCGTCGATCCCGCGATCGACGAAGGTGACTCGATGGCCGTTGGCGAAGGTGAGGATGGTGTCGCGCATACTCCAGATATAAAGGTAACCTTCTTAATGTGTCAACGACCGATACCTTGCTGAAGCTGCTCGTCCAAGCCGCCGGTGCTTTCGAAAAGGCGCTGAATCGCGAACTGCGCACCGAACTCGACCCGGAACTGCGGCCCGCTCACTACGCGGTCTTCCGTCATCTGGATCCGGAGGGCTCGCGGATCACGGAGTTGGCCGAAGCTGCGGGCATCACGCAGCAGTCGATGGGGGAGTTGGTGACGCATCTGGAGCGCCGCGGTTATGTCGAGCGCAAGGTCGATCCGTTCGACCGTCGAGCCCGTGTGGTCGTCACCACCGCGGCCGGGCGTCGCGCGCTCGCCCTCGCCGCCGACCGGATCGCCGACATCGAGCGGATCCTCGTGGCCGATCTCGGAGAAGACGCGGTGCGCACGCTTCGGGCGTCGTTGGCCCGGGTGCCGAAGGTGATCGGCGGCGATTCGGAGAAAACATAGAGCCTCGCCGATCGGCGGACTTCGTTCGGCCGCGCACACTCTGCGGAGCTCGGCTGGTAACTTGAACACCGTTCAAGCCCGTCGACCGCGAGGGAATCCTGTGGCACTGACCCCCGGCGAGATCACCGCCATCGACGCCGACCACGTTTGGCACCCCTACGGCGGATTCCCGGCTTCGACCGCGCCGCTGGTGGTCGCCGAGGCCTCCGGCGCACGGCTCACATTGGCCGACGGTCGCGAACTGGTCGACGGCATGAGCTCCTGGTGGGCCGCCGTGCACGGCTACCGGCACCCGGTGCTGGACGCCGCCCTGCTCGCGCAGTCGCAGCGGATGAGCCACGTGATGTTCGGCGGGCTCACGCACGAACCGGCCGCGCGCCTGTCCCAGCTGCTGGTCGAGCACACGCCGGCGGGCCTGGAGAAAGTCTTCCTCTGCGACTCCGGCTCGGTCTCGGTCGAGGTCGCCGCGAAGATGTGCCTGCAATACTGGCGCGGCGTCGGCAAACCCGAGAAGCGCCGCCTGCTCACCTGGCGCGGTGGCTACCACGGCGACACCTTCACTCCGATGAGTGTGTGCGACCCCGAGGGCGGCATGCACTCGTTGTGGACCGACGTCCTCGTCGAACAGGTCTTCGTCCCGGCGCCGCCGCGCGAGTACCGCGCCGATTACGCGGCGGAATTGGAACGCGCCATCTCCGCGCACGCCGGTGAGCTCGCGGCCGTCATCGTGGAGCCGGTTGTGCAGGGCGCGGGCGGCATGCGCTGGCACGATCCGCGCTACCTCGCCGACCTGCGCCGCCTGTGCGACGCCAACGACGTGCTGCTGGTCTTCGACGAGATCGCCACCGGATTCGGCCGCACCGGCGCGTTCTTCGCGGCCGACCACGCGGGCGTCGCCCCGGATGTCATGTGCGTCGGCAAGGCTTTGACCGGCGGCTACCTGACCCTGGCCGCCACGCTGTGCACCGCGCGGATCGCCGAGACCATCAGCGCAGCGCACGGCGGGCTGATGCACGGGCCGACTTTCATGGGCAACCCCCTGGCCTGCGCGGTGGCCGTCGCGTCGATCGAGTTGCTGCTCTCCCGGGACTGGCGCGGTGAGGTCGGCCGGATCGAATCCGAGCTCATTGCGGGCCTGGCTCCCGCGCGCGAGCTGCCGGGCGTCGCCGACGTCCGGGTGCTCGGCGCGATCGGCGTCGTCGAACTCGAGCAGCAGGTCGACATGCGCGCCGCCACCGCGGCCGCGGTCGACGCGGGCGTCTGGCTGCGTCCTTTCCGGAACTTGATCTACACCATGCCGCCGTTCGTCAGCAGCACCGAGGAAGTCGCCACCATTGCCGCCGGAATGTGCGCGGCCGCCGCGGTGCGCAGTCCCGTCGGGCTATCCTCCTGAACGGTGTTCAAGTATGCTCCGGAGCTGTGATTACCGATCCGTTGAGCTGGTTGGACGAACGGGCAGCAGAGCGGGTGACCGCCGGATTGCGCCGAGAGCTGCGACCGAGGAGACCGGACGCGCCGTCGATCGACCTGGCCTCCAATGACTATCTCGGGCTCACCAAGCACCCCGAGGTGATCGAGGGCGCGATCGAAGCCGTGCGCCGCTGGGGCGCGGGATCCACCGGATCACGATTGGTCACCGGAACCACGGCCGATCACGAGCGGCTGGAAGCAGAACTCGCCGAATTCGCCGGCGCCGAGGCGGGCCTCGTGTTCGCCTCCGGCTACGCCGCGAACCTCGGCGCGGTGACCGCGCTCGCGGGTCGCGGCGCACTGATCGTCTCCGACGCGGGCAGCCACGCGTCTCTGGTCGATGCCTGCCGCTTGTCCCGGTCCAGGGTGGAGATCGCCCCGCACTGCGACGTCGCCACCGTGGACCGGCTGCTCGCCGTGCGAACCGAACAGCGCGCGCTGGTGCTCACCGACTCCGTCTTCAGCGCCGACGGCGACCTGGCTCCGCTGGCCGAACTGCACCGGGTGACCCGGGCGAACGGCGCGGTCCTGCTCGTCGACGAGGCGCACGGGCTCGGGGTGCGCGGCCGGGGCGGTCGCGGTCTCGTGCACGAACTCGGCCTCGCAGGCGAACCGGATGTCGTCGTCACCGCGACGCTCTCCAAGGCCTTCGCGGCCCAGGGCGGTGCGGTGCTCGCCAGCGAACGGGTCCGCGCGCACCTCATCGATGCGGCACGCACCTTCATCTTCGACACCGGCCTCGCGCCCGCCGCGGTCGGCGCCGCCCGCGCCGCACTGGGATTGCTGCGCCGCGAGCCCGAGATGGCCGCGCGAGTACTGGACCGCGCCGCGGACATCGCGCGGATCGCTGGGGTGGCGGCGCCGGACTCGGCGGTCGTGTCGGTGGTGCTCGGCAAGGCGCAAGTGGCGTATGACGCGGCTCAGGAATGCCGGGCGCGGGGGCTGGATGTCGGATGCTTCCGTCCGCCGTCGGTGCCGGAGGGCACCTCGCGTCTGCGGCTCACCGCCCGCGCCAACCTGACGGGCGCGGAACTCGACACCATCGCCGACGTACTCGGCTCGGTACTGGCCGAGGCGCGTGGACTGGACGTGGTGCCCGCATGAGCGAACGCAGTGAGCGAATCATGTGCCAGCGCGCTTCGCGCATGCCGGTGCCGAGCGTCAGCGAGGCGCGGGCATGAGCGAACGCAGTGAGCGAATCATGTGCCAGCGCGCTTCGCGCATGCCGGTGCCGAGCGTCAGCGAGGCAAAGGCATGAGCAGTGTCCTGCTGATCACCGGAACCTCGACCGATGTCGGTAAGACCGTCGTCACCGCAGCGCTGGCCGCGACCGCGCGCGCCGCAGGCCGGTCGGTCGCGGTGTGCAAACCCGCGCAGACCGGCATCGCGCTCGGCGAACCCGGCGATCTCGCCGAGGTCGAGCGGCTCGCCGGTCCGGTCAAGACGGTCGAGCTGGCCCGCTACCCCGAGCCGCTCGCCCCGGACACCGCCGCCCGTCGCAGCGGCCAACCACTGCTGACGCTCACCGAGACCGTCGTCGCCGTCCGCGCCGTGGACGACGCCGACCTCACCCTGGTGGAGGGTGCGGGCGGACTGCTCGTTCGGGTCGGCGAATTCACCCTCGTCGACTTGGCCCGCGAACTCGACGCACCGGTGGTCGTCGTAGCCGCCGCCGGACTAGGCACGCTGAACCACAGCGAGCTGACCGTCCGCGCGCTCGAGTCGGCGGGCGTCCGCTGCGCGGGACTGGTGATCGGAGCGTGGCCGGCCGAGCCGGATCTCGCCGCCGAATGCAACCGGACCGATCTCCCGCGCGTGACGGGTGTCGATGTGGTCGGCGTGATCCCCGCGGGAGTGGGCGCGTGGGATCAGGAACGGTTCGTCGCGGCGGCGCCGGGTTGGTTCATTCCGGGTTGGTCCGCGCACAACTGACTGTCAATCGTCTATTTACCGCTTCTACCAGCGGATTTGACATCGTGCTCATCGCTACGTAACTTTATCCAGGTCAGAGCGACACGGACACCGACCCGGAGCCGAGACGCTAAGCCGAAAGGCTGGGCGAGGAGCTGGGAAACGAGGTAGGACGAGGAGCGCCTGACGGTCACACTAGCTCGATTGGTACCCCGATTTGGTTTCGGGTTACTAGCCGCGCTAAGCTGTAAAAGTTGCCTCACCGATTGATCGGGGTAAAGCCCGGGATATGGTGTGTGCGTGTGTTCTTTGAGAACTCAATAGTGTGTCGATGAATGTCAGTGCCAAATTTTAATGTTTGGTTCCGGCTCTTCACTCCCCGTGTGGAG
>NZ_JBFAHG010000023.1:0-2758 GCF_040654065.1 Nocardia sp. NPDC050793
CGATCACCGAGTCATTGTTGTGTTGCAGTGTCTGTGTGTTGTTTCAGATACCGCACAGTGGACGCGTAGCTTCTTCGTTGGTAAGTCCTCGGCCGATTAGTACCAGTCACCTCCACACGTTACCGCGCTTCCAGTTCTGGCCTATCAACCCCATGGTCTGTGGGGGGCCTTACCCCCTCGAGGGGGTGAGAAACCTCATCTTGGAACAGGCTTCCCGCTTAGATGCTTTCAGCGGTTATCCCTTCCGAACGTAGCTAACCAGCAGTGCCCTTGGCAGGACAACTGGCACACCAGAGGTTCGTCCGTCCCGGTCCTCTCGTACTAGGGACAGCCTTCCTCAAGTTTCTGACGCGCGCGGCGGATAGAGACCGAACTGTCTCACGACGTTCTAAACCCAGCTCGCGTGCCGCTTTAATGGGCGAACAGCCCAACCCTTGGGACCTACTCCAGCCCCAGGATGCGACGAGCCGACATCGAGGTGCCAAACCATCCCGTCGATATGGACTCTTGGGGAAGATCAGCCTGTTATCCCCGGGGTACCTTTTATCCGTTGAGCGACACCGCTTCCACATGCCGGTGCCGGATCACTAGTCCCGACTTTCGTCCCTGCTCGACATGTCTGTCTCACAGTCAAGCTCCCTTGTGCACTTGCACTCGACACCTGATTGCCAACCAGGCTGAGGGAACCTTTGGGCGCCTCCGTTACATTTTAGGAGGCAACCGCCCCAGTTAAACTACCCACCAGGCACTGTCCCTGAACCAGATCATGGTCCGAGGTTAGAGGTCCAATACGATCAGAGTGGTATTTCAACGACGACTCCACACACACTGGCGTGCATGCTTCACAGTCTCCCACCTATCCTACACAAACCGTACCGAACACCAATACCAAGCTATAGTGAAGGTCCCGGGGTCTTTTCGTCCTGCCGCGCGTAACGAGCATCTTTACTCGTAATGCAATTTCGCCGAGTCTGTGGTTGAGACAGCAGAGAAGTCGTTACGCCATTCGTGCAGGTCGGAACTTACCCGACAAGGAATTTCGCTACCTTAGGATGGTTATAGTTACCACCGCCGTTTACCGGGGCTTAAATTCTCAGCTTCGCGGATTACTCCGCTAACCGGTCCTCTTAACCTTCCGGCACCGGGCAGGCGTCAGTCCGTATACATCGTCTTACGACTTCGCACGGACCTGTGTTTTTAGTAAACAGTCGCTTCTCTCTGGTCTCTGCGACCACCACCAGCTCACGGGGCAAACCCGGTCACCAGCGTTGGTCCCCCTTCTCCCGAAGTTACGGGGGCATTTTGCCGAGTTCCTTAACCACAGTTCTCTCGATCGCCTCAGTATTCTCTACCTGACCACCTGTGTCGGTTTGGGGTACGGGCCGTGTACCAACTCACTAGAGGCTTTTCTCGGCAGCATAGGATCACTGAATTCGCCTCAATCGGCTACGCATCACCTCTCAGGCACATGTTGTGCGGATTTGCCTACACAACGCCCTACAGGCTTACACCAGTACAACCACTGACTGGCCCAGCTACCTTCCTGCGTCACCCCATCGCTTGACTACTACAGCCAGGGTCCCATGCAGCCCCCGCCAGCCACCCGAAGGTGGTCTATTGGGATTTGGATGGTTAGCACAACTGCCTCGCCATTGGGCGCGGATACACGGGTACGGGAATATCAACCCGTTGTCCATCGACTACGCCTGTCGGCCTCGCCTTAGGTCCCGACTCACCCTGGGCGGATTAACCTGGCCCAGGAACCCTTGGTCATTCGGCGGACGAGTTTCTCACTCGTCTTTCGCTACTCATGCCTGCATTCTCACTCCCGCAGCCTCCACAACTAGTTCACACTGCTGCTTCCCTGGCTACAGGACGCTCCCCTACCCAGCCACACCACTGCACCACCCTCCGTAGAAGATGGCGGATGTATTGTGTGACTGCCGCGGCTTCGGCGGTGTACTTGAGCCCCGCTACATTGTCGGCGCAGGATCACTTGACCAGTGAGCTATTACGCACTCTTTCAAGGGTGGCTGCTTCTAAGCCAACCTCCTGGTTGTCTTCGCGACCCCACATCCTTTTCCACTTAGTACACGCTTAGGGGCCTTAGCCGGCGATCTGGGCTGTTTCCCTCTCGACTACGAAGCTTATCCCCCGCAGTCTCACTGCCACGCTCTCACACACCGGCATTCGGAGTTTGGCTGACTTCGGTAAGCTTGTGGGCCCCCTAGGCCATCCAGTAGCTCTACCTCCGGCGTGAAACACGTGACGCTGCACCTAAATGCATTTCGGGGAGAACCAGCTATCACGGAGTTTGATTGGCCTTTCACCCCTACCCACAGCTCATCCCCTCAGTTTTCAACCTAAGTGGGTTCGGGCCTCCACGACGTCTTACCGTCGCTTCACCCTGGCCATGGGTAGATCACTCCGCTTCGGGTCTAGAACATGCGACTCAAACGCCCTATTCGGACTCGCTTTCGCTACGGCTACCCCACACGGGTTAACCTCGCCACATGCCACTAACTCGCAGGCTCATTCTTCAAAAGGCACGCCATCACCCACAGTGCACTCAAGCACTCGCAGGCCCTGACGGATTGTAAGCGCACGGTTTCAGGTACTATTTCACTCCCCTCCCGGGGTACTTTTCACCTTTCCCTCACGGTACTAGTCCGCTATCGGTCACCAGGGAGTATTCAGGCTTACCGGGTGGTCCCGGCAGATTCACAGCAGATTTCACGGGCCCGCTGCTACTCGGGTA
>NZ_JBFAHG010000024.1:0-3016 GCF_040654065.1 Nocardia sp. NPDC050793
GGATCTCCAGGCGTTTGCGCATGCGGATGTTCCGTTCGAGCGGATTGTCGAGGTGCTCAATCCTGAGCGTTCTACCGCACGGCATCCGCTGTTCCAGGTGGGGTTGTCGTTCCAGAACTTGGCGGAGACGAGTCTGGAGCTGCCGGGTTTGACGGTGTCGGGCGTGGATGCGCAGGTGCAGACGTCGCAGTTCGACCTGCATCTGGTCGCTGCGGACCGTTACGACGAGGACGGGTCTGCGGCGGGGATCGGTAATGTGCTGACGTTCGCGACGGATCTGTTCGACAGGTCGACGGTGGCGGGGATCGCGGAGCGGTTCGTGCGAGTGCTCGAGCAGATCGTCGCTGAGCCGGGGCGTGCGGTGGGGGACCTCGATATTCTCGGGGTCGAGGAGCGGAATCTGGTTCTGGAGGAGTGGAACCGCACGAGTCGCCCGCTGGGTGCGCCGGTGACGTTGGTGGATTTGTTCGACGCTCAGGTGTGTCGGGATCCTGCGGCGACTGCGATCGTTTTCGAGGGCGTGTCGCTGTCTTATCAGGAATTCGATTCCCGGGTGAACCGGCTTGCGCGTCATTTGATCTCTGTGGGTGTGGGGCCGGAATCGACTGTTGCGCTGGCGATGCGGCGGTCGGTGGAACTCTTGGTGGGTATGTATGCGGTGGCCAAGGCCGGTGGTGCGTATGTGCCACTCGATCCGGATCAGCCGGCGGAGCGCACGAACTATATTCTGTCGGTCGCGGCTCCTACGGTGGTGCTGACCACTGCGCGTGACGAGTTCGGTGTTCCGGAGGGCGTGGGGTCCGGGATCGTCGTCGTTCGCCTCGATACTGCGGACTTCGACGGGTACTCCGACTCGCCGGTCAGGGATGTCGATCGGCTTGCGCCGTTGCGGCCGGAGAATACGGCGTACGTCATTTTCACGTCGGGTTCGACGGGGCGGCCGAAGGGTGTGGCGGTGTCGCATTGTTCGGTGGTCAATCAGGTGTCGTGGCTGACAGCCGAATACTCGCTCACCCGAGATGATGTGGTGTTGCAGAAGACGCCGTTCACGTTCGATGTGTCGGTGTGGGAGCTGTTCGGCGGGTTGGCAGTGGGTGCGCGTGTGGTGATCGCGAGCCCCGACGGGCATCGGGATCCTGCGTATCTTGCTCGCGTGATCGGTGAGGAGCGGATTACTGCGACGTCGTTCGTGCCGTCGATGCTTGCGGTGTTCGCCGCTGTTGCCACGCGCGAGGAGTGTGCGTCGTTGCGTGTGGTTCTTGTGGCGGGTGAGGCGTTTCCTGCGGCTTTGGTCGATCAGTGTGCTGCTGTCGGTTTGCCGCGGTTGCACAACTTGTACGGTCCGACCGAGGCGACGGTGCATGTCACGGCGCGGCCGGTCGAGGTGGGTGTTTCGGGTGCGGTTCCGATCGGGGCACCGGTGTGGAATACCGGGGCCTATGTTTTGGACCAGCGGCTGGTGCCGGTACCCCTCGGAGTTGTCGGTGAGTTGTATCTGTCGGGTGTGCAGATCGCGAGGGGATATTTCGGGCGTGCAGCATTGTCGGCGGAGCGGTTTGTGGCGTCGCCGTTCGGGGTGGGTGAGCGTCTTTATCGCACGGGTGATCTGGTGCGGTGGAGTGCCGATGGTGAGTTGGTGTACATCGGGCGTACCGATTTTCAGGTGAAGTTGCGGGGGTTGCGGATCGAGCTCGGTGAGATCGAGGCGGCGTTGGTGTCGCACGATTCGGTCGCTCAGGCTGCGGTGGTGGTGTCGGCTTCGGGTGTGGGGGATCAGCTGGTGGGGTATGTGGTTCCTGTTGTGGGGGCCGCGGTGGATCGTGACGAGTTGGTGGGGTTCGTCTCGGGGTTGTTGCCGGCGTATATGGTGCCGTCGGTGTTGGTGGTGCTCGACGAGTTGCCGCTCAACAGCAGTGGGAAGCTCGATCGGAAAGCGTTGCCTTCCCCTGTCTTCGAAGCTCGGGAGTTCCGGGCGCCGCAGACAGCCGTCGAACAGGTTGTGGCGTCGGTGTTTTCGGAGGTGCTCGGGGTCGAGCGGGTGGGGCTCGATGATGATTTCTTCGGTTTGGGTGGTAACTCGCTGATCGCGACCCAGGTGGTGGCGCGTCTGGGTGCGGCGCTGGGTACTCGGGTGCCGGTGCGGGTGTTGTTCGAGGCGTCCACTGTCGGGGCACTTGCGGGGCGGGTGGAGCAGGTGTCCGGTGGGGGTGCCGGGGTTCCGTTGGTTGCGCGGGTGCGTCCGGCGCAGGTGCCGTTGTCGTTGGCGCAGCAGCGGATGTGGTTCCTGAATCGGTTGGATCCAGAATCTGCGGTCAACAACATCCCGGTGGCGATCAGGTTGTCGGGTTCGTTGGATGTCGATGCGTTGCAGGCGGCGGTGTCGGATGTGGTGGCGCGGCACGAGTCGTTGCGGACGGTGTATCCGGAGGTCGACGGGGTCGGTTTCCAGGAGATCCTGCCTGTATCGGAGGCGATCGTCGAGGTGCGTCCGGAAACCGTCGCGGCCGACGACGTCTTGGCGCGTGTCACGGAGGTTGTGACTACCGGTTTCGATGTGACACAGCAGGTTCCGATCAGGGTGCGGCTGCTGCAGATCACGCCGGACGAGCACATTCTGGTGGTGGTGGTTCATCACATCTCGGGTGACGGGTTCTCGATGGGGCCGTTGACTCGTGATGTGGTCACCGCGTATGCGGCGCGGGCTGCGGGCCGGAACCCGGAGTGGTCGGCGCTCGAGGTGCAGTACGCCGACTACACGTTGTGGCAGCGAGAGGTCCTCGGCGACGAGTCGGATCCGGAGTCGCTGCTCGCGCGGGAAACCGAGTTCTGGCGCACTGCTTTGGCGGATCTGCCGGAGGAGTCGACGTTGCCGTCCGACCGGCCCCGCCCGGTGGTGTCGAGTTACCAGGGTGCCTCGCACGGGTTCGTGATCGATGGTCGTGTTCGTGCCGGTGTAGCGGAGGTGGCACGACGCAGTGGCGCAACGGAATTCATGGTGGTGCATGCTGCGTTGGCG
>NZ_JBFAHG010000025.1:0-2522 GCF_040654065.1 Nocardia sp. NPDC050793
CGATGACATCGCACGAGGTGATTCGAGGTGCGCGCGTCGCGTACAGCGGCCAGATCGACGAGCATGCGGAATTACACGAGGCCGAACATCGCTCGCGCCAACGCAGTTACCACAGCCGCAGCAATGATCACCACCAGCAACGGTGCCCGGAACCACGCCAGCACCCCAGCGGCACCTACCCCGAGCACCCGAGCCCAGCCCGCGAACCCCTGGTCCTGCAACAGCGTGGTCGTCGCCATCACACCCGTCAGCAGAAGAATCGCCGAATCATCGATGACCTGTTTGGCGCGTGGTGACTCAGTCAAACGGGCGGGCAGCGCAGGCCCCACCCAGCGCAAGACATACGTTCCCACTGCGAGGAAGGCAGCTGCAGAGCAGATCACCCACAGATCAAGCATCCGCGACCTCAGATCTCTCCGCTCCAGGAGCAGGATCGACGGGGCAGCGTCGCATCAGAGGAAGGGCGAGAACAGCCAAGACCGGGGCGATACCTTCGGGGAGAACGAAGGCCACGCCGACCGCGATCACCGCGGCAGCGAGACAGCCGTAACGAGTACGAGGGTCGCGGATCCCCGACATGATCAAGGCGAGAATCACGGCGGGGAACATGGCGTCGAGACCGATGATCGCGACATCGAACATGCGGCCTATGAGGGAACCGAGCAGGGCGCCTACCGGCCAGGTGAACAGGATACCGAGCCCCGACCAGGTGTAAGCGAAGCGACGCTCGGCAGGAGTTTGCTGGGCGGCGGCAAACGCTACAGTTTCGTCATTCACCAGATGAATTCGCGCAAACCGCTTCCAGCCGGTGCCGAGCACATCGGTCGCGGCGAGGCCGTAGGGCAGATGACGAGAATTCACCGCCAACGCAGCCGCAGCGGCAACCCAGGAATTGCCGCCGCCGGCGAGCAGCCCAACGAACAGCATTTCCGAGGAAGCAGCGAGAACAAAGAATCCCACCACGGGGGCGAACCAGATCGGCAGGCCGGCGTTCACCGACATCGCTCCATACGCGACACCGACAACGAATACTGCGCCGGCAACCACCGCTGATTCGTACAGCAGGCGACGCCGCGAATCGACGATCGGCTCTGGCACCCGAACTCCTTCCAGTCGCGTCATCCGATGTCGGAGTTTGTCCCGCTGCTGCGCTTCGAACGAACGACAACGGTCTGCTTCGCGCGCAAGGATACGCACCCGAGTTGCACCAGTTCAATGTGCCGACGGTTGCGTCCATGAAGATGGTGTACGAGCCGCAGCTGAATGACCCTGCGGGCGTGTCGTAACCGAACGAAAGACGGCCACCGCGTGATTCTCGAAGAGACCGACCAAAGTCACTCGAGACAGGACCACGCGATGACCACCGCCCACAATATCGACCTACGCCGGCTTGTCGAAGACCGACTCACCGGCGCCAGCCCCGACCTGCTGCGCGAGTTGCTGTCGATGTTCATCGACGCCCTGATGGGTGCCGAAGCCGACGTGTTGTGCGGAGCCGACTACGGGCAACGTTCCGACGAACGCGTCAACGTCCGCAACGGCTACCGGCATCGCGACTTCGACACCCGGGTCGGCACCCTCGATGTGGCGATCCCCAAGTTGCGACAGGGTTCGTACTTCCCGGACTGGCTGTTGCAGCGGCGCAAACGGGCCGAACGAGCGCTGACCACCGTGGTGGCGACCTGCTATCTGCTCGGGGTGTCCACCCGACGGATGGAGAAACTCGTCGACACTCTCGGCATCACTTCGTTGTCGAAGTCGCAGGTCAGCGTCATGGCGAAAGAGTTGGACGAGCAGGTCGAGGCCTTCCGCAACCGGCCACTCGACGCCGGTCCCTACACGTTCGTCGCCGCCGATGCACTGGTGCTCAAGGTCCGGGAGAACGGGCGGGTGGTCAACGTCCACACCTTGGTGGCGGTCGGGGTCAATGCCGACGGTTACCGCGAAATCCTGGGCGTCGAGGTCACCTCCGCCGAGGACGGCGCCGGCTGGCTGAGCTTTTTCCGCGGACTGGTCGCCCGAGGCCTGTCCGGGGTGCAGTTGGTGACCTCCGATGCCCATGCAGGCCTGGTCGGGGCGGTCGGCGCGACCCTGCCCGGCGCGTCCTGGCAGCGATGCCGGACGCATTACTCGACCAATCTGATGGCGGTGACCCCGAAGGCCTCGTGGCCGTGGGTGAAGACGTTGCTGCATTCGGTCTACGACCAACCCGACGCTGATTCGGTTCACGCGCAATACGACCGGGTGATCGACGCTCTCGAATCGAAACTACCCAAGGTCGCGGAGCATCTCGACGCAGCGCGAGCGGACCTGCTGGCGTTCACCGCGTTCCCGAAGCAGATCTGGCGGCAGATCTGGTCGAACAATCCGCAGGAGCGGCTGAACAAGGAGATCCGTCGTCGCACCGATGTGGTCGGGATCTTTCCCGACCGGACTGCATTGATCCGACTGGTCGGTGCCGTGCTCGCCGAACAGCACGACGAGTGGATCGAAGGGCGTCGCTATCTCGGACTCGACGTCCT
>NZ_JBFAHG010000026.1:0-1664 GCF_040654065.1 Nocardia sp. NPDC050793
CCCCGCTTGACGGCCATCACCTTGTCCATCAACGACAAGCCCTCGAACGCATCGCGCGCGTACGACACCTGGCCGTCGTAGACCGCCGCGAGATCGTTCTCGACATAGCTGCGGGTCAGCGCCGCCCCGCCGAGCATCACCGGGAACTGCTCGGCGACCCCGCGGGCGTTGAGTTCCTCGAGGTTCTCCTTCATCACCACGGTGGACTTCACCAGCAGACCCGACATGCCGATCACATCGGCGCGCTTGTCGACCGCCGCATCGAGAATCGTCGCGATGGGCTGCTTGATACCGAGGTTGACCACCTCGTAGCCGTTGTTCGACAGGATGATGTCGACGAGGTTCTTCCCGATGTCGTGAACATCGCCCTTGACGGTCGCGAGCACGATCCGGCCCTTACCGTCCGCGCCGGTCGACTCCATGTGCGGTTCGAGGAATGCCACAGCCGTCTTCATCACCTCGGCGGACTGCAGCACGAACGGCAACTGCATCTGCCCCGACCCGAACAGCTCCCCGACCGTCTTCATCCCCGACAGCAACGTGTCGTTGATGATCGTGAGCGGCGGGGTGGTGGTCATCGCCTCGGTCAGATCGTCCTCGAGACCGTTACGTTCGCCGTCGACGATGCGGCGCTCGAGCCGCTCGAACAGTGGCAGCGCCGCCAGTTCCTGCGCCCGCGACTCCCGCGCCGACGCCGCCGACACACCTTCGAACAACTCCATCAGCTTCTGCAGCGGGTCGTAGCCGTCGCGCCGCCGGTCGTACACCAGATCCAGCGCGACCTGCCGCTGCTCCTCGGGGATCCGCGCCATCGGCAGGATCTTCGACGCATGCACGATCGCGGTATCCAGACCGGCCTCGGTGCACTCGTGCAGGAACACCGAGTTGAGCACCTGCCGGGCCGCCGGATTCAAACCGAACGACACATTCGAGATGCCGAGCGTGAAGTGGATTTCGGGGTGTCGCCGGTGCAGTTCGCGGATCGCGTCGATCGTCTCGATCGCGTCGCGGCGCACTTCCTCCTGCCCCGTCGAGATCGGGAACGTCAGCGCGTCGACGATGATGTCCTCCGGCGCGAGCCCCCAGTTCTCCGTCAGGTCGGTGATCAGACGCTCCGCGATCCGCACCTTGTGCTCCGCGGTACGGGCCTGACCTTCCTCGTCGATCGTCAACGCCACCACGGCCGCGCCGTGGGTCACCACCAGCTCCATGATGCGCTGGAACCGCGACCCGGGGCCGTCCCCGTCCTCGTAGTTCACCGAGTTCACCGCGCACCGGCCACCGAGATGCTCGAGACCCGCCTGGATCACGGCCGGTTCCGTCGAGTCGATCATGATCGGCAGTGTCGACGCGGTCGCGAACCGGGAGGCCAGCTCGGCCATGTCCGCGGCGCCGTCACGTCCCACGTAGTCGACGTTCAGATCCAGCATGTGCGCGCCGTCGCGGATCTGATCCTTCGCGATATCCAGGCATTTCTGCCAGTCCGCGGCGAGCATCGCCTCCCGGAACGCTTTCGATCCGTTCGTGTTGGTGCGCTCCCCGACCATCAGGATCGACGCGTCCTGCTCGAACGGCACCGCCGTGTACAGCGACGACACGCCGGGCTCCGGCACCGGTGTACGCGTCGCCGGTGCGACCTCGCGCACCGCCGCGGCGACCTGCCG
>NZ_JBFAHG010000027.1:0-1383 GCF_040654065.1 Nocardia sp. NPDC050793
TGCAGACGACGCGCCCTGGCCGTCGGCGTTCTCCGCCTTCTCGGGATTGCGCGCCGGAGATCCACCCTCGGTGCTGCCAGTGGCCGGTCGAGGCCTGTCGAGCGAGATCTCCCGATCGAGCAGTTCGCCCTCGCGATTGATCGCGGCGAGCATCGTCGGCACGTCGTCGAGTTGCTCGCGTACCGCGTCGAGCTGGCCCAGGATGCGTCCGCGCAGCATCCGCAGTTCCTCGGTGAGGTCCCGGGCGTTGGCGACCTTGCGCTCGGACTGCTCCGTGGCCGTCGAGAGTCGGCGAGCGGCTTCTTCCGTCGCCACCTCGATGCGTCGTTCGGCCTCGGCCTTGCTCTTACGCTCGAGTTCGTCGAGCGCGCCGAGAAGCTTGCTGCGGCGCTCGGCCATCGTGATCTCGAAGTCCTGCTGAACTTGCTCGCGCTTGCTTTCCGCTTCGGCGGCGTGACGGTCGGCTTCGGCGTGGGCAGCCGTGACGATGCGGTCGGCTTCCTTGCGCGCGGCAGCCATCGTCCGCTTGTGCTCTTCCTCGAAAGCGACGCGGCGATCCTCGAGTTCTGCGAGCTTCTGTTCGTAATCGCCGCGGAGCCGGATGCCCTCCTGCTCGGCGAGCGAAATCATCTCGGCGGAGTCCGCTTCCGCGCGTGCCCGCAGCTCGGATGCCTCGTCGGACGCGAGTCGCAGCATCCGCGAGATGCGGTCGCTCATGCCCTCCGCCGTCGTGGGCGGGACCGAGAGCCGGTCCACATCCCTACGGAGTTCGTCGATCTCGTTGCGTGCGTTCTCGAGCTGTCGCGCCAGGTCGCGCGCTTGGGCGGATGCGGCGTCGCGGTCGGTCGCGGTCACGCGCAACTCGGCTTCGAACCGGGCGAAGTAATTGGTTACCTCGTCGCGGTCGAAGCCTTTTCGCACGATCGAGAACGGCAGGTGGCTGGGGGTGCGATCACGATCGAAGACCATGGCGACAATCTACCTGTTGAGACCGGAGGACACGCTGCGCTCCCGCCTATAACTGGACGGGAGCGAAGTCGCGGTCCTGCACCAACAGTTCGGTGCGACGGGCAGCTAGTGCGCAGCGTGCGCGGCCGGCTCCACCAGTTCGACGAGAACGCCGCCCGCATCCTTGGGGTGGAGGAAGTTGATGCGAGAGTCGGCGGTGCCGCGACGAGGCGCGTCGTACAGCAGACGGACGCCGTTGGCGCGCAGTGCCGCGCTGACAGCGTCGAGGTCGGATACGCGGTATGCGAGCTGCTGCAAGCCCGGGCCGCTGCGGTCCAGGAACTTCGCGATGGTGGAATTCTCGTTCAGGGGTGCGAGCAGCTGAATCTGGGTTGCACCTTCGGGGCTGCCCGGCACGGACAGCATCGCTTCCCG
>NZ_JBFAHG010000028.1:0-1363 GCF_040654065.1 Nocardia sp. NPDC050793
CAAAATTATAAAAATACATCCCAATTTCTGAATGATTTAATTAAACTATATCTATAATGAATACAAAAACTCATGTTAATAAATAATGACGTTAAGTCAAGTTTTTAGAGTAACAAACGTAGAATTTTAATCTATTTATTTTAAGCACTTACCTTTTCAAATTGATTAGGTGTAAGATACCCTAAACTTTGATGGATTCGTTTTGAATTATAAAAGGCTTCGATGTACCAGAAAATACTCTGATAGGCTTCTTCAAAGTTCTTATATTTAAATTGATACACCCACTCTCTTTTTAAATGTCCATGCCAAGATTCAAGACTGGCATTATGATAAGGGTATCCCCTTCGACTGAAAGAGTGAGTCATCCCATAATACTTAAGTAACTCTTCATACTCTAGACTCGTATACTGGCTTCCTTGGTCAGAATGAAGAATAACAGCTTCTGGATAGTCTTGTGATTTAATGGCCTTATTTAAAGTTCTTTGCACTAATTCTACAGTCATTCGCTTGCCCAAATCCCAAGCAATGACTTTTTTAGTATAACGATCCATAATGGTTGAGAGATAAGCCCATCCTTGTTGAGTAGGAATATAAGTAATGTCGGTTGACCAAACCTTATTTTTCTTTGTAGGTTCAGTCTGTATAAGATTTTTTCGATTGATGTGATCACTTAGTGAGTATCCAGGCTTAAATTTCTTAATGACTACAGACTTGAGTTGAAGTTGCTTCATTAGCTTCTGTACCAGTTTTAACCCGACTTTTTCCCCTTGTTTAAGTAGAAGATGATGAATTTTAGGAGCACCATAGATTCCTCGGTTAGTATTGAAGAGTTGAGAAATTTTGAGTGACAGGTATTGTCTCCTTAATTGAGTTTTAGATGGATGTCGGTTAATCCGTTCATAATAACTTGATTCAGGAACATCAAGGAGTTGACAGCTTAGTCTGACATTGAGTGCTAAAGTTTGTATGGTTTGAGCCATATCCGCAGCACTCACTTCTTTTTCTCGGCGAATATGGTCAATACTTTTTTTAAGATGTCTCGTTCTTCCTTAACTTTAGCCAGTTGTCTTTTTAATTCTAGAAAATCAGCTTTAGAGACGGAGCTTTCATTAGATTTAGAGTAGAGGTCTATCCATTTATAAATTGTTGCAGGGGCCACGTCGTATTCTTTAGACAGCTGGGTGACGGATTGACCAGAATGATAGAAGGCGATAAGGGTTTCTTTAAATTCTTTTGAGTAGCGTTTTTTTATGTTTTTGTCCTTTGTCTAAATTATACAATAGTGACTCTAAGATTTAAGGATAACATCATTTAATGACATTATTGTGTACCACAAATAAGTTCTTAACCTTATTTGTGGTAC
>NZ_JBFAHG010000029.1:0-1333 GCF_040654065.1 Nocardia sp. NPDC050793
TAAAAACCGTGTACTTGATAATTTTCTGTCCGTTCTTTTAAACGTTTCATATAATGGACTATTATCAAATAAATATACATAAAAAAGAAAAGCGTTTGGAAAGGTTATAATAAACTAGACACAAAGTTAAGAGAAATCGTGGAAAGGTTTATTATGGCAAGAAGAAAATTCGATAAACAATTTAAAACTTCTGCAGTAAAACTCATTCTTGAAGAGGGTTTCTCTGTTAAAGAAGTCAGCCAAGAGCTTGAGGTTCATGCCAATAGTCTTTATCGCTGGGTTCAAGAAGTTGAAGAATATGGAGAAAGTGCTTTTCCAGGCAATGGGACAGCCCTAGCTGATGCCCAACATAAGATTAAATTGTTAGAGAAAGAAAATCGTTATCTTCAGGAGGAACTTGAACTTCTAAAAAAGTTCCGGGTCTTCTTGAAGCGAAGCAAGTAAAACGTTTTGAATTTCTCTTGAAACATCATGGGAAGATAAAAATTAAGCATGCAGTAAAAGTTCTTAAGGTTTCTCGCTCAGGTTTCTATGAATACATGCATCGTCGTCCTTCAAAACAACAAGTGGAGAGAGAAATTCTCTCAGAGAAGATAAAAGCTGTCTTTCATGAGCATAAGGGACGCTATGGTGCGGTTAGAATTACCAAGGTACTTCATAATACCAGTATTATGACCAACACGAAACGTGTTGGGAAACTGATGCACTTGATGGGACTTTATGCCAAGGGAAGCCGTTATAAATATAAACATTACAACAGAAAAGGAGCTTCGCTTTCAAGACCCAATTTAATTAATCAGATCTTTAAAGCAACAGCTCCTAATAAAGTATGGCTGGGAGACATGACCTATATCCCTACCAAAGAAGGCACCTTATACTTAGCCGTGAATATCGACGTTTTTTCACGTAAGATTGTAGGCTGGTCAATGTCTTCACGGATGCAAGATAAACTGGTGAGGGATTGCTTCTTACAAGCTTGTGGGAAAGAACATCCTCAGCCTGGCTTGATTGTCCATACTGATCAAGGGAGTCAATATACAAGCTCTCGTTATCAATCTACTCTTCGTCAAGTCGGTGCTCAATCTAGCATGAGTCGTAAAGGAAATCCATATGACAATGCAATGATGGAGTCTTTTTATAAGACGCTAAAGAGGGAGCTTATTAATGATGCTCATTTTGAGACAAGAGCTGAGGCTACTCAAGAAATATTTAAATACATTGAGACCTATTACAATACAAAAAGGATGCATTCAGGTCTTGATTACAAGTCTCCAAAAGACTTTGAAAAATATAATTCTTAAATTCTCTTAACTCCGTGTCTAGTTTTTCGTTG
>NZ_JBFAHG010000030.1:0-1309 GCF_040654065.1 Nocardia sp. NPDC050793
GACACGGTTCCCGTCCTCATGAGCCGGTTGCTCGACGGAGGCCTTCTCGATCCGGAGCACCACCGGCCCGCCAAGGTCACCGTCGGCGGTGAAGCTGTGGGGGGCGAACTGTGGCGCACCCTCGCCGCCTCCGGTGTCGAGGCGTTCAACTGCTACGGACCCACCGAATGCACCGTCGACTCCTCCTACGCCCGGATCTCCGGTGAGACCGTCACGATCGGCGGGCCGACGGCGGGCACCCGGCTGTACGTGCTCGACAACTGGCTTCGCCCGGCGGCTCCCGGGGTCGCAGGCGAACTGTACGTCGGCGGAACCGGCGTCACCCGCGGATACCTGGGCCGTCCCGGCCTGAGCGCCGAACGATTCGTGGCCGACCCCTACGCCGCCGGGGGACAACGCATGTACCGCACAGGTGACGTCGTGCGCTGGAACCACGACGGGCACCTCGAGTACGTGGGACGCGACGACGACCAGGTCAAGATCCGGGGCTACCGCATCGAACTCGGAGAGATCGAAGCCGCCACCGTCGCCGATCCGCACGTGCGGGCCGCCGTCGTCGTTCCCCACACCGACGAGCGCGCGGTGACCAGGCTGGTCGCCTACGTGGTGGCCGACGGCACCGTCGAGCCCGGGGACCTCCGTGCCGCTCTCGGGAAGCGACTGCCCGAGTACATGGTCCCCGCTGCCGTTGTCCTCCTCCCGGTCCTGCCGGTCACCACCAACGGCAAGATCGACAAGAAGGCTCTTCCCGCACCGGATTTCGCGGCGCTCGCCGGATCCGGTGAAGCCACCACCGAACTGGAGAAGACCCTGTGCGGCGCGTTCGCCGACGTGCTCGGGCTCGAGCGGGTAGGCGTCGAGGACGACTTCTTCGCGCTCGGCGGGGACTCCATCGTCTCGATCCAACTCGTCGCGCGACTGCGCGCCGCCGACATCCGGGTGACCGCGCGTCAGGTGTTCGAACTGCGCACCGTTGCCGCGATCGCGGCAGCGCACGACACCGCGCCCGCAGCGGAGACGGACCGGGAACGCACTTCGGCCGTCGGGGAGGTTCCGCCGACACCGATCGTCCGCGAGACGCTCACCCACATGTCCGCCCGCACGCTGCGCCGCTTCACCCAGTCCCGTCTGCTGGTCGCGCCGCAGGGTCTGGCGACCGGCGATCTCGTCGCCGCCGTGCAGGAACTGCTCACCACCCACCACATGCTGCGGTCGCAGTTCGTCATCGAAACGGAGGACGGAGACGCCTCCGCGTCGTGGGTCGTACCGTCCGAGACGCCGGACGCCGCCGAACTGGTCCGGCGCGTGG
>NZ_JBFAHG010000031.1:0-1258 GCF_040654065.1 Nocardia sp. NPDC050793
TATGTCGGCGATGTGATTCCCATTCCCTGTCCGCCCCGCGAAGGACTCCTCGAGGGGAACCACCGACCGATCGGATCGGAAACACAATGAGTTCACCGGCTAAGCAATCGGGCGCGTCGCAGAGCACACCCAGCCCCAGCGCGTCATTCAACACCCTGACGAGTCTGCTCGCCGACATCGCCCCAGCCATCCACGAGGTACAGGACTCCCCGTACACGTTGCCCAACGCCCGATATGCCGCACTGCGGCACGTGATCCACGACGTTGGTGGCCAGCCCGACCTGCCCGTCGAATACAAGGAAAAGGTCGAAGAGGCGTGGGAGATGAACACGTACGTCACCTGTGAATGCCTGGGCTGGCGAGGCGCGTGGAATTCCGAGATGCGGCGCCGTGCCGAAAATGATCTGGGCGCGACGCTTTACTTCGGCCTTCCGTACTACGCGCGCTGGATCACCGTCGCCACCAAGACTCTTATCGACAAAGGCCTCATCACGCCAGATGAATTGTCAGCCAAGATCGATGCTGTCCGCACGCGTTTGAGCGAGGAGCGATCATGACGAAATACCAGATCGGTGACCGCGTTACGGTAAAGGACGCGACGTCCCTTTTCCACACTCGCACACAGGCGTTCGTGCGCGGCCACACAGGCGTCGTCGTCGAATACCGTCCCGAATGGGTTATCCCGGAGGACGAGGCATGGGACCGCCTCGAGAACGGGCGCACCGAACCGTTCTACGTCGTGCGGTTCCTCCAGACCGACTTGTGGGACCCCTACACCGGATTCGATGTCGATACCCTCGAAACAGAGTGCTCCGAGCGCTGGCTTGCACCCGCAAAGGACGAAGCATAATGAGCGAAAATCACAGCCACGAAGGCCACGATCCGATCCAGGAAGGCCCCGAGGTAGGCGAATTCGAAGTACTCGAGGCCGCCATCCGGGAACTGTCGATCGAAAAAGGCCTGTTCTCATCCGAAGACCACCGCCGATTCTCGGAGTGGGCGCAGTCGATCGGTCCTTCCAAGGGTTCCCGCCTCGTCGCCAAGGCATGGCTCGACCCCGACTTCAAGCGTCAACTGCTCGAGGATGCGACAGAAGCCTCCAAAGCGGTGGGAGTCGACTGGCTGGACCCGACCGGGACAGGCACCCCCAGCGACTACACGTTCTTCTACGTCCTGGAGAACACACCCCAGGTGCACAACATGATCGTATGCACCCTGTGTTCGTGTTACCCGAGGCCCGTCCTCGGCATGTCGCCCG
>NZ_JBFAHG010000032.1:0-1231 GCF_040654065.1 Nocardia sp. NPDC050793
AGCAGCATTAGGAAGCCAAATTGCAGATAAAGAAAGCAGACACCTTTTATTTATTGGTGATGGTTCACTTCAACTTACAGTGCAAGAACGCAAATTGCAAGTCCAAGTTAGCCAGCCAAGCTCATCTCATATGAACTCTTATAGTTGAACATTTTTCTTGGATAATGGTTCATCCAATACTCGATAGCGGCGACTTCTTCAGGGGTCGTCTTTGTTGTGCCTTTTGGCAGATGCCTACGAATCATTCGGTTATGGTTTTCATTCGTCCCTCGCTCAAAGCTCGCGTAGGCGTGTGCATAGTAAACTGGACAGCTTACGACCTCAGAGAGCCTTGCAAATTCATGGCCATTGTCAGGGGTAATGGATTTGAAGTCATAACTTTTTTGAAGTTCCACCAGCTCATCATTGACCGCCTGTGCTGTTTTCCCATCAATCAAGCGAATGATCTCCGTGCGGTATTTTCGCTCTGTGAGCGTCAAAAGCACCTTGTTCTTAGCTCTCGTAAGAATGACCGTGTCAATCTCGTAATGCCCCACTTCTAAGCGATTGTTAATGAACTCAGGCCGTTCTTCAATAGACTTACCAAAAGGATGCTTTGGCGCACGAGGTTTGATTTTCTTTGCCGCCTTATACTGCGGATAGAAAAGATGATGACGCTTGGCTTCTAACCAGCCCCAGTTGACCCAATTGTAGAGGCTGCTCAGAGAAACTCCTTTTAGAGCCTGATGAATGACTTCCAAAGAGTCCTTGTCTTCTTTAAGACGTGTACTCACATAACAATCAATCTCAGTCGTGAGTTTACTCGGACGAACACTGTGAGCCCTCAATCCTTCATAATTTTCTTGAGCCTTTTTAGCAGAGTATTTTACCTTCCGCTTGAGCTGGATTTCCCCTCGCTTCATCTCTCTGTCAATCGTCCCATGAGCTTTATTCAATAAGCGCGCAATCTCACGGTTGCTCAGTCCTTCTTTATTGTGCCAACGTTCAATGTTTAAACGGTCTTGATTGGTCAGGTGTTTCCCTTTGCTCTGGCTTGTGATAGAATAGTCTTGCATCTGAATTTCCTTTTTATACTATTTGGTCGAACTTCTAGTATAAGAGATTCAGATGTTTTTTGCTTGACTCAAGGTGGCTAACTTCATTTTACAATTTGCGGTTATAATTAGAAGTATGATGTGAATCGTTTTTAGAGCAAATAGCATTATCCAGTCAAAGAAAAATATAAGGAAAT
>NZ_JBFAHG010000033.1:0-1197 GCF_040654065.1 Nocardia sp. NPDC050793
GCGCGTGGAGGCGTCGCTGCGTGGTTGGCCGCTCGCCACCTGGAACACGAAGCTGGACACCGATACGAACTACAAACGGTTGCTCCATTACGCGCTCACCCCCGAACGGATCGAAAACGTCCGGATCGGGGTAGCCGGGCACAATCTCTTCGACATCGCCTACGCCTGGTTGCTGGCGGGCCGGCGCGGCGTACGCCACGGTGTCGACTTCGAGATGCTGCTGGGCATGGCCCAGAACCAGGCAGAGGTGGTGCGCCGTCACGTCGGCAACCTGCTGCTCTACACACCGGTGGTCCACCCGGAAGAGTTCGACGTCGCGCTGGCGTATCTGGTGCGCAGACTCGAAGAAGGCGCGGGCCGGGACAACTACATGTCGGCGCTGTTCGACCTGCGCGACGATCCGTCACTGTTCGAGCGCGAAGCCCAGCGGTTCAGGGACTCCGTCGCCGGGCTCGACGACGAGATTCCCCCGCCGAACCGGCGGCAGAATCGCAACGAGACTCCGGAGCCGGAGGCCAGGCAGGATTTCGCCAACGCAGCGGATACCGATCCGTCGCTGCCACAGAATCTGGCCTGGGGCCGCGCGATCCTCGCCCGGGTTCCCGCCTCCTGTCTGGGTTCGGACCTCGTCCGGGCACACACGGTGCGATCGACGGACCAGCTCGACGACATCGTGGGCACCGCGGTGCAGGCCGGACGCCGTTGGGGCGCACGCAGTGCCGCGGACAGAGCAGAAGTGCTCGAACGCGTGGCCTGGAACCTCGAGGTCCGCCGCGCCGACCTCCTGGAGATCATGGCCGCCGAGGGCGGCAAGACTCTCGACGAAGCCGATCCCGAAGTCTCCGAAGCCGTCGACTTCGCGCGGTACTACGCCGGCCGGGCGCGCGATCTCGCGACGGTGGACGGAGCGCGCTTCCTGCCGTCCGCGCTGACCGTGGTCACGCCGCCCTGGAACTTTCCGGTGGCGATTCCGGCGGGGTCGACGCTGGCGGCGCTGGCGGCGGGGTCGGCAGTCGTGCTCAAACCCGCGGCGCTCACCGCGCGATGCGGCTCGGTCCTCGCGGAGACACTGTGGGAGGCCGGGGTGCCGCGCGACGTGCTGCGTCTCGTCCATCTCGAGGAACGGTCCCTCGGCAAGCAGTTGATCGCCGATCCCCGGGTCGATCGGGTGGTGCTCACCGGCTCGTACGAAACGGC
>NZ_JBFAHG010000034.1:0-1166 GCF_040654065.1 Nocardia sp. NPDC050793
GGCTTTTCTCCGTCCTGCCCGAGTGGGATCCGCCCGTACTTGCTCAGTGCGAGCCACAGGACGAAGAACACGAATGCGCTTGCCGCCAGGACGTACAGCCAGCCGAGCTCGACGACGATCCAGTCCAGAACGTCCGCCGTGATCCTGTCGAAACTCCCGGTGTCCAGCAGGCCCCACAGCACGATCGCGAGGACCAGTCCGGCGGCTACGCCGAAGACGACGCGGTCGGTACGGGGCGGACGCGAGACGGCATCCGGCGAAGAGACGAGGCTCGATTCCGGAGACGCTCCGGGCACGAGCCGATCAGGAGGCACGCTCATTGGTCAAACTTTGCAAGGTCCGCCAGGTTGCGAGGTGCTTTCGAAGAACTGTTCGGTCACCGCAATATCCGAGATCGCCTGACCTGCACCTTTTATCCGTTCTACCTTTGCGCGTCACGGATGAACCGTCAGCCGGCGCGGAGAGCGGCCCCGACCAGCGCCAGGACTTCCTCGTCGGTGATACCGAGTGCACGAACCGTGGCGACGTACTCGCTCGTCGCGCGCTGGGCGCCGATTCGTGTCGGAT
Source organism: Nocardia sp. NPDC050793 (assembly GCF_040654065.1). NCBI lineage: Bacteria > Bacillati > Actinomycetota > Actinomycetes > Mycobacteriales > Nocardiaceae > Nocardia > Nocardia sp. NPDC050793. The sequence goes on from NZ_JBFAHG010000034.1 coordinate 568, forward strand.
CGCCGTTCGCCGCGACGAAGGTACCTCCCCTGCCCTTCGTCTCCAGTACGCCCGACTGCTCGAGTTCCCGGTACGTCTTGGCGACGGTGTTGGGTGCGATGCCGAGGGTCTCCGCGAACCCGCGGACCGTGGGCAGTTTCGTGCCGGAGATGAGGTCACCGCGGCGCACGAGTTCGACGATCTGTCGGCGAAGTTGCTCGAAGGGCGGGACCGCCGAGTCGTGGTCGATGACGATATCGAGCATCTTCGCAGGCTAGCAGCGCTTCCCTGCCGTCACGGCCACAACGGAGAGCTAACCGGCGTTCACCCTCGTAGCACCACTCGGCGATGCGTTGTCGTCCCGCGACGGCGAATCGTCCTGCTCGAGCGAATTGTCCTTTCCCTGCCTGTACGTCCCTGTCTCGAGCAGGTCGCGGATCTGGATCAGCAGATCGGTCTCGCTCAGGGGTTCGTCCGCGGGTTCCTTGTCCGGCGCGAAGCGTGCCTTGGCAAGGTTGACCGGAAGAATCAGGACGAAGTACACGACGGCGGCGATGATGAAGAAATTGATTCCCGCCGCGATCACCGCTCCGATGTCGATGAAGGTGGCGTCGTTCGAC
>NZ_JBFAHG010000035.1:0-1128 GCF_040654065.1 Nocardia sp. NPDC050793
TCGACGATCTCGGTGGGGCCGAGCGCGTCCTCCGCGGCAGTGACGAACCGATCGACCGAGTCGGTCGACGACACGTCGAGATGATGAGCGAACGCTTCACCGCCCTCGCCGCGGATCTTCTCTGCGACGGCCTCGCACTCGTCGACGCGTCGAGCACCGAGAGCGACGGGGTGCCCGAGTTCGGCGAGCGCGTAGGCGGTGGCGGTGCCGATGCCGGACGACGCGCCGGTCACGATCGCCGGGCGCCGGCCGGGGTGGGGTTCGAATCTAGGCATGTCGATCGGTGACCTTCATGGGCAGGGCCGCGAAGCCTCGGACGTTGGTGGAGTGCACGCGTTCGCAGCGGTCGACGTCGACGTCGTAGTCGGTGACGCGCCGGGCGAACTGTTCGAGCGCGATGGTCGCCTCGAGACGCGCGAGGTGGGCGCCGAGGCAGAAGTGCACCCCGCCGCCGAAACTCGCGATCTTCTGGGAACTGTTGCGGCCGATGCGGAAGGTGTCGGCATCGTCGAACACTTCCGAGTCGCGGTTGGCGGACCCGATGAGCAGAAGCACCTTGTCGCCGGCGGGGATGGTGGAGCCGTGCAGTTCGATGTCCTCCGCCGCAGTGCGGGCGACGAGCTGGCTCGACGTGTCGTACCGCAGTGTCTCCTCGACCCATTCCGGCGTGCGCGAGGGATCGGACAATACTTGCCGCACTTCCGATTTGTTCTCGGCTCCCCAGAACATCGCGTTGCCGAGCAGCTTCGTGGTCGTTTCGTTCCCGGCCACCACCATGAGGAACATGAATCCGATGATCTCGTCGTCCGACAATCGGTCGCCGTCGATCTCCGCCCCGAGCAGAGCCGAGGTGAGATCGGCTGTTTCCTTCGCACGGCGCTCGGTGATCATCCGGGCGAAGTAGCCGACGAGATTCAACGAGGCGTCCATCGCGGCGACCGGCACGTCGAGCACGCCCTCCTCGCGGTGCACGACGAGGTCGGCGAGCCTGCGGATCTCGGCGCGGTCGGATTTGGGAACGCCCATCAGTTCGGAGATCACGTCCATGGGCAGCTTGCCGGCAACGTCCGAAATCCAATCGAACTCGCCTGCCGCCAAAGCCGGTTCGAGGTATTCGAGGGTGATTTA
>NZ_JBFAHG010000036.1:0-1118 GCF_040654065.1 Nocardia sp. NPDC050793
GGAGGTCATCGCCAGGATCGACCGGCGGCAATCGTCGGGAAAGTCCGTGGTGAACACACCTCTCTCGATTCCCTCGTCGATGACGTCCCGAATCCGGCGACGCCCGGCCCGGCGGCGCTCCTCGTACAATCGTGCGCCTTCCGGTTCGAGGTTGCGTACCTCGGTGGCGATCATTCTGCCCTGATCGGGGAACTCGGTCCGGAACTTGACGTTGCCACGAACGAAAGCGCGGAGTTGTTCGACCGGATCGTCCCCGGTTCTCGCGAGTTCAGCGTCACACACCGCGTCGTACGTATCGACACCGTCCATCAGGGTCGCCAGCAGCAACTCCTGTTTGTTCTTGTAGTGGTAGTACAGAGCGGACAGGCTCACTCCTGCTTCCTGCGCGATCGTCCGGATGGACGACGAGCCGTACCCGTTGCGGACGAACTCTCTGCGACCCGCCTCGATGAAGACGCGCTGCTTTGCCGAGGGTGCTTTCACGACGACACCTCGACACCGCCGTACCGCGCGATCAGGGCCCGGAGTTCACCTTTGACCATCTTCCCGGTCGGTGTCCGCGGCAGGCCGTCGACGAATCGGATCTGTCGGGGGCATTTGAAGTGGGACAACCGTTCCCGGCAGAAGTCGATCATGTCGCGCTCGAGGTCGTCACCGGCCTCCGTGCCCGCCGCGAGGAGCACGAACGCCTCGACCCGCTCTCCGAAGTCCGTGTCGGGTACGCCCACGACCGCGACGTCGGCGACCGAAGGGTGCAACACGAGAACATTCTCGATCTCCTGCGGATAGATGTTGACCCCACCCGAAATGATCGTGAACTTGTCGCGGCCGGTGAGGAACAGGACATCGCCGGAGTCCAGGTATCCGAGATCGCCTGTCGTGTACCAGTTCTCTTCGAAGGGATGCCGCGTCTCCGCAGTCTTGGCGGGGTCCTTGTGATACTCGAACGTAAAGTCCGGACGCTCGAAGTACACGGTTCCGATCTCCCCCGCCGGCATCACCTTTCCCTCCGTGTCGCAGATCCGTGCCCGGCCCAGCGTGCCCGGGCCACCGGTCTTACCGACGCATCCCGGCTTGCGCAACCAATCCTGGGGTGTCACGACCGTGCTGCCGATCGC
>NZ_JBFAHG010000037.1:0-1117 GCF_040654065.1 Nocardia sp. NPDC050793
GAAACGGTGGGCCCCGTGTACGCGCGCACCAAGATCGTCGACGCCACGAGCGCCGACACCGTGTACACCGACGTGTTCGACAGGGCGAGGCACCAGCCGTGGCCGTCGCGATGGGGTGGACGCGCCTTGGTGAACGCGTTCACCGAGCGGTGGCACGGCCGCGACGAATCCGAGGACATCCTCGCCGAGGCCTACACCGGCGACGATCCCGACATCGGCGTGGTCTATGCGGGGCAAGCCGTCGGGTCGGTGCGGGCGGAGCGACCCGCAGGTGACGTGATCCGTGAGATCGCCGTGCAGGCGGAAGCCCTTCTGTCGCGGTTCCGCTGACCCGGAACGCTCCCTGTCGTGCGTTCGGCCCCCGTCGTGCGGCACTGTTGCGACTCGGAGAGCCGATCCGTATGTGCGACAGCGCCTTCCGCTGCACTCAGGAAGCCGGATGCCCGGGCCGGAACTCCCCGGTCTGCACTTTGTGTTCGGCGCGGACGACATGCACCACGGCGTTGATCTGCGCGAGATGTGTGAAGGCCTGTGGGAAATTGCCGAGGTGCCGGCCCGACGCCGGATCGATCTCCTCCGCATAGAGTTTCAGCGGGCTGGCGTACTCGAGCAGGCGATGGCAGAGCATTGCGGCGCGCTCCACCTCGCCGATCTCCACCAATGCCGACACCAGCCAGAAGGAACAGATCGTGAAGGTTCCCTCCTTCCCGTTGAGTCCGTCGTCGGTGGTCTCGACGCGGTAGCGCAACACGAGTCCGTCGTCGGTCAGTTCGTCGGCGACGGCGAGCACGGTCGCGCGGACCCTCGGGTCGTCGGCGGGAAGGAAGCGCAGCAACGGGATCAGGAGCGTCGAGGCATCGAGAGACGGATGGCCGTAACGCTGTGTGAACACGCCTCTTTCGTCGACTCCGTGCTCGAGGACATCGGCTTTGATCTCGTCGGCGATCGCCGCCCACCGCCGCGCATGGCTGTCTCGGCCGTGAAGGTCGGCCAGCTTCGCGCCACGGTCCAGGGCCACCCAGCACATGACCTTCGACGACGTGAAGTGCTGAGGTTCGCCCCGCACTTCCCAGATGCCCATGTCCGGTTCGCGCCAATGGGTGACCGCCTCGTCGAC
>NZ_JBFAHG010000038.1:0-1113 GCF_040654065.1 Nocardia sp. NPDC050793
ACGACGCAGTGGCGCAACGGAATTCATGGTGGTGCATGCTGCGTTGGCGGTGTTGCTGTCGCGGTTGGGTGCGAGTTCCGATGTTGCGATCGGCACGCCGATCGCGGGGCGTGGTGAGGCCGCGCTCGACGATCTGGTCGGCATGTTCGTCAACACGCTCGTGTTGCGGACGTCGGTCGACGGTGGGGTGTCGTTCGGCGAATTCCTCGACACCGTTCGCACGGCGGATCTCGATGCGTTCGCGCATGCGGATGTGCCGTTCGAGCGGTTGGTGGAGGTGCTCGATCCTGCGCGTTCGCAGGCGCGTCATCCGTTGTTCCAGGTGATGTTGACGTTCCAGAATATGGCGGACGCGCATCTCGAACTGCCCGGGTTGAGTGTCTCGGGTGTGGATGTCGATGTCCGGGTCGCGAAGTTCGATCTTCAGGTGACCGTCACCGATCTGGTCGGGTCGGGTGAGCAGTCGCAGGGATTCGGCGTCGAGTTCACCTACGCGACCGAGCTTTTCGATGCTTCGACGGTTCAGGGGTTCGCGGAGCGGTTCGTGCGGATCCTCGAGGCGGTGGTGGCCGATCCGTCGCGGCGGGTGGGGGATATCGATCTGCTGGGCGCCGACGAGCGTATGGCGGTGCTCGAGCGGTGGAACGATACGTCGCGTCCGGTGCCGGAGTCGACGTTGCTGGATCGGTTCGATGCGCAGGTCGCTGCGTCGCCGGATGCGGTGGCGGTGGTGTTCGAGGGTGTGTCGTTGACGTACGGCGAGTTCGATGCGCGGGTCAATCGGCTTGCGCGGTATTTGATCTCGCGGGGTGTGGGTCCGGAGACGACGGTGGGGTTGGCGGTGCGCCGGTCGTTGGATCTGTTGGTGGGGATGTATGCGATCGTGCGGGCGGGCGGCGCGTATGTGCCGATCGATCCGGATCATCCGGCCGATCGCATCCGGCATGTGCTCGATATTGCTGCCCCGGTGTGTGTGGTGACGACGGCCCGCGATGGGTTCGAGGTGCCGTCCGGGGTAGATGTCGAGGCGATGGAGATCGACCGGCACGATCTGGCCGATGTGTCGGGTGAGCGGATCGGTGATGGGGAACGGCGCGGCGACGTGCTGCGGTG
>NZ_JBFAHG010000039.1:0-1095 GCF_040654065.1 Nocardia sp. NPDC050793
TTCCGACGGTAGCGGACCGGTGCCACGAACCCTCCCGCAGCCGGTCTGCGCACGCTAAGGTGCACCCGAACATTCGTGCCGGATCCCGTGGTCGACGAGGCCAAGCCGGGGCGCACCCGGACTCACTCGACCCCGTAACACTCGACACAGGAGGTGCCCGGTGGCCGCAGATCTGATTCTCATCGCCTACGACGGATCCGAGAATTCCAAGCGGGCCGTGCAGTACGCAGGGCGGTTCCTCGAGTCGTGCCGGGCGGTGGTCGTCACGGCGTGGGAGCCGATGGTGCGGCAGGCCGCGCGGATGTCGGGACTGTCCGGCGTCATGCAACCCGAATGGGTGCCGGACGAGGACCGCGAGGACATCGCGCTGACCGACGCGAAGGTCACCAACGACGAAGGGCTCGAACTGGCCAACTCGCTGGGCCTGCACGCCGAGGGCCGCACCGTCGAGGTCGTCAACGCGGTGTGGGCGGCGATCGTCGAAGCCGCGGACGAACTCGACGTCGACATCATCGTCGCGGGCACCCGAGGCACCACCGGCCTGCGGTCCCTGCTGCAGTCGTCGGTGGCCGACCACGTCCTGCGCCACAGCCACCGTCCCGTGCTGATCGTGCCACCTGGCCGCTGAGGGCGGCGCGCGCAGGAATATCGTCGAATCACCATGGACGGTTTTCTGCTTTCCCGCGCCGATCGCACCGTGCACGCCACCGGCACGCGTCGTCTCTTCGACGACGTGGCGTCGGCGTCTCGTGCCCTGCACCGCGGGGACGCCGACCTCGTCGTCGGTGCCCTGCCGTTCGACCCGACCCGGCCGGTCGCGCTGGCCCAGCCGGATCACACCGAGATCACCGACGGACCGTGGGAGGCGCCCGACGACCTCCCGGACCTTCCGGAGGTCCAAAGGACGCAGGAGATCCCGCTTCCCCGCGTGCACGTCGCGCGGGTGCGCGCGCTGGTGGAGCGACTCGAACTCGGCGAATTCGACAAGGTGGTCGCGGCCAGGAAGGTCGCGCTCGCGGCGGAGACCCCCATCGACCCGCTCACCCTGGCCGCCCGCATGGTCGCGCGGCACCCGGACGCGGCGACGTTCGCGGT
>NZ_JBFAHG010000040.1:0-1093 GCF_040654065.1 Nocardia sp. NPDC050793
CTTCGCGGAGGCTTTCGGGCCGAAGCCCGGCGCCGAGATCCGCGAAGCCGTCGAAGGCATGCGCTTCCTCGAACCCGAATACCGCGTGTGGGGCACGTTCGACGGCAGCGGTCTTGTGGTGCGGTCACCGGAGATGGTCGATTTCCATCCGACCAACAAGACCGTCAACGTCATTCCCGTCGCGCAGATGCGTGAGGCAGCGTCCTACGCCACGGTTGCTACCCAGACCGTCGGTGTCTATCCGGCGGCGCGGAAGGCCGAGATACGGGATCTGCTCGCCACGGCCGGCGTCCAGCGGATCGTGCGACTCGGCAGTGCCCTCAAGGGCAGCATGGGTGGCCCGCACGACGGCATGTACCCGCTGCACCGCTTCGTCAACTGGGTGGTGGACGACGATGCGTGAGCACGGTGCGACCGGAATGGCGCAGCGGGTCCTCGGGAAGTCCGGCATCCGCGTGAGCGAGCTGTGTCTGGGCACCATGACCTTCGGAACGGAGTGGGGATTCGGAGCCGACGAGGCGACCTCCCGCGCCATCTACGACGAGTACCGGGCAGCCGGGGGCAACTTCGTCGACACCGCGAACAACTACACCAACGGTGCGAGCGAAGAGTTCCTCGGCCGGCTGATCGCGTCGGAGCGTGACGCGGTGGTGGTAAGCACGAAGTACACCCTGCCGACCGACCCCCGCGACGCGAATTCCGGGGGAAGCAACCGGAAGAGCCTGCGCCGCAGTGTGGAGACGAGCCTGAAGCGGCTCGGCACCGACTACCTCGATCTGCTGTGGGTTCACGCGTGGGATCGGTGCACGCCCGCAGAGGAGACGCTGCGCGCACTCGACGATCTGGTGCGGTCGGGAAAGGTGCTCGCACTCGGGGTGTCCAACACGCCAGCATGGGTCGTCTCCCGGTCGGACGCCATCGCCGAACTGCGGGGCTGGACCTCGTTCTGCGCGCTGCAGGTCGAGTACTCGCTCGTCGCGCGCACTCCGGAGCGCGACCTGCTGCCGATGGCGGACGAACTCGGGCTCTCGGTGAGCGCCTGGAGCCCGCTCGCCCGTGGGCTCCTTGCCCGCGACCACTCCGAAGAAAGCTT
>NZ_JBFAHG010000041.1:0-1091 GCF_040654065.1 Nocardia sp. NPDC050793
TCGGTTGCCCGCCGTCGCTGTACGAGCAGCAGAGCAATCGCATCCTCTGCCCCTGCCACCAGTCGCAGTTCAACGCGCTCGAATACGGCAAGCCCGTTTTCGGTCCCGCCGCTCGTGCTTTGCCGCAGCTACCTATTACAGTGAACGAAGAGGGCTTCCTGGTCGCCAACGGTGACTTCATCGAGGCGCTCGGCCCGGCATTTTGGGAGCGTCGCCCGTGAGTACTGCAACTCAATCCCACGCCGCAAAGGCAGCCGAGAACATCGATTCCCGGTATCACCTTTCGGCCGGTATCCGTCGGCAGATCAACAAGGTCTTCCCGACCCACTGGTCCTTCCTGCTGGGCGAGATCGCGCTCTACGCGTTCATCATCCTGCTGATCTCGGGCGTCTACCTGACCCTGTTCTTCGATCCGTCGATGGCTCACGTCGTGTACGACGGCGTCTACCAGCCGCTACGCGGTGTGGGGATGTCCCGGGCGTACGAGACGACACTGAACCTGTCCTTCGAGGTTCGTGGCGGCCTGTTCGTCCGGCAGATCCACCACTGGGCCGCCTTGATGTTCGCGGCGTCCATCGTGGTTCACCTGCTGCGCATCTTCTTCACCGGTGCGTTCCGCCGTCCCCGTGAGGCGAACTGGGTGATCGGCTCGCTGCTGCTCATCCTGGCGATGTTCGAGGGCTTCTTCGGTTACTCGCTTCCCGACGACCTGCTCTCCGGTACCGGCCTCCGCGCCGCGTTCTCCGGCATCACGCTGAGCATCCCGGTCATCGGCACGTGGATGCACTGGGCGCTGTTCGGTGGCGACTTCCCCGGTGACCTGATCATCCCGCGCTTCTACGTCCTGCACGTCCTGCTGGTGCCGGGCATCATCCTGGCGCTCATCGCCGCGCACCTCGCGCTGGTGTGGTACCAGAAGCACACGCAGTTCCCCGGCCCCGGCCGCACGGAGCAGAACGTCGTCGGTGTTCGCATCCTCCCGGTCTTCGCGGTCAAGTCCGGTGCGTTCTTCGCGATGACCTTCGCGGTCCTCGCGCTGATGTCCGGCCTCCTCCAGATCAACCCGGTCTGGAACATCGGCCCGTACAACC
>NZ_JBFAHG010000042.1:0-1066 GCF_040654065.1 Nocardia sp. NPDC050793
GCCCGGCCTGCCGTTTCCGTCGCCGGGTGTGACCGGCTCACCGCGTCAGAGCTTGTCGCCCTACATCTCCTCGACGAGTCGCTCGGTCTGCGCGTTGCCCTCCAGGAGCTGACGCACCAGCCACAACCTCAGAACCTTTGCGACCACCGACGCCACGTAGACGGCCGCGCCGACCAGCGTGAGCGCGATGAATCCCATGCTCAGCAGCTGATACGAGGCGATGTCTCGCAGGTCCGAGAGGGTCAGCGACGCGATGTAGACGACGAATGCGGCTGCCACCCCGATGATCATCAGCACCATGCCGGCAATTCGGCCCTTCCCGCCGGATCCGTTGCTCGTGGTGCCCAGCCCCAGGGCAGCCACATCCTGCTTGAATTGCTCACGTCGTTCGTCGACCGCAGTGGTCATCGTCATCCTCCTAGGTAGCTGGTAGACAGTTCTTCTTCGATCTCCGCCGGATCGCCCGTGCGCACGACTCGTCCCTGGAGCATCAGCGCAGCGCTGGTGGCGATGGGCAGGACCGCCCGGGCGAACTGTTCGGCAACGAGAATCGACACCCCCTCCGCCGCAAGTTCTCCCACTATGTCGTAGATCTGCGAGACGATACGCGGGGCCAGGCCCATCGACAGTTCGTCGAGCAGCAGCACCGTCGGGTTCGTTCCGAGCGCCCGCGACAGTGCGAGCATCTGTTGCTCGCCGCCCGACATCGATCCGGCGAGCTGTGTCCGGCGCTCTCCGAGAATTGGGAAGCGGGTGTAGGCCACGTCCTCGAGTTCTGCCAGTGAGACGCCCGTGCCGGTCGCGATCCACAGGTTCTCGCGCACCGTGAGGTTGGGGAACACGCCTCGCCCCTCGGGGATCGAGCAGATGCCCAGGCGTGCGAGTTCGGCTGCGGAGGCTCCGTTGACGACGTGTCCCCCGAGCCGGAACTCCCCGGACGACACAGGGTGGATGCCGGAGCACACCTTCAGTGTTGTCGTCTTGCCGCCTCCGTTCGGCCCGAGAAGGGCGACGACCGCCCCCGGTGGGAGCGCGATGTCCACCCCGTGGAGCACCTCGATGGAAC
>NZ_JBFAHG010000043.1:0-1050 GCF_040654065.1 Nocardia sp. NPDC050793
GGTGGGAACCGCATTGATCCTCGGGATCGCCGGTGTGTGGGCGGCCTCGGGCGCCGCACTGCTGTTCGCCGCCTTCACGTTCGGGCTGACCGTGAACCTGGCTCGTGGCCGGCGTGACCTCGACTGCGGATGCTTCGCGTTCTCCGCCCACGAAGTGCCACGCATCGGGTGGTTCCACGCGGCCCGCGCGGCATCGTTCGCCGTCACCGCACTCGTCCTCGCGGCGACCCACCCGTCGGGGATCGCTCCGCTCGAACAGCTCATCGGTGCGTCGGCCGGCTTGCTGATCGTGCTCGCCGTGGTCGCGGTCGTGCAGATCCGATCGGTCGTGCACTTCGGCCGCCGTCCCGTCGACGACTACCTGACCTCCGGATCGATCAGATTGCGCGCAGTGAGCACCGAGTCGAAGTACGGCTCGTAATCCCCTCTCCGCCGACCCTTTTGCACAGATAGGACTGATTTCGATGACAACATTTCTCCTGGTGGCCGTCGTGGTGCTCACCGTGGCGGTCGCACTGCTGTTCCTCATGACCCTGGCGCTGGCCCGTGAGATCGGTCGTGTTCAGGTGCGCCTCGGGCCGCTGGGCGCGCGGATGATGGACACCGGCCCGAAGGTCGATCAGGCCGGCCCCTCGTTCGCCGGACTGGTCGATCACGTCGGGCGGTCGGTGCGCGTCGGAGGTCACCGCGACAAGGCGCAGCTGCTCATGTTCACCGCTCCCAGCTGCAGCACCTGCAAGAGCCTGCTTCCCGGTCTGCGTGCAATGGCCCGCGCGGAAACGGATCTCGACGTCGTCATCGTGTCCGACGGCACCCCCGAGGAACACCGGGAGTTCCTGGCCGGCAGCAACATCGGCGACGAACTGAGCTACGTCGACGCTCGCGACGTCGGAATCGCCTACCAGGTGGGCACCACACCGTACGGGGTGATCCTCGACGAGCACGGCAAGATCCGCGGTAAGGGCCTGTGCAACCACATGGCCCAGGTCGAGAGTCTGCTCAACGCTCTCGAGTCCGGCACTCCGTCCCTCCAGCACCTGCATGCGCAGG
>NZ_JBFAHG010000044.1:0-1031 GCF_040654065.1 Nocardia sp. NPDC050793
GTCGTGGTGAGCAGCAGCTCGGCTTCGCCGGGAGAAAGGATGGACAGGTCACCCACACATGCCGACGTGTCCGCGACGATGCCGTCGAGGATCCGCACGAAACGTTCTGCGAAGACGGCGACCGTACCGGCGTCGAAGAGATCCGACGCGTACTCGAAGGTGGCACCCAAGCCGGCGGGTTCATCGTCGCTGCCGGTCTTTTCGGTCAGCCACAGCTGGATGTCGAACTTCGAGATCGGCATCTCCAGTTCGGTGCCGACGGCGCGGACTCCGGCGAAGGACACCTCACGTGCCGAACCGGGCTCGAGCGACAGCGCCGCCTGGAACAGCGGATGGCGCGCTGTGGATCGTGCCGGGTTGAGCACCTCGACGAGACGCTCGAAAGGCACGTCCGCGTTCGAGAATGCGGTCAGGTCGATTTCACGGACCACGTCGAGGAATTCACCGAACGAGAGTCCGGGATCGACGCGCGTGCGCAACACCAGCGTGTTCACGAACATGCCGATGAGGTCGTCGAGTTCCTTTTCGCCGCGTCCCGCGACGGCGGTGCCGACGGCGATATCGTTCGATCCGCTCAGTCGTGACAGGAGGACCGCGTAGGCGGCGTGGACGACCATGAACAGCGAGGCGCTGTGTCCGCGAGCAAGTTCGACGAGTCCACGGTGTGTCTCGGCGCCGATTTCGAATCGGTGCTTGGCACCGTGGTAGCTTGCGACGGCAGGGCGCATCCGGTCCGCCGGCAGGTCGAGCTGATCCGGGAGACCGTCGAGTTCACGCACCCAGAAAGAGATTTGTTGTGCAGCAGTCGAACCCGGATCCGACTCGCTGCCGAGAGCCTGTCGTTGCCACAGGGCGTAGTCGGCGTATTGGATCGGCAGGGGCGACCAGCGAGGTTCGTGTCCCTCTGCGCGCGCCGTGTAGGCGGCGACGACATCCTGCGCGAACGGTCCGAACGAGGATCCGTCGGCTGCGATGTGGTGCAGCACCATCGCGAGCACATAGTTGTCGGTAGCGAGCCGGAACAGCGCGAC
>NZ_JBFAHG010000045.1:0-1023 GCF_040654065.1 Nocardia sp. NPDC050793
TTCTGGGCCGAGCAGGCCGAGCGGCTGCACTGGCATCAGAAGTGGACACAGGTCCTGGACTGGAGCGACGCACCCGTCGCCAAGTGGTTCGTCGACGGCAAACTCAACGTCGCCTACAACTGCGTGGACCGCCACGTCCTCGACGGACACGGCGACCAGGTCGCCATCCACTGGGAAGGCGAACCCGGCGACTCCCGCGACATCACCTACCGGCAACTGCTCGACGAGGTATCACAAGCCGCCAACTACCTGACCGAACTCGGACTCGAGACCGGCGACCGAGTCGCCATCTACATGCCGATGGTGCCCGAGGCGATCGTATCGATGCTCGCCTGCGCCCGCCTCGGACTCACCCACTCGGTGGTCTTCGCCGGCTTCTCCCCCACCGCGCTGCGCCAGCGCGTGGACGACGCACGCGCCCGGCTCGTCATCACCACCGACGGGCAATGGCGCCGCGGCAAGGCCGCACCGCTCAAGGAAGCCGTCGACGAAGCGCTCTACGCCCACGGCGACACTCCCTCCAGCGTCGAGCACGTGCTGGTGGTGCGGCGCACGAACATCGAAGTGCCCTGGACCGACGGCCGTGACCTGTGGTGGCACGAGACAATCACCCAAGCCTCGACCGAACACCAAGCCCAACCCTTCGACGCCGAACACCCACTGTTCATCCTCTACACCTCCGGCACCACCGGAAAACCCAAAGGCATCCTGCACACCTCCGGCGGCTACCTCACCCAAACCTCCTACACCCACCACTACGTCTTCGACCACAAACCCGGACAAGACATCTACTGGTGCACCGCCGACATCGGCTGGGTCACCGGACACAGCTACATCGTCTACGGACCCCTCTCCAACCGCACCACCCAGATCGTCTACGAAGGCACCCCCAACTCACCCACCGAACACCGGCACTTCGAGATCATCGAAAAATACCGCGTCACCACCTATTACACCGCCCCCACCCTCGTCCGCACATTCATGAAATGGGGCCGGGAGATCCCCGCCGCGCACGACCTATCC
>NZ_JBFAHG010000046.1:0-1007 GCF_040654065.1 Nocardia sp. NPDC050793
AGCGAGGCATGCGCTGGCCCCGCGATCCGTGGCGTGAGGTGTTCTCGTCCGATCTTCTCGCCGACGGTCGCGGTTACTACCACCGGACGCATTTCACCGGCCCGACCGGCATCCCGGTGGAGTGCGACGACTTCGCCGGCGTCCTCGACGTCGTCGACTACCCCCACATGTCGGTGTGGCGTGGCGCGGCCGTCGGTGGCGGTTCGGTCGTGTTCACCGGGGTGATGATCGCGCCGGAACAGCGCTTCTTCGAACACGTATTCGGCGACCGGCTGAGCTACGGCGAAATGGCCTCGACGTGGTACCCGAAGGTCCGGTCGATGTTGCGTCTCGACCCGATGCCCGACGACATCTATCACTCTCCCGAATTCACCCACTCTCGCCGCTGGGACGACGACGCGCGGGCTGCGGGGTACTCACCGCACCGGGTCGACGGCATCTGGGACTGGGACGTGGTCCGGGCCGAGCTGGCGGGCTCGGTGCGACGCTCCGCCGTCGCCGGGGAGAGCAACCTCGGCAATTCCAACGGCGCGAAGTTCGACCTGACGCAGAACTACATTCCGGAAGCGGAGGCGACCGGGCGCGCGCTGGTGTGTCACGGGCACCGGGTGCTCGCGGTCGGCCAGGAAGCCGACGGACGGTACCGGGTCGAGGTGCAAGCCGTCGATCCGACCGGCGCGATCCTGAACACGACGACCCTCACGTGCGACCGTCTCGTGCTCGGAGCCGGATCGATCGGCACGACCGAACTGCTCGTCGAAGCTCGTCACACCGGCTCTCTGCGGCGGCTGAACGAGCACGTCGGACGGGGCTGGGGCACAAACGGTGATGCTGTGCTCGTTCGTTCTCTCGCCCTCACCGACGGGTTCGGCGGGGATCAGGGCGCGCCGTCCGCATCGCGGATCGTCGACGAGTCGGGACTGCCGCTCAGCCTCGAGAACTGGTTCGTCGCGGGCACCGCGAAAGACGTGGGGATGCTCGCGTCGCTCGGGATGACGCTCGACCCG
>NZ_JBFAHG010000047.1:0-1002 GCF_040654065.1 Nocardia sp. NPDC050793
GGAGCGAGCATCGAAGCACACGTTTCCGGTCGCTGTCCCTCCCGGCGCGAGGCGGCCCGACTGGAGCATCGGACGGTCGGTGCCGAACGTGGAGTCACGGATCGCGCCACCGGCGTCCTGCACATGCCAGTCCGTGTATCCGTTGAAGTCGTTCTCAGCGGTGCCGACGTTCACGATCGTCACCTCGCTGCACAAATAGCTGCCGAGCAACGAGTCGACGGCCTGGAGCGGCCCGACGGTGTAGGCGAGGTCGTCGCGACTGATGGTGGCGCCGGCCACTGCCGCGGTGTCGTGGTCGAGCTTGCCGGGGAATTCCGGCCCTCGGTCTGCCACGACCTCCTCTCCGGTGGGTCCCGAGATCACGGTAGCTTCCTTCTCGCCGCCGACGCTGGAGACTACGGCGATCGAGCAGGCGCCGAACAGCAGAACAGGCACACCGACGACGATCCAGGGCCACACCCGGCGCCTGGCACGCGGCGGGCGTCCCTGCGGGTTCTGGCTCGGGTCGGCGGGGTACGAGATCGGGTGCGTCATCACACTTCTCCTCATCGGTCTGGGCTGGGGATGCGGAGCAGGCGGTGCCGCTCCTCCGGTGTGAACAGCTCACCCGACCCAACCGGTCCGGCACCTCGTCCGATCGGACGGACCACCTCATCCTTTCGGGCCGATCGCTACGGCTGTGCGGACCGTTCGGACCATGTAGGTGCGGCACGGGATTGCGTAGCGTGCACGAGGTGATGGTTACTTCCGCTCAGGAGCTGCGACGACCGCCGGCGTGGCGCCGGCGTGTCTGGACCACAGCTGCCGTGACACTGAGCTTGTTCTGCACGTTCCTGACGCTGGGCCTCTCGTCGGACTCGAACACGGTTCCCGAATGGAACTACGCACTCGGGTTCGTGCTGGGCCTCGTCGCAGCGGGAGCTCTCGTACAGCGACACCGACGCCCCTGGATCGTGCTGGCCGTCACCCTCCTGGGACCGCTGCTGTTCTCCACCGATGCCA